>CAVYDB010000049.1:0-360436 GCA_963767125.1 uncultured Bacteroidota bacterium | reverse complement strand
AACTAATTGTTGAATTTCTACGACAGAGAACTTAAAGGCAGAAGAATAAGCTGGTTTCAGGGCAGGGAGAAGCACCACTGAACAAATCCTCAATCTACGAATCCTCAATGAGAAATACATTGCGCACAACAGAGAATTGCATCACAATTTCATAGACTTCACTAAGGCCTTTGACAGGGTGTGGCCTGAGGGGCTTTGGGCTTATAAAGCCTTAATTGATAGTGGAAGCGACGCCATTCTATCCATCAAGGATACCATACCTCCCGCTGCCGAATCGTTCAACACTATCAAAGGACTTGTATTTACTGTACAGGTAGGTGCGTTTTCGAAACATAAAGGGTTTATCAGGTTGAGGAAAATAAAACATCTTTATACATGGACGGATGCTGATGGAAGTATAAAATACAATAGCGGAGCATACAAGAGTATTGCTGATGCTAAGGCAGCTAAAAATATTATTATTGCCAATACAACCGTGAAAGATGCCTTTATCTCCGCTTATTTTAATGGCAGGCGAATAAGTATCGCCGATGCGAACCAATTACTAAATGGAGGTCCCCCCCCTACCAATCAACAACCGGTTGCAGTAAAAAGTAAGATAGTTGTAAAAGATACAAATAGAAGTTCTGTATCTGCAATTGGAGAACCTATAAATAAACGGGATACGGTGTCACCTGTACCGGTAAAAAAGGAAAATAAAGAATATGAGCAAGCCTGTGATTCATTAGTTGAATTTTCCGGAAAAACGGGTGTCATCTATAGCATCAGAGTGGCAGCTTTTTCAGGGCAAATGCCGCTTGAAGATGCCAACAAAATGTTGAAATATTCTTCTGTAGGAATTGAACCACACAAGGAAAAGAATGGCTTGACTGCATATTATGCGGGCAAGTTCTCCGATTATAATTCTGCAGGTGAACTTCAACAAAAGCTTATGGATGATGGCTTCCGCAAGGCATTTATTGTGGCTTACTTCAACGGAAAGAAAATTTCATTGGATGTTGCCCGAACAGTGACGAATAAATAATTAGGGGATATTAAATATTGTGAATATATTTGCCTCAATTTAGTATTCATGAAAGGCGCCGAAACTAAAAAGAGAGTTTACAAGTTGATGCTTTCCAACGATGACATTCATACGTTTGAGTATGTTATTGAATCGCTGGTGAAAGTGTGCGGGCATAGCCGTGAACAGGCTGAACAATGCGCCTACCTGGTGCATTTGAAAGGGCAATGCGATGTGAAACGAGGGAGCCTGAAAGAACTGAGCGGCGTACTTACGGCTTTATGCAAAATGGAGTTGACCGCCCGGATAGAAAAATAATACAATGCACCCTATTTTAAAATTATTTTCCCCTTGCCCGAGGAGTATTAATACTAATTTTGCAGGACAATTAAAACGGTATAAATTAGATATAAGGTTCCATAGCTTAACTGGATAGAGCATCTGACTACGGATCAGAAGGTTGGGGGTTCGAATCCCTCCGGGACCACTTTTTAAAGACAAGGCTTTCAGAAAACTTTTTGAAAGCCTTTCCCTTTATGGTACACACATTTAATCAATTTTTCCACCTTAAGATTTTCGGTATAAAACCAACCCGTTTATTTTTGAATAATATAAACTCATATTTTTGTATTTACAGGTAATGTTATCGAATGATACGGAAAACCCGGAAATTATATCTTTGACAATGGAAAGTAAACAAATATATGAGCAGCTATTTTTATCTACAAGCAGAAAAAAATCCTTCAAATGCGAATTTTATTGAACAGCTACAAGAGTATGCTGACAATAAGAAGACTTTAATTTATGTTCTAAATCGACCTTTAACTGACCAAAAATACACCTACAATTATTCTAATTCTCTAATTGTATTATCGCCTAAAAATAAAATTGCTATACTCGATTACGGACATAAAACCGAAGCATTTATGGACTTTATTGAAGATGTTCTTGAAGATATCGGCTCAATATCTGACAAATATCTTTATAAAGAGGTAATTGGGAGACCAAGGCAATGGAAAAAATCTTTGATAGAATCTCAAATTAAGATTCCTGATGTAACAAGCATAGATGACTTATTCGCCGGACTAGCTCTAAATGATGAAATAGAAAAAAAGAAAATTGACCTTTTAATTTCACTTTTCATTGGTAGTATCAATGACATTTATAGGGTAAAAGAAGAAGTTCCTGTCACCACTTTAGATAAGGTTAAGCAAAAGATCCAGCTGTTCGATGGAGACCAAACAAGGTTCATTTATGAACCCCCCCATAAGAAAAAAATAACAATTCAGGGGTTATCTGGAACTGGGAAAACAGAATTGCTACTTCATAAATTAAAAGATATTTACACGAGCGACAATTCATCCACTATATGCTTCACATGTCACACTAAGATATTGGCGGACAGTTTAAAGAAACGAATTCCTTCATTCTTTAATTTTATGAAAGTGGAACAACAGATTGAATGGGAAAAGAGACTTTGGTGTATTAATGCTTGGGGCTCAGGTTCATCGCCAAATTCGGGGGCATATAGATACATATGTGATTTCTATTCTATACCTTTCTATACATTCGCTTTCCAGATGAAATTTAGCAGAGCTTGCAAACTCGCAAGCGATGACATTAAAGCAAAGTACACAGATGCAGAAATGAAGCATGCATTTAAATATATGTTTATCGATGAGAGTCAAGACTTCGATGAAAATTTCTTTGAGTTATGTGAATTAGTGACCGAAAAGAATGTATATATCGCAGGTGATATATTTCAAGGCATTTTTGATGAAACTATTTCTAGCTCAATAGAACCTGATTTTTTACTTGGTAAGTGCTATAGAACTGACCCAAAGACTTTAATGTTTGCACACGGCTTAGGTATGGGATTATTTGAAAAAACCAAACTTCGTTGGCTTGAAAAAAAAGAATGGGAGGACTGTGGGTATAATGTAGTTATTCAGGAAGGCAAATATATTTTAAGCAGAGAACCACTTAGACGTTTTGAAGATTTAAAAGAAGACTATGAGAGTATTGAAATAGTTGATATAACTGAAAATTATTCAGACACTATTACCCAGTTAATAGAACAAATCAGGAAGGAAAACGTGACAGTACTACCTGATGACATTGGAATCATTCTTCTTGACCAAGAGAAATCTATTTACAAATTAGCTGATGTTCTTGAAGTTAAAATCCAACAAAAATTCGATTGGGCAGTTAATAAAGCATATGAATCAAAAGAGAAACAACCTGATACTATATTAGTTAGCAATAGAAACAATGTGAAAGGGTTAGAATTCCCTTTCGTGATTTGTTTAACCAAGGCAATTAGTGATAGTTATAGTTATAGAAACTCTCTCTACACGATGTTAACTCGCTCATTTATTAAATCATTTCTGCTTATTCCCAATAACAATCATTCTGGACTTACTGACGGTATGAAAAAAGGTTTGAATATAATAATGAAAAATAATCAAATGATAATTCAAGAACCAAGCGAGAAAGAGAAGCAGAAAATTAGAACAAGTTTTGAACACGGTTTATTAACAAAATCTCACTTTGAACTAATGATGGATGTTTTCAGGAAGTTAAAAATTGAAAAAAAATATCATGCTAAATTGTTCCAAGCCACTCAACAATTTGAGATGGTTGAAAGCGATGAAGAAACATTGACAGAATTTGTAAAAACCAACTTAAAATACCTAAAGTATTAAATGTGAAAATTGTTGAAAGGAATATTTTACCATTTCAAGAGCAATTTTTTTTCGCTCCAGTAAGAGATAAGATTGACTATATCCGAATTTTGGTTTATGCTACAAGGCAGTTGCTTTTAAATTCAGATACCAGTGGAACGAAAGTTGGAGCAAAAATGAAACTCATAATTGATAAAATGAGTAGGCTCTTTTTATATAAAGATAAAAAATATTTCAGCGTTTCTTTTCCATTTGTTGTAGAAGTTGAAGATTTTGAAGTCATTAACTTGGCAACTTATTCGGGTACCCAAATTGATTATCAAATTATTTCTGCAGTTCTTTCAATTATAGAGAGTGAGCACTTTAAAAGGAATCCATCTTTAATAGATTTTTTTAATGAACCAGAGGGAATTGAATATTTGGGTCTACAATTGCTTGAAGAAATATATCAGTTTGAGCCATCATATATAAGATATGACAACGACCCTGAAAAAGAAAATGGGAAACTTCATCCTATTAATCACCTCGATATTAATTATTCTCAATATAGTACCTTTAAATTGGGATTGCAAAATGAAATTACAACTGATTATTTTGAAAACCTGCAAAACATCAAAACAGATTGTTCATTTATAATAGACTAATAATTAATTATGGCAAAAATTGAAATTGAATCCAAGACTATAGAGAAAGCATTAGGCTTAGCAGCTGATTTTATAAAAACAATTATCGGCCCTTCTATAGAAGAAGTTGGCGGATTGTTTGGTGATAACTGGAGAGCACTTAGAATTAAAAATGAACTAAGACTTATTCAAAATACTGAAAACTATATTAAAAGAAACAATATTATTATAAAAAAAATACCATTGAAGATATTAGCTCCTCTACTTAATGGAGCTGCAATGGAGGAGGAGGAAACCCTACAGGATAAATGGGTTGCTTTATTTGTAAACTATATTGATTCGAGTAAAAGTTTTCGATCAACTGTTTTCCCTTACATATTGACTCAAATTTCGACTGATGAAGCAAAAGCACTTGAATATATAGAAGATAATAAGGTAGTTAAAAGTAGTTCGATTTTTGAGAAGTTTAACCTTTCAGACTCAGAACTTTCCAATCTTGATAGATTGGGGTTAATAAAAGAGAACCTCAAAATCAAGTCGGATACTAAGATGGGGTATCTAGACCAAACGGACATTGATATTTATGTGGATGATAGAAACCCCGAATATTACACCAGCCAAATTGGGAAGGAGTTTTTAAAGGCTTGTAAGCTAAAAGAAAATATATGAGTAGATTTTTATTCCCGCATCTAATTACTACTCCGTTTCTCCACAAAGTTAAAGGCAGGGCAAACAGCCGAACCTGTCAACCGGCTTTTGCGGCATAAATTTATTCCAATTCCTCCCTTGTTATTCCTTTGCTGAACCGGCACAGGTCAGAGATTGCCTGCTTCTCAATAGTCATTCTCTGACTGAGCCGGAAATACTTCAGCGCCGGAACGGATTTAAAATATACTGTTCATTCATCTCGCTAATGGATGCTCCACTGCCATTAACCTCTTCACTTCACAGAATATTTAAATCCGCCCAAATACAGAGGGTAACAATGGATTTTCTCGGCATAAATTTATTCCACAATCCGGGTTCCCCGGATAACAGCCATGAAATCCGGTGACAGAACCGCCCTGCCTTTATGCTTTGCGGATAACCGCAGTACTGCAATACACGCAGATTGCATAAACCAAAAAACATGAAACAATTCACATTAAAAACCTACCGACAAACAGCAGCGGTAGGAATGAACAGCTTTTACATCCTCAACAAAGGAATGAACAGTGGGCGACCACATCCCAAACCATTCGTAAACTGTTTTACATTCATTGCCGATAGTCCGGAAGAAATGGAGATGTTCTACTGGATAACCTTTGCAGCCTGGCAAGCAAAAATATTCCATCCTTACCTCAAAGGTTCTGTAATTCCCTTTATCACAATTATAGATTTAGGGCAGGTGATTAACGAAACAAGTAAAAGATGTATTGTTAATCCTGATAGGGTAAGTAACTTGCTTAAAACCTTCCATACACTTAACCAGCTTGATTTCAAATATCAACGACTTATCGAGATTACAACTGAGGCAAAGAGGGCAGCGGCTTTGAAATTCATTAAATCCTGAATAGATAAGCCCCGTAGTAATACGGGGCTTTTTCTCTACATTTGCCTTATAATTCAACAACTATCGAATAATTAACCAAGACATATAAATATTTGCGTTGCAAATTCTTGAACTGAAAACCGCTAATTTTCTTCAACTGAACAGGAATAAGTACAACGCTCACGTAAAGCGTGGGTGTGGCTTATTTGTTCAGTGGGTGCTTAGCGGTACCTCAGTTCAGAGATGTCATTAACCCACGCTGATTTTTTATATAAAGCTCCAAAACCATTATGGCAAAAATATTAACTACAAAAGGATTAGCAGCAGAACTGGAAAATACTATTCGCAATGCGAAAACTGAAATATTTCTAATTAGCTATTCCTTTAAAATGGATGAAACCTATATAAATCGTATTAAACAAGCCAGTGATAGCAATGTGAAAATCAGGCTTATTTTTGGTGAAAAAGTAAATGCGGAGAATTTAAAAGACCTGAATAATATTGCAAATATTCAGGTTTTAAAGTATGCAGGATTACATGCGAAAATATTTGCCAATGAATATCAGTGTATAATTGGCTCAATGAACTTTTACGATTATTCTGAACAGCATAATACTGAATTAGGATGTTTAATTACAGCAAAAGATGATACGGATGCTTTTAAAGATGCGTTACAGCATTGTAATGATATTTACAAATGGGCAACAGAGGAGCCTCGTAAAACCCCGAACATTTTAATTAATTCCGGTTACTGTATAAGAACAGGAGTAGTAATTCCATTTAATAAAGAAAAACCAATGTGTTATGAGGCATTTAAAGCATGGGAAAAATACAGGAACAGAGAATACCCTGAAAATTTTTGCCATTTTACAGGGGAAATATCCAACGGCGAGACATGTATGAGTAAACCTATTCTAAATAAGAACTTGAGTAAAGCCCATGAAGTTTATAGCTTTTAAGGGATATCACCAAAACACATCATTAATTAAATACTTATAAAAGCCACCGAGGGCTATGGTACTATGGTATACTGCAAATCCTTTACAACTTGCAATATTAAAAACTGATCCCGGACGATAATTTATTTCTAATTGTTTAAATTTCTTTCTATACCGCCAAGCCGTATTTCGCGCTATCATTTTATTTTCAACCAAATCTTCTAAAGAATATTGCTGCAATAATGCAAGAATGGGTTTTATATTACCAACCCGTATTGTCTGTTTTTTGGGTTCCTGAATTGATGACCCAAGAGACTCATTGAAATTCTTAACACTTTCATTATATTCCTCGATGCGTTGAGCCGAGTTGGTTAAATAAGTTCGTTGCTTCACTTCAAAGTGGTCCCTGAAATCATCAAAGATTTTGAAACACCTTTTTAATAAATAGGGAGAAAATCTCACTTCACGAGGCAAATCACGCTCAATTCCATCCCCTAAATCAACCAACTTAGCTTCACCGACAACTTTTCGGGTTGTTTCTTCGTCTACTTTGATAAAGAATCCGACACGCTTTTGTTTTTGTTTATTCCACCATATAAAAAAGTTCCTATCCCGTTTGGATAACCCAACACTTAAATCTACACATTTGAACCTATACTGATATCTTTCGATGTTTTTCTTGTCCTCGAGATTTGTCTTAAAAACATTACCCATATATACTTTATACATAAATGGGGACTTCTTGCCGGATGAAGTAAGACCAAAAGCGGCATCAGAAATTTTTCGAAATTCTTTGAATTTTCTCATCCTTGCTTTCCAAGCTTCATTGTTTCTTCTGAAAACAGAATTCCAGAATATCTTTGACATGTAGGCATTTCTAAAGGTAATTTCATATCGTAAAATCCTGTCAGCAAAGTTCTGGATTTGCTGAACATTGAATAATACTTTACGACCCTTGTAGTCTGGATTTTTTATTCTTTCATTTGCTTTTATGTGCTTTTTTTTCTCTCCATCAGAAGATTCATATTCTGAACCTTTGTGGTAAATTTTGCAACCATAATCTCTCGTGTGATAGAAGATAGAGCTCGTATATGTTTGCCTGTTTTTGGAGGTATATCTCAAGTGCTTTTTCTTGATATTTTTTTGATAGTTCAAATAATCAAGAGCATCTTTCTTTGAATTAAAGATTTGATTCCAGGAAATATCAAATCGCCTTATCTCAATATCATAAGGCGATATAGTTTGGGACCCATTCCAAAAATATTTGTCAAAAAACACTTTAATAAAATGGCGTAATCTTTTGTACGTTCTCTCTTCATTTGCGAGATAATTGTCATAAGTGTAATTCATTAAACCCTTTTTACATTCGTTCTTATGTTGTACGAACTGAATGACATTTGTGCCATACAATAACTTTGGAATTGAAAAATTAAAATCTACGTAACCAAGATCACCCCCTAAAGGTAAATTCCAAGCTAAGGAATAATGGGAAGAAGTCAACTTTCCCCCTTTCGTAAAGATCAAACTTTTTCCCCGGTGGTGGTATTCAGCCATACCGACCCAAATAGTTCGTGCGTTTTTGTTTTCTGGCAGAGTGATACTCGACTGGCTCATGTCTTGTTTTGAATTAGCTAATAGGTAATTTAAAAAGGCTTTATATCTGCTCAAATTGTGCACCCTTAAATGTATAGAATCTATCATAAATAGTAGAATTTGGCTTAAAAAATCTTAAATCACTGATTGTAAATGTTTTTAGTGCATTTGTACTGTTCCAACATGGAACACGTGTGTGCTTGTTAATAACCAGCACATACAGGCACGTGTTCTTCTCAAACTTTGAATTATTCTATTCCTCATTTTCCGCTCCTATTTCTTTTATCTTATTTTTTGCGGCAAGAGATATTTCGTTGACCGTAAGCTTACGCCCACCGTCTAACCAGGATAATAGTTCCTCACGCTTGAAAAAGAGGCGCCGACCTCTTTTACTTACCGGAATTGCTTTTCTATGTACAAGGGCATATATGCAGGGAACGGAAAGGTTCAGGAACTCTGCCGCCTGCTTAATACTTAATGGTTTGTCGTAATCTACCGGATCCCTTGAGTTAGATTCCCCTATTACTTTACGAACAGCATTCTGAATGAGTTCTGAAAGTTGGTCGCCTTCAATTTGCAATATTATCATAGCTGAATGTTTTAAAATTCAGCTACAAACATATAATCAAAAATTCCTGGAAATCAAAATAAGCCCTACACAAAATACACTTGGTGCAAACTGTGTAATTGGTGTAATCAGCTTATAGTAGAAGCAATGGGTATAAAAGTTAAAGAAGGATTATCGACTTTTGCTCTTTTAATGGTGTCTATACTTAATTCCCAGCCAAATGTATTTTGAGCTACTTCTTTAATTTGCTCACTGGTTAACTGTTTATTATTCTTATAATATCCCTGTTTATGAAAATATTTAAGCATGGCTGCTAAGAGACTTTTATTCCCTCCACCTTCATCCTTCCATATAAAGGTACCTTCCTGGCAATATCTCCCCTCAACAAGAAGATTCATTATGTAGTCGTAGTTTGCTTTGCTATTAAAGAAATCCAAAAGTTTTGATGAATCAGGCAAGGGTTGAGATAATGCTTTATCTGCCTCTTTAATTTGTTCCGTTTTTGTCTGCGCAGGTAAACTATCGGATTCAACATTTGCCTTTACAATTTTACCGGTGTCCTCATTAATTATTTTTTCTTTGATACGATAAAGCTCCACCTTTAATTTTTTCCGGTAACGTAAATGTATTGAAGATATGCCCTCAAATCTACTCCTTGAAGCAATTGTTTTTATTTTATGATTTAATTTCTCTATTCGGAAATTATTAATGTCAATCCAAACATCAATTTTGACAATTATTTCATTATTTTTTGGTAGGCTCATTAATTCATTTTCCAAGCTATTAATGAAAGGGTTGAAACCGAATAAGAAAATACTTTCCTTCGCATATCCCTTTCCCTTGAGCTTACCAAAATCAAAAACTAAATCTTCTGTTGCTTGAAGTTGTTTGAACTTATTTTCTATTTTATTTTTATCAGTTATTTCCATGAGCACCTATCAAAAATCTGCAAGCTTTTCAGCCCATTTGCGTTTTTCTTCAATTTCAAAATCCGCAAGGTAGTTTTCAGTAGTCTGCAAATTATGATGACCCAAGCTCTCACTGATGAACTCCATAGAAGCCCCGGACCGTTTTAAAACTGTAGCGAAGCTATGCCGAGCAGTATAACTTGTTACCTTTTTTGAAATACCAATAGTTTCTGCAATCTTACCTACATATTTATTTATCATTTTGGTTGCTTGCTGCACCCTGGCATATTCTTCTTGAGGCGTCAAACCTTTTTCAAGAATAGGGAAAATATAATTATCCTTAACCTTAGGAACATTGCCCCACTTGTCAATTATTCTTCCAATTATTTGGGAAATGACGATCGTAATTGGCTTTTGACTATCCTTTTTTTCTCTTAGAGTTTTAGCTCTGATTATGGAAATCACATCATCTTCAATATTATCGTATTTCAGAAGTGCTATATCTTTTACATTAATACCGTTACAGAGGTAACTGAAAAGCCAGTAGTCTCGGTATCTATGTTCATTTGAACATTCAATTACGGGATGATTTGCAATTTTTCCGACCTCACTATGTAAAAGTGCCTTCTTTATATTCCTTCCCGAAGGAATTACAAATTTATCTCTCCCGAATGGATACAGCCCTTGTTTAATTATTCCGCTCCTTTCAGCTTCTAAGTATATTGCTCTGACATTACGTAAATAAATACCTACTGTAGTGGGACTTGCTGGTTTCTTATCGCCTGTTTCTTCATACATCCACTTTTCATAAGAATTAAAAAAATTGACATCGAGCCTGTCAAAAGTAAAGGCACCTTTACCAGTAAACTTTTTAAGAGAATTAAGGGCGCATTCATACGATACAGCTGTTGATATTCTACCTTCATTTCTTAATACAGTTGCCTTATGAAAAAGAGACGAAAATAAATCTTGTTCATCCATTCCGGCACCGAGATATTTTCTCTCAAAAACTTCAAATGAAAATACTGGCAAAGATTGAGCTAAATTCCGGGCATCTGATTCTTTTGTATTAAGGTATGTTTTTAAGTCTTTATACTTTTCTTTAGGGCGCTCACACATAACACTACTAAACTCTGATTCATCCATGTAGATACTTTCATTCTTAGGGTTTCGCAATGTATAGTAGTGCCTCTCACGCTTAAATGTTATTCTTAATTTAATCGGAAATTTCCCGTCAGACCTTGGTTTACGGTTTTCAAGGATTATTTGTGTTGTTACTTTCATAAAAATTCAGAATTGATAGGGCTTTTTGTTGTGATTTAAGTACACACAAAAGTACACACATTTGCAAAAAATAGGGTAAAAAATCGAATAAAGTTACTAACATGAAATTAACTAACATACTCATTTACAATAATTTGAATAATTATGAGCAATTACGAGTAATTGAAAAATATGGCTACGGATCAGAAGGTTGGGGGTTCGACTCCCTCTGGGACCACAATGATTGCAAAGTGCCTGTAATTCATATAATTACAGGCACTTTTTATTTTATAAAGAATATTTCTTGATACTAAGCAATGGTGAATTTATCAAGTAGAGGGATGGGTTTGAAACCGTTCCCTGCATTGTAAAATATTAATTACCTTTGTTGGGTATGACCCCAGGAAAAAAATATATGAAGAAACCCCCTGCTAAAAGCCAGGTTAAAGAACCTGCTGCCATTTACCAAACCGCTGATAGAAAAGAACTTTCTATTTACAATTCTTTTGAAGAAGCCGCGGAAGCCGAATACAAATACCTTGCGTCTCTTAGCGGTGAGGAACATTTAGCGAATGCTGTTACATGGATTAAACGCCTGTATGCAAAAGAATTAAAAAAGCACCCGAAAATAGGAACTGATTTAAGGGTGAAATAGGTATGGATATTCTCCTCGAAGAACATAAAAGATTATTACTGCTACTGCTGAAACATAAAGTGGAATTTATGTTAATTGGCGGATACGCCGTTATTTATTATGGTTATGAAAGGGGAACGGCAGATATGGATATTTGGCTAAAGCCAACAAATGAAAACCGTGATAAATTTATTGCTGTTATGATGGAACATGGAATTAGTGATGAAACTGTAAAAGCAGTAAGCAAAATGGATTTCACAAAAGCTAAAGTTTTGACCATTGGAAGTAAACCCTCCCAAATAGATTTCTTAACTAAAGTACAGGGATTGACCTACGAAGAGGCTGATAAAGAAAAAAGATTGTTTCCAATGAAAGACCAATTGATTCCGATTATCCAATATCATCACCTCATTATAACAAAAATGATTGCCGGGCGTTTACAAGATAAAGCTGATGTGGATATTTTGCAAAAGATAAACAAGCAAAGGAAGAAGAACTGAATGATATGATAAGGTTTGCGGATAGGTGTTTTAGGTTTGCGGTGGAGTAATGAAATAAAAATAGTAGAAGGATTTCATTTCAAAAAAACCTTTACTTTTTATTATTCCTCACTACTCTGTATATATTCCATATCCTCATTTGGTTTAGGATTTGGTCCGTACTTATTTGTTTCTGCATTTCCCTCAGTAATGAAAAGGGCTAATAACCATACTGCTCCTATAAAAGGAATAAAGATGATAAGATAGAACCACCCACTTTTACCTACATCATGCAGCCTTCTTACACCGACTGCTATCGAAGGAATTATTAAAACTAAAATATATAATATATATAAATACCCACTTGCACCAATAAACATATCAATCAAAAGAACTGCCACAACTGATAAAAAAGAAAACAAATGAAACATCCAATATTCTTCTCTTCTTGCTCTACCGTTAAATACAGCATACTTTTTAAAACCTTGCAAAAACCATTTCATGATTTTTATTGTTTATTCATATACAAAGGTATAAACAATAAATTAGTATTCAGCCTTACACCAACTCCGCCTGCTTTTCCGTCTTTTTCTCGTTTATTATTGAAACCTGTTGCACCAAATTTCCTGCCAGTTCCATAAATGCTAATGCTTGGGGTGTACCTTCCTGCAAGGCTGCGGGTCTTCCGGCATCGCCTGCTTCGCATATACTTTGCACCAGTGGTATCTTCACCGAGGAAAGGCACATGCAATTCTTCGGCTAAGTTTTTAGCTCCGTCTTTCCCAAAGATGAAATATTTATTGTTCGGGTAATTCAGCCGGAGTAAAGTATGCCATATTTTCCACTATGCCCAGTATAGGCACATTAATACCCTTTTGGTTAGAACATAGCAATAGATTTGCGTACATCGGTAAGAGCCACATTTTGCGGAGTGCTAACTATCACCGCTCCGGTAATTTGTGCGCCGGTAACCAACGAGATTTGTATATCCCCTGTTCCGGGAGGCAAGTCAATAAACAGGTAATCAAGCTCGCCCCAACTTGCATCGTTAATCAATTGCATCAAGGCTTTAGAAGCCATAGGTCCTCTCCAAACCACCGCTTGTGTATCGCTCAAAAAGAAACCAATGGAAAGCAATTTCACTCCATAATGTTCTAACGGAATCATCCATGTTTTGCCATCCCTGTCTTCCAGTAAAGGTTTTTCATGTACAGCATCAAACATAATCGGGACTGAAGGGCCATAAATATCCGCATCCAACAGCCCTACTTTTGCACCTTGTTTTGCAATGCCACAGCCAGGTTAGCCGCAACAGTAGATTTCCCTACTCCTCCTTTTCCGGAAGCAACAGCTATTATATTTCTTACTCCGGGTAGCACATTTTCTTTAGATGCTCTTTTGGAAGTAACCTTTGAACTCATGGTTACATTTACTTCTGCTTCTTTATCTACATAATATATCACTGCATTTACACATGCTTTATGAATCATCTCTTTCATGGGACAGGCAGGTGTAGTAAGCACCACTGTAAAGCTTACTTTCTTGCCATCTATTTCAAGTCTTGAACCATTCCAAGGGTAACAATATCCTTATCGAAATCGGGGTCAATTACATTTTTAAGCGCTTCTATTACTTGTTCTTCGGTTATCATAATTTAAATATTTAGGTAAAGTTATGTATAATTAATTTTTCGGGGGTAATAACTGCCACAGATTCACAGATTGAAATTCTTTAATTCTGTGCTTTTAATCTGTGAATCTGTGGCAATCATTTATACTTTCAATTCTTTTTCCGGGTCCCAAAATAGTTTCTCGAAATTCACGATAGTATCCTTTTTTACCTTTATGCCTTCTTTTTTCAGTAAGGCTTCCATCCCCGGAGGAGGAAAATGGTGTTTACCCGAAAGCTGTCCGTTACGGTTTAGCACTCTATGAGCAGGCACATATTTCTTTTGGGCATGAGAATTATTCATTGCCCAACCTACCATTCGCGACGATTGGGCAGAACTGAGGTACTTGGCAATAGCACCATACGAAGTTACCCGCCCTTTGGGAATTTGGCGGACTACCTCATATATCATATCGTAAAAATCGTTCATCTCTATAAAAAGGGACGCAAAGTTAGGGGATATACTTTTATCTTAACATTCTCTTAAAACTCCGTTTATTGAATTTTCCGTATGTTTGTTGGGTTATAGAACCAGATAAGCCTATGAAAATTGCAATATTATCACGAAGCCCGGTCTCTTACTCTACGAAGAGACTTGTAGATGCCGGAACCACCCGCGGGACACGAAATGGTGGTGCTCGACCATTTAAAATGTGTATTGGTTATTGAACAAGGCAAGCCACACGTTTATTATAAAGGTACCGAGGTAACAGAAGTAAATGCCATCATTCCCCGTATTGGTGCATCGGTTACGTTTTATGGTGCAGCCGTAGTGCCGCCAGTTTGAGATGATGAAAATATTTTCTGCTGTAGAATCCCAAGCGTTGGTGCGTTCAAGAGATAAGCTACGCTGTTTGCAATTACTGGCAAAAGCTGGGATTCCTATTCCTAAATCGGCATTTGCGTATTCACCTAAAAATGTGGATAATGTAATTGACCAGGTGGGTGGAATACCTGTTATTATTAAGCTTTTGGAAGGCACACAAGGATTGGGAGTGATTTTAGCAGAGACCCGCATTTCCGCTAAATCGGTTATTGAAGCTTTTTTAGATGTGCAGGTAAATATATTGGTACAGGAATTTGTAAAAGAAGCCGATGGCGCAGATGTCAGGGCTTTTGTAGTAGATGGACAGGTGGTGGGGGCTATGAGACGCAAAGGCGCGGAAGGAGATTTCCGGTCCAACCTGCACCGAGGTGGAACTGCTGAAGTTGTGAAACTAACCACACAAGAAAAAGCACTTGGCAGTAAAATCAGTTAAGCATCTTGGCTTGGGTATTGCCGGTGTGGATATGCTGCTGTCAAAAAGCGGACTATATTGTGAATGAAATTAATTCCTCTCCCGGGCTGGAAGGCATTGAAAAAGCTACAGGTAATGATATTGCCGGGAAAATTATTGAGTACGTTGAACGTAATGAACATACTGAATAAAATTAATTTAAGATTTAAGAAATAGGATTTAAGATTTATAAAAATTCATGCGACTTTATTTCACCATGTTAGCAAAAATCTTAATTTTTAAATCACAAATCTTAAATTAAAAAATGGATTTTCTCAGCCCTACCCACTTTCCCGATTACGAACTTATTGATTGCGGCAATTTTGAAAAACTCGAACGATTTGGGGAATACATAACCATCCGTCCCGAACCACAGGCTGTGTGGGATAAAGCACTTAGCAACGCAGACTGGAATAAAAAAGCGCATGTACGTTTTATGCCCCATTCCAGTTATGCAGGTAATTGGGAGAAATTAAAAGCCATGCCCGATAATTGGGAAATCAGTTACCAACTCCCTAATGGTCCTGCTTTACGATTCAAATTATCTTTAACATCTTTCAAGCATGTGGGTATTTTTCCCGAACAAGCTGTTCATTGGGATTATATTTATCAGAAGTTTTATCTTTCAAAGGTGAAGGAGCCCCCCGCTTTTTAAATCTGTTTGCCTATACCGGAGGAGCATCATTAGCAGCGAAAGCTGCAGGTGCAGATGTGGTGCATCTTGATTCGGTGAGGCAGGTAGTAAGCTGGGCAAAAAACAATATGGAATTATCGAACTTAGATAATATCCGGTGGCTTATTGAAGATGCCATGAAATATGTAAAGCGTGAAATAAAACGCGGCAGTAAATACCAGGGAATTATTCTCGACCCTCCTGCTTATGGTCACGGACCGGATAAAGAACAATGGAAGTTAGAAGATAACCTGAATGAAATGGTGAATAGTGTGCTTCAAATTTTAGACCCTGAAAAACATTTCCTGATTCTGAATACCTATTCCCTCGGATTTTCATCTCTGATTATTGAAAACCTTTTGAAAAAAAAGTATAAAAGCCTCCAAACCGGGGAACTGTTTTTAGCATCTTCCACAGGATACAAATTACCGCTTGGGGTATTTGGGAGAGTGAATCATGCCGTATAAGTACACTGATAGTAAGATGATTATGTAGAAAGTTTGGTTATTCCGAAATAGATATTCAACTTTGCGAACCGTTTTTAAGAACTACCACCTCATATATACCGTAAAGATTAATGGTTAAAAATTTACTGATTGTAGAATCACCTGCCAAAGCTAAAACGATTGAAAAATACCTTGGGAAGGATTTTATAGTCAAGTCGAGCATAGGACATATTCGTGACCTTCCGGAAAAAGGAATAGGGATAGATATTAAACATGACTTCGCCCCTGATTATGTTGTTTCTCCTGATAAAAAGAAGGTGGTAAGCTGAATTAAAAAAACTTGCTAAAGAAGCTGAGATAGTTTGGTTGGCAACAGACGAGGACAGGGAAGGAGAAGCAATTGCATGGCATTTGCTGGCTGAATTAGGCGTGGATGAAAAGAAAACCAGGCGCGTAGTGTATCATGAAATTACCAAGACTGCCATACAGGAAGCCATTCAAAACCCCCGTAGTATTGACCGTGCCCTGGTTGATGCACAGCAAGCAAGGCGGGTACTTGACAGGCTGGTGGGGTATGAACTTTCTCCAGTTTTATGGAGAAAAGTAAAACCTTCTCTTTCTGCCGGAAGAGTTCAATCAGTCGCAGTTCGTTTAATAGTGGAGCGTGAAAGAGAGGTGAATGGCTTTATGTCTGTTCCGTATTTTAAAGTGGATGGGTTGTTTAATGCCAATGAAACTAACTTCCATGCTGAGTTAGATAAAAGATACGAGAACGAACAACAGGCATCGGACTTCCTGAATAAAATAAATGGAGCAGAGTTTTTTGTAAGAGACCTTGAAAAGAAACCTGCAAAGCGCTCTCCGTCCGCACCTTTTACTACATCAACCCTGCAGCAGGAGGCAAGCCGGAAGCTTAGTTTTTCTGTGTTGCAAACTATGCGGGTAGCGCAAGGCTTATATGAGCGTGGAGACATTACTTACATGCGTACTGACTCCGTGAATCTTTCGCAACAGGCTATTAACGGGGCAAAAGAAGAAATAGAAAAAACCTTTGGGGCTAAATATGCCCAAACGAGGCAATATAAAACCAAGTCTTCGGGAGCGCAAGAGGCGCACGAAGCCATACGCCCTACTGACTTTTCTGCTAAAGAAATAGAAGGACATAATGATAATGAGAGACGTTTGTATGACTTGATACGGAAGCGTACCATAGCATCGCAAATGGCAAATGCCGAAATTGAAAAAACAATTATTACACTCGGCCAAAATAAAACACAGGATAATTTTATAGCATCGGGTGAAGTAATCACCTTTGATGGATTCCTACGGGTTTATTCTGAATCGGATGATGATACAGAAGAACAGGAAAACTCCGAGAATCTTCCGCTTGTTCAAGTCAACCAAAAGGTGAATTTTATAGAGGCAAATGCTACGCAAAGGTTCCCATTTCCTCCCCCACGTTATACTGAAGCAAGTCTTGTGAAGAAGATGGAAGCGCTCGGTATTGGCAGGCCTTCTACGTATGCACCTACCATCTCTACGATACAGAAAAGGGGCTATGTGGTAAAGGAAAGTAAGGAAGGTACACCAAGACCATACAAAGTTATTACCTTGAAAAATGGAGAAATAAAGTCAGGTACAAAAACAGAAATAACAGGCGCAGAAAAAGCGAAACTATTTCCTACCGATATTGGCTCTGTGGTAACGGATTTCCTTATTGAAAATTTTGGAGAGATATTAGATTACAACTTCACCGCGAATGTTGAAGAAGAGTTTGATATTATAGCAGAAGGGAAATTGTCGTGGACAAAAATGCTGCACAAATTTTATGACCCGTTTCACGGCACAGTAGAGAAAGCCACGGCGGTAAAGGAAAAAGCTTCCGGAGAAAAATTATTAGGGCAAGATGCCAACGGCAAAAATGTGTATGTAAAAATAGGACGGTACGGACCGATGGTTCAAATCGGGGATTTTAATCCTGAGGAAGGGGAAGAAACCAAACCGGAAGATAAACCAAGATATTCCAAACTTCGTGCCGACCAGCGGATGGAAACTATTACCCTCGAAGAAGCGCTCAACCTCTTTAAAATGCCCAGAAAAATTGGCATGTTCGAAGATAAAGAAATGGCTGCCGGCATTGGCAGGTTTGGTCCATATATAAGGCATGACAGTAAATTTTATTCTATTCCCAAAGAAGATGACGTGTATACTGTGGAGGAAGAAAGGGCAATACAAATAATTGAAGATAAACGCAAAAAAGAAATAGAAAAAAACATAAAGACTTTCGCTCATGAGCCTGAAATACGAGTGCTGAAAGGCAGATTCGGACCATATATCACGATGGATAAGAAAAATTATAAGATTCCGAAAGGAAAAGAGGCAGCAGACTTGACATTGGAGGAATGCCTCGAAATTATTAAGAATGAAGACTCATCGGGAAAAAAGAAAAGACGTTTCACTCCAAGAAAAAAAGCGAATTGATACTAAAATAAATCGCCACAGATTCACAGATTAAATACACAGAACATCTATAAAAAATATCTGATTTTAGTCTGTGAATCTGTGGCAATTGTTTTTTAAAGCTCAAAGATGAATAATCTGGTCTCTTGATTTATGGAAATAAAAAGTTATCTCATACCGGCAGATATTGATGTTCAAGACTATGAACAATACCAGTGGGGTAACTCTATCAAAAGACATACAAAATCGGAATTTCCTAATTTAGAAGGAACTAAAATCGCTATTTTAGGTGTAGGAGAATCCCGTAATTCTTCCGGTAATGAAGGCTGTTCAGATGCACCTGATACTGTACGCAACTATTTTTATAAACTCGCAACCATTGCGGGATTAAGCCTTGCTGATATAGGAAATATAGTGCCCGGACAAACTCCCAATGACACATATTATGCGGTGGAATTTGTTTGTGCCGAATTACTGGAGAATAATATTATTCCCATTATTATTGGGGGCAGCCAGGATTTGACTTTTGCCAATTATCTTGCCTATCAGCGACTGAAACAGACCGTTAATCTTGTTTGTATTGACCGGAAGGTTGACATGGGAATTTCTGAAATGATTGACAGCAACTCATATTTGAACAATATTATCCGGCACCGATCTGCGTTACTTTTTAATTTAAGCCTGGTGGCTTATCAAAGCTATTTTGTCAATAATGAGGAGATAGATACATTGCAAAAAATGTATTTTGATACTTACAGGCTGGGGCTAATACAAGCAAAAAAGGAGGAAGCAGAGCCTATCGTAAGGAATGCCGACATGTTAAGTTTTGATATTTCTTCTATCCGCCAGTCCGATGCCCCGGGATGCGCCAACTCCACTCCCAATGGATTGTATGGAGAAGAAGCCTGCCAGATTATGCGCTATGCAGGAATGAGCGATAAACTTTCCTCAGTTGGCATTTATGAATTGAACCCGCAATTTGATAACCGGGGGCAAACAGCGCACCTTGCAGCGCAAATGATTTGGTATTTTCTCGAGGGATATTCTAACCGTAAAAATGACTATCCTGTAATTCTTGGTAAAGATTATATGAAGTATATGGTGGCTCTTAAAGCCCCCGAATATGAAATAGTATTTTATAAAAGTTTGAAAACAGATAGGTGGTGGATGGAAGTTCCATATAAAGTGGACGATAAATCAAAGTTTGAACGCCACCATTTAGTGCCTTGTTCCTATGATGACTACCTATTAGCCTGTGCCGAAGAGATGCCGGACAGATGGTGGCAGGCTTACCAAAAGCTGAATTAAAAAGAATCCGGGATTTATTTCGCTATCACCAATCGCTTGCAAATGCTTCCCTGTTCGGTTATTATTTGTAAAAAATAAACTCCATTGGGTTGCGCACCAAGGTTGATTTGGAAGGCAGATGATATGCCTCTCACACCAGGAGGGGAGAGAGAAGGGGCAGAAAATACTTTTTCTCCAAACACATTGTACACCACCGCTGACGACTGGCGACTCACGACTGATAAATGAATTGTAAATTCCCCATTGCCTGGATTAGGGTACACATTCACAGCATCTGACGAGGAAGTAATTTTATTTATTCCGATAGTCACGGAGCCAACCTCACGCACTACATTATTATCCGCATCCGCTATAAGTAAATTGCCCCCGGCATCAATAGCAACGCCAGCGGGAGCATATAATTCGGCATCTGTAGCAGGCCCCCCATCACCGGTATACCCAAATACAGCTCCATTATTTCCGGCTATGGTATTAATATCCCCATTGGAATTATAAACCTCCCGAATGACACTGTTAAACTGGTCAGCTATAAATAAATTGCCCGTCCCATCTACTTTGATGCCCCAAGGATAGTATAATTCAGCATTGGTAGCAGGTCCTCCATCGCCGCTATACCCAAATCCATAGGAATGTTTTCCGGCAACCGTACTGATAATCCCTGAGCTATAGTAAACCTTCCGGACTACCTGGTTATTGTTGTCAGCAATAAAAATATTTCCTCCCATATCTACTGAAACGCCCGTTGGCGTATTCAATTCAGCATTGGTAGCAGGGTTACCATCTCCATTATAGCCTGCTATATGATTTCCAGCAATAGTACTAATAAGTGCAGAAGTATGATTAACCTTACGAATTACATTATTGGCGCCATCTGATATATAAATATTACCGGAGTCGTCAACCGACACATCTGATGGAACATTTAGTTCGGCTGAAGTAGCATATCCTCCATCTCCACTGTAACCTGCACCGAATGAATAATTCCCCGCAATAGTGCTTATGTATCCGCTGGAATGGTCCACTTTCCGTATTATGTTGTTATGAGCATCCGCAATAAACAAATTGCCTATCGTATCAACTGCAATACCTGTTGGATTATATAATTCTGCAGCAATAGCAGGTCCTCCATCTCCGCTGTAGCCCGACCCTTCAGCATTATTTCCGGCAATGGTACTTATATTTCCCGTAGAATGGTCTACCTCACGGATTACCTGGTTGACCTGGTCATCAATATACATATTCCCTGAACGGTCAAAAGCAACGCTATATGGTGCATGTAATTCTGCAGCAGTTGCAGCCCCCCCATCTCCACTATAGCCTCCTCCAAAAACTCCACCTGAGACGGTATTACCAACTACTGTGCTTATATTTTGGGCGCTGAGCAAAGTGAAAAGCGAAAAATGAAAAATGAATAGAGAAGTACATAAATGTTTCTTCATGATAGGAAAATATGGATACTCAAATGTATGGAAAATACTATTACAGGTACATACCGTAATTCCTATCTTTGGAATCTGGAAATCGCGATTGGTTTAATTAAAATATCATTGACTAAAAAAATACTTATAGCCATTACCGGACCAACAGCAGTTGGTAAAACAGCTCTTTCAGTCAAATTAGCTGGAATATTTGAAACGGAAATTCTTTCAGCAGACTCAAGACAGTTTTACAGGGAGATGAATATAGGCACAGCAAAACCTACAACAGAAGATTTACAAAAAGTCAAGCATCATTTTATTAATTCTCTTTCCATTCAAGATGAGTATTCAGTAGGTGATTATGAAAAACATGCATTGCAATGTCTTGATGATTTATTTAAAAAATACGATAAAGTTATTTTAGTGGGGGGCTCAGGTTTATTTGTAAAAGCAGTTTGCGAAGGATTGGATGCATTGCCGCCAGGCGATAAATTAGTAAGAGAAAATTATGAAGCCCTATTCCGGGAAAACGGAATAGAAGTTTTGCAAACTGAACTAAAAGAAAAAGATAAAACTTATTTTGAAACTGTTGATAAGCAAAACCCCCGGAGGCTAATACGGGCATTAGAGGTGATACAACTTACAGGAAAGCCCTATTCAAGTTTCAGAAAAAAGGAACAGGTGAAAAGAAATTTTGAAGTATTAAAAATTGGGTTAACTATTGAAAAAGAACTACTACGGCAACGAATTGACCAAAGGGTAGATGAGATGCTGGCTTCCGGATGGCTGGAAGAATGCCTTACACTTTATACTTATCGCAATTTGAATGCCTTGAAGACAGTAGGATATACTGAATTATTTGATTTTATAGAAGGCAAAGCAAATTGGGATACAACCATAAATAATATTAAAATAAATACCTGGCATTATGCCAAGCGACAACTGACTTGGTTCAGAAAAGATAAAGACATAAAGTGGTTTTCGCCTGATGAAGAGATTGAAATAAGGAATTACCTTGATCTTATTTAGAAATACAGGATATGAAACCGGAATTTCTTGCGACTATATTCAAGGGTAGGCATAGGGATTTTTATAAAAGAAACAGCCCCAAATACGGCTTTCAAAGCAGGTGAATTAGTCGGTATCTTTGTTAAATTAATATCAAGAGAACAAAAATATTTGCGGTAGCGGTCAAAAAATAACTGCGTGCCATTGGCATCATACACAGCCGGATTAGTTACTGCCCCAATCATTCCCTCGGCTCCATAGCCAAAGTCGAGGCAAGCCCAGCCGGGTATTTTCATACGCGTAGGCAGAAAAGAAGCAATAGCAATAGAGACCCAGTAGGTTTGCCCGTTATAATCTTTCAATGTTTGCTGTAACGTATTAGCTCCTAATTCTCCCGGACGGTATTGGCTATAATCGGTTGGATGAAAGGATATTTTAAACCCGATACGCTGGTCACCCCAGCCTGTTTGTTGAGCTAAAAACAAACTTGCTCCTGTAGTATTCGCTATCATATCACCGGGCGAAAAGCCCCATTCGCTTGAAAAACCATCGAATACTTCTATATTGGTTTGAAAAGCCATGCCAAGACTTGTGCCGTATACTGCCGCCGGCAATGGTTTTATTCCGCTCCATTGGTAAAGCGCTGCTGTTAAACGACTTATAGTATAGGCGGTAAGCATGTGCCCCAGTTTATCCATCTGTTGCCATTCCTTATTATCATCGAAAAAGTGAAAAGCAGAATGAGGATAATCCTTGTACCACAATACACTTAATCCAACCATGGAAGTAGCATAAAATGCACCTTCACCCGCTACTAAAGGAATCAGCCTGTTATTATCTACATTCGGTGCATTAGTAAAGAAATTTAGTCGGGTCTGGCCGGTACAACTGTTTGTAAATAAGCATATTACTATTATTTTTTTAAAAATAATATTTATAAATGCTTTTGTATTAGAATATTTTATACTTTCGCGCCTCATTAACCAACAAAAAATCATTTTAAAATGAAAAAATTATCTATCGCTATTGCTCTTCTGTTCGCTTTCGGAACAGTTACTTTTGCTCAAAATGGCAGTGCAACTACCACCACCAAACCAGCAACCACCAAAGAAACCCCAGCTAAGTCCGACAAGAAAATGGACAAAAAAGGTGGCAAAATGGACAAGAAAGGTGCTGCTAAGATGGACAAGAAAGCTGATAGCAAAACAACAACCACAACAACCGACAAGAAATAAGTTGTTTAATTGTATTTTAAAAAGTCCTGCCGCAAGGCGGGACTTTTTTATTTGTATCCCTGTCATTTGAACGTGTGTAATAATTCTATCGCTGCTCCGGCTCCGCCAAGTTTATCAGGCAAAATTATGCCCTCCAAATGGGCTACCCCTATTTTAATTTCTGTATTTCTTACCTTCTTCATTATACCGAATGAGGCATTGTAGGTAGAATAACCCCCGTATCCAAGTTGTAAATCGGCAAACCAGCCATGCGAAAAATTCTTATCTCCTTGCACATAAAAATACCCGACAGAATTACTATTAAATAAATACCAAAAGCCCAGTTCCAACCTCATTTTCCCTAAATTGGTATTGGAATTAATACTTAAAGTGGTCGGAATGGTTGTATAAAATGATTTTTTGGAAAGAGGAAAATATTTGTTTTGCAGGCTATCTTTTGTCAAGTTATTAATAGCTGCATTCTGTAAATCATTCAGGCTGTTTATAGTAATACCGTTATACGTGTAAGTGGTATCCTTATTATAAGAAAGTGAATGGGAATTCCAGTTAATGAAGCCGAGGTCTGTTACACAAACTGTCACCAAACCGTCTTTCTTTCCGATTTTGTAAGGCGCTCTGAAATAAATATCAAGAGAGGCACCATATCCATTTAAGTAATTATGTCCCGGAGTGCTATCGCTTGCATTATACATTACATCGGAGCCAAGTTGGAGATATTGCCCCAGGGGGTCTGTATATAAAGACCCGCTTCGCACATTAATATTCTGCAACTGCTGACCAGAAAGGAATGAGAGACCGAATCCTAATTGGGCTTTCCCGGCAAAATTGGTACATACCGTGCCGATTTCGAGCTGCTGGTAACTAATGCTGTTTAAATTAAATGGTGAAAGCATGGCCGTTTTCCCCGCATAAGAAGCATTACCATAAAATGCCACCTTAAAAACATCTGTCGGAAAGGTAATATTCAAATAGTCTTTATGTCTCAATGCAAGAAAAAAATTGAAAACCCGTTTATTCTTAATGGTATCATTATATAGAACTCCGATTGCTCCATAGTTTAATGAATACCCCAGCCTGTTTGTACTTTGAAGATTGGAAGAAACCTGCTGTTTAAGTGCATCATTCAGAAAACTGCCTTGAATAAAATTTGCTGCAAAAGCGCTCGTGACTGCGTTTGAACTGTACTCAGCATCCCCGTAAATACCCACCAGGAATTTTCCAGTTCCCGGGTTTTGCACAATAACTTCGTCCCACTGTGCACTGGACGAGAGGAATGAAAACATCAAACAAAAAATAAGAGTAGTCGTTTTAATCCCGTTCACGCTTCTATACTTGAATTATCAATTGATTTCGTAATCGAAATTGCCTACCAGCTTTAACCCAAGTTGGTAATAACTATATATTTTCCTATATGTAGATGGAGCCGTTCCCATATTAAACCGGGCATACAAAATAATGGTTTTTGTATTAAATAATTCCTGGGTATGAGTAGCATCAAGCGGAATAGTTAATACTGAGTTTTGCGGAGAGTTTACTCTTCCTGTAATTACATTGACGGGGGCAAATGCAATAGTTTGAGCCGGAACAAAAAGAGAATCGGAAATGATATTATTCGAGTTCAGCAAAAACAACTGCAATCCGGCACTGAAAGGAAATCCATTACTGGCATATATAGTTAGCGTTCCGCTTTTTACCTGTTGGGTAGTTTTGGAGGAGCCTGCAAAATTCACCGAAAGGGTATCTGCAAGGGTAAGGTTAGTGGCAATAAGGGAAAGCGGAATAGTAACACTCAAGACAGAATTAATTCCATAGCCATAATATGCAAAATCATTGGAGCCCGAAATATTACCAAGAGGGTCTGTTTCAACCTGTAGTGCATATCCTATTGAAGTAGGCAGGTTATCAAACCAGGCAAGGATATTGGAATTTGAAGGGCTTATGGCAAAATTCAATACGGAAGGATTTACAGGCGAGGCTGGATTGTTTGTTTCTGTAGCCCTGTTAATATGAATGGTAGAATTCACAACACCATTATCCACCAGATTAACGGTAGTATTGGTGTGGCTGTTATATGAGGTTAGTTGGGAAAGCACGAGGCTTGCATCCACCCCGAATCCATTACTGAGTGAAAGATTCACGTTTACATTTTGAAGATTCAGGCTTCCTGACAACACTTTGCTGAATACAGGAAATGCTACATTTTCAGGTCCGTATGTTTTTGCGGCAGTTCCGAAATACCCCTTTGCATAATAGGGAGTTATCTGTTTGAAAGTAATGTTGGCAGAAACAAGAACATCTCCTGAATTCAGGGTTAGCTGGCTTGCGGAGCTATCCAGATTAACCTGGATGCTGGTTGTAATATCATTATACGCATTATGCTTAGGTCCTGTGAAGTCAACAGTATACCCACTTATAGGAATTTGTTCGGTTAATGAATCCATTGCATTTACCTTTACCCTTATTTCAAGTGTATCTGTTCCATTTTTTATAACGTTATATACTTTATAAAAATAATCTACCGGCTGACTTAAAGGATTCTTTACGGTAAAAATCATAAACCCTGATTGTAATATTCCTTTCACCAACTCAACGCTACCAATCGGATAAGTAGTGGTAGTTGGCGCTGAAAAAAACATGGGGGCTCCCGGGACAACAAGCGTCGGTGTTGTTAGTGGGTATACCTGATAGTATGTTAACACTGTATCAGGTATCGTTAAAATGGTATCTATGTTCAGGTTATAAAGAGAATCGGTATAAACTAATGAAACCGTACTATCGGGATTACTGTTAATATAAGTGGAAGTAATAAGGTCGTTAATTGTCATGGTGGTATTTACAACCGGCGCAAGAATTTGCGTATCCCAAGAAGGCTGGGCATTTTTACGGCATGAAAGAAAGATACATGCAGAAGCAAGCATGCAAAAACTCACCGCAATAATATTGATTCTGCTTATCTTCATTAACCCGGCTTATCAAAAACCTTTGCTTACAAACTTACTGTTTTTATGGTAATGTAAATGGTGAACTCAGCAAGGTCAGCACTCAAAGCCCCTATTCTTATGACATTTGCAAAGCATTTTTGTAATTTTTTTGATATGGGGTTTGGGGCTATACCATACCTATGTCATTCATATTTATTATTTCCGTCAGGGTTTTTTCATTACTACTTACAAACTCTAATCCTGCCCTATATAAAGCATGAACATTCTCCTGTGATACATTATCCATTTCCTTGTTTAGCCCATGCAGGGAAGGTTGTAAACGTATGTATTTGGAGCCGGGTTTACTCATAAATATTTCTTCCAACTGGTAATGCACCATATCGCTATGGGCTGAAAAGGCAACATCGGCAAGCAGTCGAGCCCAGTTTTTTTCACTGGTGTCTTCTAATTGTTCGGGAGAATAGGCAGTAGCGGGCAGACCAGTTCCAAGTGAAAATAAGAGAAAATTCTCCGCATTCGGGAAAATACTCTTTGCCCTTATATAAGCCTGCATACCGGGATTATAAGCAAAAATACTTCCGTCAATAAAGCTACGTTTCCTGTCAGATAGAGATGAAATAGTAGCCGGTGGAAATATACCCGGTAAAGCCGAAGTGGCTCTTGCTACATCTTTTATATAATAATTTGCACGCGGGTCGCTTATGGCCCGATGAGAGAAAAAGATATAAGGTTCACAGTGCATCATATCGTAAGCTGTAATGCAGCAAGGCTTTATCAATTGGCTAAGTTTCAGGTTCCCAAAAAAATTATTAAGTCCGTTTTCGAGCCCAATTGGGGAATACTTATGAAATCCTTCTTGCAGATTGGGTGTAAATGCGGAATCTCCATAACCGAAATAAAACTCCAGAGCCTGGCGGGCAGTATATTTTGGAATCAACGCATTGTCATCATCAGGAGTGAGGTACATGCAGGTGAGCAATCCCCCTGTGCTGGTGCCTGCTATCAAATCAAAACATTCGCCAAGCCTTAGATTATCATTGCCTGATTTTTCCCGTAGTTTTTCTTCGAGAATACTCAAAAAAGTTGCCGGCAAAATGCCTCGAATACCTCCTCCGTCAATGGATAATATTTTAACTATTTTACTCATGCAAAGTTTTAGGAGAAAATCCGGAAGCTGCTAAAAGCCCTGTAAAGGTAAGCAAAGCATTTATGATTAACATTTCAAACCCAAATTTATATCCTGAAAATAATTGCTCGGAATAATTATTAATAATCATACAGACCATGGGAGAGGCAATACATATAGCCGGAATCCATTTATCATTCGTATTAATTTTAGTCAGCATCCCGAAAGCATATAAACCAAGAAGGGGACCATACGTATAGCCCGCCACTTTAAACACGGCATTAATAATAATCGGGTTATCAATCAGGCGGTAAATAATCATCACTACAATTAACTAACCGCCATTAGTATATGTACACCTTTACGTATTTTTATCTGTGATGGTTGGTCTTTTGAAGCAATATTTAAAATATCCACACAAAAGGAAGTAGTGAGCGCCGTTAGCGCAGAATCGGCACTGGCGAAAGAAGCTGCTATTAAACCCATGACAAAAAGAAATGCTACAGCAGTTCCGAAAGAGCCTTGAATAGCAAGTGTGGGATACAAATCATCAGGTCTGGCAGGTAATGCAATAGTGATTGGAAGCCACGAAAGTATAAAGCAATGAACCCAGCACTAAAAACATAAATACTACAATAAGTTGAATTATGCTGAACGAAAACATATTTTTTTGTGCTTCGCCAATGGTTTTGCAGGTAAGGTTTTTTTGCATCATGTCCTGGTCAAGTCCGGTCATAGCTATAGCAATAAATATTCCGCTGGCAAACTGTTTGAAGAACGACTGGCTGGTTTTAAAATCCCAAAAGAAAATTTGAGAATGGGGGGAATTTTGAACACTGATAATAAGCCCGCTAATATCCAAATGCAACGACTGACAAATAAGATAAATGGTGCCAATTAAAGCCGCAATTAAAAAAGTGGTTTGCAAAGCATCTGTCCAGATGATGGTTTTCACTCCGCCTTTGCGGGTATATAGCCATATCAGCGCCACCATACCCGATGCATTTAGTATAAATGGTATTCCCCAATGGCTAAATATACTCATCTGTAATACTTCTACAGCTACATATAACCGGAATGCAGCACCAATTATTCTTGAGACCAGAAAAAAGGATGCCCCGGTTTTATAGCCGTAAAATCCAAATCGTTCTTTCAGATAAGTATAAATAGAGGTTAGTTGCAGGCGATAATACATAGGAAGAAGCACCCAGCCTATAACCCAATATCCAACCATATAACCCAGTGCCACTTCAAAATACGAAAAGCTTCCACTGCCCACCGCACCGGGAACGGAGATAAATGTTACTCCCGAAATAGAAGAACCAATCATGCCAAAAGCAATAAGGTACCAGGGCGATTTGCGGTTAGCAAGGAAAAAACTGTCATTGGTATGGATACGCCCCGTAAGCCATGAAACACCCATTAGTACCAGGAAATAAACCAACAGACAAATAAATATAGAAGATGCTGACATAGATTTTTAGAGCATGGAACGTATTATAGAACTTGGAACGCTGATGACGCAGATTGTCTATGTGTAATTAAGATTTTATCTGTGAACATCATAAACAATCCGCGTCATCAGCGTTCTATTGTGGTTTATAGGATTTTCGTATGACAACCTTTAAAATAATTCTTTTCAAAATCATTTCAGCAAGGCAGCGGTAATATATATCGGAAGAAACATTCTCAAGGGACTTTAACTGTTCTTCCGGAACATCAACACGATAGAGTATCTCTGAGAGCCTCGGAGTGAATGATGGCAATTGTTTTTCAAGTTCCTTTACAAATATTTCAGCAACATGCTCTCCATCCAAAGCACTTGTTTCATCTAATTTTATAGAAAAGGCATAATTAAAATCCTTATTTAACTGCTCATTCACTTCCATCCAAAATTCTTTTCTGGAAACAAGAGGCTTATACTTTTGAAGATAGGCAAAATCATTAAAAACAATATCGGGCATGAGGCGATGTGGGTTAATAATTTCAAAGATAAAAAGAAAATGTTACTTGCTAAAAATACGTAATAAAAATATTCTACATTTGTAGAAGATGAAAAGCAAAAGAAATTTTCTATTTCTAATATTATCAGTTCCCTTTACTGTTAATGTCGCCGGGCAGAACTTCCCTGATACCGGCTTCACTAATAAATCAGAGGCAAAAAATTTAATGGTGAATGGAGTAAAGGAAAGTAAATGGATGGAATTTTACGATTCTGCATTCCGAATTACAATAGATACAAATGCGCCTTACTACACACTATCAGTTTATAAATCAGGAATAGTGAACGGAATACAATATTTGTATAAAAAAAACGGACGGTTATCGGGCAAAACGCTTTTTAAAAATGGGTTGGAAGATGGGGCATCAATAAAATATTATGAAAATGGCAACAAGGAATGGGAGGGACATTACATTAATGGAATTGGGAACGGAACATTTACTATATATTATGAAAGTGGAAAAATACTAAGTGTAGCACATGAACTTGATGGAAAAATACTTGACTCAGTAAATGATTATTATGAAAGTGGAGCATTAATGGCTATTATACCATATACAGGAACGAAAATAAACGGAGACCTAAAGGGTTATTACGCAAATGGCGGGCTAAAAGATATTACCCCCTATAAAGATAGCCTGGTAAACGGAACTGTCAAAGCCTATTTTGAAAGCGGGGCATTACAAACCGAATCAACATTTATAAATGGTAAGGAAACGGGAATACGAAAAGACTATTATGAAAACGGGAATATAGAATGGGAGGTTCCCTATTCATTTGGACAGAAAAACGGGATTATGAAAGAATATTATGAAAATGGAAATTTAGAAGAAGAGGCCCCCTACGTTTTTGATAAGATTAATGGAATACAAAAAATGTATTATGAGAATGGAACATTACAGGCAGAATACCCATACTCCTATAATCAGCTTAATGGGATTCAAAAATGGTATTTTGAAAATGGGGAAATAGGATTTGAAGAATCTTATAGTAATGGCCTGGCAAATGGCGTTTTTAAAGAGTATTATATAAATGGGAAAATGATGGAGGAAGGGTATAACTCATATGGATACATCAGTGGATGGGTAACTTTATACGATGAAAGTGGAAAAAAAACGTGTAAAGAACTTTTCTATAAAAACACCTTGATACCTGATAAAATAAAATACTATGGTGAACCTGGTACTCCTGGTAATAGAGATTTAAAGTCAATTGAGTATACAACTGAAAGAGATGATAACTTTATTGGTAAAGCTAAAGCTAAAAATGAATTTAGAAACGGCCTGAAGCAAGGAAATTGGGTTGAGTATATGGATGGACATTTTCTTCCTACAAAAGATACCGGCGCACCCTATTATATTCTTACCGATTACATTGCAGGGATGTCTTATGGAATACAAAAATGGTACTATAAAAACAGTGCATTATATATAGCAATCCCCTATGCTGATGGAAGAAAAAACGGAGTACAAAAAACGTATTACGAAAGCGGGAAACTAAAGCGGGAAAAAACATGGATAAATAACATGGAAACCGGTATTGAAAAACTATATCACAAAAATGGTACATTGATGAATGAAACTATTTATCACAATGGTATTATTGTAGAAAAAAAAGATTACGATGGAAACGGGAATGAAATCAGTAACTCAAAATAGTCCAGTTGCCAAGCGAATGCAATTTTATTAAAGCTCCTTACCACAAAACCACTAAATCCCACGAAATTATTTCGTGCAACTTTTGATCGTGTAAATGAAGGGAGGGTACTTATTTCAGAACCTCAATTTTTTTGATTTCAGTCAGCGAAAAGGAGGTGACTTTTAAGAAATAAATACCCGGGGAAATAGATGAAGTGGAAAGAGTATAAGGTGATTTAAAATCATTATCCGTCCATACTATTCTTCCGGTGACATCTAACAAAGTAGCAATGCCGTTAACTGAAGAAATAATAGTGAGCCTGTCGTTACAAGGGTTGGGATATGCTTTTAGTATAGACGCAGGTTTTTCAATTGATTGAATTCCGGTAATTGATTTCAAGGAAATTTTACGGATTAAATTATTTCCTAAATCAGCCACATAAATACTCCCTTTTTTGTCTGAGACTACCCCCACCGGGTTGTAAAATTCTGCCAAACTGTCCCAATCATCCCTGAATCCAAGCGTGTCGTTACCGGCAAAAGTAGAGACAAGGGAATCTTTTGCATTCATAGTCCGGATAACATTGTTGAATTCATCAGCTACTAAAAGGTTTCCTGATGTATCGAAAGCAATGCCTGTAGGTCCATTATATAAAACCCCTTTGACAATATTATATAGGGTGTCACCTGAGCTATTTGTGTCAATACTATTCTGGTAAATGCCCTGGTAACCGTTCATATAACCGCTGGGGATAAGCTGACCATTGGATAATGCACTACTATCAAACCCAATAGTATCGTACCCGGAATAGGTAGTTACAGTATCATGGTAGCATCTTCTTACTGCATTATATCCATTGGCAAATTGGGAAGCAAAAACAGCTCCTGAATTTTGTACTGCTATTCCAAAAAGGCTGTAAAATTCAGCGGTATCAATAGGACCGTTTATATAGCCCAACGTATCAGGGCCCCTTCCTGCCACTGTACTAACCATACCCGATTTGGAAATTTCGCGAATAGCATTGTTTCCATTATCGGCAACATATAAGTTACCCTGGGAATCAATAGTTAATGAAACAGGCACAAAAAATTCAGCTACAGAATCAGGTCCGTTTGCATACCCGGCAAATGTTGTACCTGAACTATCCTTTCCGGCATAGGTTGTAACTTTGCCCGTAGATGCCCATATTTTACGAATCACATTATTGTAAGTATCTGCCACATACACATTGCCACTATCGTCCACACAAACCCCAAGGGGGTTGCTGAATTTAGCCCCAATTGCTGCACCATTAATATAGCCTAAGTTTGAATCGAGCCCCTTCTTTATATCTGCCGTATCACCCGCAAGAGTTGTAACCATTCCGGTAGAGACATTTATTTTCCTGATAAGATTATTAAAAGCGTCTGCCACATATACATTCCCTAAAGTATCTACAGCTATTCCGGTAGGAGCATTAAATCGTGCAGAGCTTAAAGGTCCGTCATAATATCCGGCATTGGAATCAAGACCCCTATACATATTGGCAGTGTCTCCGGCAAAGGTAGATACATATAACTTTTTCTGGCCATAGCCGCAAACGGAAAAGAGACAGAGAAGAGCGAACAGAAAAGATTTATTTCTATACATAAATAATCGGGTGCTTTTAAACTCCAAATTGTTGAAGATGGTGGTCGGTGTGTTTATAATTAAGTCTGCCCCATTCTTTTGGAGTCATTTTACCAAAAAACGCATGTTTTTCCGCGGTAGAGCCTTTTTCTCCTAACCTATATACCTTATTAATTGCAGCTATTAAATTTGCTTTTTCTTGTTGAAAATCTTTTGGATCAACTATTTTAATCTCAGGAGCTGTAGGCGAATTTTTGTTAAACGCTTTATCACTTTCTCCTAAAAATCTTTTTTTGAAAAGCCTCCCGAGAAATTGAAGCCTGCTGTCTTTAATTATTAATTCGCCGGTTCCGAATTTGGCAGCGAGGGTTGAGTGGGCAAGCATCTGGGCAACTGTCATTTTCCCCCATATAGCTCTACTTTCAGGTGTAAGCTTATCAATGCGCCCAAGTATTTCATTTTTATCGGCTTCGTTGAATATGGTTTTCATTAGGTCTTGTTAAATAAGTGGGCGAATTTAGCAATTTTCAGGGAAAGGGGATAAAAGGACATGAGGCATATCTGGTTTATCCTTAAGTATTATACCATGTACTTTGGGGGCTATTATTTTACAACACGTTAACTTAATAAAAAAAGCAACTTATTTTCTTTTTTCATATAAGTCATAATCCAGAGTATTTAAAGGAATTTTTGAATACACCTGAGGAGGTATTCTTTTACGGCTGCGTTCCACCATAAAATATCGGTATGTTGTGCTGGTGTCATTCATTAAGCTGATGTTAAAATATCTTTGCAGATAGTTTTGAAGCCCCCAATCGAGCCATGTTTCTGTATATACCCTGATGGTAGTTTTGGGAGGGATTATATTGCCAAAAATATAAATATCGTGCAATTGTTCTTTATCTCTTCCAACCTTTCCTGCCAGCGAAACAGAATATAAAAAACTACCCGCAAAAAATATTACAGATACTAATCTGAAGAGTTTAAATCCCACTGATTTTATATTTATCCTGTTTACTAATGCAGCAACCCCATTTCCTATAAAAATAGCAAAAGCCATGGCGAAATAAGGCAGGGATGGAACAAGGTAAAATTCTCTCTGTTCTTTTGTAATCGTGAGTGGGAAGGATGCTGATATTCCAATTAGTAAGAACAAAAGCCATGCTTTTCTATTGCTCTTCAAATACCCGGGATTGAAAACAGATTTCCATTTGCATAGTCCCCATAAAATAATACATAAAAAGAACGGAGGCAATAGTTCCACAAAAAATAATTTCTCGAGAAGAAAAAAGCGGTTCTCTTCAGTCGATACATGCAAAATACTGTTCACCACTCTATCGTTCAAATACGCAAACAGGCTATACCGGATATCCGGGCTTATAAATAAAATGCCATAAATGCACCCAATTGTACCGGCAATTATAAATGAATAAACAAGCGTTTTTAAAAAGAAAAAAGAACGGAAACATATCCAATATAAAAATGGAAACACAATTACGAAAAGCCCCGGAAATCCTTTGCATAAAAATGCCAATGAAGCAGCTATGCCCCCTACTATTAAAAACGCTATTTTCTTCCGCGGCCTTGTTAAGCCTTTATAAGTAAAAATTACAGATAAAAGGGTAAATATTCCCATTGTATTTTCTTCCATGTTGTTGGAGTATGACCAAATACAAGTAGGAGTAATAATCCAAAAAATAACGGGCAACCAGGATATGTTTTTCAAGTTTTCATTTTCTGCATGAATTTCTTTCCACAAGTAGCTAATCAGGTATGCTGATATAAGCAAGGTAAGAAATGAGTATCCTCTTTCCACATAAAGGCTGTCTCCAAACACTTTAAAGAATATAGCCTGTATCCCGAAGGTTAAAGGCGGTTGCTGATGAAAAAATGGAAACATGGTGTTACTGAAATAAGGCTGCCAAAAGCTCCCCATCCCTCTCGATAGATTATGGGCAATAGCAACATACAGCACCCCATCGGTAAACATGCCGTCTTGTATTAAACGGGGAAGTGTCAAAACAATCAGGATACCAATTGTAGCGATCCAAAATGGAACCTGAATATTATTTTTTATACTCGTTTTTATCAGATAAAAGTATAAGTATTAATGTAATTTGTATCTCTCATTTCATCTGCGACAAATCCTGTAAATCTTTTTTGGCATTTGTTGCCTCCATGCTATCGGGTTTATTTTGCAGGGTTTTCGTAAACGCATATCGGGCGGAATCGTATTCATGCTCCTGGTAATAAGCAATAGCCATATTATACCAGATAGATGCATTGGCTGAATCAAGCATAATTGCTTTCCTCATAAATATAATTCCCTCGCGGGGCTTTCCACTTTTCATGGCAAACAAAAGTCCTTGTGCAAAATACTGCTGGCTAAGCAATGCATAATTTATATCTAATCCCGGATACCCATGATAAAGTTTTTCAACCATATCAAAACAATATTTTGCGCTGTCAGGCTGCCCCTGGTGACGACATACAATTCCCAAATTAAGATAAGCAAGAAAATAATTTTGATTGAAAAATAATGCTCTGCGCAAATATTTATGGGCGGAATCAAGATATAATTTGGACTGTTCCGCAGTAGTTTCCTTTTCCTGTGATAGCCCTAAATAGCCATACCCGGCATTATTATTCATCAAAAAACTATTGGGTACTACCTCCACATCATGAATAGATAAAGAAGCATCATTTTTCCATTGCATATTGCGCGTAAATGTTTCTCCGAAACACGCCGCTCCTGTAATTAACATAACACCCGTTACCACACTTCTTTTAGGCTTCCGGGCTGCTTTTGAAACCGCTTTATATACATACCAAGACAACATAATTACAAACCCAAGCGAAGAATGAAAAATCAACCTTTCACCCATGGTGGCGCCAATATTCAGTGCAAAGTTTGAAATTAAAAAAGAAGTTAGCAGGAAGAAAAGAACAGCAAAAGAAAGTACGCTTTTCTTTATCGCCAGTATAACTCCCCAAATAAAAATCACTATATAAATTAATATGGACAGTAGCACTGTTATATCTGAAAAGCTATGATATGTTATTTGATTGTAAGAATAATCACATGCAAGGGGATAAGGGAAAAAAAGCAACCGGAAATACTTACCCATCACAAACCATTCTGTAGCTATTTTTTGCGAATAAGATGCATACATATACGGGTTAAATATAACATTGGTACTTTGGATATAGCTGTGAAAACCAACCGCATAATAACGTAAAAGCAGATAAATGATAAATATGCCGTAATAGGGAAATGAAGCTTTTATGGCTGAAATAGGCTTTTCCTGTTTTAATAGATAAAAGAGAAAAGGAATAGAGAACAGCAATGTAACAGCATATTCCTTAGACAGCAGTGCCATAAAAAAGGAAGAGGTAGCAATACTAAGATGTTTAATCCTATTGCTTCCAAGATATTTAAGGCTATTAATGAACGTAAGCATAATGAAAAGCAGGGATAAAATTTCATCAAGGCTTTTTATATTGGCTACCACCTCTGTATGTATAGGGTGAATAACAAACAGGAATGTGGAAAGAAATGCAACATCACCGCCTCCGGGTATTTTTTTAAACAGAAATTTTTCAAGAAAATAATATATAGCCATTATACAAGCAACGTAAGCCAACACGTTTATCAAATGCCGGAACCACGGTAATAGAATCGAATTACCTAATAATTGTTGCTCTGTGGCAAAAATAATTTCGGATAAAGGGCGGTACCTGCCCCCGGATAATTGCCCCGACATATCACCACCTGCACTGGCATAATAACCCGCATAAGAATCGCTGGTAAGAATTTTGGGTATGCCTGCAAAACCCATTTTTACATATACATTCTGCAAGATAATGAGATTATCATCCAATGCATATTTATTGGGCATCGTATTTAGATAGAAGAGAAAACCAATTATTGCGAGAAAACAATACTTAGCCCTCAAAGAAAAATGAAAGATGGTTTTTTCAGGACTTGAAGGAACCATTTTGGCTGATTTTGTAATTTGCTTTGCCATTATTTATTCTTCATCGCTCAAATGTACCATTATCGCGTATTTTTTATCTGTGACAATGCCTGCAAGTGTTTCATTGCATCAGTATCATTGGAACGGTATTGTAACGTTTTCATCCACGCATACCTTGCAGAATCATACTGCTGTAGGCTATTATACGCTATGCCCATGTTATACCAGGCATCTGCATTGGCGGAATCTTGCGTCAAGGCTTTTTTCATGTAGGTTATGCATTCTTTGGGGTCACCTTTTTGGCCTAAATCAAGCCCCTTGGCTAAATAAGCCTGGCTAAGTAATATAAAATTTGGCTTTATATCCGGGTAAGCAGGGTTATTTTTCTCAACATGTTCCCAATAATACCCGGCACTGTCAAGCATGCCCTGGGAAAAACAAACATCGCCCAAGTTCAGATATGAATTATTATCTCTATTATTTATAGTGACTGCCATTAATAAATACTTATGGGCAGAATCTAAAAAGGCATTAGCCCTGTCAATTGTATTTTCCTTTTTTTTAGAAAGTTTCATATAGGCAACTCCAGCATTCAAATTTACCACAAAACTATTGGGAACAATTCGCGCATCATGAATAAATAAGGAGGAGGTATCCTTCCATTGGGTATTACGGATACTTGTTTCTACAAAACATAGTAAGCCAATAATTGACAAAGCACCCGTTATAGCATTCCTTTTAGTTTGAATGGACAGCCTGGAGATTATACTAAGAAAGTAACTGGAAAACATAATAACAAATCCCAGGGAAGAATGATATACAAGCCGCTCACCCATAGTAGCGCCAATATCAAATAAGAAATTTGAAATTATTAAAATATTAAACAGGAAGAAAAAAACAGCAAAAGAAAGCACACTTTTCTTTGCTGCCAATAGCATTCCCCAACTGAAAATGCTTGCATAAACCAGGATAGAAAAAATTACCGTTATATCTGAAAAAGTATGATAGGGTATCTGGTTATAAGAATAATCCGACGAAAGCGGGTAAGGAAAAACCAGTAACCTTAAATACTTTCCCAATACAAACCATTCGGTGGCTATTTTTTGGTTGCCTGTTGCATTATAATAGGGATTGACCAAAAGGTCAGAACTTGGAATATGACTATGAAAACCAATGGCATTATAACGCAAAACGAGGTAAATAATAAATACTGCATAATACGGTATTGAAGCCCGAATAGCCAACATAGGCTTTTTATTGGATAGCAGATAAAATAAAAGCGGAATAAAAAACACCAATGATATGGCATATTCCTTTGAAAACAGTGCCAATAAAAATGAACCGGTGCCAATAACAAGATGCTTTGTTTTATGGGTCCTCAGATATGTAAGACTATAAATAAATGTGATTATAATAAATAACAGAGATAGAATTTCATCGAGGCTTTTAATATTGGCGACTACCTCAGTATGCAAAGGATGGATGGCAAATAAAAATGTTGCCATAAAAGCTATATCACCTCCGCCCGGTATTTTTTTCAATAGAAAATTTTGAAGAAAAGAAAATATAGCAATTATGGAAGCTATATAAGCCAACACATTTACCAGGTGACGGAAATATGGCAAAATGCCGGATCCGTCAAGCAATTGCTGCTCAGTGGCAAAAATAATTTCGGATAATGGACGGAATCTCCCTCCAGATAGTTTTCCCGATTGCGATTCACCTATATAGGCATAATAATTAGCATAGGAATCATGGGTTAATATGGAAGGTATGCCTGAAAAACCCTTCTGCACATATTCATTTTTCTCTATTGCCATAGCATCGTCATAGGCATATCTATTAAGAATGGAATCGGCATAGAAAACAAATCCGGTTAACGCCAGGAAAATATATTTGAACCGCAACGGAAAATTAAATAGGGGCTGTAGTATGGCAGGATTTGCAGCTTTCTTTACCATCAATTAAGAAAATACATGCTCCAACTTGAAATAGGAAGACAAATATAAAAATATAAAGTGGGTGGAAAAAAGTAGAATGGACAGGCTCCCTCCCCCACCCCAGTATGGAAAAAGAAAGAATCCTATTTTGTTGTCACTATTTTCTTTTCGCCAATTAGGTTCCCCCCCTTATCTACTATACGGATTAAATAAATTCCGTTTGGCCGGTTTGATATGTCAACCTGTATTTCATTATTATCTGCCATACTACTGCTCACTTTTTGCCCCATGTTATTATATACTTCTATCGTATGCCCCTCCCCTACTCCAACAATGGTAAAAAAGCCATTATTCGGGTCGGGATAAATATTTATGATGGCTGAAGGATTAATATTATCTATACCAGTGGCAAAATTTACTGTTACACAAGTTGAAATGGAACAGCCATCATTATCGGTAACTTCACAACAATAGTATCCTGCACACTGCCCCGTGATAGAGGCGGTAGTTTGCCCTCCTGTAGCCCATAAATAAGTATAGGGAGATGTTCCCCCGTTTGTTAAAACCTCCGCTACACCGTTGCAGGGTGTTGAAGTTTGAGTAGTGGAATCCTGGGTTATTGTTAAGGCAACAGGTTCTGTAATAATTACAGAAACTGTTATGTTGCATCCGTTATTGTCGGTTACGGTTACTGTATATGTATCAGCTTGCAATCCATTTGCCGTTTCAGCATTTCCCCCGGATGGAGCCCAGGCATAAGTATATGCCCCTGTTCCGCCGCTGGCAGAAACAGAAGCGCTTCCATCAGAATTTCCGTTACAATTTATGTTAGAATTAATTGTTGTATTGGCTGTTAGCGCACCCGGTTGTGTAATATTTACACTTGCAGAAGCCATGCAGCCATTAATATCAGTTACAGTAATGGTATCAGCCCCGGGAGTAAGACCGGTTATGTTTAAATTATTTCCACCACCACCTGACCAGCTGTAGAGATAGGGAGCGGTGCCACCTGTTGCTGCATTAGCTGTTGCACTTCCTGTTCCTCCAAAACAAGTTACATTGGTTTGATTTCCTATGGTTATGGCAAGGGCAGATGGCTGGGTAATAGTTACTTCCGCAGTTGCAGTGCAGCCAAGATTATCATTGGCCGTAACAATATACACTCCGGAACTGAGCCCGGTTGCAGTTAAATTATTTCCTCCTCCGCCCGACCAGCTATAGAGATATGGGGATGTACCACCCGAAGCCATATTAGCCGTTGCAGCGCCTCCGCTACCTCCAAAACAAGTTACATCTGTTTTATTAGAAATGGAAATGGTAGGCACTGATGCAGGCTGTGTAATAATGACTGAAGCTGTGGTTGAACATCCTGTATAATCGCCAATTGTTACCGTATAGGTTCCGGCAGCTAATCCTGATGCTACTGCTCCATTTCCACCTGTGGGAATCCAGGAGTAATTATATGGGGGTTCGCCTCCTGTAGCAGATGCGGAAAGAATTCCGTCATGGCTTCCAAAACAGTTTACATCGGAAATGATGCTTGCCTGCCCACTTATTTCTGTGGGTTGTGTAAGGGTAATTGAACTGGTAACTGAACATCCAACGGCATCTTTGATTGTTACGGCATAAATACCTGCTGTAAGCCCAGTAACCTCCTGGTTAGTGTTACCGGAAGGGGTCCATGAATAGCTAAGGGGCTGAAATGGCGAATTAGAAAAAGCAATTACTACACCATCATTGCTTCCGTTGCATGAAGGGTAGTTGTAAACAGCAGCAGTAGTAGTATCTATGGCACAGCCGGCAGTAATTTTTCTTACCCTGTTATTGCTCAAGTCGGCTATATATACATTATTGGTTTTATCAGTAAAAACATCAAAAGGATAATTTATTTCTGCACTTAGTGCAGCCCCTCCGTCGCCACTGTACCCATCAAACAGGGTACCTGCAATAACATACATCTGCCCGGTGGAAGCTATAACTTCCCGTATCAATGCATTGCCTGCATCGGCTATATATACGTTCCCGGCGGCATCGGTAGAAACACCTGTAGGATTGGCAATTCTTGTAGTGTCAGCTAACCCGGAATATCCATTAAAATTAGCTACATTGGTACCTGCAAAATCTGAAATAACTCCGGCGGCCGTTACCTTACGGACTTCGCTGTTATTATAATCGGCTATATATAGATTGCCCAACCTGTCTATAGCAACTCCAATAGGGTTATTTAACCGGGCCGCTGTAGCCTGGCCGCCATTCCCTGCAAAACCTGCAACATGGTTGCCGGCATAGGTTGTAATGATATTGGTGCCGGCTGTTATTTTCCGGATTACATTATTGTTCTGATCAGCTACATATATGTCGAGGTTTTTATCCACACATATTCCAACAGGATAATTCAGTTCAGCAGCTGTAGCTATTGCGCCATTGCCACTATAGCCACCTACACCTGGAATGCCTGCAATGTTAGTTATTACGCCTGCTACAGATATTTTACGTATGAGGGCATTACCAGCATCAGAAAAATAAACATTCCCGAGCGTATCAACCCGCACGCCAACAGGATAGGCAAGTTCGGCCGCAGTGGCTTGCCCCCCATTTCCTGAATATCCGGCTGTACCCCTACCCGCTATAGTAGTAATGTTTCCGGTGGTGCTTACTTTGCGTATCCGGTTATTTTGAGAATCGGCAATATAAATATTACCCGTCGCATCTACAGTAACTCCCCCGTCCTGGTTAATTTCGGCAGTGATAGCAAGGCGGGCATCTCCATTATATCCTGCTGTTCCAGTACCTGCGACAGTTGTAATAATACCCGTTTGTGCATTTAAAATGCAGCATGAAAATGTAAATCCGGTAAATAGCAATGTAAGTTTTTTCATGGCCTTAAAGAGTAAAGTATGTTAAAGTTTCGTTGAAATTTAGTACAAAGTAAATGAAATAATTTTAACAGGAGGTTAAGCAAGGGTATTTATTTTAGAAAATATATCTATTTTACTCTCTTCTTACCTTTGAATCCCACCACAAAGGCATCTTTAAACCCTTCATTCCTCAATTGGCTTTGCAACTTTGCAGCCTCGTCTTTGGAGTTGAAATGCCCTGCTGTGTATTTATAGGTAGATTTATCCATATACATCTCCACATCTTTAATATTTTTAAAGCGCGGGTCATTCACGGGAAGAGATTGGATTGAAACAGCTATTTGTACTTTATAAATTAACTTATCTGAGTCGCTCGAAGTTTTAATGCCTTGATTTGCAAGTGAATCGGCATGCAATACCTTCACCGATTCTTTTATTTTATTTGTTACCGTATCTTTTTTGGGGGTATTAGATGAAATTGGGTCGGGGAATGCCGGCTTTACCTTCTTTGGAATATCCACAACTTTTAGTGTAGCAGGGGTATCTACCGGTTTACCTGTGGTGTCTTTATCTGGCATCGAATCAGATTGGGAGGTACCCATATTATAATCTCCTGCATTGAAAGCAAGGCCTTCCTTTTCATCAATGTATTGCTGCAGGGCAAGAAAAATGCATTGAGCAATTTTGTTCTGTCCTTTTTGCGAGCCTAAAAACACTTCTTCGGCGGGATTGGTCAGAAAGCCAATTTCTGTGAGTAAACTGGGCATGGCTGTTTTCCAAAGGACCAAAAATCCGGCTTGCTTAACACCATTATCTGTTCTTGAAGCGTTGATTATATACTCTTTCTGAATTTTAGCAGATAGATCAAGGCTTTGCGCCAGGTACATATTCTGGTACATGGAAAATAAAATATTTCCTTCAGCGGAATTAGGGTCAAAACCATCGTATGTTTTCTTATAGTCTTTTTCATACAGCACCGAGGAGTTCTCCCGCTTAGAGACTTCCAGGTTGCCCTCGGATTTATATAGACCCATAACATAGGTTGCCGAACCAAATGCCGATTTATCGGGAGAAGCATTACAATGGACACAGATAAAAAAATCGGCATGGTTGCGGTTGGCAATATCAGCTCGTTCATTCAGGGGAATAAATACATCGGTAGAACGGGTATAAATCACTTTTACGTTCTTGTCATTTTCTTCAATGTAGTGACCCAGCTTCAAAGCGACCGCAAGAGCCACATCTTTTTCCTTAAATGAATTTCCATGACAACCGGGATCTTTCCCCCCATGACCTGCATCAATAACCACAATCCATTTCTTGTTACTATATGAAGACAACGGGGTTGCGAGCCCCGGAATTAACAAAGTTTCACAAAAAATAAAAGCTACCAGTAGGCACATTAGCCGCTGTATTGCATACTTTTGTCAAGCATCCGGCAAAAATATTCATTCATTTTGCGCAATAACTTATTCCTCAGGCTTTTTATTCTCCTTCCTTTGTTAATAATTTCCATTAATGCAGGGGCTATTGCTGTTTATCAGGCAAGGGATACGGCGAAAAATACAGGGAAAACGAAACCTACTGCCAAGCGCAAAGCCCCGATAGAGGCTAAAGTTATTTATCATGCCACGCGATTCCATTAGGTTCGATGCTACTACTAAAAAGGTATTTTTATATGGGGATGCTTCGGTTAAATATGAAGATTTAGAGCTTAAAGCAGCTTATATTGATATTTCCATGGATAGTAATATAGCTACATGCACACGGGGTTGAAAGGATAGCGGCAAAATGGTTGGCAAGCCTGAATTTCACCAGGGGGCTGATGTGTTTTACGCTGATATGATACGGTATAATTTCAAAAGCAAAAAGGGAAGGATAAATGATATACATACAAAAGAAGGGGACGGTTACGTTTCAGGGAAAATTGTAAAAAAAGATTCAAACGGTGTTTATTTTATGAAAGACGGAACCTATACTACCTGCGCCTTAGAAAAGGACCCCCATTTTTACATCAGCGCCGTAAAATTGAAAGTGATCCCGCATGACCAGGTTGTAACTGGTCCGGCTTGGCTGGTAGTGGAAGGCGTACCTACCCCTTTGGCAATTCCATTCGGGTTTTTTCCCCTTGAACAAGGCAGGCATTCCGGCATACTTATCCCTGCTTATGGAGAATCGCAATCGCAGGGATTTTATCCTGCAAAACGGGGGATATTACCTGGGGTTGAATGATAACCTCGATATGCAACTCCGCGGGGATATTTACTCTTATGGAAGCTGGGGGCTGCATGACATAATAGACTATGACAACCGCTATCATTACAACGGGTCATTTAATTTCCAATATGCCCTTACCAAATTACCCCTTGAAGGTACTACTGACTTTTCGAAATCAAATTCCTTTAATATTTCATGGAATGATTCCCAAGACCCAAAGGCAAGGCCTAATAGCACTTTTTCAGCATTGGTAAATGCCGGGAGCAGTAATTACTACACCAATACATCCTATAATCCGGGTGTGTTTTTGCAAAACACGCTTTCATCTCAAATTACGTTTACACAAAATTTCCAGGGAACCCCGTTTCATCTCTCTGCCAGTGCTGACCATACCCAAAATACTATCAATCATTCTATCGATATTGACCTTCCGGTATTAACTTTTACGGTTGACCGTATATATCCGGCTAAGTGGTTTGAACCCGAGAATGCTACACCTAATCCCAATAAATGGTATAACAATGTTTCTTTTACTGTTTCTACCTCCGCAGAAAACAAGATTTCGACTGTAGATAGTCTATTATTTAAACCTAAAACCCTAAAACAAATGCAAAACGGCTTAAATACTGTCATTCCACTATCGGGCAATTTTAGGGTATTCCAGTATTTTACGCTTACCCCTACTATAAACTTAACCTCTACAGAATATTTTCAAACGATACGCAAAAAAAACCGGAACGATACTATTGTAACTGATACCGTACAGGGATTTAAGTCGGGAAATACTTATAATGCAGGGGTTTCGCTTAGCACCAATGTTTATAGCTTTTACAGTATAGGCATTCACAGGGCGATAACTATCCGAGATGTATTGTATCCCAGCATTGGCTTTACTTACCAGCCCGACTATAGTTCAACAGTATATGATTATTACCAATATATTCCGGGAACCAATGAAAAGTACTCCATCTTCCAAAACGGAATTTATGGTGGACCGGGGGCAGGAAAGCAAGAGGCGATAAATTATTCCTTAGCCAACAACGTTGAAATGAAAGTGAGGCAACATACAGATTCGGGAACGATTTATAAAAAAATAAAATTAATAGAAAGATTTACCATCAGCACAAGCTACAACACAGTAGCCGATAGTTTCAAGTGGGCAAACATTTCAATAAACGGGAACACTACCCTTTTCAAAAAACTTGCTGTAAATTACAGTGGGGTTATTGACCCTTACAGAATGAATAGTTATGGTGAAAATCTCAGCCAGTTAGTTTGGCAAAATAATGAAGTGGGCAGGTTCGTAAGTAATTCATTCACCCTTTCCACCACGCTTACACCTGGAAGCTCAAAAGCCCAGCCGACACAGGGACAAGGGCAAGGGCAAAACCAAAGCGAAGGGCAACAAAACCAACAAACCCCTGCTACTAATTCAAAAGATAACCAAAGCACCGGCGTACAGTTCACTTCGCCCGACCAGTATTTTGAATACATTGAAAACCGCCCCGCATATTATGCCCCCTTGGAATTGAACGCCTGGTCAGTTACTATGAATTATAGCGTATCCAGCAATCTCAATGCCGGAATCAACTCATCTAATACAATTACCCAGGGTATGACGGTGAATATGAGCGCACAGGTAACCAAGTACTGGCATGCATCTGTTTTCACAGGCTATGATTTTACCGGGCACCAGTTTACTTCCACATCTATTTCTGCAACAAGGGACCTGCATTGCTGGGAATTTGTATTCAATACCATACCTTTTGGCTACCACCAAAGCTTTTCGGTGGAAATACATGTGAAATCATCTGTGCTTAAAGACTTGAAACTCACCCGCCAGCGCAATTGGGAAGATACCCAGGATTATCAACAATAACAACCCTTATTATTTCCCAGGCATTGCCTGTATTTTTGCTAATATTGCACACCCAATAAACTTATATACATGAAAACTTTTTTCGGTTCAATGCTCGGCTCCTTCCTGGGAGCTATATTAGGACTGGTTATTATATTCTTCATTATCCTGGGGATAGTTGCCGGCTTAATGAAATCTATAAAAACTAAGAATGTACCGGCTGTTTACAGCAATTCTATTTTAGAAATTAAACTTAACCATGACATTAGGGAACGCACTGCGGAACACCCATTTAATTTTGATTTCGATGATGACTCCCCGCTTCGCGAAACGGCAGGGCTTGATGATATTATTGCCTGTATCCGCAATGCTGCCGGCGACAGTAAGATTAAAGGAATTTATCTTAACCTGGGGGATGTGCCTGCAGGAATTTCAAGCATACAAACGATACGAAAAGAGTTACAGGATTTTAAAACTTCATCGGGTAAATTTGTTATTGCTTATGGAATAGGGTTCTCGCAAAAATCCTATTACCTCGCTTCGGTTGCCGATAAAATTTATTTGTACCCCCAGGGAGAAATATTATTAAAAGGGCTGTCGGGAGAAATACTGTTTTATAAAAAAGCGCTTGATAAACTGGGTATTCAAGTGCAAGTTTTCCGTCATGGCAGGTTTAAGAGCTTTGTAGAGCCCTATATACTTGATAAAATGAGCCCGGATAATAAACTGCAATTGCGGGGGCTCTTTAATTCTATATGGGTAAGTATGCTTGGGGATATAGCTGCTTCAAGGCATTTAACCGTCGGCGCCATTAATGATATGGCGGATAGCCTAAGCATCAGTTCGGCAAAAGAAGCCCTTAATTACAAGCTGGTAGATAGCCTGGTATATCCTGATGAATTGAAAGCCCTGTTAAAAAGCATATCTCGCGAGCATGGAAGTACAAAAGGCATGGATAATAATTTTGTGGGATTAGATGAATACAGGCGCAGTTTCAATACCTACAAAGTTTCATCTAAAAAGATAGCCATTGTGTATGCGAATGGCGATATTATGGAAGGAGAAGGGAATGATGAAACTATTGGCGCATCAAGGATTTCAAGGGCTATCCGAGATGCCCGTCTTGACCCTGAAGTGAAAGCCATAGTATTACGGGTTAACTCTCCGGGGGGCGATGGTATTGCATCAGATATAATATGGAGGGAGGTGGTGCTTGCCAAAAAGGAAAAACCCGTGATAGTATCTATGGGCGATTATGCTGCTTCGGGCGGATATTATATATCATGCGCTGCCACCGAAATTGTAGCCGAACCTACTACCATTACAGGTTCCATAGGCGTATTCGGGCTGCTGCCAAATGCAAAAGAATTAATGGAAGATAAATTAGGTATTACAGTAGATACGGTAAGTACCAATACTCATTCTGCGGCACCCTCTTTGTTTTATCCGTTGGAATCAAAAGAAGCTATGGTGTTGCAAAATGCTATTGAAGATTTTTACCATACTTTTCTTACCCGTGTTGCAGAAGGAAGAAATATGAGCGTTGCAAATGTTGATAGCATAGGACAGGGCAGGGTTTGGAGTGGTGAACAGGCAAGAAAAATTGGGTTGGTTGATACGCTTGGCTCAATGAAAGCAGCCATTAAAATAGCCGCATCCAAAGCCCATATCGTTGACTATAGTATTGAAGAATTGCCACAGCAAATAAATCCGCTGAATAAATTTTTAAGCCAAATCAATAGCCAGGTCGGAGAATCAATGTTAAAAGTAATATTAGGGGATACATATAAACCTTTAGAAGATATTACCAACCTGAAAAACCTGAAAGGCATACAAGCAAGGATGCCTTATGATATAAATATACAATAATAAAAATCAATTTAACAATTATGAAACCACTTGTTGGAATTTTAATGGGAAGCGCATCTGACCTTCCTTTAATGAAAGAAGCAGCCAAAGTGCTGGAGAGCTTTGAAATACCCTTTGAAATCAATGTACTCTCTGCTCACCGCACGCCGGATAAAACCCTGGAATATGCCCGCACAGGAAGAGAAAGAGGCATAAAAGTATTTATTGCCGGAGCAGGAGGGGCAGCCCATCTGCCGGGAGTGGTAGCAGCCATGACACCGCTACCCGTTATTGGTGTACCCGTTAAATCTGCCAATTCGATTGAAGGGATAGATTCGCTACTTTCCATAGTACAAATGCCGGGCGGGGTGCCTGTAGCCGCCGTTGCGGTGGATGGAGCTATGAATGCCGGAATATTAGCCGCACAAATTATAGCTACCGGCGACGATGCGCTGATGCAAAAAATAATTGCCTACAAAGAAAACCTGAAAGAAAAAATATACAAATCAGCAGAAGAAACCAAGAAGCTGGACTTTAAGTGGCAGGTGAAGAGCGAGTAATCAATGGCCATTATCGACCTCTCCCATATAATAAATCCAGATATTTCTGTTTTCCCGGGTACTGAAAAACCTGTTTTTGAAAGGAAAGAAATCGAAGGGTACCCGGAGGTTAAGATTACTATGTACACCCATACAGCAACCCATATTGATGCTCCTATTCATATTATTAAAAATGCAAGAACATTAGACCAGTTGCCGGTGGATAGATTTATCGGGAAAGGATTTGTAATTGATTGCAAACACCTTGCCGGAAAATATATTACTAAAGGTTTTCTTGAACCATACCGGGATACGATTAGTAAAACAGAATTTATACTTTTTAATTCCGGCTGGTCAACAAAGTGGAAAACAGAGGCATATTTTGAAAACTTTCCAACATTAACGGCTGAAGCGACAGGGTGGCTTAGTAGTTTTGACTTGAAAGGCATTGGGATTGATTCCATTTCCTTAGACCCCGTTGCCGATATGAACCTGCCCAATCATAAAATAGTGCTGAAAAAGGAAATCCTGATTATTGAAAACCTTACAAACCTTGATAGCTTGCCTGGCAATGATTTCATTTTTCAGTGCTTTCCTTTAAAAATTGAAAGAGCCGATGGTTCCCCGGTAAGGGCTTTGGCGGTATTTAACTGATTAATATCACCAGAATATTAGAGACAGTATGGATTTGCCCCGATATTATCAGTAATGGTACATTTTAACTGTCCTATTTGAAAATAAATTCCTATTTTTGAGTGTGTTATTCCCTTCTGAATAAAAAACTATGATAAAGTCTAAATTTATTTATGATGTTTTAGAGGCAAGTTTAAATTTCGCAGGTACTGACCAGCCAAGTACCCAAGGGATTCAATATTGGAAATTAACAAGACCCCAGGTCAAATTCTTAACAGACACTAATTATCGTTATACAGGCAAGGGCCTTTTGGTCAACTTTACCTTTATTGATGAAGCGCGAAACTATAAATCACCCGTGAAAGATGGCTCCTTTGAAGGGATTACTATCAAATCTCCCGACCTGGACGATTATGCCACTACTGATATCTATTTTAATGATGGCATTATAGATTGTCTGGAAATATTTTCTGTTGCAGGAGATTATCCCAAAAGAGATTTGGATAACTATACGTTTCATACTTCACCAGTAGGCGATGCATCTCCAAAGTACCTGGGTAAACCGCTACCCTATATTAAACAGATAGCAAAGCATTTGTTTAAAAAGTAAACGCTAACAAGCAGAAATAAGGGTTATTATAAGGGTAGCTACTAAACCCATACCTTTGTAATTATTCATTATGAACATCATACGTAGTTTTCTTCCGCGCTGGTCTATACCTCTTTATTGATGTATTCCTTTGTTTTTGTTCACTTGACGCTGGCTTATTGGTTGCGTTTCAACTTCACCATTCCCTTATCAGAAAGGGTAACTTTTATATATGTTTTTCCTTTTGTATTAGTGGTGCCGGGGAACCAGTTTTTATGTAACAGGGCTTTATAAAAATATTATCCGCTATATGGGTTCCAGGGATGTGGTGCAGATAGTGCTGATCCTTTCTGGCGTGAGCGCATTTTTTGCATTTACCAATGTGGTTACCTATCTCTTTCCGTCCAAAACATTTTATTGTTCCTTATTCCATTATTATTATAGAATGTTTTTCATCGGCTTTTATATTGATTGCAGTGCGAATGATTTATAAAAGAATTTATGCCGAAGCCACCTCACCATCCAAAAACAGGCGGAGTATTATTATTTATGGAGCCAATGATGCAGGGCTTATTACCAAACGGCCGTTGACCGTGATGCAGGAACAAAATATGAAGTGCTTGCTTTTTTAGATGAAAATAAAAACAACTGGGGAAAAAGGCTGGAGGGCGTTACTATTTATTCTCCCGATAAATTAAAAGAACTATTGGAGGATAATAATGTAGCCCACTTGTTCTCTCTACTTCCGATATATCGTATGAGCGTAAAAATGAAATAACCGACATCTGCCTAACGTATAATACCAAAGTGTTGAATGTTCCACCCATAAACCATTGGATAAATGGAGAACTGAGTTTCAAGCAAATTAAAAAGGTAAGGATTGAAGATCTCTTAGAGCGTGACCCTATTGTCTTGGATAAAGATAAAATAGAATCCCAGTTAAAAAATAAAACGGTCTTATTACGGGGGCTGCAGGCTCTATCGGCAGTGAAATAGTAAGGCAAATTATACCTTATAATCCTGAAACTGATTGTGTTAGTTGACCAAGCTGAATCTGCCATTTATGACCTCCAATTGGAAATAAATGAAATGCTTCCTGCATATACCATGCCAGGTTTACTTGGCAGATATATGCAACCAAAGCCGCATGGAGACTATCTTTAAAGATACCACGTCCTCAAATTGTTTTTCATGCTGCAGCATATAAGCATGTACCGGTAATGGAAGAAAACCCTGTGGAAGCTGTGAATGTAAATATTATTGGCACCCGCATTCTGGCAGACCTTTCTGTAAAATATGGAGTAGATACTTTTGTAATGGTTTCAACCGATAAGGCTATTAACCCTACGGGGTAATGGGTGCATCTAAACGCATTGCCGAAATTTATGTACAGTCGTCTGAAGCGCAAAAATAAAAGACCAAATTTATTACCACCCGGTTCGGAAATGTGCTTGGTTCAAATGGCTCGGTGATTCCCCGTTTCCGCCAACAGATTGAAAAGGGAGGACCTGTTACCATTACCCATCCTGAAATAACCCGCTTTTTTATGACTATTCCCGAATCGTGCCAACTGGTGCTGGAAGCAGGAGCCATAGGCAAAGGAGGAGAAGTGTTTATTTTTGATATGGGTAAATCGGTCAAGGTGCTTGACCTTGCCAAAAAGAATGATTCAACTTTCGGGGCTTACGTTGGATAAGGATATAAAAATTATTTTACAGGTTTACGCCCGGGTGAAAAACTCTACGAAGAGCTTTTACATCACTTCCGAAAACACCTTACCTACGCATCATCCGCTTATTATGATAGCTAAAGTAAGGGAATATGATTTTAACACTATCTCCGGCTATATTAATGAACTTACCGAACTTGTTTCCACCAAAGACGACAAAACTATCGTAAGCAAGATGAAACAAATTGTTCCGGAATTTATCAGCAACAATTCTGTTTTTGCTGAGCTGGATAAGAAATAGCTCTCTACTCCTACCCCAATTATCTTTTCTTTCTATGGGTTAAACGATAAATGCAAAGCGTTCACCGAAAAACTATGCACAAGGCTTTAGCAACAAAGTAAATTTGGGTTAAAAGAATAAAGAATAACTCTTAAACCTAAACAAAATGGAAACCACAAACAACACTGGAAAAGTAATTGGAGCATTACTAATGGGCGCTGCAATAGGAGCAACGCTCGGGGTACTTTTCGCCCCAGACAAAGGCTCCAGAACCCGCAGGAAAATCATGACTAAGGGACAAGACATGACTGACCAACTGAAAGATAAAATTGATGACCTTGTGGATGATGTAAAAGAAGAAATAGAAACCATAAAAGACAAAGTACATGAATTCAGGGGGATGAATGGCAGCGATAAAACGGAAAAGGTAAAGGCACGTTAATCAGGTTTCTCTTATTTAAAACTCTTTCTGGTTTTCACATCTGGGCTAATTGGCTATTAGTTAAACTCTACAATTCAATATTACCTTCTCTTTCCATTACTTGGAATTCAAAGAGGAGGTAATATTTTATTTCCCGTTCTTAATAACGTAATAGAAAATGTGGGGATAATTCCCTATTTTTGACTAATCTTTTTTTAATTATTAGTCTCTCTCACTTTTATTGAATATGAAAAAATATAGCTTGCCACTGTTTGCTGCCGCTTTGCCAATTCTTTTCTACTCCTGTAATACTTCAAACAATACTGCTCCGGCCGGACCGGATGCCCTTGCAGCCAATATTGATTCCACGGTAAAGCCGCAGGACGATTTCTTCCAGTATGCCAACGGGAAATGGTTTAAAAATAACCCCATCCCTGCAAGCGAAGTCCAGAATGGCTTATGGGATATGATAGGCGACACCATCAATGCACAAATACGCAATGTTTGTGAATCATCTGCCAAGCTTACTAATGCGGAAGCAGGAAGCGCGAAGCAGAAAATAGGTGACTTCTTCTTTACGGCTATGGACACTGTTACACTCAATAAAAACGGTACTTCCGCTATAAAAAGTGAATTAGGCAAAATTGATAATATAAAAGATATAAAAGGAATTGTTCTGGAAGGGGCTTATATAGAAAGTGTTTCCAACATCGAATCTATTTCGGGCTTACCTTTCTTTGAGTTTTATGTTGCCCAGGACGATAAAATCAGCAGCAAAAATGCTGTTCGCATAGACCAGGGCGGGCTTAGCCTGCCTAACCGCCGCTATTATTTTGATACCGATGCCCGTGCGGTATCTATTCGCGAAAAATTTGTGCAGCATGTAAAAAACACTTTTTGCGAAATGGGCTATGATAGCTCAAAAGCTGCAATGGCTGCTGCAAACATGGTGCAACTGGAAACAGCTATGGCAAAAACATCCCGCAAAAGTGAAGACACCCGCGACCCACAAAAAAACTATAATAAAATTACTTTTAAGCAGCTTTGTGACATGATGCCCAACTTTGATTGCGCAGGGTATGTGACGGGTGTAGGATTGCATAACGTAGATTCAGTAATAACAGGTCAGCCCGAGTTTTTAACAGCCCTTAATGGGTACCTTACATCTTATCCGTTGGATGACTGGAAGAATTATTTGAAATATAAAATATTCAGCCAATTCGCCCGCTACATGGATGATAAAACCTATATGGAGTCGTTTAGTTTCTATACCGGTGTATTGCGTGGAGTAAAGGAGCCCAAGCCAAGATGGAAAAGGGCTGTAGAGCAAACAAATTCTTCTCTGGATGAATTAATAGGACAGGTTTATGTATCCGATTATCTCCCAAAAGGGACCAAAGAAAAATTAGTGCAAATAGGAAATGATATTAAAGCAGTGTATGCGGAACGTCTTAAAAACCTGGATTGGATGAGCGCCGCGACCAAAGAAAAAGCGTTGCATAAGCTCAATGTAATGATAATGAAAGTAGGTTATCCGGATAAATGGAAAGACATGAGCAACTTAAAAGTTGACAGAACTTCTTACGTAAAAAATGTAATGACGGCCAATAACTGGGCTTTCAATTATATGATAAATAAATATGGAAAACCCGTTGACCGTACCGAATGGGATATTGAACCACAAACCTACGACGCATACTACAACCCAAGTAATAACGAGTTAGTAGTTCCCGGCTGTAATATTATTATCCCCGGTTACGAACATACTTTTGCTGACGATGCCCTGCTTTATTCCATTATCGGAGGTTCTACTTTCGGGCATGAAATGACACACGGCTTTGACGACCAGGGCAGCCAATATGATGAAAACGGCAACCTGAGCAACTGGTGGACGGCTGAAGACAGGACTAAATTTACAGCTAAAACGAAAATGATTGTGAAACAATTTGATAACTATATAGCAGTAGATAGCTTGCATATCAATGGTTCCAACACGCAAGGGGAGAATATTGCTGATTTAGGTGGAATAAACTTTGGATATGAAGCTTTCCAAAAAACCAAACAATACAAGGATAAACAAATGATAGCCGGATTAACACCTGACCAACGCTACTTTCTGGGCTGGGCTTATGGCTGGATGATTAACACCCGCCCCGAAGCTCTTGCCGACCAGGTACGGAGTAATGTACACTCTCCCGCCAAATTCAGGTGCATAGGTCCGGTAACCGATATGCCAGAATTTATTGCTGCATTTAATGTTAAACCGGGAGACCCCATGTACCGGGCAGATAGCGTAAGAGTGAAGATTTGGTAAATGGAGTTTAAAAAGGGAGATAAAAAAGTAATTAATGCCTGGGCAAGTTATGACTGGGCTAATTCGGTATATCACCTGGTTATCACCTCTACCCTATTCCCCATTTACTACGATAGTGTTACCGCTTCAACCGGTTCGGAAAAAGTAACTTTCCTCGGGCTTTCTTTCCTTCCCGATGCGCTATATACGTATGCTCTTTCTTTTGCATTCCTGGTAATTGCTGCCCTATCTCCCCTCCTATCGGGTATTGCAGATTATAGCGGAAATAAAAAAATATTTATGAAGTTTTTCTGCTATATGGGTGCCCTTTCCTGTAGCTTGTTGTACTTTTTTAAAGGTACTCCAATTTGGTTTGGATTATCAAAAATTCAAGAGCAACAACATTTACTCTTTTTTACGACTTCTAACATTGGGCTTGCCATTACCATGGTAATATTCGCCTGTATCGGTTATGCCGGAAGCATTGTATTTTACAATGCTTACCTACCCGAAATTGTTGACCATCATGAACAAGACCACGTAAGCGCTAAAGGATTTGCTTATGGCTATATAGGCAGCGCTATTTTGCTCATCATTAACCTCGCTATGGTGATGAAGCCCGGCTGGACGGGTCTTTCCGGAGATGCTGCCACTACTATGGCTACCCGATGGTCGTTTATAACGGTAGGCGTTTGGTGGGTAGCATTCGCTCAAATTGCTTTTTATTATCTGCCGACCAACCCTTTCGGCGAGGTGAAAAAACAAGCTGTGAGAAACATCTGGAAAGGATACCAGGAATTATTGAAAGTGTGGAACCTACTGAAAACAACCAAAAGGTTGAGGCGGTTTTTAATCGCATTCTTCGTATATAATACAGGGGTAAGAACCATTATGTTGGTGGCTAATCTCTTTGGGTCTAACACCCTGCATCTGAAGGAAGGGCAGCTTATTCCTACGATTCTCATTATACAGTTTGTGGCGGTTGGAGGGGCTTTCCTGTTCTCTTATATCGCTAAAAAGAAGAGCGATGTATTTATGCTTAAAGTGGCTGCATTTATTTGGGTAGGTGTTTGTATAGGAGCTTATTTTACCTACACTGCAACCCAGTTTTATACTCTTGCCTTTTTTGTAGGCTTGGTAATGGGTGGAATACAGGCGCTCTCCCGTTCCACCTATTCTAAAATGCTTCCGGAAACAGAAGACCATGCCTCCTTCTTTAGTTTTTACGATGTGTGTGAAAATGTAGGCAGCGTATTGGGCTTATTCCTTTATGGCTGGGTATATGACTTTACCCATGATATGCGAAACTCCATAGGCTTTCTACTTTTCTTATTCGTCTTCGGGTTTATTTTGCTGAACAGGATACCGAAGAAGGGGGCGATGAATTCATAAATTCACTTCCCAAACCCGCTTTCCTGCCAAAGGTATTTCTGGGTATTCAAATTATAGTAAGCCATTTTATCATTAATGCTGACATTCAAAAGCCCGTTCTTCATTGATTTAACACTCGTCCAGCTACAGGGAATAATAAAATCACCTGTTTTATCAATCAGTCCAAACTTGCCGTCAATCTGAACGAGGGCAAGGTTATTTGCAAAGTCGCTTGCCATGTTAAACTGTGGAGAAATAAGCATTTTGCCTTTCATGTCAATAAATCCAAACATGCCACCGGTCTTTACTTTCGCAAGCGTGTCGGAAAAGGGATAGGCAATGTCGTATTTCATGGGAATAACCTGTTTCCCTTTCGCATTTACATATCCCCATTTAGCATTTTGGGAAACAGGGGCAAGACCCTGGGAAAAAGAGCGTGCATCATCGTACCAGCAGGGGACAATAAGTTTCCCATTGGTATCAACAAAACCTCTTTTCCGGTGGCTTTGTACTTTGGCGTATCCATTGCGGAAATTGCCATTGGTAATTAAATCAGGCGCAAAATCGTATTTCATCGGAACCACAATGGTTCCTTCCCGGTTACAATATCCTAAGTTTTGTCCTTGCACAAGTATAGCAAAACCTTCTGAAAAATCGCCTACATTATCATAACTAAAAGGGCGTATAACATTTCCCTGTAGGTCAATTAAGCCAAATTTGCCATTGCTCTTTACTTTAGCAATACTGTCTTTAAATTTTTCTGCCCATTCGTAATTGCAGGGAATTACAAAATCTCCACCGTGATTGATATACCCATATTTACTATAGGTATTTTCAACACTTGCCAGCCCTTCTGAAAAGTCTAATGCATCGGTATATTTGGCAGGTACCACTTCATCGCCAAGCAAATTAATAAACCCAAAAAGATTGTTTTTCTCCACTTCGGCGTACCCCTCTGAAAATTGCAATATTTCCTGGTATTCAAACGGCACCAGCAACTGCCCAATGCTGGATATAATACCATACAATCCCCCTTTTTTCACAATGGAAAGGGTTTTATTAAAATGGTCGGCCTCCTCATAAATACAGGGGATTACTAACTCTCCTCGTTTATTAATGAAGCCCACTTTATCGTCTTTTGCCACGGCAGCAAGTCCATCGAAAAAGGCGGTGTCTGCCCATTCATACTTAAAGGGGATACGCAGTTTCCCTGTACTGTCAATATATCCCCATTTATCACCGTTTTTTACAGGGTAGAAAACAGTTTTAGAAAGTATTAAATCGGAATCGGCATGTTGCAGAAAGGGATAATCAGTATAGGTGCTTTGAAAGCGCAAAATAGTTTCCGGCTTTCCATCCATAGTGTACAAGGAATATATTTTTCTCCAGGCATTGGGCACATTCCTGTTCGATGGATATTGTTTCACAAAGGCATGATATTCTTCTATCTGTTTATGGGTTGTAGAAAGGCTATAGGCAGAGTCTTGCGCCACACCGCTATAAGGGCTTTGAGGGTATTGGGTAATAAAATCGGCATAACTTTTAACCGTATGTTCTTTCGTCCGGGTTTCAAATAAAAGTATTTCATACCGCTTTTGAGCTTCATCAAACTCCAACGATTTAGGATAGGTTTCCATGTACGTTTTATACGCCTCGTAGGTATTTTCTCTGCTTGTTACATCAAACGCGAGTAAGTCCCGTAACTCTATCACTTGCGGAATTTCAGCAGAGGTGGTATAAAAGCTGATATAATGAGTATATACTTCCATCGTATTTCGGGAAGCTGCTTGTACGTAAGCTTTATATTCTATACTGTCTTGTAGGCTCGTAATGGCCGGCAAATCGACTCCGAACTGCTTCCAATTTAATTGTTTCTTGCCTGAAGCCCCTGTAAAACCCTTTTTTGATATAAGGATATATATGTAAGCTGTATCAAGGTTGTAAAAGTGGTTATCGTTGCGGGATGTAATTACACTTAATCCATAAGCAGCCGGGACAAAGTCATTCTTCTCTTTTAATTCTTTCGTAAACAATTCCTTTGCTTTGAAATAATCGAAAACGGATAGCGCCCTGAAGCCATTTTCAATGTTTCCGGCTTGAAGAATAACAGGATAAATGAAGCAGAGTAAGACAAAAAACAGGCTTCCTTTTTTCACGTTGTTTATTTTTCCTGGTGCAGGTTTTTCTTTCTTTCTCTCCACAATTCATTGAAAGATTTGGGAGCTACTACCGGCAATTTTCTATTTACACCCCAGGCCTTTTTAAAGAACCTTCGTATCATCAAATTTTTAAAGAAAGCCCCTCCCCTCTCCATTCGGCTACGTTTCAGCATAGATTTTCTCCAAAACCTCCATATCGTTTTTTCACTGCTGGTCGAGAATTTCTCCTCCACCGAATCTTTACGATTCAATAATAGCAGCTTGTGTATATCTATTTCCACAGGGCATACTTCCGTACATCTTCCGCAAAGCGATGAGGCATAACTCAGGTGTTTAAAATCCTTCATACCTCTCATGCTCGGAGTAATTACTGAACCAATAGGACCGCTATAGGTGGTTCCATAAGCATGTCCCCCGATGTTCCGGTATATGGGGCAAGCATTCAGGCAAGCACCGCAGCGAATACAATTAAGCGCACGGCGCTGTTCTTTACGCGCTAATAAATTGGTACGTCCATTATCGAGTAACACAACATACATCTCTTCCGGTCCGTCAATTTCCCCTTGTTGGCGAGGACCTGTAAGGATATTATTATACACCGTAACCCGTTGACCTGTGCCATGTGTAGCAAGCAGGGGCCAGAAAAGGTCAACATCAGCAAGGGTAGGAATTAGTTTTTCTATTCCGGCAATAGCAATATGAATTTTTGGAAAAGCAACCGACATGAACGCATTGCCCTCATTTTCCGATACTGCCACTCCCCCAATATCGGCAATGAGAAAATTAGCCCCGGTAATTCCTGCATCTGCTATGGGATATTTTTCTCTCAGCATTTTCCGAACATAAGCTGTTATTTGCTGGGGAGTGAAATCGATGGGCGTGCCTTTTTTTTCATGAAATAATTTTGCCACATCTTCCTTCGATTTGTGCATGGCAGGAGTTACAATATGGTAAGGAGGTTCATCATCCATCTGCTGAATAACTTCACCCAAATCTGTTTCAAGGCTCTCGATATGGTTCTTTCCTAAAATATGGTTCACCCCTACTTCCTCCGTCACCATAGATTTTGCTTTCACTACGATTTTCGCATTTGCCTTTTTTAAAATGGCTGTTATCTCATTCATGGCAGCTTCGGCATCAGGAGCCCAGATGATTTTACCGCCATTCTTTTTGAAGTTGGTTTCAAATTCTATCAGGTACTTTTCCAGGTTTTCAATAACCTTTGTCTTAATACCGGAGGCTTTTTTCTTCGCTGCCGGAAGATTGGAATATTGCTGTTTCCCGGTTACTACCTTCTTATCGTATTGGGATATATTGAATAAAAGCTTCCTCTTATGCTCCGGGTCTGCTACTCTCTTTTTTGCATTTTCAAGAAACTGCTCTGCTACTTTCACCATGAACTATTCTAAATTTTAATCTTCTATTTTTTTAACTCTTTCACTATGCCGTCCACCTTCAAAAGCGGTGGAAAAAAATGCATCCAAGCATTTTTCAGCTTCTTTTTCATCCATAAACCGGGCGGGTAAGGCTATTACATTGGCATCGTTATGCTGCCGGGCTAATTTGGCTATCTCCTCATTCCAGCAGAGAGCCGAACGCACGCCGTGGTGCCTGTTTGCTGCCATATTAACTCCATTGCCGCTACCGCAGATAACAATGCCTCTTTCTACTTCACCGCTCTCAACTGCTTTTGCCACCGGGTGAGCAAAGTCAGGATAATCGGCACGCTCTTCTGAAAAAGCTCCGAAATCCTTCACATCAAAACCTCCTTCCAATAAGTATGTTCTTAGTTTCTCTTTAAGAGAGAACCCTGCATGGTCGCTACCGATGGCTACCTTCATAATTCAGTTAAAAGTTTGTAAAGTTCATAAAGTCGTAAAGTTACCGCTTTTCACTTTATACGCTTTTCACTTTCTAAACTTTATGAACTTTTCTTGTTCATAAGCGTTCGTATTTTGTTAAGTTCTTTCTATAGCCTAACTTTGTATTGTTAATAACCTCACCCCCTTAACAGGATTTTTCTCTTTTGGTTATTTAGTTATGCTTTTTCATGAGTCCGATATGAACATTTTAACCTCTTAAAAATGGATTTACTTACGAACAAATCGCATTGTTAATTCTATATTAACAGTATGTTAATTAAAATGCAAGTGCCTATTCCTAACCTATTTATCGAGAGGTTATTTTTTATAACCTGTTCAATTCACACCACTTTTATTAAATGCAAGAAAATACCAACCTTTTTTTGAACCTAATTAACACACCTATATAATAACAACAAAAATTTTTAAATAAAATCTATATTTAATGCCTACGGAAAACTTTAAAATGAAGTATAAAAAAGAAGAGTATTTTCGTCCCGTAATAAACTTTAAAGATTTTTTAGTGTCAGGAAGAAAATGAAAGAAAGCAAAAATACACGGTTAATACTGGCTCTTAGCTTTTTACTCTTAGCTCTTGGCTTGCCTTTGTCAACTATTGCCCAGCAAACGAAGGAGGGATATAATAAACTTTATTATCCAAATGGGAAACTATCGAGCGAAGGTACCATTATAGATAATAAGCCAGATGGGTATTGGAAAAATTATTATGAGAACGGAAAAATAAAATCAGAAGGAAACAGGAAGGATTTTAAGCTGGATAGTTTATGGAAGTTCTATACCGAAAAGGGATTATTATATTTAATTTATACGTATAATGAAGGTAAGAAAAATGGATATAAATATACTTATAAGCCCCAATTGAACGACAGCTCAAAGGGTATGATTTCATCGAAAGAAAACTATGTGAATGATACTCTCGAGGGTAATGCATATTTGTATTCTGATGGAAGATTGCACCAGCTTATTTTCTATAAAGACGGGCTTGCAGAAGGGAAATCATTGCAATTCAATAAAGACTCGTTGATTATGAGTATTATTATTTACAAAGGAGGATTTATAAAGAAAGTCACCAAAATAAACCAGGTGAATACGGAAGGGCATAGAGAGGGTTTGTGGCAAACATTTTATGATAATGGAACAGTTAAATGGGAAGGTACTTATGTAGATGGTCAGCGGGATGGATATTTTAAAACCTATAATGAGAAAGGAGATTTGCTGACGGTGGAGAAATATATTAATGATGTGTTACAGCAAGATGCACCGGAGCTAGCTAAACTGGATATTAAAACTATGTACTATTCTAATGGTGTGGTGCAATCATCTGGACCCTACAAGAATGATGTTCCTTTTGGTATGCATCGGGTGTATGATGAGCATGGAAAGCCCGAGAAAGCAGATATTTATGACAGTGGAAAAGTAGTTGCTACAGGCCCTATTGATGCCGCTGATCAGCAAGAGGGTGATTGGAAAGAATTTTATGAAAATGGAGAATTAAAAGCGAAAGGTAAATACGAAAGCGGTGTTAAAGTTGGTGAATGGGAATATTATTTTCCTGATGGAAAGAAATTTGAAATCGGTAAATATGATAAGAAGGGAAAGCAAACCGGGAAGTGGCTGTGGTATTTTAATAATGGGAGCCTGAGGAGAGAGAGTAATTTTTTAAAAGGGCAGGAAGATGGAGACTTTGTAGAATATAATGATTCAGAGAAAGTGATTACAAAAGGAGAATATTCCGATGGAATGAAAGAAGGCAGGTGGGTTTACCAGTTAGATAATTATAAGAGCTTTGGGAAATATTCCGATGATATGAAAGACAGTGTGTGGACAGAATATTATGTGGATAATGGAAAGATTCGGTTTACAGGAAAGTATAGCCAGGACAGACCCGACGGCACGCATATTTGGTATTATCCCGATGGGAAGAAAGAATGGGAAGGACAATATAACTTAGGTTTGAAAGAAGACCACTGGAAATATTATATGCCCGACGGGTCGCTATATCTTACAATTACGTATAGAGATGATGTGGAGGTGAAGTATGATGCGGTAAGTGCGCCGTAGTGAAGTAAATAAACACCTCTCCCCTACCCAGTTTAATCTATTCCAGCCTGAATATCATTGAGCGCTCTTGCCTGAATTTTCAGCGTGAACACTTTTTCAATCAATTTTTAATTTTTTTCGGGCTTCTTCCCAATCCAATAATTCACTTGGTTTTGTATGCTTTATTCTTTGGCCGATAAGCATCTTATGCTGTTCCCGAATATCAGGAATCCTTTATTCTTCACGGATTGCAATAAGATTTAGGGCTGCCAGTTCCTTCAATAGTTTTACTGCCTTAGGATTTAATATATCTATCCTTACTGTAGTCATACATTGCAGATATAGCAAAATAGTTTGCTCCGACATGTCCTGATTTGTAATCATTGCCATCATAGTATATTCTTTATTCATTTTACGCTCGACTTTTAGAGAATCTTCCGTATATTTGTTGAAAACATTTATGGAAGAAGAATACTTCGATATTTTACTACCACTTGACAGTGACATAATAGACCCAGTTAAAGGGTTACAGAATTTGTATGAACAGACGGTTAATCATCAAGGCAGATGGCGTATACATAAAAATGACCCTGATGATATATTTCCGAGCGACCCACACGCAGATAGAGTTGATGAGGCAGAAAAACTTGATTTATACACGGGCGAGGTGTATAATAGTAAAACTAAACTATACGAATATACTTTATCCAAAAAGACCATGATTTTTATTTACAATAAAATTATGAATAAAGGTGAAGGTACTATTATCCTGAAGTTGACGGCTAATGCCGCACAAATAATGTACTTGTAAAATCAATAAAGAGTTTAAGATAAAGTGAAGCCTCTTAGCGCATACAGTATTATCAAAGATGATTGGACATGCTACAATTCTAAGCTTTGTAGCGTTGCGTGTTCATTGGGTAATATAAGTGAATTCTCAAAATTGGATAATAGAATCAATGAACTTGTGCAATCATTTTTTAATCAATGGCAGTTCGTAGTTATTACTTATGATAAGCTATATAACCTACTCCACTCGTTAAATAAGAATTCCGATGCGCATAAAAACATCGGGGAATTTTCAGAGTATGATATAGAATCTGCCAATGCTGAAATTGACTTCAGAAGTTATAGCTATCTTCTAATAGTAAATATGAAAAGCTATATGGATTTATTTTCTTGTATTGTGGACATTGTAATAAATCAGGAAATTAGGAAAGAGAAAGAGTTACCGCACTTCAGTAGCTTTGGTAAAAGTAAGCAAGGAGGCATGATTTCTGATATTCGGTCCGAATTTAACAGCTTAAGAGACGCGAGTAAGTACCCTTGGATAGCATTGATTGCCGACATAAGAAACCGGATTATTCATCGGGGTTATCATTTGAAACCCTTATTTGGATTTAAAAAATATAATGAATTAAACATTCGAATGTACAAAGGGACAGATATGTATAAGGATGTTGTCAATTTTGAAATAGGAAAGTTATTTGATGATTTTATGACTGAGATGCCTATCATTGAAGAAAATGTCTCAAATATATTGCTTACGACAAATGAATACTTAAACAATCGTTTAACAGTGTACGCTTCTTTTCAATACAGTGGATGGATAAATCGGTATAATTTCACAGAAACAGAGGAACCTCAATAGGCTGATTTACAATCAGCCTTATCGTAAATTAATGAGAACCGAAGAACAAATCAAGGATGTGAAGTTTCATCATAGCCTCTCCCCTACCCTCTTCCATATCTCATATTTGTACAGGTACCAAATTCCTATAAATTACACCAACCAAGTAATATCAAGTTTTTACGACTATTTATACTCTGATATTATCTGGCTCGTATTTCCAGAATAAGGAGCATAGACCCATTCTGTTTGTGGCAGCCAATTATGTTCATTGTATTCATGAGTATCTTCATCCTGTGTTTTTTTGAATTGCGGACTAAATGCTACGACAATTAGTAACATCCAAATAGTTATCCATCTTTTTTTCATAATGATAAAATTTATATTCTAAATCCCCAAATGCACTACCTTCGCAGCCTTTTCTAAAAAATGTTTGCGGAATACGATGTAATAGTAGTAGGTGCCGGTCATGCCGGGTGCGAAGCAGCTGCAGCTGCGGCGAACCTTGGTTCGTCGGTATTGCTTATTACTATGGACATGACCAAAATTGCGCAAATGTCCTGCAACCCTGCTATGGGCGGCATTGCGAAGGGACAAATAGTCCGGGAGATTGATGCGCTGGGTGGATATTCCGGAATTGTGAGTGATAAAACTGCTATACAATTCCGAATGCTGAACCGCTCCAAAGGTCCGGCTATGTGGAGCCCCCGTACACAAAATGACAGGGCTTTATTTACACTGGAATGGAGAAAAATGCTGGAGAATACTCCCAATCTTGATTTCTTCCAGGATATGGTAAAAGGTTTGCTGGTGAAGAATGGTACAGGTTTGTGGAGTAGTTACCGGTTTGGGAATGGAAATAAAAGCCAAATCTGTTGTACTTACCAACGGAACTTTTTTAAACGGAATTATTCACATTGGCGAAAAACATTTTGGAGGCGGTAGGGCAGGGGAGAGGTCAGCTACAGGAATTACCGAACAGCTTCTTGCAGCTTGGCTTTGAAAGTGGCAGAATGAAAACCGGAACCCCTCCACGCATTGACGGACGCTCGATTGATTATAGCAAATTGGAAGAACAAAAAGGCGATGATGAACCGGGTAAATTTTCTTATTCAAAAGAAACTGCACCGTTGACAAAACAGAGAAGTTGCTACCTTGACCTATACAAGTGATGAAGTTCATGAAATACTTAAAACCGGATTTGAACAGTCTCCTATGTTCGCCGGAAGAATTCAAGGAGTGGGACCAAGGTATTGTCCTTCGATAGAAGACAAAATAAATCGCTTTGCCGATAAAGAACGCCATCAACTTTTTGTGGAGCCCGAAGGATGGGATACGGTGGAAGTTTACCTCAATGGGTTCTCAACTTCCCTTCCGGAAGAGGTGCAATATGCCGCTTTGAAGACGAATTATTGGATTAGAGCGCGTTAAAATGTTCCGGCCGGGGTACGCGATAGAATATGATTACTTCCCTCCCGATCAGCTCTCTAATACGCTGGAAACGCGTCGGGTTGAAAACCTCTATTTTGCCGGACAAATTAATGGTACAACTGGCTATGAAGAAGCTGCTTGTCAGGGAATTATGGCTGGAATTAATGCCCATTTAAAGGTGAAAAATAAGCCTCCTTTTGTACTTTCACGCTCACAGGCATACATCGGAGTGCTGATTGATGACCTCATAACGAAAGGTACCGAAGAGCCATATCGCATGTTTACCTCAAGGGCAGAATTCAGGATTTTGCTTCGGCAAGATAATGCCGATATTCGTTTAACCCCTTTAAGTTATGAAATAGGTTTAGCATCAAAAGAACGATTTGAAAGAGTAAGTGGAAAAGATAAAAAAGAGTAATGAGCTGATAAAATACTTTAAAGAAACTACTCTTTCTCCGGAAGAAGTAAATCCTTATTTAACCGGAATTGGCTCTATGGAAATTACCCAAAAGGTGAAAGCATATTCTATTTTATCGAGACCTGATGTTAGCATAAATGGACTTGCCAGCATTTCCTCCGAAGCATAAAATCTCACCTTGAATCTTATGATAAGGAAACTATAGAGCAAGCAGAAATTCAAATGAAATATACCGGCTATATTATCAAAGAACAAGAAACGGCGGACAAAGTTTCCCGGCTTGATGATTTGATTCTACATGATAATTTTGACTACCATTCCCTTCATTCTTTATCTATTGAAGCAAGGGAAAAACTAACTAAATTCCGACCTAAAACATTAGGGCAAGCATCAAGAATTAGTGGGGTTAATCCTTCAGATATTTCTATTTTAATGGTTCATATTGGTCGGTAGGGAATGGTTTTAAACCATTCCCTACAAAAATGTTCCACGTGGAACATTATGCCTCTCTGTCATGCTGAACTCATTTCAGCATCTCAAAAATATTGCAACCAGCCTAACTATTGAGATGCTGAAACAAGTTCAGCATGACGGATTGCTCCATGTGGAACAATACTCAATACTTATTTATAACTATAAGAAAGATGTATTGCTAAATATCATCAGTACTGCTATAAATATGGCGAGTACTAACCGAATATCAGAGGGAGTATAACCCATGGTTACTAACCTCTCTTTGAGGGTAAAGGTGGCTGGGATAATGACTAAGAGGTAGAAGCCAATCACGACAGATATGGTAAGATATAACAAACCCATTTTACTTGACCAGCCATCTGCGCTACTGTCCCTAAAATGAATGGGCACCCGCTCAGGAAAACTGCTCCAAATTGCAGTAAGATAGATAAAAGGAATACCTACGAAAACGAGTATTATTGCTTCTTTGAGGTATCTTTTCATACGGTTTTCTTCCAGTTGTTTTGAGTTAGATGAACTTCAAGAGTCTATTAGTTCATCTTATATGTTCCACGTGAAACAATATAGAAATTCTTGCCAGTCGGGCTCCGACTTCCACGTTGAACTATTTACCTTTTCAGCGCATGTTCCACCCAGGCTTTACCCCATTCTGCTTTCTCATGTTCTGTCCATAGTTCAGGATAGAAAATGATTTTTTGAAAGCGGGGAGGCAGGAATTTTTGCCAGTTTGTGCCACCGGTAGCAGCAATAATATCAGGGTCACCTTGCAGGTAACGTACCGCTGATTTATAATGCTGAAGGCACCAGTTGACATTGATATTAGAATCTAAATCACGCATTAGCTGGACAAGTTCTTTGTTCTTTCTATCATGTTCGCTTAGGGTTCTGTATTTGGCATACAGGTTTCCCGTGGAACATTTATGTGCAAGGTCTAAGAATGTCCCGGTATATTTCTCCTCAAACTGTTTTAAGGTAAGGGTTTTTCTTCCGGTGGCTAATTCAGTAGCCCCGGTCTTCCAGTAGATATGCTCGTATATTTCTTTAGGGGAAGCTTTAGTTATTTCAGGATGCTTTACAACATATTCGTGGTGTACCAGGTTCTTAATATCAGTAGAATATAATTCTATCATCCGATACTGGGCAGACTGAAACCCGCTGGCAGGCAATAAAGCCATTCTGAACTTCAGGAATTGCTCTTTTTCCATTCCTTCTATCATTATTCCGTAGGTGGTATTCAATCCATCGAAATAATGTACTATACGCTTCACCTTTTCAATTAAATACTCGACAGTAATATGCTCTTTTTCAGCTATTTGTTCATACTCATGCAGGCACAATCTAAAGAATAATTCAGTTATCTGGTGATAGACAATAAAAATCTTCTCATCGGGAAAGTTAGTACGAGGATTTTGAAGGGAAAGGAGGGTATCGGTATGTATATATTCCCAATATTTCAGGTAGTCCATGTACAACAAGCCATCCAGATATGAGTTCATATCCTGACCCATTGCCTGATATTTTTCGTTCAGCAGGTCTAAGCGTTTTGCTATTTCCGGGGTAATATCCATGTGTAAGTTTATAAAGTTTTAAAGTTTGTAAAGTTATAAAGTCCTTCACTTTTCACTTTCAACTTTATAAACTTTCCACTCATATGTTAGCGATGATTAAACCAATAGGCAATAGCGAATGCAGAGGCTGCTGCTAAAATACCTATACCAGTTGTTTTTAAGGCTCCTATAAACGCATTTTGCCCGGTAAGCTTACTCTTATAATATCCAAAAACAATCAGGCAAAGGATAGTGATAATGGATGAATCTCTCAATCCGTTTTCAGGGTTAGAAGTAAAAACGTACCCTAAAAGGGGAATGGTTCCACCAGCTATATACGAGAGGGCAATATTGCGAGCGCTATTAGCAGCCCGTCCTTTTTCGGGTTCTTCCAAACCTAATTCATAACGCATCATAAACTCTACCCATTGTTTTTCATCTTTCGCCAGTTCATTAGCTACTATATCTTGTGTAGCATTAGATAATCCGTAACGGGCAAATACCTCTTTCACTTCTTCTTTTTCCTTGGCAGGAACCGTTTTAACCTCACTATGTTCCCTATCAAGTTCGCTGTAATAATGGTCTTCTTCTGTCTTCCCGGCAAGGTATCCACCCAAGCCCATAGAGATAGCGCCGGCACATATTTCAGCTATACCTGCTGTGATAATAATGTTGTTACCACTCACCGCACCACTTATGCCCGCAGTTAAAGCAAATGGAACCGTAATGCCATCAGACAAGCCTATTACAATATCTCTAAGAAAGGTGGGTTGCTTTAAATGCTTTTCCTGGTGCATTGAATTGATTAGTGTATAGTTTTGATATTACCCGTAAATATTTTAATGGCAATAGCAAGCAAAATAATACCAAAAACTTTACGGAGTATAGCTATTCCCCCCGGTCCAAGTAACCTTGCCAGGTGCTTGATGTTTTTTATAACGATATATACAATAAGTAAATTTATCAATATAGCTACAATAATATCTTCCATTTTAAATTCAGCACGAACGGTTAAAAGGGTTGTTAATGTCCCTGTTCCAGCTATCAATGGAAAAGCCACCGGAACAATAGAAGCTGCCGCTGCATTACTTTCTTCTTTATTCAGTTTAATGCCCAATACCATTTCAAGCCCGAGAAAGAAAATAACAATGGCTCCTGCAATAGCAAAAGAACGTATATCAAGCCCGATAAGAGATAAGATGCTTTGTCCCAGGAAAAGAAAAGTAATCATGATTAAACCGGAAACAAGAGTGACTTTCAGTTCATGAATATCGCCAATGCGGTTTTCAAGGTCTATAAGAACAGGTAATGCACCAAGCACATCTATCACGGCAAATAAAATCATGGTGGCGCTTCCTATCTCACGTAAATCGAAAAACATAACTCTTGAAATTTACTGCAAAGTTACGGAAAAGGGCGGAAGCCCGGTCGGAGCCCGACTGGCAATTTTCAACAATTAATAATTTGGCAAAATGAAACTAAAATATCGTACATTTGGTTGATAGAAATGAAGTCACTTCTAATTTTATTGCTATCTATTTCCTTTTCAATAACCGGATTGGGACAGAAAACCATGCCTGATACGTCGGGCTTTACCAATAAAGCTGAGGCAAAGAATTTAATGTTAAATGGTGCAAAAGAAGGTAAATGGTTTGAATATTTGCTGGATGATGAAAGAATCACTAAAGATACAAGCAAAGCAATTTTTTTTCGTCTCGCTATTTATAAGAATGGTGAACTTAATGGAATGGCAAGGACTTTTTACAAAAATGGAATCTTACAGAGAGAAGCCCTTTATATCAATAACCTGAAAAACGGATATGTAAAATATTATGGCGAAAATGAGATAATAGATTTGGAGATTCCTTTTATTGATGGAGTAATAAATGGAATAGAGAAATTTTATTATATAAATGGAACCCTATCCATGGAAATCCCTTATATCCATGGTAAAAAAAATGGGGTAGAAAAAGTGTATGATGAAAGCGGGAAATTAGTGAGTGAATCTCCTTACGAAAATGATAAACGTAAGGGAGTGACAAAGGGATATTATGATGACGGAAAGTTGGAGATGGAATATGATGAAAAAACAGCTCTCCGCAGAGATTATTATGAGGATGGGAAATTAAAGTCAGAAACCGTTTTCAAAGGAGGAAAGGCTGAAAAGACAAAAAGCTATGATGAGAATGGGAATGAAATTAAATAATCCCCACATTCCCAGTCCATATCCACTCTAAGTCATTGAATAGCTATTGACTTTTAATTCAAGCCGGTTTTTTATGCTTATTTGCATCGATAAAATAAAGTCCATTGAGGGCCATTTACTCTCTTATGCCGTTTCTATGTTCTAATAGCTATCAGCTAAATTGCACTTACATTTGCAACCGATGAACGACAAAGCTTTTAACCGTTTCTTTTATATTTCACTGGCAGTTCTCGCCGTTATCTATGGCATAGGTATGCAGTTAGATTTAATGGATGTGGATTCTTCCACGTATGCTTTGCTTTCCAAACAAATGTTTGAATCGGGCAATTACCTGCAATTGTATTTGAATGGTGTAGATTATTTAGACAAACCCCCTTTGCTCTTCTGGTCGGCTTGTCTTTCTTACAAATTATTCGGCATTCACGATTGGGCATACAGGCTGCCATCGGTGCTTTGTTTAGCGTTAGGAATTTATTCTGTTTATCGTTACACAAAATTATTTTATACCGAACGGGCAGCGAAAATGGCTGCTCTAATTATGGCTTCGTGCATGGCATGTTATGTAATGACCAGCGATGTTCGAGCCGACACTATGCTCACCGGTTGGGTAATGTTTTCGTTGTGGCAATTAGCAGAGTTTAATCTCACCCTGAAATTTAAAAACATCTGTTTAGGGGCTATGGGTGTAGGGTTAGCCATGCTAACCAAAGGACCTATAGGCTTAATTATTCCGGTAACAGCTTTTACCGTTGAGTTTGCTTACAAACGCCAATGGAAGAGTTTTTTCCGGTGGCAATACCTCGTTGCCCTTGGTATTATTGCCCTCATACTCCTGCCCATGAGCTACGGACTTTATGAGCAGTTTGATGCGCAACCCCTGAAAACGGTACATGATAAACTCGGCATTTCCGGATTGCGCTTTTATTACTGGACACAAAGCTTCGGGAGAATTACAGGTGAAAGCAGCTGGAGCAATGACCCCGACCCCTTTTTCCTGTACCATAGCTTTTTATGGAGCTTTGCTCCCTGGTGCGTATTTTTTATTCCTGCTTTATTTTTTGAAATAAAAAATAAAATAAAGAATTTTAAAAAACCCGATAATTCGGAAACTGTTACTATAAGCGGCTATGTGCTGATTCTTATTTTCCTTTCCCGCTCCCATTACCAGTTGCCGCATTACACATTTGCTATACATCCGTTGGCAGCCGTTTTAACTGCCAAATACTTAGATGAGCGCTTTACATCCGATACAAAATCTACTGTTTTCTCGGTATTTAAGTATATACATATTTTTCTCTTAGTAGTAATTTATGCCATACTATTTTTAATTGTTTTTTATATTTTCCTTGCCCCTATTGCTCTATCCGTAGTAGTTTGTCTATCATTTTGTGCTTTTATTTACCTGTTATTTATGTGGAAATACAATTCTTTTCAAAAAATTATTCCACTAACTATTCTCTCCTTTACTTCACTGGCTTTTATTTTCAATACATGGTTCTATCCAAAAGTGCTTAGTTACCAAACAGCTTCTTACCTAACGAAAGAATTAAATAAAACCATGCCCGAGGGCTCGAAACTTATAATCTATAAGGATTTCCATAGTTTCAGCATGCAGTATTATGCTCACTTCCCTATGCTTCAGTTCCTGAATGAACACAATATGCCTCCGAATTTGGAAAGAGGCAAAACCTATATTCTTGCCGACACTTCTTATATGAAAGAAATAAAGGCAGTCAATCCTGATATTAGCTTTATTGGCAGTTATTACAGCCATTCGCCAACCCTGCTGAGCTGGAAGTTTTTAAACCCCGCTACCCGCACTGCCAATGTTGAACATAGGGTACTAATGAAGTATTAGGAAATGAATAGTTTGGTATGAAATCGCATACAAACACCACCTTACGAAACTTCCTACAGGAGGATTTCTCTTCTGTTCAGGAAATATACCGTCAAGGAATAGAAACTAAAAATGCCACCTTTGAAACCCATGTTCCTGATTGGGAGAAATGGAACAAAAAATTTATTGAAACTCCGCGTCTTGTTGCTATAAATAACGATAGGGTAATAGGCTGGGCAATGTTATCAAAGGTTTCGGTAAGGGAGGTTTATGCCGGAGTATGTGAATTAAGTATCTTTATTCATAACGATTTTCAAGGCATGGGGATTGGTAAAACCCTGCTAAACCAACTTATTACTCAAAGTGAGAATAACCATATCTGGACCTTGCAGGCAGGCATATTTCCCGAAAATAAAGCAAGTATTGAGCTTCACCTGAAATGCGGTTTCAGGCAGGTAGGCTACCGTGAAAAAATAGGTAAAATGGATCGTGTTTGGAGGGATACTGTTTTATTGGAGAGAAGAAGTAAAGTGGCAGGGCTTTGAAATGTATTATTATTTAAAAACATTATATTTCAAAATGCACCACATGGTACGGAAACCGTCTCTCCAGCCTATTTTTTTACCTTCTTCGTACGTCCGTCCGTAGTAGGAGATACCCACTTCATAAATCCTGATTTTCTTAATACGGGCTATTTTGGCAGTTACTTCCGGTTCAAACCCGAAACGTTTTTCGTGTAGTTTTATATTTTTTATTATATCCGATTTAAAAAGCTTATAACAGGTTTCTATATCTGTCATATTCAGGTTAGAAAGCATATTCGATAAAAACGTGAGTGTTTTATTACCGATGGAATGCCAGAAGAATAGCATACGGTGAGGCTTTCCACCCATAAATCGGGAACCATAAACTACATCGGCAAAGCCTTCTACTATCGGTTTTAATAAAAGGGAGTATTCCCTGGGGTCATATTCCAAATCGGCATCTTGAACAATCAGATAGTCTCCGGTTGCTGCGGCTATCCCTGTGTGAATGGCTGCGCCTTTACCGGCATTTTTCTCTTTGTTATACAGTACAAGTTCGGTAGGTATTGGTAAACCCTTCTTTTTCAGGTTAAATTGCTCGAGGTATTTAGTGAGAATGGCAAAAGTGTTATCCGATGAGCCGTCATTCACCACAATAATTTGCTTATGGATATCAAAAGCAAGGGGGGCGTCCACTAATTTATCAAGCAGGATTTCAATAGTACGGGCTTCATTATAAACAGGAACAATAATAGAAAGAGTTGCCATAACAGGTTTGTGATAAAGGGCATAAAAGTAAGTTTTAAAAACGAGTTAGGAATAAATCTTTTCATAAGCATTTATTTATCAATGATATGCAGATTAGCCCGACCCGCTGTAAAAGGATATATTTGTATTATAAATACGTGAATTTTAATAGGATACCCAACGGTTCAGGTAAAACAACCATCTCATTTATATCAAAGCACAGGTGTTTTTGGAAATATCGGAAGAGGAATTAATAAAAGGGTGTTTCACCGGCAATCCTGCATTTCAGCAGATGCTTTACAAGCGGTATGCAGCTAAAATGCTCACGGTTTGTATGCGTTATGCAGGCAGCAGGGAAGAAGCGGAAGATGTGTTGCAGGAAGGATTTATACTCGTGTTTGAAAAAATGCCTCAGTTCCGGATGCAGGGTTCTTTTGAAGGCTGGATACGGCGGATTATGGTCAATAAATCATTGGAACATTTGCGGAAATCAGCCAAAATATATCCTATGCTGGAAATAGAGAACGTAGAGGATAAGTTTATCAGCCCCGAAGATGTGTTAAATGATATTGACTCAAGGGAGCTTCTTAAAATGATTCAAGAACTATCCCCGGTATATAAAATGGTTTTCAACCTGTATGTGTTTGAAGGGATGAGCCATAAGGAAATAGCAACCCAGTTAGGTATAGCGGAAGGAACTTCCAAATCAAACCTTTCAGATGCGAGGACTCTATTAAAAAAGAAGATCAATCGCAACCTGGCGATAGAAAACAGAACTATTTATTACGAACATAGGGCACATGGAGAATAATATTGACGATATTTTTAAGAAAGCAATAGACCCTCTGGATACAGAACCATCGCAGGAGTTTTGGCGAAAGGCTGCTGAAAGTGTTATATCACGGACCAGCAAAGCCAACGCCAAAAGGGCTTCCCGTTGGAGGGTTATTGCATTGGTCCTTGCCTTGTTGCTGTTTGTTCTTGGCTATTTTACCTATAAAATGCAAACCGGACTAAATACTGTGGAACAGCAGGTGGCAGCCATTGAAAATGCAAAAAATGCAAGTGCCGAAAATGCAATTAAGAATAGTAACACCCATACTATTGATAATGATGCAAGTTTGCCGATTATAAATAAGAATACGCAAGCGGAACAAAAGCTGAAAAACAAACCAACTGAAATAAAAGCTGAAAAATATGTAAAGCAACCTTTTACGGTTCAACGGGATTATACTATTGCAAACGGCAGTACCCATAATAATCGGGTGGGAAATGAAATAGCCATTGATACAAAGCAACAGGTACCCTCTCATAAAAGTGATGAAAAGACTGTAGAACCTGTGGGAGAGAAAACGGATACAATTAATTTAATCGCAGGAAGCATACCTGTTGCCATTACTAAGCCTGTAGAGGAAAGTAAGGGAGATAAAAAGGCCGGTAATACCGAATATGTAAAAACGGTTCCTGCATTATGTGATAGTTTAACATTACAAGAAAATAAAACCACATCGCATTCCTCTAAATTCAGCATCTCAGCCTTCTTTTCCCCGGATATTATGTTAGGGTATAGTTTGAAAGCAACTGACTCCTGGGCAAGCCAGGGGGAGAGTAGTGTAAAATCGGAGCAGCAAAAATTTTCTTATACCACAGGGGTTAAATTGGGGTATAAAATTTCTTCCCGCTTCACAATCAGTGCAGGCATTGGGTATCAAGTTTATTCATTTGATATAAGTCCTTGTACCCTATATGCAGAAAAGGACCCCGGAGGAAAAATAGGATATTCAATAACTGAAAGTTCCGGAACAGTGTATTGTCCATATTACGCAAATGCAGTTGGCGATAGTTTGAAGATGCATGCCTCTTCCACACGCAGTTATATAGAAATACCAGTGCAATTAAATGGCGATATCATCAGCAAGGGAAAGTACCGGGTTTATATTACAGCAGGAGTAGAAGCTAATATTTGTGCCGGGGAACAAACCACAATGGACTGGGAAGATAGTTGGTACCAAACCGGCAAAGCCATTGTAACGAACATGGAAGGGAAAGAAAATGTTTATTTTTCGTATCACCTTGGTGCAGGGGCAAGCTATAAAATAGCAAAACAATTCTCCATTTACCTGGAGCCTGTGATTAAAGAAGCCATTACAGCCATTGATAACAATACATCTGCCATAATTGCCTATCCCCGGCAGGTAAGTTTCACAACCGGCTTAACCTATCATTTGTAACAGCTTTACCCAACCTTTCCGATATATACCACTATGAAAAACAGCCTTATTGCCACCTGCTTTCTTATAATCATAGTCCTACTTATCAACTCTTGTGAAGATAAGCAGGGGGCGGTTCCTCTTGTAGTTGTTCCATGTGGGGATACTAATAAGCTTACGTACTCTTCTGATAGCAATACCATGCAGGCGATAATCAATGTTCAGTGCGGGACCGATAATTCATCCTGTCATTCCTCCGGAGCAGGCAGCGGGCGTGACTACTCTACGTATTCCGGTATTTATGCTGTATATCAGGATGGTTCTTTATACCAGGCTCTTTTTGGTACTGGTAGTGTGCCTCAAATGCCAAAAGTTCAGCAACCCGGATGGGATCAGTGCGTTTTAAACAAATTCAGAGCGTGGATAGACTTGGGATGTCCACAGTAATTAATATGAGATTTATGAAAAAGATAGTTGTATTAATAATTAGTCTGGTTTTTGTTTTTGCCAAAAGCCACGGTCAAATTTATATGGCTGATTCATGCAAAGTTAGTTTTTTTTCTGCAACAACTATAGAAAATATTGATGCTATTAATTCTATATCAAGACCAGTGATGAATACGGCTACCGGTGATATACAAATCAGTATCTCCAACCAGGATTTTATCTTCAGGAAGAAACTGATGCAGGAACACTTTAATGAAAACTATATGGAAAGCGATAAATACCCGCGTACCGTATTTAAAGGCAAAGTGAATGAAAAAATTGATTACACCAAAGACGGAGTTAACCCGGTAACTGTTACCGGAACGATGGATATGCATGGCGTACAGAAGAATATTACTATTCCGGGAACCATAACTATTCAAAACGGAATTATATTTCTTTCTGCTAAATTCGATGTAAAGATGGAAGACTATAAGATTAAAATTCCGAGCATTGTAGGGAATGACATCTCGAAACAGGTCGCCGTTACCCTGAATGCAACCCTGAAACCCTTTAAAGGAAAATAATACTATTTTTTATGAAGATAAAAAACGCCTCACTATACATGTTGCTTTGTTTTCTGTTAAATGGAGGAGTCGCTAAATCGCAGCAAGACCTACTGAAACTTGTTGATACGTCGAAAAATACAACGGAAATATTACCCACCTGGAAGGATACGAAATTGATTAATGTGCAAACCACAAAAATTGTTGACCCGGGTGTAATGGAGTTTTTCATCCTGCACAGGTTTGGAAATGTAGGCGGAGAAGGTAACGGAGGTGTTCATACTTTTTATGGGTTTGATGTGGCTTCCGATATAGAATTTGCGTTTCAATTTGGCGTTACCAAAAATTTTATGGTGGGTATTTCCCGCAGCAAACAACAGGAATTGATAGACATAGATGCCAAGTATAAGGTGTTGACACAAAAAGCAACCGGTATGCCTGTTTCACTTGCTTTGTATGGAGATGCCGGAGTAAGCCCTGAACTTAATTCCACCTTTTATGACGGGACAGACTCCACCACATCGCACCAATTTATTGACAGGCTTTCTTATTTCGGGGAAGCTATTGTGGACCGTCGTTTTAATGACCATATTTCGCTTGAACTCCTGGGAGGAATACAACATCGTAACTATGTTTTATATAGTGAAAACTACACCAATGGGGCAACGAATGAGAACACCATTCCTTTCGCCGGAATAGGAGGGAGGTACATGTTTAACAAGCATTCGAGCATTGTGTTTGATTACTATTACATTATCTCACAATATAGAATGAATAACCAGACCATTCCTTTTTACAATCCCATTTCAATAGGCTATGAAGTGGAGACTGGTGGGCACGTCTTTGAAATTAATTTCACCAATGCAGCCTTTTTAAATGAAAATAATATCATTCCCTATACCCGCGATACATGGACAAAAGGCGGATTTAAATTAGGGTTCTCTATTTCGAGGGTGTTTAATATATAATGAAATAGTTTGCCGGAATTTGGGAATAGAAAAGAATCTTGCCTATTTTCCTATTTTTCAAGCACTATTTTACCTTCTCCCACTAATTTCCCATCTTCCCTTAATAGCCGGTATAAATAAACTCCGTTGGGTTGGTTTTCCATGTTTATGGTATTGTCACCCCCGCCTATACCAGTATGGGCAGGCTGAGTGCAGGGGAGGGTCTCATTATACACTTGTTCCCCAAGCATACTATATATCTCTATTTTAGTTTGAGATCCTGAAACCGGTTCAGGATGACCGAACGCTACAGTGAAACTACCATTGTTCGGATTCGGATAAACACTACTTTCCATAGCATTTTCAACGGCAGGAATAACAGTAGGTATTCCACTTACTTCACGTACCCTTTGTTCCTCAACGTCTCCGATAAAAATATTACCAGAGGGATCGGAAGCAAGACCCAAAGGATAGTTCAGTTCAGCATCGGTTGCAGGTCCTCCGTCACCGCTAAAGCCCTGGATATTATCGCCCGCGTAAGTGCTGATGGTACCCGATGAAAAATTCAGTTCGCGTATCACATAATTGTTTGCATCATCAATATATAAATTCAGTCCCAAAGGGTCAAGAGCCAAATTGTAGCAGAAATCCAATTCAGCGGCGGTGGCTTGGCCCCCATCTCCAAAATAACCAGAAGTAGTGTTCCCTGCTATGGTGGTTATAATTCCTGTAACGCCATCAATTTTTCTCACTGCATTATTTTCACCATCGGCTACATATACATTCTCCGAAGCATCAACAATGTTGCCGAATGGCTGGGCTAATTCGGCAGCTGTAGCTTGTCCTCCATCCCCGGAATAGCCCGATACTCCATTGCCGGCAAGGGTCGTGATTATGCCTGTAGATTTGGTGTATTTACGTATGCAGGAATTCAATGCATCGGATATATATAAATTCCCTGAATCGTCAATAGATAGTCCTGAAGGATAATTTATTTCAGCGGCAGTAGCAGGTCCTCCATCTCCGGAATAACCCTGTACGCCATTGCCTGCAATGGTAGTAATAATGCCCAGGGTAGCAGAAATCATACGTATCCGGTTATTACTCTGGTCAGAAATAAAAACATTGCCTATCGTATCAACAGCAGTCCCTAAAGGGTTGCCCAAACTGGCGGAAGTAGCCGGAATGTTATCTCCATTGTATCCTGTTGTGCCTGTTCCTGCAATGGTGGAAATAATTCCGGTGTTGGTATTTACTTTGCGTAACCAGCCATTGGTAGCATCTACAAAATATACCCTGTTGAATCTATCTGTAGATATGTAATAGGGGTTATATATTTCAGCTGCTGTAGCCAATGCCCCGTCACCTGTATGCCCGGGATTTCCGTCACCTGCATAGGTGGAGATTGTTTGGGAAAAAATGAAGAGCGGAGAACTAAGAGTGAAGAGTAAAAGAGTAAATTTTTTCATACTATTTGAGATTGAATTTCAATACAAATATAGTAGAAAATAAATGAGAGGGAGTAGTTGAGATGACCCAATTATTGCATAACAATCAGAAATCTCCTACTTATTCCTACACATCAAACTTTATTCCCTGGGCTAATGGCAATACAGAGCCGTAGTTAATAGTATTGGTCTGGCGGCGCATATAGGCTTTCCAGGCATCAGAACCACTTTCCCTGCCTCCTCCTGTTTCTTTTTCTCCGCCAAATGCACCACCAATCTCAGCTCCAGAAGTACCGATATTCACATTAGCTATGCCACAATCGGAACCGGCATTTGAAAGGAATTTTTCAGTTTCTAAAATATTATTGGAGAAAATGGAAGAAGACAATCCCTGTGGTACATCGTTATGCATGACAAGGGCTTCATCTATGGTTTTATATTTAATTAAATAGAGAATAGGGGCAAAGGTCTCCTGCTGAACAACGGGATATTCATTTTCCACTTCAGCAATAGTGGGCAATACATAGCAACCCGAAGAATATTCTTCTCCGCTCAGCACTTTTGCACCATAAGCTATTTTGCCTCCCTGCTGTTTTATTTTTACAATAGCATCAGAATAGTTTTGTACCGCAGCTTTATCAATCAAAGGACCCATAAGCGTTCCGTCTTTCAACGGATTACCGATATTTACCTGCTTGTAAGCCTTAATTATGGAGGCTTTTAATGTGTCATAAATACTTTCGTGTATAATAAGACGGCGAGTAGTTGTGCAACGCTGTCCGGCTGTTCCCACAGAGCCAAAAAGCACCGCTGTAATAACCATTTTCAAATTTGCATCGGGTGTAATAATAATGGCATTGTTACCACCTAATTCAAGTAAAGAACGACCCAAACGCTGCCCAACCGCTACAGCTACTTTCTTTCCCATCCGGGTAGAACCCGTTGCTGAAACAAGGGGTATGCGTGTATCATTAGACAACATTTCACCGATTTTATAATCGCCGATTATCAGGCAGCAAACCCCTTCCGGAACATTATTTTGTTTGAGAACAGGCGCAATAATATGCTGGCAGGCAAGGGCAGTGAGCGGAGTTTTTTCAGAAGGTTTCCAGATGCACACGTCCCCGCAAATTAAGGCAAGCATAGCATTCCATGACCAAACAGCTACCGGGAAATTAAAGGCAGAAATAATTCCAACCGGACCTATCGGGTGATATTGTTCATACATCCTGTGAAGGGGTCTTTCCGATTGCATGGTAAGCCCATATAACTGGCGTGATTGACCTACTGCAAAATCGCAGATATCTATCATTTCCTGTACTTCGCCCAATCCTTCCTGGTATATTTTTCCTGTTTCGTAAGAAACCAGCTTACCGAGGCTTTCTTTATGCTCCCGTAAGGCCTCCCCTATTTGTCGCACTATTTCACCTCTTTTCGGGGCAGGCATTTTACGCCATTTAATGTAGGCTTTTTCTGCTGTTTTCACTACTTTATCATAATCTTGTGCAGTAGCTTGTTTTATAGAACCGATTAAATTCCCATCAATGGGAGAATGCGATTCCAGCATATCTCCTGTTGTTTTAACCCAGTCAATACCCGTGGAGGCCCCATTTTGAATACCTGTAAGTTTTAATTTTTTCAATACATCGTTTATACCCGATTTATCTTTTGTTTTCATACTATTTATTTTGTTTTAGTGTGATTTTTTATTGCTTTGTGAGGAACAGGATGTTCAAATTTATCAGTTAATTCTTTCATCATAGATTGGGCAATGACGGGAAAGTATTTCTCCCCGATAACCTTGGGGTCATTTTCTGAATAAGGGAAATAGGTAGTAAGTATCCCATCCAATAGATAATTATATTGGGTATTCAAAATGGAATACTGTACAATAACCTCTCTCCGGAGATTACTTTCATTCAGGTCTTGTGTAGGGTTTGAAACATTTTTAATATCCAGTTCATTAATAAAAATGAATATGTCGGTTCCGTATTGCTTGCTTAGATAGGGCAAAAGGTGGGTATCCGGAATATCTACATTCATAAATCGCTTGCTATAATCCATTGGCACCTGTAGCTGCCCTTTATTAATAAAATGTTCTTTTTGCAATGTAGGGTCGAACTCGGCATGGCTTTCACCCGCTGTATCCTGCCCCGGCATCAAATCATAATGATACCCTATCAGGGAATAAATATAGGCGAGTGTTGTATCTGTCTTTTTCTCCTTTTGTAATATCGAGACCGTAGAATATTTCTCCTTGAATGTATTCGCAAGGGCCAAGTCCATATTATGCCGGAAAGCTTCAGTTATTTGGGAATAATTAAGGTGTGTTGATGTATTTACTGCTTTTCCTATTTCTGTCATAAACATAGTAGGCTTAAAGGGAACAAGCAATATGGAATGCTTTACAGGGGTAACAGGTTCATTTTTATTTTCTTGAGAATATAAGGAGGTGATATTAAATAAAAGCCCCGGAAAAATAAGGATTGCAAGATTTTTAAAAACCATATTTCTTAACCCCTGCTTCTCGTTTTATTTATGGAAAAGCCTGTTTATATCAAGCCCGTTGGCATATATAATAAGCATAAGCAAGAGCAACATTCCTGCCCACTGGGCATATTCCATAAATTTTTCATTGGGTTTACGTCCAGTAATCATTTCATATAAAAGAAACATAACATGTCCCCCGTCCAGGGCAGGAATGGGTAGAATATTTACAAAGGCAAGCATTACGGAAATAAAGCCTGTGAATGCCCAAAAGCGGCCCCAGTCCCAAACTTTACTATACCCTTTTGCAATGGTAATAAAGCTACCCATTTGCTTATGGGCGCCTTTTACCGTAAAAATAATATTCATCTGTTTTGCTAAACTACCTATGGTGGCAAAAGTGCTGTTTACCCCTGCCGGGATGCTTTGCAGCAAGGAATATTTAGTATGTACAAATTGCAGCGATGTATCTGGCTTGGGGAAGAAACCTAATTTTCCGTCATCATCTACATGGGCGGTCAGGGCATGAACTTGTCCATTTGAGTTTACGGATAGTTGGATATTTTTATTCTTAAACTTTTGAAGGGTTGCCGTAAATACCTGGAAATAGGGAGTATGAATGGTATCAATTTGGGCAATACGGTCGCCTTTTTTTAATCCTGCCTTATCAGCGCCTGAGCCCGGAAGCACAGAATCTACACTAAACGGAAATTGATAATCAATAAATCCTTTGGCATCTCCTAATATAGCAGAAAGGTTGTCTTCGGAAATAGGAAGGCTTACCACATTCCCGCTTCGTTTTACCTGTATGGATTTTGCTTTCTCAAAAATAATATCCATCGTAACAGAATCGAAACGGGTAACTGATTTCCCGTTTACAGCCACTATGGTGTCAGTGCTTTTTAATCCGACATTAGTAGCAAGTGAATCGCAGTAAATCCCATATTTTAAATTTTTAATGGGTAGATAGGAAGTGCCATTAGCATAGGTGAGAGAGGTAAATATCACAAAGCCTAACAGAAAATTTACTGTTACCCCGGCTATCATCACTATAAGCCTTTGCCATCCCGGTTTAGAGCGAAACTCCCAGGGTTCAGGTGGTAGTTTCATCTGCTCCTTATCCATAGATTCATCTATCATGCCTGATATTTTCACATATCCACCAAGTGGCAGCCAGCCAATGCCATATTCTGTATCACCTCTTTTTATTTTGAAAAGGGAAAACCAGGGGTCAAAAAAGAGATAGAACTTTTCTACCCTGATTTTAAAAATGCGGGCAGCCGTAAAGTGTCCTGCTTCATGAAGCAGAATCAATATAGAAAGGCTAAGAAGAAATTGAGAGACCTGGACAAAAACACCCATAAGTAGTTTAAAAAGGCTGCAAAGTTACCCCAAATTTTATTCTTCGGCAGAATGTAATAATTTTTTCCTTTTCAGGCACTTGCCCCAATTATTATGCTGAAAGACGAGCTTCGAAGTAAAATACCCTATTGCGGCGCCCATCAATACATCGGAACCCCAGTGATAGTTTCCATTTATCCGCCCGAGAGCGGTTACTGTTGCAAGGCTATATGCCAGTATGGGAATAATTACCGGACGTGGGTACTCCATTGCTATCATAGTAGCGGTAGAAAAGGCTACCGTTGTATGGCCGGAGGGATAGGAATCATACGAAAACATCCCTTTTGGACCTAACCATTGTTCGGGGTTATTACTTTGATAAGGGCGGTAGCGTTCAGCTACCGATTTGATGATAAAGATAGTCGCTTCGCAAATAGCTACCGATTTAACCGTTAGCATAGCCATGTGCTTAGGATGATCTTCATGGAAAATGCAGCCTGCGAGGTAGGAAGTACCCATAATAATAGCAGGATAAAGCCCGCTACCAAAGGGGTCGCCAATATTATTCTCTACAAAATCAGTGGTGCTGTTCCTATTACGCTGGGCAAAAATTGCTATGTTTTTATCTCCATTAGCAACTATAAGAGCAGTTTCTACGGAAGCTAAAAGCCCTGCTGTGAGCCATTGTTTTCCGTTCCAGTGAAAAGGAGCTATTACTTCATCTCTTGCATCTAAAATACCGGAATAGATGTAATACTTATCTAAACGGGTAGGATGAGAACTACTGTCTTTTTGTGAAATGCCGGAAATGCAAGTGCCAAAAAACAACACAAAAAGAAAGACTGTCAGCTGAAAGTATCTCAAGACTATTTAGTTATAGAATGGCAAAGCTACACCATTCTGTAATTTGACAGCCTGACCAAAACCTATTTTCAAAGCGGTTTGCTGCCTCTGATAAGCCTCAGCAAAATAGCTACAACGGCAAGGACAAGTAATATATGAATAAGGTATCCTGCACTATAAGCGAAGAAACCTATCGCCCAGCATATTATCAATATGACAGCTATGATATAAAGCAAACTTCCCATGATTTTTTTGTTTTAAATTGTTTTTAGAATTACACTACTCTCAATAACCAAAGAATTAATAATACCAAAGCAATAACCAATAGTATATTAATAAGCCCTCCTAAGCCAAGCCCTCCTGCTATAATTCCGATTAGCCATAAAATTAATATTACCAAAATAACAATCCAAAACAGGCTCAGCGCTGCCCTGCCAGGTGAGCCATAATCTCCACCAGCTGAAAATGTTTGTTCATTTTGAAAGGCCGGGCTTTTAGAAATGCCAGTGGTTTGTGCAGGCAGTTGCTGAATATTTCTGTGTAAAATACCTTTATGCTGTGCTTTGTTATCTGTGGCGGTAACAAGGATAATGCTTCTTGTTTTACTTTCCTGTTCAAAATTCCCCTCGATAATATTTTGTTTTGCCGGATAGGGTAGGGTATGTAAGGTTATTGCCCTGTTAGCTTCAGCCGTTTTTTCTTCTTCGTTTGGCAGATGCGATGTTTTCACACGCTTTGAATGATTGACGTAAAAGCCGCTTCTGTAGTGGCGTTTAACAATAGACAAATTTGAACCACAAGAGGAAAATAAGATGCATACTAAAATGCAAATGGCAGGGGTAAGTAGGTTTTTCATAGTAGGTTGTTTTTATTCGATGTGAGTTAGAAATTGAAGTTTCTCCTATAAATCAGTGACTTTTCATAAACCAAAAGTAAGGAGCATATAAAAGATTTGGATAAGTATTCGATGAAGTCTATCCATAAGAAGGTGAAACCATTTAATAGTCAGATCAGTTTTTAGAAAAGTTCTATCGGAATACTTAAAGCTTACTCTTTTTATTGCAAAATGAATGCGCCATTTCCCTTGTTTCCAAATCACTCTTTAAATAGTCTGAAAGGGTTGGTTTCGCGATGAATGTTGCTTTTTCCATGCACTTTTCTACTATGGCAGAAATATCAGTAAAACCAATCTCGTCTTGTAAAAATGCATTTACTGCAACCTCATTAGCTGCATTCAGAATACAGGGCATGTTGCCTCCTTTTTTCATCGCTTCAAAAGCAAGTTGTATGGATGGAAATGCACTAAAATCTGGCTTTTCAAATGTAAGAGAAGGATATGATGCAAAATCAAATCGTTTAAATGTAGAAGGAACCCTGATAGGATAGAAGAGGGCATATTGAATTGGCAGTTTCATATCGGGCAAGCCTAATTGAGCTTTAATAGAGCCATCTTCAAACTGCACTAACGAATGTATAATAGATTGGGGATGAATGACCACTTCAATTTGTTCGGGACGAAGAGCAAAGAGCCAGGCAGCTTCAATTATCTCCAGTCCTTTATTCATAAGGGTTGCAGAGTCAATGGTGATTTTCGCCCCCATACTCCAGTTGGGATGTTTCAAGGCATCTTGCTTTTTAACTTTTTCTAAAAAAGCCCTGTCCTTTCCCCTGAAGGGTCCTCCTGAAGCAGTGAGAATAATTTTCTCTATCTTATTATGAAACTCGCCTGCCAAACATTGAAATATCGCAGAGTGTTCCGAATCAACCGGGTAAATATTCACTCCTTTTGCTTTGGCTGCTTCTGTTACCAAAGCCCCGGCAACCACCAGCGTTTCTTTATTGGCAAGGGCAATTTGCTTTCCCGCTTCAATAGCAGCAAGAGTGGAGCGCAGCCCTGCAAAACCCACGATAGCAGCCAGAACTATATCTATACTTTCCATTTGAACCACCTGGCAAAGTGCATCAGCTCCAGCAAACACTTTTATGTCATGCTTTTGCAGGGCATCTTTTACATACAAATATTTTTCCTCTTCGGCTATTACCACAGCATTGGCAGAAAATTCTATTGCCTGCTTTATCAATAGGTCTGCGTTGTTTTGGGCTGTAAGCACTTCCACCTGTAACGTATCAGGATTAGCTTTTACAATATCCAATGCCTGCCTGCCTATGGAGCCGGTTGAGCCGAGTATTGCTATATTTTTCTTTGGAAGTTGAGCCATGATTTTATGAGCCGTTAAAACTACACATTTAATAGGAAAAGGCAGAACAGCAGAGAATAGAAAATAAGGGTACCAAGAATTTTTTTTGTATTTTTGTCGCATAAAAATACAACCCAATGAAAAAAATAAGTTTACTGATAATTATCGCCATTTCTTTTGCTGCATGTGTTCCTCCTGCCAATAAAAATACCACTGATGACCGGGCTACAAGGAATAAAGAGCTGATGATGAAATTTTATGAGGAAGTAATTAATAAACATAATTTCCCAATGGTTGATTCGCTTATTTCAGCCGATTATGTGGACCATTGTGTTTCACCGGGATATACTCCCGACCGTACTGGACTTAAAAAGGGGTGGCAGGATTTCGTTACCGGATACCCTGATTTAAATACGAAAGTGAACTTTATGGTAGCAGACTCTGAATACGTAACCGCGCAATACACTTTTACGGGGACTAATACAGGTTCAGTGATGGGTATGCCAGCCACAGGGAAAAAAATAAACGTGGACGGGGTGGATATTGTACGGTACAAAAATGGCAAGGCAATTGAACATTGGGGCTATATGGACGAAATGAAGATGATGACCCAACTCGGAATGATGCCGGGCATGGGCGGAGATAGTACCGCTGCCAAGGGGAGTGATAAAAAAATGTAGTTCAGAAAGTATAAGTTAGAAAGAAGCCCCGAAAGGGGCTTTTTTGATATTTTAATAAACGGTATCTTTGCATTTGTATGAGAGATTTCGCGTATTATGCCATACAGTTCCTGGTTATATTGTCAACTATAGCCGTTATAGCCTTAGTAGTTGTGCCAATTGCGGCTGTAGTAATCTGTTTTTGGCATGTGGATTTTATGAAGGTAGTTTTTATTCTTATCGGTGTAGCATTAGTCTCATTTATCATATTTTTGAGAGTAAGAAGAAAGATAAGAATCAGGAGACAAGAAAACAGTTAATCATTTATTACCCTGAATTTTGTCTTCCCAAATAAATATTCTTTTTCTCGATTCCGTTCACCTCCTTTTACAAAAAGAACTGGAAACAAAGGGGTTTATTTGCCATTTGCAATATGACTGGAACCTCGAGAAGATAGGGGAGGAGTTATATAAGTTTGATGGGGTAGTAATTCGCAGCCGTGTTAAGTTAGATAAGGAACTGATTGATAAAGGCACTAACCTTAAATTTATTGCAAGGGCCGGAGCCGGCATGGAAAATATTGATGTGGCGTATGCTAAAAGTAAAGGTATAAAATGCCTTTCTTCGGCGGAGGGGAATAGAGATGCTGTGGGTGAGCATGCCTTGGGAATGTTGCTCTGCCTGTTTAATAATATTTGCCGGGCAGATAAAGAAGTAAGACAGGGGCAGTGGATTCGGGAGGGTAACCGGGGTATAGAATTGCAGGGTAAAACCGTAGGTATTATAGGGTATGGAAATATGGGCAGTGCATTTGCTCAAAGGCTCAGAGGGTTTGATTGTACTGTATTAGCTTATGACAAGTATAAAACAAAATTTTCCGATGAATTTGTTAAGGAATCTACCCTTGAAGAACTTTTTGAAAACACGGATGTACCAAGCTTACATCTCCCATTGAATGATGAAACACGATTCATGGTGAATGCTTCTTTTCTGGGAAAATTCCGGAAGAATATCTATCTCATCAATACCTCACGGGGCAAAATAGTTCAGACAGATGACCTGGTAGCCTGTATGAAAACAGGTAAAGTATTAGGTGCTTGTTTGGATGTCCTGGAATATGAAAGCCTTTCATTTGAAGGACTGGATGCTACCAAGTTACCTCCTTCGTTCCGTTATTTAGTGGAAAGTGACAACGTAATATTAACACCCCACATTGCAGGCTGGACGTATGAATCAAACGAAAAAATATCAGCAACGCTGGCAAAGAAAATACTGGAATTGTATTAAAGCAAATTAAATTCCAGATAGAGATTAAAATTGCTTCCAATTCGCTTAATTATTAATAACCATTTTATACTTTTGGCTTCTCTGTAAGTTAAAAAGGCAAATCCATTCCCCTGTGCTTAAAAAGATTCCGGCTACTTTTATGTTGACTTTATTATTCATTGTTCCATCCATTGCGCAAAATCCCGACACCGTTAAACAAAGAAAAATAGTAAACACGGGGAGTTATTATTTTTCCTGGGGGTATAATGAGGAAACATACACGAATAGCAACCTCTATATAGTTCAGCCGGATATGAAAAACAATTATACGTTTAATAACATCCAGGCGCAAGACCATATAGGATGGGATCATTTATTTAACCTGCAGCCAACTATTCCTCAATACAATTATCGGTTTGGTTATTTTTTCAATGAAAAACAAGACCTGGCAGTTGAATTTAATTTTGACCATACAAAATACATAGTGCTTCAGGGTTATAATGTAATAGTTAGCGGAACATTTCACGGGAGGAATGTTGATACTACCGTTCATATTAGTAATGCTACTTTACGCTACTTCTTAAACAACGGCGCTAATTTTTTCCTTATCAATGTAGTTAAAAAATTTACTTTTTATGCCGCTCCTAAAAAATGGATTGTTGTTTGTGGGTTACTTAAAGCAGGTGTGGGGCCTGTGGTGCCGCATGTGGACAATACTATTTTTGGGAATGATAACCACAGGCAATTTCAATTAGGTGGATGGAATATGGGAGTGGAAGGTGCAGTGAAAGTTATTCTCTTTCAGCATGTGTACCTGGAATATTGTAATAAACTTGATTATGCCCGGTATTCAGGACTTGAAATTTACGATGGTACAGCCCACCAAAATTTCGGCACTTATGAGAATATTCTCAACGTAGGATATACATTGCATATAAACAGAAAAAAACCTAAAGCATCCTCTTCACAATCTGCCGGGTAATGGGTTTCTTCTATTATGCAGAGTTGAGATTTGAATAAAAAATATCGGCTGTGACGACGAAGAAAAACAGTGGAATTATTTTAAAAATTCCTTTATTTTTATATGCTCCATCCGGAATCCTTTACCAATAAGATAAGCAGGTATTCGCCTGAGATAAGGAAACCGCTTAACCAGTTTCAAGGGTAACGGAGGCTTGAAATGAACAGTATTGCCTAACGCACGGTCTATTACTTTATTCTGAATAAACACCTGCACCCGCTGAATTATTTTAACAGGAAACTCCCTTCTTTTCTGAATTTTTCCAAGAACACTTTGCGATATTGTCCCTTTTACAAAAGCAGGGACAAGAATATTTGCTGCTGCTACTGCATCTTGTATAGCTAAATTGATGCCTACGCCGCCAATGGGCGACATAGCATGGGCTGAATCTCCAATGAACAATAAACCCGGAGCACACCATTTTTCCAAATGGTCAACGCTTACTGTAAGTAGTTTTACCTGTTCCCAATCCTTTATTTCCGCTACCCGGTCGGTGAAGAAAGGAGCAAGTTCTGTAATGCTTTGACGAAAGGATTCGATACCTGTTTTTTTAATATTTTCAAATTCACCTTTTCGAATCAGGAAGCCACATTGCCAATATTCGTTACGGTTAAGCAGAATCAACATCTTTCCCATATCGGCTTTACCCAAAACAGAGGCGGCTTCGTTTTCTTTCCGCGAAACCCGGAACCATAAAACGTCCATCGGGACGCCTGATATAGCAGGTGTAAATCCTGCTTTATTACGCAGGGTGGAATTGCGCCCGTCGGCACAGACAACAAGCTGTGAATTAATCGAAAATTCACCCTCTTTATTTTTTGCTTTTATACCTATTACCGTATCGCCCTTTTTTATAACATCTATTGCTTCTGTTTCCATCATCAAATGAAAAGCGGGATATTTTTTTGCCCGCGTAGTTATAAAATTCAAAAAATCCCATTGAGGAATAAAGGCAACAAAAGGGCAATGTAATTCCAGGTGCGAAAAATCAGCGAGGATAATTTTTTCGGTCCCTATTTCGGCTTCCACTTGTTTTATTTCGCTGTGCGGAAGTTTCAAAAAATCTTCCAGCAACCCCAGTTCAAAGAGAATTTCCATAACAGAAGGATGAATAGTATCTCCCCTGAAATCACGAAAAAAATCAGGCCATTTTTCCAGCACGGTTGTTTCTATCCCTGCACGGGCAAGCAAGTATCCAAGCATTATTCCTGCCGGGCCTCCACCAGAAATACAACAGGTTGTGGTAATGGTTTTTACAGCCATATAGTATGCGAAGGTAAGGCGGGAAAAGGCAAAATGCAAGCGTTAATTTCAGTGGATAGCCTCTATTTTTTTCCCATCGTGAATTTCTATCTCCCAAAGTTTTGAAATGTCATTCTGCTATATGCACAGTATCCACCTGTAGCTCACCATCTGTGCCACTTAAAAAATTCAGGAAGTATCTCCGTACGCAGGGATTGCATTTGTTTTTTTGTCCAACTGCCCAATCCCGGACTGGATAATTGATAGTCAATGCTGTGTAATTTTCCGCTGATAATTTACAGATTTGTTTTTAACCCGCGGTCGAAAATTATAGTTTCACACGGATATTGTAAATGTCGGAATCATCCATAAATAGCAGGGTAAACTCATCTTTCGAAAAATTTACCACCCGGTAATTAGTGCCACCGCCTTCGAGCCCATCTATTAATGCATCTATCATTATCAACCCGTTCTCATTGGAGATTTTTTGTATTATGACATGTTTTACAAACGGGATATATTCCATGTCTTCGCCGCCAGACTGAAGACGTATTTCTTCTATAGTTTGAAAGGAAGTTTTATTACCAACCAATTCATTAAAATCCTTTATATCCGGTAATTTGGAAGTATATGCAACTCCTTCCATAATGGAGCTTGTGGCGCCGGAATAAATTCCTCCAAACCCATTTGAAGTTGTTTGGTTCTGGTTCAGGAGGACTATATTGCCACCCATCATTGCTGCGCGTATTTTCAGCTTGCGCATAGCCCTTTCCTTCACCTTGTTCTCATCTGCAAATTTTGTGGTGCCCCTTGCCTTTGCACTTACATCTCCCAGTTTATAAATACCGTGTACTTCACTTGCAATAGTGGTGAAAGTAACATTATCATAATCATCGCAGTTGTTTACAGTTTTATAGGAAGTTGCAGCCGCAAATGTTTGTACTCTTCCTGATTTAAAAACAATTTTTTGAATGGCATTTATGTAAACAGAGTTTACAACTGTTTCACCGGGATAATAATACCATACGGCTTCAGGGGAAACTTCTTTCACATTACAAGCCACTTTCTGGGTACCCATATATATGGTATCACATACAACGTTTGTTCCGGTTTGTGCATTTGAAAGGGAACAAATAAGTAAAAACCCCGGAATGATAAAAAAAGATTTCATGATTGCTTTTAATCGCAAAACTAAAAAAAAATACAAGGTGAAATACGGCACACGGGCCACTATAAAATGTCTCCCCGGTAATTATTTTTTTGAAGGATTAAAAAAATTAATTTATTATCCACATTTCCGCCTGTATTCTCTATTCTCAGCACCTTATCACAATCTTCCAAATCAAAATTGCATTTGTATTCCGGCTGGTGTGAACCTATTTCAGCAAGAATTTTTTTCGCTGCTGTTTTATGTTTCACATTGGTTTTAAAAACTTCTACCGTGTTCATCGGGGATTTAATTTGGGAGCTGTTTATTGAATAGGGTGGCTAAAAAATTCGGTTAACCATGAAAGTGCATTTGGAGAATGAAATAAAATAGTTGACTCCATACTGTCTTTTGCGGCTGCGGAAGCTCTTGTACGCATTTGATTTTCGTAGGCTGCAATAGCAGATTGTGTATCAGGAAACTTTTCGCTGTTGAGACACAGCGCTAATTCCAGTGAATCCTGCATAGCCATATTTACCCCCTCACCGGCAAATGGAGGCATCAGGTGCGCTGCATCGCCCAGTATAGTAAGATTTGGCAGGGCTTCCCAGGTTTGGTCAAATGGCATACAATTCAGGGGTCGGGCTATAAAATGAGAATCTGCATTTTCAAATAATTCTAGCCATCTAGTATCCCAATCAGCATATTCTTTTTTGAACCAGGCAATTAGTTGAGCTTTATCAGAGAAATCTATTCCCCTCTCCCTGTGCCAGTTTTCATCCGTTTTAAAGCTGGTATAAAATACCAGGCTTCCATCTCCCTTCGCGCTTACAATTAAGGTTTTTTCATCTCCAATAGCGAATATTTTCCCGCCACTTACCAGTTTATCAATTTTCGGACATACACGTGCTGAATTATATACCGTTCCTTCTATGAAAGTAACCCCTGAATAAAAAGGTTTAATTGGTGTGATGTAAGAACGGAGCTTGGAATTTGCACCATCGGCTGCAACTAGAATATCTGCGAATGCGGAAGTACCATTTTTAAAATCTAATTTCCATCCACCCTCATGTGCCGTGAGTGATACAAATTGGCTATCCCAGATAACCGTATCAGTTTTCAAAGAATCCAGTAAAATTTGCTGCAAAGGACCGCGGTCAATTTCGGGTCTGCCCCGGTCTATATTTTCTTTATCATGTTCATCTACTACTATGGAGGCATGTTTGTCCATAACCCTTAATTTATCTGCCCCCGGGCGATAATTGGAATTGAAGGCATCCATCAATCCTGCTTCCCGGAGGGCTGCTAATCCTGACTCTTCATGTAAATCGAGGGTGGCTCCTTTTGGGCGTGCATCTTTATGGATATCCCTTTCATAAACTTTTACATCTGCTCCCTTCATTTGCAAAAGCCTTGCCAGTGTTAATCCGCCGGGACCTCCGCCCACAATAGCTATTTTTTTATTTCTTAGTAAGTTCATTTTATTATAGTCCAAGTATTGATTTTAGTTTTGGATACCCTGTTTTACTAATCGGTATTCTTTCTCCCGATTTCAGGATAGCAATATGCCCGTCTTTTTCATAAGGTTCGATGCGGGTTACTTGTGACACCTGAACAATGTAGGAGCGGTGGACTCTTACAAATTGAGAAGGATCCATTACTTTTTCAAAATAGGTAATGGTTTTCTTTTTCAGAAAAGAACCCTCTTTGGTATGAATTTTTACATAATCATCATCCGCCCGTATAAATTCAATTTCGTGCATGGGAATAATGCGGATATTGTTACCTGTTTTTACCACTACCCTGTTATGTTGTTCGGGCAGAATAGTAAATGTTTCTTCGTTTAGTTCACTTAGTCCCGGACTAGGAGCAGTCGTACTATGAAATTGTTTCCATCGTTGCAGGGCTTTATCAAATCTTTCCCGGCTAAATGGTTTTAATAAGTAATCAATAGCATGTGCTTCAAATGCTTTGATGGCATATTCATCAAATGCCGTGGTAAATATTACACCCGGACGTGTGTTTAATAACTCTAGCATTTCAAACCCATTAATTTTTGGCATTTGAACATCTAAAAATATCAGGTCGGGCTGAAACTGGGAAATAGCTTTTATTCCTTCAAAGCCATCTCCGCACTCTTGAATTACATTTATAAACGGGTAAGCATGCAGATACTCTTTAATTAAATTTCTTGCGAGCGGTTCATCATCAATAATAATTACTTTAATCATAACTGCGGTATTTTAACAGTGGTGATGAATAGGTTTCCTTCTGTTTTTGTTTCTAATAAATCATGGCGTCCATACAAAAGATAAAGTCTCCGGGATATAGAACTTAACCCGAAACCTGTACCTTTTTTTGAAGAAGACGTAGCAGGGTCAAAAGGATTTTGAACGGAAACAAACAAAATGTTGTTTTCACTTTTAGCGGTGAGTTTTATCAATACCTTATCGGTAGTATCATATAAGCCGAACTTGATGGCATTTTCAACAATAGGCTGCAACAGCAATTGGGGGATTTTTAATGCAGAGACGTCATGCATGGCATCTCTATCACCACAATCTACAATTGTTTCAAGCCTATGCCCAAACCTTACTTTTTCAATATCCAAATAAAGCTGAAGGAGACGTAGTTCTTCTTCCAATGTTACTTGTAGTTCTTCTTCATTTTTTAATGTTCCTCTTAAAAAATCTGCTAACTGCTGCACCATGTTCCTTGCTTCTTCGGGGCGTGAAACGGTGAGTGCGCTAATGGAGTTTAAACTATTAAACAAAAAGTGTGGATGAAGTTGCTTGCGAAGTTTAAATAATTCTGCTTCCCTTGCCAATTTTTCTGCTTCTGTTTTTCGTTTCTCCTGGTGGCGCTGTTCTTCATAAGCATAAATAACCCAACTCATCATAGCATACCACCCGGTAACAAGAAATGCGATAAAAAACCGGACTGGTAATGATTTGGATAAGAAAACCAAATAAGCTGCGTCTTTAATGAGTGAAGAAAGTATCCAGTTTGTAAGCAATAACCAAACCCCGGAGATGGCTAAATCCCAAATAAATATATATAAGTGCTTACTATTACCGGGGCGATAATAGCGCAGAATATTTCCGAGATAATAGCAAATAATAGCCAGAAGTATGTTACTGATGACGCTATCTATAATTGCATTATTTGGCGAGATGCCAAACCATTGCAACAAAAAAGTTTGGGCAACCATAAATACCAGCGACAGTGCGATATTTAGGAGTATCAAATTACGGCTTGATATTCCGGGGTTGCTCATGACTTATTGTACTGGCTTATTAATAACATTGAATACTAATCCCAGCAAAGATAGAGGTGCCGTCAATTATTAAAGTTTTGTCAGGATTCTCTTTAATAAGTGATGGGGGTCTTTTATCTTCCACCCCACCAAAAACAGAAGAGGTTTTTACAATTACTTTCCAATCGGTAGGTACCGTTATTTTAGCTCCTCCAAAAATCTGGACAAAATCAAGAGTTATGGTTCCGGTAAAATCAGCCTGGGTAAGATTAAGCTCACAGCCACCGAAAATGTTTACTATATCTCCACCCTTGAAGTTTTTAGACACTACTACTTTATTTACTCCCCCGAAAACGGCAGTCGAATCAATATAATCCTCACCCGATGTGCCTGCATCACTTCCCGGATTTTGGTATTGTTCCCACTTTTTCCAGTGGCGTTGGCGGTGTTTGTAATGCATCGCTTCCCAATCCATGCTCCTTTTTGGGCGGAGGATAATAAATATTCCAACAATAATTACAGCGATTGGCCATATATAATCTGATAGCTCGTATTGGGGGAAATAATCCTGCACCAGGAAAACCCCTCCTATTAGCATCATAATAACCCAGCCTCCCCAGCCCCTGAAGCCATGCCGTACTCCAATAAATAAGCCCCAAACTATAAGCAGCATGGGCCAGGAGAAAAGCCAATGCGGGAATAAAACGAAATTAGCTTGCTTAAGAAGCCATATAACTCCTACGGCTACTACTATTAAACCACCCAAGGCTCTGCCTCCGCGGTTTCTTCTTGTTACAATGTTTTCAGTTTCCATGATTTTAAATTTTATGACGCAAAACTACGTCGCCAATGAGGAGGGTGTTAGCTGTATTAGGTACGGGGGAGTGAAAAGTAGGTAAAAGAGGGTGTTTTGTCGGTGAATTAAGCCAGTTTCACCATGCAGCGGCAATCAGTATCATTCAAATACCATTCCAGACAAAAGCCATTCGGGTCAATTCCGGGGGTTGCCAATATCTCTTTGAATGCCTTGTCAATGGCGGATATGTTTTTTCTAAAATCTTTTATAATGAGAAAAATGTACTTGCCCTTTGGAATACTAAATTCTTCTAAATGATATTTACTTAACTCCCCTTTTTCCAATTCTTCAGTTGCTGCTTTATAGATAATCTTACCGGTTTTATCGGGGCATGAAATACCAAAATATTTTCGGTTAACACTAAATGGAACATATCCATGTAAAGTTTGGTGAGCTTCTGCAATTCCGTAGGGAAATGATTTTGCTGCTACACAAAAAACTTTAATATCATTTTCTAAAATAAATTCTTCCATTTTTTTGCTATTTAATAGGACAAAAATATAGAAGTATTTTAATCTACATTGAATATCGAATTGAACCTATTGGTTTTTTAAAAGAATGATTCAAAGTGTAATATACTTCTGTAACATAGCTCAGCCTGTATTGAGATTGCTCACTTTGTTCGGAGTGGCAATTTATCATTTTTTTTTGGGGAGGATCGTGGCGTTTCGCTCTATACCATCCTTTCACGGTTAAAGAAAAATAAAAGCGAGACTGTCATGCTTAGCGCATCTAAAAAAAAAGCCGTTGACGAAGCGCTTGACTCAGTAAAAAAAAGATAAGACATATTCCCACAATAAAGTAATGGCAGATATGCAAAAAAAGTACCCTTCCCTTGTTAAATAATAATTCCTTCGCTTGATAGGAGTATTTTCCTCAACCTTTCAAATGAAGGTTTTATACCCCTTAAACGTCTAATTTCCTATAAACGAGAACCGGTTTCCGGGAATTAACAAAAAATAACGGTATATTCCATGCGGTTTTCGGGTCATTCTCAAAGATTTTTGTTGACAAACGGGGCTTGAGGCATTATATTTGCACCCTTTTATAAAAAAGTAACATAACCATAATACATGAAACTATCCGAATTTAACTTCAGTTTCCCGAAGGAATTAATTGCCGAATTTCCAAGTACCAACCGCGACGAAGCCCGCCTGATGGTAGTACATCGCAAAACGGGAAAGATTGAGCATAAAGTATTTAAAGATATTTTGAGTTACTACAATGCCCACGATGTATTCATTTTGAATGACACCAAGGTGTTCCCGGCAAGGCTTTTTGGCAAAAAGGAAAAGACAGGAGCCAAGATAGAAGTGTTCCTGCTTAGAGAATTGAACCGTGAAAGTTTCTTGTGGGATGTATTAGTTGACCCTGCCCGTAAAATACGTATCGGAAACAAGCTCTACTTTGGCAATAATGAAGATTTAGTAGCTGAAGTGATAGACAACACTACATCAAGGGGAAGAACATTGAGGTTCCTTTTTGACGGCACTTATGAGGAATTCAGGAATATTGTTTATACCCTCGGTGAAACACCACTCCCAAAGTACATTAAGAGAGAAGTAAAGGATACCGATAAAGACCGTTACCAGACCGTTTATGCTGCGAATGAGGGCGCTGTAGCTGCCCCCACTGCCGGGCTTCACTTCAGTAAAGAACTGATGAAAAGAATGGAGCTAAAAGGAATAGAGTTTGCTAATGTTACGTTGCATGTGGGCTTAGGTACTTTCCGCACGATAGAAGTGGAAGATTTAAGCAAACACAAAATGGATTCGGAGCAGATGATAATCAATCAAAAAGCTGCCGATATTGTAAATAAAGGCAAGCGTGATAAGAGAAAAGTTTGCGCCGTAGGAACTACCAGTATGCGGGCGATTGAAACCTCTGTTTCTACCGATAACTTCTTGAAACCTTATGAAGGCTGGACGAATAAATTTATTTATCCTCCTTACGATTTTCGTATTGCCAATAGCATGATAACCAATTTCCATGTACCCGGTTCAAGCCTGCTGATAATGGTTTGTGCTTTCGGTGGATACGATTTGATTATGAAAGCCTATAAAGAGGCTATAAAGAACAAGTACAAGTTCTTCTCTTATGGCGATGCCATGCTGATTATATAAGTTTTACAAACTTTCTACTTTATAAACTGAGTATGCCCGAAGGAAGCAATAAGAGATATGCCATAATAGTGGCGGGAGGCAACGGAACAAGGATGAACAACCCTGTTCCCAAGCAATTCCTGAAATTGGAAGGCAAGCCTATTTTGCTTCTTACCATCAATAAATTCCTGGATACTGACCCTAACATTGAAATTATTTTGGTTCTTCCCCAGGACCATCTCAAATATTGGGAGCAATTGTGCGCCGAAAATGTATTTCATAAAACGGTGAAAGTGGCATATAGTGGCGAAAGCCGCTTCCATTCTGTTAAAAACGGATTGGAGTTTGTAACCGAAAATGGCGTGGTAGCCATTCACGATGCAGTACGTCCCTTGGTAAGCAGCAAAACCATTTTAGCCACTTTTAAAGCAGCCGAAATGTATGGAAATGCCATTCCTGCTATTCCTATTTATGATTCCATACGGCAGATAGAGTCCACACGGACCATAGCCGTTGACCGTTCCCGGTATTGTGCCACCCAAACGCCTCAGTGTTTTCGTTCCGATATTATTAAAAAAGCCTATCAGCAGGAGTATCATTACACCTATACCGATGATGCTATTGTAGTGGAAGCTATGGGTGAACATATCCGCCTGGTGGATGGAAACCCGGAGAATATTAAAATTACCGGACCTAAAGACCTCCTTATAGCCGAGGTTTTATTGAAAGCCGAAGCACAGCCTTTTATCCCAACTAAAATATAGTGCCTAACTTTGCAATATGGCATTAGCGGAAACATCAGCTCCGAAAAATATCCGTCACCTCGAGTTAAAAGAGTTGACAACCTGGTTTAAGCAAAAGGGGGAGCCTTCATTTAGGGCTAAGCAGGTATATGAGTGGCTTTGGAAAAAATCGGCTCATTCGTTCGACGATATGAGTAACCTGCCCAAAGCTACCCGTGAAGTATTGAAGAGTGATTTTGTCATCCATAACTTTGATAATGTAATATCTCAAATCAGTAAGGACGGAACCATTAAAAATGCTTTTCACCTGTACGATGATAAACGGGTGGAAGGGGTTTTGATTCCTGCTGAAAAACGTATGACTGCCTGTATCTCATCGCAAGTAGGTTGCAGCCTCGAGTGCAAATTTTGTGCTACCGGTCGTATGAAAAGAGAAAGAAACTTAGGAGCAGATGAGATATATGATGAGGTGGTTTACATACAAAAACAAACCCTTGAAAAATATAATACTCCCCTTACCAATATTGTGTTTATGGGTATGGGAGAACCCCTGCTGAATTACAATAATGTACTGGAAGCAATAGATAAAATCACTTCTCCCGAAGGGCTTAATTTCTCGGCGCAACGCATTACAGTCTCCACTGCCGGTGTTGCCAAAATGATAAGAAGGTTAGGCGATGACGATGTGAAATTCAATCTGGCTCTTTCCCTCCATGCCGCTACCGATGAGAAAAGAAGCAAGATAATGCCCATTAATGATACCAATAAATTGGAAGAAGTGGCAGAGGCATTGAAGTATTTTTATGAGAAAACGAAATCTAAAGTTACCTACGAGTATATCGTTTTCAAAGACTTTAACGACACTATGGGAGATGCTTATAAACTGGCCGAATTTTGCAAAATAGTTCCCTGTAAAGTAAACCTGATAGAATATAACCCGATAGATAAAGGGGAGTTCCAGCAAACCAGCCCCGAACGGTTAAACTCCTTTGTAAAGCTATTACGTAGCCGGGGAATAATTGTAAACACCCGCCGCAGCCGCGGCAAAGATATTGACGCTGCCTGCGGGCAGTTGGCGAATAAACTACAAGAGGCGGGGAATCAAGATTAGGGGAAGGTTTTATAGATAATTCTCCTTGGTAAAAACCTTCATTTGCGAAGTTTTGCACGTATTTTAGATAAAGGCACATTTTCCGATTTCATCCCTTCATCAATAGCACGAATCAAAGATAAATCATCTTTTTTTTGTTCGCTAAGCACCTGCGATTTAAGTCCCATTTTTTTGGCAAGACCGGTAAGGAGCTTTGCTGAAGCCTCATTATCGGCATTTATTACTACGGTTTTCATATCTGGAAAGATAGGAATAAAATAGGATTACTATTCTTTTTATTGTGAGGAATACCTTTTTGTTATTGCTTCCGCTATTTCATTATAATTATCCCAAGTATCCTGCACATAGTATAGACACGAGAAGCCTTTACCAATGGTATTTTCATAATCCGTTAAATATTGACCGTTTTTAAAATCAAAATATTTTTCAACGAAATTAATTGCAGAAGGAGTAATAATTTCATTTAAAAAAACGCCATCTAACATATCCTGGTAAAATTTTGTAGGAGACATTTTCCTCAGCTTTATTAAATCTATCTGAGGAGCAAACTCCTTTTTAAAGTCATCGGTAACTAATTCGTTTTCTATTAGCCAGCCAATAAACATTCCTGTATGTACATAACCTTGGTATATATCTAATTCTTCGGGGAAATCACCATTAAAATGCCAATCGGCTTTGTCTAAAGTTTTAATTTCAATATATGCCGGTCTTTCAACTGAAATAACAAATCCCTTTTTTTGATATTCAGCGATTTGTTCTTGCAGATACTTTTCTAAATTTTCTACTGTTCCCAAATTTTCAGTAGAAGAAAAGGTTATGGTTTGGTTTAATTTGCCCTCTTTTAATCTAAGTAGTGTGCCATCGCTTTCCAAAATAACAACATCGGTTGTTTTCCTGTTCTTTTTTATTAAATAAGTTTTCATTTTTTAGTTACTTGGTTATTTCGGTAGCTCAAAGCTATAAAAATAATCTAAAGATGAGTAAGCTTAGTTTAATGAGAAAAACTATTTTTGGCTAAATTAGTTTAAGAAGAATATGGATTTACCACGTTACCAATTGAAGGGGGGTGATTCCTTTACAAGTAACTTTTGAAAACAGGAGTTGTTATACAGGCGCTCTGGTGCTTGGCGAACCGACATAAGGACAATAATGTTTTTTGCCATCGGCTGTGGTAACTTCGCGCTTCTCCAAATCCTCTAAGCCCAATTGAATTACAATATGTTCCGGGATACACATCCACATTGCACCTATATCCACAAGACATTGCACATCCACTTTCTTCAAATTCTCTTTTCGTGGATTTAATAATGACAGATTTGCGTAAATTAATCCCATAACCTGTTTTTTACAAAGATACGAACTCAATTAATAGCCCCGACTTTTAAGTCGGGGATTAGGATTTCAGAAGAATGGGCTTTAGCATAAAACTTTCCTCAAAACTTACTAAATGAGGCATTTTATACTTCAATTTGCTCAACTAAAAAAGCCTCTGAAACCCAATAGGGACACAGGTCTCCAGCAAACAGCTAATTATCAGTCATTTAGATAGGTAACTCTATGCCGTTTTATGCCGTTTTTTTGCTTTCAGCCATCTATTAATAGCTTTCAGCTACTTACCTTCCTTTTCTTTAAATGTTACACCCAGCATTTCCAGTTCCTCTAACAGGGGCTGGTAAATTTCCTTAACGATAGGAATATGAACTCCCGTTAACTTAATTTTTCCCTCAAGAATTAATTTCGAAATTATGCCAACGGGCAAGCCCACTGTTTTAGCCATAGCCGTGTGAACGGCATCATCGCCTTCCACAACTAAAGATGAGAGTAGTTTATGAGTTTTGCCATTCAGTTCATATTCAAACTGGTGTTGCATAATAATCATATCTATATCTCCTTCTTTCAGTTTCCATTTACTTTCTAAAAGGGTTTGTAAGAGTAGGGCAGGGGAGGGGGCTTTAATTTTTAATTTGGTGTCTTCAAAAATGCCAAGCCATTCCAATTTCGACATTATTTCTCCTTGCAATGGGATTCCCATATATTCTGCAAGGCGGGTTTTTACATCTCCATTTCCATGTGGGAGGAACGATTCTACTATTTCTCTAATACTTAAATTTTCCGATTCAGGAAGTATGAAAGTATCATCTGTCATTCCTAATTGAACAAATACATTCCAGGCTTCGCAATATCCAGCTTTGCGTAAAGTACCTCTCAAAAGTGTAGGTATGTCTTCAATTCCATAAATGGAGCGATAGCTCAAAGAATCGCGATTAGCATAGCCTTCAAAGTTCCCTAATCCTTCAAAATTTATTTTCTCAGTCCGGGTAAAAAGTTTTTGATAGGGAATAAAAGCATACTTCCCATTCTCTATATATTTTGCTGTTCCCTGTCCGGCTAAAATTACATTACGCGGATTCCAGGTAAACTTATATCCCCATGGGTTATCGTCCGATTCAGGGGCAATCAATCCCCCGGTATAAGATTTAAAAGCCTTTAGTTTTCCTCCCTCCGATTTTATTCGGTCAATAATTTTCATAGCAGAAGCATGGTCAATTCCGGGGTCTAAACCACATTCATTCATTAAAATAATTCCTGCTTTTTTCGCTTCCTCATTCAAGTTTTGCATCTCTTGGGAAACGTATGATGCAGTAACTAAATGCTTTTTAAGCTTTACGCATTGTGCGGCAATAGCAGGATGCAGAAATGCCGGAAGCATAGAGATAACTAAATCTGCCCGTTCAATTTCAGTATGGGTTTCGGTTTTATCGTTCGTATCAAGCTGAATAGAACGTGAGCGGGGATTATTTTTTGTTTTTTGCCTGGCAGATTCAAGGGAGGTATCCGCAACGGTCACTTCATAATCGTTTTTTCTCGCTACGTTTAAAAGGTATTCTATTAATGAAGATGAAGAACGTCCTGCTCCAAGGATAAGAATTTTTTTCATTTCACTTCGAATTCCAGCAGTTTTTCATTCCCTATAAAAGCTTCTAACTTGTCTCCCACCGCCACAGGTCCTACACCTACCGGTGTTCCGGTGAAAATCAAATCGCCTGTTTTCAATGTAACAAACTTAGATATATATTCTATTATAGTGTCAAATTGAAAGAGGAGGTCGCGGGTATTTCCTTCCTGCACTGTAGTGCCATTAAGGTCAAGATGGAAAGGGATAGTATAAATGTTTACAAAATCAGTCTTGGGTAAAAATCTTCCAACAGGCGCTGAGTAATCAAAAGCCTTTGCCATTTCCCAGGGAAGCCCTTTGTTCTTGCATTCGGCTTGTAAATCGCGGGCAGTAAAGTCAATGCCCACCGTTAGTTCATCAAAATATTTGTGAGCAAATTGCTTTTCAATGTTTTTGCCGTTGCGGTTTACTTTCAATACAATTTCCACTTCGTGGTGCACTTCCTTCGAAAAATCCGGGTAAAAAAAAGGCTCACCGTCCTTAACTAAAGCAGTTTCCGGCTTCATAAAGAATACGGGGGATTGAAGGGTTTCCGCCTTCATTTCCTTAACATGTTCCGAGTAATTTCTTCCAATGCAGAGTATTTTCATATTGGTTCTATTGATGGGTTTTAGATTTTAATTTTTTATAAGCTATTTCAGCATCTGTAAACTGGGGATTAATGTGAAAGGCATGAGCATAGTCCCGAAGCGCTTCTTCGGGTTCATTTAGCATTTCACAACAATTTGCCCTTCCATAATATGCCATGTAATATGATGTATCGCATTTAATGGCTTTATTGAAATAAGTAAATGATGTGGAGTAGTCAGACTTATATAAGTTATAAATTACCCCCAGGTTAAAGTATGCATTTTTATAAGCAGAATCAACTTTCAAAAGTTCTTTATACTCTTTTATCGCATCATCGTAATCTCCGCCAAACTGGTAAAACATACCTTTATCATAATACGACTCCGGGTTTTGAGGTTCCAGGTTCGTAGCATCATCAAAATAAGAAAGGGCGATAGGGTTGCCTTTGTGTGAAAATATTAAACCTAATTGTATGTAGGCATTAAAATCATTCGGGTCTTGCTCTACTGCTGTCTGCATACTCGAAACAGCCTTTGCTGTGTCATTCTGTTCAAGGTAAATCATACCCTTTAAAAAATATTCCCGCCCAAGATAAGGGTTAACTTTTATGGCTTCGTTAATGAGTGTAATAGCATCATCATATTTCTTCACGTAATAGTAAAGCTCAGCCAACTTGAGAATAGCATCGGTGTTTTTAGGATTAAGCCGGATAGATGTTAAAAAAGCATCTCTCGATTCATGCGTATGCCCGGTGAGAAAATCAATATCGGCAAGAGTGTAGAAATAATCTGATTTGGTACTGTCGAGCTGAGTGGCTTTCGTTAAATCACCCATGGCTGTACCATAACTTTTATTAAGAATTTCTAATTTGCCCCGATTCCAATATGCATATGCATCATTGGGGTTTTTCACAATAAGGCCGGTATAGTAATTTATTTTTGGTGTTAAGGTATCTGTATGCCTTGCAATGGAATCAACTGTTTTCACCTGCCCAACAGACTTTACATTGCCGGTATTACAGGATACGCTTAGAAAGCCAATAACCAAAACAAAAATATAGAATTTCAGGTATTGAATTTTGAATGAATATGGTAAATTCAAATAGTTCAACGTCCGAAATTCAACATCCGACATTCGAATCATGCCACCTTTACTGCCAGCGCGTCTTTTATTTTATTTTCAATTTCCTCCGCCAGTTCCGGGTTGTCATTGAAAATTTGTTTCACCGCATCTCTTCCTTGCCCCAAGCGGGTATCGCCATAGCTGAACCAGGAACCGCTTTTCTTAATGATATTTTTTTCAACACCTATGTCTATTATTTCTCCCACTTTGGAAATACCTTCTCCGTATAAAATGTCGAATTCTGCTATACCGAAAGGAGGTGCGAGTTTATTTTTAACTACTTTTACACGGGTACGGTTCCCTGTCACAGCTTCCCCTTCTTTCAATTGTCCTATCCTACGAATATCGAGCCGTATAGAAGAATAAAATTTAAGAGCATTTCCACCTGTAGTGGTTTCGGGGTTGCCGAACATAACTCCTATTTTTTCCCGTAGCTGATTAATAAATATGCAGCAGCATTTTGTTTTGCTTATGGTACCGGTAAGTTTACGTAGAGCTTGCGACATCAGTCTTGCCTGTAGCCCCATTACGGAATCTCCCATCTCGCCCTCAATTTCACTGCGGGGTGTCAATGCAGCTACAGAGTCAATTACTATAATATCTATTGCGCCGGAACGTATCAGGTTATCTACTATTTCCAAGCCTTGTTCTCCATTATCAGGCTGGGAAATTAAAAGACTTGTTATATCCACGCCCAGTTTTTGTGCATAGGTAAGGTCAAACGCATGCTCAGCATCTACAATAGCAGCAATACCGCCTGCCTTTTGTGCGTTAGCAATCGCGTGAATAGCGAGTGTTGTTTTCCCCGATGATTCAGGACCATAAATCTCTACCACCCTGCCTTTGGGAAGTCCTCCTATACCCAGGGCAATATCAAGTGTGAGTGAGCCGGTAGGTATAACTTCCGTAACTTCTATAGGTGTGTCACCCATTTTCATTACAGTGCCTTTGCCATACGTCTTTTCTATCTTATCAAGCGTGAGTTGAAGGGCCTTTAACTTTTCTTTGTTAGCTTCTTTTGAATCTTCTTTTTTCTTTTCCATTACTTTTTCCATGTTGGATATTTTATTGTTTTTAAGGAAGCGTAAAGATACGGAAATATAAAATAAAAGGACGCTTGTGTAAAAAAATGGGGGATATAAAATTAATAGAGTTTAGTTTTTTGTTCAGCATTAAAGAATATCTCTATCTTTGTTTTTTAAATTCATATTTTATGAAAACAAAAAAATTACTTTTCTTTTTTGCACCTGCTCTCTTTACTTTCACATTACTACCTGCACAGGTTATCACTACCATTGCCGGCAATGGTGTTGCCGGGTACTCGGGTGATGGGGGGCAGGCTACCTCCGCCGAACTATATCTTAATTATGGTGTTTCGGTTGATAAATCTGGAAATATTATACTTTGTGACTGGAATAATCACAGGGTACGTGAAATTTCACACAGCACCGGAATTATTTCGACCATTGGAGGCAACGGAGTTGCAGGATATAGCGGAGATGGGGGTCAAGCTACAGTTGCTGAGATACATTCGCCTTACAGCCTTGCTTTTGATACCACGGGTAACATTTATATAAATGACGAAGTTGATGACAGGATTCGCAAAATAACTGTTTCATCGGGCATTGTAACAACTATTGCTGGCAATGGTGTACCAGGATACTTTGGAGATGGAGGAGCAGCCACTGCCGCAGAAATAAGTAATCCGCACCAGGGTATAATTTTTGATGCTTCGCAAAACCTATACATAGGGGATTATAATAATAACTGCATACGTAAAATTTCAACAACAGGAATCATAAGTACTATAGCTGGTATAGCTGGCATAGCTGGTTATAGTGGCGATGGTGGACAAGCTACTTTAGCAGAATTATATGGACCTAACGGTATGGCTTTTGATGCTTCAGGAAATCTTTATTTAGCTGAAGATGGGAATAATGTTATTCGTAAAATTGACATGACCTCTGGTATTATTACAACGATAGCTGGGAATGGGGTTCCCGGATATAGCGGCGATGGTGGACAGGCTTCAGTTGCTGAGTTAAATGGATGTGGTGCTGTCACTTTTGATTCCCATGGAAATCTTTTCATTTCAGACGATAATAATAACGTTGTACGTCAGATGAGTATTTCTACTGGCATTATAAGCAAATCAACAGGAAACGGGGTCGCAGGATTTAGTGGTGACGGAGGTTCTGCTACAAGTGCAGAATTGAATCGCCCGCTTGCAATGGCCTTTACCGCTTCTGGAGGAATGTTGATAGATGATGATTTTAATTATAGAATACGGGAAGTTGTACCATCAGATACTTCTTCAGATACTTCTTCATGTAATCTCTGGACTCAAAAGGCAAGCCTGCCGGCGTCAGTCAGAACATCAGCTACAGGGTTTTCTATAGGTCATTATGGCTTTATTGGTACAGGACAGACTTCAGCTTCTGTTTTCACCAATGATTTTTGGAGGTGGAATCAAGACTCAAATACATGGACCCAAGTAGCAAACTATGCTGGGGCAGGTGAATATGGAAATACTTCCTTTGTGATTAATGGAAAAGGTTATACTTGTTTGGGATGGACTGGTAGTAGTAATGCAAATGATTTATGGGAATATGACACTATTTCAAATACCTGGACCCAGAAAGCGAGTTTCCCTGGTGCCGCAAGATATGGAGCGTTTGCTTTTGTAATTGGAACGAAAGCTTATGTAGGATGTGGCGAACCGAATGGCCAACCTTACGATCAAGATGTGTGGGTATATGATGCTTTAGCCGATACCTGGACGCAAGTAGCAGATTTTCCAGGAGGCAATCGCTCGGGTCTTTGTGCATTTGCATTAAATGGTTATGGATATGCAGGGTGTGGGGGTAATGGACTCGGTACTAATTACAGTGACCTATATCAATATAACCCAGGTACCAATACATGGGTGAGTGTTGCATCAATACCAGTTTCAGGTGTTCAGCTTGGCGGCCCCATAAGTTTTGTTATAAACAGTTTGGCCTATGTCGGTACTGGTAGGTCAGGTAGCGGACAATATTACCGTGATTTCTGGAGCTATAATGCTACAACGAATACTTGGGCAGCTATTGCGTCCCTTACAGGTGTTAGCCGTGCAGGTGCAGTTGGTTTTAATATTGGCAACAAAGGTTATATCGCTACCGGCACTGACAGTGCAAATATTTATCTGAATGATTTTTGGCAGTATTCCCCCTGTAGTAATGTTGATACCCTATCTTCTCTTTCCATTTCAACCAATATACTTTCTAATATAATTTGTAATGGTGGAAATAATGGTAGTGCATCAATAACTGTGAGTGGAGGAACTTCCCCCTATACTTATTCATGGACTCCCAATGGAGGAAGTAATGCTACAGCTAATGGTCTAAATGCTGGAACCTATACCATAACGGTGATGGATAACACTGGATTAACTGGCTCAGCAACTATAATCATTACCCAACCCGCCGCATTAACTGCTTCTGCAAGTGTGATTAATAATGTGGGTTGCAATGGGGCTATTACAGGAAGTGTAACTGCGAACCTCACTTCTTCAACAACGTTGGTGCGTAATTATACTTATGAAGCTGCTGTCCAGCACTTCACCATTCCCAATGGTGTTACAACGGTTACTGTTGCCGTTAGTGGCGCTGAAGGCGGTACTACAGCAAGCTCCAGCAACGATGTGTCTTTTGGGGCTTCCTTTACTGGAGTTTGTACTGTGGTTCCCGGTGATATTATTTCTCTTGCTATTGGAGGTGCCGGGGGAGCAAGTGCCAATGCTGATGGTGAAGGCGGCGGCGGCGGTACCTTTGTTTACGATTCCAACACAATTAATCCGCTTGCAATAGCAGGTGGTGGTGGTGGACAAGGATTTTTAGGGGATTCCGGTGGAAATGGAGGTATCATCCTTGTATCTCCTTATACTGCTACAAATGGCACCGGTGGTAATGGCATCAATGGAACGGGTGGAAATGGAGGAGCAGCCGGTTTAACTTATAATGCACCCGGCGGCGGCGGCGGAGCCGGATGGTTAGGTAACGGGTTTTCCGGTGCAGGCGGAATAGATAGTTTTCCCACCAACGGCGGTTACGATAGAGCTAATGCCTTTTTGGGAGGTGCTGCTGAAACAACGTCGTGTGGTGGTACTAATTGCGATGTAAATTATGGAGGATATGGCGGCGGCGGCGGCGGCGCTTATAATGCCGGTGGCGGCGGTGGTGGCTATAATGGCGGCGGCGGCGGAAATGATAGTCTTGATGCCGGCGGCGGCGGCGGCGGTTCCTATCTTAATGGGGCTGTGTTAGTTCCGGCTATAGCCAATAATACAGGGAATGGTTCTGCATCCATAACATATATTGTTCCCGGAGTAGGAGGAGGTACACCTCCCTATACCTATTCCTGGTCTCCCAGTGGGGGAACGAACATTACTGCAACCGGGCTTAGTGCGGGAATATACACATTAACAGTGACTGATAGTAATGGGTGTTCGGTTACAGCTACTGCAACCATAACCCAACCCAATGCATTGAACATTACAACAGTAGTAACTTCCAATCCTACTTGCTATGGGGCATCAACAGGTAGCTTATCGGCTAACCTTATTCCGGACACAACAACTATCATACAGAATTTTTCCTATAAAGGAGTTGTACAAAATTTGGTCATCCCCTTCGGCGTATCAACAGTAACGGTAACTGCTACCGGTGGTGCCGGTGGTAATGACTTCGGAACTGGAGCCGGGGCCGGGGCATCATTTACAGGCGTTTGTGCAGTAATTCCCGGAAATATCCTGTCCGTAGCTGTTGGAGGTTTAGGTGGCATCAGTGCAAGTGATGATGGTGAAGGCGGCGGCGGCGGAACATACATATATGATTCAACGTCTATTGCCCTATATGCTGTGGCTGGTGGTGGTGGTGGTTCTGGTTTTTTTGGCGACACTGCGGGGAATGGAGGTACTGACCTTGTCACCAATTCAGCAGTAAATGGAGCCAATGGAAATGGAACCAATGGAACAACGGGTAACGGCGGGGCCGCAGGTTTAGCCAGTACTAATGCTGCAGGTGGCGGTGGCGGAGCCGGGTGGCTTAGCAATGGAGCTGATGGCATAGCCAATGATACATCCTTTGGTGGGTATGATAAGTCTTTGCCAGGGCATTTTGCCGGAGGGTCATATCCTTTGATTGGGTTTGCAGATGTCAACATCGGAGGATTTGGCGGCGGCGGCGGTGGTGGTTATGATGCCGGTGGCGGCGGCGGCGGTTATAATGGCGGTGGTGGCGGCGATGATTCCATTGATGCCGGCGGCGGCGGCGGCGGATCATACTTCAATGGCACCGTATTGGTTCCTGCTGTTGCGACCAATATGGGCAATGGTTTCGCCTCAGTATCATATAAAGCTCCGGGAGGAACTCCCCCCTATACTTATTCCTGGTCTCCGAGCGGAGGTACCAATATGACAGCAACCGGATTAAGTGCCGGAACATATACTTTGACAATAACCGATAATAACGGATGTGTAACTACTGCCTCTGCAACTATAACCCAACCAAATGGTATGAATGTGACTTTAACAGTAACTAAAGAAGCGATTTGTGCCGTGGGAGGCAGCGACTCCGTTTTTGTGAGCGGAGGGATTCCTCCTTATACATATACCTGGAGTGACGGGAATACACAAACCACGATTGTAGCTACAGGACTTAGTGCCGGGACTTATACAGTAACAATAAGTGATAGCAGTGGTTGTTCGTCAACAGCTTCAAACACCATTATCCAAGCCGTAGGGTTGAACCTTACCAGCACCCTTTTATCTAATATAATCTGCAATGGAGGTGCTAATGGCAGCGATTCTGTTTTTGCTACCGGGGGTGTTTCTCCATATACTTATATGTGGAATGATGCGAGCAGCCAAACTACTGCAACAGCTACCGGTCTTACTGCCGGAAGCTACACCGTAACGGTAACTGACAGCACCGGATGCTCCGGAACTATAGGTGTTGCCATAACTCAACCCGCACTTTTAGTGGTTTCGACCAGTGGCGGAGGGACCATATGCAACGGAAGCAATGGCAGTGCAACAGCTATGGCAAGTGGAGGAAGCCAGCCTTATACATATCTGTGGAACGATGCAAATAGTCAGACAACGGCAACAGCTACCGGATTGAGTACAGGTTCTTATACGGTAATGGTTGACGATAATTGCGGAGCTTCCACTACAACCTCTGTTGTTATTTTCCAGGCTGCCCCTTTGGCTGTTTCAGTTAGCGGAACAGCGAGTGGATGTAATGTAAATACCGGTATAGCAACGGTAGCTGCCAGCGGGGGAACAAACCCTTACACCTATTCCTGGAGTGGAGGGGGAGGAAGCAATGCTACTGCTACAGGGCTTGCGGGAGGCAACTATACGGTAACCGTAAGTGATTCCTGCGGCAGTGTGGTAACAGCTTCTGTCATAATAGGTCAATCTTCTGTAACTATTAGTATTGCAGCAAGGGTTATAGAAGCATGTGACGGAGTAGGCTATATTACTGCTCATCCGGCCGCAGGCGGGGCTTCGCCGTACACTTATTCCTGGGCTCCCAGCGGGGGTACAAACCTTACCACTGCCACTAACCTTGGGGCAGGGAACTATACCATTACTGCAACCGATAATAACGGGTGCAGCGGAACAGCTGTAGAATCTATTACCTTGCCACCTCAATTAACGGCTACTGCAAATATCCTTTCTAATATAACCTGCAATGGAGGAAATGATGGAAGTGTATCATCCACATTTGCAGGAGGTACTTCACCGTATAATTATTCCTGGTTCCCCGGCGGAGGGACTAACTCCAGCGAAGGAGGTTTGGTAGCAGGGGTATATATTTTCACGGTGAGTGACAGCAACGGATGTACGGCTACCGCTTCGGTAACCTTAACGGAGCCTAACGGGATGACCATCTCGCAATATTCTGTTTCACAAACCCAGAACCAGGTTTGCGGGGGATTGGCGGCAGTAACAGTTACAGCAGGAGGGGTTCCACCATTCACTTATTTATGGAACGGGGGACAAACAAGCGATACGCTTGGCGGACAATGTGCAGGGATTTATTGTTGCACCATTACCGATAATAATGGTTGCTCACAAAGCACTTGTGTCACTATCAATGATGCTACCGGAGTAGCCAATATCAGTAACTCATCGGATATTACTATTTACCCTGACCCCAATACCGGTTTCTTTACTGTGGCGGGGGTATCCGGCGGACAAGTAATAGAGTTGTATAATTACTTAGGGCAAAATATCAGCAGTGTTATTGCTGATAAGGCTACGGTGTATTTCAATATCTCTACAAAAGCTAATGGTATCTATCTTATCAGGATAGAAAACAAAGATGGCAGCATTGTAACCCAAAAGAAAATTGTGAAGGTGCAATAAATAAAACAGTGAAATTCAGAAAAGCCCGGTTAAATAGCCGGGCTTTTTTTATGGGTAAAAGAACCGGCTAAGCCCGGCTCTAATGAATCTTTCGGGCTGGCATTCGGATGAAACTATTGGTCCTATAGTTACACACTTGGTTGTGATAGGATTCTCTGAATGCTGTGTCACTTATTGGGTTTCAGGGAGTAATAGTAGTTTGGCAAATTGCAGGAATAAATCATTCAAAATGTACTATTAATTACATACATACTAGGGCATCTGCCACAGATTCACAGATTGAAAGACACAATAGTATAAAATTCTTGCCTCATTCTCATATCCCTGTTAGCTCTTGCCCTATTAGTAGCAACACAAAAATTGCCATTACACCGCATTTCCCTATATTCCTTACCTTTGCGGTCTTTACAATAAGATTGTGGCATTAAGAAAAGAAGTTAAAACAGGTATTGTAGTTGTAGTTGCTTTGGCAATGCTCATTTTCGGGCTGAATTTTTTGAAGGGGGTAAACCTGTTTGGGCATACCAAAAAAATATATGCCGTTTATACTGATGTTCAGGGGGTGGTGCCATCTAACCCGGTTCAGGTTAATGGGTTCCATGTAGGGCATATAAAAACCATTGCCATTGAACGGAACACATCAGGTAGAATAGTGATAACCATGCAAATTACCAATGCTGATGTAAAAATCCCTAAGAACTCGATTGCCAAAATATTCAGCTCCGATTTCCTTGGTTCTAAAGCCATAGAACTTGAGTTGGGAAATAGCCCTGATTTAATTCAGGATGGCGATACGCTTCCATCTACCATCGAGGAAACCATTAAGGAAACTGTGGATAAACAGGTATTACCGCTAAAAAAGAAAGTAGAAGACCTGATTACATCCATCGACACTACAATTGGAATAATTGACGGCATTTTTACAAAGGATACCCGTAATAATCTCACTCAAAGTATCCAGAGTATTCGGATTTCCTTAAAGCATATTGAAAATACAACTGCCAGCGTGGACGACCTTATGGGAACTGAAAAAACACATATCTCGTCTATTCTTTCCAAGATAGATGAAATTTCAACAACCCTTGCCAAAAACAGTAATAACCTGAATAAAATAGTCACCAATTTTGCCAATATCAGCGATACTATTGCGAAAGCAAGAATTCAAAGCGCTATTAACAATGCCGACAGCGCCCTTTATTATACAGCGGAAATTATGGGCAGGATAAACAGGGGACAAGGCAATATGGGTATGCTTGCGAAAGATACGGCTCTGTATAATCATCTTTCGAGGGCATCGGACCAGCTTACACAACTGCTGACTGACTTCCGCCTGCATCCTAAGCGCTATGTGCATTTTTCTGTTTTCGGAAAAAAAGACTAACTCAGGTATGAATTTAAAATTTAGAAAATAAGATTTAAGATTTTTAGAATAGTATTCTGTTTTCATCACGTCACTAATTAACTAATATTCAATATTTACTTCCGGTGATTTCGCAGATTATTTTCATGGTAGTTCTTCTTGCAGCCATTGTTTCTTTTACCCGAGCAGTAAGGAGGATTATTGATAATATTAATCTGGGGAGACCTTTAGATATAAAAGACCATCCTACTGAACGTTGGAAAACCATGTTTATGGTTGCCATTGGTCAGACTAAAATGGTGAAACGCCCGCTGGCAGGCATTATGCACATATTAATATATGTTGGCTTTATCATCATCAATATCGAGGTGCTGGAAATCCTTATTGACGGAGTATTAGGCACGCACCGGATATTTTCCTTTCTCGGCTCATTTTACACTTTTCTTATTTCTGCGTTTGAGTTTCTTGCTGTAGGCGTTATAATAGCCTGTGTCACTTTTTTATTACGAAGAAATGTAGCCAAACTAAAAAGGTTCTGGTCAAGAGAAATGACTAAATGGCCCCGCTCTGATGCTAATATTATCCTCGTTACCGAAATATTGCTGATGATTGCTTTCCTGATGCTCGATACATCAGATACCCTGATACAGAGAGCCACCAATGCACAATATTCCGGCTTCACCATTAGCAATATGCTTACCGGGATATTGGAAAACAGCCCTGTTTCTTCCCTTGAATTTATAGAGCATTTCTGCTGGTGGTTTCACATCATTGGCATTCTTGCCTTCCTGAATTATGTGCCTTACTCCAAGCATTTTCACATTATATTGGCTTTCCCGAATGTGTATTATTCTAACCTGAAGCCAAAAGGTGAGTTTACCAACCTGGCATCTGTAACGAAAGAGATTAAACTGATGCTAAACCCGGAACAGGCTCCGCCCGAAACAACGAGTGCTGCTCCCCCGGAACGTTTCGGCGCTAAGGATGTGTTTGATTTAAGTTGGAAACAACTGATGGATTCCTATTCCTGTACCGAGTGCGGGAGATGTACATCAAGCTGCCCGGCAAATCAAACGGGCAAACTATTATCTCCCCGCAAAATAATGATGGATACAAGAGACCGTCTTGAAGAAGTGGGGAAGAATATAGCTAAAAATGGAAAATTTGTTGACGACGGAAAGTCCCTTCTGAACAATTATATTCTGCCGGAAGAAGTGTGGGCTTGTACTTCCTGCAATGCCTGTACCCTGGAATGCCCTGTAAATATTGACCCTTTATCTATCATAATAGATATTCGCCGCTACCTTGTAATGGAGCAGAGCGCAGCCCCACAGGAACTTGCCATGATGCTCAACAATATTGAAAACAATGGCGCGCCCTGGCAGTTTCCGGCTTCAGACCGATTGAATTGGGCAGGGGCAGTATAAAATTACCCCACAGTTTCAACCGTGGACTAATTTTTCTCTATCGGCTCAACATCCAGTATTACAAAAGTACCCGGTCTTGGCTGGGGTCTGGGTCTTTCCATACCTGCCCTTACAGGGTGAAGAGGCTTCATTATAGCTGATGGCAGATAAATGTGATGTGTTTTCGTGTTTATTGCCATCGTTCTCGACCATCTCTCAGTAGGGAAAGTTTCCAAAACTCTATAAGTGTCGGCGCTATCCTGAACCACGGTAAGGTTTCCTTCTTCATTTGAACTGAAGATACGCATTTTCTCCGGGTCGAAAGCAGCCGCATCCGAACCTTCCCCAATAGGTAGGGTGGTAATTACTGTGCCTTTATTCGCATCTGAAATCACCATTATTTCATTACCACAAGTTGAAAATAGCCTGCGGTTTTTTGTATCTATTGCCAAACCCGTCGGGCTCATGCCAGGCGCTATGGACCATTGACGAAGTACTTTCATTTCTTTGGCATCTATTTCTTCAATGGCGCTTTTATCTTCAAGATTTACATATAGTTTGCCTTTTCCGTCGGCTACACAAAACTCCGGCTTGCCGTCTAATGCTATTGTTCCGATAACAGCATTGGTTTTTGCATCTATAACGGTAGCATTATGGGTTTTGCCGTTCATGGTGAATACCCTTCCCGTAACTTTATCATATACTATTGCATCCGGGTTTTTGCCCGTAACTAATACTTTTTCGATAACGGCATTCGTTTTCAAATCGAAAATGGTAACTGCACTATCTTTTCCATCGCTTATAAAGCCTTTATTGAGGTCTTGTGCCAGGGCTATTCCATGAACTCCATTGGTATTGGGAATGGTGGCTATTACTTTCGATGTTCCTAAATCAAGAACTTGTACCATGGTAGCACGGGAAATATATAGCCTGTTTGTTGCCTCATCTACAGACGCATAATCCCAGCGGAAATCGCTGTCAACATGTATCCGGTTTACAATTTTATAATGCCATTTCGATTTTAAATCCGGGTCTCCTGTAGAAGTGGATTGGGCATTGGCAAATATTCCAAAAGATGTAATTAGGAATCCTGTTAAAAGAGTAGTTTTCATAAGTAATTGATAGTAAGAGCCGCAAAAGTAGAATTTCTTTATTAGCTAAACATTATCTTTGCAAAAAACTAACCTATGACCACTGCCGAAACTACTATAGCCTCTGCCATTGATTTCTCCACCAGCGAAACCCAGCAAATGATTGCTGATACCCTTCGCAAATTCGGGAAGGAACATATCCAACCTTATATCATGGAATGGGATGAAAGCCAGAAGTTTCCGGTGGAAGTATTTCAGGAATTAGGCAAATTAGGGTTTATGGGGGTCCTTGTTCCGGAAGAATACGGAGGAGCAGGATTCGGTTACTTTGAATACATTACCGCTATTGTTGAGATAGCAAGGATTTGTGGTTCCATAGGTCTATCTTTTGCGGCGCATAATTCCCTGTGTACAGGGCATATTTTGCAATTCGGCAATGAAGAACAAAAAAAAAAATACTTACCTAAACTGGCTTCCGGCGAATGGATTGGAGCCTGGGGGTTGACTGAAACTGGTACCGGTTCCGATGCCGGGAATATGGCTACAACGGCTGTAAAAGAGGGTGACTATTATATACTGAACGGAGCCAAGAATTTTATTACCAATGGCATTACTGGGCAGGTATCTGTAGTGATGGCTCGTACCGGCGAAAAAGGCGATTCACATGCCATGACGGCTTTTATTGTGGAAAAAGGCACACCCGGATTCACCACTGGCAAGAAGGAAAATAAGCTGGGTATGAGGGCATCTGAAACTGCTGAGCAAATATTTACCAATTGCAAGGTTCACAAGAGCCAGGTGATGGGCAAGGAAGGGGAAGGTTTTGTTCAAGCGTTAAAAGTGCTTGACGGCGGAAGAATATCTATTGCTTCGCTGGCATTGGGTATTGCCAAGGGTGCGCTGGATGCTTCGGTAAAATATGCGAAAGAGAGAAAACAATTTAATAAACCTATCAGCGAATTTCAAGGGATAGCTTTTAAACTTGCTGATATGGCGACCAAGATTGAAGCGGCAGAATTACTCACCTACCAGGCTGCCGACCTTAAAAACAGGCACCTTAAATCTACCAAGGAAAGCGCCTTTGCAAAATACTATGCCTCTGAAATATCGGTGGAAGTAGCGAACGATGCTGTTCAGATATTCGGAGGATATGGTTACACCAAAGATTTCCCGGTGGAAAAATTTTACCGTGATGCCAAACTTTGCACCATTGGCGAAGGTACTTCCGAAATTCAAAAATTAGTTATAGCAAGGGAACTGCTCAAATAAGTCTAATGTAAGATAGCCACAGATTCACAGATTTCTCTTTCGTTTTCTAATCTGTGAATCTGTGGCGATGAATTTAAGAAGTTATATAGGAGAAATAAACAGTGTGGACATTTCAAATTTCACTAACTTTGTCTTCAAGAACTTTACAAACTTTATAACTTTATAAACTTTCAACTCTTATGGCATTCACACTTCCGCAACTTCCTTATGCATATAATGCATTGGAACCCCATATTGACGCTATGACTATGGAAATTCACCATGGCAAGCATCACAACGCGTATGTTACTAATTTGAATAAAGCCCTTGAAGGCAAGCCCGAAGCAGATATGAGCATTGAAGATATCTGCAAAAATATTTCCAAATACCCTATGCCGGTTAGAAATAATGGCGGAGGGCATTTTAACCACAGCCTTTTCTGGACGATTATGAAACCGGGTGGGGGAGGAGAGCCTTCCGGTAAACTGGCTGACGCTATTAATGCAGCTTTTGGTTCTTTTTCCGATTTCAAAACCAAGTTTGCTGATGCAGGCGCTACACGTTTTGGTTCAGGCTGGGCGTGGCTTTGTGTAACAGGTGGTAAGGTAAATGTATGCTCCACTCCTAACCAGGATAACCCTTTAATGGACATTTCAGAATGTAAGGGAACTCCTATCCTTGGTATGGATGTTTGGGAACACGCCTACTACCTGAAATACCAAAACCGCAGACCCGATTACATTGCAGCCTTTTGGAATGTAGTGAATTGGGATGAAGTAGCAAGGCGGTTTGCCGCTGCTATGTAACTTGCAGGAAATAAAAAATCCCTTTCTTTTTTATTGATGAGAAAATCAATTTGTTTTTTCTTGTGTTGGGTATTGTTTTCTATTGTAGCAGTGCAAGGAAAGAATATTGATGTTCCCATGAAAATAATAGAGGGACAAGTTCTGCAATGCCAGGTTTCGTTTCCTGATTCCTTAAACTTATCCGCAAAAGATACAATCCATCATAAAAAGCACCGGCTTGTTGCTGCCTTGTTGGCTTTTCCGCTTGGGGTTTTTGGGTTGCACAGAATGTATTTAGGCACTTCGGGAAATGTTCCATTAATTTATATTGTCACTGTAGGAGGGGTATTTGGTGTGCTGCCATTTATAGATTTCGTGTTGATACTTCTTTCCAAGGATATAAATAAAACCTACACGGGAAATCAGCACCTTTTTATGTGGCAGAAGAAATGAATGGACTTGATTATTTATGACTTTAGATAAATCTCTACTCGAAGCGTACAATACAACTATTTTTAAAGTATTTAATACCTCTATTGAAATAAGAATAGGTTACAACTGTCCAGCATTGGATGATTTATTAATTGCAAATAATTGTACCGAATGGGCGTTTATCACGCCCTATAACCCACATTCAACAAAATTTAGATTCCCGAAAGTGGATAATTATTTGCGTTTAGCAGAATTGAAAAAGGATTTGGTTAACTACAAAATATTTGAAGGTGAAGGTATTGGCACTGACCCAAACTGGCTCCCCGAAAGGAGCTTTCTGATTCTTGGCATTGATAAAAATATGGCAGAAGAACTTGGTAAAAAGTATGAGCAAAATGCTATTGTTATTGGGAGTAAAGCGGAGAGGGCGGAGTTACAGTTGTTGTAGATTAAATTACGCTTCTATATGAAACAGAACTAATCGTCTTGTAAACCATAATTACCCCAATCTGGAGTATGTCCTTTTTTATATACTTTCGATGGTTCTAGTTTACCCTGTTTTTTAACAGATATTCCTACTGTATAAGAGGATGTTAGAGTAGGTTCACTCAGCGTGTAATTAGATAAGTAGCTTTTGCGTCGCACTTTTTTCTTTTTATCTCTTTTTGTTTTCTTCTCAGATTTCAAGGATTTGTAATTATCAAAAGAATAGTTTTGTTTATTATGCTTTTTATTAATCCCGGCTTTTAGTTGTGGGTTAACCTCATCTTTAATTGATTGGAGATGAAATATTTGGTCTTTACTTAAACTGGGCATAGTTTTTGCCCTATATGGTATTTTATTCCTTTCTTTCTTCTTCTGTTTGTTATTAAGGGAAGAACTTTTTCTCTCAGCCTTATTGGCTTGCAATAGCCTAGCATAATTCTTTATCTTCTTATCGCCTTTAAATTCCTTTCTTGCAATAACACATTGTTCATTGCTAATTTTAGTAGTGTGATCCGAATCTATTTTATACCCCTTCGAAATTAAAAAATCAGAAAGTGATGTTACACTAAGGTTAAGTTCCTTTGCAACTTTACTTAATCTATGCAAGTTATTTTTCATGTTTTTTTAATTATGCAAAAATATATTTGTTAAATTCGAAATGCTTCTTTAATCCTTTCAACCTCATCCAATTTTCCCCACGTAAACAAATTTACTTTTATTTTCTTATTTGGACCAAATTAGCAACAAAGGATTTTATTGCTTACTCTTGTTCTCCACAAAGTGCACATAGGTAACTTAGAAATCTCTACCTTTGTATTATGGTAAACCCTTCAGTTAGAAATACTATTAAAACTACTGTGCATTCCATAATACCCGATGCCAGAGTTGTGCTGTTTGGCTCAATGGTTCGGGGAAATAGTGTAAAAAACAGTGATTATGATTTACTGATTGTAACTAAAAACACTATTCCTGCAAAAGAAAAAATAAATTGGCTGGGTAAGTTGCACGGGGCTTTAGTACATGCGCTTGACGCACCTGTAGATGTGCTTTTAAATAGCGAAGAAGAAGTGCATGAAAAAAAAGAACTCAAAGGGCATGTGGTACGGTCAGCCATGAAAGAGGGTATGGAGCTATGAACCCTAAGGAAAAGGAATATATTCAAAAACTCATAATTAAGGCAGAAAACGATTTGTCTGCAGCAGAAAACCTGATTCATTCAAAACCGCAGGTTTTGGATGCAGCCTGTTTTCACTGTCAGCAATGTGCAGAAAAATATCTCAAAGTCTTTCTCTTTGCGAATGGAGTTGACTTTGAAAAAATCCATGATATCAAGAAGTTACAGGAAGATTGCTCAAAAATTGACAAGGATTTTCAATCCATCAATTTTGAAAATCTTGATGTATATGCAGTTGAGGTACGTTATGCAGACAACTTTCTTTTACCAGAACTTTCAGAAGCCGAGAAATATTTTGAAATAGCAAGACAAATTAAGGAACTTGTTCTTGGTAAAATTAGAATATAAAATGCCCATACTAATTGGATTTCCTACATTTTTCTACCTTTGCGCCCTTAAAAAAATCAAACTATGGCAAAATCCAGTAAAGCAACTGCATCTTCCCCCGCTCCAAAAAAACATAAATCGTTAGATATGTATGAGGCTGTTCTCGCCCGGTTCAACAAGGCTGCATCCATCTATAATCTTCCTGATGATATAGCTGAAATTCTCAGAGTACCTCAAAAACAAGTGAAGGTTACCCTCCCGATTATGATGGATAATGGGAAGATAAGAGTGTTTGAAGGCTATCGTATCATTCACTCCACGTATTTAGGCCCTTCCAAAGGAGGGATACGTTATGCCACCGATGTAAATGATGATGAAGTAAAAGCATTAGCTGCCTGGATGACCTATAAATGTGCTGTTGCAGGTTTGCCCTTAGGCGGAGCTAAAGGCGGAATAACCTGTGACCCCCGCAAAATGTCGAGCGGAGAATTAGAAAGACTTACCCGTGAATACACTCATTCCATGTGCGATATTTTCGGACCAGACCGTGATATTCCTGCTCCTGATATGGGAACGGGTAAACGTGAAATGGCTTGGATTGTAGATGAGTTTTCAAAGTTGAACAGAGGTTATCTCCCAGGTGTGGTAACCGGCAAACCTATTACATTAGGTGGTTCAAGAGGACGTGAAGCCGCTACCGGAAGAGGCGTTATGATTCATACGCTGGAAGCCATGAAAAAAATTGGCATTGACCGCAAAAAATCTACTGCTGCCGTTCAGGGCTTTGGTAACGTAGGCAGTTTTGCAGCTTTATTATTACGTTCTAAAAATATTAATGTAGTTGCTATTTCAGATTATACCGGGGCATTTTACAATGAAAAGGGCATTGACTTGGATAAAGCCCTTCTGCACCAAAAGAAACATGGTGGAGTTTTAGAAGGCTTTCCGGGTGGAGAACTGATTACCAACGAAGAATTATTGACCCTGAATGTGGATGTATTAGTTCCGGCTGCGTTGCAAAACCAGATTTCTGCAGATATTGCACAAAAAATAAAGGCTAAACTTATAGTTGAAGGAGCCAATGGTCCTACCGAAGTGGAAGCCGATGACATCCTTCAAAGCAAAGGTGTTATTATTGTTCCCGATATTCTTGCCAATTCAGGCGGGGTAACCGTTTCTTATTTTGAATGGGTGCAGAACCAACAAGGATATTACTGGAAAGAAGACGAAGTGAATAACAGGCACGATGTATATATGCAACAGGCGTTTGAACAGGTTTGGTATAATTCCAAACAATACAAAACCACCTTGCGCCTCGGGGCTTATATCACAGCCTTTAAAAAGCTTGAAAAAGCCATCCGTTACAGGGGAATTTACTAAATCGGGAACACCAATATCTCCCTTTCTTGAAAGCCCGTTGTTTTTGTAAGTAGAACAAAGCTACATTTGCATACATTAATGCTGTAGTTTGTGCTACCATGAAAACTCCCTTGCTTTGGTCAAAACATGATTTGTACCGGCACTTGCAACATGCTGTTGATGTTGAGTTCTGGACAATTCCGCTTTACCTTACCTCCTTATATTCTATAAAAGAATTGAAGGGACTAAAGCAGCGTGATTATCCTGACTCCGCTAAGCTTATCCAATCTGTTGTAATACAGGAGATGCTCCACCTGGAGCTGATATGTAATATTTGTAATGCTTTGGGGTATTCCCCCCTATTTCACACCCCGCAATATGATGATAGCAGAGGGATCCCTTTTATTCATCCGCTCAAAGAAACCCTTCCGCACCATTTGCGAGATTATAGTTGTAAACCCGGTGCCCTGAATGAGTCATCGCTAAAGCTTTTCTGTGCGATAGAATTGCCTCAAAAAAAGGTTGAAATTAACTGGGAAGAAAAGCATACCTATCACAGTATTGCAGAAATGTATGCTGCGCTACAGGAAGGCATTTTTCATTTTTGGAATGAATGTTATGTGGGAGATAAATACAACACAAAGCAAAAAAAATCTTTCCACGAATATCATAACAAGGAAGGTAAGAACCATGGGTTCAGCCAGGAGATAAACTCTATTCAAACGGTATTAAAAGCTATGGAGGCAATTATTGAACAAGGCGAAGGTGCAGATAATAAGGTGGTGCCTGCCGATTTCCGCCCTCCAAAACTCCGGGAAGGAAAGGAGTTTGACCCTGGCTGGTTTAAAGGACATTTAAGTCACTACCAAAAATTCAGCATGCTTCTTCATCATCACAAGAAACTGCCCGGGGTGTATGAGGTTATCGAGGGTGCCGAGGCAATGGAAGAGCAGGCAAAACTGAATATATCTTTTCGGGTTTTGTTAGATGAACTAAGCAAAAGTTTTAACTCCGATGGAATTGAAATGACCCCTGAGTTCTGGAACATAATGTTCCGGCTGACCAATGATATAATAGCTGTTTGGGAGAAAGGAGCTATCCCCCAATACCAGTCAGTGTAAAATTCCATAATTTTGTTTTCATAAATTTATAGGTATGAAAGCTGCGGTTATTTATCAAAAAGGAGAATTACCCCAATATGTGGATTTTCCGGAACCCATTTCACATGATGAAGACGAATTAGTTGCAACTGTTAAAGCTGTCTCCATAAAGCACTTGGATAAAAACAGGGCATCGGGCAAGCATTATTCAAGTGAAGCGCATGGGCACGAAGGGCATGTTGTTGGCGGAGACGGGGTTTGCCTTTTGCCGGATGGTTCCAAGGTGTATGGAATGGGTGTCGGTGGTATGATGGCAGAAAAAGCAATCATTCGGAAAGACCGGGTAGTAAAACTGCCCGATGGATTGGATGATGCGACTGCCGCGGCCTTGCCGAATGCAGTGATAGGCGCTGCTATGGCTTTGAAGTATAAGGCCGAAATAAAAGCCGGTGATGTTGTTTTTATTAACGGGGCAACCGGATTTACAGGCAGGGTTGCGGTACAAATTGCAAAACATTATGGGGCTAAAAAAATTATAGTAACGGGAAGAAACAATAAATCATTGCAGGATTTGCTGGCATTGGGGGCAGATGAAATAATTTCAGTGGAACAGGATGATAAGGAATTTATGGCGAATATCAGGGAACTGCATACCCTTACGCCGGTTGATATAATTATTGACTATTTATGGGGGCATACTGCCGAGATGATATTAGCCTGTTTAAAAGGGAAAGGTAACTTTACTCATACAACAAAATATGTTTCCGTGGGTGCTATTACCGGAGATTTAATCCAGTTATCGGCAGAAAACTTAAGAAGTGTAAATATCCAGTTAACGGGTTCCGGCCTGGGGAGCTGGTCGAGGGAACAGGTTGACAAATTATTCACGGAGATATTGCCCGAAATGTTTCAACTTGCTGTTGATGGTAAGCTAAAGGTCGAAACTATCAAGGTGAAAATAAAGGATATTTCTAACCTGTGGAATTTGGATATTCCAGTCGGAAAAAGAGTAGTTGTAATGATGTAAGTATAACGGCCATATTTACCTTATCAGGACTGCTGAATCTGTCTTATCGTGCTATTTCTATTATAAAGTTTCATTAAGTCAGGAGGGGAAATGGACCGGGCTTAAAACACATACAAAAAGCACTTTAAAGATTGCCGGGACAAAATTGGGACGTTTTTTGCAAAACGGAATTCTAATCCATGCTATTCAATTCATGTCATATAGCTCATTTCCTATCTAACGTATATTAGCAGCTCAAAATAATCCGGCTTTTGAAAAAATTACTTGGTGTAGTTATCCTTTTTTTATTGCATGTAACCTGTTTTGCATCTGCAAACGATACTGCCCATAAGCATAAAGATAAAAAATTAGAAATCAGGTTAGTCCCGGTAATATCGTATGCTCCCGAAACCCGCTTTTTATTTGGTGTAGGTGGCTTAACTCCCTTTAAATGTTCCAATGACAGCGTAACCAAAAACAGCCTGATAGCAGCCTTTGTAGCCTATTCCCAAAACAAGCAAGATTATATTTATGTTCCTTACCAGATATATACCAAAAACAACACGTATTACCTCGAAGGGGAGGCAGACTACTATAACTACAGTTATTATTATTGGGGAATAGGTGAAGCAAGGGTTCCTAAAGAACTTTACAATGTGCGTTTCCCGAAAATATTTCTAAATGCGTATAGGAAAATAACTACCCACTTTTATGCCGGATTAGACTACTATTATGAAAATGATGTAATTGGAACCAAACAGCCCGGAGGTTCTTTAGCCGCAGATACTATAAGAGGCAGCACAGGAAGTACCACATCCGGCGGAGGAATAGATTTGCTCTATGATACGAGGGACCATATTTTTTATCCTCATTATGGGTGGTATATCAGGGCTACATCTTACTTTAATTATCCCTTGCTTGGTTCTACTTTTGCTTTTGATAAGGTGGTTACTGATGTGGCATGGTATCACCAGCTTGCAAATCCATTGGTGCTGGCGCTAAACCAGCATAACCAGTTTACCTGGGGAGATGTTCCCTTTAACCAACTGTCGCAAATAGGTGGAACTAAACAGATACGTGGCTACTATATGGGGTATTACCGGGACGATGCTATAAGCTATTTACAGGCAGAAGCGAGACTGCATATAGTCGGTAGGGTAGGGGTGGTGGCTTTTGGCACTATGGCCTTTTATGGTAACTATAATACCTTCCCTGAAACACCAAGCCCGGTTTTTGCAGAAGGAGTGGGGCTTAGATATAATTACGAAAAAAGCAACACATTAATGTGAGGCTTGATGTGGGATATGGAGTAACGGTGGAATATTACTTGACTATTCAAGAGGCGTTTTAAGAAAATACAATGGCACACGGATGGCACAGATTTAACTGATTTTTGCGGATTTCATCTGTGTTAATCCGTAACATCTGTGTCATCAGTGTACCATTTCTCAAGAAATCTTTCTCTTAATAGTGTCGCTACTTTTTTATCAATGGGAAAAGTAAAGTGTTCTTCTGAAATACTTTTTGACGGGAGTAACCGGAAACTAATAGCACCTTCTTTCTCTTCGTCGAAGTCAAAGGGTTTTTGTTTAATAGGGACATCGATAGGAGAAATTGCTTTCAGTAAATAATAAATACTAATCACTTGTGAATAGGGATTGAATGCCGAAACCTGGAAGAAATCGGTCGTGTAAAAGTGTCCGGTTACTTTTACCGTAATGCCAGTTTCTTCCATCATTTCCCTTTTAATGGCATCTATGGTTCCTTCTCCAAACTCCAGTCCACCGCCGGGAAACTTGGTAATATATTTACCATGCACTAATTCATCAGTAACCAGAATTTGTTGATTGGCACCAATCAAAATACCATATACGCGGACATTAAACGGATAACTCTTCATACTAAAAAGAAAGGATGAAGGTAAATAAAAAATGCAGGAGAAAAACTCCCCCGCATTTCTAACCATTAAACAAAAAAAAATTAAGGCAATCTCACCCCGCCCAAAGTGCCAAACGGAGCTGCACTTATTGCAGTATAAACAGTTTGACCTGTGGCAATATCTACATAATCGCCATAAGTGTAGTTGTTTGCAGCGCCATAAACAGCAAAATACGCAGTGCTTCCGGAAGCAAAGCCCGCAGCATAAAAGGTATTTAAAGGGGTTTGTACCGTAAAAGTGGTTGAGTCAGCGGGAATAACTACATTATCGGTAAAGCTATAGCTACCCGGGTTGGCTGAAGTGGAGGAGCTACTTCCTACGAATACCAATATCGTTCTTGCTCCGTTAGGGTCAGCGGCAATGGTTCCGTATAAGTAATTTATACTTGTTCTGTGCCGAATAGAATCTGACACACCGGTAATGGTAAAAGTAGGTATGGCTGCAATTTTATTATCAACTAAAACAGTACCTCCGGTAAATTCTAAATTCTGGCGCAAGTTTAATCCGTAACCCGAATACATGGTGTACATATTATAAGTACCTGTCGGAACATTGGCCATAGAATAAGCGCCTGTTGTGCTATCGGCAATTACTGAATCAACTACTGCATTGGTGGTGGAGTTTTTCAACAGGATGTAACCGTGCGCATAGGCATTTGTTACAGCAATACCATACTGGTTACTCATTAATACATATCCATCAATAGTTCCATATAAAACAGGTCCGGCTGGTCCTGTGGCTCCTGTAGCCCCGTTTTGCCCGGCTGGTCCCTGATCGCCGGTTTTGGTGCAGGAAGTAAAGACAAATATCCCTCCAACTAATAAAGAGGTTATAAGAATAGATAGTTTTTTCATGGTAAAAGTTTCGTTTTAGACCTTGAGCAGAGATAAGAGTTTAAAGACCAACCCAAATTTAAACCGTTAGTATCTCTTTTTCTTTGCTTTCGGCATGTTTATCACTTTTTATGATAAACTCATCCGTAAGCTTTTGGGCTTTTTCTTCTCCTTCTTTCACTTCGTCTTCAGGTACCCCATCTTTCAACAAACCTTTCAGGGCTTCATTGGTTTCCCGGCGAATGGTACGGACGCTTATCTTGCAATTTTCTGATTCAACTTTAACTTTTTTAACCATTTCCTTTCTCCGTTCTTCTGTTAGAGCCGGAAAAGCAAGGCGGATAATATTTCCATCATTTTGAGGGGTTACGCCCAGGTTGGCAGCCTGCAATGCCTTGTCAATAGGTTCCAGCATAGCCTTTTCCCAGGGCTGTATAATAAGGGTGCGGGCATCCTGTGAATTAATATTGGCAGTATGCCTTAACGGGGTCCTATTCCCATAATAATCTACCTGTATATTTTCGAGCATGGCAGGGTTGGCACGTCCGGCACGGATTCTGGCTAATTCATTTTCCAAATGACTGATGGCTTTCTCCATCTGTTCCTTGGCATCGTCTAAAATCATCTGCATTTCTTCGTTCATATTCAAGGATAGCTTGATTAATAGTTGCAAAAGTAGAAAAATTGGTTTTATATTTGCCGCCCTAAAAAAACTTTAAATGAATTTTCCCGAAGACCTTAAATACACCAAAGATCACGAATGGATACGCGTAAACGGTAACGAAGCTTATGTTGGCGTTACTGACTTTGCGCAAAGTGAATTGGGTGACATTGTGTTTATTGATATTACAACTATTGGGCAGGAGGTTGCTCATGGTGCTCTTTTTGGTACGGTGGAAGCAGTAAAAACTGTATCAGACTTATTTATGCCTATATCGGGAAAAGTATTGGAAACCAACCCCAAGTTGGAAGCAAACCCTGAGTTGGTAAACAAAGACCCTTATGGTGATGGGTGGATGATTAAAATGTCTATTACCGATGCTTCAGCTATAAACGATTTACTTTCAGCAGAAGCATATAAGAAGGAAATAGGACAGTAGGCTTAGTTATAGGTTATGAGTTATGACCATTAGGGGTCATGGGTAAGGCTATGCTCTGTTGTTTCCAGTAAACGAAAAACGAGTAGTGTCTCAGCCTCAAATCTCAGTGCACCTCTTCCTATATCTCTTGTATTTCTCTGTGTAAGAATTTCCTGTTACATAGAGTAAAAATGAATACAATTTACACGGAGTGAGATAATAGTGCTTATAAGTACTTTCTTTTTTATTCAAATAAATCTCTATCTTTACTTTTTGTAAGTAACGCTATGAGGGTAAAGAAACTACTTTTTTGTTTTTCGCTTTTCACTTTTAGTTTTTCACTTCTTGTAAATGCCCAGCAGAAAACATTGGCGGTTGAAATAAGCCCGGGAGAAATTTTAACGTGTTCTGCCATTACAGAAACCAAAGACGGAGGCTATTTAGCAAGCGGAATTGGTGCAGACCATTCTGGCATTGCTCAGAGTTATTTAGTTAAATTAGATTCAAATGGTGTTAGGCAGTGGTCTAATCTCATTGGACCGTTGCCGAATATTAAGAGTACTACTAATAGTTTTTGTAATTCTATAACGCTTAGCCCCGATGGCGGTTATGTAATAACAGGTTACACTGATATATATAATCAAAGTGTTCCGAATGTTTTTGTTATGAAATTTGATTCTGCGGGCAATTCCCTATGGTCTAAAAACATTGGAGGGATACGGGGCGATATTGGCTATTCTATCATTCAAACTGCTGACAGGGGTTTTGCAATTACAGGTTCCGCTTCCTCTTTCATGTTAGCCGATACAGAGGTGTATGTTCTGAAATTAGACTCCATAGGAAATGTATTATGGACTAAAACAATAGGAGGAATCGCTGATAACGAAGGCTACTCTATTATACAGACAAAAGACCAAGGATATGCCATAACGGGAGAGACGGATGCTTATGGTGCGGGAGGTTATGATGTATATGTCATAAAGCTCAATTCCGGTGGTAATCTTCAATGGACTAAGACTATAGGGGGAAGGAAGAATGACGTTGGTAATTCTATTATTCAAAGCAGGGATGGAGGGTATGCCATAACTGGAAATACCTATTCTTTTAACGACACGGTAAATGGAGATGTATATGCCATAAAGCTTGATTCTTCAGGAAACCTGCAATGGACCCGGACTATAGGAGGAACAAACGTGGATGCCGGTGAATCTATTTTCCAAACCCGGGAAGGAGATTTTGCCATAGGGGGTTATACAAGTTCTTACGGAGATAGTGGAACCAATTTGTACTTTGTAAAGTTCGATTCTGTAGGAAATTTGAAGCAAACATATACTTATGGTGGTTCCATAAATATGGAGAACAAACCGATGATACAAACAAAAAGTGGAGGGTTTGCTTTTGTTGGATTATCTTCTTACGGATATTTATATTTGTTGGTGCTGGATTCTGCAGGGAATAATTGCAAAGTGTCGGGTAGCGGTGGGATTATAGGCAGCGGAGGAACGGTGAGTAGCGGAGGGCATATTACACTTAATGATAGTGGACGTGTGGAACCTGGATGGGATACTAATGTTAATACAACGGGATTCGCCGGAACGAATATTTATTTGTGCCGGAATAATAATAATAGCGGAGGGCTGGGAGTATTTCCAACGGTTACAAGTACCAACTGTTTGAATGGTCCTTACAATGGTATAACCCTATCTGTATCCGGTGGAGTATCACCTTATACCTATACCTGGACTCCCTCCGTAAGCGATAGTTCCAGCGCTACAGGATTGAGCTTTGGCACTTACACTATTTCGGTGACGGATACCATGCCTGATACCGTGACCGTGGTTGTTACTATTCGTGATGACGAGCCTTTCGAGGTTTATTATACTGTTAGCAACACAACTTGCCTCGGTATAGCGAATGGGAGTGTATCAATTATTGATGAAAGCAACTACGACCCGCCTTATTACTTTTCCTGGTCAAACGGAGATACGGCAACTTCTACCGACGGAGAGAGTTCTATTAGTGGACTAAGCGCGGGAACATATTCTGTCACGGTTATAGATGCATGTAGTGATACAGGAACTGCTGTTATGAGGGTTGGTCTAACTATTGATTTTAGTGACTCGGCAATAGTTATTAATAATGAAAGTTGTTATAATGAAAGTGAAGGCTCTGCAAGCGTAAGCATCAGCGGCGGAACCCCTCCGTTTACGTATCAGTGGAGTGATGCCAACAGCCAGACTACTGCTGTTTCTACCGGGCTGAGCGCCGGAATATACACAATAACCGTCTCGGATGCTTGTGGTGGTCCAGTCACTTCTTCTGTTACTATTACACAACCCTTTGCTTTTAGCGTAAATATAGCCACATCAAACCCTGCCTGTTTCGGGGAGAGCAATGGGAATGCTGTGGCAAGTCTTACATCTCCGCTTATTGTCAACTTTCCTGCAGATACGGTTGTACAACACTTTCTTGTTCCTTCAAGCGTAAGTACAATAACTTTAACCATTGGGGGAGCTGAGGGTGGAAATGATCACGGCAATTATGGTACTCCTACCGGTAATGGTGCAAATTTTATAGGGGTATGTCCTGTTACACCGGGGCATATTCTTTCGGTAGTCGTTGGGCAACAAGGTACAGACATTGGTGGAGGGGGAGCCAGTTGGGTTTACGATTCCAATATAGTTCTTCATAGTCCTTCCGGAACCATTGGTCTTTTGGCTGTAGCAGCAGGAGGGGGCGGCTCGGGTTATTCGTATGGCGGATATAATCGATATAGTTATGTTGGTGGTTCCGGAGGAATTAATTTGGTAACGAATACAACTACTATAGGAAGCCCTGCCTATGTAAGTGCTGCAGGAGGAATGGGTGGTAATGGAGGGGATTCTGTCTTATATGGCGCAGGAGGTGCCGGATGGCTTAGTAACGGAGCCCCGGGATATAGATATGGAATTTTAGGAGGCATGGACGAAGCTAATCATTTCCGTGTTGCATACGAAGGTGGTGGATTTGGAGGAGGAGGAGGAGGTATATGCAAAAACATGGCTGGAACTGGTCAATGCATTGGCGGCGGCGGCGGCGGGTATAACGGAGGTGCAGCAGGACTTGGTGGCGGTGGCGGCGGTTCCTTTTTTATAGATACCCTGCCCAAAGTTTCCGATAGCGGAACAGGAAATGGGTTTGTGAGAATAGAATATATCATCACGGGCTATGATTCTACTTTTACTTATTCATGGTCAAATGGAGAAAGCACTATTAATGCAACGGGACTTAGCGCCGGAACATATAGCCTAACTGTTACAAATAGTAATGGGTGTTCCGCTACCACGTCGGTTACTATTACCCAACCTGCAACCGCTCCCGGAATAAGCATCTTTTCAGTCACAAATTTACTTTGCAATGGCGGAAACACCGGCAGTGTAACTGCCAACGCAGCCACCGGAGGCACATCTCCATATACTTATTTGTGGAACGATGCTAATACGCAAACTTCACTCACCGCAACCGGACTAAGCTCAGGAATGTATATTGTTATCGTGCTTGATAATGGAGGCTGTTCTGCATCTGCAACAGCTATTATTACTCAACCGGCTGCCATTGTGCCGACAATAAACGAAACTACTCCAATAAACTGTTACGGAGATTCAGATGGGGCAATTTTTGCAACTGCTTCAGGAGGCACAGGTTTCTATGCGTATTCGTGGAGTGATGCTTTCAGCCAAACTAATGCCCTTGCAACAGGGCTATCCGCCGGGACTTACAGCGTTATTGTTACTGACAATAATGGTTGTAATGGAACTGCCGGTATTACTATTACCCAGCCATCCATTTTAAGCCTTGTAGCCGATTCCTCAGCAGATTTCGGAACTTGCGATGGCTCCGCATGGGCGGTGGTTAACGGAGGAACTAACCCCTACACCTATAGCTGGAATCCCAGCGGACTTGCAACAGATACCATAGCCAACCAATGCTCGGGAGATTATTGTTGCACTGTTACCGATGCCAATGGATGTTTGCAAAGTGTGTGTGTGAATATTCCGACATCAACAGGAACGAATGAGGTGAAAGGAGAAAGTGAAAAGGTAAAAGTTTATCCGAATCCGAATAATGGAGTATTCACTATTGTGCTCGGTCATGCCGAACTTGCCCGCCCGGATGAATCGGTCGGACGGGTTTCGGCATCCCAACCTATTATTGAAATATATGACGTTTTAGGAGAGAAAATATATTTTGCGACCCTGAAACAAGTTCAGCCTGCCCGAACTGGTACAGGCGGGGGTGACAATCTCATTAACCTTAGCGATAAACCCGACGGAATGTATTTTTACAGAGTATTATCTGAAGGGACCCCTTTGGGGAAAGAAAATGGGGGTTTGGTTGGAGAAGGAAAGATTATAATTCAGAGATAAGATTTTGCCGTTATATAAATCACATTTTTGCCTATACTTTGCTAAACTAAAAAAGCCTCTGAAACCCTTTAGGGACACAAGTCTTCAGGAATTGGCTCACAACCAGATGTTTAGACAGGCGACGCTATGCCGTTTTATGCCGTTTTTCAGTATCGCTGAATAAAAACCTATATTTGCAGCGATAATTTTATACCGTATTTTATACAACATAATGGCTCAGGATATAGGAATAACGCAAGAAGCAATGAGTCCTGAATTAAAGGAAAAATCCAGGAAGTTTTTGCTGTGGCTTTGTCTTATCAGTATTGCTATGATGTTCGCCGGACTTACCAGCGGATACATCGTTCGTCGCGATACCGGAACCTGGCTCAAGTTTGACTTACCCTTCACCTTCTGGATAAGTACAGCCCTGATTATTTTAAGCAGCGTTACCATGAACTGGGTGGTTCAGTTGGTGAGAAAAAATGCACTCGCAATGCTACCCAAAGCAGTGCTGATAACCCTTACATTAGGTGTGGGTTTTGGGGTATGCCAGTTTATTTCATGGTCTATACTTATCAGTAAGGATATTTTCTTTACCGGAGCCCAAAGTAGCGGTTCGGGGTCTTACTTATATGTGCTTTCGGCTTTGCATCTATGCCATATTTTAGGGGGATTAATTGCCCTTTCAGTGATTTATGTCAAATCACTCAGAAAGAAATATAGCGCTGAAAACTCATTTAGGTATAAAGCTTTGCGCCATATATTGGCACTTTCTTGACGGGTTATGGGTGTACCTGTTTTTGTTTATGCTCATTATGCGGTAAGAAAAAAATATTTTTTGTCTGTTACTTTCATACGGTAAACTTTTTAATTTTGCGCCCCGAAAGCTATTTTTAATTCTACAACCTACTTTAAATTATGTCCAATCAAGCTTCAGCGGTTACCGTTACGAAAAGACTGGGAAGGCGGCGTATCACCCTTTGGTGTTAGCTACGGCAAGCTGTTCATGTGGTTCTTTCTTGTATCCGATGCTCTCACATTCTCCAGCCTGCTCTGTGCATACGGTTTCATGCGCCATAAATTTACCGGGGAATGGGCTCACCCTAACGAGGTATTCCATCACTTCCCATTTCTGGAAGGTAAAAACCTGCCGCTTGCTTATGTAGGCTTTATGACTTTTGACCTTATTATGAGTTCCGTAACAATGGTATTGGCTGTTGAAGCCGGGCACCGCAAAAACCGCAAGCAGGTTATTATGTGGCTGGCATTCACGATTATAGGGGGCTTGATATTTGTCGGTTCACAATGCTGGGAATGGTATCATTTCATTACCGGGCCAGAGCTTTCCGATACCTATCATGGTGTTTTCAGGGACTATATTATGAATGGACGTCATATTGTTAATCCGCATTTCACAGGGGCTAACTTAGTAGTGAATTCATATACCATGCTGCCTACTTTCGGAGATTTCTTTTTCTGCATTACAGGCTTTCACGGGTTCCACGTATTTAGCGGCGTAGTTATAAATCTTATTATACTTATCATGGTTGCCAACGGCGTAATGGAAAAGCGCGGGCATTATGAAATGGTTGAAAAAGCAGGATTATACTGGCACTTTGTGGATTTAGTATGGGTATTTGTATTTACTTTCTTTTATTTACTATAAACGACCTTTTAAACTCAAACTGACATGTCAAGTTTTTTTGAAGAATATCCCGACTTCCCGAACTACGAACAAATGGCTATCCATGATGAAGCCCATGGAAAAGTTTTAAGAAAAAAACTCTGGATGGTGTTCTGGATAATGCTTATTGTAACGCTCATAGAGCTTGCTTATAGGCGCCTTTGCCCATTTAGAAGAACTGAATAAAGAATACATGTTCATCTTCTTCACCATTGTTAAGGCATTCTTTATCGTATTTGTATTTATGCACCTCGGTGATGAAAAGAAAGCCCTGAAATATGTCATAATTGCGCCATATACTTTGTTTATCTTTTACCTGGCATTTATGACCATTACCGAAGGAGTATATTCATGGCATATTAAAGACATTATTTCGAGTGTAGTAATGCACCAGTAAGGTGAAAGCCAAAAAGACCCTTTTACTTCTTTTCATTCTCATTTTTCCCTCGGCATTTTACGTTTACCTGGTAGCAGGTAAGGAACAATCATTTGTCCGTCTTACCTTATTACGGACCCAAGCATCCTATTGTTATTACCGAAATGGTAAAACGAAAACGGATACCGTTTTCTACTCCGTACCTCCGTTTAAATTTGCAAGTCAGGGCGGCAATACACTTAACTCCACTTTTTTATTGGGCAAAATTTGGGTTTGTTGTTTTGAGCATTTGCATGATACCAAAGTATCACCTTCTATGGCTATCTTAATGAATAGAGTGGAAACACGTACTGATAGGGACACCGCACTACGATTAATCACCTTCGCACTCGATTTTGAAACAAGTAGTAGTTTGAGTAACTATGCCACTATGGTTCATGCCGGAAAAAGACAGATTTTTTTAAGCGGAGACTCCGGAATGGCAAATAATTTGGCCATTAATGCCTTCTACCAGCCTGTTGATACATCCTATAAAAATGGCTTTATTCATTTCTTTTTGATAGATAGGGAAGGATGTATCCGCGGGATATACAATGGTCTTCATGTAAAGGATGTTGATAACCTGATTGATAATATCAGTATGCTTGAAGCCGCTTACTCTGTTAAGGAAAACCATGACAAGAGCAAGAAGGATGACGACGGAATATAATACCCATGTTGAATGGGAATTTTCATCCAGCATTAAAAATCAAATATTCAACATTGTGTAGCTATACTATCTTTGCAGCATGGCAGAGGAGAAACCCAAGAAGACTTTACTCAAAAGGCTACGTAGCAGGTATTTTTTCATTATCCGGAAAGAAGAAACTTTCGAGGAACGTCTGTCTGTCCGTATGTCTCTTTCCTCCTTGGTAATGATTACCGGAGGATTGATAGTAGTGTTAATTGGTGTGGTTATCAGTTTGGTGGCGTTCACCCCTTTACGGGAATATATACCGGGCTATGCCGATGTGAACATCCGCCGGGATTTACTGAACCTGAGCCTTAAAACAGATTCATTGCAGGAAGCCTTGCAAGAAAGAGCCGAATATATCCGTAACATAAAGCGCATTCTCTCTGATTCGGTGGATGGAACAGATACTACCAATATCAGCAAAGCAGATACCGGCAAATCCAAACATGCTAAGGCATTTGCTCCTCCTTCTCATGCCGATTCTATTTTACGAACCGAAGTAGAATCGCAAAACCCCTATAATGTGGCGTTGGCTAATGGCGCTAATAAGTCAGGTAACGGGTTGAATGACTATTTCTTTTTTGCTCCTTTAAAAGGCATTATCACCAATGGATTTAATCCTGTCTCCAACCACTTCGGGGTAGATATAACCTCGAAAGAAAATGAAGCTGTAAAAGCTACACTTGATGGTACTATCATACTCTCTACATGGACACTTGCAACCGGTAATGTGGTTATCATCCAACATAAAGACAATATACTATCTGTTTACGAGCATAATTCTGTATTGATGAAAAAAGCAGGCGATAATGTAAAAGCAGGCGATGTAATAGCCATTGTGGGTAATTCGGGTGAACTAACCACCGGTCCCCATCTTCACTTTGAATTATGGTACCAGGGTAGCCCGGTAAACCCTATTGACTATATCACTTTTTAGGCAATCTATACTTTATTGCTTTGAAATAGAATGTAATTTCCTTCTTGACAACAAGGTAATCAAAACTCAAATCCTGCTCCCAATTCTAAACTTGAAATTACAATGGGAATAGTAAGATTTATGGTTTGTGAAGGTGGGTTGAATTGTTCTGTAGTAGTGCTGCTAACAACTACGGATGGGGTACTTATAAACCGGTTGGCGCTAATCATGAAAAATATATTCTTACAAATATTATATTCGATACCTATTCCTAAATTCAATGCAATTGATTAGCCTGTTCCCGATGATTGCGTTTCATTCCATGTGCCGGGATAACCATAATTAGGTGTGGCATTTTGTACAATATATGAAATAGATGGTGTATGGCAAATTAAAAAACCTGCCGTAAGCTCTCCAGAAAATGTAAATTTTCCTTTTCTGATGGGATATTTAACACCTGCTAAAAAAGAAAATATATCGTAACTTGTAGCATATGCATTAGTCAGTATCTCTGAATTGGTAAGATATTCGTAACTCAGATAATTACTTATGTCATAAGCATTATGGATATATCCTAAGGTACCTGTCAACTCAAGTTTATGACTTTTAAAAGGATAATCAAAATTTATCTTCGCATCCATTCCGGGCGCTGCAAATGCTCCGGTAGAATAATTACCGGTTTCGTCATCGAAAGAATAAAGACCAAAACCTGGACTGAGACCCACAGCAAAAGAGATAGAGTATTTTGAGGAAATGGTTTTTGATTTTACTAATGCAAGGGAATCTTGTGCGTTGCAGTATGAATACATAAGAAAGAAGAATAAAAAATAGATAACATGTTTTTTCATTTCTCAATTCTTTTTGTTTTGAACCGGAAGGTAATACCTGCTTCTGCAAAATATGGCGTTCCTATTCCCAACTCCGCATGAAATCCTATATTATTCGACAGAAAATATCTATAACCGGCAAATAGTTGAAAACTTAGTCTTTGTTCCGACCCTGCCATTGTTGTATATTCTGGGTAGCCACCATAGCCTGGAGGAGGAGTTGGTGCAGTATAGGAAATAATCCGGTCAGTCCAAAACGACTCTCCTGCTCTAACTCCTGCATAGCAATTATGCCTACCTTTTAAAAGGATAGAGTAGGAAAAACGTAGAGCGAAAGTTTTTCTGGTAATCCGTTCCGCTTCCCAAAAGGCGTAATTATTACTAAGATACTCATCTGAATTGGGATTATCAGTAAAAAATTGGTACGATCCCGCTAAGCCAATAGTGAAATAATTCGTAAAATTATAATCGATAGTAAAATTACAAGCCGGAGATTCTGATAAAAGATGAATATTTCCCCCAAACAGAGCATTACCTCCTGTAGCAAATGTAATAATGCTAACACCAATACCTGCATTAATATTAACCAGACCGTAGTCCCGATTTTCAACCCTGCGCATACTGTCCTTAATCTTCCGCACTTTTATAAATGAATAAGATTTACCATCTGCATATTTAACAACGTTCAATTCTTTTGACATAACCCATAATTGTCTTTCTTCCTTGGGAATAGTGTATAATACTTGCTGCTCTCCAACATATATAATTTTTACGGCAACTTTATCTCCCGTCTTAAAAACAAGAGTATCCTGTGCCGTACAGAATGAAAAGTGAAAAACGAAAAGTGAAAAAAACAGAAGGTATTTCTTCATTCGTTATTCTTTTTTGTTTTGAAACGGAAAGTAATTCCGGCTTCAAGTACATACGGGGAACCGATTGCTATTTCAAAATGAAACCCAAAAATATCCGATACAAATCCTCTATAACCAAAAAACAACTGGAGACTCACCGCTCTTGAATAGGAGGGCATCGAAGTATAGGGGAAATCATCATACCGACTTGGTGGTATAAAGGCTGTAACTTTATCCGTCCATATTGATGCACCGAATCTGGTACCTAAGTAGGCATAATGTGTAGGATTTTTTGATAAATGTCCCAAAAAGCGAAAAGTAACATTATACCTGCTTATCCGTTCCGTTTCAAATGTTGCCACTGTTCCACCAAAAGCAGGATGGTCGGTAAGAGTTTGATAAGCCCCGCAAATACCCCAGGAAAAGGTTTTTAATATATTATAATCTAAGGTAAGATTATAGGCGGGTGAAACAGTAAGTATGTCATAAGATTCATCTCCACCGAAATTAAAGACATTTGAATTTGGCAAAGCCCAGGTAATAAGCCCAACCCCTATACCTGCACCTATATTGAATCGTGGATATGTCGGTCGAATTGATTGATTATTTGGAGAAATAGAATACCTCGAACCATCCTTATATTTCACATAATAAAGTTTTGCTTGATTAACGGATAGTTGCTTTTCATCGGGGGGTAGGGTATAAATAACTTTACCTCCGTTAATAGAAATAACTTTTACCCCAACTTTCTCCCCTGTTTTGTATACAAGAGTGTCCTGCGCCTTGCATAGTGAAAAGTGAAAAACCAAAAGAGAAAAATACAGAAGGTATTTCTTCATTCGTTATTCTTTTCTGTTTGAAACCGGAAAGTTATTCCTGCTTCAATTAAATAAGGTGATCCAATTCCCGCTTCAATATGAATTCCAAAAATATTTGATAAGAAGGTTCTGTACCCAAAAAATAGTTGGAAACTTCCTCTTTCTGAGTACGATGGCATAGAAGTAAAAGCAGAGCCGCCCTGAACAGATGTATTAATAGCAATAACATCATCTGTCCATATTGACATACCAACTCTAACACCAAGATAGGCATCATGTGTAGGTTTTTTTGATAAATGTGTTATAAAACGAAAAGAGATATTTTTTCTCGTTATTCGTTCAGTTTCCCAAGTGAAATTCGTTCCATCCAAATAAGGATTGTCTGTAAGGGACTGGTATGCTCCACTCAAACCAAAGCTAAAGTGATTCGCCACATTATAATCAAACGTTAAATTATAAGCTGGGGATATAGTAAGTATTTTATAAAAGAGTTCCCCACTCATATTAAAAGCATTTGAATTTGGCAATGCCCAAGTAATAAAACTGAATCCTATGCCTCCACTAATACCAAGCGCCCCTTTATTTGATGGACTTTTGGATTGAACAATAGAGTATCTCGAACCATCCTTATATTTCACATAATAAAGTTTTGCTTGATTAACGGATAGTTGCTTTTCATCGGGGGGTAGGGTATAAATAACTTTACCTCCGTTAATAGAAATAACCTTTACCCCAACTTTCTCCCCTGTTTTGTATACAAGAGTGTCCTGCGCCTTACATAGTGAAAAGTGAAAAACCAAAAGAGAAAAATACAGAAGGTATTTCATCATTCGTTATTCTTTTCTGTTTGAAACCGGAAAGTAATTCCGCCTTCAAGTATATAAGGAGAGCCTATTCCGGCTTCTATATGAAGCCCAATTTCATTAGAGAAAAATGTCCTGTAACCAAAAAATAATAAGAAACTTGCTCGTCGTGAATAAGAGTGCATGGAAGTGGACGGAACAACCAATCCGGGACCGGGAGGGGTATATTGGATAGCTTTATCTGTCCATATAGACATACCTACCCTGGCACCAATATAGGCGTATTTCAAAGGGTTTTTTGATAAATGACCTAAAATACGAACACTCATATTATACCTGCTAATCTTTTCTGTTTCGTATGTTTCCGGGTATCCATCAAAATCAGGGTGGTCTGTAAGTGATTGATAGGCTCCGCATAAACCCATCGAAAAGGAATTGAGTAAATTGTAGTCAATGGTAAAATTATAAGCCGGTGAAACAGTGAGCATAGTATAATAGAGGTCCCCACTCATATTAATAGCATTAGAATTTGGTAATCCCCAGGTAATGAGGCTTGCTCCAATCCCTGCACCAATGGTAACCATTCCTTTGCTTGTTGCAAATCCGGAGCCATGATAAAGAGTATATCTTGAACCGTCGGCATATTTTATATAATCTATTTCTGAAGTTTTTACGGATAGTTCTCCAGTATTTTGTAAGGTTTGGTAAAACACCTTACTATCAGTAACTGAATACAACTTTATGGCAACCTTTTCCCCTGTTTTATAAACAAGAGTATCCTGTGCCATACAGAATGAAAAGTGAAAAACGAAAAGTGAAAAAAACAGAAATAATTTCTTCATGCCTCCTAAAACTATTCTTTAATAATCAATTCAAAAATAATAAAAAACGGAATAAAGTAATATTTGTTGTTTTTCTCTGTGAACCTCCGCGTGCCTTTTCTCTCCGTTCTCCGTGTTAAAAAATATTACAACCGCAGAGAACCGCTGAGTTTATCTCCCTCTCCACAAAATAAACCTTCCCCCCATCCGTCTCCCCTTTTTACCGTAATCTTCTGTTAATATCCCGAAGTTTCCGGTAGCTATAAGTTAAATACATTCCCATCGGGGAAATTGGCTTACTTTTGCCATTAAATTGCACATCTTAAATCATATATCCTAAATCTTAAATTTTTGTCATTATGTTAGAAGGCTTTGTTGAGGTTCTGTCCAAAATGTTTGGCAGCAAACACGAGCGCGATGTTAAAGAACTTCAACCCGTTATAGACCATATACTGGAAATTGAAAAGACTCTTTTATCCATTACCCATGACGAACTGAGGGCGAAAACCGATGAGTTCAAAAAAAGGATACTAGACCGGGTAGCCGAAAAAGAACAGCAGAAAAAAGAGCTGAAAGAAAGCGTTGAACAGCCTGTATCTGAAGGAGAAGAGGTGGAAGATATGCCCGTTAAGGAAAAGGAAGCCGTATATACCGAAATAGATAACCTGGAGAAGGAAATTATTGCCGATATTAAGGATGAGTTGAGTATCATTTTGCCGGAAGCTTTTGCCGTGATGCGTGAAACTACCCGGCGTTTAAAAGAGTTTGATACACTGGAAGTTACCGCTACTGATATTGACAAAGAATTGGCCAAGCAATATGACCACGTAGTAATCAACGGGACGAAAGCCACCTGGCATAGTTCCTGGACCGTGAGAGCGCATAAAGTAAAATGGGATATGGTTCCATACCCGGTACAGTTAATTGGTGGCGCAGTTCTCCACTCCGGAAAAATTGCTGAAATGGCAACAGGTGAGGGTAAAACCCTTGTGGCTATTCTGCCCATGTACTTAATGCCCTTTCCGGCAGGGGGGTTCACCTTGTTACAGTGAACGATTACCTCGCCAAACGTGACTCGGAATGGATGGGTCCTCTCTTCCAGTTTCACGGGTTAAGAATAGATTGTATTGATAAGCACCAGCCAAATTCCCCCGAACGTAAGGCTGCTTACTTAGCTGATATAACCTACGGAACCAATAATGAATTTGGCTTTGACTATCTGCGTGATAATATGGCTCGTTCCCCGCAAGACCTTGTACAGCGCGGACATTATTTTGCTATTGTAGATGAGGTTGACTCGGTGCTTATTGATGATGCCCGTACCCCGCTTATTATTTCCGGTCCTACACCGAGAGGAGACAGACATGAGTTTTTCCAGATGAAACCCCGTGTGGAAAAATTATTGAATGCTCAAAGAACGGTAGCCAATAAATTTCTGAATGAAGCTAAAACACTTATTGAAGCAGGAAATACCAAAGAAGGCGGACTTGCTTTATTACGTGCTCACCGTGGATTGCCTAAAAATAAAGCCGTTATAAAATTCCTGAGTGAAGAAGGAAACAGGGCTTTATTACAAAAAACAGAAGCCACCTATCTTGCTGACCAGGGCAGGGAAATGCAAAAAGTAGATGCCGAACTATTCTTTGTTATTGATGAAAAAAATAATACCGTTGAACTGACCGATAAAGGCTTTGACCTGATTACCGCGCAAGGCGAAGACCCTAAATTCTTTATTCTTCCCGATGTAGGGAGCGAGATTGCCGAAATTGAAAGAATGGAAATATCAGACGAGGAAAAAGCCAAAAGCAAAGATGAATTGCTGCGTGATTTTTCCATTAAATCGGAACGGGTACATACCATTAACCAATTAGTAAAAGCATATACCCTTTTTGAAAAAGATGATGAGTATGTGGTGATGGAGGGAGAGGTGAAAATTGTGGATGAACAAACCGGGCGTATTATGGAAGGCAGGCGTTATTCCGATGGCTTGCACCAGGCTATTGAAGCCAAAGAAAATGTAAAGATTGAAGCCGAAACTCAGACCTATGCGACTATCACCCTGCAAAACTATTTCAGGATGTATAGCAAGCTGGCAGGTATGACTGGTACTGCTGAAACGGAAGCGGGTGAGTTTTGGACCATTTATAAATTGGAGGTAGTGAATATCCCTACCAATAAGGATATGGTGCGCGATGACAGGCAAGATTTGGTATATAAAACCAAGCGTGAAAAATATAATGCCGTTATAGAAGAGATACAAAAGTGTGTGAAGGACGGAAGACCTGTGTTGGTGGGTACCACATCGGTTGAGGTATCTGAATTACTTAGGACGCATGCTAAAATTGCGGGGTATTAAACATAATGTACTGAATGCAAAATTGCACCAGCGTGAAGCTGAAATTGTAGCCGAAGCAGGTAAGCCGGGAACAGTTACCATTGCCACCAACATGGCAGGCCGGGGTACCGATATTAAGCTGGGACCGGGAGTTGCCGAAGCAGGCGGCTTAGCTATTATAGGAACGGAAAGGCATGAATCAAGGCGTGTGGACAGGCAGTTACGGGGACGTGCCGGCAGGCAGGGCGACCCGGGTACATCGCAGTTTTTTGTGTCGCTGGAAGATGACCTGATGCGTTTGTTCGGCTCGGAACGTATTGCCGACATGATGGACAGCATGGGTATTGAAGAAGGTGAAGTAATTCAGCATTCCCTCATTACCAAATCTATTGAAAGAGCCCAAAAGAAGGTAGAAGAAAACAACTTCGGGATACGTAAGCACCTCATAGATTATGATGATGTAATGAACCAGCAGCGGGAGGTGATTTATACCCGCCGCCGCCATGCACTATTTGGGGAAAGGCTTTCGGTTGATATTTCCAATATGTTTATGGATGTTTGCGAAACTATAGTAGGGGAATTTCATGGTCCGGATGGAGATTATGAAGTCTTTAAATTGGAACTTTTCCGCATTTTATCTACTGAACCGCCTGTAACGGCTATGGAATTTCAGGAACATGACAGCAACAGAAATTTCTGATAAGATCTTTGAAAATGTTAAGACCCATTATCAGAAAAAGAATGAACAGATTTCTAAAGATGTATTTCCTTTCCTGAAAAATGTTTATGAAAATAATGCAGACATTTTGAAAATATACAAATACCTGTTTCCGATGGATTGTATGTATTGAGAGTGGTGGCTAACCTGGAACAGGCATATAAAGGCAAGGGCAAAGAAGTGATTAAGGAAATGGAGAAAACCGTTCTATTAGCGGTATTGGATGAAGAATGGAAAGAGCATCTGCGCGAAATGGACGACCTTCGTCAATCGGTGCGCAATGCTGTTTATGAACAAAAAGACCCTCTGCTCATTTATAAGTTTGAATCCTTTGAACTTTTCCGCAGCATGTTGGTAAGGATGAATAAAAATATTACTTCATTCCTGTTGAAATGCGTGCCGGTAGCAGATGCACCGGGTGGAGAAGTGCAGGAAGCCCGCGAAGTGAAAGAAGATGTTCCGACTTGAAACTAACCGCACCGGTGACGAAGCCCCTGTTAGTGCAGACGGCAAACCAGCACCACCCAAGCCAAAACCCGCCGTAGCAGAAAAGAAAATAGGACGTAATGACCCCTGCCCATGCGGCAGCGGCAAAAAATATAAGAACTGCCACGGGGTGGGGAAGGTGTAAGGAATTAAGAATGAGAGGCAGATGAGTATGATAAGCACAAAAGAAGAATTAAATGAATTAATTAAATCTGTCGAAAGTGACCGGATTGAAAGAACAACGTCGTTGAGAGAGGACAAGTTGGGTCCGGCAGTTTGTGCTTTATCAAATGATTTTCCGAATTCTAAACAACCCGGATATATTTTATTAGGTGTGGAAGACGATGGTAAAATCGCAGGAATGAAATTTACCGATGAGGATTTACAAAAAATAGGAGGTGTCAAAACAAATGGAAATGTGTTGCCTCAACCTTCGTTAATAGTTAGTTCCATATTTAAGCTCTCAGAGGGCGAAGTAGTCGTGGTGGAAGTTAAGTACTCCAGATATCCTCCTGTTCGTTACGATGGTAGATGTTGGATTAGGGTTGGTCCCCGGAAAAGTAAAGCGACCATTGAGGAAGAAAAAATTCTTATTGAACGGAGGGCTGCTTATGCCAAAACGTATGACCTGGTTCCCGCATTGGGGTCTTCCCTTGCAGATTTAAGTATAGAATATTTCAAATCAACTTATCTTCCTGCCGCAATTGATAAAGAAACATTGGCAGAAAACGGAAGGGAAATAGAAGAACAATTAGCTTCGCTACGATTTTATGACATAAAGGAGAAATGCCCCACACATGCCGGAATTGTTCTATTCGGAATTAATCCAGAGTTTTATCTTCCGGGGGATTATATTCAATATGTTAAATTTGACAGTGAAGAAATGACTTCCACAGTCTATTATGAAAAGATATTTAAAGGACCTCTTATTACAGAATTAAAAACAATCGAAGATTTTATTAATTTTAATATCATTAAAGAAAGACCTGTAAGAAATGGAGATTCGTTCCGGGAAGACAGTATCAGGAATTATCCCTACTGGGCATTGCGGGAATTGATGATGAATGCTATTATGCACCGGAGCTACGAATCGAATGCGCCTGTTTATATTTATGAGTTTACTAATAGGATTGAAATTATTAACCCCGGCGGATTGTATGGAGATGTAAATGCCCAGAATTTTCCGAATGCCTGCGATTACAGGAATGTTGTAGTGGCAGAAGCCATGAAGACTATCGGGTATGTAAACAGGTTCAATTATGGTATACAGAGAGCTAAGGATGAACTAAAAAAGAATAATAACCCTGAACCAGTTTTTGATATAAGCCTTACTACCAAATTTAAGGTTACGGTGGGGATAAGGGAGGAGTGGTGAGGAATTGGGGGTGATTGAATCCGATTGCACGCCGGCACGCAAAATAAATTACCTGGTTTTCAATATTTTAAGAAGCAACGTAAAAATAAATTTGCGAAACCGAATAGTTGCACATATATTTGCAACCGAATAGTTGCGTAATTAATATATTTGACAAATGAGAAGAGATATATTTCAAGCAATAGCCGACCCTACAAGGCGGGCTATTATTGCACTCATTGCTTTACAGGCTATGACACCAAATGCTATTGCCGAACACTTTGACACGACCCGGCAAGCCGTTTCAAAACATTTACGGATTTTGACCGAATGCGAATTGGTGAAACAGGAACAACAAGGACAGGGAAATTTATTACACCTTAATATAAAAAAAATGAAAGAAATAGATAAATGGCTTGAACAATTCAGAAAAATTTGGGAAACCCGATTTAATCAACTGGACAAAGTATTATCAACAATTAAAAAACAAAAAAAATGAAAAACAATTTGCTATTTGATTTTACCGTTGACAAAGCAACAAAAACGGTATTCGTAAACAGAGAATTTGATGCCGGACTTTCACTGGTATGGGATGCTTTTACCAAACAAGAAATTCTTGACCAATGGTGGGCGCCTAAACCCTGGGTATCAAAAACAAAATTTATGGATTTCAAAGTTGGCGGACGAAGATTTTATGCTATGGTAAGCCCGGAAGGACAAGAGCATTGGTCAATTCAGAAATATACTTCCATTAGTCCAAAAACCAATTTTAAAATGTATAATGCTTTTGCAGATAAAGATGAAAACCCTGAATTGCCGGGTTCTGATTGGGATTTGAATTTCAGCGAACAAAACGGAACAACAAAAGTGAGTATTACTATTTATAATGAATCCCTTGCCCGGATGGAGAAGATGATTGAAATGGGCTTCCAGGGAGGGTTCACAATGACATTAAATAGTTTAGACGAATTATTTCAGTCGGGAATACTAACTAAAGAGTAAATTTGAAATACTATGAGAAAAATAATCGTCTTAACATTTATTACATTAGATGGAGTAATGCAAGCTCCCGGCGGACCTGGGGAAGATACATCAGGCGGTTTCAAATATGGCGGCTGGAGTGCACCGTATAGTGACGAAGTTAGTGGTAAGGTCATGAAAAAACAGATGGAACCTGCGGATATTCTTTTGGGCAGAAAAACATTTGAGATTTTTGCAGCCTACTGGCCTCAACATGCTGACTTTTGGCCCGGCATTAATGATGTCACAAAATACGTTTTATCCAAAACCATGAAAAAGTCGGATTGGGAAAACTCCGTTTTCCTCAAAAACCTGGCTGATATAAAAAAGCTCAGAAATTCAAAAGGCTCTCCTATTAAAGTCTGGGGCAGTGGTGAGCTCGTTCAGCTCCTCCTTAAGAATGATTTAGTGGATGAGCTCTGGCTCAAAACTTATCCCCTGGTTCTTGGTAAAGGAAAAAAGTTGTTTGACGAGGGTGCCATTCCGGCGGCATTTAAATTAATTGAGAGTACCGTTACGCCAAGCGGTGTTATTGTTGCCAATTACAAGCGAGCCGGAAAAGTGAAGACAGGTACTATTGGGGCTTCAGGGGAATAAAAAAATATCTTGCCACAAAAACACTAAAAACACAAAACCCCTCTAAATTTTGTGGGATTTTGTGCTCTCGTGTTTTTGTGGCATACCTGTATTTGATATGAGAAGGCTACCTTTCAATTATCTATAACCACCAGTTTCCCGGTTGCTGCAACAGTATTGGCTTCTGTAAGACGATATAGATAAACTCCGGCTGAAAGATTATCGCGTGATACGGTAATTCTGTTTCCCGATATATGGTTAAGTTGCTTTACCTGCTGCCCATATACATTGTAAATGGTAAGGGTGGCATCTGATAAATTATTTGGAGAATACAAGGTTGTTTCATCGTACATGGGGTTTGGAAATATCCGAACATCAAATCCTCCCTGTATTGTCTTTTCTGCATAAGTTGCGATGGAATTTTGTTTCAATTTAGCTGCAAAAATATTAGCTGTATCACCTGACTGGGCGTTGGTTAAGGTATCTATTCCAAGAATGAAAGAACTTGAGTAGTAATAACCACCAAAATATATTTGCTCACCACTTGGGTCCGGGGAAATATCAGCGGCACCCCCCAACCCGTTTATTATCCAAAGAGGATTACCATTTGGATTTAATTCTGCAATGAAAGAGCCGTTTCCCGCAAATGTATCTGTTCCAAACATAATTGAAGCCCCATCAAACCCACCGAAAAAATATATATTTCCTGTTCTATCAGTTGCAACCTGTTCTGCTACTGCATCGGGGGCATCCCATGTCCACAAAACATTACCTGTAGAGTCATACTTTACAAGAAATGCATTGTCAGTAGATGGAAAGGTAAGAGTATCGCTGCCAAAAATTGCTGTATCATCAAAAATCCCTGTAACCAGAAGATTACCATTCATATCTGTTGAAATACCTTGTGAAAAGCTAAATCCTGTTTTTCCAGCTTGTTTTGCCCACTTCAAATTACCCGCACTATCATATTTTGTTATAAATATTCCCTCATAAGAAGGACTATATAATGTGAATGTATCACTGCCAAAAGTAATCATACTACCTTCGAAATAACCTGTTGTATAAATATTTCCAAACCCATCAGTACAAATACCTGTCACCTCAACTCCAACAGGACTGCCGCCATTTTGTCGCGCCCAAAGAACATTTCCCGAGGAATCGTATTTTGCAAGAAAGTATTTTCCACCCGACAGGTTAATACTGCCAAAAGTTAAGGTAGGACCTGAATAATAACCTGCCACATACACGTTGCCATTTGCATCAACAGCAATACCCTGCCCAACATCCTCGTTATTACTCCCTGCCTGCCTCACCCACAGATAGTGACCATTGGGGTCATATTTTGCCACAAAAATATCTGCCACTCCATGAGTAGTAAAAGTATCTGTCCCAAAAGCGCCATGAATCCCGTCGAAGGAACCGGTTACATAAATATTTCCCCTTGCATCGGCACATATTCCAAACCCTTCATCGCCTCCATTACTTCCGGCGGAATTTGCCCAAAGCACATTTCCCGCAGAATCATATTTCGCTACAAAAATATCTGATGTTCCTGAATACGGGTCGAAATTGTGAAGTGTATCGCTTCCGAATACAAGGGTTTGTTCGCTATAATACCCGGTAAGTAACACATTTTGATTCGCATCTATAGCCGAGTGAGCGCACCTGTCGTCAAAAGCTCCACCAGCCTGCCTTGCCCAAACCCATGTGGGGAGTTGGGCATTTGTGCCATAGTAGAAAAAGGAAAGCGTGAACAGGGTAATTACTCTTGTTTTCATTTTTCAGGTCTTTTTCTTTATGATACAAATGTAAACAAAATATATCCCGCCCTTACAGGGCTTAAATACCTTGCTTGCTATTGTTTCGCAGGGTTTCACCCTGCGCTACCAATATGCCGCCCCTACGGTCCGAGGCAAAATACCTTTCGTGCAATTATAATCTGTGTTAATCAGAAGCATCCGCGTTATCTGTGTCCCATTTTTTTGTTGCAACGCCAACTTCCAATTATTTATCACCACCAATTTCCCGGATGCTTCCATATTAATCTGCATATAGACAAAAAAGTGAATAAAACTTTTCGTACTTTAGCATTTTTACACCCAATAAATCTCCCATTTTATTTGGTAGTGTTATGAAGGAATAAATTAATTACGAATAAACAACAAAACCTATGAATAATCAAAACGAAGTATTAAAGAAAATTGCACTTGACTTATGGAATAACCAAATAACCCGTGCCACTAAAATGTTTGACGGCTATACCGATGAGCAATTAGAAAAGGAGATAGCGCCGGGTAAAAATAGTGGGGTGTATTTGCTGGGACATTTAACGGCAGTACACGATGCTATGTTTCCATTAATGGGGCTTGGCGAAAAACTATATCCTGAGTACGATGAAATCTTCTTAAAAAATCCTGACAAATCTGCCCTTAAGAAACCGGAAGTGAAAGTATTAAGGGAACACTGGAACAAGGTAAACACCTTACTTTCTTCAAAGCTTGCCGGCCTTAGCGATGAGCAATGGTTTGAAAGACATAACTCTGTATCGGAAGAAGACTTTAAGAAAGAACCACACCGTAATAAACTCAATATTGTATTGGGTAGGGCAGGACATGTGGGGTATCATGTAGGGCAGTTGGTGTTATTGAATAAATAATAGAGGCTAATAGGGATTGGGGAATTCATTATATTCATCCCGTCATCTGTGTTCCATTTTATTGAATGCTTAGGTTTTACATAAACTTAATATTCAAATTCCAAAACATCCCTACATTTGTAACTAACAAACAATTAAATCAATAACGCCATGGCAACAGTAAACCCTTATTTAACCTTTAACGGTACTTGTGAAGAAGCATTCAATTTCTATAAATCAGTATTTGGCGGAGAGTTCCGCATGATAGGCAAATTTGGCGATATGCCACCTATGCCCGGAATGGATATTCCCGAAAGCGCAAAAAATAGAATTATGCATGTTTCCCTGCCCATAAGCAAAGAGACCATTCTAATGGGTAGCGATTCAAACCCTGCGATGGGAGAAGTAAACGTTGGGCAGCATCTGTCCATATCAATAGCCGCCGACAGCAAAGAAGAAGCAGACCGGATTTTTAATGCTATTACAGCAGGCGGTAAAATTACCATGCCACTCGCCGATACCTTCTGGGGCGCATATTTTGGTATGCTGGTAGATAAGTTTGGCATTATCTGGATGGTGAATTACGATTACCCAAAGCCATAATAAATCGGTTTAAATTTATTTTCCCGATACCCTGATTTAGGCATAAGAATTCTGCAAATCCTGTATCTTACATAGGTATGTGAAATACTTACCGTTGCTATTGGTTTCTTATATATCTTTGGGACATTAGGAGAAAAAGCTATGCCGGATTTTGTAGTATCAGCCAGGAAATATCGCCCCTCCACCTTTAAAGATGTGGTGGGACAGGGAGCTATTGTAAATACGCTTAAAAACGCTATTGCCAATCATCACCTGGCACAGTCTTTTCTGTTTTGCGGTCAGCGGGGAGTTGGTAAAACCACCTGTGCCCGTATTCTGGCCAAGACCATCAACTGTGAAAACCTTACCGCTGATACTGAAGCTTGTAACGAGTGTGACTCCTGCAAAAGTTTCAATGAAGGGCGCTCTTTTAATATCCATGAATTAGATGCTGCCTCCAGTAACTCCGTGGACGATATACGCGCACTGATAGAGCAAGTGCGCTTTTCTCCCCAGGCAGGGAAATATAAAGTCTATATAATAGATGAGGTACACATGTTGTCGGCAAGCGCTTTTAATGCCTTTCTTAAAACGTTGGAAGAACCTCCTGCCCATGCTATTTTTATACTTGCCACTACCGAGAAGCACAAGATAATTCCTACCATTCTCTCGCGCTGCCAGATTTTTGATTTCAAAAGAATACAGCTTAAAGACATAGCGGGACACCTTGCCTATATAGCCAAACAAGAACAGATACAAGCCGAACCCGAAGCCTTGCATATTCTGGCCGAAAAATCTGACGGGGCAATGCGGGATGCACTTTCCTTATTTGACAGGATTGTAAGTTTCGCAGGAAAAGAACTAACCTATAAAAAGGTCATAGAGAACCTTAATATACTTGACTACGATTATTATTTCAAAGTAACCGGGGCAATACTGAATGCAGATATTTATTCCGCCCTTTTAATTTTTGATGAAATTCTTTCCAATGGATTTGACGGACATTTATTTATTAATGGTCTCGGGGAACATTTCCGGAATTTATTGGTCGCAAAAAATCCTGCTACAGCTCAATTATTGGAAAAAGGCGGACAACTGAATGAAAAATATATTGCACAGGCATCTGCTTACACAGAGTCTCTTTTGTTCAAGGGGCTCTCTATCATTAGTCGGTGTGATGTGAACTATAAAATGGCAGTTAATCAACGTCTTTTAGTGGAAGTAACTTTGGTAAAACTGACTAACCTTTTAATATCACCGGAAGCTCAAATTGTTACCCCGGTAAAAAAAGCTGAAACGATTGCACCCAAACCTGCAACACCTCCCCCTGTTTATAGGCAGCCTGCCCCCCCGCCCCAAGTTGCGGAACCTAAACCGGAAAATCCTGCTAAGGGAAATCAGAGAATGCAATTTGCATCATATAGCAAGATATTGAATGAAAACCCTGCTGCTCCATCACAGGAAAAGCAGGATATTTCGGAACCTGAAAGCTCCGAGCCTCTGCCTGAATATAAGCTTGTTGAAGCCTGGAAGGAGTATGTGCAGTCTATTAAAGAAAAGAAAATCAGCCTTTATAGTGTTTTGAATTTAATTCTTCCCAAAGTTTCACCCGAAAATAATTCTTCGTTTGAAGTAATTGTGGAAAGTAACTTTCAACAGCAGGCAATAGAAGCGGAGAAAACCAAACTTCTCGATTTCCTGAAAGAGAGACTGAATGTAAAGAAACTGAATATGGTCATCACGGTTTCTAAAATTGAAACTGAAAAAAAGCCTTATACCGCCCAGGAAAAATATGCGCACATGAAAACCAAAAACCCGGAGGTAGAGAAATTGGTTGACCAATTAGGGCTTGGCTTGGATATGTGAGTAGAAAGTTCCTAAAGGAAAAGTGTGCCTATAGTTCATACACCATTCACTTTATGGTATGCATCCCTTTGGGATAAACTTTATAAACTCTTGTTATATTTGTACTCTCTTAAAACCGAAACCATGAAAAAATACATTCTTTTTCTGCCATTGGCATTGTTGCTTTTTGTAGCAGGTTGTATGCCGAAAAAAGATAAATATGCTTACGTTACGGTTCCCAATGATCCTACAAACGGGCGCATTTACACCCTTCCAAATGGACTAACGGTATATATCAGCCAATACAAAGCTGAACCAAGAATACAAACCCTTATAGCCACTAAAGCCGGCAGCAAATTTGACCCGCATGATGCTACCGGGCTCGCTCACTACCTGGAGCACATGCTTTTCAAAGGAACTGCCAATTACGGCAGTGCTGATTATGCCAAGGAAAAACCCTTGCTCAATGAAATAGATTCTATGTTTGAAGCATACAGGCATATTACTGATACTGCTGCAAGACGAGTGATGTATCATAAAATTGACAGTGTATCTTACCTCGCTTCGCATTATGCCATTGCTAACGAGTATGATAAACTGATGACTGCCATTGGTTCAAGAGGGACCAATGCGTTTACATCTGTTGAGCAAACTGTTTTCCAGGAAGATATACCGGCGAATGAACTGGAGCCTTATCTGCAAATAGAATCAGACCGTTTCAGTGACCCTGAGATGCGTTTATTCCATACCGAACTGGAAGCAGTGTATGAAGAAAAAAACCGGAATCTAGATAATGATGATGAAAAGGTTTACGAAGCACAAAGTGCTATGCTTTTCAAAAAGCATCCGTATGGAACTCAAACAACCATTGGGACAATACACGACTTAAAAAACCCATCGCTGAAATACATCATTAATTATTTCCATACCTATTATGTTCCCAATAATATGGTAATAGCCATGAGCGGAGACTTGAACCCCGATACCGCTATCCGTTTAATAGATAAATATTTTGGCGCCTATCCATCCAAACCGGTTCCGGCTTTCAATCCTCCTGTCGAAGATTCTATCACTGCTCCTGAATATAAATCGGTAGTAGGTCCTGAGGCTGCTTATGTATCTATAGGGTATCGTTTTCCAGGAGCGGGTTCAAAGCAGGCAGACATGCTTGATCTTATTTCCCAATTATTAAATAACAACCAGGCTGGATTATTTGACCTCGATTTGAAACAACAATTTAAAGTGCTCAATGCGAATGCATATGACAATGTTATGAAAGACTATTCCGTATGGGCATTACAGGCGTATCCAAAAGAAGGACAGTCTTTGGAAGATGCGAGGGACCTTCTTTTGTCGGAACAGGACAAATTGAAAACTGGTGATTTTCCTGATTGGCTTCTGGGGGCTGTTATTAATAATATGAAACTCCAACAAATTCAGCAAAACAGGGAGTACCAATCCCGCGCGTATAACTTTGTTCAGGCATTTACTTCTGGGGAAGATTGGGGGGATGCTGTAAACGAAGTGGACCGTCTTTCCAAAATTACCAAACAAGATGTGATGGATTTTGCTAAAGCCAATTTTAAGAATAATTATGTAGTAGTTTATAAAAGGGTGGGATATGATTCTACAGTTGAAAAGGTAACTAAACCAGCGATTACTCCCATTCAAACCAATGCCACGGCAGGTTCTTCGGCTTTCGTGAAGAAAATAGAAGATGAAAAAACACCTCCTGTTCAACCTGTTTATGTAGATTATAAAAAGGATGTACAACAGTTTAGCGTAGGAAATAAACTGCCTGTTTATTATGTAAATAATAATGAGGATAGCCTTTTCAATGTATATTATCTCTTTGACTTTGGAGGAAAAAACAGTAAGCTGCTGAAACCTGCTATGAAATACCTGGAATATGGAGGAACTTCTAAAATGACCCCTGCACAGGTGCAACAAGAGTTTTACAAGATAGCATGTAGTTTCAGCACTTTTGTTGATAAGGACAGGCTCTATGTGACTATGACAGGGCTTTCAAGGAATTTTGTTCCTGCTGTTAAGTTGCTTGAGAACCTTCTTTCAGATGTGCAACCTGATACGGCAATAATGAAAAAACTTGTCGGAGCTACTGTCAAACAGAGGGAAAATGATAAACAGGATAAAAATACTATTCTTTTCCAGTCCATGTATAGCTATGGAATTTATGGGTCAAAAAATCCATTCAACTATACTTTGACTAATAGTGAATTAGAGAATTTAAAACCAGAACAGCTGACGGACATTTTACATCATCTGACTTCTTATCCTCACCATGTTTTGTATTATGGTCCTGAAGATACCAAACAATTACAAGCTGATTTGGAGCAATACCATAAAATCCCTTCAACATTTGATGGATTACCTCCGGCAGAAAAATTTGAGCAACAGGAAGGCACTAACCAGGTTTTTGTGGTTGACCATGATATGAAACAAGCAGAAATAATTGTCCTTGAAAAAGGAGGCAAATATGATGTTAATCTTGGACCCATTGCTTCTATGTATAACCAATATTTTGGCGGCTCTATGGCATCGGTGGTATTCCAGACTTTGAGAGAATCAAAAGCGCTTGCGTATGCTACATTCTGCAATTATGGCGCTCCAAATGACTCTATGGAGAATTATTATAACCTTGCTTATATCGGCGCACAGGAAGATAAGCTGCCACTGGCAATGGTTGGCATGTTCCAGCTTTTAAACGACTCCATGCCACAATATGAGCAATTGTGGAGCACTTCAAAAGTGGCGGTTATGAAGAATATTGAATCGAACAGAGTTATCCGTGATGGTATTTTATTCAACTATGAAACTGCCCGTAAGCGTGGTGTGGATCACGATACCCGCAAAGATGTGTATGAAAAAACTCCTAATCTCGCCTTTGCCGATATTGAAAAATTCCACCAGGAAAAAATCGCTAATCATCCATATACTATACTTGTAATTGGTAATAAAAAAGATATGAATATTGCCGCGTTGGAAAAATATGGCAAGGTTAATTACCTTACTATGGAAGATATTTTCGGTTATTAAGAATTAAAAAAATGAGGAGAGGATTGAAATGGGATATGGTATTTATTATTGGGTTAGCAATAATTCTAAGTTTGGTAGACATAGTAAGCAACCTGAAAATAGTATACATGTTTCCTTTTCTAATTTTATTATCGGTATATTTCATTGGCAGATATGTAAGTATAATTTCAACAAGTAAAAAACAATAAAGAATGAACCCACAAAAAATCAGTATTGAAAACGGAAAATTAAATGTCCCTGAAAACCCTATTATTCCTTTTATTGAAGGCGATGGCACAGGACGTGATATATGGAAAGCCTCTGTACGTGTAATTGATGCAGCGGTAAAAAATGCGTACGATGGCAAACGTCAGATAGCATGGAAAGAAGTGCTGGCAGGGCAAAAAGCTTTTGACCAAACCGGAAACTGGCTACCCGATGAAACACTTGCAGCTTTTAAAGAATATTTAGTTGGTATTAAAGGTCCACTGACTACACCTATCGGTGGCGGGATTCGTTCCCTGAATGTGGCTTTACGCCAGATTTTAGACTTATATGTATGTCTCCGCCCGGTGCGTTGGTTTGAAGGGGTGCCTTCACCCGTGAAGAATCCGGGAGCGGTGAACATGACCATTTTCCGGGAGAATACAGAAGATATTTATGCAGGCATAGAATATATAGCCGGAAGCCCTGAAGCTCAAAAAGTGCTTGATTTTATTGCCAAAGAATTTCCAAAAGACTTTGCTAAAATACGATTTGGAACAACTGAAAAAAATGCTGAATGGTATAAAGCGGCTGGCTTGGACAGACCAAGTGATGTAATGGTGGGCTTGGGCATAAAACCAGTGAGCAAAGCCGGAAGCAACCGCTTGATTTATGCCGCAATAGATTACGCAATTCAACATAAGCGAAAATCGGTTACACTGGTTCATAAAGGAAATATTATGAAATACACCGAAGGAGCTTTCCGCGATTGGGGTTATACTATTGCGAAGGTGCATTTGGCGATAAGGTTTATACCTGGAACCAATGGGAAAAAACCAAAGCCGAAAAGGGCGAAGATGCCGCCAATGCAGAGCAAAAAGCTGCTATTGCTGCCGGAAAAGTAATTATTAAAGATGCTATTGCCGATATTACATTACAACAAGTGCTTACCCGTCCCGAAGATTTTGATGTAATTGCAACCCTCAACTTAAATGGAGATTATCTATCTGATGCGCTTGCTGCACAAGTAGGTGGTATTGGAATTGCTCCGGGAGCTAATATCAACTATTTAACAGGTCATGCCATATTTGAAGCTACCCACGGAACCGCTCCCAAGTATGCGGATTTAGATAAAGTAAACCCCGGCTCTGTGATTCTCTCCGGCGCCATGATGCTGGAGCACCTTGGCTGGTTAGAAGCTTCTGACTTAATTTACCAGGGAGTGGAAGCCTCTATTGCTGATAAACGCGTAACCTACGACTTTGAAAGACAAATGCAGGGTGCAACCTTATTAAAGTGCTCGGAGTTTGGTGATGAGATTATTAAGAATATGGCTCCTGTTAGGGCTTGATAGAACACGGATGACACTGATTTAACGGATTTACGCAGATTTAAATAAATAACCCCGGTAGAGATGTTGGGGTTATTTGTTTTAGTGAAGCTTAGTATCTTTACGTGTTTAACAATTGTCTGCCGCTGATTAGGATGGATAAAAGACTAAAAATTATACTTGTAGCCTTAGTAGCTAATGTTCTAATAGTTATAGTTTATACTATTTACCTCATACTAACTCTTGAATCAAGTGCTGGTATTGAATTACTATTTTATCCTTTTTTCTTGGCTGGGTGGCTTTTTTTTATAGAAAGTATAGTGTTTACTTTGATATTTATTAAGCATCTAAAACAGATTTGGGTAATACTTTTGCTTGAATGCCTGCTTTCTTCCCCTGTTCCCGTCTGGTTTCTCAATCATTGGTTAGACTCCCTCCCTGTTACAATACCTAAAGCAGGAAAATTGCCCGTTACTGCGGAAGAATACGATTCTCTCAAAAAAATGATAGTGCAGGATTTTAAACTGAAAGATTTAGACAGTAATAATGTTATAATTCATGAGGGCGTAACTGTTTTGAAAGTTGACATTGATAACATAATATATTCTTTCAACAAAGAAAAATTCTTTTCTCTGATTATTGCAGAAGCTAAAAACGGTGATAAAGTAAAATATTGTACAGCATATCATGTTGGGAGAAAAGGTAATAATGGCTGGGAATTAAGTGAACCATCTGGAAACGCAACAATGGGATGCTTTGATTCAATACCTGAATTAACCAATTACGTCTGGCAATACTTTTATAAAAACTATTCTATAAATGGTTCGTCAGATAAACCAGAAATATGGTCAGATAAGTACATCTTTAATTTTTGATACTAGAAAAAATAGAGGTTAGTTCAAATCCTTTTTCACACCCCCACCTCAATCCCCGTTCTTTTTATTTCAGCAATAAAGGGGTCTCCTTTTTCAAAATATTTTTTTGAGAAAGTGTGAGGTTCAATAATAGGAAAACGGATGTTGGCTTTTACAATTTTTTGCCTGTCAGCAAGGGGATAACCTGTGAAGTCTTCGGAGACGAGGGCTACGTCAATATCCGACTCTTCAGTGAATGTATTTTTTGAGAATGAACCAAATACAATAGCCTTTTCAATATTTACATTTAAGGCTGTGCATGCCCTGAGGTAATCTTTTACTATTTCTATGCCAGTTTTTCTTTTAAGCATTTCCCAATTTTTTTATTCGGTCAATATAATTATCTGTCAATTGCTTGGTGGTTTCTTTTGCTATACTATTTACATAATCAGGGTACCTGCCTTCAATCTGGAATTGGTTCATCAGGTCAAGGAATTCCATATCTTTTTCATCCAGTTTGATATCTGCTAACTCAAGTATCCGGACAAGGTTATGAATCTTGGCGGATACCTTTCTTTGTTATGCTTAACCCATAACGCTTTACAAAGTTTCTCTAAATACAAATGCCCGAAGAATAGTGCATAAACATATTTTTTACCTTTAACTAAATACTCCAAAACTTCCCAATCATTTTCAGCGCTCTTGACCCAATGTAAAATATGTTTATCACTCATTAGTTCTTTTCTTCAAATACAAATGTAGTCTTTTTTAAAACGTCTAAATACGCTCAAGTTTGTGAAATTTTTCTCAAAATCCCGTTCTTTTTATTTCCGCAATAAAGGGGTCTGCTTCTAACTCTATGTAACATACAATTTCAAAAATCGCCCGCTTGGCTTTCTTCCGGAATATTATTTTTTCTTCCGCCTCCACGCTTTTAATTCTTTATTCACAAAATTCTTTATCTGATTGGGTGTGTATTCCCCCTTGTCTTGTTTCATTTCCACTATCATCTGTTCAAACTCCACATCCGTGGCAGGACGCGATGGATCCGTCCAATTATACTCAGTATTTACCGGGTCTATTGAGACTGACTTTACTGTTTTTACATTAGATAAAAATTCAGCGAGCGCTTTTGCATTAGCTTTTGTATCAGTAGTTAAAAGAATAGTATGCATATAAACAGGATATAATTATCTGTACAAAGATAAGCATATCCGTATTACAATTACCTTAAAAATCGAGCCCTACGCTAAGGGTAGGCAGTATGGGCAATTGATTAACCCGTTGACCCGTAATCCGGTCGAAATAAAATATGTTTTCCCTGTCATACAAATTAATTACACTGGCGTTAAAACGGAGCGCCATAATTTGCGAAAGTTGAAAGTTTTTGGAAAGACTTACGTCGAGCCTATGGTAGTCAGGCAAGCGCTCACTGTCGAATCCTGCGTATAAAATTCCCAGGCTCGGATTGGTGGTAGTAATCTGACTTCCTATATTGTTAAGCTGGGTCATTGGATAAAACCCCTGTGTAGGGGTAAAAGGGAAACCGGAGCCATAAGTCCACCGCACATTAGCCTGCCAGCTTAAATCTTTTCCAAATTGGTAGGAAATAACCAGGTTCACACTGTTTCTTCTGTCAAAAGGAGGAGGAAAGGAGTAGGAGCCATCCCAGTAGGTTACATAGCCGAGGGAATAAACAGCATACAGGGAAATATGTTTGATGTCGTACTTAATACTAATATCAGAGCCATAAGCTTTTCCCGATTGAACTAAAAAAGGCTTGGTTAAAGTATCGGGTTTTATGCCGGCATATTCTGAAGTGTTGGAATAAATCTGGTCATAATTAAGGGTTGTAGTTTGCAGAAAGTTTTTCAGGTATGCTTCCACATTGATGTGCATATTTTTTACGGGGTCCAGTTCAAATCCTGCTGTAAGGTGATAAGCTCTCTGAAATTGATTTGTTACCGGTTGAGTAGTGGTACTGCCCTGCTGAGTAAAGTTAGATGGAATATCAGATGTCGGCGGACTTGTGATGATACCATAAAAAAGGTCAACCACCTGGGTTTCGTCAATGGTGCTGACAAGTGTTTGTGAATATAGACCTGCTGCAAACTTCAAGCGGAATATTTTGGTAATATTATACTTAGCGTCCATTCGGGGTTCAGGTGAAAGATAGCCGCCCCCGGAAGCATAATATTGCGCACGGAAGCCTGGTTCAAGAACAAACTTTTTATTTGGGCTTACGTACTTTAATTTAAAAAAGCCATTTAATTCATCAGATGTTTCATTCTCTTGTATCAGTGCATTGGAAGGATTAACCAGATCTAAACTGGTACCTGTACCCGACATGTTAAACCCATAATAAATAGTGGTGTTTCCAAAAAACTGTGTCCACTTGAATTGTGCGCTGAACGTATATATGCTGCTTGTATCGGGTGTCTGCCCATTCTGTGTCATATAGATGGAATAGTTGGAATAATCAATATTGCATTCCAGTAAGCTGGAAGAGTTGGTGGGAACCAGGATAAAATTAATTCCGGCGCCGGCTTCGTGCCAGTTGATAGTAGCAATACCCGGGTAATTTACGTTGTCAGTAAAATCAAATCCGAAAAGATTCAACTTACTTCCATTAGCAGTATTTAAAGATACCTTGCCATAGAAATCAGCAAAATTGAAGGGTATTCCGTGACCGGAATCTATGTAGGGATAAATGCTTTTTGAGGTTTGCCCTAAATAAGAATTTTTGTAAGAAATAATAAACGAGGCACTTGCTTTTTTAGGGTCGTCATTCGGATTTTTAAGTAAGGGGCCTTCTACTAAAGCATGCGCCCCAAAAGGGCTTACATCTACTTTCCCCGTAATTTGTTTTTTATTGCCGTCCCTTGACCGTATGTCCATAATAGATGATATCCTATCTCCATACTCAGCATTAAATCCACCCGCGTAAACAGTAGCATCACTTATTATATCAGCATCAAATACCGAGAAAAGCCCGATAGAATGGAATGGATTAAAAATGGTCATACCGTCAAGCAACACTTCATTTTGTATCGGTTGCCCACCTTCAATATATAATTGTCCTCCCTGGTCGCCTGTTGATACAACTCCCGGAAGCACCTGTAAATATTGTGCTATATCTGCTTGTCCACCAATTGTTGGAATGGATTTCAAATCAGTAGGGGTAATTTCATAAGTAGAAACCTGCGTTTCTGTTTCCCTTGATTTTTGGGCGGCAGAAATTTCCACTTGTTTTAAGGCCTGTGATGATTGCTTGACATAAAACTTTTTGGTAAGTATTTGGTCTTTGGCAAGGGTAACAGATTCTTTCAGGGTATCGTATCCCAGGTAGGCAACTACCAGCATATATGTCCCCGGTGGCAAATGGCTAATGGAGAAGTACCCATTGACATCTGTATTCTGACCATAAGTCGTTCCTTCAATATAAACAGTAGAATAGAGGGCCGGTTCCAATGACTGGTCAATGTAAACAAACCCCTTTACGGTTGCAGTTTGCGCAGAACCCGTAGCGGCTATAATTAAAAAACAGAGGGTGGCGAATAAAGATAGTCTATTTAACTTCATAAAAATACAGTTACATAAGTTTTAGAAAAGCCGTCAAAGGTAATAAATAGCCTATCAACAGCAAATTTTAGCGGGACATCTTAATAATGGTATCGTATTCCGGTTTCGAGACCGGGCTTACCGATAACCTGCCTATGCGGAGCAAAGCCATGGCTGATAGTTTCTTTTCTGCTTTCATTTGCGAAAGAGCCACAGGTTTATCAAGGGTTTCTAAAGGGATAATGTCCACGGCTGTCCATTCATTATCGGTAGGGTCAGGGTATGCTTCTTTTATAACTTTTGCAACACCAACAATACACAAGCCTTCATTACTGTGATAAAAGAAAACATGGTCCCCCTTTTTCATTGCTTTCAGGTGGATGCGTGCGGCATAATTCCTAACTCCTGTCCAGGCTGTACTTTTATCCTTAAGTAATTGTTCCCAGGAATAGGCAGTAGGTTCTGATTTTACAAGCCAGTAATTCATATTCTTTCTGTATATGCCGCCAAAGATATAATTTCCTCGACAATATGTAATTCAGCGCTGGTATATTTATTCAGGCTTCTGTAGTTATTCTCTCCAAAAAAAGAGGCGCTATTATAGACCCGGCCATAAGTCCGGTTGCAAAGGAAGTGATAACATTAAGGTATTCCCAATAATGTATTCCCATTAAAACTCTAAGGTTTGCTGCAACTATCCCAGTTCCAATCACAATAATCCAGTAATAAACCGGGTTGGGTGATGTGGCATAATTTACTTCAGGTGGTATTTGCATTATGGCATAAAAAACCACTAACCCGCCAACAATGGTACTGATGTTTTGTAATAAATTAAAGTTGATAAAATGGAATCCGAATAGGGACGAGTTTTCTTTTAAAGCCGGTATAAGCTTTACAAAGTCGCCCCGGGGATGGGTAAAGCTATCCCAGAAAATATGTGAAGCTATTCCGACAAGAAGACAGATACATACCGTAAAAAAATGATGTTTGAAATAATCAGTCCAGTTGAAATTTAAAAAGCGGGAAAGCCTCTTCCGCATGAATACGGGCAAATGGCATATAAAGGAATTCCGGACGATAGAGTGATATATAAATGATAGTAATAATGCCAGGGGAAAATCGAACCAAAGCATACCCAACCAAGTGTGGCTATAAGTACTTTCCACTTTCATGCGTATAAAATACTCAAAGTCAGGTGTAACAGAACCAACGACAAGCCCCGTGAGCGACACCCACCTTTTGGGCAGGTATTTTGCAGGTAACACAAGGGCAGGATGTGAAAAAGTAAGAGGCATCTGTTAGTAAAAAACACTAAAATATATCTTTTTCCCCAAAGAACGAAATAGGCTTAGGGAACCTTAAGGTTATTATCTCTTAAAAGATGTTTCTTTAAAAATTTACTGATTTTTAAATCAATATATTTATTGTATAACCAGGAAGTAAGAATGAAGAAGAAAATTATAAGTATTGGTAAAATAAAGATACGCGGCATAAAGTAATGGCCCAATTTAGCAATCAGTAAAACCCCTATATTTTCATGGAACAGGTATATAAAGTATGAAATCACCCCGATACCTGTGATATACTTATTTTCCAAGAACCCCAATTTTTTCGGAAAATAAATAAAGCAAATAAACAGGATATTCATAAGGAGGTTTATCAAAATTATATCTGAGGTGACATTTGCACATTGGAAAAAAACAAATACAAGCAGTGTTATTTTAAGTGATGATGAGGATTTTATTCCATTCTGTTTGTCGGTATATAACAAGTAATAAATAACGCCGAGCGTAAAGTGGACCCAATATTCAGGCAGGTTAGCCAGTAAACAAAAGCTAAACCAAAAGTATTTTATAAAGGTAAATAGCCAGGTATGGGAAATAGGATCGGGTGTTATCCCTATTTGTGAAATAGGGGTTTGGAAGATAGCCCAGTATAATGCTGAAATAGCCCAACTTACTATTACTATTCCAAAAATCAGGGTGATAAAATTCCGGGCAAATTTTTGCTTGTTAGAATAATATAAAATACTTGCCAGTAAATAAAATTTCACTTCTGGCCATAGAGTCCAGAATGAAGCATTCAGGTAGCCAAACTTCAAATGCCAGTGACTTAGCAGCACATTAAATAATTGGGGGTCAATGAGGGTTAAGCTGAACTGAAAATTCAACACCGAGTGGCTTTTAGGCAATATATTTTGGGTATCAAACAAGTAAAAAACCAGGAATGTAATGAATGAAATTATCACTAACCCGGGGTAAAGCCTGATTAGCCTTTTTTTCCAGAATTCAATGAATGTTGGTGTAAGCTCCAACGTATAGAATATAACAAAACCGCTGATAATGAAAAACAACTGGACACCTAAATACCCCAACCTGAAATAACTGTAATTACCCGAATAAGGGTACAGTGAAAGCTTATTGAATAAAGGAGCCCATTGGCTATAGTAATGATATAACATAACAGATATAACTGCAATGGCCCTGAACCCATCGAGTATCCGTATTCGCCCTTTAACCATTATAGAATGGATAATATTATCCCGATGCTATTTCGTTTAAATATAAATAGTTGCTTTCTGTTCATGTTAATTTTATCGGGAGCTTAGCAAAGAAAAAGGAGTTTATTTTCCCCGGTTTTTTGGAAATGAAATGATTTAGCATTCTCAGGTAAAGGGAACTGTTATAAAAAATAACCCCGTTAATAAAGCAATTCAATCACTCCCCATTCACTTTTACCTTCCAGGTAATTTTAGTTCCTGCTCCCAGCAAGCTTGCTGCCACTGAGCAATATTTCCCCATGGATAGTTCACATGCCCGTTTCGCTTTTTCTGAATCTATTTTCCCTTTAAGAAAGTAATGTACTTTAACGTGTTTCCAAAGGGATGGTTCTTTCCCATGTTCCCTTTCTCCTTCTATTTCTATTTTGAAATCATCAACTTGTTGCCTTTGCTTTTTCAAAATAGCAACTATATCAATGGCGCTGCACCCCCCCAGGCCCATTAATAGCATTTGCATCGGGCGCACTCCATAATTATCACCCCCCGTTTCATCGCTGGTGTCCATCCTTACTGAATGTCCATGCATATCTTTTGCTTCAAACCCGAAGTCACCTTTCATGCGGTGCATTTCAATCTTTGCCATAGAATAAATTTTGTTACAAATTTATGCATTACCAGCAAGCCCTCATACGTAGGTAACATCAATTATTAACTGAATTGTTCACAATGCAAAGGCTCAATTCCTTTTAACCGGATTTTTTTCTTTCTTTTGCATATCACTTAATTATATCCTATGACACCAGACCATCCGCGAAAGTTATTTTTGTTAGATGCCATGGCATTGGTATTCAGGTCTTATTTTGCTTTTGCAAGTAATCCGCGTGTAACTTCCAAGGGTATGAACACTTCTGCCATGTTCGGGTTCACTAATACGTTACTTGAAATATTTCAAAAGGAAAAACCAACCCATATTGCCATTGTGTTCGATACCCATGCCCCCACCGTGCGCCATGAGATGGATGCCAATTATAAAGCCCAGCGCCCCGATACTCCCGAAGATATTATTAAAGCAGTACCCTATATCATCCGCATAGCGGAAGCATTGAAAATACCGGTACTATTAAAAGACGGCTACGAAGCAGATGATATTATTGGCACCTTGGCAAAACATGCTGAAAAGGATGGGTATAAGGTTTATATGATGACTTCGGATAAAGATTATGGGCAGTTAGTTACTGAACATGTTTTTATTTATAAGCCTTCCAACAAAGGCAATCCGCCCGAAATATTGGGAATAAAAGAAGTTTGCGCCAAATTCAGCATTGAAAACCCTAAACAGGTAATAGATATTTTAGGGTTAATGGGCGATGCTGTGGATAATATTCCCGGCATTCCCGGAGTGGGGGAGAAAACCGCTATTCAACTGGTGAAAGAATTTGGCAGCGTTGAAAATCTGTTACAGAATACGGAGAAGCTGAAAGGAAAGTTAAAAGAAAAAGTAGAGCTTAATGGGCAAATGGCCGTTCAATCAAAAAAACTGGCTACCATTATTTGTGATGTTGACCTTGCCATTCAGTTTAGATGATATGGAACGTAAAACTCCCGACAAAAAAGCTCTTATAGATGTTTTAACTGAACTGGAATTTAAAACCATTGCCGTCAGGGTAATGAAGGATTTCTTCCCCGGGGAAAGCCCGGTAACTTTCGATGCACCAGTATCTGAAAAAGGGGAAGCTAATGATACAAATCTTTTTTCTACGGCCGCCCCCGCTATCCCTAAAATAGAAACGAAATATGAGGAAGTTACTACGGTTGATACCCTGGTAGAAACTCTTCTAAAAGCGGAAAGAATAGCGTTTTATATGGCAATGCAGGGAAAAGACTGCAATGGAATCGGGTTTTCGTATAAAAGCGGGAGAAGCCTGTTATGTTTCTCTTTCGGGAGAATAGTGAGAAGAAATGGGATATTTTGAAAGAAGTGCTGGAAAATAAAAGTATCAAAAAAACATGGATATGATATTAAGCAAAATCTAAATTTTTTACAAGCACATAAAATCACTATTGAAGGGGAACTTGTTTGATGTGATGATTGCCCAGTTCCTTATTCGTCCAGAATCTCCACACTACCTGCCCGATATTGTTCAAAATACGCTCGGAATTCATATACCTGAATTTGGCGCTGAAAGCCAGGCAGACCCTCAAAGAACAATTAAGTATGGAGATGGTGTCGCAGTGAACAAATTATGCAAGTTTGTTGTGAACGTGCCGATATGTTGTTCCGGCTTTATGATTTCATGTCACCTAAATTGGATGAAATTTCCGTGAGAAAACTCTTTGAAGAAGTGGAAATTCCACTGGAAAAGGTATTGAGTGAAATGGAAACAGAAGGAATAAAAGTAGATAAGGCAGCCCTTAAAGAAATTTCAAATGAACTAAAAGATGATATTGAAAAACTAAAAACCGATATATGGAAATTGGCAGAACAAGAATTTAATATTGATTCCCCAAGACAAGTTGGGGAAATACTATTTGAAAAACTGAAACTTTCAGACAAGGCGAAAAAGACTAAAACAGGTCAATATTCTACTGGTGAAGAAGTATTAACTGAACTTAACGGTGCACACCCTATTGTTGATAAAATACTGGATTACCGAGAACTTCAAAAACTGAAAAATACTTATGTCGATGCCCTTCCGCTGATGGTAGATGCAAAAACAGGACGGATACATACTACCTTTAATATGGTAGTGGCTGTGACCGGCAGACTGAGTTCCGATAATCCGAATTTGCAAAACATTCCTATACGTACCGAAAGGGGGCGTGAGATAAGAAAAGCATTTATACCCGCTAATGATTCTATGGTGCTTCTTTCAGCAGATTATTCACAGATTGAATTGCGTATTATTGCTTCATTAAGTGGAGACAAAGCCATGATAGAGGCTTTTCACCACGATTATGATGTTCATGCTGCTACTGCCGCAAGAATATATAATGTTCCGATGGATGCAGTTACATCAGAAATGCGCCGGAATGCCAAAACAGTAAACTTCGGAATTATCTATGGCATTTCTGCTTTCGGGTTATCTCAAAGGCTTGGCATTCCGAGAAAAGAAGCTACCGACATAATCAACCAGTATTTTACACAGTACCCGGACGTGAAAAAATATATGGATGATAGTATTGAGAAAGCCCGCAAAAACGGGTATGTAGAAACTATGCTGGGACGTAAACGCTTCCTCCCCGATATTAATTCACGCAACTATGCGGTCCGTGGTTTTGCCGAACGCAACGCTATTAATGCACCTATACAAGGTTCGGCAGCCGATATGATTAAGATAGCGATGATAAATATTCACGATGAAATGAAACGCCAAAAAATGCGCTCGAAAATGATTTTACAAGTGCATGATGAATTGGTTTTTGATACTTATCCGGAAGAATTAGAAACACTCAAACCTTTAGTTTCCGATAAAATGAAGCATGCCTTACAATTGAATGTTCCTGTAGATGTACATATAGGGGTTGGGAAAAACTGGCTGGAAGCACATTAAGTTATCTCGCTATCAGTAGTTTGGCATCATACGTTTTTTCCGCTGCGTCAATATGAACGATATAAAAGCCTGAAGCAAGAAATGGAGTGGAAATATTGATTGTTTGCTCATTTTCCTGGCTTTGTTTATATACCTCTCTTCCAAGCAGGTCATAAATAGTAAGAGTTGATAAAACGGATGCAATTCTGGAAGGTAATTGAATCGAGAATATACCCAAAGAGGGATTCGGGTAAATTACCAATGAATCATTTGCTTCTGTAGTATTCGGGTTGCAAACTATTACATAATCTTGCTGGGTGTTATCGTAAAAATCAGTTTGCGATAACCGGTAATAATTATCCCCTTTTAACGGAACCGTGTCTTTATACTCATAATATTTTGGGAAAATAGAATTTCCGGCACCCGGAACAGTTGCTATGGAATAGAAGTTAATTCCATTGCCTGAACGTTCAATAGTGAAATATTTGTTGTTTGTTTCCGTAGCTGTTGACCAGTACAATGTAATATCCTGATCATTACTGTTGCACTCAAAATATTGTAATTGTATAGGCAAGGGAGTTGTAGTACAGCAACTGGGTGTAAATTTCCACGATTCATTTGTGGCAGTCCAGGCGCTATGGTTTCTTCCCGTAGGAACTACTGCCGCAAATCCGGTTTCGTCTAACAATCCCTCAACCCCCTCCCCGCCAATCCAGCTCGTGCAATCGGGTATGTTATTGGCTTGAATGTTAATGACATCAGAGGTTTCATATAACTGTACTTCGCTCGTTAAATCAGAAGAACTGCAACTAAATAAATTTACTGCACTGTAAGAAACTGTAAAGTGGCGGTTCGGAGCAGTTCCGTATAAATTATAATAAATATTCCCTCCCCCTGAACCAACGGGATAAGCATCTATCCATGGAAACAAAACACCGGGTCCTATAAACGGAGTATAATTAGTATTGCCAAACGGTATGGCTTCGGTAGTATATGGCGAAAATACAGAACCGTTAAATTTCTTGGATTCAGCGTATATGTAACATGAACCTGTAAAAGTTATATACCCGTTAGTGGATATAATTAAACTGTCGTAGGTTATGCCATTAAAGCAGAATGGAAAGCCAATGTAAATAGATTTGGATATTTTATCATCAGAATGTACCCCTGCTGGAAGTGTGCCTGCATTAAAAGCATCCGGAGCATAAGCTATGCTTGTTACGGTGTAACATAAAGACGGGGTCTCCATTTTATATGCCATAGTTGCCGTAGTACCCGATGTAGTTGCACAAAATTGATGGGTGGTAAGCACCCTGTAAGTACCTGCTCTAAAGCACTTCCAGGAAACCCTTGGCGGATCATGGGTGCCGGCGCAAAAACCATCATTATAATTTGTTAAAGTATTATCCCCATTAACCAGCAAAGATGCAGTACTATCTATGGATATTTCTCCTGCATAGCTCATGCTTCCTCCCTCACAAGGACAATAAGAAAATATATACACATTTCCTGCTATGGCAGCAAACGTGAAATATTTTTTAGAATGTGAAGTAACGGTTTGCCAGCTTGTAGTTGGTACAATAGCAGCATCCAATGTACCACCCGTACATTGTGCAAGTATCGAAATGGGCGAGCTTAAAATAGCCAGTAAAGTAATATTTATATAAAATTTATTCACCGCTCATTTATAATGCTGATTTAATGAATAAATAACTCATTATTAACATGAATAATTTTTAAATACAAAATACTTAATCCGTTCAATACACACACAAGTTGAATTGTACAGGCGCATACAAATTCAGCCAAGTCTTGCTATACTTTGGCACCGTTCTCAATTTCAAATATAAACAATTTAATAAAGGAAAAGGAATACGGAAATATTAAAAGCAGCAGGATTGTCCTCAAATCCAATCAAGCACATTGATTAACAGTACGTTAACAATTACTTAATTTGACTGCAATTTTCCAGAGATATATCTTAATAATTTTCTTGTCTTCGGTGGATATCTTTTAAAAGTTTATATATACTATCCCCTGTACTTCACCTCCGTATTATGAATTTCAATTAGCGGTTCTAAAAAAGCTTTCAAATCATATACACTTAATTGGCTTGAAGCATCGCACAATGCTTTTGCAGGTTCAGGGTGGGTTTCAATAAAAATGCCATCTACCCCTGAAGCAACACCCGCACGGCTTATTACGGGTAAAAATTCCCTTGCTCCGCCTTTTACATCAGCGCTGGGGATGCCATACTTTCGTATAGAGTGCGTAATATCAAATACTACAGGGTAGCCCAATTGGTTCATGTGGTAAAGACTTCGCGGATCAACCACCAAATCATTATACCCAAAAGTGTATCCTCTTTCGGTAAGAATAATGTTGTCATTGCCACTATCCACACATTTTTTTACAGGGTGTTTCATATTCTCCGGAGCTAAAAATTGTCCATGCTTAATATTAATAACTCTTCCTGTTTTAGCTGCCGCCACCATCAGGCTGGTTTGCATGCACAGATACGCCGGAATTTGTAATACATCGCAAACTTCGGCTGCAGGCGCTGCATGGTCAGGGTAATGAATATCAGTAAGAATAGGGAACCCGAATTTCTCTTTCACTTTTGCCAATATCTCCAACCCTTTTGCCAAGCCCGGTCCATCGTAATATTTAAGGTCGCTGCGGTTGTCTTTTAGAAAAGATGATTTATAGATAATCGGAATATTCAACTGCTGGCTGACTTCCATTAGCTTCTCAGCCGTTTTGAACATGATAGTTTCATCTTCAATAACACAGGGACCGGAAATGAGAAACAATTGGTCATTTCCGCATTCAATATTCCCGACTTTTATTTTCTTTTTGCTCATAATTTTATATTAAGGTACTTCAATATGCTTGCAAATTTAGGAATAAGGATTGGATACAAAATAATACGCACAGAATGATAAATACAGAATACTAACAATATTTAACAATGAGCATTCAAAATGCAACACTTGTTTTATGATTATCTTGCACCAGTTTTCCGGGTAAAAATCGTCAATAAGCGTAAAGAATCAATCAGTTGGAAGTAGATATTCAGGAACTAAAAGCTGGAAATGAGCAGGCATTCCGCCAACTTATTGAAGTACACGGAAAGGGGATACTTAACCTTTGCCTTGGGATGATTCCGAGCCGGGAAGATGCGGAAGACCTTACCCAGGATGTATTTGTAGAGGCCTATAAGCATATTGGTTCTTTCCGGGAGGGGTCGCACATTAAAACATGGCTTTTTCGTATTGCACTGAACAAATGCTACGACCACATAAAATATAGCAAGCGCAAAAAACGATATGGCATAATGCAACCCTTGTTCGATAAAGAAGATAATCCTATAGAGTTGCCATCAAACTTTCAGCACCCCGGCATAACCCTTGATAACAAAGAACATGCAAGGGCGCTTTATGGCGCACTTGCCACATTACCTGAAAACCAGCATACTGCTTTTACACTGTATGAAATGCAGGGGATGGATTATAAGCAAATAGCGGAAACTATGTCATTAAGTGTTTCTGCAGTTGAATCGTTGCTCTCAAGGGCAAGAGCCGGATTGCGCAAAAAGCTCCAAACATATTATAACCGTAACGCAAGTTCTTAGTAACACAATCGTCTAATCTCCCATATATGGAAAGCAAACCGGACATAGAAGAACAAGTAAATGCAGCCCTTCAATCTGCCAGGAAGATACAACCTGTGGAATTGCCTTTCGGGTTTTCTGACAGGATAGTAAACAAATTGCATACCCGGCATACTAATAATGTAAGAAGCCTATATACACTCTCTCCTGTATGGAGAATAGCTGCTATGTTCGTCCTTATTATTGTTAACCTTTATACCTTGAAACTTGCTCTGAGTGCCCAACCCCAGCAAAGTCCTTCTCAATACGCTACTATAAAGGATTTTGTTAAGGAATATCAAATTTACGACAATAACGAAGAAATATTAACAACTAATACTCCAACACATGAACAGCCCTAAACTTACCAATGCACTTTTAATAGCATTGATTGCCATAAACAGTTTATTCCTTTTAGGGTGGGCTGCAAGTTTAACCCATTACAGGCACGATGACAGATTTGCCATGCGTAACCAGTTTAGTGGAAGGCACCATGATGATTTCAGGTCTTTTCACCATTCTTTCGGGGCATCCCGTAATTTCCACAGGGGGCATAACGGGCATTTTAGAAACCGGGAGGATTCGCGGTGGAATCAAAATCGTAACGCAGATTCCTATTCCAATTAAAATACTTTTTTGATAATGTTACCTACATATTTGAGCCGATACGTTAAAAGTAATTCACAATAAATTCTAATGAATACCAAACTAACCAATATTCTCCTGATTATACTGCTTGTTTTTAATGCGGCATTTCTTGGGAAATGGTGGATGGGGCATCATAAATTTCATCATCCGAATCCTGAAATGGGCCCTCCTCCGGAAACCACTGCCATTTTACATGATAGGAATAAGGGTGAAATGTTTTTAGTAAAATCACTTGGGTTTGATTCGTTACAACAAAAAAAGCTGGATAAAGTGTTAGAAGCGCACTTCTCTTTTCTGGATAAATATATGGGTGCTTACATAAAAAACCAGACTGATTTTTTTAATGATTTAAAAAGCAATCCGGATACCGCTACCATTTCCCGCTGCATTGATTCAATGGGTATTTTAAAAGTAGCCATGCAGAAGGAATTATATAGCCACCTGATGAGCATTAAGAATATTTGCAATAGCGGGCAGCAAAAACAATACAACGAATTAATAGATAATATGTCGAAGGAATTTGTGCATCACCACGACTTTCATAATGGTGGAAAGCCCAATCACGATTCCTTGTAAAGCAGCGTTTTTCAAAGTATGATAAAAAAAATTCTCCCCTGGTTTATTGCATTGGTAATATGCAATACTGTGTATGCTCAAATGCCCACCGGCGCTATGGGTAGTGGTTTTAAAGGCTCTGCAAAAGCTAAGGTTGGTCACTTTTACGGCAAAGTGGTAGATAGCATTACAGGCAAAGCGGTGCCATTTGCTGCCATTCAAATTTCCGGTCCCCAATGGGATTCGGCATCACATTCTCTTAAAACAGCCGCTCTGCAAGGGCAATTAACAGGCGATAACGGGGAATTCAGTTTTGAAAAACTTTCTGTAATGGGGACTTTTACTGTACAGATAAATGCTTTAGGATACAAAAATTATTCTCAGACGGTTTTCTTCGATTTAAGTAAACTGATGAAAAGCGGGAAAAAACTTTCCAGCCAAAGTAGCGATGATGTTGACCCGAATTCTATGGTTAGTTTGATAAATGCTGTGGATAAGGATTTGGGAAATATTAAATTATCGCCCGATGAAACCCAGCTGAAAGCAGTTACTGTAAATGGCTCTGCACCGCCAATGGAGCTAAAACTCGATAAAAGGGTTTTTGATGTAAGCAAAAGCTTAACCACTACCGGTGGAACTGCTGAGGATGTTTTGAAAACCATTCCTGCGGTAAATGTTGATATTGATGGCAATGTAACTATGAGGAATGCATCGCCTACCATTTATGTTGACGGGCTTCCAACTACATTAACCATTGACCAGATTCCATCTGATGAAATAGATAAGATAGAGGTTATTACTAATCCTTCTGCAAAATACGATGCCTCGGCCGGATCAGGTGGTATTATTAATATCATACTGAAACATAACCAGGCATTAGGGTATAATGGTTCTATACGGGCTGGAGTAGATGAATATGGAAAAGTGAATGAAGGTTTTGATTTCAATATCAGGCAAGGAAAAGTAAATGTGTTTCTTGACTTGCACTATCACCAGGTGAAACATATTATGTATGGCTCTGAAACCAGGGATAGCGTAAAAGGGCAACTACAGCCCGATATAGAAAATAACCAGAAGGATACCAACACTATGAATGGTTATTTTGGGTTTGCACGCCTGGGGTTTGATTACTTTATTGATAACCGCAATACCATTACAGTTTCCGGAACGTATGGAACCGGCAATTTTAATGTGAACGATTTATTGCATACCAACACCTATACCTTTTACCCTAATTTACCTGAACAAAGTTTATATACCGATGAAACTTCCAATTCAAAAAGGGTGTTTGACAATACTGGCGTTTCCCTTAATTACAAACATTTATTCCCGAAGGAAGATGAAAATATTACGGCAAGCTTAACTGCCAATAAGGGGACTTCGACAGGCAGCGGACAGTTTGACTTTTATAATTTAGATATTAATAAAGATTCAGCATCAAATGTGAACGAACAACAAATAAGCGGGGGTTCAAGCTATTACTATGTTGGTAAGCTGGATTATACAGACCCGTTGTCTAAAAAAATAAAACTTGATTTGGGATTAATGACAACAATAAACAGGGTAAATTCCGATAATGATATTTTAATAAATAGTGAAACAGTAAATAATGAAAGTACCAATTACCTTTTCAACCAGCAGGTATATGCCGCCTATTTCACGTTCAGCCATGATTTAACGAGCAGGCTTAGCTACCAGGTAGCCCTTCGTGTGGAACAATCTTTTTATAGTGGAAACCTGACGGATACCACTACCACGACACCATTAAATATCCAATCACTATTAAAACCTTTTCCGGGGGCATTTGTAACATATCATTTGACCGAGAAAAGCGATTTGCAATTAAGTTATACTACTCATATTAGCCGTCCTTCCTTTAGCCAGTTAGTCGTTAATAATTATTCTAACCCTTCCAATATTCAATTAGCAAATCCTAATTTGAAGCCGGCGTATATGAATTCATTTGAGCTGAACTATATGCATACGTTCGATAAAAGAAGTTCCTTGCTGTTATCTGCTTACTATAAAATTACTTACGACCTTATTTCAAACCAATCTGACTCGACAGGGTATAATTCCCAGTTAATGCAGGAAAGTTACATTAATAAATATGAAAACGCCAACTATGGTTATTCTGAAGGAGGAGAAATAACTTTACAGGTTTCTCCCTTAAAATGGCTTGATGTTACAGCTAACTACAATTTGTATGAATCGGGGATTAATGCTACCAATTTGAATGTTCCAGATACAGCCAAACCTTACCTTAGTTATTTTGCCAAATTGAACCTTACCTTTAAACTCCCAAAAAATTTCACTATCCAGTTTAACGGAAGTTACCAGTCTAAAACAGAAATTTCTCCTGACGGTGGAGGAGGTGGCAGATGGGGAGGTGGTTTTGGCGGAGGGGGCATTACCCCATCATCCAACGGATATATACTGCCAACTTATACACTTGACGGGGCTATTAAAAAGGAATTTCTGAAAAATAATAAGGCATCTGTCACGTTTAACATACGCGATATTTTTGCTACTGCTGTTAATGGCACTGATGTAACCGCAACAGATGAAAATGGATTCCCTTTATATTACCAAACTACTTCTCGCAGAAGAGATGCCAGATTCATGTCTATTAACTTTAGCTATCGCTTTGGGCAAATGGATATTTCCATTTTTAAGCGGAAAAACAATAATATTGATATGGGCCCCGATATGGGTGGTGATAGCGGAGGCGGTAGCTGAAGTTAATGAAAAATCCGGCAAGCCTGAAGGGTAAAAGAAAACAATTTAATAAACCTTATCTCGCCTGTGATGGGTTCCATGAACGCTGTGCAGGGTTATGGAATGGACGGGTAGCTGGAGCTATCGTTGTTATAATAGAGTCGTATTTGCTTTCATTGTTAAGTAACGCTATTCCCATAGTGGCTTCCTTATCGTTTTTCAGGTCCACCTGGATACGCCCTTTATCATAATAATAGCGGGAAGCAATTTCATTTTCAAGCAGTTCTTTAATTTCCGCCTTGTTTTTTATCATGTCATTCTTTTTTGCTTCATCAATCTGGCTTGAAATGGTCGAATATGAATCTTTCAAGTCATCGTAATAGTTTTCATTTTTACTGCTCTCTTTCAATTGCTTGAGTAGTTCATCGGTCTTAGTGTTGTATTTAAAATTCCGGTTTTTAACAAAAGTCACAAATTCATTATATTCATCATCGGTTAAAGAGAATTTAGAGGCTTCTGCAATAGTCGGGTGCTTTAAAGCATAATCCGTAGCATAGTTGAAAATTAAAAATTGTGTTTGCAGGTTAATAGTTACGGCGCTGTATTTATGGGGTTCCATTTTTATATCCGGCTGTATCCCTCCCCCATCATATACTACTCTTCCATGCTTGGTACGGAAAGCCGATGTTAATGAATCGGGAACTTTACTTACGCTGCCATCCGGGTTCCGGTGAGAGTAATCAAGCACCTGTATGCATCTGCCACTGGGAATATAATATTTGGCAATGGTAAATTTAAGCTGGGCATCGTAACTCAAAGGTCTTGTCTGCTGGACCAATCCTTTTCCGTAAGTTCTTGTCCCAATTACTATACCCCTGTCAAGGTCCTGCAAGGTACCGGTAACAATTTCTGATGCGGATGCTGACCCGCTGTTAACCAATACGGCGACACGGATGCTTGAATCAACCGGGTCGTTAGAGGTTACATCAGTATGGTTCCATTCTTTCATCCTCGCCTTTGTATTAACCACCAACTGGTTTTTCGGAATGAATACATTTGTTACTTCAATAGCTTCATTCAACAATCCGCCGGGGTTGTTTCTCAAATCTAACACCACACCTTTCAGGCCGGGGTTCTTTTTGAGTTCAACAAGGGCATTTCTAACATTTTTTCCCGCATCACTTGTAAACTCGGTAAGGCGTATATATCCAATGTCATCCGAAATCATACCATAATAAGGTACATTACTTACTGTAATGGCTTCCCTTATCAGGGTTTTTTCGACAGGGGAAGGGTTGTTGGGAGAAATTACCATCAATTTGATAGCAGTACCCGGCTGCCCCTTTAAAAGCCTTCCTACATCATCGGTAGATTTTCCTGCGAGGGATATTCCGTCCACTTTAAGTATCCTGTCACCGGCTTTTATCCCCGCTTTGGTGGCTGGTGAGTTTTCATAAGGTTCAGCCACCTCAACATAGGTGCTGTCTTTTTGGATGAGCGCCCCGATACCTCCATATTCACCGGTAGTCATAAAGCGGAAATCTTCAATTTCAGATTCAGGAATGTAATCGGTATAAGGGTCCAGTGTTTCAAGCATAGCGTCCATGCCTGTTTTAATCAGTTGACCGGGGTTAATAGTATCTACGTAATGAAGGTCCAACTCCTTGAGCATGGTAGTCATTATATCAAGGTTTTTTGAAATTTCAAAATAGTTATCTGCATAGCTAAATGACAGAAAGGCATAGCTCCCAACAGCTAAGGCTACCAGTAAAAAGTGTAATTTCTTCACTCTCTGAAAAAAACGTTTCATCATAAAATTATTTTAAGGAACAGGATCATAACCGCTTCTGCGGCTCAAAGGGTGACACGATAATATTCTTTTTATGGCAAGTGCAGAACCTTTCCACGCCCCATATTTGCGAAGGGCTTGTTTGCCATATTCTGAGCAGGTGGGGGTATAGCGGCACGAAGGCATAAGCCAGGGAGAAATCATCTTTTGATATATACCTATCAGCAGTATCAGAAATTTACTCAGCACCGGTGGCAGTTTTAAAGTGTTGTAAAGTTAGTACAATTTTAGATTCTATTTCCGCATAAGGGTTTATTTTATGGGCTGTATAAATAAAAACCAGGTTATAAGTTTCACCTGAACCCGTTTTAAAAATCTTGTTATTCCGGTATGCCTCCCGCATCCTTCTTTTCAAAAGATTACGTGAAACAGCTTTTTTAAATATTCTGCGTGGAACAGTGAAAGCAACTTTTACCGGGTTTTTACAGTCCTTCTTATCCATTGCCCATAATAACCTTATAGGCGGATTGTGTATTGAATTCCCTTTTTCAAACACAGTTTCGAGCGCTTTTTTTTCATACAAACGCTCCTGTTTTCGCAAGGTTTTTTTGCGGGGTACTTCTGTCATTACAAATGAAAAAGAGGAATATTACTTCTTACCCTTTCCGCTTTTAGAAACTTTCTTAGCTATTGGTTTCTTTTTTGGAGAAGGGGTTTTCTTTTTAGCTGCCGGTTTGCTATGGGAGGAAACTATTTTGCCCTTTTTCCCGGTGATAGTTGATTTTTTTGCCACTACCTCTTTTTTCAAAATGGGGGCGCTTTTCTTTGGAGAAGGCTTATTGATTTGTTTCGCAGCAACTGGTATTTTCACTGCCTGTTTGGGTTCTTTCTTTACTGGTTTGGGTTTCTTTGGAGATACTGGCTTTGAAGGGTTTTTTACAGTTCCCGGTCTTGTTTTTTTTAAGGGAAGGATTGGTGCGAATGGTTCGGGTGAAAGTATATATTCCCCTTTCAGGTATAGTTCCATAGCCGATGCCATAGAGGGGGAATTGGGCTGAGGCGCTACAATATGGAACTTTAAACCGGCATTGGTAACGGCTTTGGCTGTTTGTTCCCCAAAAGCGGCAATAACCGTATTATTTTGCTTGTACTCGGGAAAGCTGTTGAATAATGAGCTTATGCCTGCCGAGCTAAATAACACTACCATATCATACTCCGAGAAGTTCACATCTTTTATGTCCGTAAAAACCGCTCTGTAGAGGGGCGCTTTAACATACCTGATACCTTCCTTTTCAAGGGGGGTTGTATATTCTTCATTAGGCGCATCAGAACAAGGCAGTAAATATTTATCGTCCTTATGTTTTTTGCGGATTAGCTCCACCAGGTCGGCATAAGAAAGATTGCTGTAAAAAATTTTCCGTTTCCGGAATTGAATATACTTTTGAAGATAGTATGCGGTGGTTTCAGAAATACAAAAATACTTCATTGTTTCCGGAACTATAATCCGCATTTCTGCACAAATCCGGAAGAAATGGTCAACCGCATTTTTGCTGGTCATTATTACTGCCGTGTAGGATAAAATGTCTATTCGATGTTTTCGGAATTCCCTTGCCGGGATACCTTCTACCTGAACAAACGGGCGAAAATGAATTTCCACCCCAAAATTTTTGGCAAGCTCAAAATAAGGAGAACGTTCCAGCTCCGGCTTGGGTTGTGAAATAAGTATTTTTTTAATCTTCATTAACTGTAAACTTTCCTACACACTTTTTGGGGCGAGATTAGAAACTAATACCATTTCTGCATTCGTATAAAAGCACGAGTGGAATTATTTCGAGGGTGCAAAGATACAAAAATAAGTATATCACGTGTAAGCCCCTGTTCATCATAATAATAAACATTTTTATCGTCCGGTAAATAAGGCTTAATCCGAGTAGTGTAATAATAAACTTTTCAGCTAAATTTTCATTTATACCCCTTACATAGGTCAATATTATTACTGCAACTAATAACCCCACAGCGGCAAGGTGGGCGGAAGAATATATTTCATTGGTATAATCCCGTGCATCTGACTGTACCTGGAAAATGGAGCCACAGAAAAATAAGACAACAGTTTTTAAAAGATAATAAGAAAAGAGTAATAAACCAAGTATTAAAAATTCTTCTCCGCTGTTGAACCTGGTTTTAATACCGTGAAACTGTAATATCCTTAACAACAAAAGCGCGGAAGTGCATATAAAAATAAAAAAAAGGGCAATAGAATCAGGTGCAATGGTTTTTTCCTCTGTGCTGCCACCCTTTATGAAACCAGAGACCAAAGAAGTTATTTTTTGTGGATTGGTAACCCTTACCCAAACAAATAACAATAGGCAAAAAAATAACACTAAAGTCACCCAAATTTCATGACTTGGAACCCGTATATCTGGAAGGATAGACATAAATGACGAAAGTAAAACGCAAAATTACGAGTTTAAGGTAAGATAGTAACAATCTATTCCCACTTCACTTCCGGCAACCCTTCCGCTTTTAATAATGAGTTTAGCTGCTTCAGTTCTTGCCGGAGGGATTTCCAGTTTTGCCATTGCTTTTCAAATTTTTCATTCATTGCCGTAACTTCATTTATAGATTGTGTAGTGGGTTGATTATCTGTACCTTCCATAGAACCGAATAACTGCTGTAGTTCATCAGCTACCGATGTTCTTCCTTCGGGCACACTTCCGGTCAAAAGGCGATTCAGCATACCTAATTTAAAATAGCAGGTATCAATTTCGTTTCTAAGACTGTCATGATTTTCATTCATAGAAATTTTTCCGGGCAGGGCTTTTAACTGTGCCTGTAGAGAATTTATCGTTTGTAATAAGGGCACAATTTTTTGCAAGTCATGGTAGCAAAGCATGGAATAATCGCACTGTTGTTGCAAAGCCGAAGATGGTGTTTTTACCCTCGGGTCCATTTTTACAGTAAGCGGTTGTGTATGGCTCACTCCGTTTACCGTAAGTATTAAAGTATAATTTCCGGGCATCACCCAGGGTGATGTAGCCGCCGGAGCGGTCTCCCCGACAATAGCAGAAATAGGGTAGGTGGGAGGTATATTTAAAGGTGTGTAGTGCATATCCCATAAAAAACGGTGTGCGCCTGAATCGCCTGATAAAATTTGCTGGGGGCGAACCCAATATAAGGGAATATTTAAATCCGGAATTTTATACATGCTGTCTTTATTGGTATAATGCCTCACTATATTTTCTGCCGAATCAAGTATATCAAGTAGTACGGTATCCTTACTGTTTTTTTTCAGATAATAATCAATAATGGCTCCATCGGGAGGGTTTTTCCCCGCAGGTTCATCAGCAGGCAAAGGAGTATCAGACCACATATCCCATCTTACCCTATATGCCTGTTCAGGCTGGTAGAGTGTTGCATCATCCTGCAAAGTAGTATTATCTATTTGCCTCAATGGAGTAATATCATCCAGTATCCAGAAAGAACGCCCATGTGTAGCGACTACCAAATCGCTACCTTTTATGATTAAATCGCGGATAGAAGTTGCCGGCATATTCAGCCGCAGCGATTGCCAATGGTCGCCGTCATCAAAGGAAACATACACTGCATTTTCAGAGCCCGCAAACAACAAGCCTTTTCGCGCCGGGTCTTCTTTTACTGAATTGATAGGTCCATTGGGCAATCCATTCACAATTTCCTGCCAGGTTTTTCCATCGTCTTTAGTGCGGTAAATATGCGGGTGTTCATCATCAACCCGGATGCAATTTACGGCTGCATAAGCAGTATATACATCAAAGTGACTTGCTTCCAGCATCGATATTTTATTCCAGTCTGTTATGGAAGGAGGGGTTACATCGTCCCAATCTCTGCCACCATTATGGGTTACATGAATCAGTCCATCATCGGAACCTGCCCAGACGATGTTCTCATCTAACTTCGACAGAGCCATCGTATAAACCACTCCCCGGGGCTTCATGTGCTTCATGGTGTCGTTGGAATAAATTCCTACCGATGCAGGAATATCATAGCTTGTGCGGGTAAGGTCGGGAGAGATTACGTTCCATGAATTGCCACCGTCCATAGTTTTGAAAATTACATTTCCTGCATAATAAAGCGCCTTACCATCAACAGGTGAGAACAGCATCGGCGCTGTTCGCAGGAACCTATATTTTCCATCATGGCAATCGGGAGATATGTCTTGTACCTGCCCGGTGAGTTTATCATATTTTGTTATTTTTCCGCCATAAACAATATTTGAATTATAGGGGTCAGCAACTACATAACCCCATTCTTCGGCATCAACAGGATGCCAGTCACGGTCGGTAATTTGTCCGTCATTCCCACGGGAAGCAATACCTACCGAGCCGCTCTCCTGCTGCCCGCCATATACGTTGTATGGGAATGCATTATCGGCGCTAACATGGTAAAGTTGTGCAGTTGGCTGGTTATACCAGGAACTCCATGTTCTGCCTCCGTTCACAGTAACGGCTGCTCCCTGGTCTGCCGCCAATAAAATAATATTGGGGTCATCGGGATTAATCCATAGGCGGTGATAGTCATCTCCGCCCGGGGCGCCTTTCCAGCCTGTCCATGTTCTTCCGCTATCCACCGATTTCCAGCTTACTACATTTATATCATAAACAATGTTCGGATTAGTTGGGTCGGCTTTTATTTCAGCAAAATCATCTCCCCGATCCCAATATTTTATGTCATTGTTCAATAAAATCCATGATTCTCCGGCATCGTCGCTACGGTAAATGCCACCCATTTTTTTTGAACTTACCACAGCGTATAATCGGTCGGGTTTAGAGGGTGCAATACAAAAGCCAATTCTGCCTAAGCCCTCTGCTTTTCCCGGCAAGCCTTTTTCTAACTTCTTCCAGTTTTTGCCTCCATCGGTTGATTTAAATAAGCCGTTGGTACCGCCTGTAAAGCCTAAGTCTGCATTTTCCCAGGGACCCTGCCGGGCAGCAAACATGTCAGCATATATAATATTGGTATTAGCGGGGTCTATGGCTACTTGTATTGCTCCCGTGTTTTCATCTATATAAAAAACCTTTTTCCAGTTTTTGCCCCCATCGGTAGTGCGATAAACGCCTCGCTCAATATTGGGTCCATAAGGATGCCCCAATACAGCGACAAATACCCGGTTCTCGTTTTTCGGGTCAATGGCAAGTCCGCCAATCTGGTAGCCATCTGCCAACCCGAGATTTTTCCAGGTTTTCCCCCCATCGGTAGATTTATACATCCCATTTCCAACTGATAAATCGGGACGCTGTACTCCTTCTCCGCTTCCCACATATATTACATTTGGATTGGATGGCGCCACTGCTACATCGCCGATAGAACCTGTAGATTGCTCGTCAAACAAGGGTTGCCAGGTTCTGCCATAGTCATCAGTTTTCCATACTCCGCCATCATTCACCCCTATGTAAAAAATATTGGGATGCCCCGGAACACCACATGCTCCAATAGTTCGCCCGCCCCTGAAAGGACCTATGCACCTCCATTTCATACAATTGAAAAGAGACGGACTAAAAGGCTGCGCTTTTAAAGGGAAAAGGAAAAAGGAAAAAGGAAAAAGGAAAAGCAGAAAAGCATATTTTTTTAGCTTCAGTTGCATAAATGGTAGGTATATTTTAAATTCAAAGGTATCATTTTTGGCTTGAAATTTTGACTTTGAAAAACTTTAAGATAAGTATTCACACGGTTCCGGAATTAATAACCTGAAATATAAGGATGTATATTCCTATGGTAATTCAAAAAGCAAAGCCAATTTATGCTGGATTTCAGTTTTTAATTGGCATGATTGGCTTGCCGTCAGTAATAGAATAAATATCTTCTTTAGTGTCCTTTAACAATTCAAATGCAGCGTTAGATGAAATGGAAGAAAGCCATAATTTTTCGTTCATATCTTCCTCCTCATTATAAAGGATAATAACCCGTACTTTTTATTTAGTATGTAAATTAATCGGGCTGTCTAATTTCACCATACCCGATTTTTCAATTTGTCCGGTTGTCTCAATAGCCTTCATCTGTTGTACTTTTTACAAAATTACATAAAATATATTTACACAGTTATTTACCACGAACCGATAACCTAAACCCAACACTATGAATATTTTCAAGTTGAATTTTTTGGTCATTTTGTAAGAATTTCCGTAACCTTGAAATAAAGACATCCAGGCTTCTGCCCATAAAATAGTCATCATCACCCCAAACAGCTCGGAGTATTTCTTCCCGTTTAAGTATTTTATCTTTGTTTATGCAAAAGTATCTCAGCAACTCTGCTTCCTTCATAGTAAGTATATTCTGTTGTTTTCCAATAGTCAACGTGAGAGTATTGAAATTAAATTGATATTTTCCAATTTCAAAAATGCTCTCCACTGCTCCCAATGGCTCTGCCATCCTGCTTCGTTTGAGAAAAACTTCAATACGCAGAATTAACTCTTCAATGCTGAAAGGCTTGGTGATATAATCATCTGCCCCGGTTTGGAATCCCGTAATTTTATCTTCCTTCATGGTTTTTGCGGTCAGAAATATAATAGGAATATCGCTATTCATTTTACGGATTTCCCTTGCAAGTTCAAATCCATCCATTTCGGGCAGCATCACATCTAAAATGCACAAATCAAATTTTCCTTTTTTGTCCGAAGAAATACCTTTGGTAAAAGTTTCCAATCCTGTTTTTCCATCTTTGCAATAAGTCGTGGAATACCCCGTCATAGTAAGGTTATCGGTAGTTACGAAACCCAGATTAATATCATCTTCCACATATAAAATGTTCGCTTTGCTATCTTTCATCTGATTAAACAGGTATTAGTAAGGTAAATGTACTCCCTTTCCCGGGCTCACTTTTCACTTTTATTCTCCAGCGATGAGACCTGGCAATGCTTTTTACATAGCTTAATCCAAGCCCAAACCCTTTTACATTATGAATATTTCCGGAAGGCACGCGGAAAAATTTTTCAAATATTTTCTCCATGTATTCTTTTTTAATCCCTATTCCCTCGTCACTTACAGAAAGTAAAATTTTGTTTCCTTCATTCATAGTTTCAATAGTAACTACAGGGCTTTCACCGGAGTATTTCACAGCATTATCCAATAAATTAAAAATAACATTCGTTAAATGGTGTTTATCTGCCATGATAGTGTAATCAGTTGCTCCCAAATTCAATTTAATTTCATCTTTATTATTTTTTGTATTAACATTAAAACTTTCTACAATTGCATTAATCAATTCGTGCAAATCAACCTTTTCTTTGTTCAACCGGAATTCTCTTCTTTCGGCTTTTGCTGTTTGCAATACCCTTTCTACCTGCCGATTTAGCCGTGCAGCCTCTTCATGAATTATCCCCGAATAAGTGAAAAGCCTTTCGGGAGTATTAATAATAGCAGGCTGCGAAATAGTTTCGGAAGCAACTGCAATAGTCGATATGGGTGTTTTAAATTCATGGGTCATATTATTGATAAAATCTTTTTGTACCTCTGAAAGCCTTCTTTGGCGAAGATTATAAATAAAGCATAGGAGAAAAATACAATTACAAAAAGCAAAATAAAAGAAGTAATTACCCAATTATCCATTTTACTTGGTAATATAGGAAGAGCGTTCGGGAAAATAAATTACAAAGTAATAAGTGAGCTTATCCATTTTAGGCAATGCGGTTTCACCGGTTTATTTTCAACTGTCCTTTTGCACTCACATAATTACCATACACCATTTTATCGCTGCTGCAATCATATATTCCATATTCAAAATCGGTATTGATTCCCATCTTCTCAAATTCGTTGATTAAATAATATTGAAGAATTTTTGCATCAATTGCATTATTAAGGTTTACGGCATAATAATCCGAAGATACCTGATTAATCAGGTCTGTTGAAGGCAATGAGAACTGCCCGTATTGAGCCATTTTTTCAGCTACATCCCGCAGCGCAATTTGTATGGTTTGATTAAATTGCTTTTCTTTCAGGTCAAAGGCTTTTCGTACCCAATAAATCTGGATAAGGATAATTCCCGCTACCGAAATAGCCCCTAACAGAACAATAAACCGGATAGTGTTTTTTCTCATCGCTGCAATTTAGCCTCATTTCCTCTTTGGTGCAACTTCATTAACAGTTCATTAACAAACATTGGCAACTCATTAACAGGCAAGCGTAACAGCACGACTTATGTTTGCCCCATCAAATTAATAATAACAATTTTAAAAAATTAAACAGTATGAAAAAATTAATCTTATCGGCAATCATGTTACTAAGCCTAACATTAACCGGAACCCTGAAAGCCCAAACAGCAGCCACAAACCCTAATGCTCCCGTAATTTCCTTTCAACGGGACACGGTTGATTATGGAACCATTCCTCACAATGCTGATGGCTACCGCGCCTTTACATTTACCAATACGGGAAAAGAACCTTTGATTATCAGTGAAACACATGGTTCATGCGGATGCACCGTTCCTACCGCCCCCAAAGAGCCTATTCAACCGGGACAAACGGCTGAAATTAAAGTTCATTATGCTACAGACAGAATAGGACAATTTACAAAAACAGTTACCGTTACAAGCAATGCTGGCAATTCTCCTAAAATTTTAGTTATAAAGGGGAATGTATTGCCAGACCCCGTATCATCTTCCCAGGCAAATTCCAGGTAAGCCCGATTATTATTTGCAGGCAGAGATGGCTATTTGCATAGCCGTTTCTGCCCTATTTACGGGTAAAAAAAGTTCCTGAGAATGCGGCTATAGTGCATGTTTCATACCAACTTTTAATAAAGCAGAATACATAGCGGCACCTATTTTGCATATTAAAATATGAACAGCCTTGAAGAGGCTTTAAATAATATAAAATAATACGGAAAAATTTTCTGTGTAAAACTTTCCCTTCTCATTTCTTTTGTACTTCGTAATTTTGGGTTCTATACTTTAACGCTTAATGAATCCTTTTTCTCTTATAAAAGCAGTTTTACTTATTTTATTAAGTTTCCAGGGATGGGGATTATTTGCCCAGCAAGATTCCTCCTGCGGACAAACAGATGACAAAAAAGCCATTGAGCTATATAGCAAAGGAACGGATAAAAGAAAATACCAAAAGGAAGAAAGAATTCAAGCCCTTAAGCAAGCCATTGAGTTGGTACCGGATTATGTACCTGCTAATTTTGCTTTAGCCGAAGAATACATTAAAACAGCCTTTCTTAACCAATCTTCATTCGACCCGGCAGTTCCTTATTTTCTGACGGTGGTGAACACCTGCCCTCATTATCACTCTGACCCATATTACTATTTGGGAATAGATTATTACGAGGCAAACAAATATGCCGATGCCGTTACCTATCTTCAAAAATTTATCGACTTTAAAGATGAGGACGTCAAAAAGTTCTCTAAAAGTTACGATGATTTTATATACGATGCCAAACAAAAACTTAAATCGGCCAGGTTTTACCGTGACCTTTTTACTAATAAAGTCCCTTTCGAGCCCCACATGGTAAAAAATCTTTGTACTTCTTACAATGAGTACCTGGCTATTATATCGCCTGATAACCAGCTTGCTTTCTTTACCCGTAGGTTGCCTGTAAAACAAAGCCATAACACAGCATTAATGGCCCAGGACAATATGAAGGAGTATTTTATGGTAAGCCATCGTTTGCCCGATGGCACTTTTGAACCCGGTGAGCCCCTCCAAGCCCCTTTTAATCTCGGAAGGAATGAAGGGGGACCTACTATTACCATTGATAATAATCACCTGTATTTTACTATATGCCAGTCATCTGCCGACGGAGGCACCAGCTGCCAAATTTATTGCAGTGACTATAGAGGAGGAGAATGGGGCGAAATTAAAAACCTCGGTTCAAGGGTTAACGATCCCTCATGGTGGAATAGCCAGCCCAGTGTTTCATCAGATGGGCAAACCCTCTTTTTCTCCAGTGACCGGCCGGGAGGCATGGGAAAATGCGACATTTACAAAACAACGAAAGACCCGGCCACGGGAAACTGGGGTGGGGCAGTAAACCTGGGCCCGGGTATTAATACCCCGGGCAATGAAAAAAGCCCTTTTATACACTCCGATAGCCATACCCTTTATTTTTCTTCTGATGGATGGCCGGGGGTTGGGGGATACGATATTTTTTATTCCCGGATGGATTCAAACGGGAAATGGACAGAACCTAAAAATATAGGTTACCCAATTAATTCAGGGCAAGATGAAGTTGGATTTTTTGTCAGCACCGACGGCAAAACGGGATATTTCTGTTCCGATGACCCCTACCGTACCAATCATGAAAATATGGGTGGCTATGATATTTACCAGTTTGACCTATATAAGGAAGCACGTCCCGAAAAGGTTGCTTTTATTAAAGGCAAAATAACCGACCAGGATGGCAGCGAACTCATGGGGGCTACTATTACTATTACTGATATAAAGACCCATAAAACCGCAGCCGTAATCAGCGATACTGTCAATGCATCGTATGCAGCCGTGGTAAATGAATCTCAAAGCCAGGAATATGTGGCTACGGTAAATAAAAAAGGATATGCCTTTAATTCAGGTATTATTACTACCAAAGATACTTTTACCGGGAAACCCCTGAGTGTAGATTTTTCCATGAAGCCCCTTTCTTCCGGGGGAAATTATGTGCTGAATAATATGTATTATCAAACCAATTCAGCTCAACTTGAGCCGGTTTCGGTAGCTGTGCTGAAGGAATTTGCTAAATTTATGAAAGATAATCCCTCGATAAAGGTTAAAATAGCCGGTTATACCGATAACGTAGGCAATGACCAATCGAACCTGGCACTATCCTCCGACAGGGCATTTACTGTTATGCAAGCCCTTGTAAAAGAAGGTATTGCGGGCGAAAGGCTTAGCTTTCAGGGGTATGGTGCAGCAAACCCGGTAGCAAGGAATGATACCGAAGAAGGGAGGCAGAAAAACCGCCGTACAGAATTCGTTATTATCCAGAAATAAATGAAGAATTTTAAAAATAAATTAAAAAAATGCTTGGATATAAAAAATTTTTATACTTTTGCGCCCTATTTTAATCCATCAAACCTACACAAAAAATGAAAAAATTAGTGACTATTGCTACTGCTGCAAGCATGTTAGCATTTATCGCATGCGGTCCAAGCGCTGAAGACAAAGCGAAAGCTGGACAAGATGAAAGCTGACTCTGCTCACATGGCTGACTCTACGAAAGCTGCTCAAGCTGCCTCCATGATGAAGATGAAGCAAGATTCTATGACTGCCAAAATGAAAGCTGACTCTGCTCACATGGCTGACTCTGCTAAAGGAGCAAAGTAAGCATCAAATAGCAAATTTATTAGAATAAAAGGGGAGCCCTCTTGTAGGGTATCCCTTTTTTATTATTATTACTGAACTATGAACCCCGAAGGATTAGACGGCGTAAGTGATGACAAGGACCTCTATGAACATTTTTCATTTAAGGTTGACCCGGGTCAGGAACCCTTGCGTATTGATAAGTTCCTTCTTCATAAAATTGAGAATGCCACCCGTACCCGTATCCAATATGCCGTTGAAGAGGGCAATGTGCTGGTAAATGGAAAAACAAGCAAATCCAGTTATAAGGTTAGACCTGCCGATGAAATCAGCGTGGTATTTCCTTACCCAAAAAGGGAAATTGAACTTATTCCAGAAGATATTCCATTGAATATAGTGTATGAAGATGCGGACCTGATGGTGATTAACAAAGCTGCCGGAATGGTAGTTCATCCCGGTGTGGGAAACTTTACCGGAACACTTATGAATGCCCTTGTGCATTATGTGGGCAACCTTCCCAAATCTACCCATGTAAGTAAAGACCCTTTCCGGGAATTGCGCCCCGGGCTTATTCACCGGATAGATAAAAATACTTCAGGCTTGCTTGTAATTGCCAAAAACGACAGGGCAATGACCAGGCTGGCAAAAGAGTTCCATGAAAAAAAGGTGATGCGCAAATATATTGCTTTGGCCTGGGGCGACTTTCAGGAAGACGAAGGGAACCGTAAATGCGCATGTAGGCAGAGACCATAAAGACCGTAAAAAAATGGCTGTTTTCCCTGATGGTACCCATGGACGAAGCGCCAGTAACTCATTATAAAGTATCTGGAACGGTTTCACTATGTAACACTTTTAGAATGCCGGCTTGAAACCGGACGTACCCACCAGATACAGGGTACACATGCAATATCTAAAGCACCCCATTTTTAACGATGAAGTGTATGGAGGCAATAAAATACTCCGGGGACAGGTTACAGCCAAGTATAGCAAATTTGTAGAAAACTGTTTTTCCATAATCCCACGCCAGGCGCTACATGCCATGTCATTAGGGTTTACACACCCTACCACAGGCAAAGAAATGTACTTTGAATCGCCCTTGCCCGATGATATGCAGGAGGTAATTGAAAAGTGGAGGAAATATACTACTGCTTTATAAGATTTAAGTGATGCTGATATATAAAAGCATCTCAGCACCAAACCCCTAAATGAGGTTTTCAATTGCCGTCTGCTAAAGCAGACGGACAAAAAGTCAATCCTAAAAATGGCTTTAGCCAAAATAGTTGTAGGGCTAAAGCCCCTTCATATTATGCTATTCTGTTTCCGTCAGCTAAAGCAGACGGCAAATAATAGAGAAACGGCACAAAATCTTAAGTAGCCTTCATTTTTATTTTTGATTTTAAAAATATCCTTATCTTTACTGTTCAAAATCTAACGCCATGAAAGAAATAAAATTACTTTTTGTTTTGGCTTTATTCTTCTTAGGAATTGGAACTGGTGAAGCCCAATATACCGATTTAGTTGATTTTACAGGTAGCTCCGGCTCTCATCCGGGTGAATGGTCGGAAGGTTCACTGATTCTATCATCAGATACCCTTTATGGAATGATTGGTGGTAGCGGAATAAATGGAGTTGGAAACATTTTTTCGATTCAGACTAACGGAACTAATTATAAAGACTTGATTGATTTTACAGGAATCGTCGGACCCTATTATGGCGGGCAGCCATGCAGTTCTTTTATTCTTTCAGGTGATACCCTTTACGGAATGACTTATGAAGGGGGAGGAGGTTATGGCGGCGGAAATATTTTTTCCGTTCAAACCAACGGAACGAATTATAAAAATTCAGTTAATTTTACTGGAACTAATGGCTCTTATACCGGTTTGTATCCTCGCGGTTCACTTATACTTTCAGGAGACACTATGTACGGAATGACCGAAGAAGGAGGAATAGATGTTGATGGAAATATATTTTCGGTTCAACTCAATGGAACAAATTTTAAGGACTTGCTTGATTTTTCGGGAATTTCGGGCACTTCTCTCGGTAGATATCCTTCGGGATCCCTTACACTTTCTGGGGACACCCTTTACGGAATGACGGAATTTGGGGGAATATACAGAGATGGAAACCTCTTTTCGATTCAAACCAACGGAACAAATTATAAGGATTTATTTGATTTTACGGGAGACACTGGGTCATATATTGGTATATACCCAAATGGCTCCCTTATCCTTTCAGGCAATATTCTTTACGGAATGACTCAGGGATATCAATCAAGTTTAGGAAATATATTTTCGGTTCAAACTAATGGAATGAATTATAAGGACCTGATTAATTTCACAGGAGATTCCGGCTCCTATATTGGTGGAGGACCTCAGGGCTCCCTTACTCTTTCTGGCAACATTCTTTACGGAACGGCCAGTTACGGAGGAACACATGGATATGGAAATATATTTTCGGTTCGAACCAATGGGACAAATTATAAAGATCTGATGGATTTCACTGGTGACACAGGTTCTTATATAGGTGCTAACCCCACAGGTTCCCTAATTCTTTCTAATAATATATGTTACGGAATTGACCAAACAGGAGGGGCATATGGGCTTGGGAATATATTCAGTTTTGTTCTTTTCAATTCAACCACCACCACTATTAATAACGTAACCTGCAACAGCCGCAGCGACGGCAGTGCATCTGTTACAGAAAATAGTGGCACTCCTCCCTATACCTATTTCTGGTCTCCAAGCGGGGGAAGCGATTCAATAGCAAGCGGGTTACGTGCAGGAACATATACGGTAACTGTGACGGATAATACAGGATTGACCGGTTCGGCTGCTATCACCATTACCCAGCCTGCTGCCATTGGAGTCACCACAACTATTATCAGCAATGTAACTAATTGTAATAGTTCAAATGGGAGTATTTCTGTTTCGGTTACAGGGGGATCATCACCCTATACTTACCAATGGAATGACAGTAACGACCAAACAACCGATACTGCAACCGGACTAAGCGCGGGGACTTATATTGTTACCATTACTGATAATAACGGATGTACCTCATTTGCATCGAATACTTTTACCTTGCCAAATGTGTCAAGCGATTCTGCAACTATTATTTCAAATGTAACCTGCCATGGAGGAAATAATGGGAGTGCTACTGTATTGGTAGCAGGAGGTGGAAATGTGGTGATAAATTTCACTTTTAATTCTGCTGAACAACATTTTATAGTTCCTCCCGGCATTAATACCGTATCTATAAATATAGGAGGAGCCCGGGGCGGTAATCCTACGGGTAGAGGAGGCTCACTTGCTGGCGGCAACGGAGCATCCTTCACCGGCACATGCATGGTAATCCCGGGCGATGATCTTTCTGTTGTAGTCGGTCAAAAGGGTGGCAGTGGAACGTTTGCCGGCGGCGGCGGCGGCGCCAGTTGGGTATATGATTCCAATATAGTTCTTTACAATCCTTCGGGAACTGCCGGTCTTTTGGCTACAGCAGGAGGAGGTGGAGGTGGAAGTTACGCCAGTGGTTCAGATTCTGGTCTATTTTACACCGGAGGTTCAGGAGGAATCAATCTTGTAAATAATGCAACCACTAATGGCATTGGCGGAAGCGATACCGGAGGCATAGATGGTAATGGTGGCATCACTTTTCTGGTATCTGGGGGTCCTCCCGGGTCAGGTCCCGGCGCCGGTGGCGGTTGGCTTAGCAATGGTGAAAATGCAGGGGGAATCAGAAAGGCACAGGGGGGCAAGGATGAAGCAAATATTTTTTCAGAAGTTATCGGTTATCCCGGTGAAGGAGTTGGCGGCTTTGGCGGCGGCGGCGGCGGTGGGTATTCCACCGATTTAGATAATGCAGCGGGGTTTGGCGGTGGCGGTGGTGGGTACAATGGCGGTGGTGGTGGTAATCTTGGCGGCGGTGGGGGCGGCTCATATTTTATTAATACATCTCCAATTGTTACTGCAACAGACACCGGAAATGGGTTTGTAACCATTTCATATACCTATGGAACATTTCCACCTTATACCTATCTATGGTCTAATGGGGAAACCACCGAAACAGCAACCGGGTTAAGCGCAGGGGTATATACTGTAGCTGTGGAAGATAGTTTAGGTTGTACAGCCACTACATCAGTTACTATTACCCAACCACTTTTATTAACTGACTCTATCACTGCTATTAATAATGCGCGTTGTCAAGGAATAAATAATGGCAGCGTTACTATAACGGTAAGCGGTGGAAGTAGTCCGTACACTTATTTATGGAGCGATGCTGCCAGTCAAACTTCGGCTACAGCCTCGAGACTGAGCGGGGGAATTTATACTGTTACTGTTACAGATAGCAGGGGCTGCACTACTACAACTTCCGCCACTGTTACCCAACCGGCACCCCTGGGCGGTTCAGCAATAGCCGTGAATGTGCCTTGCTATGCAGACACTACGGGCGGCATGGCTAGTGCTATGGTTACCGGGGGAACTCCGCCTTATACTTATTCATGGTCGCAGGGTGGAACAACTTCAACTATTACCGGACTAACGTTAGGATATTATAGTGTTTATATTACAGACAATTGTGGCCTTAGTTCTATAGGTTTTGGTAATCTATTAGTCTGGATACCAAACTTTATAGCTATATATGTGAGAGATAGTGTAAATGTAAGTTGTTATGGAGGAAATAATGGCATTGCATTTTCAAGAACATCCGGAGGAGTACCCCCCTATAGTTATTTGTGGAGTGATGCCAATAGCCAAACAACCGCAACCGCTACGGGGTTGAGCGCAGGTACATATAGCATTACAGCTACCGATAGTAATAGCTGCATGGCTTGGGTATCTGTTACTGTTACCCAACCTTCTACCCTAAACATCGCCGCCGATTCGTCAAAAGATAATGGAAGCTGCAACGGCACTGCATGGGTCAGGGTGAATGGAGGCGTCAATCCATATACCTACAACTGGAACCCAAGCGGGCTAACAACCGATACCATAAAAAACCAATGTGCCGGGGATTATTGCTGCACAGTTACCGATGCTAACGGATGTATGCAAAGTGTGTGTGTGAATATTCCGGTTTCTACCGAAACGAATGAGTTGAAAGGGGAAAATGGAGGATTGACGGTTTATCCGAATCCTTCTCAGGGTATATTTACAATTTCACTCAGTGATGCCGAACTTGTTTCGGCATCACAAAGTGGAATTGAAATCTATAATGTGTTGGGAGAGAAAATATATTTTGCGACCCTGAATCAAGTTCAGGGTGACAACATTATTAATTTGTCTTCTCAACCCAATGGAATCTATTTGTACAGGGTTTTAAAAGAGACCGGAAAATTGGTGGGAGAAGGAAAAATAGTGGTAGAAAGATAAAGTAATGCCCGCCGGGCCAGGCAATTCGGACCGGCTCTCCCCCTTTTAGTGAAAGTAAAGAGGGGGGCATGGCAAGTAAAAATAGCAATAAATTGTTGTTTATTTTTATGTATTTAGATTATATAAATACCCCCTCTGTAGCCCAATAGGGACACAGGCCTTGGGGAATAGCCTCATAATCTGAATGTTAAGTAGTTGGATTTATGCCGTTTTATGCCGTTTTTTTACTTTGGGAATTTCAAGAGTATTTTAAAGAACATATCTTTTAAAGAAGGGCCTATCCAAACACCTTCCCGAAAAACTCTTCCATTTTTCCTACGGTCTGAACTTTAATAGAAATTTTCTCGGGCAGGCTTTTTTTATTGTACCGGGAAATAAATATTTGTTCAAAGCCCATTTTCTCGGCTTCCGAAATGCGTTGCTCAATACGGTTTACGGGGCGTATTTCACCGGAAAGCCCAATCTCTGCTGCAAAACAAAATTTAGGAGAGACAGGTATTTCTTCACTTGAAGAAAGTATGGCTGTAACAATAGCAAGGTCGGTTGCAGGGTCCTCCACTTTAATACCACCTGCAATATTTAAGAATACATCTTTCGCCCCTAACCTGAACCCGCAACGTTTCTCCAGTACAGCCAGCATCATAGAAAGACGGCGTAAATCGTACCCTGTAGAAGAACGCTGGGGAGTGCCATATACCGCCGAACTAACTAATGCCTGAGTTTCTATCAGCAGGGGTCTCGCCCCTTCGGTAATAGCAGCAATAGCTACGCCACTTACAGCTTCTTCGCGGGCGGTAATAAGCACTTCCGAGGGGTTGCTTACCTCACGCAGTCCTGTGTTTGTCATTTCATAAATACCTAACTCGTTGGTGGAGCCGAAACGGTTTTTCGTAGTTCTCAGCAAACGGTAAAGGTGGTGAGTGTCGCCTTCAAACTGCAATACCGTATCAACCATGTGCTCTAATACCTTAGGTCCGGCCAAAGCCCCATCCTTGGTAATATGCCCGATGATGAACACAGGTACCTGAGTGGTTTTTGCATAGCGCATCAGGTCGGCGGTGCATTGCCGCACCTGCGATATACTGCCGGGAGAGGAATCTATCTGGCTGGTGAAAAGTGTTTGAATGGAATCAATAATAAGAAGCTGGGGCTGCAATTTTTCCGCCTGCTGAAATATATTTTGCAATAAAGTTTCCGTAAGGATATAGCACTGTTGGTTTTTAATACCGATACGCTTCGCCCTTAAATGCAATTGTTCCTGGCTTTCCTCCCCCGAGATGTAAAGCACTTTCAGGTTTTTAAGCGCCAGCGCCACTTGCATCAGCAAGGTAGATTTACCAATGCCCGGCTCCCCTCCAAATAATGTAAGAGAACCCGGTACAAGACCATCGCCAAGAACCCGGTTTAATTCATTATCGGGCATGGTGATGCGTACGGTGCTGCTACTCTCCAATTCAGAAATTAAATGAGGCTTATCGGTAGCAGCAGCAAAGGCGTTAGTAGTCTTTACTTCCGCCTGTATTACCTCTTCTACATACGTATTCCATTCCCCGCAGGAGGGGCATTTACCAATCCATTTGGGTGATTGGGCACCACAATTCTGGCAGAAAAAAGCGCTTTTTACTTTTGCCATATTTTAATTTAGAAATGAAACGCAGATGACGCAGATTGCATAAGATAAATATGATTTAAAAAATAGTATAAACCTGTGTTCATCCTAAGTAATCTGCGTCATCTGCGTTCCATTGTATTCACACAAACTTTATCTTCCTTGCTGCAAATGCGCACATCCTTAACAGTAAGAACCCATGTTTGAAGCGGGAAATATTGGTTGCACCATAGGTCCTTTCCCTGTATCGGATAGGAACTTCAATTATTTTAAGGTTCAATTTATGTGCCCCGAAAATCAAATCAAAATCGCCGAACGGGTCAAAGTCCCCGAAAAATTTACGGTTGGCTATTAATCGTTTGTAATCATTTTTAAAAATTACTTTAGTACCGCATAAGGTATCTTTAAAAGGCTGGTCGAGCAGCCATGTAAATGCCAGGCTAAAAAATTTATTTCCCAGCAAATTCAGGAAACGCATAGCTTCTTTTTCCATAGGATAAACGAGGCGGGAGCCATTAATAAAATCTCCTTTCCCCGAAGCAATGGCATTATAAAATTTAGGCAAATCTTCCGGCGGCACGGTGAGGTCGGCATCAAGGATGGTTAAAATATCACCATTGGCAATATCAAAGCCAAGCCGCACGGCATCTCCCTTTCCTTTTCCTTTCTGCCGGTCAATTTTAATATCATGAGTGGCGGCATATTTTTTTTGCATTTCCTGTATTTTATCCCAGGTATCATCGGTAGAGTTTCCTTCAATAAAAATTATTTCAGTGTGTTTGCCTAACTTGGGAAGCCTCTTAATGGCATTTTCAATATTGCCGCTTTCGTTTCTTGCCGGGATAACTACTGATATGGAGTATTTTTTATCCGCTTCTTCTGCGGTAATCTCCGGGGTAAGTTTGGCAAAGGCAAATTGATTTATGCAGAAATACTGGAAAATAGGAAGCTTGGCTATATAACGATTAAATAAAGGAGATAGCAAAGGGATATACACAGGTAAAAACATACGCTTTACATTGCGATAAACATCAAATCCGGAAATATAAAGCAAGTTATTAATATCTTTATGGGTAAGCCAGTTTTGATTATAGGGGGCTGACTTAATACCCAGTATTTCAGCTAATTTTAACAGTGGTTCCCAGAGGTAATTGTAATAACTAACGATGACCTTCGTTTCCGCGTGGCAAAGTTTATTTAGTTCACGGAATGCTTTTTCCACATCATCGAGGTGACCGGCTAAATTGGAAAGGATTATAAGGTCAAATTTTTCATTTAACTGGATATCTTCAGCATTCATGCAATGGAATTCTACCTCGGGAAATTGTTTTTTGCCGGCTTCAATCATTGAGGGGCTAAAGTCAATACCTACCTTTCTTTTGCAACGGATATTTCCTATCAGTTCCCCCGTGGCACAGCCAATTTCAATAACCGATAAATCTTCATGAGAGAAGTAATTGCAAAAAAAGGTAATGTCTTTCCAATAATACCTGTTTAGCCACCCTTTACGGGGGGTTTTCTTGGCAGATTTTTCAAAATATTCGAGGCGTTTGGTATTTTCAGTATCCACAGCTTTCTAAAATTGAACTGGCAAAAGTAACTATTATAGCCGTGATAGTTATAAGTTGGGAGTTATAAGTTATGTCAAATTGACTTGTAAACGGTTTTCATTATAACTTATAACTTCTCGATGTAGGTTAAAAAGGCGTATGTTTGAATGGAATTAATGAGCATGGCAGCTATTTATGGGCATAGAGGGGCAAGGGGAGTGTTTCCTGAGAATACACTCCGGGGTTTTGAATATGCTGCCGGTCTGGGCTTGGATGGGATTGAATTAGATGTGGTGATTTCCAAAGATAAAAAGGTAGTAGTGTCGCATGAGCCCTGGATGAATCCTAAAACCTGCACCAAGCCAAATCTTTCCAACGTAAGTTTTCTGAGAAGAAAAAACCTTTACCGCATGAATTATGAGGAAATAAAACGCTACGATTGCGGGGCACGGGGTAATCCGGGGTTTTCTCAGCAAAAGAAAACTGCTTCATATAAGCCTTTGCTTTCAGAAGCTATTCAACAGGTGGAAGAAGAACTGAAAAAAGCTAATAACTTAAATAAGCCAATCTACATTATAGAAATAAAAAGCAACTGGATTACTGATAATAAATTACATCCTTCGCCAGTAGAGTTTACCAAGCTGGTAATGGATGAACTTTTACCATTTGGCATTAACGACCGGGTACTTATACAGTCTTTTGATATGCGCCCGCTGAATGTTATTCATAAAAATAATCCAGGGTTTATGCTGGGTATGCTTGTCCGTAGCCCTCGCTTCATAAAGCGAAGAATGAAAGCACTTTCTTTCACACCGAATACTTGTGGGTCTTACCATAAACTCACTTCTGAAAAATGGGTTAACCGCATACATGAACTGGGAATGAAATCGCTGGTATGGACAGAAAATGAAAAAAACGATATACTGCGCCACCTGAAAATGGGGGTTGAGGGAATAATAACCGATTACCCGGAAAGGGCTTTGGAGGTGGTAAAAGCACTTTACTCCACCTAACATTAATTAGTAAATGGAAATAATTTCCGAACTTTGACTTACAAAATCCAACATTATGAAATACTTTCAATATAACATCACAGACAACGAGATTACGAAAGCCGGTAGAGAAATTCAAGCGGTTCCACCGGGTTTTATTGAATATAAAATTACCCTTAGCGGTGAAAGTGTATATTACAAACTGAAGGACGAAAGACTGAACGAAGTCATTGGGGAGGCAATACATGAAGCAGCAGCTAAAAGAAGGGTGGAAGAATTTATTTCAGGTTTTAATGTAAGCCTGTTATAAATAAATGTTTCTGTGAGTTGAAAAATGAATTGTCTCACAGCCTCTTCTCTTTAATTTAATGTTAGAAATCATTTTAAGTGGTGATGTAATTTCATTAATTATTACATTTGTCAAATCAAAAAAATCACATTAAAATAACACATCTATGTTGCGCAAACTTTCCATTATCTCAGGCATCACTTTCCTGGCAGCTTCCTGCCTTCTTTTACCCTCTTTTATAGCCAACCCCGGAAGAGGAATGTATATAGACAAACTACAGGAACAAAAGGCATTGGAAACCTTAAATAAAGTACGTAAAGACCCTAATTCATTTACCGGGCGTTATGGAAAATCACTCAAGGGTATTTCCCCCCGTTTTGACCTTATATTAAATGACTCCCTTACTGCGGTGGCTGAGCGTAAAGCTATGAGCATGGCTTACAGGGGGTATTTCGGGCATGTGGACCCGGATGGAAATGGCATTAATTATTACATCAACAAATCATATCCTTTAGCCGATGACCAGTTAAAAGATAAAAAGCAAAGTAACCTGGAAGCCATTCAGGGCGGTGCGCCTTCCGGTGATATAGCCATTAAAGATATTGTGATAAATTTTGATAATCAGGACCCTAACGGGAGACAATTAGTACTTGGAGAAGGTGATTATAATGGCTCGCTTACAGATGTGGGCATTGGCTATGTTCATGCCACTACTTCCAATAAGTATATAAGTTATACGGTTATTATTCTTGCAAAACACCAGTAGAGGGGAGGGATTTCCTGAGGGAGTTCGTTATTTTTCGTGAACTGAATACTACACATATTTTGCACCATAGGTGCAAAATGCTCAAGGTAAAAAAGTATAGAGAAAGGGCGGGGATAACTCATAATTTGCAACTTGTTACACCGTTTTTCGCTGTTTTATATTACTATCGAAGTGGGTGGGTCTATTGGCATCAGAAAATAAAAGAATTCTATCTTTGCTCTTTTATAAATTGTATGAAAAGCGCCACTAAGCCCACTCAATATAATCCTGCACCTAAGCCGCCCGGCAAATTCAGCAAATGGTTTCCCCATATTGCTGCATTTGTTATTTTTTCATTGGTAGGCATAGCCTATTTTTTTCCGGCATTAAAGGGTATGGTGCTTTCACAAAGTGATATAACCCAGTTTTTGGGAACCGTGCATGAAATAGTTACTTTCCGTGCCAAATACCATACCGAGCCCCTTTGGACTAACTCCGTGTTTGGCGGTATGCCGGCGTATCCCATGTCCACCGAATATCCTTCTAACCTGATACGCTTTATCTGGCTGGCATTGCTCAAATTTATCCCTTTCCCTTGTAGCATTTTCTTTCTCTATTGCATGGGATTTTATATCCTGCTCCTTGTGTTGGATATTAATCCATGGGTTGCCATTGTGGGTTCGCTGGCGTATGGATTTTCGTCTTATTTTTTTATCATACTTGCTGTAGGTCATAATTCAAAAGCTAATGCTATTGCCTTTATGGCTCCTGTACTAGCAGGAGTAATACTTGCCTTTAAAGGCAAGAGGTTACAAGGTGCAGTGCTTACAGCCTTAGCCCTTGCACTGGAACTGTATTCCGACCATCCTCAAATAACCTATTACCTATTTATGATGGTGCTTATTTATGGGGCTATTGAATTTTTCCGTGCGTTAAGGGTTAAGTTGCTTCCTGCTTATTTTAAAACAGTTGCTGTGCTTGGAGTTGCTGCATTCATAGCTATTGGAACAGATATTACCAGCCTTTGGCTTACCTATGATTATGGAAAGTATTCTACCCGTGGAAAATCTGACCTTACGTTAAACGGCGAAAGCAAAACAGCCGGATTAACAGTAAACTATGCCACCCAATGGAGTTATGGGATACCTGAAACTTTTGCTTTTCTGATTCCTAATTACCAGGGCGGCGGCGATAAAGCGTTAGGCGCTGATAAAGATGCTATGAAAAATGTTCCTGAAGAGTATAGGGAGAATGTTGGTAACTTCAACCAGTATTGGGGCGACCAGCCCGGTACATCAGGTCCGGTATATGTGGGAGCTATTATTTGCTTCTTTGCTTTTTTAGGTTTATTTATTATAAAAGGACCATTAAAATGGTTTGTATTTTTCAGCACCATTTTGTCTGTCATGCTTTCCTGGGGAAGTAATTTCCTCTCGCTTACCGATTTCTTTTTCCAGTATTTCCCGGGGTATAATAAGTTCAGGTCAGTCTCTATGATATTGGTAATGGCAGAGCTTGCCATTCCTTTGCTTGCCGTGCTTGCTATGGACAAAATTTTGAAAGACAAGAAATTTCTGGAAGAAAAAATGCCTGTTTTGTTTGGTAAAAGACAAATGTCAGGCAGAAATATTTTCTTCGCTTCTCTAATTGTGGTAGGTGGATTTACGGTGTTTGCATTTATTATTCCAACTACCTTCACCAGCATGCAAAAGACCGATGAGGTAAACCAAAAATTACAGGAAATACAAGAGGATTCAGGGCAGCAATTACCTTCCGGTGAAATAAAACAATACCGGGAAGCTATAGAGCAAATGATGCCTTATGTGATACAGGTGAGAACGAAAGTATTTACCGCAGATGCAGCCCGTAGCTCTATTTTCATTTTACTTGCTGCATTACTTGCCTGGCTTTATATGAAAAAAATTATCGACTGGAAATGGTTTACAGCGGTGCTGGGAATTTTTATTATAGCCGATATGTTTCCGTTGGATAAGCGCTACCTGGGCGATGATAATTTTAAAACCAAACGCCCTACCAGTGAGGAATTTCAGCCCAGTGAAGCAGATTTACAAATATTGAAAGACACCACTCTTGACTACCGGGTTTTAAATACCACCGTTCGCCCCGATATGGATGGAATTACCTCCTACTACCATAAATCTCTTGGGGGATATAGCGGCGCAAAAATGAAGCGTTACGATGAATTGATGACCTACCAGGTAGAGAGAGAGATGAGAGAAATATACCATGCCCTTAGCGGGCAGCCGGCGTATTTAAGTGTATTAAATATGCTGAACACAAAATATGCTATTGTAGAAGTTAAAGGTGGAGAAAAAGTAGCAGCTCCCATTCCCGGTGCTTTGGGTAATGCCTGGTTTGTAGATAATTGCAGGAAAGTAGATAATGCGGATTCTGAAATGGTCGCTCTCTATAATTTTCAACCAGCCAATACAGCTATTGTAGATAAACGTTTCAGCAGTTACCTGAAAATAAATACTTTTCAGCCGCACGATTCTACCGCGGTTATTAAAATGACTTCCTACGAACCGAATGACCTGAATTATGTTTCTCATTCTACTACAGAGCGGCTGGCGGTGTTTTCTGAAATATATTACCCCGATGGCTGGCATGCCTATATTGATGACCAACCTGCGGAATATATTCAAGTGGATTATTTATTGAGAGGGATGATTATTCCGGCAGGCAACCATAAAATAGAATTTAAATTCCATCCTTACCAATATTTTGTGGGAGAAAAAATTTCGCTGGCAAGTTCCCTTATTCTTCTTGGTGGTTGTTTTGGGTTCCTCTATATGCAATTCAGAAAGAAACCTGAAGGACAATAGAACGCAGGTGACGCTGATTGTTTATGATTAAAAATGATTTCAATAATTTAGGTGTATTATTATTATCCGTGCTCATCATAAACAATCAGCGTCATCTGCGTTCCATCCCGTAATCATACATGAAAAAGGTTTTAATCATTACATATTACTGGCCTCCCAGCGGAGGTGCCGGTGTTCAGCGATGGTTGAAATTCACTAAATACCTGCGTGAGTATGGCTGGGAACCTATTATATACACTCCTGAAAATCCGGAATCACCTAATAATGACTCTTCATTGGAGAAAGATATTCCCAAAAACCTGACGGTACTAAAAACCAAAATATGGGAACCTTATAATTTTTATAAAATATTTATTGGGCAGAAAAAAGACCAGAAGGTAAACGCTGCTTTCCTTACCGAATCAAAGAAACCTAAAAAATTTGAAAAGATTGCTGTTTGGATACGAGGTAACTTTTTTATACCAGATGCACGAAAATTTTGGGTGAAACCATCTATCCAATATCTCACAACTTATTTAAAAGATAATCCGGTGGACGCAGTAATTTCAACGGGTCCTCCGCATAGTATGCACCTTATTGCACAAGGACTCAAAAAGAAGCTGAATATCCCCTGGATGGCTGATTTTAGGGACCCCTGGACGAATATTGATTTTTATTCCAAGCTTATGCTAACCTCCTTTGCCGACCATAAACACAAACGGTTAGAGTTAGGTGTGTTGAATGATGCCGATGTAGTTACCTGTGTGGGGCAAACCTGGTTGGATGAGTTGGAAGATTTATACAAAAAAGGCAAAGCTACTTCCCCCTCTCTACTCGTAGAGAGGGGTCGGGGGTGAGTAGCAAGAAATTCCGTTTTATCTCCAATGGCTTTGACCCCGATGATTATTCGGATGCAAAAGTGGAGATAGATAAAAAATTCAGTATTGTGTATGTAGGCACATTAGACAAAAGCCGTAACCCCGGAATACTCTGGAAAACACTTTCGGATATTGTAAAGAAAAATACAACGTTGGCTAATGACCTGCAAATAAAGTTAGTTGGTAAAACTGATATAGCAGTCACCGAAGACATAGAAAATAATGGGCTTTTACCTTATCTCGAAAAGACTCCTTACCTCACTCATGCAGAAGTTACTCAGGTGCAAAAAAAATCGCAGGTATTGTTATTACTTATTAATAATACTCCCAATGCTATGGGAATAACTACTGGTAAACTATTTGAATACCTCGCTGCTAAAAGACCCATATTATGCATTGGTCCTAAAGGCGGCGATGCAGAGAAAATCCTCACAGAGACAAAAGGCGGATTAATTTCAGGCTATGAAGACAGCCAGACATTGGAAACTAATATTCTTTATTTTTATAATAAATACAAACAAGGAAACCTCCCTTGTGAGAGTGTGAATATTGAAAAGTATTCAAGGAAGATGCTAACGGGGGAAATAGCGGGGGTGCTGAATGAGATTATGGTAAAATAGTTTTACTATCTTTACTTTCTAAGTTTGAGAATTATAAATACCTACCGTTATGGATGCATTTGAGTCAATTGTGGCAATATACCTGGATAGCTTAGGATATTGGGTAAAACAGTCTGTAAAAGTTGAAATTAGTAAAGAAGAAAATAGGTACCTCTACAATGCCTACCCCTGAAATTGATTTAGTTGCCTTCAATTCAGCAGATAATGAATTAGTATTAGTTGAGGTTAAATCCTTCCTGGATTCAGATGGTGTTGAAATTGGCGGATTAAACGGAACAAGAAAGAAAACGAAAAATCGGTATAGGCTTCTTAATAATTTTATTTATCAGAAAATCGTTACAGAAAAACTCCGTAAATCCTTTATCGAAAGAAAGTTCATAAATGAAAAAACCATAATCAAATATGCCTTAGCGGCGGGACGAATATATGGGAAATATTATGAAGATATTCAAACTTTTCTAAATGACAAAAATTATTATTTCTATAAGCCTTCAGATATTGCAGAAGCAATATTAGACTTAAAGAAATCGGTATATCTAAATGATAGCGTTATGATGAAAGTAAAATTATTGAGGACATATCTCAAATAGTAAATGATGCGTCATTAAAGATGTATTGCCTCAAAAAGGATTTGGATTGAATACTTTTTCTTGCAATTCAAAAAGTTTCTTCCACTTTTATTTTATCTGTTGAAATTCTTTAGGGTTAAAATTCGGGTCAGTGGCTTGCTTAAACATAGCCTCTCTTATTTCACGAACCATTTGAACGGCGTCAAATATTTTTTCCTTTTTCACGATGCTAATGTAACTAATTATTGCACTCCTACGGAGTGCCTAACACTTTACACTTACTATTTTCTATTGCGATTTCACTCCTAACGGAGTGTCCCGTAGGGACAACATAGTAATAGAAAAGTAGATAGTATAGAACCGCAAAGCCCCATCGGGGCGATATATCAGTATTTCCATTCTTTCCCTTTCACCTATCTTTGCAGGGTTACAAAAAATCAATATGAAATATTCTCTCTGCGTAATTGCTTCTTTCGTTTTTGGATTCACCTTTGCCCAACAACAAAAAGACCGTACAAATTATGTAAATCCTTTTGTTGGAACTGCCGGACACGGGCATACTTTTCCGGGGGCATGTTATCCGTTTGGTATGATGCAGCTAAGCCCTGATACCCGCCTCACAGGCTGGGATGGCTGCTCCGGGTATCATTATTCCGATAGTGTTATTTATGGTTTCACCCATACCCATTTAAGCGGCACGGGCTGTTCTGATTGGGGAGATATTTTGCTGATGCCTGTTCCCAAATTGGTAAATAAAAAAGAAGCTGCTGGAGAAACCATTGGTTCTTATACTTCCTCCTTTTCCCATAAAAATGAAAAAGCCACGCCCGGATATTATTCTGTTTTACTTAAAAATGGCAATATAAAAGCAGAGCTCACAGTAGGAGAAAGAGCGGGAATTCATCGGTACACATTCACTAAAAAAGATTCCTGCATTATTGTACTTGACCTGCAACACCGGGATGAGGTACTGGGTTCTCAAATTACTTTTGTAAGTGATACGGAAGTTAGTGGTTACCGCCGCTCCAAAGCCTGGGCAAAAAATCAAATGGTGTATTTCGATATACGGTTTTCAAAACCAATTGCAAGCAAAGAATTATTTCACGAAAATAAATTAATTGCTTTCAAAAATAATTATGATGCTAAAAATATTAAAGTAGCTTTTGGCTTTAAACATAGCGATGAAATTTTAGTGAAAATTGGAATTTCAGGTGTGAGCGCAGCTAATGCCGCCCTGAATCTAAGAGCCGAAATACCGGCATGGGATTTTGATGGAATACGGCACAAAACGGAAGCAGCATGGAATGATTACCTGAATAAAATACAGGTCTCTTCCAAAGATAAAGCCCTGCTCACCACATTTTATTCAGCCCTTTATCATACTGCCATTCATCCAAGTTTATATACCGATGTGAATGGTGAATACCTCGGTCGTGACTTCAGAATGCACGTTGCCAAAGGATATAATGTATATACCGTTTTCTCTTTGTGGGATACATATAGGGCAGAGCATCCGCTGATGACATTAATCAAACCTTCACTCGATGTGCAATTCATTCAAACATTTTTACGACAATATGAACAAGGCGGAAAGCTGCCGATATGGGAGCTTTCGGCAAATGAAACCAATTGCATGATAGGATACCATTCCGTTCCTGTGATTGTAGATGCATACATGAAAGGCATTCGCGGCTTTGATGCGGAAGAAGCCCTGAAAGCTATGGAGCATAGCGCTGAAGCAAGATGGCGCGGGACTGCATTCATTCCGCAGTTATGGATATATCCCTTCGGATAAAGAAAGGGAATCTGTTTCTAAAACACTGGAATATTCTTACGATGACTGGTGCATATCTCAATTTGCAAAAGCAATTGGAAAGAAAGAAGATTATCTCGAATATAAATTACTCGCTGAAAATTATAAAAACCTTTTTGACCCCACAACCGGCTTTATGAGGGCGAAAAGAAATGGTGCCTGGTACAATCCATTTGACCCGCGGCAAGTAGATTTTAATTACACCGAAGCTAATGCATGGCAATATACTTTTAATCCTCCCGATGATATTAGTGGCTTGATTGAATTATATGGAGGCAAGGAAAAAATGGCTCAGAAATTAGATAGCCTTTTTCATGTTTCATCAAAAACTACAGGCAGGGAACAGGCTGATATAACAGGGATGATTGGGCAATATGCACAAGGTAACGAACCCAGCCACCACATGGCATTTTTATTCAACTACCTCGGCAAGCCCTGGAAGACCACAGAGTATGTGCATGAAATTGAAAAGATGTACAGTTCCGGCGCCGATGGATTTGCGGCAATGAAGATTGCGGACAAATGTCTGCATGGTATGTGTTGGCGTCCATAGGAATATACCAGGTTTGCCCGGGCGATAACCAGTTTATTCTTACTTCTCCCCTTTTCGATACTGTGAAAATAAATATGGAAAATGGAAAAACATTCTCTATCGTTTCGCATTTTATCAAACCCAATGCCAAATATATTATTTCAGCAAAATTGAATGGCAATGACCATAAGCAATCCTTTATTCCGTATGAAGAAATAACCAAAGGAGGAACCCTTGACTTATGGATTGACGATAAGCATGATGGAACATGGGGCACGGGAGATAATGTTCCGGTGGATTCCATCAGCTTTAATGATGTGGTTCCCGAGCCGTATTTTAAAAGCGGATCTATAACTTTTTCCGATTCGGTACAAGTGGCTCTTGAAGGCTATACCTCCCGCGATACTATTCGGTACACTATTATTGATTCGAACAGGGCAGGTATTCCCGAACTATATAAGACTCCTTTCTATCTCCGTACTTCGGGGACTGTAATGTGCTGGCTCACGAGGGATGGAAAGGGCAGTATGGAAAACACCGCTTCCTACACAAAAATCCCAAAGGGAAGAACCATAAGCTTGCTTTCCCAGCCCGATGCTCCCTACCTTGCTGATGGACCTGTCACCCTGATTGACTACCAGCATGGCACGACTGATTTTAGCACGGGAAGCTGGCAGGGGTACGAAGGGAAAGACTTTGAAGCCATAGTTGACTTAGGAAAAATTCAGGTGGTGAAAAAATTAGGAGCTGAATTTTTGCAGGATGTTGGCAGTTGGATATTGATGCCGCGCTTTGTAGATATTTCTATTTCTACCGATAATACCAATTATATCCCCCTGATACATAAAGTAAATTTGTTACCCGATAATGACTATACAGCGAATATTCAAACCTTTGGAGAAGCTATTGCCCCGCAAAATGCCCGGTATATAAAAGTATTTGCCAAAAACTATGGCAAACTACCCGCATGGCATGAAGGTGCAGGCGGCGACGCCTGGATTTTTATTGATGAAATAATGGTGGAGTAGTTGCCGCATTCCTGTCCCGCAATTCTGCGGGACGTTTTATTTCCTATGGGATCCCGTCATTGCGAGGCTTTGCGAAGCAATCTCTGTCCTTTCGTCACATTATTTTTGTAGCTTTGAGGTACTAAAATTGCGAAAACATAGCCTTCGTCTAGCGGGAGAATCAAGAAAAATGAGCAGAAAGTTTTTTATTTTAAGTATATCCATATTTTTAAGTGGCTGTTATACTCATAAAAATAAGAGTAATGTTCAATCACAAAAAATAGAAATAATATCCACTGACCGGAACTCGCGGGTTAAGTTTAAATTCGTTAGCCTTAGTGCTGACAGTATTCTAACTTATGATGCTGAATTTCAATTACTCGACACTTCTAATTATTTAGTGATTAGAACTAAATTTCTTTGTATCACGAATAAATACCTGCCTGATGATCATAGGGTGATATCACAAGATTTTAATTTTTTTAAAAACGAGACACTAACTACCACAATAAAACATGGTCTTGATTTAATAATAAAGCCTACAAGCAATACGGGATTTCTAAGATACACAATTTATGACGTTGGCTCATTCAAATATAAAGGTGATGAATATTATTCGTTCATTGCAGTTGACGGTAAGATTCCTGAGAATGAGTATAATATTATATTCAATACATCGGGTAATATTGTCTGCTACACAGATTGTAATAGTGGTTATTGTGATACGGTAAATTTTAATGTTAGATACTCAAAAGAAATTGCAAGGGATACTACAGAAAATTTAGATCAAGGGTGGTTTTATATCTTTCGAATTGACTTGGTAAGTAACAGGGATACTATATACTGTCCTTGACTCCTCCGAGCCTGTGCCGTTTTGTGCCGTTTCTCTTATGTGCCGTCTGCTTTAGCTGATGGAAAACGAATAGCATAGTATAAATGGCTTTAGCCCCATTCAGCAGAGAGTTAAATAAGGTTTCTGATTAATTCAAAATTATGCTCCACCTTATTAACTTCTTTTCTTCAAGCTCCTTTTTTGTATGCAGAGGGTACCCTTTTCAATAAATTCTATTAGACATTTATCAGGCAGGTTTTCAGCCAATTTATGGTTATTAATAAGTTGTCTTACAGAGTCAAAAGTAAGTTCAATATTTTTGTCAATATTTTTAAGTTTAGGCAAATACCTTGCTTTTGAAAATTCCTAAGTAATCTATTACTTTTGTAAACAGGATGAAAGCCATTACCCGCACAATATGGATTCTTTCGCTTATAAGCCTGTTTAATGATGTGGCAAGCGAAATGCTTATCCCTGTTATGCCGCTTTATCTTAAATCCATTGGATTTTCAGTTTTGATTATAGGCATTTTGGAAGGAATGGCAGAGGCTGTTGCCGGGCTTAGCAAGGGTTATTTCGGGAAACTATCAGATTCAACCGGAAAACGTGCTCCCTTCGTACAATGGGGATATGGTCTTAGTGCCATATCCAAGCCAATGGTAGTATTCATTATTAATCCTTTTTGGGTATTGCTTGGGCGCACTTTCGATAAGGTAGGGAAGGGGCTGCGCACAGGTGCCAGAGATGCGGTACTCTCAGATGAATCTGCCCATGAAGACCGTGGTAAAGTATTCGGCTTTCACAGGGCAATGGATACTGTGGGCGCTGCTATTGGTCCGTCTATTGCATTAATTTTTCTGGTTTTTCACCCTGGAAATTATCGCAATCTTTTCCTCTTCTCTGTTTTTCCGGGAATTATTGCCGTATCCCTTACCTTCTTTATAAAAGACACAAAAACCGAGAAACAACATTTCCCAAAAATGCAGATACGGCTATTCCCTAAATTTGATTATTGGAAACGAAGTTCACCGGCCTATAAGTCATTAGTTGCAGGACTTATTTTTTTTACGCTGTTTAATAGTTCCGATGCTTTCCTGATATTAAAAATGAAGGAAACCCACACGAGTGATATAATGCTAATAGGCATTTACATATTTTATAATATTGTATATGCACTTGCTTCTTTTCCGGTAGGAATTATAGCAGATAAAATCGGGATAAAAAAAATATTTATTGTCGGATTAATAATTTTTACGTTGGTTTATATCGGTATGAGCATGAATAAAAGCACTTATGTGTATGTATTATTATTTTTCCTGTACGGTTTATTTTATGCTTGTAATGAAGGCATATCCAAAGCCTGGATAAGCCAGGTATGTGACAAAAAAGATACTGCTACGGCAATTGGAATGTTTTCAGGGTTACAAAGCATAGCCGCCCTGATTGCAAGTTCTCTTGCAGGTTTTATTTGGGTTCAGTCTGGTTCATTTTACACCTTTTTACTTACCGGACTTGCAGCTTTGTTGGTTATAATTTTTATTTTGAGCAGTAAGGCATTATCGACCTCCATGGGGAGAACCATTTAGTTGTAAATTGAACAGCGTGTGCAATAACTATAGTAGTGCGAAACTAAGTGTAAATGCTCCCTGAAATGCCCTTAGATATTCCTGTGGACAAGAAACTTAGTTATAAAGTATTTTTGGTTCAACCCTCAATTATTTGTTCCAAATGATGCTTTAAATGTCCCACATAATCTTCTACTATAAATTCAAGGGTAGACTCATTAAGACCTTCTATGGTAGCGGTGTTTGACAGCTTTGCCGGGTTCATATTCCAAAGAATGTGAAGCAAATGCAAATTATATGCTTCCCAAAGCCTTATCAGTTCATTCCAGGAAACGGTATTATAATGCTGAACAGAAACCCATTGCTCTTGTTCGTAAGAAAGCAGTTGCAGATTATTTTCAATTTGCATCCGTACAAACCGCTGATGGTTATTGGCTGCCGAATCAATTAAATGTCCTAATATTTCCTTTTTGCTCCATTTGTCGGGTGCAGGTTTTTTTCCAGTCTCTTCTTCGGTATATTTCAATAGTTTTTTAGATGCTTCATCCAGCACTCTTTCAAATTCTACTATGGTATGTTTTATTGGATTCATTTGCGGTTCGGTATATTAAATATTTTTCCTGTTATTCTCAATCCATTTGACCGCCCCGGGTTATGGGTAAACTTATTGGTCATTCTCATAATATTGGCGTTCGACTGTAAAGATACGCTTTATTTAATTCATATTCCAGTTTACTATATACGGTGCTTTACTTCCACTTTCATATTTAAAAACCTTCCAAATTCCATAGCAGCTTTTTCAATTAACCCCTTCATTGATTTATCATGGGGCTGAAAATAATCGGTCTCAATAAGAACCCTGTCTTTCTTAATTGTTCTTTTCCATAAACCTGTTACATGCCCGTTTATTACAATTACCGGTCTGAAAATTCCGTTACTGGTAAAAGCTCGTTTATGATTGCCTAAAGGAAAAGAGGCTGTCCGGTCTTTGTAACTGATAAGAAATTCATCAAAAGCGGGTAATAAATAGACCCGATATTCATCCTTTTTTGGAAGAGAAAAGGAATTTGGAAACAAATATGTTTCCGAATTTATAGTATCGGAAATAAAGTGGGGCTTTATCATTTCTACAGCATTTCTTACATCTTTAGCAGGCAAGCCCGACCACCATGCAAAATCCTTTGGCGTAGCAGGACAATGGCTGGAAAAATATTTTTTTGCAAGCTTTACTAATGCTTCTTCCCTTTGCAGAGCTTTTGTTTTGATAACTCTTTCAGAGAGTAAGGCGTAGGTATTATTTTTTCCTCTTCTTGCGCCATTACAAACTATTCCCTCCAATTCAGCATGAAACATGATATGAACAGACCTAAGACTATTGGTAGATACTTTAGCTTTATTCAACAAAGTCATTAATTCATTACGGGTTAAGTGATTATGCCCCGCTAATGCCTTTTCAAATATTTTTTTGCATTTGGAAAATACAGATTCATTCAATTCCAATATTTTATTGGTAGTGTTCATGGTAGATTTGAGGTGGGGTGCTGTAAGCTCCAGTATCCAATAAATATCATCAGCCGAAACAAGGTGCCAAGTAGGTCTTAGTAAATGGGTCCTTATTATTTCCCCCTCATCTATAGCCTTTTCAATCGCTCTGTCAGTTGATTCTGGGAGCCTGACACCTACTGCCCATTTAGCCATAGTATAATCCTGTGCTTGCATGGCACCCATCCAACCGACAATATCTTTTGGGCTCTTAAGTTTCGTGCCGGATAGTTGCTGGCTGAGGAGGCGGATATTGGGGATGTCGGATATTCTCATTTATTCAAGGGACATAGTAGGTTATAAAACAGTTTTATGGTTCAAACCAGATAAATACACACTCTCTTATTTCCGGTTCTTCATAGGTCAATGAATCCCTTTATAATTTTTGATAGGTTTTCCATTCTTCAGAACTTATTTAAAATGCCCTTCTCTTTTAAATCGAAAATGCCCTCTTCTACTGTCATGTGACTTGCATCGAGAGCAAATTGGATTGTATTCTTTTCAAAAGTTGGGGGGGTATATATTGCAATTGCAAATTTTATCAAAGGGCTTCTTTTAGAAGCTAATCAAAAAGGTCAAAGTTATTCACTGTATTTGGCTAATCAATATTAAGATATGGATTCTTTAACTGGTAACCTGCTTTTTAGCTGGTATATCAGCCTAATTATGTCTTTCTATCTGTCTTTCAAATTTTTATGCATCTGATATAGAAATTTTTGGTTGAATTATTGAAGGATGTATACAATCTGTGCCATCAGTTTTATCGAATTTAACAGTAAAAATAGAAAAAATTCCTTTGGAGCGGACTTTGTTCCCCATAGCGCCCAAAATTTAGGTGCGAAACCATGAAGATAGATGATAGCAAATCGGACGTTACTGATGGTATGGCTGATGGAGGCGGAGAGAGCGCGGTTCATTTATCTAACCTGCTTATACCAGATTCCATTACTTTTGTTTTACTATTCCTGCTATGAAAGGTCTTTTTTGTTTAGTATTCTCTATTTTTTGTTTCTTTCACGCTATCGTCAAAGCCCAGCTTACAAGGGGGGAGAGTGACTATAATATCACTACCCGTCATCTTTCAATAGAGGATGGGTTGGCATCAAGAGTTGTTCTATGTGGCATGAAAGATAGGCAAGGTTTTATTTGGTTTGGTACTACTAATGGATTGAACAGGTACGACGGTGAAAATTTTATTACATTCAGAACTCAGCAAAGTCATTTGCGAGGGAATAGAATTATCCAACTTGCATGTGGTGATACAAATAATTTATTTATCAATCTGGGCAATCTGGAGAACCTGTATGAAAGAACCGGGAAAATTGATGTTATGGATTTGGGAACGGATAGTATCAAAACCCTTTCAGAACAATTTCCTCACCTGCCTTTCGATGAAAGAAATGTCTTGTATATTACGAATGACGGAAAAGGAAATGTGATTTTTATTTCTACGAGCCCATCACAAATATGGCGCTATTCTTCCAAATCAGGATTTACGCCGATAAGTATTTCAAGCAATTATTCAGGAAAACTGCCTGGGTATATCTGGAATGCTGTTCAGGATGGGTATAGCTTTCTTTCCTTAGCTGGAATTTACCGCACCTTCTGCTTCTTCGGAGACTCTGTTTCTTTCGGTCCGCTAAAGATAAAGGATACTACCTTATTAGGTCCTTATGGAAAGGCGGGCAATAATTCTTCCGGATTTTATGTAACTGAGAAGGACAGTAACATTCATTATCGTTACACTACTAATTTTCCATTAAGCAATGAACAGGCATTTCATTGTAGTGAAAAAATTAAAGATGTTCTACTGTACACTTTTCCGTTTGCCGATAGTTTACTACTCATTCGCCAGGGGCAAGGCTTGTACCTTTTCGGGCCTCATGTTAATTTGCAATTGGTTTCTGTAGAAAACTTCAAATCGTATATTGAGATGACTCCCTACCAGGAATTTAAAGGAAACATGAATGATAATTGGTTATGTACTTCTGATGGGGTATTTCAATTCAGGATTGAGCCATATCAATTTCAAAACTATTTTACCAGAACACAGCTAAACAATGGAGATAATAACCAGGTACGGGGTATCTGTTATGATGATTCCGGAACTTTATATGCTAACTTGTGGAATAAATTATATATAGAAAATGCAGGAGTTATTAAATCTTTTGACTGCCACACCATTCTTTATGCACTGGAAAACCAAAATGATAAGGTGTATCTTGGAAATCTTTCTTATTTTAATAAAAAAACAGGTACAATTGAAAAAATACATTCTACCGGAGATACTTCTTCTATTTGGAGCATCTATCCTGTTTCTCGGGATACATTACTTCTGGGCAGGGCAGATGGAATTGCAAAATTTGAGGTGAAAGATACACTCATCTCTAAATTACCAACTAATAGATTTGAAGCTCCGATACCTCATCTTGTATATAGATTTAGGAAAACTAAGGGTGGACAAATTTTTGCAGTTGCCGAAAATGGTTTATATATCCTCGATAAAAATAGCTCTATAATTGATTATTTTGGAAATTCAAAAATACCGGGACATCAATTACCTTTTGATAAACTCTGCGACGCGTACGAAGATAAAGCCGGAATTATTTGGTTTGCTACTAATGGATATGGCTTGTACCGGTGGGAGAAAGCTAAAAATGAATTTCGTCAATTTACTGAAACCGATGGGCTTCCTTCTGAAGTTTTGTACCGGATTGAACCCGATAATTATGGGAATTTATGGATAAGCAGCGACCAGGGATTAATACGATTCAATTTAACTAATTACAACATACATATTTACACTACGCACGATGGTATTGCACATAACGAATTCAACAGGGCTTCCTCCTTCCGGGCGACCGATGGCAGGCTATTTTTCGGAGGATTAAATGGGGTCGTTGCCTTTTATCCCAAAAATTTGCTTTCCGATACAATTGCAAACAGTACTCCTATCAGGATAATTTCCTATTCAAAATTTTCTGGCAGTCAAAACAAGTTAATTAATTATACGGGGAACCTGCTTTCAGAAAAAACAATTGTTCTGGAGCCCGGCGACCGTTTTTTTGATATAGTATTTAGTTTACTCGATTATCTTCCGGGTAGAAAACTTTACAAATATAAAATTGATGGTTTTGATAAAGATTGGAACATCATAAAAGAAAGCTCTCTGCGAATAAGCGGTCTTCCTTTTGGCAAGTACATCCTACATATCAAGGGGCAAAGCTCATCAGGAGCCTGGTCTTCTTCCGAAATAACTATTCCGGTAATGGTTGTAGCTCCTTTCTATCGTAGTATGTCATTTACCGTCTTCTCCTGTATTTTCCTGTTACTGTGTATTTATTTATTTGTGAAATGGAGAACCCGTTCTATTAACCTCAAAAATATTAACCTTGAAAAAGTAGTTACGGAAAGAACTTCGGAACTGAAAAAATCACTGGAGATGCAGCAAGCATTATTGAAAGAAGTCCACCACAGGGTAAAAAATAATCTCCAGGTGGTTTCAGGCTTACTTGAACTTCAATCGGATAGGATAACCGACGAAAAAGCCAAAGATGCAATTACTGAAGGGCAAAATCGGGTTCGTTCTATTGCATTGATTCACCAAAAACTTTATCAACACGAAAACTATAGTTCTTTTGAAATGAACGATTTTGTGAATGAGCTATATCAACAGATACAAGAAGTGTATCTTAAACCGGGGCAGGAAGTCGGTACCGAATTTATAATAGGTGAAACATACCTTGATATTGATACAGCTGTTCCCCTTGGGCTTATTTTGAATGAACTTTTTACCAATGCATTTAAATATGCACTTAAACAAGATAACGGAAAACTAAAAGTTGAATTGAAAATCCTTTCCCCTGCTGAATATCGCCTTACCTTTTACGATAATGGTCCAGGGTTACCAGCAGGGTTAAATATTTCACAAGCTACAACGCTTGGCTTAAAACTTATTTACGGGCTTAGCCAGCAACTTGGCGGAGAAGCCAATTATCACTATGAAAATGGGGGTGTTTTCACCATCCATTTCAAGGATACGGCTTAGGGAAAATTAATCACGCTGTCTCCACAGTACAATTTTCTTTTTTCCTAATTCCAGACCGCTACAGAAAAAAAAACGGCATAAAACGGCAAGCATTCGACTACTTAATACATTGACTATTAGGCGATTCCCCGTTTACTGTGATTCTATTGGGGTTGAGGGGTGTTTTTTTGTTGAGCTAATAGTTTGTAAAGTGAAGTTTACGAGTTTAAAAATTAATAATATATGAATCGACATCAGAGAATATAATAAATAATGCCCCGCAATAGTTTTTCGTATAAATTAGCTATCTATGGGAAGCCTTTATCTAAAAACTAAATGAGTATGACGCTACATCCTAAATTTTTTACAGATAATCACGGCAAGAAAGATGCAGTGATTTTACCCATAAATGAATATAACCGGCTTTTAGAAGAACTGGAAGATATGGAGGACATTCGCCTGTATGATGAGGCAAAGAAGAATGACGATGGTTTCAGAATTTCATTAGATGATTATGTAAAGCAACGCGAGGCTAAGAATGGCTAAATATACTGTCAATTTATCTCGAAAGGTACATTATCACTTGATAAAGCAGATATAACCTTATCTTTAAAAAATACTTTAAAACCATCAGTGACTTCGCTTTCCTGTGCACTGTAGTTAGGCTCTATACTTAAATCTTTCTTGAGATGTTTAGGTATATCATGAACAATAATTCGTTCTATCTTAATTGTTGATGTATCAATTTTTGTACCCATTCATTTATAAATTAGTTAGCAAAGGTAAAAATTAATAAACACCATGCATATTCAGATTCTCCACATGTAATTCTTTTAAAAACCTTTATTAAGGCGGGGGTGGACCTAACCAATTAAAAATCACTTGCGACCATCAATTGCTTATATCTACATTAGCTTTTCAGCGGGCATAGTGATGGATGTTTTTTCGTTTTCTACAAACAGGTCGCTCCTACGGAGCGAATAATAGCTCAAGGAAACTCCTTATAAAATACGCTTCGGTTGCAGAATCGGGTAACCCACACTTTATTGCCCCGAACAACCAACCCAAGCCTGTAATCGTTTGCTACTTTAACTCTATAAAGGGTTTTGTAGTGTCAGAATGGTGTATTAAATCGCGATAAAAAACTGCCCTTAACAATCAACTCCATGCCTGCGCAAATAGGTGTAAACCTTTTCAAGTGGCACGGCTTCGCTTTTCCTTCCTTCCTTAATCCACTTTGCCATCAGCTTGTCTTCCAGCTCTTCATCTGTCAGCACTCTCGATTTCAGGTGCAACTTATTAAAAAGTTCTGCTACTAAATTCTCATCCTTATCCGGAACATTTACGATGATAGTCTTCATTTCACAATTATTTACTTATTCAACATTCAAAGATAGGCATCTTTTTATTTTTTTTATGTTTGCACCCAATTTTCAAGTAAATACGCCTATGAGTAATGTAAGAATTGCGATAGTAGAAGATGAGATGGTAATAGCAGAAACTATTGCTTCTTCATTACGAAAACTGGGCTATGAAATTGCAGGTATTGCTGCCAGTTATGATAATGCGATTTCGTTAATTGAAAGAGAGAAACCCGATTTATTACTGCTCGACATCCGGTTGCGGGGATATAAAGATGGCATAGACCTGGGCTGGTATATTAAACAGAACTTCGATATACCATTTATTTTTTTAACTGCCAATTCCGACCCTGCCACCATTGAAAAGGTAAAATTTCTCGACCCGCCTGCATTTCTGGTAAAACCCTTTAACAGTAGTGAACTATACGCATCCATTGAAATTTGTCTGTATAATTCAAGCAAGCAAAAAGGCTCTTTGATGCAGGGAAGTAAGGAAGGGGAGTTTATTATTAATGATGCCCTGTTTATTAAAGAAGGACAATCATATCATAAAGTGCCCTTTGATGATATTTTATTCCTGGAAAAAGACCACGTTTATCTCCATTTACAAGCAACCGGTAAAGTATATACCGTAAGAGCTACGGTGGAGGAATATCTTGAAAAGTTAAACCGAAAAAAATTCATCCAGGTACACCGCAGTTATATTGTTAATATAGATAGGGTAGATGCCATTAATGAAATTTACCTGGTAATGGGAGATAAAAAGGTTCCTATCGCAAGGAATTTCCGCAGTGAATTGCTTAGCAATTTAAAGTTAGGATAACAGTCCCCACACGATTTATTTTATTCATGTAACAGGTTTCATACCGTTCGTAACACTTTTCGGTGCCTTCGTAACATTATTTGCAAGGAAAAATAATGCACGGTTACTTTTGACCGGCCACAATTAACATTGTGACGAAGCTTACTGTAGTACCTGTAACAAAACAAACAAATTATGAAAAACAAACGTACTTCAAAGGTTATTTTCCTTGGCTTATTCCTTGCCATTATTGCAACGCACAGCTTTGCCAACACAATCACAATCAGTGCCAATACCAACTGGAGCGCCATTACCTCTGGTTCGGGAAGCGCGGGGATACCCAGCTCTTCTGATAATATTTCCATTGACAACGGGGCAACTTTAACGGTGGATGTTACTAATGCTGTTTGTGATAATCTCAACGATGGTGACGCTACCGGAAACGGTACTCTTGCATTTAATTCAACAACATCTATGTTGACTTTGTCAGGTACCCTGACAATAGGTAGTGGACCCTACCTAGGCACTATGAATATGTTTAACGGCACATTGAGTTTAAGTAATATCGTTTTCAATCAAGGGTCCACGCTTATTGGTGGTGGCAGTACTTTAATATTAACCAACACATCCTCCCTGACTTTACCATCTTCTTTGCAGCTAAATCCAATGAGTTTGCAAACGGGCGCCGGCAATGTTGACATTAGTAACTTTTCAGATCTTTCCTTAAACGATGTAACAATTGGTGGTGCCGGAAACTTAACAGCGGGAAGTAATGCTTCTATAGGAGACCGCTTGAACATAAATTCTTCCGGAAGTTTTATCTGCGGCTCCAACAATTCAACTAATGAAATAATTATTAATTCTTCGGGAAATGTAAATTTAAATAACAATACCATGACGGTGCAGATTGAGCTGCAATATGGTTCCGGGTCAACTGGTGAAATCACTGGTGCCGGTACATTATTACTATCCGACGGAGCAGAGTTCTGGCTTAGCGGAAACATTGTTGCTTTTTCAGGAGTAGCAAACCAATTTCTTCAGTTAGGTACCGGCACAGGCAGTAATATAAGCTTTTCTGGCAATACAAGTTATACTGTTGCTATTCCTGCTATTATAAAAGGTACTGAGGGGTTTACTATGTATGGCACTATTACTCTTGCAGGAGCAAATACTTATTCCGGCGGAACCATCCTCGGCAATTCAACATCTTATCTTAATATTAATTCACCCACGGCAATAGGAACCGGTACATTGCAATTAAATAATGGAGCTATTATAGATAACACGAGCGGAAATTCAATAACCTTAAGCAATAACAATCCTATATTGCTAACCGGTGGTACCGAACATTGGCATGGAACTAATAGTTTAAATTTAGGCACCGGCACTGTAACTTTAACCGGGAGCCCCACTCTAACCGGAGCAGGGAATGGAACGCTAACCATTGGAGGTTCTATCAATAATACTACTTATGGAATGGCATTCTCTTCCGGCGGTAATTTTAGTTTAGCCAGCCAGGTGGCTCAATTGGACTCGCTTACAATAGGAAGTGGCGTGAACTTTACTTCTACCTCCGACAGCCTGAAACTCGCAGGTAATTTCAGGGATAACGGGACATTTCAAAATAATAATGGGACTGTTCAATTCAATGGAGGTTCCGCTCAAAGCATTGGCGGTTCTGCAAGCGCTACTTTTAATAAGTTAAGCATCAGTAATACTTCCGGCGGAGTTTCTTTAAGCGCAGCTGAATCGGTTTCCAATTCTCTTGCCTTTAAGAGCGGCTTGCTAAGCCTGGGCAGCTATAATCTTTCTCTTTCCGCAGGCGCTACAATAACAGGCGCCGGGAGCGGAAAATACATTGTAACTAACGGGAGCGGAGCGCTTGATTATTCATACGCTTCTGCCGGAACCTTTTCCTACCCGGTGGGCGACAATGCTTCTGCCGCCGACTTTTCCCCCATTAGCATCAATATTACATCCGGAACTTTTCCTGCAACGGCAGGAGTGCTCGTTAATAATACGGAAGACTCTCACAACCCGGCCACAAGCAGTTACCTTAAGCGCTATTGGACTGTTTCGCAGAGCGGCTTGGGTTCCTTCAGCGCTACCTTACAGGGTACTTACCTCGCGAGTGATGTAACAGGTACTGAAAGTGCAATGAACAATTATTTATGGAACGGTTCCTCATGGGCTTCTTACAGCTCTGTAGATGCGGTAAATCACCGGGTGAACGCAACCGTAAACTCCTTTGGCGATATGACCGCGTATGCATCTCCCTGTAATTTAATTGTGTCGCCTTCTGAAATCAACTCGGGCTGTGACGGACAAAGTGATGCATCAGCAACCGCAGGAGCCTCCAACGGGACAGCGCCCTATACTTATAGATGGACTAATGGTTCAACGAATGCCACTATCTATACAGACCCCATAACTTCCCTAACCGCAGGCACCTATACGGTAACGGTTACCGATAATAGCGGCTGTTCAGCTACGGGTTCCATTACGATAACACAACCGAACCCCTTCGGAGCAATCGCACTTATTGCAAACAATGCAAGTTGTTACGGACAAACGGGAACAGCAATTGCCAATCCCGTCGGCGGGACTCTACCTTATACCTATTCATGGAGCGGAGGCGGGGGCGCCGACCCTACGGCAACCATTTCTGCCGGAACATATACTGTTACGGTTACCGATAATCATGGTTGCACTGCAAGGGCTGGAGCAACAATTACACAGCCCTCTGCATTGTCTGTTTCGTTAGCTGAAACAGGGAGTATATCCTGCAGCGGAGGCAGTGGCGCAAAAATAAGTGCAACGGTAAGCGGAGGCACAAGCCCCTACACCTACCGTTGGTATAATGGAAACAGCTCTTCTTCTGTTTCCGGTCTTTCGGCAGGTTCATACAGCCTTACTGTTACCGATGCAAACGGATGTACCGCCACCGGGAGAACAATAATTGCGTCGCCTCCGGCGCTTTTCATCAGCATTGCCTCGGTTACCAATGTACTTTGCAGTGGAAGCAGCACAGGGAGTATAGCTTTAAGTGCTGGTAATTCGGGAACTGTTAACTTTTCCTACCAAGGTGCGGTTCAAAACTGGGCAGTGCCTGCCGGGGTAACATCGGCAACCATAACTGCAGCCGGAGCAACCGGGGGAGGCACTATCGGGGAATCGGCTGTCCCGGTTGCTGCCGGAGAGGGAACCGTGTTACAGGGTATTACAACCTTAATACCGGGAGATGTACTATCCATCGTTTCCGGAGAGGAAGGAGGAGGTAGCAATCACCAACAGGGCGGCGGTGGCGGCGGAGCCAGTTTTGTGTATGACTCTGCTCTGGTAGCTTCCGTGGGAGCTTCATCTGCCTTTAGTGCAGGATATGTATATGCCATAGCGGGCGGCGGCGGCGGAGCCGGTTTTGCAAACAGTGCCGGTTCAGCCGGAGGTACAGATATTATAGGCACAACCACCAATGAAGGAGGCGATGGCGCGGGTGGAACAGGTGGTAACGGAGGAGGCGCCGGTGCAGCCACAGGCACATCTGCCGGCGGCGGCGGAGGAGCCGGATGGATAAGCCCGGGAGGAAGTGGCGTAGGTGGTTCCCATGATTCTTACGGCGGCTCACCATACGATAATTTCTCCGGTGGTGCAGTTACTCAAAATACTTCTGATTATAATTCGGGTGGCTATGGCGGCGGCGGCGGCGGCGGCTACAATGGCGGCGGCGGCGGCGGCGGTTATAATGGCGGCGGCGGCGGCAGCGATGCAGGTGGCAGCGGAGCCGGCGGCGGCGGCTCTTACCTGAACGGAACATTACTTGGCAGTCCTGCAGCCACCAATGGCAGTAACGGGTACGTTACAATTACTTATTCGGGAAGTTTAGGGGGTACAAGCCCTTATACCTATAGCTGGACAAACGGAACTTCAACGGTGTCGGCTTCGGCAGGCGCTACGGGATTAAGCGCCGGAACCTATACCCTTACATTGACGGATAATAAAGGATGTTCAGCCACAGCTTCTGCTACTATAACACAGCCCAATGCCTTATCTGTTTTGTTAGCGGAAACGGGGAATATATCCTGCAATGGAGGCAGTGGCGCAAATCTAAGTGCAACAGTTAGCGGGGGCACAAACCCTTATACCTATAGTTGGTATAATGGAAACAGCGCTTCATCTGTTTCGGGTCTTTCGGCAGGTTCATACAGCCTTACTGTTACCGATGCAAACGGATGTTCAACTACCAGTGTAACTTATATTGCTGCACCGTCTGCCCTTTTCATAGACTTTGCTTCCGTTATGAATGTAAGTTGCCATGGAAACAATAATGGGAGTGTCACCTTAAGTTCCGGTAATTCGGGGAACTTGACATTTCCTTACGAAGGAGTTGTTCAAAACTGGACTGTACCCCAAGGAGTTACCAGTGCAACCGTAACAGTGGGAGGGGCTATCGGAGGGGGTACTATTGGAGAATCGGCTGTCCCTGTTGCTGCGGGAGAAGGAACCGTACTACAGGGCATCATTTCGTTAGTACCGGGAGATGTGTTATCCATCGTTTCCGGCGGAGCCGGCGGAGGTAGCAATTTTCAACAGGGCGGCGGCGGCGGCGGAGCCAGTTTTGTATATGACTCCGGTGTAGTGGCAAGTGGGGGAGTGTCGGCGGCTTTTGGTTCAGGATTTTTATATGCAGTAGCAGGTGGCGGAGGAGGAGCCGGTTTTGGAAACAGTACGGGTTCAAACGGAGGCACCGATATAATAGGTACAACTACGAATGGCGGTGGCGATGGTACGGGGGGAACAGGAGGAAATGGAGGAGGCGCCGGTCCGGCCAGCGGTACGGCTGCAGGCGGTGGTGGCGGAGCCGGCTGGGTAAGTTCAGGAGGAAACGGTATGGGTGTTTCCTATAATTCTTACGGCGGTTCACCCTACGATAATTTCTCCGGTGGTGCGGTTACTCAAAATACATCAGACTATAATTCGGGTGGCTATGGCGGCGGCGGCGGCGGCGGACAAAACGGCGGCGGCGGCGGTGGCGGCTATAATGGCGGCGGCGGCGGCAGTGATGCCGGCGGCAGCGGCGCCGGGGGTGGCGGTTCTTACCTCAAGGGAACATTAATAGGCAGTCCTTTAGCTACTAATGGCAGTAACGGGTACGTCACCATTGCATATTCGGGAAGCATAGGTGGTACAAGCCCCTATACCTATAGCTGGTCAAACGGAAGTTCAACGGTGTCCACCTCGGCAGGTGCAACAGGGTTGAGCGCCGGGACTTATACCGTAACTATTCAGGATGCTAATGGCTGCTCTGTAAGCTCTGCCATAACCATCACCCAATCAATTGCTTTAAGTGTTACATTTCCGGTAGTTGACAAAATTGCATGCCACGGAGATAATAATGGAAGTATCAATGCGGCAGTAAGCGGGGGCAGTGTGCCCTATACCTATAGCTGGACCAATGGTTCAACATCATCTTCTGCCACCGGGCTGAGTGCCGGGACATATACTGTAACAGTATATGATAATAACGATTGCTCGGCTACCGCGTGGGTAGGTATAGGCCAGCCTTCAGCGCTAACTGCCACTGCCGTTGCAACCGGAACTATAAGCTGTGTGGGGGGCGCAAACGGAGTTGCTAAAGTAACTGTAACAGGCGGTACTTCACCCTACACTTATAGCTGGAACCCCAACAGCAGCAGTACATATTCAGCCAGCGGTCTTTCTGCCGGAACCTATTCTATTACTATTACTGATAAGAACGGTTGTAGTATTAATTCAACAGTAACACTTAGCCAACCAACAGCAATACGGGATAGTGTGGCAACTATTATTATTCCTACCTGTAGCTCAACCGGCAGCGCTACCATAGGTGTAAAGGGAGGAGTTTCACCTTATCGCTATACCTGGACCCCTAATGTTAGCAGCACAGCTACTGCTACAGGACTTATAGCCCGCAGCTATACCGTGCAGGTGAAAGATGCCGGGGGATGCTATAGTAATGTCGTTTTTAATATCACCCAGCCTAATGCACTAACAGCCCTTGGCGTTATAGCAAATAATGTAAGCTGCGCCGGTGAAGCGAACGGATTGGCAAAAGTAGCTGTAACGGGAGGGGCAACACCATATACCTATAGCTGGAGCCCGAATAGCAGCAGTACATATATAGCCAGTGGCCTTTCTGCCGGAACCTATTCCATCACAGTAACCGATAAAAATGGCTGCACAAGTTCTTCATCAGTCACCATTTCACAGCCCGTTATGTTGGAAGATAGTATAGCAAGTATAACCTATCCTATAAGTCATGGAGGAACTGGCAGTGCTACCATAGGAGTGACAGGGGGAACATCCCCGTATCGTTATAGCTGGACTCCGAATGTAAGCAGCACAGCCACCGGAACAGGGCTTACAGCACGAAGTTATACCGTTCAGGTAAAAGATGCCAACGGGTGTTATAACAATCTTACTTTCGTAATAACACAACCTTCTACTCCGGGAGTTTTAGGAAAATCGGAACCCGGCAAAAAAGCATTTGATGGAGCCGGAAGCGAAAGTCAATGCTGCCCGACTGCAGATGTTATTCTTTATCCCAACCCCAACAGTGGTCAGTTCACCATATCGGGATTGGCTAAGGGAATGCTGATAGAAGTATATGATTACACCGGTAGAAAAGTTAGTTTAATTGCTGCCAATGATATAACTATGCAACTAAATATAGCAGACCAGCCAAACGGAGTTTATTTCATTAGAATGTTAGATAAAGACGGAAATTTGGTTAGCCAAAAGAAGGTAGTGAAAGTGCAGTAAAATCGTATTCATAAATAACTAAAAAGGAGGGTGCAATACCCTCCTTTTTAGTTATAATAAAGCCCTTCACGCACGTTTTTACTTTACCAGATAACGGGTTTCATACCGTTCGTAACACTTTCAAGTGCTTCTGTAACATTATTTGCCAAGAAAAATAATGCACGGTTACTTTTGGCGCATTATTTTTAAAAAGTAATTATTAAAACTCAAACAACCATGAACAAAAAAATTACACGAGTTGCAACATTATTTTGCTCGCTCCTCCTCCTCTTTGCTTCGGTTTCTATAGCCCAGGTCACTGAAACCGATGGAACAAATACCATTACACTCACGGGAACAGGAACATTTAATTGGAGCAGTTTTACAGCCAGCCCAACAAGTTCATATACAATTACGGTAGGCGGAGGTGTAACGCTCTCCGTGAATTCTACAACGGCAACTTGCGGCGAATTAATTCTTGGGGATGCAACCGCCGGAGATGCTGTACTTACATTTGCCGCCAGTTCTGATATACTTACTGTTTCAGGAGCAAGTGGTATTGTATTAGGGGCAAGCGGTGGCAGCAAGGGAGATGTTGAAATGAGTTCGGGAGGTAGTTTAAGCACGACTGAATTCACCTCAACTAACGCGGGAACCTCCTATGCAGCCGGCGGTACTATAACTTTAACTGCCACAGGTGCACTGCCCGGTTATTTTACATCTTTTAGTAATCTTACTATAAACAATACCAATACCGTTACCACAACAGGTAACTTTGGTGTTACCGGAACCTTGACCCTAAGTAACGGCGGTAGCCTTACCCTTGGTGCACTCATAACATCTGCCATTAAAGCGCTAACATTATCAGGGGGCTGCACACTCACCTGCCTCAATTATAATATCAGCGGCACCATTACAACCCTTACTACCTCAGGCGGCGGGGTTGCCACCTTTAGCGGGGGGGCTATTTCCCAAATTACAACCTATAATAATACCGGGGGAACAACGCTTGACCTTGTTCAATGTAATCTCCAAAATATTGGAACAATTAACAGTAGCGGAACCTCTGTTGTGGAAGGTAATGGCATTGTTGGAAGTGTACAAACCATCAACGTTACAAGTGGAACGATGGAGCCAGGCGCACCTTTTTCTAGTGCTAGTATTTTTACTGTGAATGCTTCGGGAAATTTTTCACCCAGCGTAAATATGAGTGGAACTATTAGCACCCTTAACCTTAAGGGTGGCAATTTGCAATTGGACAATGAAGGCTTTGCTGCTACCGTTACTGTTAATTCCTTAATTTTCAGCAATGCCCCCTCACAGGTACAGCAGGCCGGTAAGCTTATTATTTCTGATAATGGAATGATTCAATCTAATATAAGTAATACTACACTTATTACAACTCCAACAACTTTGCAATTGGGTTTATTTACCGGTAACCCTATAACCATTTCTGCAGAGGGTAATACAATTAGCTGTAATATAAGCGGCTCTGAAGCGCTACACGTAGGAGGACCGGGGCTTGTTCTTTCCGGAAATAATACCTATTCAGGAGGAACCACCATTCAGAGCGGTACAATTTACATTAACAGCCCTACCGCATTAGGAACGGGGGCCATTATCATTGATGCAAATACAACCATCGATAACACCTCATCAGGCTCTATAACCCTCACCAATAATAACACCCAAACCTGGAGTGGAAGCTTTACCTATGGAGGCACTAAGTCCCTGAATATGGGTACCGGAGCTATTACCCTGACTGCCAGCCCAACTATAACCCTTAATGGATTAGTCACAACACTTACCGAAGGAGGAGTAATTAATGACAATGTGCACAGTTTAACCACCTCATTAGAAGGCATCTTGAGTTTGGGCAGCCAGGCAGTGCAGTTAAATTCTTTGACCATCGGTACGGGCACATCATTTGTTTCCACCACTAATACCTTAAGCCTGCCAGGCAATTTCAGTAATAGCGGCACATTTACGAATAACAACGGTACAGTGACTCTTACCGGCTCCGGTAAAACCATAGGGGGTAGTACAATCACAACGTTTAATAAGTTAAATGTAAACGGCAGTACATCGCTTTTAAATTCGGAAACAGTTGCAAATCAGCTTGGCTTATCTGCTATCTTAACTCTTGGAAGTTATAATCTAACCCTCGGTTCGGGAGCAATCGTTTCAGGCGGCGGTAGCAGCAGTTATATTGCAACCAACGGCACGGGGGCACTTTTAGAAACCTATGCGGGTACAGCAACATACACATTTCCGGTCGGCGCTCTTACAAGCGGCGACTATACTCCTGTAAGTCTTGCTGCAACAAGCGGCACTAATGGAGCAACCATAAGCGTTCTTGATGTTCACAGCAAAGAACCCCATAATAACAGTTCCACCTACTATTTGAATCGTTACTGGAAGGTAACGGGGTCAAGCCCATTCAGCGGAACCATAACCGGAAACTTTCTTGCAGCAGATGTTGCAAACAGTCCTGAATCAAGTATTGCAACAGGAATATATACCCTTCCTTCAGGACCCTGGACCAAATATGGCAGCGGTTTGAGTGGAACTTCATTAAGCGCCGGAGTAAGTTCATTTTCATCAGGAGATGTAACCGGCATGACCAATGCAGTGCTTGCGGTAACAATTGCTCCCGGTACAACTGCATGTTCATTGGAGGCGGTAACTACAGGAGGCGACCAACCCATTTCCTATGTTTGGGTTCCTTCCTCAACATCTTCTTCAGTAGGAATAACCACTTCCGGCACCTACTCAGTTACTGTAACCGATGGTAACGGGCTTACAGCCACAGCAAGTGAGAATTATACGGTATTAAGCATTGCTGGTGTTACCACTGCAGCTTCTTCGGGATGCAGCAATACAGGAAGCGCAACGGTAAGTATTTCAGGGGGCTTGGTTCCTTATAGCTATTCCTGGTCAGATGGTAGCGCTAATAGCTATCCCAATGCTCCAACTATCGGCAACCTTGCAGCTAATACCTACACAGTAACCGTTACCGATGCAAACAAGTGTAAGACTACTGCTTCCACTACCATCAGCCAACTTTCCGCTATCAGCATAAGTACACCCCAAATCTATCCTTCATGTAACGGAGGCAATAGTAACGTAATCTTAAATTCCAGCGGAGGCGCTTCCCCTTATACTTATTCCTGGTCAAATGGAACAACTATGGTAGCCGCTTTCAGTTCCAGCGGAGCCGTTTTAAGCGCCGGAACATATACAATACTGGTTACCGATGTTAATAACTGTTCAGCTTCCATTAGTGTAAGCGTAATCCAGCCTAATCCCATCAGCTTGGGTGTAAGCGAAACCGATGCTTCATGTAACGGAGCTAACGGTAGCGCTACAGCAAGCGCGAGTGGCGGCGGCGGAAGCTTCATCTATCAATGGAACGATGCTTCATCTACCCAGGGAGCTAATTTAAGCGCTCCGGCAGGAACCTATACGGTAACTGTTACCGATGCTAATAGTTGTACAGCTACTACTTCTACTACTATCAGCCAACCTTCCGGCATCAGCTTGAGTGTATCTGAAACCGATGCTTCATGTAACGGAGCTAACGGAAGCGCTACAGCAAGCGCGAGCGGCGGCGGCGGAAGCTTCATCTATCAATGGAACGATGCTTCATCTACCCAGGGAGCTAATTTAAGCGCTCCGGCAGGAACCTATACGGTAACTGTTACCGATGCTAATAGTTGTACAGCTACTGCTTCCACTACTATCAGCCAACCTTCTCCTGTTACTGCCTCAGCCACCGTAATTCAAAATGCTACGGCTTGCGCTAACAATGGTAGCGCAACGGCTACGGCAGGAGGCGGCAATGGAGGATATACATACCTGTGGAATGATGGCGCTTCACAAACTAATACTACGGCAAACAACCTTGCGGGAGGTACTTACACGGTTACGGTAACCGATGTAAATGGATGTACCGCTACTACTTCAGTAACTATCACCCAACCTTCTATTGTTACAGCCTCAGCCACCATAATTCAAAATGCTACGGCTTGCGCTAATAACGGCAGTGCAATGGTTACAGCAGGAGGTGGTAACAGTCCTTATACCTATTCATGGAATGATAATTCCGGTCAAGCTACTGCTACTTCAAGCAATCTTGCGGCGGGTAATTATACCGTAACGATAAGCGATAATAATGGGTGTAGTGCTACGGCTTCAGTTACCATTACCCAGCCATCGCCTATTACTGCCACGGCTATAGTAAGCGGATATCCTACACCTTGTTATGATTCAGGTTATGTTTCTGTACTCGTAAATGGAGGCATAAGTCCATATACCTATTCCTGGAATGATTTGGCTTCGCAAACCACTCAACAAGCGAACAATATCAAGCCTGGTAATTACACAGTAACAGTAACAGATAGTAGTGGTTGCACTGCAACCAGTTCGGTTAGCGTATCGCAACCGGCCACATTTAGTATTACCGTTACTTCTCAGCCGGCCCCATGCTATGGGTACAACGGTATAGCCGAAGTGACATTAAACGGAGCTGTTCCGCCATATGAGGTTTCATGGACGGGTCCCGGTGGATACAATCACCATACTGTGTATGCCACGGCAAATTTTTCAGACCAAATTTCCGAGCCGGCAGGAACCTATACCGTTACCGGAATAGGACCAACATGTACAAGAGTAACTTACACTGTGGCAATAAACCAACCGGCATCTTCAGTTACCGCTAATGCGGCAGTAACCCAAAATGCCATTGCTTGTGCTAATAATGGACAGGCTACAGTAACAGCAGGGGGAGGGACAAGTCCGTACACCTATTCCTGGAATGACAATTCCAGTCAAACTACTCAAACAGCGAGCAACCTGGGTGCAGGAACTTACTCTGTAACAGTAACAGATAATAATGGTTGTACCGCAATATCATCTGCGATTATTACCCAGCCTTCGGCTATAACAGCAACTATATCGGCTAATCAAAATGCTACTGCCTGTTCCAATAACGGTAGCGCAACAGTAACAGCTGGCGGCGGGGAGAGTCCCTACACTTATTCGTGGAATGATAACTCCAATCAAGCTACTGCCATGGCAGGCAATCTTGCAGGAGGTAATTATACAGTAACTGTAACTGATGCTAATGGTTGTTATGCCACAGCTTCAGTAACCATTACCCAGGCTCAGGCATTAACAGCCACTATGGGAACCCCTGTCAACTCCAGTTCTTGTGGTAATGTTGGCAGCGCTATGGTTATAGCAGGAGGCGGTAACAGTCCTTATACCTATTCATGGAATGATAATCCAAGTCAAGCCACTGCCACTGCAAGCAATCTTGCTGCGGGTAATTATACGGTAACCGTAACCGATAATAATGGTTGTGGTGCTACGGCTTCGGTAACTATTAGTCAGTCTCCGGCATTAACAGCTACTATGGGAACCCCTGTCAACTCCAGTCCTTGCTTTAATACCGGCAGCGCTACAGTAATAGCAGGAGGCGGTATCAGTCCCTATACCTATTCATGGAATGCTAATTCCAGTCAAGCCACTGCAAGTAATCTTTCTGCAGGTAATTATACGGTAACAGTAACAGACAATAATGGTTGCACAGCCACAGCAGGTGCAGACATTAATTTGCTTCCTCTTCCCACTATCTCCTTCACTTCACAACCTGCCTTGTGCAATGGCGGTAATGGCACTGCCACAGGGAATATTGTCGGGGGGTTTCCTCCTTATTTGGTAGAATGGTCTTTACCTGGCGGTGGATTTGTTCGTGCAGTTAGTTCTACACCGAATTATACGACTACAATCAATAAACCTGCAGGAACTTATACTCTTTCAGTGACTGGCTGTGACATTAGCGATACGGTAAGTATTCATCAACCTGTTCCAATATCCGCTTCCCTGTCATTTAGCAATGTAACCTGTAACGGAGCGAACAATGGAATTGCATCTATAATTGCGACGGGTGGAAGATCTCCTTATACTTATCAGTGGGTCCCCGATAATCAAACAACAGCAAGTGCTACAGGATTATCTGCCGGCTCCTATGCCGCAATAGTGTTTGATAGCTGTGGCGGATCAGTGCGGCTTGATTTTTTTACCATCACCCAGCCCGACGCCGTATCTCTGACAGCATCTGTAATAGCAAATCTTAACTGTAATAATGTATCAACAGGTAGCGCTTCGGCTACAGCAACGGGTGGTAACAGTCCTTATACCTATTCATGGAGTGGGGGAGGAGGAAACAGTTCAACAGCCAGCAACCTTTCCGCCGGAACTTTTACAATTACGGCTACCGATGCTAACGGATGCTCGGCTACCAGTACGGTTACTATTACTGAGCCCACAGCATTAACAGCTTCTGTAGCTCAAAATGGGGCAATCACCTGCAATGGTGGAACTACCACGGTTACCGTTTCGGGCAATGGAGGAACATCTCCTTATGGCGAAACAGGAACCTTTACAGTTGCCGCGGGAACCTATAGTTATACCGTTACAGATGCTAACGGATGTACCGCGATTGGTTCGATTACTATAACACAACCTTCACCACTTACAGCAGGGCAACAAGAGATAGTAGGATTGACTTATGGCGGTGGTATAAACGGCAACGGAACTATATTCAGTTATAATATTGATTCAGCTAATGAAAGAACACTAAAGAGTTTTACAAGCGGAACGGATGGGTCTGAATCTTATGACCGCTTTATTTTAGACCCCAATAATGGTTCATATTATGCTATGAATAGTGTAGGAGGAACACAAAATGGAGGAACAATTGTAAAGTTTAATCCGGTTACCAGCGCCGAAACCATTGTGTGGAACTTTGGCAGCGGAGCAGATGGGACGAATCCCCAGGGTAATCTTATCTATTATGCTCCTACAGGTCTGTTTTATGGGATGACTGCAAATGGGGCAAATGGTAACGGTCCGGGAATTATTTTCAGCTTTAGCCCAATAACCAATACCGAGTCTGTTTTGTGGACTTTGGGTACTGGTACAGATGGCGCAAACCCTTATGGCAGTTTAGTTCTCGACCCGATAAATAATATTTTTTATGGCGTGACTGATAATGGAGGAAGCAATGGATATGGAACAATCATCAGTTTCAATCCTTCTGCCGGCTCAGAATCCGTTGTATATAGCTTTGGAAATCTCCCTGATGGTCAGAATCCCTATGGTAGTATAGTATTCAATTCTTCAGACGGTAATTTTTATGGATTAACCTCAAGAGGAGGAGCATATACAGGATGGAATGGATCTGCCGGTACCATTTTCAAATTTAACCCGGTTGCAAATACTGAATCCGTTCAGTGGAATTTTGGAAATGGAACGGATGCTATGCAGCCCACTGGTGACCTTGTTTACAACCCGGCAAATAATTTCTACTACGGAATGGCAACCTTCGGCGGAACTAATGGTCAGGGGGCAATATTCAGTTTCGACCCCACCGCCAATGCCGAATCAGTTGCGTGGAGTTTTGATGGCGCTCCCGGTGATGGTGCTAATCCATTTGGAGACCTCACATATAATAGCACTGATGGTTTATTTTATGGGGTAACTCCATATAGCGGCCAATACAATAATGAGGGAATTCTCTTCAATTTCAATCCTTCGACTAACAGTGAATCCGTACTTTGGAATTTCGGTAATGGTTCCGATGGTGGATATTCTTTTGGTACAGGAGGTGTTACAATTATAAATGTACCCGGACAGGGAGCAAATGCCTTACAAAATGTATCGTGCAACGGAGGCAATAATGGAAATGCACAGGCATACTTTACAGGAGGTAGTGGAAATTACAGGTATAGTTGGTCAAATGGAACATCATCTGTTGTTTCAACATCCAATCCTACCGGAAATGTGTTGAGTGCCGGTTCCTATACCGTTACCGTGACCGATGTTAATGGGTGTAATGCAACAGCTTCGGTCACTATTACGCAACCACTATCAGTTGGTATAACTATTTCATCGGTGACTAATGGAAATTGTAGTGCAAGCACAGGTAGCGCTACAGCCAATGCTGCAACAGGGGGTATTTCACCTTACACCTATTCCTGGTCATCGGGCAGAGGTACTAATTTAACAGCAACTAACCTAAGCGGGGGTTCGTACACTATTACTGTAACCGATAATCATGGTTGCAACGCTTCGGCTTCGGTTACCATAACTCAAAGTACATCGGGTATGGGAGTATCTATTGCATCTGTAACCAATATAAGTTGCCATGGAAGTGCTAATGGCAGCGCTGCAGCAGTAGGAAGCGGAGGAACATTACCCTATACCTATAGCTGGAACAATGGAAGGACCACAGCCTCTGCTACAGGGCTTTCAGCGGGTACTTACAGTGTAACTATAAAGAGTGCCGGTGGATGCAGCGGAACTGCTTCCGTAACAATTACACAACCTGCAACAGCCCTTACTATAATTACTACAGAAGTAAATGTAAGCGCTTGCAGCACTAATAATGGCAGCGCAATGGTAACGGCGGACGGAGGGACTTCTCCCTATACCTATAGCTGGACTGGTGCAAGAACTACAGCCTCAGTCACGGGGTTGTCGGCAGGTACTTATACCATAACTTTAAAGGATAAGAATGGATGCAATGCTACAGCATCTGTAACAGTTGGGAAAGCCGCTTCACTCAGCGCAACAGCTTCCGTTACCGGTGTAAGTTGCCATGGAGGCGGCAACGGAGCAGCCACCGTAACTATTAGCGGAGGCAGTTCACCCTATACTTACAGATGGGGTAGTAATTGCGGTTCAAAAACTACTGCTACTGTAACAGGTCTTTCAGCAGGAACTTATACCGTTATTGCTACTGATAATCGCGGATGTACGGTAACATCATCTGCAATTATAACTCAACCTGCAATAGCTTTGAGTGCATCCACTTGTGGAATAACCAATCTAACTTGCAATGGAGGCGATAATGGAATAGCACTGGGTATGTCGAGCGGAGGAACATCCCCATATACTTATCATTGGAATAATGGAAAAACAACCGCAACCGCTACCGGACTATCCGCCGGTACTTATACCTTGACTGTGACAGACCATAATGGCTGTACCGCATCGGTGTCAGCTGCAATTACTCAACCAACAGCTATAACCATTAGTCATACCCAAGTGAACGTGACTACAAATGGAGGCACAAATGGCTCTGCTACTGCAAGTGCAAGTGGTGGAGTATCTCCTTATGGGTATAAATGGAGTAGCAATTGTGGTTCTAAGACTACGGCTACAGTAACAGGTCTTTCTGCCGGAACCTACACGGTTACTGTAACTGATGCTCACAAATGCACAGCAATGGCAGCCATAACTATTACCCAACCTGCTAAAACTAAATCTCCTGAAACTAATGGGGAAGATAGTGGCTCTGTAAGCCAGTGTTGCCCTGACAGAAATGTTAACTTATATCCTAACCCCAATACAGGACAATTTACTATTGCCGGAATAATGAAAGGAATGATTATAGAAGTGTATGATTATACCGGAAGAAAAATATGTTTCGTTAACGCCAATGAAGAAACAACATGGTTAAATATTTCTACCCAGCCAAACGGAGTTTATTTAATCCGAATATTAGATAAAGAAGGAAATTTGGTAAGCCAAAAGAAAGTAATAAAGACAGAGTAGGGTTAATTCTTTTTTTCTAAAAGCTATTATAAAATAAAGGTTCCAGCTAATGCCGGAACCTTTGTTTTTTTGTGACCCCGGGGAGACTCCAACTTCCGCCCCATTGATTAATTGCTCCTTATTTATGTCGCATTTTAGTTAAAATCGATCAAAAACCATGCAGTTCCTTATAACAGCTTGCAAAAAACCGATAATAGTTCGAATGTTAATAGTCTTTCAAAAATATGCTAAATAAGAAAGGAAAACTTCCTGTCAATATTAGGAACGAATTTATTGGTCCAATACCAAGGTTATAGATTGAAAAATATTCTCCATTTTTCTACTGCTTTATCCGATAAAGTGTCTATTCCCTATTCTTTTAAATGCTGAAATTAACTTTATATGTCACTTGTATTTCCGCCCGATTCAAAATATCCTTTACATTATTTATATAAACTGCTGGTATTTTCATTATATTGCGATGAAAAGTATGTAAGGTGCGGCATAAAGATTTCAATTTTTATTTTGCCGGGAGGTATCTCTTAAGTTATGTTTTTCTCCTGGCTTTTCTTACTGTTTATTCTCAACAGAATATACCTCAAAGCAACACTTCTAAAATTGGTTCCCGCCATGTGCACAAAAGACATAAGGCTATTTCAGACAGTGCCCGTAGAGCAAAAAAAGCGAATGATTCGCTGAATAACGGGCAAAAAGATATTGGGAATGTGCTTACCGGTGGAATATTTTATCCTTTCTTTGGTAAACCTGATTCTATTGCCAGGCAGAAAGATAAATTATATAAATCTGTACTGCCAAATATCGGGTATTCACCAACCACAGGGCTTATTGGAACCGTTTCAGCAGCAGCTTCATTTTACATGGATAATCCGGATTTAGTTACGCTTTCCAGTATTAGCTTTTCCGTTAATTACACACAAAAAAACCAGCTTTATTTTCCTGTAAAAACTGATATCTGGAGCAAAAAAAATAAATATGCCTTTCCGGGAGAGATTTGTTATTATAAATTTACTCAATATACCTATGGGCTTGGAGGGCACAGTAGCCTGAATGATGCAGATAAATTAGGGTACCAGTATCTATTACTCAGGGAAGCTGTGCTGAAAAAAATGCTGCCGGGGTTTTATCTGGGCGGAGGATACGCGCTCGATTATCACTGGCAAATTAAGGAGTTAGTTCCGCCCGCAGGGGTTGATGATTTTGAATTATATGGGTTTACTCAAAAATCAACTTCATCGGGTATAACTATTAATGCTTTGTTTGATACCCGGCATAATCCAATAAATCCTACTAAAGGGTTCTATGCAAATATTGTTTACCGGGGTAATTTCAGTATTATGGGTAGTGATGAAAATTGGCAATCTTTAATAATTGACATTAGAAAATACTGTAAACTGAGGAAAAATTCAAATAATGTATTAGCATTTTGGAGTTATAACTGGATTGTTATAAATGGCACCCCTCCCTATCTTGATTTGCCAAGTACGGGATGGGATACTTATAATAACCAGGGCAGGGGATACCGGCAAGACCGTTTTAAAGGCAACAATTTATTATCAGTAGAAGCTGAATACCGTTTTTATTTAACCCATACCGGATTATTCGGAGCAGTAATATTTGTAAATGCTCAAACAGTTTCGGAATGGCCAGGCACAGGCTTTAATGCCATTTTACCGGCAGCCGGAACGGGAATCCGTATTAAATTAAATAAGCATTCAGCCATTAATATTGCTATTGACTTTGGCTATGGGTCGGGAGGATCAATGGGTATTTTTGCACATTCGGGAGAAGCGTTTTAAAAAATATCGGGCTTTCTTCCCCAAAAAATAACCTATATAAAATATAGATTATTTTAATTTTTCGATTTCTTCTTCTAATTCCACTACAGCTTCTGTGCAAACTTTATTTATTTTTTTATATAAGGAAGGCACCAGGTTAAGATTTGATTTAGCCTCTGCATAGTTTTCTAACGCAGGTACATCTTTCTCAATTTCTTTTAACCCGATAAATGTTACAGAAGGTTTTATTTTATGGGCAATAGCCCTGACAGATGTCCAATCTTTCCTGTTAATTGCTTTTTCAAGTCTTTCCAATGCAGGCGGTGTCTGATCTATAAATATTTTTAGCATCTGTACCACAAAGTCGTTATTACTATTTGCAATCCCTCTTAAATAAGTCAGGTTGCTATGTCTCAATAACTTTGCCTTCTCGCTATTGGAGTTTGTATTTCTGGGAATGACCGGATAATTATTTTTAATTTTAAGTGTCGCGATAATTTTCCCATATAGGTTTTCAGGTTCAAAGGGCTTCGAAATATATCCGTTCATTCCCGATTTAAGGCATTTTTCTTCTTCGCTTGAAAGAGCGTGAGCTGTCATAGCAATAATCGGAATATTCCTTTTATCCGGTGGCATATCATTGCGTATTCTATGGGTTGCTTCATATCCGTCCATTCCAGGAAGCTGTATATCCATAAGCACTACATCATATTTTTTTTGTTTTATTTTATCAAGCGCAATAAAAGCGTCTTCAGCAACATCTACCTTCCAATCCCAGTCTGTGAGAATCTTTTCTGCAAGGATGCTGTTAAGTTCATTATCCTCCACTAACAATATAGTTAACTCTTCACTATTCATATCACATACCGATATGCATTCTTGTTCTGTAGTTTCTTCTTCCCCGATTCCAACTGGGAAACTCAGGTTAAAAGCAAAAACAGTGCCGGAGTTTAATTTACTTTCCACTTTCAAGGTTCCACCTTGTTGTTCCACTAACTGTTTTACAATGGCAAGTCCCAATCCTGTTCCCCCATACTTTCGCGTAGTTTCAGGGCTTGCCTGAGTAAAGTAATCGAAGATAGAATGTATTTTTTCTTCCGGAATTCCTATTCCCGTGTCAGATACGGTGAATTTTATTTCTACATTTTGCCCATCTTTTTTTACGAGTTCAGCCAAAATTTTCACTTCTCCCTTTTTAGTAAATTTAATTGCATTTCCTACCAGGTTATTTAAGACCTGGTTCAGCCTGGTAGGGTCGCCAATAACATATTCCGGAATGTCCCGCTCGATGGTATATATAAGTTTTATGTTTTTTTCAAGGCATTTAGGCAACAGCAACTCTATTACGGATGAAATACTTTTCGTAATGCTAAAATTGGTCTGTTCAAAATGAATTTTACCGGATTGGATTTTAGAAAAGTCGAGAATATCATTAATAATTACTAACAGGTTTTCTCCTGAAGTTTTTATAGCATTCAGGTATTTAGTTTGCTCTTCTGATAATGGGGTTTTTAATATCAGCCCGGTGAACCCTACGATTGCATTCATGGGCGTGCGGATTTCATGGCTCATATTGGCAAGAAATTGTGCCTTGATTTGCAACGAATATTCAGCCACCTGGGTTGCTTTCCGCAAATCTTCTTCCATTTGTTTCCGTAACGTAATATCGGTGTCAATGGCTATAATCCGTTTTACATTATATTCATTGTCCAATACCGGGGTCAAAGTAGTTATTATCCAGTACTCTTTCCCAGCTTTCGAGTGACTTTTGCTTTCGTATGTTACAGGTTTTTTTTCTTTAATTACCTTTTTATAATAAGTATAGTCCTCTGTGGCTTTTGTTTTACTTCTGTCTTTTAAAGCCTCCATGTTTTTATTTTTTACTTCATCCAATACATAACCGGTAATGGCTGTAAAACCTTCATTAACCCATTCCACAGTCCCATTTTCATCAATTATTGCTACGGAATTAATGGATTGGGTTGCTGCAACAGCGAGCTTTTCCATTTCTTCTTCATGCACACGGTCCGTAATATCCTGCCCCGTTCCAATAAGTTTTATTGTTTTTCCATCATTGTCCAGTACCGCGTCACCGGTTGAAAAAAGTGTCCGCACGGCTCCGTCTTTTCGAATTATTCTATACGTAAAGTTTACTTGTTTAGCAGTATTTATTACATTTCCAATAGCATTTTGTACATAATCTTGATCCTCGGGGTGGATAAACGAGGTCATCGTATCAGAAAATAATTTATCCTCACCGGGTTTCATTCCGTGTATCCGGTAAAATTCATCAGACCATATTATTTCTTTGGTAACCATATCCCATTCCCAATTGCCAATATGGGCAAGCGCCTGGGCCTCGGATAGTTTTTGCTTTTCTGCATACAAGGCATAGGTATTTTCAGCCAGTTCCCGGAGTAACTTCTGCCTTTCAATACTATGTGAAATAGATTTTTTTAAAATGCGTTCATCTATTTCGCCTTTTTGCAAAAAATCCTGGGCACCCATTTTCACTGCATCAATCCCTACGGTCTCATCTTCCAGCCCTGTAAGCACTATTACAGGTATGTAAGATATTTTAGTGTGAAGTTTGGTGAAGGTTTCAAGTCCGCCACTATCCGGCAACGAAAGGTCAAGGATAATAACATCCGGCTTGTTTTGTTCTGCCATTTCCAGTCCAATGCTTAAGGAATCAGCAATAGAAATGAAAGCTCTATCACCATAAATGCTTTTTAAGAAGATACTGACAAGCCGGCTATCAGCAGGATTATCTTCTATAAGCAATACGCTTATTTTAGCATCTGTTTTATTCATGCTTCCTTAATAGTAAAATAAAATATGGAGCCTTTTCCGGGCTCTGATTCTACCCATATTTTACCACCGTGGCGTTCCACAATTTTTTTGCAAATACTCAGCCCGATACCGCTTCCCGAATAGCTCTCCCTTTTATGCAGCCTCTGAAAGATTACAAATATTTTTCCAAAATATTCCGGTGATATCCCAATTCCATTATCTTTTATGGAAAAGAGGCAGAAGCCAGTATCTTTTTTACCAACTATTTCTATCTCTGGCTTTTTATCACTCCGGAATTTGATGGCATTTACAAGAAGATTCTGAAATAATTGGGAGAGTAAAATTTCATCCCCGTATATTTCCGGCGGAACATCATACTTAATGATAGCGCCACTTTCCTGTATTTGTTCATTCATATCTTCCTTTACATTTTCTAATAATTCAATCAGGTTAATATGTTCAAAAACCTGGGATTTATTAACACGGGAATATTCAAGCAAGCTGGTAATTAACTGTTTCATTCTTTTGCTTCCCTCCACAGCAAAATCTATAAATTCATTTGCTTCATCGTCCAGCTTATCTTTGTAGCGGCTGCTTAATAATTGCACATAACTGCTAATGGTTCTCAAAGGTTCTTGCAGGTCATGCGATGCCACGTAGGCAAACTGTTCCAGTTCGCTATTTGAACGCTCCAGTTCCATAGCTTTTTGCTCCAGCGCTAATTTGGCATTTCTCATTTCGGTAATATCCTTGGTAAGTTTCGAAAAGCCTGTCAATTTCTTATTTTCATCATAGATTGCCGTTATAGTAATATTTGCCCAAAATGTAGTGCCGTTTTTTCTCACTCTTTTTCCCTCAGTTTCATAATGCCCCAGCTTTTCAGCCATTTCCAAATAGTGGTTGGGAACATTATTTTTTCTGTCTTCATCCATGTAAAATATGGAAATGTGCTTGCCTATTACTTCAGCAGCAGTATAGCCTTTAATTCGCCGGGCTCCATCATTCCAGCTTTTAATATACCCTTTAGTGTCAAGCATAAAAAAGGCATAATCTTTTACATTTTGCACCATCAAAATGAATTTTCTTTCAATTTCATTCAGCTGGGTTTCGGTATCCTTTTGTATTTTGAATACCAATTGAATAGCGTTGTTTTGAATATGGGTATAATAGTCCTCTAATTCCCGCAGTATTTCAATTGCTTCTTTAGAATCGGAGGTAAAGTCGGGCAAAAAATGCTGGATAGCTGTTTTTTGTGCAGCATAAGCCAATACAAGGTCACTCGGAAGGATTTCATGTTTGCTAAATCCCGGTATCTTATCTTCTTCCCAGTCCTTCAGTCTTGTTTTAGCTTTCTCTATGGCAGTTCCATCCTCAAGAGATGATAAAAACTTGCCAAAGTTTTCTATGCTTGTTTTAACCGTATCTTCATCGTCAAGGCTCTTAATCAGACCCTTTTTCTGTGCCAGTTTTATTAAGGGGATATCCATCCCTTTAAGTATGTTTAAATTATATAATCCCGCTTCTCTGAGCCGGTTTTCTCTCAGATATTTAATAAAATCTTTGAGCGTTTTCATACATATTACTGGTTAGGTTTAGCCCACTACCTCTATCCTGGGTAGTTTTACTATCGAAAGCCAAAATTCTTCAATAGACCGCATAACTTTAACAAACTGGCTGAGGTCAATAGGTTTTAGAATATAACAATTTGCATGATGGGAATATGTATTCAAAATATCCTCTTTATCAGCCGAAGTTGTGAATATGATTACCGGGATAGATTTAAGTGTGCTATCAGATTTAATCTCTGCCAATACTGTTCTGCCGTCTTTTTTTGGCAGATTAAGGTCAAGCAATATCAAGTCAGGGGTTTTGGCTTGAGAAAATGCACCCTTTTTCCGGAGGTAATTCATGGCTTCTTCCCCATCCATAGCAACATTCAGGTTTTTATATAGTTTGCCATCTTTAAATACTTCCTGGGTAAGCCGTATATCAGCATGATTATCTTCGACAAGTAATATGTCAACAGGATTTGTTTTAGAGTTTTTCATGGGTGTTTTTTCTATAGTGAATTGCTGGTTTTAATTCCTATTATAATTAACAATCTGACCGAATCCTGCTACTACTGTGAAAATCCTTTGAAAAAATCACTTTTTACTGAATTACCAAAGGATGAAAAAAAACAAATTTACACAAATATCAATAGAAACATGAGATAGGTCATTTTTAGGTCGAAAAAAAATGCAACACACTGATAGTTAGCAAATAAATATTCTTAAGTTTTATGAGGGATATCAATAAACTAATTATTTTTCCTCTTTAAGAGAAAAGATAATATATTTAAAAGAGCCCTTATACTGGTAAGAAATTTCAACTGCTAAATCAGAATGTTAATGGTTAAGTTCCTATAGTTTACCGAAAAATAATACACAACGGTGCAGTGCCTTGTTAACTTGCTACCGAACAATGATATAAAAACTAATTGAACTTTCTAATCCTAACAAAATGAAAACTAAAAAAATTGCTCTCTTCACCTCCAAAGGTTTAATTGGGCAAAATATTGTAAAAGAAGCTCTTAGCAGGGGCCATAGAATAACAGTTATAATGGCTGATATAAAAGGAGCCGGCTTCGACTTTCCGGGAATTACCCTAATAAAAGGTGATGTAAATAAAAGTGAAGATGTATTTAGAAATGCAAAAGACCATGACCTTGTAATATATGACCAGGAACTGGAACAAAATAAGGAAGGAGAATGTTTTAACGCCACACGTTCGGTAATTATCGGGTGTAAAACCGCAGGAATAAAACGTTTAATAATTTCCGGACGCATTCATCCGTATAAATTAAACTTAACTAAAGAAGAGCGTGATTCCTGGAGACCGGTACAGGAAGAGCAACTTGCTGCGCTTGGGCTTCTGCAAAGAGAGCCGGATATTGACTGGAGCTATTTTTATACCGTGGAAGCTCAACTTACAAAAAAAAGTAACAGGTATTTATCAGGCATAGATAATGACCTTATTTTTGCCCTTCCGAATAAAGAGGTTGCTGCGTCAATGAAAGAATATGCAGAAGCTATATTAGATGAAGCAGAAAAGAATGAAAATATTCAGGCAAAGCCCGATGTTGTTTCATTGGTACTCTAAGGGGGCTATACACTCCTAAATATCAGGCGGCGCTTCTAAGATAGAAGATTCAATTTTTTAAGAAAATTTTCTTTATAAATTGCCCCTACTGGAATGGGAGTATCATCAATATAAACGGTGGTATCTTCAACATTTTTAACGTTATCTACCTGTACAATATAGGAGCGGTGTACCCGAATAAATTTATCGGGCGGAAGTTCGCTTTCCATCTTTTTCATTGTTAAATGCAGGATATGCTTTTTATCACGGGTATGTATTTGTACATAATCTCCCAATGCTTCAATCCATAATACATCCTTAACAAATACTTTATTAATAACTGAATTATTTCTAATAAAAAAATATTCTCTGTTTTTTGATAAATCCAGATTGGGCGCTTTTTTCAAGTTCCTTTCGGCTTTCGTAATTGATTTAAGTAAACGGGGCAGGGTTACTGGTTTTAACAAATAATCTGCCACTTCATGGTCAAATGCATCAAACGCATACTTTTTATGTGATGTGGTAAGGATCACCTGGGGTTTTATTTCCAGGCTCGAAAGAAATTCAAGCCCCGTCATTTCAGGCATTTCCACATCCAGAAAAACGATTTGAATATCATCATTCTTAATAGCGCTTAATGCTTCTTTTGCACTGCTGAAAGTACCCGTAAGATCTAAATTATCAATACCGGAAATTAGCAAGGATAATATTTCCCTGCACCCGGCATCATCATCAATTATAATAGCGTTCATAGGCGTATGATATTGTTATTTTTAATGTTTCTACTATCCAAATCGGTGTTACAAAGATAGCAATATCTGTTTATATTCATTTTTTGAAATTTATTTAACTATAAAATTAAGGTACTCATGGGTGAGATTTTATTGCTCACCGAAAAAAACCAAAAAAATGATACGCTGTTTTTTAAATTGCAATTAAACCCAAAAAAATAAAATTATGAAAACTTTGAAGACATGGGCATTTGCTATCTTATGTTGTGGAGTAATACATGCCACAGCCCAAAACAGAAGCCCCGTTCCGCAGCAAAGAACGGACTATATTAAACAACATGTAAGCGGTATTAGCGCTGACCAGGAATCCAAGATACTGGCAATTGAACAAAGTTGTTCAATTGCTATGCAAAATATGCACATGACTAAGGACAAAAGCGCCTCCGATTCCATACGACGAAGTACAGATTCACACATAAAGGCAGTCCTCACCCCTGATCAATATTCCCAATACAAAAAAATAAAGAAGGATTTGCCCAAGGATGATGGAAAGATGGAGTAAAAACAGTAAGGAGGATAAACTGAAAATAAGAAATAGCCTCTTACCTGTTAATTTTTATTAATGGGCAAGAGGCTTTTCAACTTATAGAAAAACAGCAGCCTGAAAATCTACCCGTAATTAATAATTCTTTAAGAAAGAATGATTCTAATAAATATGAAGAAATTGAAAATTAAAGACTGGCTCACAATTTTGAAAAATACACTTAAAACATGGTGGAATGGCGATCCTTTCCGTCAAAGTGCAGTCATTGCTTTTTATGCTGTTTTTTCATTACCTGTGTTACTGGTTATTGTATTTTATCTTGCCGGAATAATCTTTGGCAATGTAGCCGGAAACGGTAAAGTGGCTGCTGCTATTTCAGGCACACTTGGAGGTGCAGCAGCAAAACAAATTGAAGATATGATTGTGAATGTAAATCTGAGTAAAAATACCCTGTTCGCCACTATAGCCGGAATTTTAACTCTTATTTTTACAGCCACCGGGGTATTTATTGAGTTACAGAAATCTTTAAACATTATCTGGCATATTCAGCCTGCTAAAATAAAACGAGGTCTTTTAAAGTTTTTAAAGGATAGGCTATTCTCATTTGGCTTAGTAGCATCTATAGGGTTTTTACTTGCCATTTCATTGGTACTTACTACTGTTCTTACAGCCATTAGCGGATGGATTAGCCAACGGTTTTCTTACCTCACTATTTATTTGTTGCATGCTTTCGATGTACTTTTTTCATTGTCTATGATATCTGTATTGTTTGCGCTGATGTTTAAGGTGCTGCCTGATATACATATCACATGGAAATCTATTTTGCCCGGCGCCATACTTACTGCTTTTCTCTTTATTATAGGAAAATATGCCCTCGGAGTTTATTTCGTTACTTTCCAGCCTGCTTCTATGTATGGAGCCGCAGGTTCAATAGTTTTAATCCTTTTGTGGGTTTCCTATTCCTGCATGATTGTTCTTTTTGGAGCAGAATTTACAAAACAGTATTCCATATCTAAAAGCAGTTGAATTGTAATTAATATATTTGAGTTAATATATAGTTATTTCATAATCATATATGAAAACAAAAAATAAACAAAAAGGAAAACGTGGCATGGGTAACAACCTTGATGAATTATCTATCAATACGCTTCGGTTCCTTTCTATTGATGCTGTTCAAAAAGCCAATAGCGGGCATCCGGGATTGCCTTTAGGCGCTGCGCCTATGGCGTATGTATTATGGACAAAGTTTTTGAAACACAACCCGGCTAATCCCGACTGGTTTGCCCGCGATCGCTTTGTTCTCTCAGCCGGTCATGGCTCCATGTTGCTTTATAGTTTATTGCATCTTACAGGATATGCTCTTCCACTTAAAGAAATTAAACGCTTCCGCCAGTGGGGAAGCATCACTCCCGGGCACCCTGAGCGGGGCATTACTCCGGGTGTTGAAGTAACCACAGGTCCGCTTGGCCAGGGATTTGCTAATGGAGTGGGAATGGCTATTGCAGAAGCTTATTTGGCTGCCCGCTACAATCGTCCGGGGTTTGAAATTATCAATAACTATACCTATGGCTTAGTGAGTGACGGGGATATGATGGAGGGTGTTTCTGCAGAAGCTGCGGCCCTTGCCGGTCACCTGAAACTCGGCAAACTAATTTACCTGTATGATAATAACCATATTACACTTGCCTCATCAACCCAGGTTACCTTCACAGAAAACCACGCAAAAAGGTTTGAAGCGTATGGCTGGCATACCATATCGGTGGAAGATGGCAATGATATTAATGCTATTGAAAAAGCCATTGATACTGCGAAGAAAGAAACAGAGCGCCCTTCCCTGATATTAGTGAGAACCCATATTGGTTATGGTTCTCCACACAAACAGGACACCATAGAAGCACATGGCTCACCCCTGGGAACAGAAGAAGTAAAACTTACAAAAGAAAACCTCGGCTGGCCTGTAAAACCTTCCTTTTATATTCCTGAAGAAGCCCGTAAGCATTTCCGTAATGCGCTTAACAACGGGGCGAAGCAAGAAAAAAGATGGAAAATAGTATTCAGTACTTATTCTAAAAAGCATCCGAAACTTGCTACTGAATTAAAACAACTTATTAATGCTGAATTGCCCAAAAACTGGGATGCAGAGTTCCCTGTGTTCCCTCCTGATACTAAAGGCATGGCCACCCGTGTGGCATCAGGTAAAATAATGCAATCTTTTTTTAATTTTTTCCCGGGATTCATTGGAGGTTCTGCCGACCTGAATACCTCTACACACACCGAACTGAAAGATGCCGGAAATTTCGAAAACCCCTCTATGGCAGTTGGAGACCTACAGGGGTCTTCCGGCGGAGGTTGGAGCTATGCGGGGCGTAATTTGCAATTTGGTGTACGGGAACACAGCATGGGAGCAATAACCAATGGATTAGCGGCTTACGGAGGTATTTTGCCGTTTTGCTCCACCTTTCTTATTTTTTCAGACTACATGCGTCCTTCGATAAGGCTTGCTGCTATTATGCAATTGCATGTTGTGTATGTTTTCACACACGATAGCATAGCCCTCGGTGAGGATGGAACGACCCACCAGCCGATAGAGCAATTAGCTTCTCTGCGGGCAATACCAAGGCTGATAGTAATTCGCCCCGCCGATGCCAATGAAACTGCTATGGCATGGCGCATAGCTATACAAAGCAAAAATAACCCGGTAGCGTTAATTTTAACCCGGCAAGAATTGCCTGTAATTGATAGAAAGCACTTTGCTTCCGCTGAAGGTTTGTATAAAGGTGCATATATACTTGAAGATACACCCGACCCTGAATTAATTCTCATTGCCAGTGGTTCAGAAGTAAGCTTGATTATGGAAACTGCCAAGCTATTGAAGAAAAGGAAAATTCGTGTCCGGCTAATTTCCATGCCAAGTTGGGAATTGTTTGAAAAGCAGAATAAAGAATACCGCGACATGGTACTTCCTCCCGCAATTAAAAAGCGGATTGTTGTGGAAACAGGATTGTCACAAGGGTGGGAACGCTATGCCGGGAAGGACGGCAAGATTATTAGCATAGAAGATTTTGGTACTTCGGCTCCGGGAGATGTAATGATGAGGGAATATGGATTCACGGCTGAACATGTTTACAAAGTTTCAATAGCTCTCCTTAAAAATAAAAAATATGAGTGATTTTATTTTAAACTGGAATGCGAAACAGCAACGCATTGGAATTGCTTGTGACCACGGAGGTTTTGAACTGAAGCAATATCTTATTGTATGCTTGCAGGAAGATGAATATGAAGTGCAGGATTTCGGGAATACTATATATAAGCCCGATGACGATTATCCTGACTATATTCTGCCTCTCGCCCATGCTCTTTATGCACGAGAAATTGACAAAGGGATAGCAATTTGCGGCAGCGGAGTAGGCGCCACAATAGCCGCTAATAAAGTACCCGGTGTAAGGGCATGCCTTATTCATGATACCTTTTCGGCACACCAGGGAGTGGAGGACGATAATATGAATATGATATGCCTAGGAGGGCGGGTGGTTGGTAATGCTTTTGCCCGGGAATTAGTAAATACATTTCTTTCGGCGACATTCAGCGGAGCAGAGCGGCATCTTCGTCGTCTTGAAAAAATTGCAGTATTAGACAAATTTTACGATACTAATCTAAAAAACACTTTATGAAAATTAGTCCTTTTGCAGGAAAGGTCGCAGAACCAAGCCAATTGGTCAATATTCCTAAGTTAATGACTGCCTATTACACCGGTGTCCCTAATCCATTGATTCCAGCACAACGGGTTTCTTTTGGAACCTCCGGTCATAGAGGCTCTGCATTCGATAATTCTTTTAACGAAAATCATATCCTTGCTATTAGCCAGGCTATTTATTTATACCGAAAAAAAGAAAAAATAGAGGGACCTCTTTACATTGGCATAGATACTCATGCACTTTCCGTTTCTGCATTTGCCTCTGCAATTGAGGTATTAACAGCTAACAATGTCGATGTAATTATTTCAGATGGGGATGATTATACTCCCACCCCTGTAATTTCCCATGCTATATTAGCATACAACCGTGGACGCAAATCAGGCTTTGCTGATGGTATTGTCATTACTCCTTCTCATAATCCTCCGCCATCCGGGGGATTTAAATATAATCCTCCGAATGGTGGTCCTGCGGGAACTTCCGTTACTAAATGGATAGAAGAGAAAGCAAATGAGTTATTAGAAAATAATCTTAAAGGTGTAAAGAGAATTCCTTTTGAGAAAGCAATGAAGACAGCCACCATACACCGGCAAAATTTTCAGCAGCCTTATATAAGCGACCTCAAAAATATACTGGATATGGATGCTATCCGGAATTCGGGAATCTTAATTGGAGTTGACCCATTAGGTGGGGCTGGCGTGCATTACTGGGAGCCTATTGCCTCCTACTACAAACTAAATCTCCAGGTGGTAAGTAAAATAGTTGACCCTACATTTAGTTTTATGACCCTTGATTGGGATGGGCAAATACGTATGGACCCATCCTCTCCTTATGCCATGCAAAGACTTATAGGCATGAAAGACCGTTTTGAAATTTCTCTTGCCTGTGATACAGACCATGACAGGCATGGAATAGTAACACAAAGTGTTGGCTTAATGCCTCCCAATCATTTTTTATCAGTCGCTATTCATTATTTGCTCCAGCATCGTCCCGAATGGAAACAGAAAGCGGCTATTGGGAAAACGGTAGTCAGCAGCAGTATGATAGACCGTATTACTGCCGGAGCAGGACGAAAACTTTACGAAGTGCCAGTTGGTTTCAAATGGTTTGTGGATGGGTTGATTGATTCTTCCTTATCCTTTGGTGGTGAAGAAAGTGCAGGGGCTTCTTTTTCACGAATAGATGGAAGCGTATGGACTACGGATAAAGATGGAATAGTGCCGGCATTGCTCGCGGCAGAAATAAAAGCCCGTTTGGGGAAAGATCCCGGAGAAATTTACCATTCGCTTACGGAGAAATTTGGAGAGTCATTTTATGACCGGGTAGAAGCACCTGCAAATGCAGAACAAAAATCAAAACTTGAAAAACTTTCGGCAAAAGAAATTAATTTTACTGAAATAGCAGGAGAAAAAATCAAACAAATACTTACCGAAGCACCGGGAAATAAGGCTTCTATCGGAGGCATTAAAGTAATTATTGAAAATGGGTGGTTTGCCGCACGCCCTTCGGGTACTGAAAATATTTATAAGATATATGCCGAAAGTTTTATGGGAAGCGACCATCTGAAGAAAATATTGGAAGAAGCCCAGAAGATGGTGGATACTGCTATTGCCAAATAAACTAAAAATGACAAGAAGGAACGACTGATTAATAAGTAAAGTATGAATCCGATAGGTGAAAAGGCTGAAGAAATTATTTCGCAGATGCGTGGCTATTTTCAGGAAAAAGCCGGGAAACGTAATTATGTCAATGAAGAGCCTCTGCGGTCAGAATTATTCACATCGGGACAATTAGAGCAATATAGTAAAACGCTGGCGGAAACCCATAACCTTGCCACTAAAAAAGGTAAGGACCAATTGTTGAAACGTCTCGCCGAAAATGAAAAAGTATTATTAGAAGTGCAGGCATTGCTTACTGAGTCACTTAATTCAAAATACCTGATTACACCCGCCGCTGAATGGCTTATGGATAACTTTTATCTGATAGAAGAGCAAATACGAACAGCAAAAAGGCATTTGCCGCGGGGCTACAGTGAAAATCTTCCTTTACTTACCAATGGACTTACGAGGGTATATGATATTGCACTCCAAATTATTTCTCATAGCGATGGGCGGATTGACCGGGACAGCCTCAGCAGTTTTATTAATTCGTATCAAACGGTAACACAATTACAGTTAGGTGAATTATGGGCTATACCTATTATGCTAAGGCTTTCGCTAATTGAGAACCTGCGCCGTGTTTCTGCCCGCATAGCCATTGACCGGATCGATAGAAACATAGCTGATTATTGGTCCAATCAAATGATAGAAACTGCTGAAAAGGCACCGCAGGATTTAATTATAACCATTGCTGAAATGGCTCGTTCACGACCACCTTTGGTAAGTGCGTTTGTAGCTGAAATATCACGACAGCTAAGCGGAAAAGGACCTGGGCTTGCGTTGGCTCTAAATTGGATTGAACAACGGTTATCTGAAACAGGTACCACAACTACTGAGATGGTATTTGCTGAAAACCAAAAGCAAGCTGCCGACCAGGTTTCCATGAGAAACAGTATTGAAAGCCTGCGTGCACTCATCACTATGGATTGGCGCGATTTTGTGGAAGACCACAGTATTGTAGAAAAAATATTACGGGAAGATACTGCAAAAGTTTATCAAAATATGGATTTCCCCACACGAGACCGATACAGGCACGTGGTTGAACATCTTTCCAAAAAATCAAACTTAGCTGAGCAAGAAATAGCAAGAATTGCCATAACCTTATCTCAGGAAAACCTGGTAGATGAACTAACATATCATCGAACTTCTCATGTAGGGTATTACCTGGTTGGGGATGGAATTCGCGAAATGTATAAACAAGCCAAAATAAGGAGATCGGTTTTTGAAATTTGTGTCGATATGGCAAGCAATAAAGCTTTCTTTTTCTATATTACCTCTATTTTCCTTATAACTATCGCAGTTACTATTGGAGTGGTTTTAGAAATACATAAAGAACACTCAAATCCTGCATTACTGTTTACTATTATTATTCTTTCACTTCTTTCGGCAAGCCAATTAGCTATAACACTTGTTAATTTTATCTGCACACTGATAGTAAAACCACGTTTATTGTCGCGGATGGATTTCTCAATAGGCATTCCTACAGAATCCCGTACGTTAGTCGTTATTCCGGTATTACTTACAAGCCAGCCTGAAATAATTAGCCTGGCAGAAGCAATAGAGGTATGTTATCTTGCGAACAGGGGTGCGAATCTGCAATTCGGTTTGTTAACTGATTTTACCGACGCACATGAAAAGACACTTCCGGAAGATGAAGAATTACTAAATTCTGCACGTGAGAAGATTGAAGAACTGAATAAAAAATATGGAAAAACAAATAATGATTTGTTTTATCTTTTTCACCGACCACGGCGCTGGAACCCTGCGGATAAAATATGGATGGGGTATGAACGCAAACGTGGAAAATTAGCTGATTTGAATGCACTTTTGCGTGGCAGGGGAAAAGAGATGTTTTCACTCATTATTGGAAAGATTGAAAGTTTACAGCAGGTTAAATATGTAATTACTCTTGATGCCGATACTCAGTTGCCTCATGGTGTGGCGTGGAAACTCGCAGCCACTATGGCGCATCCATTAAACAGGGCTATTTATAGTGAAAAAAAACAACGGGTAATAGATGGCTACGGAATCCTTCAGCCGAGGGTTACCGTGAGCTTGCCGGAAGTCATGCTTCGCATTATGCCAAACTGCATGGAAATGAACCGGGGATAGATCCCTATACCCGTGCCACTTCTGATGTTTACCAGGATTTATTTGGCGAAGGCTCTTTTATCGGTAAAGGAATTTATGACGTTGATATTTTTGAACAGGCTCTTTCAGGAAGATTTCCTGAAAATCGAATTTTGAGCCACGATTTACTGGAAGGCTGTTACATAAGGTCTGGGCTTTTAAGTGATTTACAACTATATGAAAAATATCCCAGCACCTATTCTACAGATGTAAAGCGGAGGGCTCGTTGGATACGAGGTGACTGGCAAATTGCGGCATGGTTTACTCCCTTTGTTCCGAATGCCAGTAAGTATTGGAGAAAAAATCCGCTTTCCGCTTTATCCCGTTGGAAAATATTCGATAATATCCGGCGGAGTCTTGTCCCCATTGCTCTTACCCTTTTTATTTTATTGGGATGGACGGTACTTAGTGAACCTATATTCTGGACACTTGCTGTTTCATTGATTATCGTTCTGCCCATTTTTGTAACATCTGTTTGGGACTTGTTTAAAAAGCCCAAAGATTTGGTATTTACCCAGCACATTATATTGTATAGCCTGAATACCGGCGGAGTATTTATTAAAACTATTTTCTCCCTCATTTGCCTTCCTCATGAGGCATATTATAATCTTATGGCTATTCTTCGTACCTGCTGGAGAATGATTGTTTCACATAGAAAGTTGCTGGAGTGGAACTCCGCTGCTATGGAAGAAAGAAACAAGAATAGCGGTTTATTATGGTCTTATATATTTATGTGGGCAGAACCATTTTTAGCTTTTTGGGTAGTTGGATACCTGGTATTTTATTTTCCATTGTCCCTTATGGCTGCTTTACCTATTCTCGTATTATGGATAATAGCTCCTATTATTACCTGGTGGACGAGTAAGCCATTAGCTAAACAAGCCCACACGCTTTCTGAACAACAACTTGTTTTTCTTCGCTCCCTTGCCCGGAAAACCTGGAACTTTTTTGAGCGGTTTGTTTCCCAGGAAGAGAATTGGCTGCCACCTGATAATTTTCAGGAAAACCCTCAGCCACAGCTGGCACATCGTACTTCTCCTACCAATATTGGTTTGTATCTGTTATCCAACCTCAGCGCTTATGATTTTGGCTACCAATCTGCCGCCCAGTTTTTAAAACAAACAGAACTCACCTTTGATACTATAAAAAAACTGGCAAAATATAACGGACATTTATATAACTGGTATAATACCCAATCTCTCGAGCCTTTACCTCCCAAATATATTTCTACTGTAGATAGCGGGAATTTTGTAGGTCTCTTGATTACTCTTAAACAAGGTATTATTGGAATTCTGAATCAAAAAATAATAGAGCAAAAAATATTTAATGGGTTGAATGATACGTTGAAGGTATTTACTAAAACTCTTAAAGATGGATCATCAGACGAATTAAAGGAGTTTACAAACAAGCTCGAAAAAGACTGCAGAGAACCTCCCCTGACTTTGGTAGAATTGAGAAATGCGTTGGAAGAAGTTTCCTCACTTTTCTCAGAAGTAAATGAAAAGCTTATTCTTGGGCCTGAAAACCCTGCACTTTGGTGGAAGCAAAGGATTGCTGAACAAATTGCAGAAACTATTAAAGTTGTACCAATACTTGAACCCTGGTATCTTTTGGCTTCAGCCCCTCAGGGATATGAGGAAATACTTGGGAAAGGGAATCCTACATTAAAGGAGATAGCAAAAGCCGCAGAAGAATTACCGGAAGAAATTAATCGCATAAAAGCCGGGGCGAAAACATCCGAAGAAAGACAGTGGCTTGATACAGTATTAAATTCTCTTGCTGAGTCGGGCAGGTTAGCAAATCTGCAAATTTCTGTTATTCAAAAACTAAGCGGTGAATGCGATGAGTTCGCAAATGTGGAATGGGACTTTTTATATGATAAAGATAAAAACCTTCTTACCATAGGATACAAGCCCGATGAGCATCAGCGCGACCCGGGTTTTTATGATTTACTGGCTTCCGAAGCAAGGCTTGGAATATATGTAGGTATTGCCCAAGGAAAACTCCCCGAAGAAGGGTGGTTTGCGTTAAGCCGGCTAATTACTAATCCGGGCTCCGATGCAGTGCTTCTTTCCTGGAGCGGATCCATGTTCGAATACCTTATGCCGCTGCTGGTAATGCCGACTTATGAAAACACCCTTCTCGATGAAACCTATAAAACATCTGTTAAAAGACAAATTGAATATGGAAATCAACGAGGCACACCCTGGGGTAATTCTGAATCGGAATATAATACAGTGGACTCGGGCTCCAGTTATCAATACCGCGCATTTGGAACCCCGGGGCTCGGCTTAAAACGAGGGCTGGAGGAAGATTTGGTAATTGCTCCTTATGCTACAGCATTAGCCTTGATGGTTGAGCCTGAAAAATCGTGCAAGAATCTTGAACTTATGTTTGAAAAGGGTTTTGAAGGGGAATATGGTTTTTACGAAGCTATAGATTATACACCTTCCCGCTTACAGCGTGGGCAGGATAAAGCTGTTATTCATTCATACATGGCTCATCACCAGGGCATGAGTTTTTTGTCATTGTCCTACCTCTTATTAAACCAACCTATGCAAAAGCGGTTTGAAGCCGAACCGGAATTGCAGGCGAATTTACTTTTGTTGCAAGAACGCATTCCTAAAATCACTTCCACGTATGCTCATACTGCCCCGGTAATTGAGAAAAGTTTTAACACTGGCGGAACAGATGTGAGAGTATTGAATAATCCTGACACTCCAGTTCCCGAAGTGCAATTATTATCAAACGGCAGGTACCATGTTATGGTGACCAATGCAGGAGGAGGCTACAGCCGGTGGAAAGATATTGCAGTCACTCGTTGGCGGGAAGATAGAACCCGTGATAATTGGGGTTCATTTTGTTATATTCGGGACATAGATACTGATGGTTTCTGGTCAGGTACGTATCAGCCTGTGTTAAAAAAAGTACAAAACTATGAAGCTGCATTTTCTCAAAGCAGGATAGACTTCAGGGGAACTAAAAGCGATATAGAAATGCATACGGAAATAGTTGTTTCTGCTGAAGATGATATTGAGATGAGGAGATTAAACCTTACCAATCATTCAGCAACACAAAAAACCCTTGAAATTACGAGTTATGCCGAGGTGGTGCTTACTGCTCCTTCGTCAGATTTAATGCAACCGGCGTTCAATAATCTTTTTGTGGAAACAGAAATTCTTAAGGAACGTAATGCTATCCTTTGCACCCGCCGACCAAAATCCGCAGGTGAGCAGCCTCCCTGGATGTTTCACATGATGACAGCAGATGGCGCAAAAATAGAAGAAGTGTCTTATCAAACCGACCGGCTTGAGTTTATTGGCAGAGGGAATACTCCAACAAACCCCATTGCCATGCAAAAACCCGGACCTTTATCAGGCAACCAGGGTTCTGTACTTGACCCCATTGTTGCCATTAGATACAGAATAACCTTAAAAGCTGAACAATCGGTTTCTATAGATATGATTACGGGTGCAAGCGATAAGCGTGAAACATGCAAGGCGCTAATTGAAAAATACCAGGATGCCAATCATAAAAACCGTGTATTCGAATTAGCATGGACTCATAGCCAGGTGGTTTTACGCCATATTAATGCAAGTGAAACGGATGCTCAACTCTATAACCGTTTAGCTGGTTCTATCATTTTTGCTAATAGTTCTTTACGGGCAGATCCTGCTATTATAATTAAGAATCAGCGGGGACAATCGGGGCTTTGGGGATATTCCATATCCGGGGATTTACCTATTGTTCTCCTGCAAATAAAAGACCAGACAAATATTTCTCTGGTAAAGCAATTAATACAGGCACATAGCTATTGGCACCTGAAAGGGTTAATGGTTGACCTTGTTATCTGGAATGAAGACCATGGTGGATACCGACAACAATTGCAGAACCAAATTCAGGATTTGATTGCGGCGGAAGTTACGGATAAGCCAGGAGGTATTTTTGTTAGGGCAGCCGACCAGATTTCACACGAAGACCGGATTTTATTCCAAACCGTCGCACGAGTTATTCTTTCTGATTCTGATGGAAGCCTCGCAGACCACCTTAATCGTAAACGACCTGCTAAAACCCCAATTCCTTTTATAAATATAGTGCCTTTGCCCAAACTCTCCAATAGTGAAGAAACAATTCCGCAAGACCTGCAATTTTTTAACGGATTGGGTGGCTTCACGAAGGATGGAACTGAATATACGGTAACATTAAATGGAGAGATTTATACCCCTGCCCCCTGGGTAAACGTTATCGCTAACCCTCTTTTCGGAACTGTTGTTTCTGAAAGTGGGCAAGCATATACCTGGACTGAAAACGCACATGAATTTCGTCTTACCCCCTGGAATAATGACCCCATAAGCGATACGGCAGGAGAGGTTTTTTACATCCGTGATGAAGAAACCGGGAGATTCTGGTCGCCTACCAAACTTCCCCGTGGAGGAAAATCATCGTATAGCGTAAGGCATGGTATGGGTTACAGTGTATTTGAACATACCGAAGAAAATATCCATTCTGAAATGTGGGTATATGTTGATTTAGACTACACCATCAAATTTACGGTTTTAAAAATCCGCAATACTTCCGATAAACCACGCCGGCTTTCAGCTACAGGGTATGTGGAATGGGTGCTGGGAGATCAGAGGACTAAAACCGCCATGCACGTTTATACTGAGCGTGACCCCGGCAGCGGGGCACTCTTCGCGAAAAATCCTTACAATACTGAATTTGCCGGGCAAATAGCTTTTTTTGATGTAGATGAGCGGAGAAAAACAATTACGGGAGACCGGGCAGAATTCATCGGTCGAAATGGTTCACTCAAAAATCCGGATGCCATGAGCCGCGTGAGGCTTTCAGGTAAGTTAGGCGGTGGACTCGACCCTTGTGCTGCCATACAGGTTACGTTTGACATAGGCGGGAATGAAGAGCGGGAAATTATTTTCAGGCTGGGCACTTGTGCCAATATAAACGATGTAAGCAATATTGTACTTACCTTCAGGGGAAGTGAAAAAGCGGCAGAATCATTGGAAAAAGTAAAGCAATACTGGAAACGCACATTGGGCGCTATGCAAGTGGAAACTCCGGATAATGCCATTAATATCATTGCCAATGGCTGGCTAACCTACCAGGTTATGGCATCGAGGCTTTGGGGCAGAAGCGGGTATTACCAATCCGGCGGAGCCTTTGGGTTCCGAGACCAATTGCAGGATGTTCTTTCTCTTTTCCATACAAAGCCTGAACTTGGGCGCCAGCAAATTCTTCTGGCAGCATCCCGCCAATTTAAAGACGGTGATGTTCAGCATTGGTGGCACCCGCCATTGGGAAGAGGTGTGAGAACACGCTGCTCCGATGATTATTTATGGCTCCCTTTTGTAACCTCACAATATGTTTTGCATACGGGAGATTCCGAAATATTGAACGAGATGACACCATTCCTTGATGGGCGCCAATTAAATGCAGAAGAAGAATCTTATTACGACCTTCCTATCCAATCTAACTACAAGGAAAGTTTATATGACCACTGTGTGAAAGCTATTAAACATGGATTCCGGTATGGAGAACACGGTCTGCCGCTTATGGGTACGGGAGACTGGAACGATGGAATGGACCGGGTAGGCAAACAAGGCAAAGGTGAAAGCGTTTGGCTGGCATTCTTTCTATATGATATTCTGATACGCTTTATGGATGTTGCCCGGCTACATAATGACCCTGCATTTGCTGATGAGTGTAACAGACAAGCCCAGACCCTGAAAACGGCTATCGAAAAAAATGGCTGGGATGGAGAATGGTTCCGCCGGGCTTATTTTGATGATGGAACACCACTCGGTTCTTCGCTAAATGAAGAGTGCAAGATAGACTCCCTGCCTCAAAGCTGGTCGGTAATATCGGGAGCGGTAGAAACCACACAAGCGAAAAAAGCTATGGATTCCGCATACAGTTACTTAGTTCATAAACAAGATGCTTTTATCTCCCTTCTTGACCCTGCTTTCGATAAATCGGCGCTTGACCCCGGCTATATAAAAGGATATGTGCCGGGAGTACGGGAAAACGGGGGGCAATACACCCATGCCGCCATCTGGATGATTATTGCTTTTGCCAAACTCGGCGACAGTAAACGCGCCTGGGAATTACTGAACCTTGTCAACCCCATAAATCATGGCAGGACAGCTGAAGAGATAGCAAAGTATAAAGTAGAGCCCTATGTGGTAGCTGCCGATGTGTATAGCCTGTCTCCGTTTACCGGGCATGGAGGCTGGACGTGGTATAGCGGCTCTGCCAGTTGGATGTACCGGCTTATTACAGAATTTTTATTGGGAATACAACAGCGGGGTATAAAACTTTCTTTTGCACCCTGCATTCCGGCAGAGTGGCAAACCTATAAAGTACATTACCGTTTCGGGGATACTTTTTACCACATTGTATTTGAACAAAAAAATACGGAAGGAAAAATGCAGGTTTCTATGGACGGAGCGGAACAACCTGATAATACTATTACGTTGTTAGATGATGGCATTGACCATACGGTGAATGTTAGTTTGTTTTCGGGAGGGAATTTGTAGGTATATTATTATTTGGGCGTGCCCCGGGCTACGCAAGGGTCGGGCTATACGTTACAAGTCCTCGCAAAGCCTGCGGGCTTTCCACTGCTATCCCTCAGGCGAGAATGTGGAATCTTTATAGTTAACACAACAATTTTTTCTGTAACGACACGTTTTGGCGTACCTATGCAATATGTTTGCAGGAAATCTAAAATATGGAAAGTGAAAAAAGAATTCTTGTTTGGTCTGATGATGAAAAAACCATGCAAATGGTGGATAAAGTTGCAAAAGAACTTTCATTAGAGTTGATGATAGCGGATGTAAGTTCAGACCTTATTGCTTGTTCCTATTGTGTGGGAATTGCAGATGGGAAAAAGTTGACTGCCGATGAAATGGGTTCAATAGAAGAAATGCTGGAGATGCAAAACCCTGATGAATTTGTATTGTTTTTAATTTCCTATGCTTTTACTATTCCTAAAAGTATAAGAAAACATGTAATTAATCTTGAAGCTGAAATAACAGCGGAATTTTTAAACAAACCATACTTGAAAAACAAAATGAAATCTTCCGGAGAGAAAATTCTCTTCCGCCCTATAATAATCGTTTTCATAGGGTTGGCTATCTATTTGGCAAGTTGACCCAAAAAGGTTATATCATGTCCTCACAAGAGATGGACGAAATGTGCAAAAAATTCAGGGTAAACCGCAAGACAATTGAAAGCGATATTAAGTATCTTTATTATGCGGGGCAGGATATTATTTTTGACGAAAATAAAGGCGGCTATTTATGGTTGCATAGCAACTGGGATTTTAAACCGTGGATTCCGATGGAATAAATACATTTTATTAGGAATAGTAATAATTGAAAAATTATGCCTATTGGCTTTTGTTCCGGTATTTTAGAAGGTGGTTCACTGAATGAATTTATCCTGTATGTGGGAGAATCTGCGTTGGTTGATTACCTATATGAAAATAAGTTGATTCCCAAAAATGTTGGATTGCCCCGACCGACCGACATGGTGCCAACATTAGCAGAAGGTTTGGAAAGGTTAAAAAAAGAGATAAAAGGATATGAAGATGAATTACGCCTTATAGAAACCATACCAATTGAGCAATTAATAAAAGAAACAATTGCCAAACATTATGAGTGGTACAATAAAAATCAGCTTTCAAAATCAGACCAGGAGAGATATAAAGCAGTGCTTGAAAAATTAGAGAAATGGAATCCCAATAACCCCATTGCAAAGTTTACAAAGAAACATGCTAAAGATGTTATTATGGAGAGCATGGTATCAGATAAGTTTAGTAATTATATAGACCCATGGTGGTTTTCAAGAGATTATTACATCAATATTCCTGAACCATATACTGAACAACATGCACTAATAAAGATTGAGGGGGAGAAAAGGGGAATAAAGAGGCTGATAAAAGACGGTAAAAAGAAATACAAGTACTGGAAAATATATTTGGAATTACAGGATAAATTCTATAAAGAGTTAGAAGAATCTTTGATAGATTTGTGAAACCAAAAACAGGGTAGCCGAAAACTGAATAGAGTAGTAACAAATAAATCTAAATATCATGGTACAAAACTTTTATTGCGAATACTGCGGGGCAAAAGCCTCCACTATTTTTGCCTTAACGGGAGGCTCCTGTTCAAGGCATCCAAATGGACCTAACAGGGGTACGCATTCATTGTATCAAGGCAGCGAAAAATCACAATACAATTGTAAATATTGTGGTATACATGCTCCTAACATTTTTGCATTAACAAGTGGCCTATGCTCCAGACACCCTAATGGAGTTAATAAAGGACATCATGCACCTGCATTATAAATTCGAACTTTTAAAAACCTACGAGTATGACAAAACAAGAATATGAAAGTAAAAGAGACGACCTTTTTAGAAGATGGAACGAAGTCCATCCAGAATATGAAGAAGAAATAAACGGTGTCTGTGTCTCGGAATTTAGTTATGATGGAATAGTAAATTTTGAAGTCTGGCAATATCAAAAACTTAAAGTTCTTTTCCTAGTAAAGGAAACACATGGTAGTGATAAGGGTGGTTGTTGGCACCCATCTGTCCGTTTTGAGCGAGTTGGTATCTTTGGAAATAATATTGCTCGTTGGAATTATCTTTTAAAAGAATTATTCAATAAACGTGAGGGGATAATAGAATTCCCTGCTAATGATGTATTACCAAAAGAATTAGATGATGTTGCAGTTGTGGAGATAAAAAAGAAATCAGGCAAATCATCATCAAATAATAATCAGATTATAGCTTATGCAGAAAGAGACAAAGATTTTCTAAGAGAAGAAATTGATCTAATTTCCCCTCATATAGTTTTTTGTGGATATACTGGCGAAGCCTATGGTGATTATATTTATGGTGATGAAGAATGGGATAAGTTGAAGGAAGTGGACGGAAGGACATGTCATAAACATAGAGAAAGACTCGTCATTGATTTTTTTCATCCTTCATACGCGCAAGTTACAGATGGGTCCGAGTATTTATGGAATACTTTATATGCTTTACTTGACAATGGGAAAATTTTTGATAATTTTGAGTGGGGTAAGAAAATTGATGGTTCCAATTAATTAACTATGATTACTTATGAGTAGTTATCCAAGTTCAAAAAAAAACAAATAGAAGGCTTGCTGAATAATTATGTTGAGTTTCTAAATGAGAATGGGTAAACTCACCACGGAGGCGCGGAGGACACTAAGAATCACGGAGAATACAAGGTGATGAATTTCTCTGTGTGGCTTAATGCTCTCTGTGTTAAAAATACCCGAATACTAAACTAAATCACCACCTTATTTTTGGGAAATTTGAGCTTGTATTTCTTCCTGATTTTTTTCAAATCCTCCTCTAACAATTCCGGATGGCGGTAATATTTTTCGCTTTGTTTATCCCGTATCTCTCTCAGGGTTTGCATTATGCCGGGTATTATCTGGTTGCTTTCGGTTTTACTCTTTGCTTTCATAGTATTCAGTTTTGGAATTCAAATGGAGTTCTTATATCAATGATGGAATAACCATGTTTCAAATTGATGCTGTTATATGCTCTTATACGATTAACATTGACAATATGTTTAAAGTTCCAGCTAACAATAACGTCAGCCCTGATAATAGTTGCAACAGCTATATGTACCGCATCATCATAGCTTTTAAGCGTTACTGCTTTTTCTTTTATGTACAACTCTGCAAGGGCATACATTTCATTATTAACCGGAGCAATTTCAAACCGGGAGAAATATTCATTGAATAGATTTTTAACTTGGGCGGGCGCTCCTTCTATTTCGTTAATTGATAACTCAGATACCACAGGGGAAATAAAGCCGGTATCAACTAACTTAAAGAAAGGTTTTGTCCACGATGCAAATTCAGAATCGAAATAGCCTCCAAAGATGGACGTGTCAATGTAAATTCGCATTGTTTTTAATCTTGTTTACAAAGATACTGAATTCTCATCTATAGGCGTAAGGCTCAATTTCATGATTTTTATAATAACGACACAAGTTGTCGCACCTGTATTGTATCTTTGTTTTCAATACAAAAAGCCATGTCCCAACGCTCCACCACTTTACGACATACCTCCATTATCAAAAAGTTGCGTAACAGTCAAACAGCCACTTTTGAAGAAATAAGCGATTACCTGGAGCGGGAAGCCCAACTAACAGGAGAAAATTTAAGTATATCGAAACGTACTTTTCAAAGAGACCTGAATAATATCCGCTCTATTTATGATATAGATATTCAGTGTAACTCCATTCACCAATATTATATTGCTGATGAGGGTTTACAGCCGGAGGTAAATACCCGCATGTTAGAGGCATTTGCTCTTTTTAATTCCGTAAAAATGGCTGAAGGTATTTCTCCATATATCCACTTTGAAAAGCGCATACCTCAAGGCACGGAAAATATTTATGGCTTACTTCATGCCTCCCAAAATTGCTGTTTACTTCATTTTGATTATCAAAAATTCTGGGAAGATGAACATAGCCGCCGTATTGCTGAACCCTATGGAGTAAAGGAATTCAAAAGCCGGTGGTACCTCCTGGCAAAAGATCGGAAAGATGGCAAGATTAAAACCTTCGGGCTTGACCGGATTAGTAATGTTGAAATAAAAAAAGAGAAATTTAAACCAGAAAAAATGGATGTGGAGGAAATGTTCCGTGATTGTTTTGGCATAATTACCGAGCCTGATGAGAAGCCTGAAACTATTATTCTTTCCTTTGATACTGAACAAGGCAAATACATTAAATCATTTCCCCTGCACGAAAGTCAAATAATACTTATTGATGATGAAGATGAATTGAGAATTCAGCTCACGCTGAAAATCACTTACGACCTTCTCCAGGAAATCCAATTTCACGGAGATAGGGTAAAAGTAATTTCTCCGCAAAAGCTTAAGAAACAAATTTGTGAATCACTAAAAAGGGCACTGAGACTATACCAATAAAAACCCTTGCCTCCCTCTCAAAGCTACTTGCAACCGCATCTATGTGCCAACAAACCGGTAATATTTTTAGTTTTTTTCTACATAAGGCAAAAGTACTATGCCAAATATGGGGTATTTATAAAGTCAATGACCCGAAAAGAATTCAAGGTTTAAGATATAGGATTTAGGGTTTGAAAACCAGCAAGTTACAAAAATGAAACCACCATTTTTTCAATCCAGTTCCTCAGCCGCATCCTCATCAATAAACCAGGTTAGTTCCCCGGTTTCAGGTATTATAAGTTGAGCCGGGTATTTTTCCGGGTGAAACTTATCACCTAAAATATTTTTCAAAATATCTGCTTTCTTTTCTCCCGTCACCATAAATAAAACCTGTATTGCCTGGTTGATAAGCGGAGCAGTCATAGTTACCCTGAACATTTTCTCTTCTTCTACATACACTTCCCTTATGCCATCTTCCTTTTCATAAATAACGGGTGTTTCCGGAAATAAGGATGCCGTATGCCCGTTTTCTCCAAGCCCCAGCAAGATAATATCAAAGCAATTTTTCTCTTTTCCAAAAAAGCTTCGTACAGTTTTCTGATAAGCTTTAGCAGCTTCAGCAGGTGGAAGATTAACAGGGATGCGGTATATATTTTTAGCCGGTATGGGAACCTTATCCAGCAAAAGGATTTTCGCACGATCGGCATTATTCATTTTATCTTCAAGGGGCACACAGCGCTCATCTCCCCAAAAGATAAATGTCTTTTTCCAGTCTATTTTATCGCTGAACGGAGGGGCAGATAAGATAGCATACAATTGTTCCGGTGTATTACCTCCCGACAGGGCTATTACGAATCTTCCTCTCAGGCTGATGGCAATCTCCGCCGAATCGAGAATAAATTCTGCCGCCATGTTAAACAGCTCTTCTGTTTTCTCAAAAATCTCCAGTTTATGTGTTACTTTTCTATTCACTTTTTGTCAGATGGTTTTAATGTCCAGGTATGTCCGTGGCGGGCAATAAGGGCTTCGGCATCTTCCGGACCCAGTGTGCCTGCCGGGTAATTCGGAAAATTAACGGAGGGGTTAGCATCCCAGGTATCTATGATGGGCATCAGGATTTTCCAGGCAGCTTCCACCTGGTCGGCACGCATAAAGAGCGTTGAATCTCCAAGCATAATATCCAGCAGCAAGGTTTCATAAGCTTCCGGTGTGCCGGAAGTGTACGATTCGTTATAATCAAATATCATATCTACCGGGTAGAGCACCATTTTAAGCCCCGGTCTTTTAGCCTGAAAGCGCATACGGATACCCATGTGGGGCTGTATGCTCAGCACAAGCCTGTTGGGTTGCCAGTTAGCGGTAGCCTCCGGTGGAAATGACTGGTGTGGCACAGGGCTGAATTGAATAGTGATAACCGAAATGGTTTCGCTCATACGTTTTCCGGTACGTAAATAAAAAGGAACGCCTTGCCATCTCCAGTTGTCGAGATAAAGTTTAACCGCTGCAAATGTTTCTACTGCCGAATCTTTTTTTACATCAGGCTCCTGCCTGTACCCTTTTACTTTTTTTCCTTCTATCCATCCGGCGCCATATTGCCCGCGTACAGCGTGTTTATGAACTTCCTCCGGGGTAAATTTACGCAGGGCATTCAGCACATCCACTTTGCGGTTTCTTATTTCATCGGCTTCAAATGATACGGGTGGTTCCATGGCAATAAGGCAAAGCAGTTGCAATAGGTGGTTTTGAATCATATCGCGCAAGGCTCCCGCCGTTTCATAATAATTTCCCCTGTTTTCTACGCCCAATTGTTCCGATACGGTTATCTGTACATGGTCTATAAAGTTGCGGTTCCATATTGGTTCAAACAAAGCATTGGCAAAACGAAAAGCGAGAATATTTTGTACTGTTTCCTTTCCCAGATAATGGTCAATGCGGTAAATCTGGCTTTCATCAAAAATACTGTGAAGTAATTCATTCAATTCTCTTGCACTATTCAAGTCACGACCAAATGGTTTTTCAATTACAATGCGGCTACAGTTTTTGTTTTTTGCGAGACCTGAATCTCCAATTTTCCTGGCTATATCTTCAAAAAACATAGGCGGAACAGCCATATAGAAAATCCGGTTGGCGGAGGTTTTCCACTTTTTCTCCAACAGGTGTATTTGCCTTTCAACGGTTTTATACGTAGCATCACTATCAAACTCCCCCTGTTGTAAATGGATGTATTTGGAAAACTGTTTCCATTCTTCCTTCTTTGCTTTTCCTCTTCGTGAAAACTTATCAACTCCTTCCAGCAAATGCTTTCTGAATTGGATATCGCTCATTTTATTATGGCTTACGCCTAACACGGCAAAGTTTTCCGGTATCCATTTATCAAGATACAGATTGTAAAGCCCCGGAATAAGCTTGCGCCAGGTCAGGTCGCCTGTGGCACCAAGAATTACAATGATGGTTGCCTGTGGCTTTAAATCGTGTTTGCTTTTTGATACCGGTTTCATATTAGTTTTGCTTTGTGTTCCAGTGGGTATGAAAAACGCCTTCCCTGTCGTTTCGGGTGTAGGTATGTGCCCCGAAACAATCGCGCTGGGCTTGTATAAGATTTGCCGGAAGCCATTTACTCCGTATGGTATCATAGTAAGCAAGTGAAGACATTAATGCAGGTATTGGTATGCCGCATTGCACTGCTACCGGAATCACACTTCGGATACCTGTTTGAGATTCTGACAGTTGATGCGAGAGTCTTTTGCTGAAAATTAAGTTTGGTATGGTTGGTTCTTTAACCAGGCAGGTGCTGATATCTTCGAGTAACGAAGCCCGGATAATACATCCCCCCCTCCAAATTTTTGCTACCTCAGCCGGGTTCAGATTATACCCATTATTTTCAGATGCTGCTGTTAATAGGGCTATGCCTTGTGCATAGGTAGTTATCATGGCAAAATAAAGGGCATGCTCCAAATCATTCATCAGATTAATGCGATTAAACTTTGAATCGGGTCTAAATTCTGTTGGTGCTTTTTTTACATTATCCCGGGTTTTTTCATCAGCGGAAAGGTCACGCACTGAAACAGCAGCATCAATAACAGGAACCGGCACCTGCAATGCCATTGAATCTTCCGAAGTCCAGGCGCCGGTTCCATTCTGTGCAGCACGGTCGCGAATCATATCAATAAGGTGGTTATCCGTCAACTCATCCTTCTGTAAAAAAATATCGGCTGTTATTCCAATAAGATAGGAACGTAAGATGCCCTCATTCCAGCTTGAAAAAACAATATGTAATTCATCGTTATTCATTTGTCCTGCTTCTTTGAGCAGGTGGTAGGCTTCTGCAATGAGTTGCATAATCCCATATTCAATGCCGTTATGCACCATTTTCACATAGTGTCCTGAAGCTCCTGGTCCCATCCAGGTTACACAAGGTTCTTCATTTACTTTAGCAGCAATAGCTTCGAGCATTGGCGCTACACGTTCATAATCTTCTTTTGCCCCGCCGGGCATAATGCTGGGTCCAAAGCGGGCTCCTGCTTCTCCTCCGGAAATACCTGTACCCATAAAATGAATATTCTCTTTTGCTAAAGATTCCATTCTACGGGCAGTATCCGTAAAATGCGAGTTGCCACAATCTATCAGCAAGTCTTTTTCAGTTAACAGGGGTTTAAGTTCAGTAATCACCATATCTACAGTTTTACCCGCAGGTACTAAGAGTAAAATAATCCGGGGTGATTTTAAGGAAACAACAAAATCGGGCAGGTTATTAAATCCCTTTACTTGCTTTTGCCCGGCTTCTTTTATAAAAATATCTACCTGGGGTTTATCTTTATCGAAACCTGCAACAGAAAAGCCATGGTCGCACATGTTATATACCAGGTTACGTCCCATAGTGCCTAATCCTATCATTCCGTAATCATATTTTTTGTTGTTTTCCATTTGCTTTAATTTTGCAGTCAAAGTGCCTTTAGAATATATTTTTCATCAATGTTTTTTTAGCCGAATCAAGCCCCTGAAAATGAAGCCCCCGGATACCAATAGATTTTGCGACTTGAATAAACATTAGCCGGTCGTCAATACAAAGTGCCTGTTCAGGAGATGTGCAGGAAACGTCACAGGCTACTTTATAAATATCAATATCCGGCTTCCTGAAATGGACAAAACAGGAAGACACAAAAGTGTCAAATAGCTTATCCAGCCTGTATTTTTTAACCCTGTATTCTGTTAGTTCCCGCCCTTCGTTACTTACTGCAACCACTTTAAGGCGATTCCTGTTTTTTAGCTTTTTAAAAAAATCTATAGAACCTTCGATAGGTTTGGTTTGACTATACATGAACAAAATAAACTCTGTTTTTGTAAATTTTCTTTTTTCATAAAAAACGACCCTGTTTAAATATTCATCCAATGATAATTTACCCGATTCATAAGTGTCGAAAGTTAAATGGTGGCGTTCATTCATTTCTTCAGCCGAAAGCTTAAACCGCTCTATTGCGTTTTGCCGACCGGTATGGTCCCAGCCATTGGTAAGCAGTACCCCTCCAATATCAAGAAATAGTGTGGTGATTTTAGCTGTTTTCATTTCGTATGTTTTACTAACCGACCGGGTATTTTAATAATAGACTGGTATAACTGTTCGAGACCTTTATCAATGTCTTTACCAAGATTTATGAGTATTACTCTTCGTCCTTTATCACAAAGGGAACGATAGTCGCCAAGCGACTGCGCCCGGTGCAGCGTAGCAAAGCCGTATTCCTTGCCGGGTATCGGAAGTTCTTCTGTATCTTCTCCAACGAGTATAATATACAGACCTGTTGCGGGTCCGCCCTTATGAAGCTGCCCGGTAGAATGCAGGTATCTTGGACCATTCAGTAATGTGGTAGCTTCCTTTAACTTACTTTTCATTTGCTCTCTCCAGTCCTGAAGCAGATTATTGCGCTTGGGGGTAAGGGTGAAATACGGAAGCAAAGCAATATAGTCATGCGCCTTAGCCTGAGCAAGAAATGAATCAATATATTGATGAATAGAATGGGGATGCGGTTTATCTGCGTCTCCTTTTTTTCTCCTTCCACTATTTTTTTTTCTCCCTGTTGTAACAGAGGGGTTGGCTCATTAAAAGAGCCTTTCTGTATCCATTCATCCAATATATTATTGGTGTTTTTTTTGCTTTCTGCCACGTTAGGCTGGTCAAATGGATTAATGCCTATTATCATTCCGGCTATGGCAGTGGCGATTTCCCATTGATAATAAGCTCCGCCCAATGCATTTTTATTGGGCAGGTTGATATGAACCACAGGATACCCAGCATTTTCAAGTGCTTTGAGTTTTGTTTCATCCGCTTCATTAGAATCGGAAGTGAGAAAAATGTGAATGAAAACCCGGTCATCGGCATATTTCTTTGGGGCACTTAACTCTTCCCCATTCACCGGAATAAGCCCCTTGCCTTCTTTGCCTGTACTCTCGGCAAGTAATTGTTCCACCCAATAGCCGAAAGGTTTCAGCGATGAGGAAAGCACAAAGGTTACTTTATCTCTTCCTTTGCGTTGCGCCAGCCCTAATAAAGTACCCAAGCTTATTCCGGGATTAATTTCAGCCGGTATATCAGCACCGCAACCCAGCATCATAAGCTTAGCGCTATGCAATATTGCATTCACATCAATACCTACCAATGCCATAGGCAGTATGCCAAAATCGGATAATACAGAGTAACGCCCCCCAACATCAGGTGGATTAATAAATGTTTCGCGGAACTTAAATTCTTCCGATAGTTTTGCAAGGCTTGTATCGGCATCTGTAATAGCTACAAAATTTTTTCCTGCGGTTTTTCCCATTCCTTTTTCTAAGACATGATAGAAATATTGAAAGAAACAATTCGTTTCAAGGGTAGAGCCTGATTTACTGGCTACAATAAACAATGTTTTTTCAGGATTGATATTTCTTTCCAATTCTTCAATAGCAGCCGGCTCGGTATTATCAAGCACATAAAGCCGGGGAAATCCATTGGCTGAACCAAAAGTTTCCCTTGCTACTTCGGAACATAAACTGCTTCCGCCCATACCAAGAAGTACCGCGGAAGTATAGCCCTCGTCTTTGATAGTATTAGCAAAAGCCATAAACTTATCTGCAATAAGCAGCATATCATCGGGAAGGGTTAACCATCCCAAGCCTTCGCGGATAGTTTGCGCCTGCATGGTATCTGTTTTCCATAACGTTGTATCTTTTTCAAACAGGCGCTTCCCAACATGGTTCTCATCAAGGTAGGTATAAAAAAGTTTCAGTTTACTTTCTTGGATACCATTGGCGTTTGTTTTTCCAGGCTGATTTTTCAATCCATTTCTACTATTTTTATCTATCCAGTTTATCTGTGTTGTCATATTTACTTAGCTATATTGTTCACAAGAAATATTCATTAAAAACTTTCTTAACCAAAGCTACTTCCAAAGCACCCGGTATTTTAGAAAATTAGATTAACAGCTTATTTTTAGCGTTGAACCGTAGAACAAGATGGGCGGGATTAATAAGAACATGATCTATTGTTTCTTATCGTTTTGATTTTTGTCCTCTTTTTTCTTTTCCTCATTTTCCTTTTTCTTTTTAAAATAACCACGTAAAAGAAAATTGTGCTTTGCAGCATCCACATCCTGTTTAAACCCTCCTGCACCTTGTTTAATGTTGACAATAGTCTGGTCAAGGTTATTTGCCATAGTACTATCCATAAAAAGCTTCCCTATAACGCCTTTTCCCGAGCGTATGCTATTCATTATTACTGATAAATCATCCGAAATAGTCGCGGCATTATCTGATGTTGTTTTCAGCTTAGATAAAATGTCATCAATATTTACAGGAATATAGGTCGCCAGATGGTCATTATTTTGAATTTCCCCTTTTCCTGAGCCTGGTGCAATTATCAAAATTTTGTTTCCCATAAGCCCGTCTGAACCAATGGTTGCCCTGGCATCTTTACTGATAAATTTCCGTACTTTTTCGGCAACATTGAAATCTACCCGGACGGATGTATCTGCTATAATCTCAATATTTTCTACAACACCTACGTTAATGCCTCCAAACCTTACATTGTCTCCTACCTGAAGTCCGCTAATGTCTTTGAACACTCCATTCAGGTTAAAGGTACTACTGAATAATTGCTGTTTCTTGCCAATGAAATAAATTCCGAGTACCAGTAATAATACTCCAATAGAAACAAACATTCCTAACCTGACCGTATTTCCTTTGTTGTTTTTCATATCATTATTTATTTTGCTGTTTTTATTCAAAAAAAGAATGTATCCAGGGGTCCTTTGATTTTTTTAATTCTTCAAAGGTTCCCTCTGCAGCGCATACTCCATCCCGTATTAGCAGGATGCGGTCGGCTGTTATTTCCGTACATTTAATATCATGTGTAATAATAATGGAAGTGGTGTTATACTTTTCCTTCACGTCCATGATGAGATTGCTTATTTCTTTGGCTGTAATAGGGTCAAGACCTGTAGTTGGCTCATCATAAAGCATAATTTCAGGTTTTAAAATAATGGTTCTTGCAAGCCCCACTCTTTTCCGCATACCACCGGAAAGCTCGGAAGGCATTTTGTCAATTGCTTCTGAAAGCCCTACATTTCCCAATGCTTCTTTTACCAATGATTCTAATTCGCTATCCTTTATAGTATGTTGCTCCCTAAGCGGAAATTCAAGATTTTCCCTCACAGTCATTGAATCATATAACGCTGCACTTTGGAATAGGAACCCTACTTTTTTTCTCAGAGCATCTAAATTTTTATCATCCAATTGGGAAATATCCTGACCTAATACAATAATCTCACCTTTATCAGGCTCCAATAAACCCACAATACATTTTATTAGCACTGTTTTCCCGCTTCCGGATTTTCCAAGAACGGCAAGGTTTTCTCCCTTTGTAAGGCTGAGGCTTACATCTTTTAATACATCCTTATCTCCAAAAGATTTCCGAAGATTTTTTATTTCTAAAACCACTTCTCCGGGTTTCGAATCTGAATGCTGTTTTTCAGGTGCTGTATTCATTGGCATGTTATGAAAAGAAAGTAGTGATTTGAACGGCTATCATATCCATAATAAATATTACCAGCGAACTGATTACAACTGCGGAATTGGCAGCTTCACCAACTCCTTCGGTACCTTTATTAGAATTGTATCCTTTAAAACAACTGATTAATCCGATAGCGAATCCAAAGAAAAAAGTTTTTATAACAGCAGGGATCAAATCAATAAAATCGAGGCTTTCAAATACATGATAAAAAAACAACTGGATGTTTACTGTTGAAGTGATATTCACCGCGAGGAATGCCCCGCAAAGGGCTATTACATCTGAGACTATGACGAGGATAGGAACCATTAAGGTGGTTGCAACAGTACGGGTTACTACTATATATTTAAAGGGATTTATTCCCGAAACTTCCATTGCATCAATTTGCTCCGTTACCTTCATAGAGGATAGTTCTGCACCAATACCTGAACCCACTTTCCCCGCACATATAAGAGCAGCAATTACGGGTCCGATTTCCCTAACGATGGAAACGGATACCATAGCGGGCAGCCATGATTCAGCTCCAAATTCAGCCAGAGTGGGTCTTGCCTGGATAGTTAGTACAAGCCCCATTATGAACCCTGTGATGCCCACCAGTGGAAGTGATTTATAGCCGACCTGGTAACATTGCCTGATGAGTTCACTAAATTCATACGGAGGTACAAAGACTTCTTTGAAAAATTTAAGAGTAAACCTGCTTATTAAAGTTACCTGTGTAAAAAAGGCAGATAAGGCTTTAAATACAGTATTATCTGTATGATATTCAGCCGGCGTATGGCTTTTTGATTTGATGTGGCTTTTTTTATTCATAAGGAGTAGATTAAATAAAATACCTCCTGAGGGTCCAGGCTATGGTTTCATGTTCTTCCATTAGCTTTGTCAGAAAATCTGCCGTTCCTGCATCTTTGTATTTTTCTGAACAGTCCTCCACAAATTTGCGCAGCTGGATAATGATTGCTTCATGGTCTTCTAGTAATTCCTTTATCATTTCTTTTGATGAAGGATATTTCCCGGCATGCTCTTTAAGGGAGGTCAGCCGCGTGAATTCCATCATGGTACCGATAGTTTTGCTTCCTAATTTGCTGATGCGTTCGGCAACTTCATCAATAGCTGTTTCAAGTTGTTTGTACTGGCTCTCAAACAGCTTATGCAATTCCATAAAGCTTTCGCCCGAGACATTCCAGTGAAACTTTCTTGTTTTTGTATATAATGTTACCCCGTCAGCCAATACAGCAGATAATAATTCCGTGACACCACTTAGGTTTTTTTCAGAAATTCCAATATTTGGTCTCATATTATTTGTTTTTAGGGTGTTGATTTTTTCGAGTCAATTTTAAAGATGGATATTAAGGGCATTGTATCTCCCAATAAAAAGCCTACCGGTTTTAAGGGAGTGATATGGTCGCAAATGACTTTAAAGATGGCTATTAGCGGTATGGACAGAAACATGCCGGGAACACCCCATAAAGCTCCGCCACACAGTACAACTATAATTGATATAAGAGCATTAAGCCTGACCTTTGAGGCTACCACTTTCGGAATGATATAGTGATTGTCAATAAATTGGATTATCATGTACACTACCAATACGAGAAATGCATAATAAGCGGGAGATGATTTGGTAATAAGTGCAATCATCATGGGAAGAGCTGTGGCGATTATTCCTCCTATATAGGGTATCGCGTTTAGAATGGCTCCGATTACGCCGAGTAATATGGCATAATTAATTCCCAGTATAAGCAAGCCCGCTGAATTAAGGGTAGCCACTATAAGGGCTTCGAGCAGCAAGGCGAGCAGGTAGCGTTGAATAATTGTTCTCGTTGAACGGAGAACTTCATTGACTTCTTTATGGTGGGTTGTTCTAAAAAGCTTACGTATAAATTCAAGAAGCAAGGGTTTATAAAATAATATCATAAAAACATAAACCGGGATTAATACCACGACAACTAATGAGCTTCCGATAGAAATAAGCGTAGAGCCAATAACAGAACGCCCTTTAGTAAGGATATCTGCTTTTGTTTGTCCGACAAACGCATTAAGTTTATCAGGGTCAATATTAAAATTGCTGGAAACCCAGCTTACCGAATTACTTATAGTTTCATGAAGTTTATCCATTAATTGGGGCAATGACTGGGTGAAAACCCGCATTTGGGTGGATAAAAGAACAAGGAATAAGAGTATAGTAAAAAGTACAAGTATTAATGAAACAGCAATTGCCAAAATTCGGTTCATTCCCTTGCTGACAAATAACCGTACAAGCGGATTTACGAGTATCGCAATGATGATAGAATAGATAAGCGGAACAATAATACCCCGGGCGATATAAAGCATGCCTGTAAATGCAAATAGCCCGATAAATATCAGGGATGCTTTGGCATAAAACGGCATTTTCATTGTATTCATAATCTATCGCTCTATTTAATTCATATTCTTGCCAACTAATGGTTTCTCGAATTTATCTCGTATGTTTTTATATTTTTTGCGGAACCATCCATCGTTTAATTCATTCATTTCTTTATAAGCTACTTTTAGCTCATCGGGCAATTCACCATTATTGTAGTTTATTTTATAATAAGAAAATCCATTATATGGAATACCATCTTTTGAAGGATAGATTTTTATATGCGATTCGACGCCCGGAGTTTTAAAATAGCTTAAAAATTGAATTTCCCTGCTTTTTAATAGTTGGTTATACCGGGCATTAACTAAACTACTATCAACAAAATTCCTGCATTTTTCCTGCACAGTAAACATCATGGAGTCTGCGACGTGCTTATCTAAATATTGAACAAATAAGGAATCTTTTATAGACATTTTATCTACTTCAAGAGAATCATCTTCCGTAAATGTCCGGGAGTTTTTTCCTCTTGTCAGCATAAAATATTTTTTCTTGGCTTCATAAAAAAGAATGTATTCCTTCTCCTTATCAGTATATTGAAAAGGATAGACAGATATTGAAACTCCCGGATTTTGTTTGAGGAATTCTGCTATTTTTTTTATGAATTTTTCCTGTGAAGATTCCAAGATACTTTCCCGTGTTTGCCAACTTACAATAATTGATTTTTCCACAGTTTCTTCCACATTAGTTACATGCACACCATAAGGTATTGTCGGCGGTTTAATAAAAATATTTTTAAGTAAATCGAGAAGCACATATCGCAAATGAAATTCCGGGTTTTTTAAATTTCCGGTTATCGGGACTTCATAATCAATTACCCCGCCCCGTTCCCGAACAAAGGCCATTATTAGCGGAACAGGAATCCACTTCGTATCTTTTTTTCGCAATCTTTTATCTGTGTAGGGGTCCACTATAAGAAGATGATTGCTGCTTTGTATTATTCCATTACGCACCTTCCAGTTGCCATCAAATTCCATTATTCCACGGTCAAAAGGGAAGGAAGTATATGTTATGGTATAAGGATTAAACATAGGCACAGGGAGCTTCCCCAGGTAATATGTCATATCAAAATCTCCATAATCTTTGGGATTCATGCTTAAGTTTATAAGCGCATTCCCATACGGTTTAATCGCTGTCTTTATTGATAAGTGCACCCTGTCGTGGTTCTTGTAAATAGAATCGGCAACAATATTTAGTGGGTCAGCATCTATCGAAAATTTTTCCCGCAGTGAATAATCGTTGAATCTTATATCACCCTTGAGAATAGCAAGGTCATTGATTTTAAAATCGCTCTGAAAGAAATTTTTTGCCAATGCCTGAACCCATTGGGCTAATGCTATCAGTAAGTTAAATTTGCTTTGGTCGGAATTAACAGCTTTCACATTGCTTCCATTCTCACCAAACATTCGTTCTATATTATCTAGATAATCATAACGCTCATAAAGAAAATAAGGGTGTGTTGTTATTAAAGAATCAAAAAAATAAATGTGATTTTTTGGATTGAGTTTATTTACTTTGAATAGCATTTTGTCGAAGGAAGCATAGTCCTCTCCCGGGACTTTGCCGATATGAAAATCATTTATAGCCATAAGCCCGTTTGCATCCAGGTCGGAAGCATCTCTAAAATTACCCGTCGCATTTATGTTGGCGTCCATATTTGCAGTGAAACTGCCATAATTTGCCATGGTATGCAGGTATTGCTCTAATGTTTTTAGGTCAAGCTGATTAATAATAGCATTTAAACGGTAGCTGGCATTTGAAAAATTGAAAGTCCAGCTACCCTTCAAATCGCCTTTGTTCGGACCAGACTGAAAAGAGAATTTTACGTTCATGGTGTCTCTATTCCACCATTTGCCGCTAGATTCAAAATAAGTACTCTTAATAAAATAGTTTACCGGAATTTCCTTATCTATATAGTGAAATTCACCATTATTAATTTTTATATTAAGAAGATTAAAATGAGCAGGCTCTTTAGGCGTTGCTACTGAATCCTTTGATGAAAACTTGTTTATAATATCACTAAAGTTAAATATATTCTTATCACTCTGAATAACCCGTCCCCAGGGCTTGTCCAACGTCAATGATGTTATTTCGTATGTTTTTGAAAGAATTTTCCGTAAAGCAATACTCGCGCTTAAGCCTTTCGCTGAAAAGAAAATAGTATCACTTTTATACTCATAAATTTTAAGGTTACTAAAATGAATGTACCCGGTGAAAGGGTTAACATACGCCCAACTCATTTTAATTTGCCTTCCGGTATATTTTACACTGTATTTTTCAACAAGATATTTTGTAATAGGGGAGATGAAAGCTATAACAATAATTATTAATGAAACTACTGCAATGGATGCAATAATCAATGCTTTTTTCCATTTGAAAGAAGGGGATTTCATAATTCACTTATAATTAAAACTTTAGCAATTATTGTTCTTAGCGAAATTACAAGTGCTAAATGCGTAATATCTTTTTTTTCGATAAACGCCGCTTTTAAACAGTTATAACTACTCCATTCCAACGCCTAATATAAAATAAGCACCATAAAAAAACGCATTTATTCACCTGCCTAATTATGGCATTTGCAGGTCGTTTTCCGGCATTCATCGAAATACTGAAGGAAGGAGAGTTTTCTAAAGGTATCTTGTTGCCGAATGAAAAAATAAGGAAGAGTGAGTATTGTGTTATATAAATATTTGGTAATTCCTTTAAATAATAAATATAGAATTTTAAATTTTATTATTTGATTAAAGTTATGAAGTCTGAACCAGGAGATAATGAGAAAGAAAACGAGAATCATAATCCAAAGGATAAGAGAATTATATCCATTGGATTTGATTGCGATATTTCAACATTGCAACAAACTCAGATTCTGAATATAATAAATAAAGCTATGAGTCAAGTGGTTGAAATAATTACTCCGCACCCCTACAGTGTGTTTGATTTATGCAGAATCAATAAGTATTTTCAGTATAACTAATCCTTTCGCTATCAAAAATCAAATAAATCTTCTGGAAGCGGGTTGAAGATAAACCTTTAATTTTCTAGCAAAGCGAATTGTTTAATTAATTATCGGAGTAATGAAATCGAATATCCCTGAAACAAATCAAAAAAGAGTAGTTATTATTGGAGGGGGTTTTGGTGGGCTTAAATTGGCGCGAAGCCTTTCCGGCAAAAAATTCCAGTTAGTATTAATTGATAAAAATAATTACCATCAATTTCAACCTTTATTTTACCAGGTGGCGACAGCAGGGCTTGAACCAAGCACTATTTCATTTCCATTCAGAAAAATATTTCAGGAAAGCCGGAACATACATATCCGTATCACCGAAGTAATATCGGTTGACTTGGATGAGAATTATATAATTTCTGGTATAGGCAAAATAAATTATGATTGGTTGGTAATTGCCACAGGTGCGGATACTAACTTTTTCGGAAATAAAAAAATTATTGAGCATTCTTTGCCTATGAAGTCAGTTGTGGAAGCATTGGATATAAGAAACAGGCTATTGGAAAATTATGAAAAAGCCTTAGCTACCATAGATAAAGAGGAACAGCAGGCATTGATGAACTTAGTAGTTGTAGGCGGAGGGCCTACCGGTGTGGAAGTTTCAGGGACATTGGCAGAAATGAAAAAGCATATTTTACCTAAAGATTATCCGGAATTGAATTTTAAATTTATGCAGGTTACGCTTATTGAAGCTTCTCCGAAAATATTAAGTACGATGTCTGCAATAGCTTCTAAAAAGGCGGAATTTTATTTGAGAAAGCTAAATGTCAAAGTGCTTACCAATACAAGTGTGAAGGATTATGACGGGAAAAACATACTGCTCTCTGATGACAGCAAACTAAATTCAAGAAATCTAATATGGGCTGCCGGAGTAATTGGGAATAAACTGAACGGTATTCCGCCTGAATTATTCGTTCGGAATAACAGGATAAAGGTTGACACATATAATAGAATAGAGGGCTTTGAAAATGCTTTTGCTATTGGAGATATTGCTTTTATGACAGAAAAAAGCTATCCTAAAGGGCACCCCCAGGTTGCACAAACTGCTATACAACAGGCGGTGAGGGTTGCCTCAAACTTGCAAAATCTTGTTGACAATAAAAAACTCATACCCTTTCATTATAAGGACCTTGGTTCCTTGGCAACCATAGGAAAGAACCTTGCAGTAGCTGATTTACCTTTTATAAAATTCCAGGGATTTTTCGCCTGGGTAGTTTGGATGTTTGTCCACCTGATGTCTATTGTAGGAATAAAAAACCGGATATTTATTTTCATTAATTGGGCATGGAATTATATTACCTACGATCAATCTCTCAGGTTAATTATCCGCACCAAAGATAAAGCTAACGGAAAAAATTGATGTTTGATGCCAAATTATGTGCTGGCTTTTGCCGCCTCGGGCAGAGTCAGAATCCCAGTATCAGTGAGATAAATGCGTCTGCCCGGTTGGACAAAATATAATAGTTACGTTTCACTATGCGAGTTTATAATCTAAGTCCCAGCGTAATTTGTCCCCAAACATTACGATAGTTGGGAAGTGTGGATGTTCCGTTGCCATTATCATCCTGCAAGTCCCATGCTACCCTGCCGCCAAGGGTGACATGGCTAATATTAATATCCAACCCAAAAATTAGTCCGAATATATTGTGGCTTATATTATTATTATTAAAATCTTGCTGGGTAGTTTCACTCGTTATTCCCTGGGTATAAGTATACGTTCTTGATAAGAGATACGAGTATTCCGGACCACCCAATAAATAAAGATTCGGAATTGGCTTGAACTGCAACATAAGAGGAACGTCAAGATAGTTCATTCTGTCATTGAAAGAATATGCCCCGTTTATTTCTGTACCTTGTCCTGAAAATCCTTTTTCAGAATAAAGTACCTCCGGCTGAATACCGAGGTAGGTTCCCAAGGGTATGGATAAAAACCCGCCGAATACAGGACCCCATAACGGGTTGTCAACAAAATTTTGGCCCTTTACATCATAAAGAGTGGAGTAATTAACGCCTCCTTTTATTCCTATCTCGACATTATTTCGGTCGTCGGAGACTACCGTTGTAGCATCCTGCGCCAATAATACTGATGCAGATACTATTGATATGCCTGTTGTTAGAATCTTTAAAGTTTTCATATTAATGGAGTTTTGGTTTTATTGATTTATACTGTACTATTTCGAATGCAATTTACAATGAGGGCCAGGCTGTTTCTCAGAAATTTCGTTAAACGCGATGAATTAATAGATGAAATTATTTTAAATAAAACTATTTCAAATTGCGGTTCTTATTGACAACTGAAAAGTTGATTTGACCTAACAAATTGAAAATAATTCTTTAGCCGGTAAATGAGCCGGAAGATATACGCGAGTATGTATTTACTTTTTTTCAGGAACTTTGCCTCCGGCTTTTCGACCATCGCTCAAACTAATAGCTATGGCTTGTTCTATTTCGAATACAGTTTATAATCAAAGAAATTTATCTTAACATCTATTTCTCCCCGGTTCTCTGCTTCATCTTCTTTACAAATAAAAAGAAACTCCTTCTCTGCATTCATCGAATCGAAATATCTTCCCACCAAATAGCCCCGATCGGTATTTAACACAACAATATATTCCATGTTTTGTTTTCTGTAATAAACGGAAACATTATGTGCAAGGCAATGTAGTCCATTCGTAAAAACATCAAGGTTTAAATGCTTCCACAAACGTTCCTCGCACTCATATTTTAGTATTTCGCCAAACGATTTTTTATGTGAAAAATCTACCTTAAACATTCTCATTCTATCTAATAGATTAGATACCATATAGCCCGAAATAATAATTATTAATAGAAACAGAAGGCATACTAACCCAATTACAGTATTGGGGTATGCAAAGGTATTTGCCATCATTAGTTCACTGCTCAAAACTTCCAGATTTAATATGATTGTGAGATTTAACATAACCGCTTATATTTTAATAATCAATTTGAATTTCGAAGTAAATTTATACTGGTTTCCGGGAAAAGTATCCCTATTTTCGATAAACAGGGCAGATTCCCATTTGAATCTATTTATGCAAGATATAAACCGTAGCAATATATTGCTTTACGGGGTTTTGTTTAGAAAGTGAATATGGAATATTATCAGGCAAATTAATCTTTTAAATATCTTGACAACATGTGCATGCTTGCTAAAAAAGCTAAGTCCCTGCAATTAGTAACAGGGACTTAGTCAAGACGATTTATTTTACACTATTTTCAAAAACTATTTTACAACTTGCTGAATTTTTTCACTACCTGCATATTGTCATTGTAGAATTTGATAATATAATTGCCGTTAGTTAAACCATAAACGGGGACAGCAAATACAGCATCTTTAAACTGAAAGCTTGAAACCATCTGCCCAAGTGTATTGTAGATTTCGACATACATCAAGCCCGGACTGTTAGAGGTGTTTTTGATATATAGGTTATCGTAAGCAGGATTAGGATAAATTTGAATATCCCCGCCGGTGCTTTCAGTTGTCTCCTTTATCCCTGTAACGGTTTGTTGGTCGAATACTGCAAAAGGACTCATGGATGTAATATTGGCTCTTGTTACGCTATACAAACTTCCCGATACAATGGCTGTCATAGTGTCGGCAATAATATCATCCCATCCGGAAGTATAATGCGAGATATAGTCACCTGTATGTATAAAGCCATTTACTTCAGCCGAAGCCATCCACGATAGCTGCATATTGGCATTTATACCTGTGCCTATATTATTCTCAAAGAGCCATGTCGCGTTAACCATGGGCTGGGTGGCAGATATTATAGTTCCTGAGGTTCCAAGGGCATAAACTCCATCTGAAGCATTTACCCCTATTGTTCCGGTTGAAGAGCCCGTGTTAAGGCTGATTTCGGCAGGTAAATAGCTATCGGAAGTACCAACCTGGAAAATTGTAGTGTTACTTATCGACGCATACATTGTCAAGTATCCCCCATCATTGGTAATTACATAAGCATTACTGTTTGCTCCCGAAACAGAACCTGCAACTCCAATACCCAAGTTGTTACTATTTAAATCAATATACCCATTTACAAAATCTAAGTTTCCGTTAAGTATAACATTCGATCCTAATCTTAGTGAGCCTCCTCCACCCACATTTAAGGTCAAATTGTTTATAGTATCACCGGAGGCTGAAAATATAAGTAAGCCTGAAACAGAACCTGCGGCAGTTACAGAAATGTTAGAGGATGGCGTGGAGAGGATAACCCCTGTTCCGCCAGCGCTAATATCAGTATTTACGGACAAGTTATTTCCATTTAAAGCTAATGTGCCGCTAATTAAATTTAGGGTGGATACGGCAAGGTTGGTTCCAAGCATTGCCATATTGCCACTCCCTATATTCAGGGTGAAGTTACCAAGCAAGCTTCCGATAATATTAATATTTCCGGTGACTGAGCTTGACCCGGTAAGGATTAAACCGGTGTTATTATTTACCATTAACGAACCCGTTCCTGTCATATTACCTGCCACCGTGAAATTTATTCCATTAATATTGAGAATACTACTGCCCGAAATTACCAGGTCTCCGTTGACAGTAAGGTTAGATGAAACACGAACAGAATTTCCCGGACCAACATTAATAGTCAAATTATCCAGCGACTGAAACCCTGTTGGAAATAATATGGAATCAGCCAATCCCCCCGTGGTATTAATAGTAAGATTTGAAGCTGCATTACCTGCAATCATTATACTTCCCGATACCTGACCGTTTAGGGTAAGATTATATCCATTGAGCATTAATGTACCGCTGACGAATTTTAAAGAATCATTCGCAACTAAATCTGTGCTCAATGTCACATTATTTGAATTGCCCACATTGATGGTCACATTTCCCAATCCTGAACCACTCAATTCCAATCCTGCTGTTGCGGAAGCTGAAGTATAATTCACACTGTATCCGGCGCTGAGATTTACCATACCTCCCGTTACTGCAATACCTCCTCCTGATACGGTTATGTTGGAATTTGTACCCATCGTAAGTGAACCGCCCGCAGCAATATCTACTAAAGTATTTAAGGCGAGTTCATCATTCACCATTATTTGAGCGCCAAGACTTAAACTGGCTAACGAATCAATAAGTGTATCAGCCGTAATCGAGCCTGTAAACAGGAAGGTTCCTAATGGATTCAGCATTAACCTTGCTGCCATTACACTTCCCGAACCTGCAATGGAACCGGAAATAACAGTAAGATTAACGTAGGCTGCTGCAGAAAGGGTTCCTGTTACAGTAACTTCTGCAAGCGCATTGTTCAGCGTAACACTTTGGTCCATAGTTACATTTATTCCCGCTCCAATAACAACTTGGTCAGCAGAAGTTAATGTAAAAGGAGGCGCCGAACCACCCCAGGTTGCTGAACTGCTCCAGTTACCTGAAGCTACCGCTGTGTATGTTGCTCCGGAAGCAATTCCACAGACCAGCATAAAGGACGCTAAAATCAATCCGATTTTTGCTGGATTTAGTAAACTTTTTTTCATAATTAAGGTTTTAATAGATTTTGGTTTCTGAAGCAAATTTAGTATCGCTATATCCGGAATTTTTAAAATTTCGTTAGACAGGTATTATTAAAGGTTGAAATTATTTTCTCTCAGGTTAAACTCCAATGCTTTTCATACCGATGTTTTATAACAACACGAGAATTAATTGATGATAATACACGAATAATTTTTCAGGACTCACAAGCAGTGCGGTAGAGAGCTAAATTATGCCTGATGATTGAATATCCCTATATATATGTCCTGATTCCAATCAGGACATATATATAGGGATATTATTCTTGAACTTCTGGAGAGCTGCTAAATAGCACAACATTACTTATTTGACCGCAATAACCAGGTATCTGTTTGCTTTCCAAAAAGCCTCCTGATTAGTAATCCAAAGAGAATCCGCAGTCTTGTTTCCGGAGATTTTATACGAATCGGTTGGATGGGTGGATATTAGTTTCTTAAATTTGCCATTGAGGGGAATAACTTGCAATTTGGTTAAATCAGCCCTCGTGAAATAGGAACTGTTGAAATCGGGCTTTACCGATGTATTTCTTCCTATTCCTGCAAAGCCCCCGCTTTTATCTATTACTTTATTTTCCTTTAATTCTTTTATGGTCCCGATAGCATAATAAACGGTGTTCATTTCACCGGTTATGGTTGAAATCTTTGAATTTTGATTTTGAATTATTACCAGGCTATCATTAAATTGATCATTCAGTTTTTTGTACGAATCATTCGTATTTGCAAGACTGGTTTGTAACACAAGTATCTGGGAATCCTGTTGTGAAACCTGGGTAGTAAGACGGGCTATCATAGCTTCCATTTCTTTATCATGGTTACTCATTTTTTTCAGGCGGGCCTGTAATCCATTTAATTCTTTATGGTTTTTAAGTATTAACTCATCTATTGCCTGAATATCTGCTACTGTATTCGTTGCCCCCTCTCCTTTAACTGAGATTATTTTTTCTCTTGATTTAATTTGGTCGAGATTATCCTGTATTTCATTCATTGAATGTATATAGCCCTTAATGGCTGAATCATCCTGTTTTGTTTGAACCATCAAAACGGAATCCTGATCATGCAATTCTTTATTTTGCTGGCTTAACTGGTTATTATTGCACGACACCGTGGATAAAATAAAAAAAAGAAACACACCCCATATCATGCTTCTGGAAACAATTCGGGTGTTTTTTTGGTCTTTTTTTGTCCGTGGGAGAAAAGTCTTGTTTTTATTTGCTGTTTTCATGGCTCTCATAATTAGTTGTAAAACTTAATTTCATGGCTATTTTTACAAAGTACATAATTTATTTTTCGGGACCAAGTTAAGACGAGAATATCTGCTTGTTACATTTTTTTCGATAAACGATAACAACAGAACTATGAACACATGAATTTAATAGATGAATTAGTATCACTTTTTTGAGATTGTAGCAGATAATTTTAGATACTAAAAGCCAATCTTTATAAAAAACACGTAAAAAGATATACAAGGCGGAATTATTTCGTTCTTTGAATCAATGTGAATAGTATTGCTATTAATTTTACGAAACCATGAAAAGCACGGGGGGGGAATACATTTGTCTAACACTTGGAAAGAGAGGTGGAATCACCCTAATCTTTTGTAATAATGGGTGCTATTTTCCGGTGTTTTCTTACGGGTTTAATTTTCCCCAATATATGAAGGTATTTCTGAGAAATGTTATAAAAGTCAATTCTTCCACCTACTCCTAAAGAGGGCGATTTATTTATTACGTCATATCCTCCAAATAATGTAAACGTACTGACACCTATAAATCCACCTGCCAGGAAGCTTGCCAGTTTATTAAAACTGAAGTTATTTTCCAGTCCTGCATTGCCAATAACTCCAAAATAGATTTTTGGGTCAACAGCAATTTTATCATTTTCATTAAATATAAAATCACCCCAAAACCAGCAATACCCTAATCCTAAGCTTACCGTGGGACTCACCACATAATTGCCCTTGGCTATTTCAATACTGCTGAAAGAGATGGGAATTGTTAAAGAGCCCAAGAGATTTCCTTTATAAGGTGTATTATAATAGAGTGTATCCGGCCATTGGGAATTAGAAACCTTTTTTGTTGAGTCTGGAAACTGGTATCCTTTTCTCAATAAAAATGTGTTGATGGGACTAACAGAATCCTGAGCCGAGGCAAGGAGTGGTATTAGAATGAATAGAGAAAATACTGCTTTTTTCATACCTAGTGCGCTGTGCTTAATTTTAGAAATGTGAAAATAATTGAAAATCGGATTTTGAATTTTAATTTTCGACTAAAACAGAAAATTTGTAACTAAATACTCCAATTTCGCGGACCAATATGTCCGATTAATGAGCATTAAATTCAGATATTGTGATGGTTTTGGAATATGAATCTTACTTCAGGAACAAAAAAAATGTTACTTTGTGTTAAACTAATTGTGAACACATTTTTATCCTAAAAAAAGCGGGGAATAAGAAGCCGGAAAAAGCACAAGAAAGCTACTATACAGCAAAATAATCAAGGGAATCCTAAAAAGCATCTCAAAAAATCCCGCCTTAGTGCGGTATTCTATTTAGGGGGGGTATACTACGCTGAGATATATCGTATGCCTTAAGTTTCGTGCCGGATAGTTGCTGGCTGAGGAGGCGGATGTTGGGGATATCGCTTATTCTCATATTCAAGGAGCATAATAGGTAATGAAACACTTACAAGGTTCATACCAGATAAAGAAACTCTCTCTTGCCTCCGGGTCTCCATAAGTCAATAAATTTCCCTTAAAATTTTTTAAATAAGATTCCCATCGGTCACTACTTATCAAGATACCCCTATTTTTTAAATCTTCATTGCCTTCTCCTAATATCATCTTGCTTGCATCAATGTAAAATTTCGGAAATCTTACGAAAGTTGGCGAACCGTAAAAAATTCCTACAGTAAATATTACCCAAGCACTTCTTTTCTTCCAATCAAAAAGATTAAGACCAGAATAATGACTACCAACATAAATATATGGGTTCTTTAGTCGGTTATTCCATAGTGTATCATGTTTTCGAGTAATCCAAGAATCCACAAAAACTGCATCACCATATAAATAAATCCTGGAAATGAGTTTGCAACGATGACCTGTTCCATCAACATTTTCTAAAGAGGTGATAGTTGTATCAAGTTGCTTTCCATCAAACTTATGTATTACACCTAAAAGTTTTTTTATGAATTTTCTATCATGAGAAAAAGTATCCTCTACCAGCGCTGCTTTATATTTATTTAGAAGGGATGTGTCACAATGAAGAATGGAGGCAACGGGTCCATTGGTGAAATTGCTTATTTCCCTTTGCCCAAATGACAGGGAATTAAATAATCCAACTAAAATTGCTGTTAAGTGGAGCTTCATAGTGACCTTAGAAGTATTCATTCTTTATCTAATCGGGTAATCAAAGCATATAGTATTTTAGAGATTTCTTCTGACTCAGTATAATATTTCTGATTCATTAATTACCGAGTCATGTTTTAAAACCTCTAACAAAGCAACACATTCAAATACCGAACTTCGTGCAATGACATAGAAATTCCGTTTATCCTTATTTGAGAATCTTCCGCTTCCTTCCGCAATGTTAAGCATGATACTCATGATGCTCTAATAATCTGGTCTTTCACATATTTATCAACAGCATTGCTTTTTACCAATTCTCTAATTGAAAGATGAAATGATTTGACCCTTTGGTAAATTTGAAGTTTCTCAAAATCAAACATAGTTTGTTGGATTTAAGATTGGGGAAAACAAGAAAAGAAACCAGTTTGAGAGTGAGTTTGAGCAAGATATTCTGGGTGCTATGCTCATTTCTCGTCCTCTATTACACTTCACACTCACACTTCCTCGAGTTTGAGAGTGAGCAAGATATGCTTTCTACCATGCCCGCCTCTCTTGCCTTTCTTCACTCTCTTTTCTCACACTCACACTGTGTCTGCGGAGAGGGGGGGATTCGAACCCCCGGTACACTTTTGGGCGTACGACAGTTTAGCAAACTGCTCCTTTAGGCCACTCAGGCACCTCTCCTTTTATGTTTATAAAGTAGAAAGTTATAAAGTGTCAAACTTGTATTTCTACTCAATAACTTTATGAACTTTTACCTCTTTTAGGGCTGCAAAAGTAAAAAAATGTTTCTGACAAGGGATATTATCCCATACCCCTGAGGACCTGGACATATTAAATTTCAGGAATATTATTTAGGGGAGGAGTGCTTTAAAACTCTTGCTTCGGCATAAAAAATAATTTCTTCAGCAATATTTTTTATGTGGTCACCTATTCTCTCCACCATCTTCATAATGCTTATAAGGGGTATGGCTTGTGTAACGCTATTCGGGTTACCCTTGGTATATTCTTCGGCTATACTAACTGATTCATCGGTAATATTATCAATGTATTCGTCTTTCAGTAATATATCACGCGCAAGAAGGGTATCTTCCCTTTCAAATGCCTGTAGTAAATTCTTGTACATATCTAATGAAGCAGCAAAAGCTCCTTTAGCATTTATTTTTTCCAATAGGTCCCTATCGAAAGGGGGTTTTGTATGTGCCACCATACGGGCTATATTATCTGCAATATCTCCAATACGCTCCAGGTTTATATTTATTTTTAACGCAGACAGAATAAACCTAAGGTCAACCGCCACCGGTGTAAATAAGGCAAGTATGGTTTCACAACGGCTGTCAATTTGCAGTTCCTTGGCATTCACCAGCTTTTCAGAAGAGGCTATTTCTTTAACCACCGAAAGATTATTATCAATCAGGGCATTTTGTGCCCGTTCAACTTGCAATAGCACCAATTTATACATTTCGAGCATCTCATTTCTGAGCGCATCCATTTCTGCCTGAAGATGTTCCATTATTTAAGTTTTAAAGTTCGTAAGGTTTTCAAAGTGCATAAAGTTAATACAATTTATCGTTTTTACGGTATCAGGTATATTAACTTTTCATCGTCTATCCAAAACGCCCTGTAATATAATTCTGTGTCTTTTCATTTTTTGGGTTAGTGAAGACTTTTTTAGTATCGTCATACTCCAACAATTCCCCTAAATAAAAGAAAGCAGTCATATCACTTATACGGGCAGCTTGCTGCATATTATGAGTTACTATTATCAGGGTATAATTTCCTTTTAATTCATATAGCAAGTCTTCTATTTTGGCAGTTGATAGAGGGTCTAAGGCAGAAGTAGGTTCATCGAGCAAAATAACTTCCGGTTTCATGGCAACTGCCCTTGCCAGGCAAAGACGTTGTTGCTGGCCCCCTGAAAGGGATGTGCTTCTTTTTTTTAGATGGTCTTTCACTTCTTCCCAGAGAGCCACTTTTTTCAGGGCCTCTTCTACAATTTGATTCTTTTCGTCTGTTTTCAATTTAATTCCATTCAGTATAAAACCCGATATTACATTATCATAAATGCTCATGGTAGGGAACGGGTTGGGGCGTTGAAACACCATACCTACCCTACGCCTTACCGTCATGGCTTCCATTTCATTAATATTTTCAGTATGCAGGAATATTTTTCCTTCCACTTTTGCTTCCGGAGTCAATTCGTGCAGACGATTAATAGAGCGCAAAATGGTTGTTTTCCCACATCCGGAAGGACCCATAAAGGCGGTTACCTTTTTTTCGGCAATCTCCATATTAATGCCTTTTAGCACTAAGTTATCTCCAAAAGATACCCGAAGATTTTCAGTTCTTAAAATTGTACCTTCCATCTGCTCTCAAATATTTTAATTATAGCATTTAACAAAATGATAAATGAAACAAGTATCAATGAACCTCCCCACGCAATACGATGCCAATCATCATAGGGGCTTGAGGCATACGTAAAAATAACTTTCGGAATGGTATCTACAGGCTTAAGAATATTAGTGTTTAGTGCCGGATTGCCGAAAGCGGTGAATAATAAAGGAGCCACTTCTCCGGCTATTCTTGCAATACCAATGATGCATCCGCTAAATATACCTCCTATACCTGCCGGTAAAAGAATTTTCATCGTCGTTCTGAAATAGGAAGCTCCCAATGCAAGGGAAGCCTCTTTTAGAGTAGTTGGAATAAGTATTAATGTTTCCTCCGTATTTTTAATAATAGGAGGCAACATCATAATGGCTAAAGCGATACTGCCGGAATAGGCAGAAAATTTACCGGTGGGTTTTACAATCCAGATATATATTACAATGCCAATTACTATGGAAGGTATTCCCTGCATTACATCTACAGCTAATGCAACCCTGTCTGATAGTTTTCTTCCCCTGTTTTCTGCCAGGTAAATGCCGACTGAAATACCAATAGGTATAGCAATAACGGCTGCCAATACAACCACCATTAAACTGCCTACAATAGCATTCAATATACCGCCACCCGATTCACCTACAGGTTTTGGGTTTTGGGTAAACAATGCCCAGTTAAGGCTTCCTATGCCCATTTTGAAAAGATAAAAAAGTATAATAAAAACTACAGCGAGGCAACTAAAAGTAAAGCCCCATACCATAAATGTGAATATCCTGTCTTTTATTCGTCTTCCTCTTAGCCCTTGTATATCAAATGGTGTCATGATATTATATATAGCTTACTTTTTTAATAATTAACCGGCCTATAATGTTAATGATGGTGGTTACGACAAATAACAACAAGCCCACTTCTATCAATGTGCTTAAATAAACATCGCCCACAGCCTCTGTAAATTCATTGGCAATAACACTTGCCATAGTATAGGAAGGACTGAAAATATTATGGGGTATTTCGGGCGAGTTACCAATTAATATGGTAACTGCCATTGTTTCGCCCAATGCCCTGCCAAGTGAAAGCAAAAAACCTGCTGAAATTCCGGAAATATTAGATGGGATAATAACTTTTGTAATTACTTCGGCACGGGTGCTCCCCAATGCATACGCTGCTTCCTTCAGGCTTACCGGTGTCATACTTATTACCTGCCTGATAAGTGAAACCGAATACGGAATAAGCATAATAGATAATACAATAGAGGCAGTAAAAATACCTACCCCCGGTGCGGGCATGTGCAATTTTAATTCCAGTTTACTTACCAATGGGGCAATAGTATATAATCCCCAAAAGCCATATACCACTGATGGGATAGCAGCCAATAACTCAATTACATTACGGAAAATATTTGGAACAAGCCCTTTGGGATAGTATTCTCCCAGGAAAAGTGCAGCTGCAATAGAGAATGGGGCGGAAATAAGTAGTGATAAAAACGAGGTAATAAGGGTCCCACTAAAAAAGGAAGCATTCCGAAATGTTTGGCAACGGGATCCCAGGTTTTCCCCCATAAAAAGCCAAATCCGTTTGCTTTAATGGCGGGCCAGGAAGAAATTAAAAGGGTGATGAAGAATATTAAAAGCAATACCATTGTGGTTATTGCCACTATGCTAAGCCATCTTACAAATATTTTATTTTCTAATACCCTCCAGCGACTCTTCATTATCCGTTGAGGTTAATACCTCTGTTTAATTTCAATTTACAAAGTTAAAAAAAGGGAGCGCCCGCCGGAATCTCCCCTTTAACCAAAACACAACCTCACTCAAAAAAGAACATTAGCGGGCTCTTGTGAGATTATTCATTTTATACTTTATGAATTTACTTTATACTTTATAAACTTTTTACTGTAATACCGGTTGTCCGCCAAAAGTTACTGATTTTAATACAGCTTCGGCAGCAGTAACTGCTTTAGGAGGAAGCGGAGCATAATTCAATGGGGTAGCATCTGCCTGTCCTTCATGAATCATCCACCATAATTCTTTCACCAGGTTGGTTGCTTTATCTTTACTCCTGCTGTTATAGTTTTGTTCTTTGTAAAGTAGTATCCAAGTAAAGCTACTGATAGGATATGCCTGGTCAACATTAGAATTAACAATACTTACGCGGGTATCAGCGGGAATATCTCCATTAGCACAAAGGCTGGCTGATTGCAGGGTAGGCTTAATAAAATTACCGGCTGCATTTTTTAATAAACCACAACTGATATTGTTTTGCAGTGCATAGGTTAATTCAATATACCCGATAGCGCCGGAAGTTTGCTTAATAAAACCTGCAACGCCTTCTGTACCTTTCTCTCCAATTTCGCCTTCAGGCCAGTTTACAGATTTGCCCATGCCGACTTTGGTTTTAAAATCATCGCTCACTTTAGAAAGATAATCTGTAAAAATATAAGTGGTTCCACTGCCATCTGACCTGTGAACGACGGTAATATCCATGTCGGGAAGTTTTACGCCCGGATTTACAGCAGCAATAGCTTTATCATTCCATTTCGTAATTGTCTTCAAAAAGATGGCTGATAAAATTTCCGGTGTGAACTTTAATTCAGGACTCTCTGGCAAGTTATAAGAAATACCTACTGCACCGAGGCAGGTAGGGAATTCTACTACCGGAGCAGGGCATTTTGAATTGTCATCATCACTTAAAAACGCATCAGAAGCACCAAAATCTACTGTTTTGTTCATTAGTTGTTTTATGCCACCACCTGAACCAATGGACTGGTAGTTGGTTTGCATACCGCTGGTTTTACCATAATCGCTAAACATTTTGGTATATATCGGGTTGCCAAATGTGGAGCCCGCACCTAATAATTGCTTATCGGCATCAGAGTTTGCATTTTGGTCGGCTGCATTACCTCCGCCGGAACCACAAGAGGAAAGCCCGATTGCCAGTACCCCGGCAAGGACTAAATTTTTGAACATTACGTGTTTCATTTTTTTGTTTTTAGGGTTGGGTCGTTTATTTTTTAAAGTTATAAAAGGGCTAAGAATATAATGTATAACTCTTAACCCTTTTAGTATCTTATATTTCTATTTTATTAATTGAATGCAAAAAGGAACGTTACGCGGTAAAGCATGTAGTTATCACTGGCAAGAGCATCGGAGCCATAAGCATTCTTTATTTGATAAATCCAAACATTAGGCATTAAGTGTATCCTTTTGTCTTTGGTAGGAGTCCAGTCAAGACCGAAATTCATAAAGGTTTCCTTGTAAGAATTACCGTTAGACGAGCCGCTAACATTAGAAAAGAGTTCGGTAAATGATTCATTTGCGCTGTGTGAAAGGCTACTGCCTGAAACTCCGGAGTAACTGTACTTGTTATCTGGTGTATACATATCATACCTCGCATAAATATTAAGAGCGTTTTGGATGATAGTACCATGAGCAAATATGGAGTACCCGGTTTGAACTGCCGTAGTTGTATCATTTGTACCGGTAGCTTTTCCATTTACTGTTGCATAGGTTTCAATTTCCCCGTTTGTCATGCTTTGCATAAACCATTCGCCTCCAATTCCAAACCATTTTGAATTATAGGCTGCATAAAACTTTTGGGTCATTACAGCTCTCTGGAATACGGTGGAAGAAAAGTTAGTACCATCAGATTTTTTTACTCCGGTAGGATTAACCCCCATATTCACATCGCCGTAGTTAATATAATCTGCATAAACACCTACCGTAAGGGCATTGTTCAGGCAATTTACATACAACTGGCCTCTGAATTTTTTGGCATTATCCGTAGTGTAGTTAAACGGATTAAGCGAAAGCGATGGGGCTGTTGTAGTGGTGGTGGTTTTAGTTGTCGTACTTACAGTAATTGTAGTATCATTCCCTGTTTTGGCAGATACTCCCTGAATGTTACTGGAAACAGTAGAAGTAGAAGTTGAAGTGGAGGTGGAAGTAGGGGTGGATACAGTAGCACCACTTAAACTAGTAGATGCCCCTGTAAATCCTGCTACAGGATTATTTCCTGAATTATCTCCAACCATTGCGCTATACCCAATGAATAATGGTACTTTTGAAGTGTCCGAAGCGTGCGCAGTCCAAATCCTACCTTCAAGGGTAATTCCCATATCGGAAGAACCGTCAACACCATGCATGTCAAGTATTGTTTTTTCAACTGCCCGGTAACCTAAAAGAGGCTCTGTATTATATGCAGAAGCGAAGGAATTGGTTGCCTGTTGCCCAACTTTAAGATCTGTGTTTTTCCAAATGTTTTTCCATTTTACATACATATATTTCAAATATACAGTTCTGTTGTCACTAACATCCTGGTCACCTTCGTAAGCAAGCAAAGCATAGGCAGAGAAATGTTTGTTTATTTTTAAATCATATCCTAAGTATGCACGGCGTATTTCAAAGGCATTTGGATGTGCAGTTTGAACGTTTGCCCCACTTACGGTTGGTGCTCCCAATCCCTTATATTGTTGCTTGGTACCTCTGCCGGCTGAATCGCCTTTTGCCATATAAGCATAGTCACCAAAAGCATATCCCCAAAATCCGTTGCCTCCTTTTGCGCCCCCTTCTCCCGGGCTGATTAATGAAATAGCATTTCTTTGCAAGGCTAATAAAGAATCCCTTTGGGTTTGGGTTTGCTGAGCTTGTATGCTTCCTATTGTAAGCATAGAACCAGCAATAGCAAGCATCAGTTTTGTAGATTTTTTTGTTTTCATTTTTTTGTGTTTATAGTTTGGTGTCGTTGTGTGTTTTGACGACCGCAAAAGTGATGAGTATTCATTAAGCCCACATGAATCTAATGTTAATTAATTGTTACCGTATTAATTAATTGTTAAGTCAAAGAGAGGTGTATGGATTAAACATAATTTTGCGGTCAAATTCAGTTCATACGGTATAATTTTTAAATAAAATAAATGAATAACCTAAGAATATTATTAGTTGATGATGAGCCAGATGTATTGGACTTTCTATCCTTCAATCTACAGAAAGAAGGGTATGAAGTTTCAACAGCTTCGGATGGAAGGGAAGCCGTACAAATGACCAAAAAGGTAGCGCCTAATTTAATTCTGCTTGATGTAATGATGCCTGAAATGGATGGCATAGAAGCCTGCAAGGAAATCAGGACATTACCGGAGGGTAAAGATGCCTTAATAGTATTCTTAACTGCAAGAACGGAAGATTATTCTCAAATTGCCGGATTAGATGCCGGTGCCGATGACTATGTTTCTAAACCTATAAAGCCAAGGGTATTAGTCAGCCGGATAAAGGCCTTGTTGAGAAGAAGATTTCAGAGCGAAACCGATACTGCTATTTTTGATGTAGGTGGAGGAATTAAGATTAATAAAGAAAATTATTCGGTAAAAGTTGGGACCAAGGAAATTTCGCTACCTAAAAAGGAGTTTGAATTGCTCTACCTGCTGGCATCCAAGCCAGGAAAGGTTTTCACCCGGGAAGATATTTTACATAAAATATGGGGTGAAGATGTAGTAGTGGGTGACAGGACTATAGATGTACACATCCGGAAATTGCGCCAAAAATTAGGAGATGAGGTCATCAAAACCCTTAAAGGGATAGGGTATAAATTCGAGTTTTAACAACATTCTCCCATAACGGGTTAATTTTGCACCATTTCCCGGCTTGAAAAAGGAATCGTTAATAATAGCATTAGGCAGTTCGTTGCTTATCTCGGGAATTATTTATGTTCTTAGTGTTTTTCTATTTCATTCTACCATATCCTTAGAAATTGCAGCAAGTAATTTTGTGGTTTGTTCAATTTCAGTCTATCTTGTTTATTATATTGTTGTAGGACGCAGGCTGAGGGCTATACACAGCCTTATTGCCAAGAACCCTGAAGAAATGGACGACACTTCGCTTGATGTAGTGGAAACAAGAATTAAAACACTGTTGAGGGAACGAAAAGAAGAATTGGAAAAAATTGAAAAATTAGAACGCCATCGCAGGGAATTCCTTGACAATGTTTCTCATGAAATGAAAACACCCGTTTTCCATATCCAGGGATATGTATCAACCTTAGTGGACAATCATATAGAAGATAAGGATATGCAAAAACGATACCTCGAAAGAGCAGAAAAAAGCGCTGAAAGGCTTATTCATATATTGGAAGACATGGATACCATTTCCCAATTAGAATCAAAAGAAGTTAGCGCTGATATTGAACCTTTTGATGTGATGGAATTAGTGAAGGAGGTGCTGGAATCGGAAGATATGGATGCTGCCCAAAAAGATATTACCCTGGTATTTGAAAAGGAAATAGAAAAAGCTGCCGTAATAGGCGATCGTTTCCGCATCAGGCAGGTATTTGTAAACCTGCTGGTAAACTCCATTAAGTATGGGAAAAAATCAGGAAAGACAATAGTAAGGATAAAGAATGAGCCGGAAAGTGTTTTTATAGAAGTACTTGATAACGGAATAGGAATAGCCAAAGAGCATCTGCCTCGCTTGTTTGAACGCTTTTACCGCGTTGATAAGGGGCGTTCGCGAGAACAAGGCGGAACAGGCCTGGGCCTGTCTATAGTTAAGCATATTTTAGAGGCACATCACCAGGGCATACAGGTTAAAAGTAAAGAAGGTGAAGGTACTATGTTTTCTTTCCGCTTGAAAAAAGCTCCGCATCACAGTAGCTTTTCACTGTAAGAAAATATAATCCTTACCAACAATAGAATCTTCTGTTGTCGGTCAAGTTCAAGTCTAAGTTAGTAGGATGAACTGCTTTTAATTTCCCTTTATTTTTTCTTTATGTCTTTTTACCTGCATCGAGAGAGCCTCGGTACTTTCGGTTACGGCTTCTTCAAAGGTTCTGCATTGCCGTTTTGCAAATAAGTCCCCGGTCCGGGTTTGAATTTTTATTTCGGCTATTTTATTGTGGGTATCATGAGCTTTTTCAAGACGGAGAAATACTTCCCCGCCCATTATTCCATCGTAATAATGTCCCAGCTTATCTATTTTTCTCTGGATAAATTCAAGCAGATTTTTGTCTGCATCGAAATGAATGGATTGAATTTTGATTTGCATGATGTCTTTCTTTTTAAATTTATTATTAGCTTGTTAATTATTTTTTATCCGCGCGGATGTGCCTGTTTATAAACTTTCTTCAGTTTTTCGAGAGAATTATGTGTGTAAACCTGGGTGGCAGCAAGGTTAGCATGGCCTAGCAATTCCTTTACAGAATTAATATCAGCTCCGTTATCAAGCAGGTGTGTGGCAAAAGTATGCCTGAGTACATGGGGACTTTTTTTGTGGAGTGTTGTAACCATCCCTAAATAATTGTGAACAATCAAATATACTTGTTTTTCATACAATGCATCACCTTTTGTTTCAACAAAAAAATATTCCCCCTTTAAGCCAAGTTTATCCCGTTCGGTTCTATAGCCTATGATAAAGTCTTTTAAGATGCCCGGAATGGGTATGATACGCTCTTTTGCCCTTTTGCCAAATACCTTAATAGTCAGATTATAGATATCTACATGGGCATCCTTTAGAGTTATCAGTTCCGATAACCTTATACCTGTGGCATAAAAAATTTCCAAAATCAGCCTATCCCGTGTCCCTTTAAAGTCATTAGAAAATTCAATATCATGAAACAAAACACCTATTTCTTTCTGGGTAACAAACACCGGCAACCGGGAAGGCATTTTAGGGGCAGAAATTTTGACCATAGGGTCAGCAGTAATGACCTCTTCTCTTAATAGGTAATGGTAAAAAGTCCGTAAAGTGGAAGCCTTGCGTATAACGCTGCGGGCTGATATTTCGTCCTGCATCATTTCAGCCATCCACGAACGAATCATAGTGGCGCTGGCTTCTTGCAGGTTTTCTATTTCGTATGTACTTTTAAGGAAAGCGGCAAACTGAGTTAAATCATTTTCATATGAAAGTAGGGTATGCTTTGAGAAATTTCTTTCGAAACGAAGATAATCGAGGAACTTGCCTATCATTTGAACCGCGTCTTTGTTATTTTAACGTTAACAAATGGAAATAGTTATGAGAAAGATATGAAACTATATATCAAGTGAATTTTGTTAATCCCTTATTTCTTATTTCTTCCTGTTAATTACAACCAAATTTTGGCTTATCGTAGATTGAATTAGGCCATTTCTTCAAAAGCATTACCCTTATATAAAAATTTATTACCTGTAAATCAGCAATATATAAATTATTTTACTACTATGCATTGCAAGGTATTGAAATATCTACATATCTTTGTACCGCCAATTAGTTAAAACTACTTGTAACAAAATCGACCTCTCGAACATCATAATCAAAAACAAACAAAAAACGCCATGAAAAAAACAATGCTATTATCTGCCATCTGCCTCGTAGGTTTATCACAAACTTTATTTGCAGGCTCCCCTACCAAAATTAATTTGAAAGTACAAGACACCTACAAAAACCCAAAAAAGGAAGTATTGATTGAATTACTCGACGCAAAAGATTCAAGTGTTGTAGCTGTTGCAATGAGCGGGAAAGAAAAGGTAATGGAATTTACCAATCTCCCCAAAGGAAACTACTTGTTTTATATTCCAAATATTGGAGAAAAGGGATTTCTTTCACCAGTGATTAACGTTACTACCGGAAAGACGGCTGTGGTTACCGAGCGGATATTTGTAAATACTAAAACAAATATGCAAGCATCGGTAGTTGCAAATGCTAATTGCTATTGCAAGAAGTAAGCAGTTCCGGAATTTAAAAAGAAGAAACTCCGCAAACACAGGGCTCTGGATTTTACAACACAGAATCCGCAGAGTAAACGGAGTTTCACAGAATAGATAAGTTCACACAAGTGTGCAAACTCAATTACAAGTTCTTATTTTTCGTCAGCGCTTGGACCATACATGCCGGGAACGGGTATATCCAGCAAGCGTAAAAATACACTCATTTGTCCGCGGTGATGGTACTGGTGATTCAACGCCATATTGCGGATAACAGCAGCCCTCGGCATAGTGTAATATACATTCTCTCCATTGCGAAGAGTCCAGGGCGTCATCAATGCCTCATCAGATGCATCTTCGAGGTGCTTTAACGCTTCCGCAGAATTTTTATCAAACAAGGCAAGCAACTCTTCCTTATTTGCCGGTGCTTCCACCTTAGGAAAAGCATTGGGAGCGCCTAAATCAATTTCAGTTGCATTCACTACCCGTCCAATCCAAGTGGGCACACGGGCTATGTGCGTTGCGAGCGAACTGATTTCATGTGATTTTTCATGTGGTTTCCAAGCTCGGTGTTCATACGGCACACGCTCAATCATTTTGCGTGTGTTTGCCATTTCATGTTTAAATTCCATGACCATTCCGGTGTTCATTGCCATAAGTAGTAATTTTAATTGTTATTTGTCAAAGTTAGTTAAAACGGTCAAACGGATTGGAAGGAAATTTGCTTTAACTACCCTAATGGCACACAGATGACACAGATTTTACGGAGTAGCACAGATAAAATCAGTTTAAATCCGTCTTATCTGTGTCAACCGTATGCCGTTGCTTTATATTATATTTACATTTTACCAAACAGTTTTTAAGTAGTCCACATCATTGGGAAATGACCAAAGAAGAAATAGAAAACAGCCTTAGAAAGAAGTATAAAGATTTTACCGAAGTAGTTGACAATCTAAGCAATAGCGACTTTTTATTTTCGTATAAAAACAAATGGACAGCAGGTCAGCAATTAAATCATGTTTACTTGGCTGTTAAGCCAGTTGCAAGCGTATTACAGGCTCCAAAATTTCTAATCCGCCTGACTTTTGGGAAGCCAAACAGACCATCTAAAAGTTACGATGACTTGGTAAAAAAATACCAATTGAAACTTGAAAACGGTGGAAGAGCAACAGGGAGGTACTTGCCTAAACCGGTTGGACTAAGCCAAAAGAAGAAATTAATTACTGACTTATTAAAATCGGTTGAAAAACTTATTAAAGGGATTAACCGGTTTTCTGAGCGAGAACTTGATGAATATATTTTGCCACACCCATTGCTTGGAAAAGTAACTCTAAAGGAAATGCTCTTTTTTACCATTTATCATGTGGAGCATCATCAAAGGTTGATGCAGAAAAATTTGGAAGGGGAAAAGGGTTAGGCAAAAGGCATAGTTAATTTGCAAGAGCATTTATATATTTTTTAACTATTCAACCCTTCCGGGGTTGGGATTCTATTCATTTCTATTTACGTAGGGTTACACCCTACGCTACTAATATTTAGCCCTTTCAGGGCCTTCGAGCCTAAATTATATTGGTACCAAATTTCCACCCCCCCAGGACTTTTAATACCTTCTAAATTGTCCCGTAGGGATGAAATATGAGTAGCACGGGGCGAAACCCCGTGTGAAAATAAAATAGTGTTTGGAACCCTGTAGGGGTTCAATAAGGAAATTAATTGCCGTCGGGCTTCCAACTAATTCTCCCCCGGAAAACTATCCCACCCTTTAGCCGTAAGGGGATGTAATTTCCCTGTTTTATCACGAAATGAAACACCTTGTGCCGGGGTAACAATTTCACCAATGCGGGTTATTTTATTGAAGTTTTTCAGTTTTTCAAAATCTGTTTTTGAAACAGTAAAGAGCAATTCGTAATCTTCTCCCCCGCTGAGTGCATAAGATATAGCAGAGTTTTTTCCAAGAGGGTCAGTTTTGGAAAACTCGTCAGCTACCTTTTTGGTGTTTTCGTGTATGGGTATGCGTTCCCCGTCAATTATACAGCCTATGCCTCCTGCAATAGTATGAGGAGTAATGGGAGTACACAAATGATTCACTTCAGAAGAAAGTCCGTCCGAAATATCAATCATGGCAGTCGGTATAATATTGTGGGTTTTAAAAAGCTCTACAATATCCATCCTCGCCTGTGGCATTAGTTGCCTTTTCAATACATAATCGTAGCCCGTTAAATCAGGTTTTGATTCGGGGTCATCGGCAAATAGTTTCTTTCCACGGTTCAACACCATTAGTCCTGCATAAGCTGCACCAAGGTCACCACTCACACATACAATATCACCAATGCTGGCAGTATTACGGTAGGTAACTTCTTCCTTCTTTGCCTTCCCTAAAATAGAAATGCTAATCACCATGCCGCTGTTGGAAGAAGTAGTATCGCCGCCTACTAAATCTATCCCATATTCTTCGCAGGCATAGCGCATTCCCCTGTATAATTCCTCTAATGCTTCCACCGAAAATTGGTTGGAGATGCCTATGGATACAGTAATTTGAGTGGGTGTGCCATTCATAGCACATATATCGGAAACATTGACTGACACTGCTTTATATCCTAAATGCCGAAGGGGAGTGTAAGTCAAATCAAAATGAACCCCTTCTGCCAGCATATCGGTTGAGAGGAGAATGATCTGGTCTTTTTCCGGCTCTATTACGGCGGCATCATCTCCCACACCTTTAATGGTAGAGGGTTGCTTTAGCACTATTTTTTCTGTAAGTCTTTTGATTAGTCCAAATTCACCCAGTTTGCCCACCTGGGTAAAAGATTGCTTGGAATCTTCTCCGGGAGCAGGATTTTCAGTTTCCACTTCTTTTTATTTTTTGCTCTATGGCAGTAGTCGAAAACCCGGGCAAGTAATCAATTAAAGCCACTTCTCCACCTCTTGCTTTTACGGTATCGTAGCCTGCAATTGTTTCCGTTTTCCAGTCGCCGCCTTTAACAAGCACATCGGGCTGAACCTTTTTTATTAATTCTTCCGGAGTATCTTCATCAAACAAAATAACGGCTGAAACATAATGCAACGAGGCAAGAATTAAAGCTCTTGAATTTTCATCTTGTATAGGACGTCCGGGTCCTTTATTCAGCCTTTTTGCCGATACGTCAGAATTTAAACCCACCACCAATATATCCCCTAAATCGGCAGCCTGTGCAAGATAGGTAACATGCCCTTTATGTAAAATATCGAAGCAGCCGTTTGTGAAAACAATTTTATTGTCTTTGAATTTCCATATAGCGAGAGCCCTCGAAAGATCTTCCCACTTATATATTTTAGACTGTATGAACTCCGGTTTCGTCATTCTTATTTATGATTGGCAATAGCAATAAAGATACAAGTCCCAAAAGTACAATTAAAATAAGTTGAGAGCCCCAAATTATCCACGGTAAGGCAATTGATAAGCCACTTTCTTTTAAATGCAGGTTGGGATAAACAGCCACCAATACATTAGCTATTAATAATTGATAGGCTCCCGTACCTCCGGGGGTGATGATGACTGCTACCGAACCTACTATAAGCAGAACCAACCCATCGCCGAGGGAAAGTTGGGAAGTGCCTGCAAAGCAAAAGAAGCATAAGTAAGTAGCCATTAAATAGCATATCCATATTACTACTGAATAGACCCAAAATAGGAATGGTTTTTTCACTTTTCCTACGCTCTTAATGCCCGACCAAAAACTCTGAACATATTTTTTTATGATACCGAGTAACTTGTTTTTACTTCTGAAAATAATGATTATTCCAATGCAAAGTAATACCAATAACCCGATCATAATTAGTACGTGAGAATGAAGCCAGGAATTCAGTTTCCCCATAAGGTCTATCTCGTTAATCATTTCAAAAGCTTTCTTGGATTCTACGGCAATCATAAGAATGAAAAAGAGCATAAGCATAAGAGTATCTATTACCCGTTCAACTATTACGGTACCCACTAATTCTGCAAAGGATATTTTTTCATACCTTGAAAGTATGCCGCATCTTGAAACCTCACCAAGCCTGGGGATAGCATAGTTTACCATGTACCCAATCATAACGGCAAAAAATGTATTAGCCAGACCGGGCTTTTTATCAATAGGCTCAATTAACATCCTCCAGCGGACGGCACGGATAAAGTGGCTCAAAATGGCAACACACAATGAAAGAGCTACCCAGAAATAATTGGCTTGCTGAAATGCCATCTTGATATTGGCGCGCTCATCAGGCGTAATGCCCCGGATGCTTAAATAAACAAGCACAACTCCTATCCCCGAAAAAAGCAGGAACTTTAGTGCATTTTTAACAAACGGGCTCAATTTCATGTAGCTGATAGCTATTAGCTATTAGCCAATAGCTGGTTATTATTTTGGCTATCGGGGTATATTAGTACAGGCTGGTAATCTTTGGCTTCTTCGGGGGTCATTTGGGCATAGGAAATAACAATAACTACATCATCTACCAGGGCTTTCCGTGCAGCCGGTCCATTCAGACAAATAGTGCCTGAGCCCCTCTCCCCTTTTATAACATAGGTTTCCAGCCTTTCCCCATTATTGATATTCACCACCTGCACCTTTTCATTCTCTAAAAGGTTGGCGGCTTCCATTAGTTTTTCATCAATAGTGATACTGCCGGCATAGTTCAGGTTAGCCTCGGTAACCCGTACCCGGTGGATTTTTGATTTTAAGATAGTTAGCAACATAGGGCGACAAAATTAGACAAATCGGTGACAATGAGAAGGTGGAGAAAGTTTGTAAAGGAGGAAAGTTTGTAAAGTAAAAAAAACGGCTAAAAACGGCTATTGCTCCCCTTTCTAAAGCATTGACAATCAATGGTGCGTAATCTACTACAAATCAATGACTTGCGGGGTCTATTATTTTATATCAATCCTCTGTAAAATCAACGCTGCTTTGTAGCTTTATTGTTTGAATAAACCTTTACTTTATTTAATTTCACTATCTCAAGGTATAAAAATAGTAGAACGAAAGCGGAACATTAAGGCAAACTGGAATCAAGTTAAATAAACCGTTAAAACGGTTTCCTACTCTCTGCCATTTTACAACCTGTCTCAAAGCGCTTACATTTGTAATACCCTAACCTTTTAAAATTTATGAAAGACTATTTCAATCGGCAGAATGACCTAAACGATATAAATGTGGTATCGGCTATAGATGATTTTAACCTATGGGCTGCTCCTTTTGGATTAAAAATACTTGATACAATCAACTACAAAAGAAACATTTGTGCGTTGGATATTGGCTTTGGTATGGGGTTTCCGCTGCTGGAACTAGCTATGCGATTGGGAAATACCTCTAAAGTATATGGTATAGACCCCTGGAAAGCAGGGGTTGAAAGAACTCGTGCAAAATTGAAAGTGAATCATGTTACCAATGTTGAGTTAGTGGAAGGTATTGCAGAAGAAATGCCTTTCAGCGACAATTTTTTCGACCTGATTGTTTCTAATAACGGAATAAATAATGTGCAGGATATTGTTAAAACCTTTGCTGAGTGTTATCGTGTTGCTAAAAAAGGATCTCAATTTGTATTCACTTTTAATACCGAAGAAACCTTTAAAGGCTTTTATGATTTATACCGTGAATCTCTTGCTGAATGTGGCATACAGGAATATAATAAGGGAGTGGACGAACATATTTATGTTCGTCGTAAACCTCTGTCTGAAATAAAGAGCATGCTTGAAGAAGCAAGTTTTCAAATAAACACTATTCAAAGTGATGTGTTTTTCTATCGTTTTGCAGATGCGTTGGCATTATTCAACCACTTTACCGTGCAATATGCATTTATTAGTGGCTGGAGAGAAATTGTACCGGACCTTCACCGGGAAAAGGTATTTACCCTGTTAGAAGAAAAAATTAACCGCAAAGCAGAGAAAGAGGGTTGCTTTAATTTGGAGGTGCCTTTTGTTGTGGTAGATTGTGAGAAATAAATCGAAGAGATTATCTTTCAAAGGCTTTTTCAACTTTAACTTTCTGATATTCTTAAAGTCGTCTGTATTTCTGCTAACCCCTGTTCGGCGAAGGCAGCGCCTTCGTCGCTTCATTCCATTGTTATTTGCGTATGTTTTGTAGCTGCAAGCTACTTAAATAAATAGGCGAAAGCTGTGCTTTCGCCTAATGGGGGCATCAATCTAAGGGTATATAATATATTTTTGTTATTTTTACCCAAACCAAACAAATATGAAAATCCTGAAATTTCCCCTATGTCTTGCTTCTATTATGTTTTCGGCAATTGTAGCAACGGCGCAAATCAACCAAGCTCTAGATATGCCTAAATATAAAGATATAGCTGAAATTAAAAATCGGCAACTTATTGTGGTCGTTAATCCGCCCGACCCAGGTATAATAGGTAAGTTTGACAAAAAGAGTATGCCCGACGTAGTTCAGCAGTATCAGCAAATAATAGGAGCATATAATGATAACCTGAAATATTTTGTAACCAAATTCTGGACTTTCAATGCCGGGCCCGTTTTGTATAAAACCCGTGAAGAAATTGATGAAATGATGAAGGATAAAAGTCTGCGCGACAAGTATTATTTGATGTACTGCTATAGCTATAGTTATTCCATAAGCAAAGACCTGCAGTTAAAGATCAATCATAATGGGGAACGTATGGAAGGCACTCCCTGTTGGTTTTCAGTAGGGTATTATGATGAATCACCGTTTTATAAAACCCTAATGGGTTTAATACCGGAGCTTGAAAACCTGGCATTTATTGTGCCTGTATTGAATTCATGTTTCAACTATATTTATACGCATTCCAACAAGCAGGCCATGTCGGATATGACAGATGAAAACGCTCCTATATTGACAAGCAAAACACTGCTTATTCCAAAAGATTTTGTAGAGTCCGGTTTTATTAACCAAATAAGCCATTATTATCCTGGAAAATATAAGTTGGTAAGTGATGATGAATTGATGAAGGCTGTTGAAACAGGCGATACTACTTGCGCATACGCCGCGCACGAAAACCTTGTTTATATAGTGAATTGTAAAGACGGTGCCATAATGGCATATACCACTAAAAATGTAGCAAGTATTAATAATAGCAGTTCAGGGGAAGGACTGCGAAAGGAATTTTTTACAGACATAGCCGCTTTTTACAGGGCGGGGATGAAGAAATAATGGGTAGGGACATCATATATGCTGTCCTTACCCAATAGGGCCGCATTATTTTGTAGGGACACGACATGTCGTGTCCCTACGGGATGCACAACCGAACGCTACAGAAAGTAATCAAAGATTACAAATTAATCAGGCACTGATTATTCGAATGAATCTCTGTGGGACAAATTAGCAACTATGGGGATTTACAATTTATGCGAATTAACCAATTTCAGGTTCGGGATGTTTTTAAAATCTCTTGTATTTCCTGTGATTAAGGTAAGGTCAAAAGCTATGGCAGTCGCGGCAATAATAGCATCGGGTAGTTTTATTTTACTTGCTTTACGGAGTTCAATACTTCTATCTACTACCTTCCCGGTTAAATCGAGGACAATGGCATCATGTATAAAACTGATAAGAACCTCGTTATCTTTAGTTGGGGTATTATACCCCAATACTTCAATTTTTGTGATAACAGAAATAGTGGGGCGTGTATCAACGAGATTATCCATAAACGACCTGCCGGACGCAGGCAGTTTATTGCTTAGATAATCTATTACAACATTGGAGTCTATCAAATACCCCTTTGACTCCATTCTTTACGGCTTTTTTTAATGTATTGTTGCATTTTTGCTGCAACATCAGGAGATAACTTCCCGGCATATTTTTCAGAAAGTTTTTCTTTCTTCTTGGTTGACTTATTTTTTTTAAGCACTCGTAAGATATGCAACTCTTCCAGTTCCTGGATTAGTTTGTATGCTTTCTGATTCGTAAGTTCAATTAATAACGTATCCATAGAGGCTTATATTTAATTCGCTTTTACAAAGATAGCTCTTTTTACCTTTCTCCCCACCCCAGCCACTAAGCCTTTTGTAAGGACATCATATATGATGTCCCTACCCAATTGGCTGCATTATTTTGTAGGGACACGACATGTCGTGCTCCTACAGGTTAGCCTTACACCAAGCCTCCGATTTTATCCGGACAAAATCTATTCTATCAGTGTAAACATCGCAAAGAATCCAATATATTTTAGTCTGGATTTTAAGTTCAATTTTATATTCAAATTGTTTGGAACGCTTGAGTTGCTTCATTCCCGGAACCGATGAAACAGAGTCCGCTTGATAGATTCTTTGAATCAGTATATCAACTTCAATACCTGGCGCCCTGCTGCCAATATTATCAAGGTCGCGATAAAAGGAATTTTTAGACGTTAATTCCACGTTTTCTTAATTCCCTTTTTGTCTGCGCAGGAGACAGTGACTTGGATTTCCTCCCTTCTTCCAGCAATTCGGAGAACTTGGAATCTCTATATTCTTCATCGGTCATCACCTCTGCCTTTTCATGCAAAGTGCCAATAAATTTCTTCACTAACGAAGTATTTTCTTCATTCTTTATTTTAATTACTACAACGCTCATGTTCTACTCTTTTTACAAAGTTACGTAAAATACATTTATGCATTATTTTATAGGGACACGGCATGTCGTGTCCCTATGGGATGTACAACCGAACGCTAAAGGAAGTAATCAAAGATTACAAATTAAACAGGCACTGATTATTCGAATGAATCCCTGCGGGACAAATCAGCGACTATGTGAAAAACAGGAATGTTCCTTTCGTATTTCGTGGGGAATGGTTTGAAACCATTCCCTACAACAATTATATAAAACATTGGTAGGGTACGGTTTGAGACCGTACCCTACTGACCCTAAACAAAATTGGTTGCGGGTAGGATGGTTCATTTGGGTAGAGACGGGATGCATCCCGTCTCTACAATTATAATTTGTGGTTATCGTAGAGACGCCATGCATGGCGTCTCTACGGTGACATATCATGCGCCTACAGGATGTGCAACCGAACGCTACTGGAACTAATCAAAGATTACAAATTAATCTGGCACTGATTATAAATCAGCGACTACGGGGGTAATCAAAGATTACAAATTAAACAGGCACTGATTGCAAATCAGCGCCTACGGGGCATTTTTTTGTAGAGACACGACATGTCATGCCCCTACGGTGCGACCTGCGGGCACGGGTGGGTATCATTTTCCTGACGTCAGGAAAGTGATCATAAATTTCTTCTCCCACACCTTTACATGCGAGCATCAACCAAACGCTACAGAAAGTAATCAAAGATTACAAATTAAACAGGCACTGATTACAAATCAGTGCCTAAGGGGGGGGGAGAAAAAAACGGCATAAAACGGCATGGAGTTGCTTATCTAAGCAGTTGATTCTCTGCTGATTGCTGGAGACCTGTGTCCCTATTGGCTTTCAGAGGCTATTATTATATAGCAAAGTACAGCAATAAATGCTTCATTTTGCACATTAAGCCAAGCTTAATGGTTAGTAGCCTAAGAAATGCCAGTCCCACATTGTCCCTTTTGTACCATGCCAGGGATACATGCGACCTATAGGACAGTTAATTGATGCTACAAAACCAAAGAGGTACGGGGTAATCAAAGATTACAAATTAATCAGGCACTGATTACAAATCAGCGACTACGGGGGCTTATTAAAATCTATCTAAAATTTCCTTTTTTAGTTGTCCTTTTTCAACTAAATTTTTAATAACTGGAAGAAGTATTCTCAATCCCTCAATGCCAATACCGACAGGGGTTACTCCTGTATTTAAGAAGAATAAAAAATCTCCAGCATACTCTCTATATTCCTTTAAGCCATTATCTGAAGAATTGTGCTTGGGTCTATATTTAGAAAATAATTTATCCAGATGAATTACCTCACTCGTTAACTCTGACCAGATTACAGGTAAATCTTTATCTTTGTACTTTTTTACTAAACTTTCTATTTCAAATTCCATTAAAAATTTTTATACGGAAAATTTGGAAACATTGACTAAATTATAAAGGGTATTTCCCTATTCATGGCTTGAAATAAATAGTTTATTTGGCAATTCCTAATTTTAACAAATGGTCTTTCACTCCTTTTAGCTCCTTTTCTAGGGTGTGTATTCTTTTTAAATCTTTTTTGGAACCTGGTAATTGAGGGAAATTATGCCATTCTTTGTATTTTGAGAATGCTTCCTGGCCAAAATGGGATTTAACAAGTTCAAACTTATATTCAATTTCTTGGCTGCTTATTTCTTTCATTTCGGCTTCAAGAGCATAACATCGCATTTTTTCAGATTCAGTGGCAGTTTGTTTAATAATTTTTTGATGCAGGGGTCTATGCTCATGCAATAAGCCTTGGTAGGTTTGCTGAAAGTTTTTTATTCCATTCACTAATTCTTGTTCTAATATAGTTTGTTCGTTAAGGATCTCTTTTATTGTTTCTTTTACATCCTCCTGCTTATAAACCTCTCGATCCATTAGCTTCAAAACCTCACCACCTGTAGTTAATGAAGAATCATTAACATCTCTTCCAACATAGAGATCAAATATTTCACCACATGACGCACATTTGATTATCCACCAACCATAGTCATTTACTCCTCCCGGATGGTGTATCATCGCAGCTTCAAATTTGTTGCCACATTGGGGACATTCGAAGTTCATTGTTGATTGTTCATTTATTTCCATATTCAATTGAATTTTAGTTAACTCAAAACCCCCGCCTTTCGGCGAGGGTTTTATTATTATTCTCTCTTATTTCTTATCGTCTTTCACTTCTTCAAAGTCCACATCGGTTACTTCCTTGTCCGACCCGCCTGGGGCGGAGCCGTCTCCATGTCCGGCGCCTTCAGCATTGGGTTGCCCGTTGGCTTCACCCCCCGGTGCCGAGGCTCCGCCTTTAGTGGCTTCCTGTGCTTTGTACATTTCTTCCGAGGCAGCCTGCCATGCGGTGTTTAATGCAGCAAGGGTAACATCAATCCGGGCCAAGTCCTTTGCTTTGTGGGCATCTTTCAGGTCGCTCAAGGCTTTTACAATGGCTTCTTTTTTATCATGAGACAGCTTGTCGCCATAGTCTTTCAATTGCTTTTCACTTTGGAAGATCAGGGCATCAGCCGCATTCACCTTGTCTATTTCTTCTTTGGCTTTCTTGTCGCTTTCAGCATTGGCTGCGGCTTCTTCCTTCATCCTTTTTATTTCAGCTTCGCTCAATCCGCTGCTTGCTTCAATACGGATGTGTTGTGTTTTGCCTGTTGCCTTATCTTTTGCCGATACATTCAATATTCCGTTGGCATCAATATCAAAGGTTACTTCAATTTGAGGTGTGCCGCTCATAGCCGGTGGGAGACCATCTAATATAAAGCGGCCGATGGTACGGTTATCTTTTGCCATAGGGCGTTCGCCTTGCAACACATGTATCTCAACCGAAGGCTGGTTATCAGCGGCGGTAGAAAATGTTTCCGATTTCTTGGAAGGTATGGTAGTGTTCGATTCAATCAACTTGGTAAACACACCTCCGAGGGTTTCAATACCCAATGAAAGCGGAGTTACGTCAAGCAACAACACATCTTTTATTTCGCCTGTCAACACAGCGCCTTGTATGGCAGCACCTACGGCTACCGCTTCGTCAGGGTTTACACCCTTGCTCGGCACTTTGCCAAAGAATTTTTCTACAATGGCTTGTATAGCAGGAATACGTGTTGAACCGCCTACCAATATCACTTCGTCAATTTCAGATACTTTAAGACCTGCATCTTCCATTGCTTTTTCGCATGGAGGGATACAACGCTTGTATAAGGCTGTCGCAAAGTTGTTCAAACTTAGCCCGTGATAAGTGTTTTAACCAAGTGCTTTGGCATACCGTCAACCGGCATAATATAAGGCAGGTTAATTTCAGTTGCTGTTGAACTGGAAAGTTCAATCTTGGCTTTTTCAGCAGCTTCTTTTAAACGTTGCAAAGCCATAGGGTCTTTGCGGAGGTCAATGCCTTCATCTTTTTTAAATTCATCTGCCAGCCAGTCCACAATCTTCTGGTCGAAGTCATCACCACCTAAGTGGGTATTACCGTTGGTTGATTTTACTTCAAACACGCCTTCGCCCAATTCCAATATAGATATATCGAATGTTCCACCGCCAAGGTCGAACACCGCGATTTTCATGTTTTTATGTTTCTTGTCAAGCCCGTAAGCCAAAGCAGCAGCGGTAGGCTCGTTTATAATACGGCGTACTTTTAAGCCTGCAATTTCCCCGGCTTCTTTGGTAGCCTGGCGTTGTGCATCGTTAAAGTAAGCAGGTACGGTAATAACCGCTTCGGTAACTTCATGTCCCGAGGTAATCTTCAGCAGTTTTCTTCATCTTTTGAAGGATCATAGCCGATATTTCCTGGGGAGAATATTTACGGTCGTCAATTTGCACTTAGGCAGTGTTATTATCCGTTCACCACGGTATAAGGCACCCGTTTAGCTTCTTCGGTCACTTCGCTAAAAGTATGTCCCATAAAACGTTTAATGGAATAAACGGTCTTTTTGGCGTTGGTTATCGCCTGTCTTTTGCAGGGTCGCCCACTTTTCGTTCGCCGTTTTCTACAAAAGCCACTATAGAAGGGGTGGTGCGCCTGCCCTCGCTGTTAGCAATTACGGTCGGCTCGCTGCCTTCCATCACTGCCACGCAGGAGTTGGTTGTTCCTAAGTCTATTCCAATTATTTTGCTCATGTTCTTTTTAAATTATTAATTATTATTCATTTGTTTCTATTAATAACATATCAATAATCGTGCCAAAATATTGTTTAAGGAGTAAGTCTGGACATTTTGTCAGTTACTTTTGTATTCCTTAGCGTTCTTTGCGTGAAGCCTTTATAGAACAAATACATTTCTCGCAAAGAATGCAAAGAAAATACACGCAAAGAGCACTGAGCCTGTTCAGGAGTTGGGGTAAAACAGGATAAGTGGAAATGGAAACAACCTCTTTGTGTCTTGGTGGCAACTTATATCCCTATGAACAATTAGCTGCTTACATCCCTTGTATTTTCTTATATCATATTGTTGCAAAAAGTAATAACTTTGACTCCCCATTACGGAAACCAATTTGGTAATGAGATAATTTGATGATTTGATAATGAGACACATAATGTCTTTTCAATCACCAAATTATCAAATTATCAAATTATCAAATTAACTAAGTCTATTGAAACCAACAAACATTAAAGACCCGGAGTACTTCCATAAAGTGGTTGACTGTCAATATGCCTGTCCTGCCCATACTCCGGTGCCGGAATATATCAGGCTTATAGCTGAGGGAAAATACAGCGAAGCCTATATGGTAAACTGGGAATCAAACGTATTCCCGGGGATCCTGGGAAGAACCTGCGACCGCCCCTGCGAACCTGCCTGTAGGCGTGGACGTGTTGAAAAAGAGCCGGTTGCGATATGCCGCCTGAAAAGGGTTGCGGCTGATAACAAGGATGATGTAACCAAATTCATGCCTAAGGTTCCGGTAGCTAAAAACGGGAAAAAGATAGCATTCGTAGGAGCCGGACCGGCATCCTTAACGGCTGCCCGTGACCTTGCCCCGCTTGGTTACGAACTTCACCTTTTTGATGAGCAAAAAGCCGGGGGAGGGTTTATGCGTAGCCAGATACCTTCTTTCCGCCTGCCTGAAAGTGTGCTGGATGAAGAAGTGAATTATATTCTTGATTTGGGTATTATGACCCAGTTCAACACCCGTATCAATAGCCTGAAGGAATTACTTAGTAAAGATTACGATGCCATTTTTGTAGGCTGTGGAGCACCTCGTGGCAGGGACCTGCCTGATATGACAGGAAGAAAGGAAGGAGCTGCTAATATCCATATTGGTATTGATTGGCTGGGTAGTGTAGCTTTTGAACATATCCATAAAATTGGTAAAAATGTAATTGTTTTAGGTGGGGGAAACACCGCTATGGACTGCTGCCGTACCGCCCGCCGCCTTGGTGGAGAACATGTAAAAGTAGTGGTTCGCAGCCCTTTTGCCGAAATGAAAGCTTCGCCCTGGGAAAAGGAAGATGCTCTACATGAAGATATTCCGATCATAGATAACCATGTGCCTAAGGCCTTTATTGTAGAAAACGGAAAGCTAAAAGGTATGACTTTTGAAAAAGTGCATGCCGTTTACGATGACAAAGGCAAACGCAAATTAGTACCTACGGGAGAACCCGAAGTATTTTTTGAAGCCGATGATGTATTGGTTGCTATCGGTCAGGAAAATGCGTTTCCCTGGATTGAACGTGACCTGGGAATTGAATTTGATAAATGGGATATGCCTGTAGTTGACGCTACTACATTTGCATCTACCAATCCAAAAGTATTTTTTGGTGGTGATGCAGCATTTGGTCCTAAAAATGTAATTACCGCTGTAGCCCACGGGCATTATGCAGCCGTATCTATTGACCTTATTTGCAGAGGAGAAGACATTAACAAACGTCCCTCTCCATATACCAATCTTGTAAGCACGAAAATGGGCGTACATGAGTGGAGTTACGATAACCTTGTAGTACCGGACTTACGCTACAAAGTTCCTCATGCCGAAAAGAAAATGACCCTGAAAGACCGCAAGCGGGAAGTGGAACTTGGATTTGATATGGCAACCGGGTTTAAAGAAGCTGAACGCTGCCTGAATTGTGATGTTCAAACTGTGTTCACCGAAAGTAAATGTATAGAATGTGATGCCTGCGTAGATATATGCCCCACATCCTGTATCACGTTCACAGCCAATGAGGACAGTGAGAATGATTTGCGGAAACACTTAAAGGCTCCGGCGACGAATAAATCGCAAGACCTGTATGTATCGGATATATTACCCACCAAACGGGTGATGGTGAAAGATGAAGATGTATGCCTTCATTGCGGTTTGTGTGCTGAACGTTGCCCCACCGCAGCCTGGGATATGCAGAAATATTTATATAATACAACTAAAGCCAGTAAAGTATGGGAGATTTGATGAATTCAAAGAGTTGGAATATGCCTAATTTTGCCTAATACTTAGTTAGTGACTATGAATATACAAGCAAAAAAACTCAATCTAATTGAAAGACTTATCGCTTTATCTGATGCGTCAACCATCAATAAAATAGATAGGTTATTAAATAAAAATGTATTGTCGGCTTACGAAGCAAAACAAAAATCTATGACAGGAAGTGAATATAAATCTCGCCTTGAAAAGGCTGAAAAAGACTTAAAAAAAGGGCGGGTAATTAACCAGGGTGAATTGGAAAAAGAATCTGAAAACTGGTAAATAATGAAGATCATTTGGTCGGTTTCGGCTAAGAAAGACATATATGAAATTTATACATATTATAAAACTACTGCCGGCATATCGATTGCAAAATCAATAAAAACTAAAATTTTTTCTAAAACACAGTTATTAATTAAACATAAAGAATTGGGCAGAGTAGAGGATAATAAGAATATAATAAGCAAAGGATATAGATTTTTGATTTCCGATAATTATAAAATTGTTTACAGGGTAGTTGATGAAAAAAGTATTCTTATTGCAGCTGTTTTCGATTGCAGGCAAAACCCTGATAAAATGATGCACAATGAACAATTTTAATACAACTAAAGCCAGTAAACTATGGTAGGTCTTGATAAAGTAAATGACTTTGTAGTTAAGTTTGCAAACGTTAACGGGACAGGTTCGGCAAGCGCCAATCTTCTTTTTACAAAAGCGGTTTTCCGTATGGGTTTATATGTAAGCCCGAAGAATTTTTTCCCTTCCAATATTCAGGGTTTACCAACCTGGTATGAAGTACGGGTGAATGATAAAGGGTATGTCGGTCGCCGCAGTGGGGTTGACCTGATGGTAGCTGTAAACGCCCAGAGTTTGAAAAGCGATATTTCCGAAGTAAAACCCGGAGGATACCTGCTTTATGACAGCACTAAAATGCTTTATCCGGAATTTTTAAGGGAGGATGTAAACTACATTGGTATCCCCCTTATGGAAATGTGTAATAAAGAATTTACCGACCCAAGACAAAGGCTTTTATTTAAGAATATCATGTATGTGGGAGCCCTTTCAGCCTTGCTTGATATTGAATTCAGTGTAATGGAAAGCCTTATTTCAGAGCAGTTTGCCGGGAAAGAAAAGCTGATAGCTCCAAATATTAAAGCGCTCCATTTAGGTTCCGATTATATTAAAGCAAATTATAAATATCCGCTGGATATTAGGGTGGAAAGGCGCAACCTGACTGATAACCTTATTATGATGGAAGGGAATGCCGCCTGCGGATTAGGCGCCGTATATGCAGGAGCTACATTTGCCGCCTGGTATCCCATCACTCCTTCTACTTCGGTAGCAGAAGCATTTGAAGAATATTGTGAAGAATTGCGTGTAGATAAAAACGGCAAACATAATTATGCCATTGTTCAGGCGGAAGATGAATTAGCTGCTATAGGTATGGCAATAGGAGCCAACTGGAATGGTGCAAGGGCATTTACTGCTACCAGTGGTCCGGGGCTTTCTTTGATGAATGAATTTTTAGGACTGGCTTATTATGCTGAAGTCCCCGTTGTGTTGATTGATGTGCAACGCACCGGACCTTCTACCGGTATGCCTACCCGTGTGCAGCAGTCGGATGTGTTGAAGGCGGCGTATGCTTCTCACGGAGATACCAAGCATATATTACTTTTCCCATCTAACCCAAAGGAATGTTTTGAAATGACTGCCGATGCATTTGACCTATCAGAACAATTACAAACTCCGATAATTGTGATGTCAGACCTTGATTTAGGTATGAATGACCACGTTTGTCCCCCGCTTGAATGGGATGAAAACAGGACGTTTAAAAGAGGAAAGGTGCTGACATCTGAAGATCTTGATAAACTGAACAGCGAACGATATGGTCGTTACCTTGATGTGGATGGTGACGGAATTACTTACCGTACCATTCCCGCTACACACCCTACTAAGGGAGCTTTTGTAACAAGAGGCACATCGAGGGACGAATACGCAACTTATACGGAAGAAGGTCCTCCATACGAACGCAATATGGAAAGGCTTATACGGAAATTTGAGACAGCGAAAAGCTATGTTCCGGCTCCGCAGTTTTATCATACCGAAAATCAATGTGACAACGGTATCATTTTTTATGGCACTTCCACCCAGTCAACGGAAGAAGCTATTGACTTGTTGAAACATAAAGGCATGCCTTTTGATGCTATGCGTATCAAGGCTTTTCCTTTTAACAAACAGGTGGAAGAGTTTATAGAAGCTCATGACAAAGTATTTGTAGTGGAACAAAACCGCGATGCACAACTGAGAAGTCTGATGTTAGTTGAATTAGGTGTTCATTCCAAAAAATTGATTCCTATTCTTAATTATGAAGGGCTGCCCATTACTGCTGACTTTGTGATGCAGCAAATAGAAAAGAAATTAACTAAAAAACGTAAAACAACCAAACTGTAATGATTTAAGATTTATGAAATAAAATTTATGATTTGATTAGCTGCCAACGAACATCATTTATAAATTTTAAATCCTAAATCTTAGTTCTTAAATTTTTAATATATGTCATACGCACGTCCCAAGTTCCGCCACCCGCAACTCCCCAAAAATGAGTTGGGTTATTCTTCCGATTTTTACGAAGGTGCCATATCCACCCTATGTGCCGGCTGCGGACACGATTCTATCAGCGCTGCTATAGTGCAGGCATGTTTTGAAAATAATATCGAGCCTCATAAAGTGGCTAAAATGTCGGGTATTGGTTGCTCATCCAAAACTCCCGCTTACTTTCTGAGCCACTCACATGGCTTCAATTCCGTTCATGGTCGTATGCCTTCGGTGGCTACCGGAGCTAATATGGGCAACAGAGACCTTTGCTACTTAGGTGTTTCGGGTGACGGGGATACCGCCTCAATCGGCATGGGACAATTTGTTCACGCCATTCGCCGCAATATTAATATGGTTTATATAGTGATGAACAACGGCTGCTACGGGCTTACCAAAGGGCAGGATTCAGCTACGGCTGACGATGGCTCTAAAAACAAAGCCGGGAATGTAAACCAGTTCCAGGCGATTGACCTTGCCAGTCTTGCACTTGAGCTTGGCGCTACTTTTGTAGCTCAAAGTTTTTCGGGTGATAAAAACCAGCTTGTGCCGCTTATCAAAGCCGGTATGAGACATAAAGGTTTTGCTTTTCTCAATGTTATTTCTCCCTGCGTAACGTTTAATAACAACCCCGGCTCTACCAAGTCGTATGACTTTGTGCGCGAACACCAGGAGGCTACTTCTACCCTTGACTTTATCCCATTTCAAAAGGAAATTACCGCTGAATATAAAGAGGGAACTACCAAATCGGTTGTTATGCACGATGGTTCATTGATACAGTTGCATAAGCTGGAGCAAAAATGGGACCCGCAAAACAGAATTTCTGCTATGAATGCGTTGGAAAACTCAAAAGCGAAAGGCGAAATACTTACCGGGCTGATATATATTAATGAGCAGTCAAGAGACCTGCATTCTTTGCTAAATACAACAGAAACTCCTTTAAACAAACTTACCCAGGAAGAACTTTGCCCGGGCACAGAAAAGCTAAAAGAGATTAATAGGGGGTTGAGGTAAAAACAAGTAGAGAGATGACTACAACTGACGCGTTAAACCCATTTTCTAAAAAGGTTGACTTAGCTAAAGAAATAAGAGGAATGGGCTTTCGGCTTACGAGTGCCGTTTATATTGTAGCACTTGTTCAGTACATTGCTGTCATGGTTTCTTCCATTGCTATTGCTGAATTTTTTCTGAAATAGCTTTCGGTTATTGCGAAATACTAACGCACTAGTTTTAATATATTTTATTATAGAGCAGCTATTGAAAATAAACAAAAGTTTATATTTGAACTCTAATTTAGATTCCACGTGGGAAAAATAAAATTCATTGATCTGTTTTGTGGCATTGGAGGATTCAGGGTTGCTATGGATCAGTCTTGTTTGGAAAATGATTTAATTCCTGAGTGTGTTTTCTCCTCTGATATAGATAGGTTTTATCAAGATTATAATTTGCAGCAAAGAAAATAATGGGTAATGGGCTTTCCATTCGCGATAAAGCAATTCTTATTGGACTCTATTTATCAAAGTTTGATGAGAAATCATTAACTTCTTTGGGATTTAGCGGTTTCAAAGAAGCATTTAATACACTTGGTTATTCAATTGGTTCAAAGCCAAATTCAATTAAAAATTACCGCGATGAATTTGACCCATATTTTCCGAATGAAAGAAAAGGTTGGCATAAAAGACCAATAAGGGATTATTGTAAAAAATTCCTTAATGACTTTTCATCTTTGAGCTTCTATGATTTTACGGAATTAATCAAAGGTTTTGTTATAAAAGATTATGAAATCGAGAGATTTATAGAAAAAATAGAAAAGAGGGATTATACTCAATCAGTAGCAAAACGATTAGTTACCGGAAGAGCAGCCGAAGAGTATTTTAAGGTAAATTATAGCACGATCAGTGACTTCAAAGGGTTTGAATTAAGTGATACAACAAACCTTGCTTGCGGATTTGATTTTAAACTTAGTTTCGATAAAGATTTTTATTGTATTGAAGTGAAAGGAATAAACACAATTACTGGGAATATTGCTATGACTGAAAAGGAGTTTATCGTTGCAGAGAATCTAAAAAAGGATTATTGTTTATTCGTAGTGTCAAATTTTATTGAAAAACCCATTCACCAATATTTTTTTGACCCATTAAACAGCGGGTTAAAATTTAAAAAAGTAGAAAGACAAATAACCCAAATAAGTTACTCTGCAACTATATGAAAAAAAGGTGGGAATGCCATCTCTGTGCAGTAGAGAAAGATTTTGAAATCGCTCCATCAGGATGGTTAGCAAATTATCATCCATTATGTTTTGAATGTACAGATGAAGTTTTGGAAGACGAAGACCATCCAGACCGCTTTCGTTTAACTTATCACGAAGAATTTGGAAACATTAAAATAGTTTCAAATATTCCAATAACGATTGATCGCTATACTAAAAATTAGCGAAATAATGCGGCAAATTAGAAGTCGCAATAATAAATCTACCGAATTAAAACTTGTTAAGTGTTTCCGTATAAAGAGAATTACCGGTTGGCGAAGAAACTCTAAACTCGAAGGGAAACCGGATTTTATTTTCCCACATGAGAAGATCGCCGTATTTGTTGATGGATGTTTTTGGCATGGTCATAATTGCAGAAATTTAAAACCTTCAATAAATAAACTATACTGGCAAACCAAAATAAATAGAAACAAAAAAAGGGATAGGGAAGTGAATAAAATTTTAAGAAGAGAAGGATGGAAAGTCATACGATTTTGGGAGTGCCAACTTAAAAAGGAATCATTAATTAGTAAAAAGTTAAATCTTTTAAACCTAAAATGACTAATGGCACCTCCCCTCCAAAGCTACTTGCAGCCGCCTTTAAGCGCCCTCAAACCAGTAATATTTTAGTTGTTTTTAACTCATAACTCAAAGGTACTGCGCCAAATGTGACTTCTCTCAAAAGTCATTGAGCGGAAACTAAAATCATTCTCAACAGAAAATTATTTTAGCCTATGAATCAGCATGTTACAACAAAATATTGTCTTTCAATCTGTGAATCTGTGGCTTATCCCCAAAACCGTATGCATTACATTTGCATTGCCCACTTTACAGACTATAAAGAAAGTGTAAAATATGGGCAGTGTAAAATGGACTATAACAAATTGGTATTCTGCAACTAACAGGGGTTTGTTTCGCACTTAATATATACTGTTAAAAGTGTAAAATACTGTAAAATAAAACCACCTGTTTTTTAGCCTGAAAAATTGGCAAAAATAAAAGCTATGTATAAATTTGCCCCCTTAAAACTATGTTAATTAAATTGCCCCTGTTTCAATCAACTGGATAATATTCTCTATCTCCCTGTCTTCAGTTTTGGGGTCGTAGGTATCTTTCAGGTTATTACCAAACAGGCAGGCTACGGTTTGCCACATAAATGCCGATAAAGAACCTCGCAGTTCTTTCACCATTTCATAAGATGTGGTTCCGGTTTCACGGTTAATGAGTTTAATTAGTATCCTACCCTGGTTCACGGTCATGCTTTTCAGGTTTTCCTTATACTGTGCCATCATTTGCTTTTCCATCTCTTTCAAATAGCGGCGTTTCTCCGATTCCGAAGACATGGTTTGAATGGTTTCCTGGCATTGCCGGAATGTGGCTTCTGCCATAATAGCATAAGGGTAGGCAACTTTCACATCGCGGCGGAGCATGTAGTATTTCATGGCTTGGTTAATATCGGGAAATACCCTGTCTGAAACCACTACCACAGGGCTTAGGTTAAATACCGCTACCGTGTCGCCATCTAACAGAGTGGCAGGAATTTTAGTACAAAGAGGAAGAATAGAATTTGAAACCAAAGGAGATTGGCATAACACCCCAAAGGATTTTGCGAAAAACAACATCAGGAGAAAAAACCTCCTGTTAAACATTCTTTTTAACCGAATTTGCAACATAACACTAAGTTTTGCATCTCAAATATAATATTTTACCGGGAAATATTATTATTATTTTTATCTTTGCACCGGATATAAATGTATTACAGATGGGGATACAAATACTTATATTTTTAGTTGCTTTTATTGTAGTTTTTGTCTGTACCCCTTCTCTCATTAAGGTTTCTCTTATGAAAAACCTTACTGATGAACCAGGGGACTTACGAAAAGTACATTCAAAACACACGCCTACTCTTGGTGGGCTAATCATTTTTGCCGGAACTTTATTTTCTCTGACCCTTTTATTGCCAACCATTGGAAACACCGGTATTTCTGCTGCTGAAGTGGTGATTACGGATGCCAATTACCTTTTTGCCGCTTTACTGATAGTATTTTTTATCGGGATAAAAGATGATATTGTAGGCACAGCGCCTATTTATAAACTATTGGGACATATTTTGGTAGGGATGATATTGGTATTAATGGGCAAGGTACGTATCACCGGGTTTCATGGGTTGTTCGGTATCCATGAGATACCCGATTGGGCAAGTGCCTTTTTATCGGTGTTTACTTTCGTTGTTGTTGTAAATGCCTTTAATTTTATCGACGGGCTTGATGGGCTAGCTAGCGGTATAGGGTTAATTGGGGCTGCTTGTTTTGGTGTTTGGTTTACTCTCAGCGGGAGCCCGGTGCTTGCAGCAATAGCTTTTGCACTTTCCGGGGCATTAAGTGCATTTATCATATACAATTTTTCACCTGCCAAAATTTTTATGGGTGATTCGGGTTCCCTTTTTGTAGGATTAATACTATGCACCCTTGGCATCCGCTTAATAGAATTTGATTCAGCTCAAATACCATCCTATATGGTTAATGTTTCACGTCCTTTGTTTGTTATGGCTTTATTTGCATATCCACTTATGGATATGCTACGCATTGTTATAATAAGAACGGTAAGAGGTGTTTCACCGCTTTCCGCTGACCGCAATCATATACACCATGCTTTAATTGATATTAATCTCAGTCACGGGCAAGCGTCTATTTTGCTATATATTTATACAGCAGCAGTAGTGGGACTCGTATTCCTGGTGAGGGGCTTAAACCCTACAATAGCATTTCTTATTGTAGGCGGCTTTGCCATGTTGGCCCTCCAGATACCAGTATTCTTAAAACACCGGCTACGCAAAAACAAAGCCGGTATTATGAAAGAAATGGAACACCATCATGCTATGTGATGTATAAAAAATCACCATTTTTTATCTTTTTTTTAATTTATGCTTTTTATGTGGATGGTCAAACAAATATGACCCTCGACCGTGATTTTCTAGTGCCTTACCAGGCAGATTTGAATAATAAAAATTGCACCCTATTCACCAGTATAATGCCTTATGATAGGGAGAAAACAGGTGCTGCTATACATGGCGACAGTGCAACAAAATATAAAGATTTTATTTTTAAAAAGAAAGACAACCTGTTTTCTACAGGCGCTTTAAATGCTACTATTTCTCCCTTGATAGGAGGAAGCGCAGGATACGATGTGTATGGAAAAACCGCTACCTATGATTATTCCGCCGGATTGCATTTGGATGGTAAAATAGGAAGCAAATTTTCTTTCTCGGGCAATTATTTGGGCGGAGATATTGTTGGTCCTGCTTTTTTAGACAGCATAATTAAGCGCGAAAAAGTAGTTCCGGGATTGGGATATGCGTATGGCTCTGCAGCTACAGGATATTCGTATCAATATTGGGATGGGTACTTATCGTATAGGCTTAATTCCCACTTCAATTTTCAATTGGGAAAGGGAAAGCAGTTCTTTGGCGACGGGTACCGTTCTCTTTTTCTATCTGATGTTTCGACCAGTTATCCTTATTTTAAAATTACGGCAACGATATGGAAAATAGAATTTGTGAGCATGTACACAGTAATGAAAGATGCCGAAGCCCCCAGCGGGCTTGTGCAGGATTTTCATACCAAATACAGTTCTTTCCAGTACATTAGCTGGAATGCGTCGCCCCGGTGCAACTTCTCTATTTTTGAAGCAGTAACTTACGATGGGGATAGTGGAAAAAATGTCAGGGGACCTGACCCGGGCTATTTGAATCCTATTCTTTTCTACCAATCAAATAACTTTAATATAGGGGACCCTGATAAATCAAACCTCGGGCTTGCATTTAAAATTAAGGTAGCACAGAAAGAACAGTTCTACGGGCAGCTCCTTATAGATGAGTTTAAACTGCAAAATATAATTGACCATAATGGCTGGTGGGCGAATAAACAAGGTGTACAAGTGGGATTTAAAGCATTTGATTTGTTCAAAGTGAAAAACCTTTCTTTTCAAACCGAGATAAATTATGTGCGACCCTATACATACACTGCCCGCGATCCGCTACAAAACTATTCCAACTTCAACCAACCCCTTGCAGATCCGGAAGGCGCTAACTTTATTGAGTCAGCATCCTTCTTAACTTATTACCACAAAAGCTTTTTAATACAGGGAAGTATTGTAGCCTACCATTTTGGTGGAGACATTGGTGGCAGTGATTTTGGTGAAAATATTTTCATTAATTACAATAACCACCCTTACCAGTATGGGAACTATGTAGGTCAGGGTGTTTCTACCTATCTTGGAATTGCCTGCCTGAAAACAGATTTTATTATTTCTCCCAAAATGAACCTGAAAGCAGAAATTACCTTATCTGAAAATGTTGAAAAGATTGAGAATTACGGAAATATTGCCGGCACGGAAATGAACAGTCCTTATATTACAATTGGAATAAGGACTTCCTTAGGAAATTTATATAGTGATTTTAGATAAGAGGGGGAAAGGAAAACCTATTGAATCAGTCCTTTATCTTTATGATCTTTGTAATAGCTGTTCATTTTAAACATCCAATAAAAGAACAGGACACTGATAAGAAGTATATAAAATGCATTAGGGACTTCTCCTAACTTTTGTAAAAGATGAAAAGATATAGTCAATACTTTACCCAGCCAATTCCAAAAATAAGTGATTGAATAACTGTACCAATTGAGGAGCATCATATAGAATATTTTCCGCAAAAATAGTAATTATATGAAACCTATGCTTTTTATTTGCAAATTTCACCTCAAATGCTACTGAAAATATTTAAAACCAATCCTTTCCTGCTGCTTATATTCAGCCTCCTATTTAGTATAGTTTTATGGGTTACAACAGCTTTGAAGCCCGCTATAGCAGCCCAGTCTTATACCGACATTACATTACTCGCTCCCTTTTTCGATAAAATACGAAACTACCCTTTGTTGAAAGCCCTGGCAGGATTTGCTATCCTGTTGATTGAATCTGCAATATGGAACAGAATTGTAAACAAACATTCCTTGCTGAAACAATCCACCTATTTTCCATTCTTTTTTCTGGTGGTGTTATTAAGTTGCGCTGCTTCTTTAATTAGTTTTTATCCCGCTCTTGTTGCCTCTCTTTTCCTGGTTCTTGCCATTAATGAACTTATTTCTTCTTATCTGAAAGAAAAAGCCTTGCCTGAGGTTTTTAATTCGGGGTTGTTTGTCGCAATTGCCACCTTGTTTTATATCCCGTCCATGGTATTTCTTATTTTGCTCTGGGTAGGATTATTTACCATTAGAACCATAAATATAAGGGAGTGGATATGTACCTTTTTAGGGTTTTTAGTTCCATTTATATTTACGTTTACGTATAACCTTGTATTTTTCCCCCACTATCCCTGGTACCACAAAATAACCAGCGAGTTTGTGTATCACAGTGTCCTCTTTTCATTTTCATGGGAACAGCTTACCCTTATGGTTATTATTTGCTCTATTGCATTGGGGAGCCTGTGGTTTTATATGAACAGAATTACCGAGAATGTTATTAAAACCCAAAAATTCTGGACCCTGGTACTCTGGTTTATCTTTATTGCCGCAGGCTCTGTATTGATATGCCCGGTAAAAGATGCAAGGGCATTTTCCTTGCTTGCCATACCGGTTTCCTTTGTCATGTCAGCTTATTTTTTAAAAACAAAGGCGAAAAATATCTCAGAGCTTTTATTCCTGTCGCTACTGGCGGGAGTAATAATCAGCATGTTTTTTTAGCCTATATTTGCCGTATAAATTAAGGGCAAAATGTTAAAGTTTGGTGTAGTAGTTCTTCCGGGGTCAAATTGCGACCATGATACAATTTACGTTCTGAAAACTATATTTAAACAGGAGGCAATTCCGTTATGGCATAAAACTACTGACCTGCAAGGCTGCGATATTATTATAGTTCCCGGAGGATTTTCGTATGGAGACTATTTACGTGCCGGCGCCTTATCGAAATACGCCCCCATTATGAAAGAAGTAGCTTCATTCAGTAAGGAAGGAGGCTATGTGGTCGGCATTTGCAACGGCTTCCAGATACTTTGTGAAGCGGGCCTTTTGCCGGGCGCTTTATTATTGAATACCCAACCAACTTCGGGCATACATTATTCCTGCAAGAATATTTACATGAAAGCGGAAAACTATAGTACCATTCTTACCAACAGGATTCCGAAAGACAAGGTAATAACCATCCCCATTGCGCATGGAGAAGGGAGATATTATGCCGATGCTGAAACACTCGAAAGATTACATAAAAACGGACAGGTTATTTTTAAATATTGTAATGAGAAGGGTGAAATAACAGCCGCTTCAAACCCTAATGGCTCCCTTGAAAACATTGCAGGAATATGCAATGAAACAAAAAATGTGTTTGGCTTAATGCCACATCCTGAAAGGGCTTCCGATGAATTACTCGGTAATACCGATGGCAAATTCATTCTTACTTCACTTATTAAAACTGTGGAGGCAAGGAAAGCAGAGCAGGTGGTACAGTAGACAGTTGTCAGTTATCAGTAATTACTATCTGCTTAGAGTAGATTTATCTTCTGTTTTTTCATCATTTTTCCCGATGGCATATACCCTCTTATGTCACAAATTTTACTCTTGAAATAGCCCTAAAAATGGGGCTTTACTTATTGATTATCAACATATAACGCTATGTCACTAAAAAAAAGGGTGTGACATATAGTACAACTATTATGCAAATGGGGAGAAAATGTGTAGTATTTGCATTGCAAATTTTTCGCATTTGGTTAAAAAATATCTTTATCTTTACTTCTTAAAGCCTATGATATGGAAACAAAAATTACTATCCAAAGCGTTTTCTGTTTTTCACTCTTCACTTTTAGTTTTTCACTTTTCACTTTCTCTCAAACCATCTCTACCGTAGCGGGTAATCATGCTTTCGGCGCAGGTTACAGCGGGGATGGTGGACCCGCAACAGCCGCTGAACTATTTCTTCCCACCGGAGTAGGTTGTGATGCTTCTGGCAACTTCTACATTGCGGATAATTATAATAATATAATCCGCATGGTAAACACTTCCGGAACCATAAGCACCATAGCGGGAAATGGATTTAATTTTGGAACGGGTTATGGTGGTTATAGTGGGGACGGAGGTCCTGCCACCGCTGCTGAATTATATATACCGTCCGGAGTAGGTTTTGATGTTTATGGCAACATCTATATTGCAGATAAGGGTAATAATATAATCCGCAAGGTGAATACATCTGGAAGCATAAGCACTGTAGCGGGTAATTATGCATTTGGAAGAGGGTATAGCGGGGACGGAGGAGCCGCTACAGCTGCTGAAATAAATTTTCCTTACGGAGTGGCTTTGGACGCTTCGGGCAATCTCTACATTGCAGATGCCGTTAATAATTTAATACGCAAGGTGAATACCTCCGGAATCATAAGCACCGTAGCAGGTAATGATGCGTTGGTGTTTGGTTATGGCGGTGACGGAGGAGCCGCCACAGCCGCTGAATTAGATGATCCATATGGAGTAGGTTTGGACGGTTCCGGGAACCTCTACATTGCAGATGCAGGTAATAATGTAATACGCAAGGTGGATAGCTCCGGAACCATAAGTACCGTAGCGGGTAATTATGCGTATAGTTTTCCCGACGGTGGTTACAGTGGGGATGGAGGAGCCGCCACAGCCGCTGAATTAAGTGGTCCCACCGGAGTAATTTTTGACGGTTTCGGGAATCTCTACATTGCAGATGAAAGTAATTATGTAATCCGAAAAGTGAATACCTCCGGAACTATAAGCACCGTAGCGGGTAATGGATATGATGCCGGTACCGGTCACGGAGACTATTCCGGGGACGGAGGGGCTGCTACATCTGCTGAATTATATAATCCTTCCGGAATAGCTTTAAGCGCGTCCGGTAACCTCTATATTGCAGACTTAGATAATAATATAATCCGCATAATAAGCGGACTCCCAACTGGTATTAATGCGATAAGCGCTGAGGGCGAAGGGATGACAATTTATCCAAATCCAAATAATGGCACTTTTCAACTACAAGTCAAGAGCGAAGAACTAAGGGCTAAGAGTGTGTTGGAGGTGTATAATGTGATGGGGCAAAAGGTGTTTGCTGAGACCATTCAGCCCCAAACCCATAAAGGGGCTTTGAGCGAGATTGACTTGAGCGCACAACCCAATGGAATTTATCTTTATACGGTTTTAAGTGAGAACGGCGAATTAGTGGGACAAGGAAAAATAGTGGTGGAGAGATAAAGAAATGTTCTCCCCTGTGGGGGAGAGTAAAGAGCAGGGTTGGAGAAGGAAAGATAATAATCGAGAAATAGGCAATGATACGTCCGCCAGGCTGAACCATTCGGACGGGCTTCCCCCCATTGGGGAAGTAAGGAAAGGGGTAACGCCTAAAAATCCACGTACATATTTTCTATACTCGTTCTGAATCCCACATAAAATATGGTGGATGCAGGTTCATAAGTTGAGCTATTGCTTAATGTTCTGCGCGATACACCAATAGTGAAATTCATATTGGTTTTGGGGTTCATCAGGTAAGAAATATGAACATCCATATACATCAGGGTGCTTTTTATTCCCTGCAACATCATTACATCGGTAGATGTTAAGGTAGGTTTGGAAGCAGGCAGGAAAATATTGTTGCCATAATTAGTTCCCGTAGAATCCAATCCCTCCAACGCATAATTACCTTGCAGGTGAACAGAGAAATGGTGGTATCGTAAATTTATTATCCCAATAAGTTCTTTGAAATTGGCTCCTAAAGGGTCACCCAATGCCTGGTCGTAATGAGAATAATTTTCCAATGAATCGCTGCTTGAATAAGTGTATGGTCGCACCTGATTGTACTCAAGCTGAAATTCTCCATACTTGTTATAATACTTAATACCTGCCTGGTAGCCTGTCTGGTTATAAAAAGAGTGCATATCACCGTTTTGCGGGAAATCATCAACTACTAACTGCCCATAAGCCATAAAATTCCTGCTTATTTTATATTTCAATGTGGAACCAAGAACTATGTTATTGGTATTTCCAAGTCCATAACTCAATGAATTTATACCGATAATAGGATCAAAATAATTTAAGTTGAATAACTGGTGGTTATACTGGTCTGCTGCTGTCCAAATCAACCCCTGAAAAATTCCCCATTCCACTTGAGGAACAATATTCCAACTGAGGTACTGAAACGCACCTGCTTTGCGTTGGAATAGCCCTTCAATATTTGAAACAATGGCAGGGTCTGCAAAAGGGTCAATAAATTCGGTGTAGAGATTAGTATATTGCAAATGCCAGAAGGTAGTAGTGATTCGTGCATAAGGATACGCAAAGCTATTGTCGGATAAAAGAAGGGAACGATAGCCGTCTCCTATAAAATTTTTACCATATCCAACCTGAAAATTGAAATGTGAGGAAGGAGAAAAAGACAAATAGGCTTCGGGCATGGAGAAATCGTAGCCATCGGTTCCGAAAGCTTTCGTTCTTCCATTGCCGGGAACTACATAGTTATCTTTCACAAACTGATTTATATAATAAGGGAAGGTTGCCTGGTTTTCCCAAAAGATAGAAGAGAAAGCAAACTTTGTCCCCACATTTCCCTGTATTAAAATACCTCTTGTGTTTTGAAAATATTTTTTATTCGAATCGCTATGGTTAATACTTGCCTGAAAATTAAAAAGAGGGTCAATGGTGCAATAGAATTGCGAGGCTGAATCGTGAATGATGAAAAGATTTTCCTGGTAAACTTTGCGGTAAAGCCAGGATTTTTTCTCTGAGGTGAAATCATATCCTCGTAAGGAATCAGAATTTACAAAATGGTCAACCTGGGCTTGTATAAGTGGTTTAAAACCAGTATGCAGGTTTACCTGGGGATTATAGACTCCCTGATCAAGATAGGAGCTATATTCCTGGTTAAGATAAAGATTTAATTGTTGTGCTGTTACAGCTGAAATAATTCCGCAGCCCAATAAAATGGTGAAAATTATTTTTTTTGTAGGAAAGATTGCCACAGATTCACAGATTAAAGACAGATGCTTTTTAAAGTAGTTCATATTTCCAATCTGTGAATCTGTGGCGATTTTTTATTAATCCGCAAAAGTCATCTTCTCCACATCTTTATACACCATCCGTATCCCGTCTTCAAGGCTTATCTTAGGCTTCCAGCCAAGCGCCAACAGTTTATTTACATCCATTAATTTGCGCGGGGTGCCGTCCGGTTTGGTACTATCGAATTTGATTTCCCCTTTATAGTTTGCCACTTTCATAATCAGCATAGCAAGGTCTTTAATAGATATGTCGGTACCGGTGCCTATATTTATTAATTCCGGTTCGCTATAATTCTCCATTAAAAATAAACACGCTTCTGCGAGGTCATCTACATGCAAAAACTCCCGCATGGGTGTACCTGAACCCCATATTTCAACAGCCGGAATACTTTTTATTTTAGCAGTATGAATCTTACGGAGCAAGGCAGGCAATACATGAGACTTTGCAAGGTCATAGTTATCATTCTGCCCATATAAATTGGTTGGCATCACCGAAATAAAATTGCAACCATACTGTAGGCGGTATGATTCACACAACTTGATGCCTGCAATTTTTGCAATGGCATAAGGTTCGTTGGTATATTCAAGAAGACCTGTTAACAAGTACGATTCCTTTAGTGGTTGGGGAGCCATACGCGGATAAATGCAGGAAGAACCGAGAAAAAGAAGTTTTTTACATTTGCTTAAATAGGCAGCATGAATTATATTCGCTTCAATCATCAGGTTATCATATAGAAATTCCGCCCGGTACGTGTTATTGGCGTATATTCCTCCCACCTTTGCGGCTGCCAGAAAAACATAATCGGGTTTTTCCTGTTCGAAAAAGGAAAAGACCTGTTGCTGGTTTCTCAGGTCAATCTCGGAGGAAGTACGTGTAATAATGTTTCTATAACCTAACTGCTCAAGCCTTCTTATAATTGCAGAGCCGACCATTCCCCGATGACCTGCAACAAAAATTTTTGCATTCTTTTCCATTACTTCAAAATGGATTATTCGTTAAATCTCCTGATTTCATGTCCCCCTTCCAACAGGTATTTATCTCTGCTGAAAAGTTTCATATCCGATGCTACCATTTCTTTTACTAAATCGGCAATGGTATATTTAGGCTTCCACCCTAATGTTTTTCTTGCTTTACTGGCATCGCCTATTAATAAATCTACTTCGGTAGGACGGAAATATGCGGGGTCTACTTCCACCAGTATTTTGCCATCTTCTTTATTTATACCTTTTTCATCCACCCCTTTACCCTTCCACTGCAAGGTTATTCCCACTTCAGCAAAAGCCATTTCCACAAATTTACGCACTGATATTTTTTTACCGGTTGCTAATACATAGTCGTCTGCAATTTCGTGCTGCATCATCATCCACATACCTTCAATATAATCTTTAGCATGTCCCCAGTCTCTTTCTGCATCGAGGTTTCCGAGAAATAAGTTTTTCTGTAACCCTAATTTTATGCGGGCTGCCGCACGGGTAATTTTACGAGTAACAAATGTTTCTCCTCTTACAGGGCTTTCATGGTTAAACAATATACCATTGCATGCAAAAATATTATACGCTTCGCGATAGTTTTTGGTAATCCAGTAAGAATATAGCTTAGCTACCCCATAAGGGCTACGGGGATAAAAAGGAGTAGTTTCTTTTTGAGGGATTTCCTGTACAGAGCCATATAATTCGGAAGTAGATGCCTGGTAAAATCTGGTTTTTTCTTCTAACTTTAATATACGTATAGCTTCCAACAGGCGCAAAGTTCCGATAGCATCCGCATTGGCTGTATATTCAGGAGTTTCAAAAGAAACCTTTACATGCGACTGGGCAGCAAGGTTATAAATTTCATCGGGCTTTACTTCTTGTGCAATACGGATAAGATTAGTGGAATCAGTCAGGTCTCCATAGTGAAGAAAAAACTTAGATTTCCCTTCATGAACATCCTTATACAAATGGTCTATACGGTGGGTATTAAACAACGAACTCCTGCGTTTTACCCCGTGAACGGTATATCCCTTTTTTAAAAGAAAATCAGCGAGATACGCTCCATCTTGCCCTGTAATACCTGTGATAAGTGCGGTTTTTGCCATACTTTACGTTAATAAATTCCTGCAATATTACTGAGAATAAGCGAAACCGGGAAATTTGGCTCTACTTAGTAAACGAGAAAATCAGGGTTCAAGAGGTTAGGTTTATTATAAGTCAGTACCTCCATCGTATCGCAGCGAATAAGCCTTTTACCTGTTTCCGTAACTATAATATGCCCGGCCCCTGTATCCCATTCCATAGTAGGACCAAAACGGGGATAGGCATCCGCCTTTCCTTCTGCAACCAAACAAAATTTTAAGGAACTACCTGCAGAAACAATATTTACAATCGGATGTTTACTTTTTTGCGCGTTAATGTAAGCTTCTGTTTTGGGAGATAAATGCGAACGGCTTGCTACAACGGTAAATTCCCCTGCCGGGCTGTGCTCAATGGGCAGTTTCTTACTTATGGCAATAATTTCATTGAAAGTAGTTGGGATAACCTCTAAGGTAGTAAGTGAAACCATATATGAACCATAATCTTTCAAAGCATAATAAAGTTTGCCGGTTACGGGCACATAAATTAGCCCAAAAACAGGTTCCGTTCCATCTATTAAAGCTACGTTTACTGTAAATTCCCCATTGCGTTTAATAAACTCTTTCGTTCCATCGAGTGGGTCAACCAACCAAAATCTTTCCCATGATTTTCTTTCCTCATAAGGAAGTTGTTTCATCTCCTCACTTAGTACCGGAATACCTCCAATTTCACTAAGTCCCTTATATAAAATTTCATGGGACCGCTTATCGGCAAGGGTAAGGGGGGAACGGTCGTCCTTTAACTCTACACTAAATGCCGTACCATATACTTCCAATATGGCTTTGCCGGCATCTAAAGACAGTTGAAGCAGTTGAGAAAGATTATCTTGAATAAGCGAACTAAATTCAGGCATTTATTTTATATGAAGATGCGTTACCAATAAGGGATAGAAATAATTATAAAAGTAATAGAAAAATAAATCCCAGGCAACTATAGATACTATCATGTAGGAAATAACTTTCTGCTTGTCGTGGTAAAAAAAGACGGAGAGAAGTGTTCCGATGGGAATAGATAAAATAAAAGGCGTAAAAAAAGCCAGCCCGTATAAACCCCATCTCTCCCGTATTTTTTTGGTGAGCTTACTTTCAGGGGCGTGTTTCCGCTCTTTGTGGGGAAAATATTTTGACCGGAATATATGCCACTTTTCTAAAAACCATTCACTCAGGTAGGCAAAAATAATAGCACTGGTAATGCCTCCGGCAGTGGTGATGGTAATGGCTTTGAAGAAGGGAAATTTATCGACCATTACAGCCAATGGAACCCCCCCAAAGCCGAACTTAACCATGCTCAGCAAGAATACTAAAACAATTTGTGCAAGATTATGCAGACTCATAGGGGTTTTACAAAACTACACTACATTCTTTATTAAGATGTAAGAAACTACCCGGTACCTTAAAAAATATAGTAAAGTTTTTCCCTATTCTCTTTGTTTTTACAAAGTTAGGAAAATTTTCAAGGGTTGGGAATACTTAAATGAGTTTGAGATAAAAAATTCCGATATACTACCGACGTTTTACTCTTTCAAAAGAAACGGCATAAAACGGCATAAATCCGACTATTCAACCAACTGGTTGTGAGTCAATTCCCGGAATGCTGTGTCGCTATTGGGTTTCAGGGGGTATATTTTTATAAGCAAATATTAGTAAAATAATATATATAAAGCATCATTTCAGAGAAAGGCAGCCAGTGTGTTACCTTAAACTATGTATTCCCGAACCTGTGGCTATGATACTAACTTTCAGTAATTACTTCACGGAGAGCATCTTTATACGCTTGCTGTAATTGCCGGCAACCATAGAGCATATAAATGCATCATTATAACCTCTGCCTGCGCCATAAGGTGAAACAAATTCAACCTCGTAAGTACCAGGGGCTTTAGTTTCATTTACGAGGGTTGTAATCCTTCTGCCTCCATCATCAAAAACCTCAATATGAACCATTTGGGCAATGGGTATAGAATACCGTATAACTGTAGTACCTGAAAATGGATTCGGGATATTTTGTTCAAGCATATACCCCTTTAAATCTACCACAGGGGTTATACCTGTTGAAGAAGTTTTGAAGTATTTATAGACCCTTTCGCCTACGGCATACCCAACTGAATCACTCAGAAACCTTGCCCGGTTCAAATTAGGTAAAAGGGTGGAAGGGCTGACCGTATCGAATGTTCTCCCACTATCTGATGTAGCGAGGCAATAGGTATTTCCACCTATCCAACCAAGGGTATCATTCACAAAGCCGATACCCTGGCTCCACCCATACTTTACCCCTGCCACTATATGCTCTTTCCATGTGTTACCACCGTCATCTGATTTAAAGAAGCGGAGCGTATCATTGCTATATAATTCTTCTACCGACACATAATAAACAGTAGGGGAGGGGTGGCTTATTTTCCAGCAGTGGTTTCCCTGTTTGCTGCCTATAATTTTGGTTATCCAGGTATTGCCCCCATTAGTTGTATAAAGAATCATAGAGTATGAAGCCCCTTCAATAGAATCATTACCACCCACTACAAAGCCTGTATCGGGAGAAGTGAAGTAAATATCAATTAGCATGGCATTCATACCATTCATATTGCTTGAAGTCCAAGTGTTACCCCGATCGGTACTCTTCACAAAAAACGGGGGACCATCAAACCTTCCTGTGCCTACAATAACCGAATCATTCACTTTACATAAGCCACAAATACCTCTGGGTTTAGGTCCGTTTATAATGGGTAATGTCCAGGAATTGCCTCCATCGGCAGTTACATAAAGAGGATTAGTATCATTGGTAGGAGCCCAATTATCAGTACCTAAATTACCCACCACCCCGTGAACAGAATCGAAAAAGCTGACGCACCGAAAAGAAGAAGCCTGCTGGAAAATATGAGTCCAGGTATTGCCTCCATCCATCGTTTTCCATATTTGTCCGCTTACATTAACCACCCATCCGGTATCGTTGTTTATAAACCAAAGGTCATCGTGGCGGAAGGTTTGTGCTGGGGAATTGGGGAGAAAATGCCAGGATTGAGCGCAGAGATTACCGCCGCCGCTAAGGCGGTTGAAGGAAAAGTGAAAAGTGAAAAGCGAAAAGTAAAGAAGGATTTTTGTTTTCATTCTTATTTTTCAATTATTACCTTTCCTTCCCCTATCAAATCCCCATTTTCAGTAATCACCCTGTAAAGGTAAATTCCATTGGGTTGGGAGGACAAATTAAGCTGATATCCATTAACTGATGGCTGATGGCCTTTTGAGTACACTTTTTCGCCCAATACATTATAAATTTCAATAATAGTAGGAGATTCTTCAGAATGACAAAAGACAGTGAATACGCCTTTATTTGGGTTGGGAGATATATTTACAAAATGTGATAAATCTTTATTTAGAGTTGGAATATCTGCAGATGAGCAAAGGTCGGTTATTGTTCCTCCCTTTCCTATTGTCACCGGAAAATTAAACATTTTTGTGTGCACATTCATTTCAGTATCACGATAATCAGTTGTCGCAGGTGTCGGGTATGATTCAGGCATAGGAATTGTAGAGAAAATACAGGAATTTGCATTACCAATTGAATCCGATTTAATAAAACAGCTAAAACCATATACAGAACTTCCCTCTCCAACTGCAATTACACCTCCATCTAAAGCTTTTGTGGCTGTTATAAATCTGGAATATTGCAGGGTATCATATTCTTTTGCCCACAAAACATTTCCGGCTGGATCAGTTTTGAAAATGGTAGCATAATTGCCATCTCCTGCAAGTAAATATCCGTTATCGGGTGTTTGATACCCTACGAATTGGTTAGCAACACCATATAATCTTGACCAAAGTAAATTTCCCACAGAATCAGTAATCCCAAGAAACACCTGATCGTCAGAACTCCAACTGCCTGAATACCCTGTAAACATATATCCTCCGGACTGAATTTGTCGAGCGCTAAAGGCTTCTTCTGCATTGCGCCCTCCATACATTTTCGCCCATTGTACGGTACCAGTAAAATCAGTTTTCATTACTAACGCATCAAAAAAACCAGCTGTACCATAACCATTTGAATATCCACTAAGGATAAATCCTCCATCATTTGCAATTTGTAAATCAAAGATGCAATTCTCACCCGAACTTCGGTATACTTTAGTCCAAACAGTATCACCTGTCGAATTTAATTTCATTAATACCGGGGGATCTCTGTTTAAAATATTATTCATTGTCCATTCTCCAACTATAAATCCACCGTCTCCTGTCTCCTGCAAGCCTCCCAAAGCATCTGAATTACCTGTCGGTAAAATACCATTATTGTATTCCCTCGTCCATAGAGTATCTCCTGCATTGCTAAGGCGTACTAAACCAATATCGTTTTCAAGGCTATCATCAGTAATATTACAACCAATCAAAAAACCTCCTTCTGCTACCTCTGCACCATATTGCATTCCTCCATTGAGCCCACCATATGGAAATGAAATTATACATGACCATAAGGTATCTCCAAATCTATTTGCCCTAACAGCATAAAGAGCGTTATTATTTGAATACGCAGAAATACTCCCCACGATTAAATACCCACTATCTCTTGTTGCAATTACACCAGTAGCTATTGTGCCGTATATACTTGCGGTATAGGATGTTTGAAAAAAAGTTTGGGCTGATAATGAAATAGATAGAATAGGTGTGAAAAATGATAAACTAAAAAATAGTTTAGTTGTTCTCATAGCCCAAGTTTTAGTGTAAAAATACTATTTATTTATAACTGAAACGTAAGGGCTTAATAAAACGTTGGGAAGCAGGCAAAGTTACTATCCAATTGCCAGTATCTTCTCTCTTTCTCTAAACTTCTTCTCTCTAAATGGGAAAGGGGTACACTTTCTATACATCGCGCATTTCCTTAGCGTCTTTGTCTCTTGGCGAGAAGTTATTTCAAATAAAGACACTAAGTTACAAAGTTATTTTCTACTTCTCAATTATTACCTTTCCTTCCCCTATCAAATCCCCATTTTCTGAAATTACTCTGTAAAGATAGATGCCATTGGGTTGCCCTGCAAGGTCAATGAGATTGTCACCCTGAACTTGTTTCAGGGTCGTATTCAATACTTTTTGACCTACTACATTATACACTTCAATTTTAGGTTGGGATGCCTGCCTGTTCGGCAGACAGGCTGAAATAGGTTCTGCCTGATTAAACGCAACGGTGAAATTCCCATTATTGGGATTTGGGAAAACAGAAACCGAAGAATTTGCGGATGAGATATTATTTATTCCGGCATCTTTAGCACAATTTAGCCAACGCCCGGTAAAAACTTGACCATAACCTGCATTAATTAGGGTATCAGGACCACAAATAACAGTATCTCCGCCTCCAAAGCTTCCAGAAGTATAAACATATTTACCTGAATTATCCGAAGTTACTCCTACAGATGCTCCATTACCCCCAACATTTTCAAGAGTGGAACCACAAATTGCATTCCCTGAACTATTAAATTTTATCAAAAATGCATTGGCAGCAGCCCACGGTACAACATTGAGACTTACTGACCCAAAGCTGATTCTGCTGTTACTCAAAGTATTTGTACCAGTCAGGTATATGTGGTTTGGGTTATCCTTAGCCAATCCGGTACCAGCCCATCCCACCGATGATTGTTCTGCCCACAATACAGCGCCATTCGAGTCGTATTTTGTTAAGAATGCTGCATCGCCCGAAGGGGAATTTAATACGGTAGAGCCAAACTGCAAACTGTCCCAAAATTCACCCGTCGTGTACACATTATTTTCATTATCTGTAATAGCTGCCAACCCAACTCCGCCGCCGATACGGGTATTATTTTGAACTGCCCAGAGTATATCGCCCGCAGGTGAAAATTTTGCCAAAAAAGGACAGTCGTTATTTAAACTTAATAGTTGAGTTGTACCGAAAAAAATGGCTGTCTCGTACACTCCTGCCATATATATGTTCCCTGAATTATCTGAGAAAGCCGAATACCCAGCACCATAACAACCACTCGAAGGCATATCAGCTTTTGTAGCCCAAAGTATATTACCTGATGAATCGTATTTAACAAGGAAAGGGCACTTCTCACTTGGAGATGTTAATTTAAAACTCCCAAAAAAGATGGAATCCTCAAAATACCCGGTAATAAATACGTTACCTGATTTGTCAGTCCCTACTGAATATGCGTCATTTGCATTTGAAGCAAATGCTTTTGACTGCTTTGCCCATAAAATATTCCCCGTAGTGTTATACTTGGCAAGGAAAATATCTTCTTCATCTCCCAAACCAGCTTTTAATGTATCACTTCCAAATATAAGCCACCCATCCATAAAAAACCCACATATATAAATATTTCCGCTATTATCGGTACATACTGCTGAACCCCAACTATCTCCTCCATCATAATAGGGTTGTCTTGCCCAAATTACATTTCCCAAAGAATCATATTTTACAAGAAATGCGCTAAACTCCCTTGCTGTCAATGTTTGGGTGCCGAATGTGATACTCGTATTATAAACTCCAGTAATGTAAGTATTACTGTTTGCATCCATTGATATCGGTGAGATACCGCTACCTGCACCTAATACAGAATACCCAGCCGCCCCCCAATCCCAGCTTTGCCCAAAAGAAAGTGAAAAACTAAAAGTGAAGAGTGAAAAATAGAAAACAGTTTGTAAAGTAATTTTTGTTTTCATAATCTATCCATTTGAAAGTAAAGATACTTATTTTTCAATTATTACCTTTCCTGTTTTGCCCCTAACCAACTTCCCCCATTTGGGGGAAGCCCGTCCGAATGGTTCAGCCGGGCGGACGCATCATTTCCTATTTCTGAATAACTACCTTTCCTTCTCCAATCAAATTCCCATTTTCTGAAATTACTCTGTAAAGGTATATTCCATTAGGTTGCCCTGTAAGGTCAATGAGATTGTCACCCTGAACTTGTTTCAGGGTCGCAAAATAAACCTGTTGCCCCATTATATTATATATCTCAATTTTTGTTTGGGATTCTTCACTTCGTTCAGAATGACAAACCACCGTGAAAATTCCATCATTCGGATTGGGATAAACCAAAACGGAAGATACGGGAGATTGCTCAGGATTTATTCCTGTTATGGCATCACAGGTTTGCCAGCGGGCGACATAAGGGGATGTTCCACCCGTATATGCAATTAAAGTATCGGAACCGGAAAATATGGTATCCTGGTATAACACACCTGCTAAATAAATATAGCTGCCTGTTACATCTGAGGCAATACCTGCATAGGTCTTTCCGGTGCCCCCACCATTTTTTAATATAGAACCGCAAACCATATTACCCGCCGGGCTGAATTTCAGTATAAATGAGGAACTGTTATCGCCCGGGTTATACAGTGTATTCCACCCGATTGATAAAGTATCTGCTGTGCCGATACCTCCGAGGTACACATTATTCATATCAGACGCCAGGGATAGACCTAACCAGGGACCTTTGGTTGTTTGCTCAGCCCAACTGAAATTGCCCGAGCTATCATACTTTGCAATAAATATAGTGCTGTCGTGATTAGCTGCCAGGAGTTGAGTGCCAAAACTCATGGAATCGTTAAAATAGCCCGCAATATAAGGGCTGCCCGACCTGTCAGTTGTAACGGAATACCCCATCCCGTAACTTAACCCCGATACTGCATTCGCCATCCTTGCCCATTTCGGGTTGCCACTTGAATCATACTTAGCCAGGAAAACATTTCCGGTGGAATTATTCAATGTCCCATTTAGGGCATAGGAGCCAAAACGGATAGAATCTGTAAAGTAACCCGACACGTAAATGTTGCCAAAATCGTCCGTAGCAATAGATTCAGCTTCTCCGCCGCATAAGTTTGTAGGAAAAGTGGCTTCAGTGGCCCACACTACATTCCCGTTTTTATCATACTTCACTATAATTGGAGTAGTGGCTGCGCCCGATGAAGAAAGGAAATAAGAACCGAAAACAGCTAACCCGACATAGTACCCTGTAACATAGCAATTGCCTTTTTCATCGGTAGCAACAGAGGTAGGAAAAGAGGTGCCTGAACTCGCTTGTCTTGCCCATAGTACATTCCCGTTATTATCATATTTTACTAAAAACATACTTGTGCTATTTGCATATAATCGGGTTGAACCAAAATAGAGTGAATCATTAAAAAACCCTGTGATGAATACATTTCCTGCCGTATCTGTAATAAGGGAGGTCACTATAGTTTGAGAAAAATAACTCTGGTTGGGGCATTTTGCCCATTGCACAACCCCCGCAGAATTGTATTTTACGAAGTACATATTATCCTCCGGTGGACCTATAAGGGTATAGGGGCCAAAAGTTATTTGCGATATAAATTGTTTGGCAACAAATGCATTGCCGTGCCTGTCGGTCGCAACAGAGCAACCAAAGTCATTTGCCTTAGTTCCTCCAATACCTTGCTGACCCCAATCCCAACTTTGCCCGATGGAAAGTGAAAAGGTAAACATGAAAAGTGACAAGAGGAATGCAGTTTGTAAAGTAATTTTTGTTCTCATACTATTTAATTTTAGAATTATAAATTTTTATTTTTCAATTATTATCTTTCCTTCTTTATCCCATTCCATACTTTCCCCAAGGGGGGGAAAGCCCGTCCGAAAGGTTCAGCCAGGCGGACGTATCATTTACCTTTCTATAATCAATTTTCCTTCTCCCACCAATTCTCGCGTCTCACTCAAAACTCTGTAAAGATATATTCCTTCAGGTTCAGAGGATATGTTTATTTGTATAGGCAATGATATGCCTCCTCCCATGGGAGGAGGAAGGGTAGATGTAAACACTTTCTCCCCCATTACATTATATACCTCCAACATACTCTTGCTACTTAGTTCTTCGCTCTTAACTTGTAGTTGAAAAATGCCATTATTCGGGTTAGGATAAACAGAAACAGAAGATGTTGGAGAGGCAATATTATTTATTCCGGCATCAACCGGGCAGTTTTGCCAACGCCCTACAAATATATCATTAGCGCCGTCGGTAGAAATTAAAGTATCTGCTGCACATAACACTGTGTCATTGTAAAATGCTCCTGACACATACAAATAATTGCCAGATGAATCTGAGGCAATTCCTGCACCTTGAAGATTTTCAAGGATTGACCCACAAATGGCAGTTCCCGAAGGATCAAATTTCACTAAAAAAGTATTGGGATTTGCCGAGGGAACAGCATTCAGTGTAAAACTGCCAAACGTAATTTGAGCTTCGCTGATACTACTATATCCAACGAGGTAAATATGATTTGATACGTCAGCAGATAATCCAGTACCTAACCAACCTGCAGAAGATTGTTGGGCCCACAGTATATTACCACTGGAATCATATTTTGTTAAAAATACAGTAGGTGATACAGGAGAATTTAGAATATAGGAACCAAAAGCAATGGTGTCCTCAAAAAAACCGGTTATATAAAGATTATTTTCCTTGTCAGTTACTACGGAACTACTATAACCATTGCAGTATATAGAGGAATTTATACTTTGCTTTGCCCATAGTACATTACCTGTTCCCGAATATTTTGCCAGGAAAGCAGAATAACTGTTGGGACTTGTTACAGAATATGAACTAAACGATAGCGTATCGTAAAAAGTACCCAATAAATATACATTTCCAGCATTATCTGTAGAAACTGAATTCCCCATGGCATTACAATTTAGAGAAGGAATGATAGCCTGTTTAGCCCAAAGTACATTTCCGGATGAATTGTATTTTACGAGGAAAACATTTTCAAAACTATTACAAATCAACCTATTTACGCCAAAATTAACAGTATCACGAAAATATCCTGTAACGACTATATTGCCGGAATCATCAACTGCCGCTGAAGATATATAAGAATAAGAGCTTGCTGAGCCCGATGCCTGTTTCGCCCAAATAACATTTCCCGAAGGAGAGTATTTTACTAAAAAAGCTGAGTATTGGGACTCTTCGGTCCTGAGTGAAAATGTCCCGAATGTAACGAGCCCATTAAAAAGTCCGGATACATAAATATTTCCCGGTTTATCTGTCGCCACAAATGAACCCGAACTGGTAGAACTCGCACTATCGGTTGGTTGGATTGCCCAAAGAATACTTCCTGCTGAATCGTACTTAACTAAATAGGCATTCTCCCCGCTACAGGCTAATGTATTTGAACCAAAGATAACGGAAGAGCTATATCGACCGGTAATGTATGCAGTACCGTTTTTATCTGTAGTTACGGTACAAGAATTGTTATCTGATCCCGGTGGCATATACCCTGCTGTCCCCCAATTCCAGGACTGCCCGAAGGAGAGTGTAAAATGTAAAGTGAAAAACAAAAAATAAAGAAGAGCTTTTAATTTCATAAAATATATAATTTACCTGCCATACTGCTAAATATCCCCCTGAAGCAGGAAGCCCGTCACTTCCTATTTTTCAATTATTACTTTTCCTTCCCCTATCAAATTTCCATTTTCTGTAACCAGCCTGTAAAGATATATTCCGCTTGGTTGCCCGTTTAGGTTAATAGTGTTGTCACCTTGAGCTTGTTTCAGGGTCGCATTCAATATTTTTTGACCTTCTACATTATACACTTCGATCTTAGATTGGGATGCTGAAACCCTTCCGACCGATTCATCCGGGCTGGCAAGCTCAGTATGACAGAGGGCTACTGTGAAAATACCACTATTGGGGTTGGGGAAAACAGAAACAGAAGAAACGGGAGATACAATAAGGTTTGTTCCCGTCTCTGTGCTGCATTTCATCCACCTGGCCAGATAAGGTGCTGCACCTCCGTTGGTAGCTACTAATGTATCGGAAGCGCAAAAAACAGTATCCCCGGAAAGAGTACCTACAGTATAAATGTATTGTCCTGTAGAATCGGAAGCAACCCCTTCGTAATTTCTTCCTGTTCCTCCTCCATTTACCAACATGGAGCCGCAGAGTGCCAAGCCGGAGGAGTTAGTTTTAAAAATAAATGAGGATTGAGATCCGGGCTGATTATTTAAAGTAGCTCCGCCAAACTGTAAAGTGTCTGCATTACCTATTCCTGTAATATAAATGTTGTCAAATAAATCGGAAGCTAAGGAATACCCCATCCAGCTGCCACCTGCAGATTGCTCAGCCCACAATGGGTTACCTGCTGAGTCGTATTTTGCCAGGAAAATGCTGCTATCTGCCGAAACCAGGGAGGTAGAGCCAAAAGTAATGGCACCTGAAAAATATCCAGTAATATAGGGGTTACCTTCCCGGTCTGTCGTTACTCCATATCCTATTCCATAGTTCGTTATGGAGGGAGTTATGGCTTGCTCCGCCCATATCACTGTTCCATTGGAATCGTATTTCACCAGGAAAACATCTCCATCCTGATAGGTGGAAACTGAGTTGGAGCTTAGTATATAGGAATCAAAAATGGCAGTACCCCCAAAAAATCCGGTAACGTAACTGTTCCCAAATTCATCGGAAGAAATTGAGGTGGACTGTGAATAACTTATATAACCCGACGTAACAGATTGCTTTGCCCATATAACATTCCCGCTTGAATCATATTTCACAATATAGGCTTCACCTTGGTCTGAATTGAAAGCGCTGTTTGTAAGAGCATAGGCTCCAAAATAGGCTGAATAATAAAAATACCCGGTTATTACAGGATTGCCCTTTGGGTCAACGGTGACGCCCGATGCAAAAGCCGTACCCGGATTGGCAGATTGAACAGCCCAAACAACATTACCACTGCTATCATATTTTACCAAATAACTATTTATGCTACTGGCAGATAAGGTAAACGAACCGAAAGTTACCGTATCATTAAAGTTTCCTGTAATGTAAATATTACCCCAATTATCGGTGGCAATTGCATTAGCAAAACTATTGGCGTCAGAAGTTTGATAAGGTTTTTTAGCCCATTTAATCTGTCCGGAGGAATTGTATTTCACAAAATACATATTATCTACCGCATTGCCAAAAAGGGTATCCGGTCCAAATGATATTTGAGAAAGAAATTGTTTGGCAATAAATGCATTGCCATATTTATCGGTTGCTACCGAAGCCCCAAAATCATTTCCTTTAACTGCCCCACTGCCTTGCCTGCCCCACACCCACGATTGGCCAAAAAGGGGACTATAGAGAGAAGAACTAAGGGCTAAAAGTGAAGAACAAAAGAGTAGTTTTATTTTTTTCATGCAAGTTGTTTCAACTAAAAACAGAAATAAGGGGGAAATATTGTTTCCTCCTTATTTTTTAACACAGGAAACCTTCACTTATGCAACGAATTGTGCAGCTTTAATAGCAGCAAATTATTCTATTCTTTTAAAGAAATAAAGCCTTTTGTTCTTTAGCGTGCCCTTCCACGGGGTTCGGCTTGCCTGGTTCTTTGCTGCCTCGGGGCTTGTTGCCTGCCCATATTGGCATGTGGAGCCCTGTTCATAGTGGCAGGATGCGCTGCACGGGTAGAGTTCATGGCATGTCCCGCAGCATTAAATCGTTGTCCTCCAACAGAACCCCTTGCCATGGTAGAGGGATGTCCTCCATTGGCAGATGCTAACTGGTTCCTGTTTGTGCTTGCGCTATGTTGATGCGTTTGTTGCTCACTGGTAGCCTGTATATGTTGCTCTCTCATAGCAGATTGTTCTGCCGCATTAGGCTGTGCAGTGACTCCCCGGGGACCATTAAAGCTACTATGATTCACAGTATTATTATTGACTACTGTTCTATCTATATAAGTATTATGTATCACGGTAGTATTTACACGGCATACAGCGGTATTATACCGGAATGCCCCTCCATCCCAGCGTCCTCCGTAAAAACCGGTTCCGCCATAGCCATATCCATAGCATACACCACCATAGAAGCCAACATGAGGTCCCCAATAACCGCCATGCCAAAAATAAGATCCACCTTCAAAACCCCAGTAACCGGGTGTCCAAAGAAAGCCTATCCTTGCCGGACGCACCCACACTCCAGGCACCCAAAAATATCCCGAAGTACCCCAATACCAATACCCCGGGGTCCATAAATATCCTTCCACAGGGCAAGGTGGCTGTTCATATACCGGCAGGGCAGGCGGTGCTAAACCCACACTTATTCCAACTCCTACACTAACCTGGGCAATGCTTTTAGTTGTTCCTATTACTACAGATAAAGAGGAAACAAGAAAAATAGATGCAATTAAGCGTTTCATAATATGATATTTAATTTATTCGGTTACTATAATTTGACGACAGCAGTAAGGAATCCATTTGTCATTTCTTATATGACCTCCAAGATAGTGGAAAGTTATATCCTCATCAAAATTAATCGACCAAACCCTCCTATCGGAAATTGAAAGCTATAAATATAGAGTCGGCTTTTACAAAAACTTGCTTTTTGGCTGACGTTAAAAAAACCTAAAATTAGTTTGCACCCAAAACTATTAACAAATTAAACTATCTTTGCCGCTCCCTTTTTAATTTATGTCAACACAGGGAAAGCAAAATTCCATTTTTGATTTTAAGGATTTCTCCTACGGAAGAAAATTCGATATGCTTGGAAAGCTTTATCATGGGGAACTTGTAAAAAGACTGAAGCACCTTGAAATAGAAAGGCAATTTTCGGTATTGGTCCTCCTTGATAAAATGGGTAGTTGTTGTTGCCAGAAATTATTGGGGGAAATGCTAAACATAGACAAGGCAATGATGGTTGGGGTGATTGACGACCTTTCAGGTAAAGGATTTATTAAGCGCACCCAAAACCCAAACGACAGGAGGGAACACTGGATACAGCTAACAGCGAAAGGGGAAGAAAATATGCCCGAGATACTGGCAAATGTCAACGAGATGAATAGCTCTATTACCAAAGGATTAACACAAGCGGAGATAAGCAAACTGCACGAACAGCTTGAAATAATTTACCATAATATGAAATATATTTCCCAATCTAAATAATACTCTTGATAGTCATGAAAAAAAGCATTATTTGGATACTGATAATAATAGTGGTAGTGGGTATCCTTATTTATATTCGTCCTGCAAATAATAATGCCATTATAGGCCCGCAACTCGCTAAGAAAGCTGTATTGGTGGATGCTATGGTTACAAAGGCTTTACCAGCCTCCAACATTATTAAAATATCGGGTAATGTAATGTCGAATGAAGAAGTAAACCTGCAAAGCCAGATTGCAGGTGTAGTTACGGAGGTAAATTTTGCCGAGGGTTCGCACATCGCAAAGGGTGATTTACTTATTAAGATTGACGATTCTCAATACCAGGCACAATTGCAAAAGGATGAAGTAGCTAAACAATTGGATGAACTTACCGAACAACGGACTAAAAAACTCCTCGCTATCAATGGGGTTTCCCAGCAAGATTATGATATAGCCCTTAATAACCTTAATGGAGTAATAGCCGATATGAAACTGATAGAAGTATCTATTGGGTATTGTAATATCCGTGCCCCTTTCGACGGGGTTATAGGATTGAAAAATGTTAGCCCGGGAAGTTATATAACTACCGGTACAATAATAGCCGATATAGAACAGATTTCACCTATAAAAATTGATTTTTATGTTCCGGAGAAATATTCAAGCATATTGCATAAAAGCGATACTATAAACTTTACCATTGCCGGATTTAATCAAACATTTACCAGCACTATTTATGCCATAGACCCTAAGATTGATCAAACATCGGGCGGGCTGCATATTCGGGCATTGATGCCTAATAAAGACAGCAAATTATTGCCCGGGCAGTTTGCTAATATTACCATTCCACTTTCACATTCTGATAATGCAATTATGGTGCCTACTGAAGCAGTGAACCCTAAGGTAATAGGGCAGGAAATATATTTATATAGAGGAGGAGTTGCTGTTTCATCACCTATCCAGTTAGGTATTCGTACAGACTCTACCGTTGAGGTAACACAGGGCCTGCATGCAGGGGATACCATTATAGTAAGAGGCAGCATGGTGATATATCCGGGAAGTAAAGTAAAATTAAATCATTTAAAATTTTAAATTTAAGATTTAAGATTTGAAGTCTCACTATATATTGAAATGACCAAAGATGAATTAAAGATAAGAACCAAAAGGTATGGAATTGAAGTGATAAAGTTTATTTATTCGCTCCCTAAGGATAGTATAACTTTTGTATTGACAAACCAATTGGTAAGGTCTGTTACATCTATTGGAGCAAATTATCGGGCTGCATTGCGTTCCAGAAGTGGAAAGGAGTTTATTGCAAAAATGGGTATTATACTTGAAGAATCGAATGAAAGTTTGTATTGGCTGGAAATAATGCCGGAGATTCCCCAATTCAATAAAGTAAAAAATGAAATTGAAACATTAATGAAAGAAGCAAGTGAATTGACGGCAATTTTCTCCACCACCTTAAAAACGCTCAGGGCAAAACAAAATCTTAAATCATAAATTTTAAATCTTAAATTAAGTGAGTCTTTCGTCCATAAGTCTTAAACGGCCGGTTTTTGCAAGCGTAATGTCAATCATTATTGTCTTGTTTGGCTGTATTGGCTTCAAAAGGCTCGGAGTCCGGGATTATCCTGCTATTGACCCTCCTATTATTTCGGTACAAACCAACTATACAGGAGCTGATCCTGATGTAATAGAATCGCAAATTACAACCCCGCTCGAAAAAGCCATTAATGGAGTACAGGGCATCCGGAATATCACCTCATTTTCGGCGCAGGGTTCCAGCAATATTTCTGTTGAATTTAACCTGGGCTGCGATATGGAAACTGCAGCCAATGATGTTCGTGATAAAGTTTCACAGGCGTTGGCTTTATTGCCTCAAAATCTTGATGCTCCGCCGGTAGTTACAAAACTCGATGCCAATTCTGATGCTATTGTAGCCCTATTAATAAGGAGCAAAACAAAAAACTCCTTGCAGATTACTGACTATGCCGAGAATGTGCTTATGAATACCCTGCAAACTATTCCCGATGTGAGTACGATACAGGTTTGGGGAGAAAGAAAATATGCCATGCGTATCTGGATGGACCCTGCGAAACTGGCTGCTTACAAAATGACCCCGCTGGATGTGCAAAGGGCGCTTATTGCTAAAAACGTGTATCTCCCTTCGGGAACGGTAGAAAGCAAAACCACGCAATTGACAGTGAATACCCGCGGCAATCTTGTTACCGAAGAAGACTTTGATAACATGGTTATTGAAAGCAGTGGAACAAGGACTGTCCGCATTAAAGATATTGGTTACGCGGAACTTGGGGCGCAAAACCCGGAAACCATTTTGAAAGAATCGGGTACTCCTATGATTGGATTAGGAATTGTACCGCAGCCGGGCGCCAATTATGTAAATATTGCCAATGAGTTTTATAAGCGCATGGACCATGCTGAAAGCAAGCGTTCCGAAAGATTATGAATTGGATGTTGCGCTTGATTCTACTAAAAACATTAAAAATTCAATTACCGATGTGGAAGAAACATTTGCCATTGCATTTGGGCTTGGTAATACTTATCATTTTTCTTTTCTTCCGCGATTTACTAATTGCTTTCCGGCCCTTGATTGATATTCCGGTTTGTATTATCGGTTCGTTCTTTCATCATGTATTTGGCAGGTTGTCTATTAATATTCTTACTATGTTGGGTATTGTACTTGCGACCGGTTTGGTGGTGGATGATGGTATAGTTGTAACAGAAAATATTTACAAAAAAATTGAAGAGGGCATGAGCCCTATGGAGGCTGCCCTAAAAGGTTGCAATGAAATATTTATGGTGGTTATTACTACTTCCATTACCTTGTCCATTGTGTTTTTACCTATTCTTTTCTTAGAAGGATTTACCGGAAAACTATTCCGTGAATTCGCCATAGTAGTTGGGGGTTCTGTACTTATTTCCGCTTTTGTTTCTCTTTCTCTTACGCCTGTATTAAGTGTGAAACTGGTACGGAAAAGCAATAAGAAAACCAGGTTTTATGAGAAGACCGAACCTTTCTTCACCCGCATGAATGAAGGATATTCGAGGCTTCTCAAATCATTTATGAAAAGGCGCTGGATAGCATTGTTATTATCGTCGTTTGTTTCGGGATCATTTATATTACCGGGAGCTCCCTTCACCAGGAAATAGCTCCGCTGGAAGATAAATCTATGATACGGTTTTTGGTGACGGGCCCTGAAGGGGCATCGTATGATTACACTACTGCATATATGGATTCCATTACCCGTTTAGTAGTGGATTCGGTACCAGAAAAAAAAGTTTTCATTACCATTGCAGCGCCATTTTTCCTTGGTTCAGGAGCATTGAATACAGGGTATGCAAGAATGATGCTCCCGCCACCTGACGAGCGCAAACGTTCGCAAAATGATATTGCCAATTATATGTCGGCGCAACTTAGCCGGTTCCCTTCCGCCAGAACTATTCCAGTGCAGGAACAAACTATTGCGGTGGGTTCAGGCAAATTTTCATTCCCTGTGCAATATGTGCTGGAAGCCACTACAGTGGGAGAACTAAGAAAAGTGCTTCCCAAGTTTTTAGCGCTTGCCCAAAAAGATTCCATACTTAACTAAGGTAGATGTGAACCTTGAAATTCAATCACCCACAATTGGATATTACCATCAACCGTGAAAAAGCCGATGTGCTGAATGTTCCTATTATCGATATTGCCCAAACCCTTGAAGCAGCCATGAGCGGGGAAAGGTTTCAATATTTCTATATGAACAATAACCAATACCAGGTGATAGGTGAATTAAAAAATGAAGACCGGACCAAACCCTTAGATATCCAATCTATCTATATGAGAAGTGATTCCGGCAAAGGCACATTAGTGGAATTAGATAATTTAGTCCGGATAAGAGATACTTCAAACCCTGCACAACTTTATCACTATAACCGCTTTGAATCGGCTACCATTAGCGCCGACGTAACTCCGGGGCATACTATCGGAGATGGTATTAAGGAACTGGACAGGCTTGGAGAGTTGATCGATCCGGAAACCAAAAAGCCGTATGTTACGCCTAATATTCATACCGAACTTGCCGGTGCATCGCGCGATTTTTCGGAAAGTTCGTCCGATTTATCATTTGCATTTTTACTTGCGCTGGTATTAATTTATTTGGTCCTTGCGGCCCAATTTGAAAGCTTTATCGACCCCTTTATCATTATGCTTACAGTACCTCTCGCTATGGCGGGGGCTATTTTATGCCTTTGGTATTTCAACCAAACATTGAATATTTTCAGCCAGATTGGAATCATAACCCTTATTGGGCTGGTTACTAAAAATAGTATTCTAATAGTAGAGTTTGCCAACCAGTTGCAGGAAAAAGGTGTGGAATTCAGAGAATCCATATTAGAGGCAGCCGAAGCCCGTTTACGCCCTATTCTTATGACTACCCTTGCAATGGCATTGGGTGCGCTTCCGATAGCATTGGCATTCGGTTCGGGTGCAACCAGCCGAAAATCATTAGGTACTGTTATTGTAGGCGGCTTGCTTTTTGCCCTTGTACTTACGTTGTTTGTTATTCCTGCCATCTATAGCTATATGGCAAGACCCATAAAACATATAGAAAAAAAAGCAGAAGAAACTATATGAAGAAATTCTTCCTGATATATTTCTTCTGCCAGCTATTAGCCATCAGCTATCAGCCCATTAAAGCACAAACCCTGCCCCAAAAACAAAGCCAGGGGGGAATATTTACGCTGGACAGCGCTATCTCCATCACTTTAAAAAACAATTACAATATTCTGCTTGCCCAAAACGCCTATAAAACATCTGCCAATAATTATGCCCCGGGAGTAGCCGGTATGTTACCTAATATTAGTGCAAATGCAACCTATACTGCTTCAGTTGGTTCTATCAGCCAGGGATATAGTTCCGGGCTCGATGTGAAACAAGGCGGTGCCGTTACAACAGGCATAAGTCCTTATCTGGGACTCTCCTGGACCCTTTTTGACGGAACCAGGATGTTTATAGCATATAACCAGTTGGGCTTATTAAAAGACGAAAGCATGGAGAACCTGAAAGCAACTATTGAAGATAATGTTGCGGAAGTAATAGAAGCTTATTACAATGTAGTGGAACAAAAACAACTATTAGCGGTAGATGATTCTAATCTCGCGGTTTATAAAGAAGAGATGGATATTGCTGAAAAACAATACGAGGTTGGAACCGGGTCAAAACTAAATTTTTTACAAGCAGAAGTCAGTTATAATGCCCAAAATTCTGCCTACCTGAAACAACAGGTTGCCATAATAAATGCCAGTATTTCCCTTAATCAATTATTGGAATTGCCCCTTGAAACGACCTATAGTGTCAGGAATGATATTGATATGGGAAGAGAGTTGAAATATGATAGCCTGAATAACCTGGCATTCACTCAAAACCCTTCCCTTGCATTAGCGAAAACAGGCATACGGGTTGCCGAAAATACTGTAAAAGAAACCCAAGCTATGCGTTTGCCCACTCTTAATCTCGGACTGGAATATGGATTGACACATTCCCAATCAAATGCCGGCTTTTCACTGTATAATCAGTCAACAGGATTGATAGGGGCGGGGCTTACCTTCTCCTGGACATTATTTAATGGGTCTATAATTAATATACAACATGAGAACGCGCAACTGGCGGAACTAAGTGCAAAATTCCAATATGATTTAACCAACTTCGAGGTGAATGCAAATCTGCTTCAAACATTTAAACAATACGAGGTAAACCTGAAAATTTTGAAGATGGATGAAGATAATTATGTTATTGCCAAAGAAAATGTAGATGTCTCATTGGAACAATTCCGTATTGGAACAACCAATATAGTTCAACTACAACAAGCCCAGGCGAGCTATGCCGCTGCCGGAAGCCAAGTGGTGAGCGACCGCTACAATTCCAAGGTCAGTGAAACCCAACTCCTGCAACTTGCCGGAGAACTGGTAAAATAATTTTTGAATTCGGGGCTGTTTTTTCTTCTCTTCTCAAAGAAAAATATTTTTTCATTTTTCGTGCGGCGATTGCAAATAATTATTTATCATTGCCGAAGAATTCCAACAGCACAGCAAAATTTCAGTACCTTTGAAAATGCTTGAATTTATTGGGATTCTCAAATGACCGCCATGCAGACAAAAACCACACCCGAATTATTTTTGAAAAAACAACAAAATATTTTTTCTGATAATTCAGTTGAATTGTTTTTTTTTGCAATCCCAAAATTGAAGTAGTAAAAAAGTAACCGTAAAAAATTACATAGTACCGAACTATTTATCCCCTCGTCGCCTGCAATGGAAAAATCACACCTTAAAATTTGGGAACACTGTCTGGCCATTATAAAAGATAATGTAACACCGCAAAGTTTTAAGACTTGGTTTGAACCCATTAAGTCCGTTAAGCTGAGTGACCATGTCCTTACGATACAGGTTCCAAGCCAGTTTGTGTACGAATACCTCGAAGAGCATTATATAGGGTTACTTAAAAAGGCGGTAAAGCGGGAAATGGGTTCAGAAGCGAGCCTTGAGTACAGCATTGTAATGGAAAACTCAACGCAGCTCAAAGCCTTACAATGTAAAAGCTCCCAGCACGAATAAGCAGGCTGCTAAATCGCAGGCTGTAACTATTCCTATTGATATTAATAAGAACCCTATACGTAACCCTTTCATTATTCCTGGGTTAAAGAAAATAGATATTGCCCCCCAATTAAATCCTGGATATTCTTTTGAAAATTTTATTGAAGGGGATTGTAATCGTTTGGCACGCTCAGCCGGATTTGCAGTAGCACAAAAACCCGGCGGCACTTCTTTTAATCCTTTATTTATATATGGCGGAGTTGGATTAGGGAAAACCCACCTTGCCCATGCAATAGGATTAGAAATTAAAAATAATTTCCCGAACAAAACAGTACTGTATTTATCTTCAGAAAAGTTTACCACCCAGTTTATTGATGCTACCAAGAACAATACTCAAAACGACTTCATCAACTTCTACCAGATGATTGATGTGTTGATTGTGGATGATGTTCAGTTCTTAGCTAAGAAAGAAAAAACCCAGGATGTGTTCTTCCATATATTTAACCACCTTCACCAAAACGGAAAGCAGTTGGTATTTACCTGCGACAAACCCCCGGTGGAAATTGAAGGTATGGAGCAACGCCTGTTATCACGCTTTAAATGGGGACTGGCAGCCGACCTGCAAATACCTGGACTTGAAACCCGCATTGCCATACTGAAAAAGAAAATTTATACCGAAGGGCTTGATATATCGGACGATGTGGTGGAATATCTTGCCTATAGTATTAATAGTAATGTGCGGGAACTGGAAGGAGCACTTATCTCTTTGGTTGCTCAGTCATCGCTCAACAAAAAAGCTATTACGCTGGAACTTGCCAAGCAAATGATTGACAAGTTTGTCAAGAACACCGCCCGCGAAGTATCCATAGATTATATCCAAAAAGTAGTTTGCGATTATTTTGGTCTGCCTATAGATATGATAAAATCTAAAACCCGTAAGAGCGAAGTAGTGCAAGCCAGGCAGATAACTATGTATTTTGCAAAGAGCTTTACCAAATCATCTCTTGCCAACATTGGTATGCAATGCGGGGGCAAAGACCATGCAACGGTATTACATGCCTGCAAAACCGTAACAACCTTATTGATACTGATAAGCGTTTCAAAGCTTATATAGTGGAACTGGAAAAGAAGATTACGCTTTCGAATTACCAGTAAGAATCAAGACTTTATTTTAATCTGATAGATCTTCTTAATCTGAAGCAGCCACAAGTGTGGTTTTTTCGTCTTTTTGTAAGTCGTTTATATATTGATTTTTTAAATACTGGTAAAGAGATTGCTTATCTACCACCATTGAAACGAGATTAGCAAGTATTCCAGCCATCATAAGCTGGAGAATAAGGCTATGCCCATCAGTCATTTCCAAAACAAGTATGGCGGCAGTAAACGGAGTCCGTGTGATTCCTGTTAAAAATGCTACCATGCCTGATAGAATCATCACATTTGTATCGGTAGGAGATAATGACAACCACCCGGAAAGAACAGACCCTATGCTGCCCCCGGCACTCAATCCCGGTGCAAAAATACCTCCTGATGCACCGGTAGTAAAAGAAAGGATAGGTCCGAGTATTCTAAATAAAGGCATATACCAAACAGAATATTTATTGGAAGAGAAAAGGGATGTGGTTAATAATTGCTTGCCGGAACCTAATATTCCAAAATTAAAAAAGAAAGCCAGCGATGCTAAAACTAAGGAAGAGAATAAAAGATACAATATATGCTGGCGGGTAACTGTGAATTTCGATTTCCACTTAAAAATCAGGACTATTATTCTTGACATAGCACTACCCAATAACCCTGCCAGCAAAGCAACAATAACAATATCAATAAGTATAAAGTGCGATACGTTATTTACTACCGGAAAGCCAAGATATAAATATGGGCCCGACAAACTTTGGGCAGTTAGCCCTGCAATAATTACACCCGAAAGTACAGCTGTTTTGAAATAACCCATGTGTGTTTCAGCAAGCTCTTCTACCGCGAACATGATACCACCCAGCGGAGCATTAAATGCAGCCGCCAAACCTGCCGCCGCTCCTGCCATTATCATATTGCGCTTTGAATTTTTAGGCCACCACTTGGGTAAAATTTGGTTTATCTTCCGGAAAATAGAACCTGCAATTTGGATAGTTGGTCCTTCACGGCCTATAACACCACCTCCAATAACAAAAATGGTGCTTGAAATTACTTTAATTATAATTACGGGAAGCCCCAACAACTTATTTATTGTAGAAGAATTTCCAGGGTTTTCAATATCAATGGCAGCCATTACCTGGGGTATTCCGCTACCCCGGGAATAAGGCGCAAATCGTTTCACCAACCACCAGGAACTAATAAAACAAATAGGCGACAAAATAAATATTAGCCAACCTTTAAAATGAAATACCCCTGCCGTGAGCCCTTCAGCCATCGAAAATATTTTTGCATACGCTATTGCAATCAAGCCGGTAATGAACGAGGCAGACCAAAAAGGAATAGCCTGAAGCAGGTTGTATTTGAATTTTTCATTCTTAATGTCATCAAATACGTGTTTTGATTTTTGGGTTAAGTATTGAAGTATTTGATTCATCTTTTATTTAGGTCATGCTTATATTTATCCTGAAACCCGTGTGGGCCGGGGAAAGTAAAAACTTATGTATAAGCCATACTCTTCCCGGCAGTAACACGGCCATGAATTATCTATTTAGTAGCAACTACGAGGTATTTACTTTCCATCCAAAATTCCGATGGGTTTTTAATTACCAGTTCATCTTCATTCCCGTTATGGGAAATTACGTATGATTTATCAGGATGTTCAGTAATCAATCTCCGGAACTTGCCATTCAATGGGATTGTTGACAAACTGATTTTTATAGCTTTAGTAAACGAGGAATTAACTAAATTAGGGTTCAACTCTGCCCTTCCCCCCAAGCCTATAAACCCACCCTCTTTGTCTATTGTGCCTTTGTCTTTTAATTCCTTCATAGTGCCGGTTACATAATACACGGTATTCACCTCATCTGTCAATGCATATACTTCCTCCCTCTGTCTTCTTATTACTACCATGCTGTCGGTAAACCTATGCGATACTACCTGTAGTGAATCGCTTTCATGGCTCAGCCTGGCTTGTAATACGGCTATTTCCTGATCTTTTTCTGCCAATTCATTGTTCAGGTTTTTGACTAACTTTTCCAATCGCATATCTTTCCTGTCAAGTTTTTTTACTTTGGCTGCTAAATCATTTAGCTTCCGGTCATTGTTCAATATGAAATCATCTATTGACTTTAAATCGGTCATTAACTTACTTTGGTCCGCGGTTTTATTTTCCGACGAATTCATAGCAATTATATTCTCCCTTTTCTTAATGCTGTCAAGGTTATCCTGTATATCCGTCATAGTATTGATATACGAGGCTATAGTTGAATCTTTAATATGGGCTTGTGCCAATAATAAAGAATCCTGGCTGGTTAAAGCTTCGAGCTTTTGTTCTTTTCCGCTATTGCATGAGGCTAATGTCGCCGTGATAGCAATAACTATATACATTTTGGTTTTCATGATTTTGAAATATTTAATATGTTCTATTTTGGACTTATTGATGGAATCAGTCACATGGTCTGTATAAACCTTGCCAGCTTCTGCAATACACAGATAATTTCACATTTCAGAATTATTCCGCGGAGCGGTTAAAATTATAGTGGTTGCATTTCCCTGCCTATTTAGCCTGTCTGCCACATAGGTACATTCAGAAACTTAGGGCAAGTAAGAAATCAGTTAGCAAATGCAAGGCGGGGAACGAAGCGGAAGAGAATAAAGGAATTCCCGGTAAAGAAGTATTTTCTCCGGGAACTTTAGAGTTGCTTCATAATTTTTTTTAGGATCGAAGAAGCTGGCGCTGCAAAAATAAGGGGCTATAAAAATCGTTCTACCGATAGATGACAAACGGAATTTTTCTTTCCCTAATTCACTGTTGAAACGGAGAATTAATAGTGCATAACCCCTGGAAGGAACCCCGGAACTTTTAGTGGCGCATTTACCGGAAACAAAAGAAATTTCGGGCAACTCGCTCTTACTGCGAATAATGTTACCGGTGCAAAATGCAGGACTGGAAACCTGAGCCAGAAGAACAAATAAAAGGCAGTTGAAAACCCCTTCATTACGCTTTTATTTTGGGATAGACAAATACAAAATAAGCACAAATTTTACATCTGTACTAAGTTTTAGTGTTAAATTTAGTTAAGTTTTGGATTGCTTTATAACATTCCCGCTTTTGCATTCTAAGTTTATACTGTAAAACGGGGAAGGTAAATAAAGTGCTTGAATTGCCAGTGATATATATGTCAATCGCAGACTCCTAAAGGGGCTATTTTGCTATGTCTATTAATTATATACGAATTTAGTTATGGAACCGGTTGTGGAAGCTTTCTTATATCCAGTTACCTGGACCATATCGCCTGAACTATCGTATGTATAAACATAATGCATTTTAAGGTCTTTTGTATTAGGGACATACTCATTGTGTTCTGTTATATTTCCTTGTGGATCATAGTGGTTGGAGATATGAATTTTCTCTCTGCCATCCATTGTTGTTGTAATATATTCAATAATGTGGTTGTCTTTATCCAATTTGCTTATTTTCCTTAGCCTGTATTTAAATAATACACCGCCCTGGGTGTTCTCTTCCTCCACCTTGAGGGGGTTTCCGTTTTCATCGGTTTCATAATGCACACATATTTTGCTTGTGTCTTTCATCTTGCTTTCCTGCAATTTTCCTATAGGGTTACAATCATAATTCCATACGGCAATCACTTTTCCCTTCCTGTTATACGTGGTGGTTTTCTTTTTACTTCCATCGTCATAATAGTCATAATTAGTGGTGCAATACAGCTTTCCACCGGAATGATAAATCACCACCTTTAAAGGTTTATTATTTGCAGTGTATTCATAGGCTTGCCTGAATATAATATTAGCAGTATCCTTCTCCCAGGATTGGTATTGAATAATTTCGCCGGATTTATTATAAGTGTATGTGTTTCCCAATAACATTTTGCCATTTTTCCCATATCGGGTATGTGCCGTTGCCAAATTGCTGTCATTATATTGATTTTCAGTATGTGAGAACAATCTGCCATGCTTATTATAGGAAAAATTCTCTATTGCATTCCCATGTATATCGTATTTTGTTTCATAGAACAATATTCCGTCAGGATGTTTGCTGGAATATCCAAATACTTTAACATCACTTATATGATTCGTGGCTAAATGGTTACGGAATTTAGCCATCCGGTTAAGGCTGTTCCGGTAATCATCACGATCATCATTATAAAACGCCTGGGCGTGAGCATTGTATAGTGATATTGTAAAAAAGGCAGAAATAAAAAAGTTCTTCATGGCGGGAAGGTTTTCAAATTCAAATGTAGTAAAATATTTTGTACCATAATGAAAGCGGGTACTAAAAGAGACAAAATGTGCCCTTATTTTATAACGTAATGAGAAGCAATATTTTGGACACAATATTTATTGTTGTATAAACTTAACCTTCAATGCATCTTGTATGTAGTGTGCAGGAATGGCAAAGCCAATACCCTGCACACCATAGCGGATAAGGGAGGCATTTACAATACCTTGCAGCATTCCCTGACTATCTACAAGCCCCCCGCCACTATTTCCGGGGTTTATGCTAACGTCAGTTTGTATTAAAGTTCGGTCGCCTATTTTTCGTTTGCTTGATATAATCCCCCTGGTCATGGTTTGTCCCAAAGCAATATCGGTAGGGGTTCCAATAGCATATACTTCGGTTCCCACATTAATATCGGTAGATAAGTTTGCCCCAAAGAATTTATAAGGTCCGGGTTTCTCCATTTTAAATAATGCCAGGTCATACGAAGTATTGCTGCGTACATATTTTGCTTTCAGGGAGTCTCCATCAGAGGTGATGATTTTGACTTCATCTGTAGTATCATCAGCTATAACATGATAATTGGTTATCAGGTACCCATCAGAAGATATAATGCAACCGCTTCCATGTCCGTCAGGTACTTTAACAGTTACCACTGCTTTTACCGCTTCCTGTAAGTTAGTTGCCCTGCCGGAACTGGAGAACCAGAGAGTGTCCCAATCAGTCATACCTTTCATATTGGCAGTACGGCTGCTGAGGCAATGCGAAACGGTATCTAAATCAAGAAACTGGGTAAGTGAATGGGCAAGTGCAGTCGTCATCATGCTTGAGACCATAAAATCTGAAACATAAAAATTTTCCTGCCTTGCTTCGCCAGTAAGAGTGGTACGATAAATTTCCTTATCGCCTGTAACCCCGTATAGTTTCCATTCTGAACGTACCCTGAAGACAGTAGTGTTTCCAATAGTATTTATGGTGAGTCCGTTAATATTGCAGCGGATATAACAGGCGCTTTTGTACACAAATGAAAAGAATCCTTTGGTAGTATCAATATAATTCCATCTCATCAGGTAATCATTTAAGCTGTCCCTAAAGACTGTATGCCTTGCCTTGATTGACCCTTCAAGGTTATCTTTTCGTAATAGCTTCCCGCTTTTAAATTCTTTATCAGACTTATAGTAGTATTCTATCATACTATCCTGGGGGATAGAAATGGATACATTTTTAATATATACCTTTTTAGCGCTGTCGGCTTTTTTCATCGAGGGTACTTTTTCAAGGGCAGGCAGGTTATATGTACCATCGAAGGTCTTCCAGTGACCGAAGAAAATAAGGAGCCATCCTACTGTACCGCCATATAAAGTGTATGGATATATTTTACTTTCCTGGGTAGATTGTCCATTAGTCGGGCTATTAACCTGGGTGGAGCCCGCCCCTGAGAAAAGGTATATGTCACAGATCAATGGAATTCCAATATCCAATAGTTTCCAGGTATTAAAACTATTAGTGGAGGTAGAAGTGGATTTATTGTAGTAACCCGGACTTTCCTGCTGTATTTGGTAGAACTGGCTCCTGGTTTTTAGTTTCACATGGCCTACCCGTCCGGTTATATTAACAATGCGCGTGTGGTCGTGTCCATGATAGCGGCTGGGAATAAAGGTTACTTTGGTACTATCCTGCTGGGTTATAATAGTTGCATTTCGTGTATTGCCAAATATCATAGCACAACTAGATAAAGAAACAGCAGTATATATCATTCCTATAAAGCAAAAGGAGAGAAGTATTTTATTTCGTATTTTCATCAGGAATTATTAATTTCGATATTAAAATGGATGCTAATGTAAATAAATTATACAAAAGAGACTATTGATTGATTCTACTCCCTTTTTCTTTAGCTCCAGACCCCGAAAGGGGCTTTAAGGTCATGTATTGATTGGTATTTCTCTCAGAGCTCCTTTTAGGGGGCGGGGGCTTTCTTCTTTACATATCGCAAGTCGAGGGAATTCAGAGGGTCTAAAGGAAGTCCTGTAACGTTTCTACTTACTAAACGAATCACTTCATCATAATACAAAGGAACCACAGGTGCAGCATCCACAATTATGTTGTCCATTTCAGTATATTCCGATGTTCGTATAGAATCATTTGTTTCAGTAAGCGCACGTTCATAAAGTGAATCAAATGCAGCATTAGCATAGTGCGTGTAGTTTATTCCCCCCGGAGAAAAGTTTTTGCTATAAAAAAGCGAAAGAAAATTTTCGGCATCCGGATAATCTCCAATCCACGATTTTTTAAAAAAGTAACATTGCCCGTTTGCCACACCCTCCGCCAGAATAGCAGGTTGCTCTGTTTCCACCTTCAATTTAATTCCGGCGTTTTGCAACTGGGCTTGCAGCGCTTCAGCAAGGGCATAATCTTGAGAGGCGACAAAAAGGGTAATTTCAGGTAGTCCCTGTCCATTGGGGTATCCTGCCTCTTTCAGCAGTTCCGATGCTTTACCGGGATTGTAATTGTAGCCATCTATTTTATTGTGCCCCGGCAAAAAGGGAGGTATGAATCCATTCACTGCCGGAATACCTGTATTGTAGCGAAGGTAGCGTACTATTTCTTCCCGGTTTATAGAATAATTTATAGCTTGTCTTACGAGAGCATTTTTTAAAGCATTGTTGCCATTTTTACTGTCCCCGCCTGACCCAATCTCAGTTCGGGCAGGCAGTATAAAACCCAAATAATCAGTTTTTATAAAAGGGGTTCTCTGGATATATATCTTATCGGTAAATTCCTTTCTAAGTTCTCCATCTGTTGTAAATGCCACTCTCGGATTGATGGCACTAATCCCCGAAACCATATCCAGCTTACCGTCCATAAATTCCAGGAAAGAAGTTTCTTCATCTTTCAAAAATGAAATAATAATTCCATGCAAATAAGGCAAGGGGTTTCCACCAGAATCTTTTTCAAAGTAAGTGGGGTTACGTTTTAACACAAGTGCATTTCCATGTTCCCATCGGATTAGTCTAAATGGTCCTGTACCTATAGGGTTCTCCCCAAAATCCATTCCATATTTCTTGATGGCTTCATGGGGCACAACAGAAAAATACTTCATTAAAAGAATATGCAGGAAAGGAGCAAAAGGAGTTTTTAAATGAATAATAAAAGTGGAATCATCGGGGGCATTAAAACCATTAGCGGAAGCAGGATAAACCGTACTTATTTTTTCTAATAATGAAGTGGCATCGGATACCCGCGGGTCCAGCAGGCGGGAAAAGCTGAAAACAAAATCGGATGCAATTACCTTTCTGCCTTTCCCATTTGGAAACACTTCATTGTCCTGAAAAAAAACATCATTTCTCAAATGAAAAGTATAGGTTAATCGAAATTATAATAAGTACATTTAAACTATAGAGTCGTTTGATAAGATCTTCAGTAGAATCGAAGTCTGGATTGTGATACTTTGTTCTAATACTCATTTATTCTTAGAAAAAAACAAAACTCAATACTATGCGTTTGTTTCCTCTGTATGAGATTTTTTTTGTTGTAATAATGTAATACTTTAATAGAAGACTCTTGTATGTCATTATTTTGTGTGTTTTCTCGCGTCATGTGAAGAGAGTCAACACAGGTGTTGTTTATTCTATCTTCATACATGATGTTGTTCAAGAGTAAATGGACTGTCTTCAAAAGGAGGATTTCTACCAAGGTTATGAAAAATGGTTCGAGAGAATAAATACGTAAGTGCATTAGTGTACAAGGACATTACTTCGAACAAATATGGTAAAATTCTTTCAAACTAAGCTAACAGTATTGCAAATCTAAAAACTTTCAAAATGACCCATGTATTATCTGGAGGACAATATCAGTATTTCATTATTGAATTCAAGTAATTTACAGTTTATAACATGAAAGAAAGACAAGCACAAAAAACTACTAGTCAACTAGGATAATTGTCTTTAATACACATCTATTGCATATAACAAACAGGAAATTAGAGCCAAAGACAAAATCTTGATATTTCAACCAGCAGTGGACAATAGTCTGATCGGTGAGAGAAATGCTCATTTCAAGCGGAAAAATGTCGCCCGGGGCAAAAATGAATTTTCTTTCCTTTCTGTTTATATATATGTCTATCGAAGATATGTATATATCGATCGAGGTATCGTATATATACGATCACAACATAGGATAAACGATGTGCGATAGTAATTTCTTCTATCGCTGGCTTGCATTTTAACGATACCTTGAATCTTTCTCACCCTTTATTCTCGTTCATCAAGGCCTTCATGGCCGCTTTTTTCACTTTTACATAACACTTCTAACCTTCTACTTCCATCAAAACTTAAACTTTATCCATCCAAACGAAATTTATCTCAAAAAGCATTTATCTTCAAATCCTTGGAAAACAGATAGATGTGTAAAAAAAACTCGTACAACGAGAACTTTTATGTATTATTAGTGAACGTATCTATCAAGATATGTTATTAGCTACAGAAGCACAAAATTCTTCTGATGGTTCATTTAAAGAAAATATAATTCTTCGTCCATTTATTCCAATTGATGTTGATATGGAATTTCGTGGTTTTGTTTTTCAACAACGTTTAACTTGTTTATCACAATATAATTATTTAATTTATTCTCAACGTTTATGTCAATGGAAAGATAATATTCTTGAAAAAATTATTTCTTTTTTTAAAAATGATCAACAAATATTTTCATTTATATTTAAAAAATTTCTTCGTTGGACAGGTTTAAAAAAACCAAATGAATTAGAAATTCAAGAAGAAAGAGATCAACGAATGCGTTCAGAATATTTAAATTCAATTGATGCTTTTCCTCGCAAAATTGATCAATTATTAAATGCAATCGATAGAGTATGTTCATATCATACAAATTATATTTATTATTATTCTCTTTATTTAGATTTATATCGATCATACTGATGGAAAATCAAAACTAAAAATAATACTATGATTTACTTATTTCATTTTCGCTTTGTTCATTTTTAAAATATTCTACATATATCTATTTGTAAATAAATGATGCATGCAACTTAAGATGTCTCTTTGTTTTTAGTTAATGTTTGTGACAGTTAATGCTGGAATAGAAGATAAAGAGAAAATCTTAAATATAGAAGACACACTGAGACTTTTTGCTCTTTTCAGATAGATGATTCGATAGTTAGATAAGTAGATTTATTTAGATGGACAATCACATGTAGGGAGCTGCGGGTCCATTCTAGTTTTAACTTCAGACATCGGTTTCGATTTAGTTTCGAATCTGAATAGAACTATACCAGTTTTGCTAAAACAACAGCATGCAACAATGAAGTAGATGAATAGAAAATGACGATTATTTGAGTAATTGGATCATGATATCACATCTTTACATTTAGTATTAATTATGTTGATAATAAGTTTATTTTAGAGAAGCATGATTAAATGACAAGAAAAAGCAAGAATTGAAGTGTTCTGATTATGAAGAATTTAAATGGATAAGAGTGCATCAGTGAATATTATAGAAACAATGTACACAAATGAAAAATGCAGTATGTTTTCTTGATAAGCGGAGTGAGGGTGGATATGATACTGATGCATTAGTTTTTTAATGAGTTGGATAATTTAACTGTTTTATGATAAAAGAATAGCGATTGAGTTGCTATCTTGATTTGTCACAGCCAAATCATATATTCCGTCCTCGTTGAAGTCTTCAATGGCAAGTGATGTCGGCTGTTGTTCCTCCCGACGAAAAAGTTTGTGCTGGCTGAAAAGTTCCGTTTCCATTACCCAAATAAATGCTGATACTGTTATCCCCTTGATTGACTATAAGCAAGTCTATTATTGAATCTTCGTTCATATCCTGAACCACAATATCAACAGGGGCTGGACCTGAAACATATGTCGCAGGAGATGCCACCACGAAGGTACCTGTACCAGTACCAATAAAAATGTTTATTGTACTATCGTACTGGCTGGCAGTAACTAGATCTAGTTTTGAGTCGCCATTGAAATCTGCCGTTGCGACCGAGTAAGCAAGATACCCTGTGTAATAACCAGTATAATTAGTGTAGAAAGATCCGTTGCCCAAATCCAAGGAAAATGAGCATTTGTGTAGTGAATCGACATGTTACAGCTATATCAATATTGCCATCCATATTGAAGTCTCCGCTGACTAATCCCGTAGGATGTGAGCCGGTAGCGTATAATATACCAGGAACATGAAATGAACCGTTCCCCATACCAAGAAGGATTGTGATGTTGTCTGACCCTGTATTTGTGACGGCTAAATCAATTTTACCATCATTATTAACATCGGCAGCTATAACTGCCGGAGGTAAAGATCCTCCAGTAGCAAAAGTCATAGCTGGTAGTTGGAATGATCCATTACCTTGACCAAGAAGAATGGAGATAGAGCCTGATCCCTCATTGGTTATGGCTAGATCGAAATTCCCATCATTATTGAAATCTTGAGAGACTAGCCCATAGGGATTTGTTCCGCTGGTGTCAAAGCTCATTGCAGGTGTGTGAAACGTACCATCACCAATGCCCAACGAAATCGAGACGGTACTTGCATTATAAATAGTGGTTGCTAAATCCCAATGACCATCATTGTTGAAGTCGGCAGATACGATTGATAGTACAAACGAACCGGTACCGTTAAGTATTAGTGATTGTTCAAATACAATTGTAGAATTCACTAAATCACAAAAATAAATAAATATAATAGACGACTTCACTATCCATTGTAAAGAGTCAAGAGCAATTAGTGTAACTCAATGAGAAAAATGTGATGCAAAAAGATTTCATGCACATTTTAGATCTGTTTCTACATCTGTCTATTTAAGAAATACCTCACATATGCTTTCATAGAATATCATCAAATGATATGCATTGTGTACGCAACATCAATAGATAACGAAGCATCTTTAAACATTAAAATAAGAAAGTCCTCTAAGTTAAATTGATCAAATATGAGCCTTCAGTAGTGAGACGCTAATTAGATATAATTTGGTCACAGTTTATTTCGCAAAAGAAAACTAGCTTCTACTTGCCTGCGTGGCTTCTGTTGACAAAACTGAGAACGCTTGCATTCATTATGATTCCAACCAGATTGTAACTGTTCCAGTCTTAATTGTTCAGAAAAGAGTGAACAACTTTGATTAATACCGAAATAAGTAGCCGTGAGACATTTTGAGTTGGCAAAACATTGACAAGCACAGGCATTCCTAGAATGGACAAAGAAGAGATTGCCGAGTCGAAAAATCGGATTAGTTGGATTGAACTGAGCGTTATTAATTATGCTAATAGTCGTCGTTGCTAATGACAAGTGATAAGGAAGCAACAACAGTATTACTCGCAAGAAGATCATATTTATGTATTGAAATGGGAAATTATTTTCTTTTTTTATGTTTTCTTTCTTTTCATGAATGACGTATAATGTGTTTATGTCCCATCTAATTGCATCGGTAATGTGCCTCTTTGCGAGAAGTAGATAAAAAGCACATTATCGAATAGCAATTACGTTTTCATGTCCTTAAAAAACGCTGAAATAATTATCATTATATAGATGAGTTCGTAATGGCACTGCACTTTTCATCTATTGTTTACTATCACAAAATGATGAAATGGCTTTGATGAAAAATATCGAAAAGAAAAATTCCGAAAGAAAAACTAAGCGTATTTCTCCTGTGCTATTTGCATGCTTCTAACCTATCATTACCCTCACCCTCATTATGATAAGACGTTAAGATCATTTTCATGAGCATCTATTTTAGAAATCATTTCAAGAATTGATGCTCAATATCTTTATTGAAATCTATGGCATATAAAATTTTTAGTATAGTCAAATGATGAAAAATTATTTTGTCCGAGCTGCGAAACGAAAGATAAGTTTTATTGTTTCCATCTTGATTATTTTAGAAAAAAAAAGAAAATAGGTATATAGTAAAAAAAGAAAACAACAAAAAAAGATTTCACTTTAAAGTCTATGGTTGAATTTCACGTTTCTTCTTGTAAATGATTTCCATGCATATAGTTTGTCTTTTTCTTGATTAGTCCAAGTACAGTATTGTTATGACTGAAGAAGTCAGTGTATGTGAATGCAGTTCTGCAGAAAAATTTCAAATTTAATATTTAATTAAATTTTTGTTTATATGATATATCTTATTGACTTTTAATCTTTATTCATTATTGAGTCATTTAAGAAAAATTGGATTGCCTTAAATATAAACATACAAATCCTTACGTATTTATATATTATTGTACACGCATATTTTCATCCTTCGTATTTTTACAAAATCAAAACCATATCATGTATATGGCATCAAGTATCTGAATTTTCATTGAACTTGAAATTTATTTGGGGTGTAAGATGAGATAGAAAAAGGAAGCAAAATCCAGATTTTTTGTTGATAATAACACTCTGATGTATAAAAGATAGTTCTTGTTTGAGCAAACACATTTAAACATCACTTTCAATCTTTATTGGATTGTTCGATTGTTGACTGATCTAATATAATACAGAACAATGATAAAGTAGTAGAATTTAAAAGAGAAAATTTACCAAAGGATGCTTATCATTGTTTTGTAAACGTGGTACAATATGATCGATTCTATAAAATTGAACTCAGAAGTTAAAAATTCTGAAAAAGAAAACAAATAATCTCTCTTACTTTTGTTCAATATTTTGCAGAGCAATTTCCATTCGATCATTTTTGTTTTGTTTAAATGTATCTCGCCAATAATCCTCCGCTATTGCTTTTTCTCTTCGTAGTTCATCAGTGACTATGTAAATATTAAATAATAATTATATATGAAAATTTCCGATTACTTTTGAATTGTTGTTGAATAATACTATTAACCGTTTTAATATCATCTAATAACATTTCACTAGCGACTATAAGACATGTACATTAAATCAAATGTAAAATTGGATTGAAATTAATACATACTGAATCGACGTCGCTTTCGATAGCGTTGCAAACGGGTAACAAGAAAGCGAATGATAATAAATATATAGTAAAGTATATTGAATGGTGGTGGTAACGGAGTTTTTTGCTAAATTCATTGACAATTAAAAAACGTTGATAACGCCATAGATCATGCGATTGTTCTTGTACATTCTGAATGGTAACACTACACAGTCGAAAAGAAAAATAATGAGAAAAACGAATGAACGATTAGTTTCTTACTTGAATAGAGCAATGAGAACATTGAGAAGAAGTATATTAGCAATGGCAACAAAAATAATAGCCAGAATAAAGGCTATAGTTGAATATGTATCGGTGCCATCTACAAATACATTAAAAGAAATGAAACTTTAGAAAAACTATTAAAAACAACATCTACCAATTGGATCAACTTGTCCAAAAACTTTCCAAACACCATAATGAGTTATATCTCTAAGTATTTGCCACGTCCATGTATTATTTCCAGCAAATGTCACTGTCACATTGACTAATTGTCCATCCTCACCATAGTTCCATTTGACTTGTGATGCAGAAGTAATCAATGACCATGATGTGATTGAAAAACCGCATAAGAAGATAAGAATAAAGCAGATAAAGAAGAAGAGATCTTTCATCTATATAAACAAAAATATGAAATAAATATTTGCAAGAAGAAAATAAATAGAACGTACTGTATTAAAGATCATTACTAATTTAGGTCCAAGTCGTTCGAAAGCAGCAAATAAATGAAGAGTTCTAACGAACCAAATAATTAAATCAAGACATAAAAAATTCTATTTACTTAAATTTAAATAAAACAAATAATTTCTTAATCTTACTTTGAAATAATAAAGAAACTTTCAATCATAATAAATCGTGTAATAAATGCAATTAGATATAAAATAATAGCAGTAACATCAAGTAAATTCCACATGTCAGAAAAATATTCATCATTATCTGTTAGAATAAACTAAAAAATAGACTAAATTAGATTTCAAAATAATTTATCTTTTCTTCTTCTCACTTGACGTAATTCTTCAATAATTAAACTCCATACACAAATATGTAAAACAATTTCTGTTATTGGCAATGGAAATTTTCTTAAATCTGAATATGTCTTATAATAAACATTCAATGGTAAAAAATCGAATAGTAAGAACATAACTGAAGAGACCAAGAAATAGGATGAAAAATATCTTTTAAATAAAACATAATAATAACAATAAGTCATGAAGTGAATATTATTACATACTACATTGTAACAGAATCGAACGATGGGTGCTTGATAAAAATAGATTATTTTTTCAGACCATCGAATATGAATACCTGTTGCATCTCGATCAGATCTTCAGAAAAAAACATAAAATAAAGTTAATATGATATAGTAAAATTTTACTTCATAGCAGTTCGAATTATAGCAGAATTTTTTTTTTTGATCGATTTTTGTTGACTTCGAATTATCTTCATATTCAAATATGATAAACAGAGAAAGAATGAAGAATAAAACTGACCTGTTGATGTTCTTGTACATACGGTAGAAAAACGGAGAACAAAGGAAGTAAAGGAAAGAATAATGAACATAGAAAAATCTAAATAAAAAAATCTACAGATTAATAAGCCAATGAGAGAAAAGAAAATAACCCGAAAATAAATAACTCGTCCGTTTATAATCAATATGACCAAACCTGTAATATAAAAAATGTTTTATACGCATTCATTTATCATAAAATAAACTCACCATTTCTGATCGAGATGTTTTTGAACACATTTCGATGCGAGAAATGCTCGACATTTAGCTTGTTCAGCTAATTTAAGTGGCTCAATATTATCAAAAGCAACAGCAGGTTGTTTCAAAAGATCAACAGCAAAATCTTCATCATTATCAAAACATCGATCAATTATCGACATAGCATATGTATCAAATTGTCTAGAAACAAGTTCATTATATATTTATTAAATTATCATGATATACTTAAACTAACTTAGCATTATTCTCATAATGTTGTTTTGTCTCTGAATGAAGTGCCATTGTATCGCTTATCGATAGATTCGTGCAGCAACCAATGGAGCAACAGATTGATTCTGATGATAATCAAATGATGATAATTAATGTAAATTAAACAAAATATTACCCAAGTTTTTGAACAGAGATATTTGGCAAGTTCAAATCGATCGAGAAAAATTGCCCAAAGAAATAATTCACGTGCTGCATTTTGTCCCAATGGTAGGTAT
>CAVYDB010000048.1:0-3365 GCA_963767125.1 uncultured Bacteroidota bacterium | reverse complement strand
ATAATAGTGGGAAAATAGAACAAAATTAGGTATATTGTAGCAACTAAACCCACTGCAATTATTTACATAGACACAGGCTAGGAATTTTTACTTTCCAAATACCCACAAACTTTCATACTATTACGTCTCCTCAAATATCATTGGAGTCCATCATAAATCAAAAAAAAAGAAATTATACCAACTTGATTTGCCTATAAATAGGTGCAAATTTCATCCCTGACTTTTTTTAGTTCTTCCGGGGTAGGCTTTAGTTTAGGAAGTGAAAAATCTAAGTCACCTACTCTATTTAATGGTACCAAATGAATATGAGCATGTGGTACTTCGAGCCCGATTACCGCCATGCCTATCCGTTCACATGGAACAGCTTTTTCAATAGCCTTAGCTACTTTTTTTGAGAATATATGGAGCTCGGCAAGCAGTTCATTATCCAACTCAAAAATATAATCAATTTCCTTTTTGGGAATCACTAATGTATGGCCCATAACAAGCGGAAAAATATCGAGAAATGCAAAGCAATTATTTGTTTCTGCTATTTTATAGCAGGGGATTTCTCCATTAATTATTTTGGTAAAAATTGAACTCACGCCGATAATTGTAGCTTGTGAATGAATTCTATTAAATATTTACAATTCTGCTTTTGCTATATGGAAACTTCCAGAATTTCGAATCCCATTTCACCGGCAGGGGTAATTACTTTTACTTTATCACCTACCTTTTTACCTAATAGGCCCTTAGCCACCGGAGAATTAACCGATATTTTCCCTTCTCTTAAATTCGCCTCATTTTCAGTAACTATGGTGTAGTTCATAATAGCGCCCGTCTTTTCATTCTTAATTTTGACCTTAGATAAAATAAGCACTTTAGAATGATCCAGTGTATTAGGGTCAATTATTTTGGAATTGCTCACAATGTCTTCCATTTTGGAAATCTTTAATTCCAACAATCCCTGGGCTTCCTTGGCAGCATGGTACTCTGCATTTTCCGATAAGTCGCCCTTATCCCTCGCTTCTGCAATTTGTTTCGAAATTGAAGGTCTTTCAACCGCTTTCAGATGATGGAGCTCCTTCAGGAGCTTATCCAATCCTTCTTGTGTAAAATAGGCAGATTGTGACATTGAAAGTACTTTTAAAAAATAATATTTATCGTTTTTTTATTGAAAAAGGAGAAAATGTTCCCACCTTCTCCTTATGCAAATATATGAATATTATACTTACTCTTACAAATCGAGTTTAATTCCGATAGTATTGCACCCCTGGAAAGGGTTAGTAGCTCTATAAGAATAGGATACCCCGAAAATAGTATGCTTCTTTCCAAAGGGGCATTGCAGGGTAGCCCCGGCACAAAACCCTGTAAAGGTGGTGAGCCGCCCCCCCAATGTTGGGTTTGTGCTTAAATTATCGGTGATGCCATTTTGATAATCATACCCCGCTTCCACGCTGAAAAAATTCTTAAAGGCATATTGCAATCCCAGCATTTCCTGGTCCTCGGTAAATGAATTGGAAGTAAAGTTTGCAGCAATAGTTAAACGGTGTATGCTTTTACTTCCTGAATCTTTCGCCAGGTAAAAATCATACGCAGCTCCAATATTAACTAATGAGGGAAGTTCAAATTCCTGGGAACGCTGGTTTGCTGTTTCCTGAAACTGACTAGTATTTGAGCTTGTAGAAGGGGCGGGGGTTTGAAATGAGAGCCCATCTCCAGAATAGTTCATTGCAGGTCCAACATTTTTTAAGGCTATGCCAAAATGAATGTTTTTATCTTTCCCTGCAACATATTGTATCCCGGCATCTATGGCAACCCCAAAAGCATGAACATTAGAAATTGCCTCAGAAACCATTTTTATATTAACACCTCCAAAAATATAATCGGAAAAGTGCCTGGCGTAAGAACCGCCAATATTAATTAGCTGGGGAGTAAAATAGCCAATTCCACCGTCAGGGTAATCGTAGGTGGTGATATTAATATTACCCAGGCTCATGGACATTATACTTAACCCTATAGCTCCTTCTCCCACAGGATTGATATACCACCCGTAGAAATATGCACCCCGGCGCCATCCAAATAATCGGTACTTGCCAAAATTACTTCGGTGCGGTTCAGGGTAGCCGTTCCTGCAACATTCATAAATTGGGCCTCAATACCTTGTACACAGGCTGAATTTGCCTCAGCAAAACCAGAACTCCCTGCCCAGGGGTCTATAAGCAACTCCGATGCACCTGCCTGTCCTGACCGTGATGGATCGCCAGCCTTCAGCTCATTACAAAAAAGGCTTGCCGATAAACCCATCATAATTACTGCTACAGTACTTTTATTTTTCATATCTGCATTTTGTATTTTAACTGTTTCTTTTTTTTACTCCAAACACTACCTTCCCAGTTAAAGGAAAGGTAGTGTTACATACTTTTATTGTTTTTATATATTTCTCAATAGGATGTCAAATCTAAAGGCCTCATTACCCCAAACCATTTTAATGTTACTTCGCCAACATTAGGAACCGCTACATGAATAAGATATAATCCACTTGAAATTGGAACATTATATTGGTTCATCAGAGTCCAGTCGGCATAAGTCAATGGGTTATCCTTATTTATCACCGTAATAAGGGTTCCGCTAAGAGTAAATATAGAAATAGTGCAGACTGGTGGCAAGTTTGTAATTCTTACCCTGGTATCTAAAGCTGTGGATTCATATTGCGAATAAGCATAATATGGATTAGGAACCACGTTAATAAGCGCCAGGGCATTTTGAGCGGCTGAATTACTATTTGTAGAAACCTGCAACCCTGCAGTAGAAAATGAAAACATAGGGAAATTATTATTTGCGGGGGTAGGATTTCTCCATTTTGACCCAACAGGAGTATTTCCTGCTCCTGTTGAACCTCCGTTCAGGAAAGTTTCGCCGTAGGCAGTGTCATAAGGCTTGGCAACTCTTAACCTTACCGTGGCATCGCATTCCAATAATTGGTGCCCTGTATTTAAGAGCGGGATATTTACCCACATAACATCATCCAATATCCTTTGTTTCCACCAAATTGCAGAAGGAGTGGTTTTTTGATAGTCGGCGTAAATGGTTGAGTCAGCATCGTAGGCAGGAATACTGTAATTTAAATTATTGCTTACTTGCACATTATTATTATGTCCAAAAACATAAACATAGTGCTTTCCGCCAAAAATACTTGTTACACCGAAAAATGAACCAGCACCTGAGGAACCACCGGTAGAAAATATATTGGCGTCAGGGTTCCATTTCATGTCACGGCCATTATCTGCCACTAACCATGAATCCTCTCCAAATGCCATATTAAGCCTTTCTCCGGTTTCCAGATTAATAGCATACCCCGGGAACCAGCCCATACCGGTAGCAGA
>CAVYDB010000047.1:0-77381 GCA_963767125.1 uncultured Bacteroidota bacterium | reverse complement strand
AAAAAATATAGTAACTTCAAATAATCATACACCTCAGATGCTGTGCCAACTGTGGAGCGTGATGTACGGGTAACTACCTTTTGCTCTATAGCAATAGCAGGAGAAATGCCGCTGATGTAATCTACATCGGGCTTGTTGATTTTCCCTAAAAATTGCCTTGCATAAGCGGAGAGAGACTCCACATACCTGCGCTGCCCTTCGGCATAAAGCGTATCAAATGCAAGAGAAGATTTACCCGAACCCGAAACACCGGTAATAACTGTCAACTTATTCCGGGGAATAATAAGGTCAATATTTTTAAGGTTGTGCATACGTGCACCCTTAATGCTTATAAACTTCTTAGAATCTATTTTTTCTATGGTTTCGGTACTATTCATTGAATTTTTTGGGGCTGCAAAGGTAGTCTATAAACGGGGAACAGAAAGATATGAGATATGAACTATCGGAGGGATCGTTTTTTTATTGAAACAAAAAATCCCTGCTTCTTCAAGCAGGGATTCCAATTTTCAAAACTCAACATTTTTATCTCCTTCTTCCGAAAATCTGTAATAAGGCAATAAAGAGATTAATAAAATCAAGATAAATGGTAAGTGCTGCTGAAATAGCAAGTTTCCCGGTAGTTGAACCATCGGCATTTATTTGGGAGCCAATTCTCTTTATTTTTTGAACATCATAAGCAGTTAGTCCCGTAAATACAGCTACACAAAGGAAACTAAGCATATAGCTGAATGATGCACTGTGTAAAAATGCATTCACTACCGATGCAATTACAATACCAATAAGCAACATGAACATAAGGGAACCAAACTTGGTAAGGTCAGTTGATGTGGTATAGCCCACTGCTGCCATTATTCCAAACATGGCTGCTGCAACAAGGAATATAGTAAAGATGGAACTTCCTGTATAAATAAGGAAGATAGAACTAAGGCTCATACCCATTAAAGCTGAAAAAAGTACAAACACACTAATCATAGCGGTATAAGATAGTTTATTTATTCCGGCTCCCATTAATAGAACCAGCCCGATAGGGGCAAGCATTACAACCCACCCAAAAAGGCTCATCCCCGTTGGGGTATATAATGAACCAATAAGCCCGGGTGTAGAAGCAAATAAATAGGCCACAAAGCCGGTTATTCCAAGCCCGATAAACATCCATGAAAACACCCTCGAGGTGAATGTTTTGGACATTACTTCGGTACTTACTGTCTGAATTTCTATAGGTTCCTGATATGAACTAAAATTTTGATTTTCCATGATGGTTTTTAAAGTTTTTTTTCATTGCAAAGATACAATTTTAACAGATAATATCCTGTTAAAAATACATAAATTGATATTCAAATCCATACTTATATATCTTGTTAAAAGACGATACTAAGTTGGAAAAACTTTAATTTGCATCTCAAAAGGCATTATGCAAAAGCTACGAAATATCAGTTATCGGCTATTAGCTATTAGTTGCTTGTTATATGGGTGTAAGGACACTCAGAATGTTACTAAAAGCACTGAGGTATCAGGTAATAAACTCCCAATCCAAACTATTGATTTACCTGTTTTTATTCCTGACTCGTTGATACAAAAACAACTATACCAATCGCTTTTTGAAGCTGGAAAGGGTAAATATTATCCCTGTGTGCCCCCACATTGTGATGCCAAATTTAAGGACATCTATCTTGAAAACCCGGTTATAAGCGTTACCGGAAACCTGGTTTCAATAAAAGTGCATATTGCAGGTAATATTGATCTTTCTTTTTTAAAATCAGGCATATCAGAAGATATAACCCTGACTGCTAAACCACAGGTTCAAAACGATACGCTATATTTCAGGAATGTGACATTGCAGCATTCCTCCAAAAACCTCTTGTTGAATCTGACATCTATTTTGTTTGAAAATACGATTAAACAAAAAATCCAGCAATATGCCTGGTACTCGTTCCATCCGCTTTTAAATACTATTACCTCACAGGCAAAAAAAGAATTCCCTATTAAATGGCAGGGAGCTGTTTTATTGCTAAATCTCAATGCTATCCATCTAAAGAGTGTAAGTTTTCAGCTTACTCCTGATGAAGGGATTTTAGTTGATTTTTCTGCTGACCTTGAAACGGAGAATAGTTCTTATGCAAAATAAAGAACCTAAGGGACTATAAACAGAACGAGGAACATTTCTGTTCCTCGTTTACTGTTTATTTTGGTGTTGGGAACCTTTTCCCGATAACCTATTATCTAATCAATTGAACATACCCGTGAAAGTTATACGCTTTGCCGTTGTAGTCTGAAGCCTGAATTACATAATAGTAAGTACCGTTTGATTCTAATTCACCTGAAGAACTTCTTCCGGTCCAACTGATGTTTGGTGAGTCTGATTCAAAAACCTTCACGCCCCAACGGTCAAATATTTGTATATCATACACCTTCATGCCACCGGCTTGAACCTGGAATACATCATTAACATTATCGCCATTAGGAGTAAATACATTGGGTATTACAATTTTTTGAATTACATATACATCTATTGAAGCAGTATCGCGACAGCCATAGGAGTTGGTTGCAGTAAGTGTAACTACATAAACCCCTGCCTGGTTATATTGATAAAATGGCGCGGTATCTGAAACTGTTGTCCCGTCACCTAAATTCCATAAATACCCTGAAGCACCGGTTGTAAGATTTATAAAGGTTACGTACCCACCACCAAGAACGGAATCAGGTGATGCATAAAATACAATATTAGGTGCCGGTCTCACAGTAATATTTACAGTTTCGCTTAATGTTTGTCCGCAGGCGTCTGTTACTGTGCAAACATACGTGTTTGGCGGAACAGGTACTGTGATAGGACCCGGGCTATTGGAGGTTATTCCATTATTCCAGGCATAAGAATAAGCAGGATGTCCACCGGTTACAGATACGCTAATAGTCGCATTACCACCAGCACAAGTTGAATCGGAAAGGACCCCGGCACTCACTAATCCAGGATAAACATGTATTATTTTAGATGCTGTATCGCTGCATCCTCCATTACTCCCGATTACGGTAATTGTAGAATCGGCGGTTAAACTCACAGTAATAGGGTTAGTAGTAGAACCATTACCCCATGTATAACTGGAAGCTCCATTTGCCGTTAAAACTATTGCCGCCCCAATACAGCTAGTATCAGGATACGTAATTGTTACTAAAGGAACCGTATTCACATTTATTACCTGAGCAATAGAATCATTGGCACAAGTACCGCTTACAATTACATAATATGTAGTTGTTGAGGTAGGGTTTACCGTTATACTTGATGCAGTAGAGCCGTTATTCCATAAATAATCAGGCGGACCGCCATTCGAATTTACGGAAAGGGTAGTTGAACTTCCGACACAAATAGAAGTGGATGTAGCGCTTACAGTGGAAGTAATCTTCTGATTCACAGTTATAGTTATAACAGCAGAATCTGAACAAAGGCTTCCGGCATATACATGAAGGGTATATGAGGTAGTGGTTGAAGGATGAACCTGGATGGTTGTACTGGTAGAACCTGTACTCCACAGATAGCTTGAACCACCTCCGGCTGTCATGGTAACCGTATCTCCATTACAAATTGAATTGTTGTTTGCATTTAATAAGGCAATAGGAGGAGGGCTGGTATTTACAGTAAATGTTGTATCCCGTGAAGCGCAGCCATTTGATACTGTAACGGTGTAAGTGGTAGCCCCAGTTACCGGTACAGTAATTGTAGCCGTTGTTTGCCCGGTTGACCATAAATAGGTACCGCCACCCGAAGCTATCAAAGTATCTACACTTCCACCACAAACAGAGTCCCTACCAGTAATCCGTGGTACAGGGATACCTTCAATAGTCACTACTTTAGCCACAGAATCGCCTCTGCCACAGGAACCGGCAACCAATACATAATAAGTAGTGGTAGTTATAGGAGATACTGTAATACTGGATGCTGTAGAACCGGTACTCCATAAATAAGAAGTAGCAGTGCCGCTCGAAGAAACGGAAAGAGTAGTGGTTCCTCCGGCACATAATGAATCGGGCGAGGCTGTAATAGTAGCTGTAATACTTGGAGTAACATCGACCGTTATCGTTGCTGAATCTGAACAGGTAGTACCCGGTGCAAAAACGTGTACGGTATATGATGTCGTATCGATTGGATATACAGTAATACTGCTCGAAGTAGCGCCGGTATTCCATACATAAGTACCGCCGCCGCCAGCAGAAATAACCACCGTATCCCCGGCACAGGTATTATTTCTATTTGAACCTATTGAAGCTACTACAGGAGATGTCAAATACACCGTAAATGTAGTATCTCCTGTTCCGCATACAGTTCCAACTGATACAGAATAAACAGTGGTACCTGAAATTGATACCGTTATACTTGAACTGGTTTGGCCACCGGGCGACCATAAATAGGTAGCCCCGCTTATACCAAGCACAGATAGGGTATCAACCCCTCCGGAACAAACTGAATCACCGCCTGTAATAACTGGTTTGGGAACACCAGCGATAACAATGGTTTCCCTAACCGTATCGGGGCAACCGCCACCGTTATTTACAATTAAGTAAGCAACATAAGTACCACCAGTGTCATAAACGTGTGTAGGGTTTGTTACAGTAGATGAGGTATCTAAAGTACCGGAAGAAGGATCTCCGAAATTCCAGAAAAATGTAGTATAGCCTGTGGTTCTATCGGTAAATTGAATAGTAGCAGGAGCACATCCCCCAAAACCAGAATTAGTGTAAGAAAATGAACCGGTTAAGGCAGTATCGACAGTAATAGTGTCGTATGCATAGGATCCGCACCCGTTATTTATTTCATATAGTTTTACAACGTACGTTCCCGGGGCGGCATAACTCCAGGTAGGATTAGTAATAAGTGAATCCTGGTATGTACCTCCATTATAAAAATCCCAATAAAAAGTACCGTTTATAGGATTAGAAGTATTGATGAAAGTGACGTTTTGACCTGCACAAACGGTATTGGCATGAAAACTTGGCTGTGGAATAGGTCCGGGAGCTGAGTCAATTCTTATGGTAAGTGTATCTTTACACAAGCCTGAGTAACTTGTTAAAACCACATTATAAGTACCGACACTATCAATATCAATAGTCTGTAAGGTATCATTACTAATAATGCCATTAGAAGGGTTACCATACCAGAAATAGCGCCCCCACCCTTGAGGGGCGGTAAGTACTATGGAATCTTGTCCACAAAATGCAGGTGAAGAAGATATTACATTTTCTGGGGAACAATTGGCATCCACATAAGCATACCCGCAGTGTCCGCCAAGTGCACAGTCCAGCACTTCAAATATAACTGTTACACATTGTCCCTGATATCCTTTCAAAGGTACATTTACAAAAGACCAATTTCTCCAAAAAATAGAATCGCCATTTACAGGATAAGGTATTCCTATAAATCCGCCCTGCTGGGCATAGGTAGCACTTTTAGAATATGTTCCACATCCTGGTATGGTATCTCCATTCTGGTCGAGTACACCTACTAAAAAGAAAGGCTGCTGATAAAATGAGTGAGGAGGAACGGGATTCTCAAGAAAAGCAGCATACTGATAAGTGATACTTGCAGAAGGAGAAGTTACCATGAAAGATTGGGAAAGAATAGATACCCCCTGAAGATTCCCAACACTATCCCCCATCATAACCGAATGATTCCCTCCAAAAGGAGATACCTGGGACATAGTATAGGTAGAGTAGTTATCAAGAAACCAATCGGTGGCAGTACCTGATGTTATTCTTAATTGATAAGACCCTCCAGTATTGGGATCTTGAGCAGCCCTGGTCACGCCACCAAGGTAGCCCCCTGTGATACCAGTAATATCAAATCCTGTGGTAGGTGAATTATTTACTGCATAATAACCATACCATCCATTAAAGGTACCATCTTCAAAACCAGAATTGTAACATGCAGGAAAACAACTATCAGCACCTAACCGAGGTCTTCTGTAAGTCCGGTATTCATCTACTGAAGAAGGATATTCAGACTCTATCTTCCTGAATTTTTCGAATAGTCCTGTTAAAAATATTTTTCTTATTGCCATGTAATCTTTCACATTGGAAAGAGTAATGGAACCGTTGAACATCCCTTTGCTGAATTCTGTTTGGGTTGAATCAATCTGGTGTGCATAAAACCGGTTATAAATCCCAAACTCTTTTTCGTCCGCTCTCTCAGCAATTTTTACCTGCTCCATTGTTAGAGACCAGAAAGAGCATATTCTTTCTGTGGTTTCAGCATCAGGCTTAGACTGGGCTTTTATAGCAGCAGGGGTTGCTACTGAAATAAATGCAACGAAACCAATACAAACAAAGCGAATAATTTTACTCATATTCAAAAAATTAATGTGGCAAATATATAGATACTTACTTAACTGTAACGAACCCTCTTACTATTTTTGTATATATTTTATTAACAAAACTTTAAGGAGGTTTTAATCCTGAGGACAAATATACAGACTTTTCTTGAACAGCAGCATTATTTCCTTCTTTCACTTATTTATTAGGATTATGTTGCTAATTTTGTCCGCACTATTATAGGATTAAACCATTTTTTTTATGAACTATCAATCAGATGTTGAGGCTGTTGACGCTTTTGGACTAAAATATAAAGAGCTTTGCAAGGAAATAAATAAAGTAATTATTGGGCAAGAAAAAATATTGCAGGATGTACTCATTTCAATCTTCGGAAGAGGACATTGTTTGCTGATTGGGGTTCCCGGACTGGCCAAAACGCTATTGGTTAATACTATTTCCCAAACACTCGGTTTGGCCTATAACCGTATCCAGTTTACACCCGACTTGATGCCATCGGATATTATAGGAACGGACATTTTAGATGAGAACCGCAGTTTCAGGTTTATCAAAGGCCCTCTTTTTGCCAATATTATTTTAGCAGATGAAATTAACCGGACTCCCCCTAAAACCCAATCTGCCTTATTGGAGGCTATGCAGGAAAAAGCGGTAACATTAGGAGGAAAGCGATATGAACTGGGCAGCCCGTTTTTTGTGCTTGCTACTCAAAACCCTATTGAGCAGGAAGGGACATACCCCTTGCCTGAGGCACAATTAGACAGGTTTATGTTTAACATTTGGGTTGACTATCCTTCCTATAAGGAAGAGGTGGATATTGTAAAAAGTACAACATTCGATAAGGATGTTACCCTAAGTAAAATACTAAGCGCTGAAGAAATCCTGTTTTTCCAGAAGTTAGTGCGGAAAATACCTATCGCCGATAATGTACTTGAATTTGCGGTGAAATTAGTCTCTATGACAAGACCCGATAATCCACAGGCAACGGCTACTGCTAAAGACTATATTGTATGGGGTGCCGGACCCCGGGCTTCGCAGTTTTTAGTTATTGGAGCCAAATGTCACGCTGCTTTGCATTGTAAATATTCACCGGATATAGAAGATGTGAAGGCTGTGGCTGCCCCGGTTCTTCGCCATCGTATTGTGAGAAACTATAAAGCGGAAGCGGAAGGAATTACAACCGATGAAATAGTGAAAAGGTTGCTGGCTTAAATGCCCAAAGCTGATGCGAGTCAGTTGATGGCTAATAGCATAACGATGCATTTCCTTTGAAAAAAAGAGCTATAGTATCAGTCATAAACGATTTGGTAACCGACCAAAGGGTTAATAGAACTTGCCTCACTCTTGTTGAATCAGGGTATGAAGTTCTATTGGTGGGCAGAGTATTAGGGCATAGCCTTCCTATACTTTCCCGCCCCTACACGACGAATAGAATGAAACTGCTTTTTACGAAAGGGGTTCCTTTTTACGTTGAATTCCAAATCCGGCTTTTTTTCTTTTTAATGTTTCATAAGGCTGACATGCTTTTTTCAAATGACTTAGATACTTTGTTACCGAATTATATAGTATCAAAAATAAAACGTGTACCTGTTATATATGACAGTCACGAATATTTTACCGGCGTACCTGAATTAATGGAACATCCTTTTAAAAGAAGTATTTGGAAGCGTCTTGAAAAACTTTTAATTCCCGGGCTTAAATATATGTTTACGGTAAATGATTCAATAGCAAAGTTATATAAAGACGAATTTGGGACAGATGTTCACGTGATTCGGAATTTACCCATGAAAAAGAATTTGCCTGAAAAAGTAACTCGGGAATCCCTGGGACTTCCCTCAGGTAAAAGCATTATACTGTTGCAAGGTGCAGGTATAAATATTAACAGGGGGGCTGAAGAAGCTATACAGGCTATGGCGCATATTGATAATTGTCTCCTATTAATAATTGGCGGAGGTGATGCTATAGAAAGCCTTAAAAGATTGGCACAGGAACTTAATCTTTCTGAAAAAGTAAGGTTTATACCCAAACTTCCTTTCGAGGAGCTTATGCAATATACCACCCATGCTGATATAGGGCTTAGTATAGATAAGGATACGAATATAAATTACAAGTATAGCCTGCCCAATAAACTGTTTGACTACATCCAGGCAGAAGTGCCTGTATTAGCGTCTCCTTTAATTGAGATAAAAAAAATAATTGATGAATACCAGGTTGGGGTATGCATCGAGTCTCATAGTCCGGAAGAAATTGCCTCCAAAATAAACTATATGCTAACTGACAAAGTGAGATGGAATGTATGGAAAACTAATGAAGGTAAGGCAAAAGAGGTGCTTTGCTGGGAAAATGAAAAGAAAAATTTAATAGAGACCCTCAAAAAAATGTCATAAAAAGTTCGCTAAAAAGGAAAACATTAATAGTATTGCAAAAAAATGCCGTATTTTTACCCCGATGAATATTGAAGGCGCCTCCCAATTCATTTTAGATAAACTGGAAAATGAATTGCCAAAAAACCTTACGTACCATAATCTTGCCCACACAAAGGGGGTTTATGAAGCTGCTATACGTATAGGCAAAGGCGAAAATATTACAGAAGATGAAATGCTGCTTTTGCGGATTGCTGCCCTCTATCATGATACGGGCTGGATATTTACTACCACCGAGCATGAAATGAAATCGTGTGAAATTGCAAGGGAACATTTGCCTGATTATGGGTTTTCCCCCGAACAGATAAAAGTTATTTGCGAATTGATAATGGCTACCCGCTTACCCTGGGCTCCCTGGAATCATTTGCAAGAAATTATTGTAGATGCTGACCTTGATTACCTCGGCACCGACCGTTTCCTTAGCGGGGCTGAAGCTTTAAGAAAAGAATTAATATCACTTGGCAGACTTCCGAAAGACGTAGATTGGAATAAGCTACAGGTTAAGTTTTTAGAAACCCATCATTATTATACCGAGGCTGCTAAACTTAGCAGGGACGAAAAAAAGAACGAAAATCTGGAGCTTCTGAAAAAATCTTTATGACCGAATCCCTCTCCAAAAAGAAGGCTATTGGTTTCCCTTTCCTTCTGGAGGATTTTATCATGATGATCATTGGAGTCGTAATTATTGGCTTCGGTTTAAAAGGATTTATTGTACCCAATAAATTTTTTGATGGGGGTGTAACAGGTATTTCCCTCTTGATTCAACAGATATACAACTTTAAACTGGCGTATGTAATTATTGTAGTGAATATTCCTTTACTTATTATAGGAATTTATACCATTAATCTGAGATTTGCTGTAAAAAGTTTGCTTTGTATCCTCTCACTGGCTGCCTGCCTGCTGTTCTTACCCTATCCCATAGTTACTAATGATAAACTTCTGATAGCCATCTTCGGAGGTTTCTTTCTGGGGCTTGGTATAGGACTTTGTATGAGGGCCGGTTGCGCTTTCGATGGAATGGAAATTCTTGCACTTTATACCTGGAAAAAAACCAGTTTCACCATCACTGAAATAATTATGGCCATAAACGTATTAATTTTTACTATTGCAGCCTTCAAATTCGGTATCGAAACTTCTCTTTATTCTATGCTCACATATTTTACTGCTACCCGCACTATTGACTATGTAATTGAAGGTTGGGAAGCATATACAGGTGTTACCATCATTTCCAGCAAGAGTGAAGAAATAAAACAAAAACTGGTAAATGAAATGCGTAGAGGCATTACCGTATATAAAGGGGAACGTGGCTTTCTTCCCGATACTTTCGATGTAAGTTATAATTGCGATATTATCTTTACCATTGCCACAAGGCTTGAAGTGAGAAGATTAAAAAACGTAATTCAGTCCATTGACCCGAAAGCATTTGTATATGTAAGCACCATACGTGAAACTTCGGGCGGAATTATCAAACGTAAAAACATTCACCACTAATGCAATTAGTGATGAGATATAAACGATCAGAGATGAGCAATGAACCGAACATATTTACATCTTGTCTCCATCCTATAAAATATTAAAAACTTGTCTTTATGCATATATCTTATTTCTCATATCTGATCTCTGCTTTATGACTCCAATGGAAAAAGAAAACATTGTTTTCCTTGATATTGAGACGGTTCCCCAGTTTGCTAATTTCAGTGAGGTTCCGGAACCGTTACAACATCTTTGGGAGGAAAAAATTACCCGGCAAAAATTGCTGAAAGAAAATGAAACTATCTCCGAATCATACAGAAGAGCCGGATTATACGCTGAGTTTGGTAAAATAATTTGCATAGTAATAGGCTTTATTCAAAAGGAGACTCTGCACATCCGTAGCTTTTCCGGCGATGATGAAGTGGGTTTGCTCAAAGCATTTTCCCATTTCTTAGATAATTATCATCCTTTTAACCGCCCAGTGCAGCTTTGCGCCCACAACGGGAAAGAATTTGACTATCCATATATTGCCCGGCGTATGATTATTAACCGCCTTAAAATCCCCGCGTTACTTGATAATTCAGGTAAAAAACCCTGGGAGGTTAATTTAATTGATACGTTAGAATTATGGAAGTTTGGAGATTATAAAGCCTTTACATCCCTTAACCTGATGGCATATATCTTGGGTCTTCCAAGCCCTAAGCAGGATATGGATGGCAGCATGGTAGGCACATACTATTGGGAAAAAAAGGAATTAGAAAAAATAGTGCGATATTGCTGCAATGATGTTATCACACTAACTAATGTATTTCTTCGCATAAAAGGCGATACTACTATTAATGAGGAAAATGTAATTTTTGATATATATGATAGAAGTAAATGATATACGCAAAAGCTATGGGAACACCCATGCCGTGAAAGGCATTAGTTTTTCGATTAAAGATGGAGAATGCTATGGACTATTGGGTCCAAACGGAGCCGGGAAAAGCACCACCATAAATATTTTAAGCACTTTGTTTCCTCCTGATTCAGGGGAAATAACCATTAACGGGCTGGATATTAAAAAATCATCGGAAGAAGTAAAAAAAATATTGGGTGTAGTTCCGCAGGAAATAGCCTTTATGCAAATTTTACCGCATGGGAAAATATGATGTTTTGGGGAGGCTTGCATTCCATCACAACAACTGACTTGCATAAAAAAGCAGAAGAACTTTTAAAATTCGTTGGGCTTTCAGACCGGAAAGATGAAAAAGTAAAAGAGCTATTCAGGCGGGATGAAACGCCGCATTAACCTTGCTTGTTCTTTGCTCCATTCTCCCAAAATATTATTGCTTGATGAACCCACTGTTGGCGTTGACCCCCAAAGCCGCAATATGATTTTTGAATTGATTGAACAGCTCAATAAAGAGGGGATGACCATCATTTATACCACCCATTATATGGAAGAAGCTGAAAGGCTTTGCGACCGGATCGGCATTATTGATAGTGGGGTAATTGTAGCACAAGGTACCTTAGATGAATTGAAACAAAAGAGTGAAATAAAAGATGTGATAGTGGTGGAGTGCAGCCAAACACCGGATGAATCATTTTTGTCGAAGAAATTAAACTTGAATGTAAAAGTTACTGACCATACGGTTTATATAGAGACTGATGATTCTAAAAAAGACCTTACCCGCTGCGTTATTGGCTGTTCTGATGCCGGGTATGAAATTCATCACATAGATATTCAAAAAGCTAACCTGGAAAACGTATTTCTTAAACTGACCGGAAAACAACTAAGAGACTAAGCAATTCAAGAATTGAGAATCAAGATTTAAAAAATATAACTATTTCATGTTAAAAATATTAAGCAAGGAACTCAAGGCATTTTTAAAAGATAAAAGAGCAGTGATGCTTACTTTTCTTCTGCCTACTATACTCATTACTGTATTTGCCCTTGCTTTTGGAGGAGACAATGGCAATGGCATACGGGATATTCCTCTGTTGGTTTGCGACCAGGATAAGACAGACCTCACCATAAAAACCATTAAAGACCTTGATTCCGTTACCATGCTTTATATTATTCCAAGTAACTATGATAGTGCAATAGATTTAATAAAGCGGGGAAAAAGAACAGCAGTGCTTATTTTCAGAAAAGGCTTTGCCGATTCGGTAAAAGCCTTTAAACATTTACCCTGGGAATTGCAATATGATGCAGCCCGTGCTCAAGAGACCGGGATACTCCAATCTCTTCTATCAAGGGCGCTATATGGAAGTGTGGGTAAAATAATGACCAAAAACTCGATTGAAAGAAATATTTCGGCTCAATTCCCATTCATGGATAGCACTACAAGGGCGAGGGTATTTACACAGGTCACTAAAAATTTTGAATCAGATAATTCGGGAGGGAATAATTCCGTACAAAGCGTTATGAAACTGAATACCACTTCGGTAATAAGCGCGAAGGTTGGTAATGTAGGACTGGTGCAGGCTGTAGCCGGTACTGCCGTAATGATGCTTCTCTTCTCACTTTCGGGTATGGGCGGAGGATTGTTGGATGAAAAAGAACAAGGCACTTTAAAAAGGCTTTTATATTCTCCTATTCATCCGGCACAAATTTTATTGGGTAAAATGGCAGGCGCCATTATTGTCGCTACTTTCCAACTTACTTTTATGTTCGTTTTTGCTTCCGTAATATTTCATTTACATATTACCGATAAAATTGTTCCTCTTGCTATGATGATACTATCCACTGCCATCGCCTGTTCCGGGTTTGGAGTGTTTCTCGCAACACTGGCAAAAACGAGATCCCAGTTACAAGGTATGAGTACGCTGATTATTCTCTCTATGTCAGTAATTGGCGGTAGTATGGTTCCGTCTTTCCTGATGCCTCAATGGATGCAAAATATCAGTGTTATCTCCATAAACTATTGGTCTATACAGGGATTTTATGACATACTTTGGAGAGACCTCCCTATTGGAGTCATATTCCTTACCAAAGTAGGTATATTGTGTGGCATCGGTGTAGCCCTTACCCTGCTTGCCTTCCGCTTTTTCAGGAAAAATGTGCTGGCCATAGACTAACAAATAGTTATAAGTTATGAGTTATAAATTATGAGTAAATTGCATCGTGAAAACATTACATATAACTCATAACTTATAACTATTCTTGGACCGCCGCATAGCCCACTTTGATTTAGATTCCTTTTTTGTTTCGGTAGAATGCCTGAAAGATAAATCCTTATTGGGAAAGCCTGTCATTATTGGTGGCTCATCAGACAGGGGCGTGGTGGCTTCGTGTAGTTATGAAGCTAGGAAATTTGGAGTGCATTCTGCAATGCCGGGTAAGCAAGCCGCGAGGCTTTGCCCACAGGCAATATTTATTAAAGGCGATATGGACTCCTATTCCGAATACTCCCGCATGGTAACCCGCATTATTGAAGACCGTGCCCCGGTGGTGGAGAAAGCCTCTATTGACGAGCATTATATTGATGTAACAGGCATGGACAGGTTTATCAAAAATACCTTGTTATGGACGCAAGAATTACGTCAAACTATTATAAAAGAAACTGGTTTACCCATTTCATTTGGCTTGTCAGTAAATAAAACAGTTTCTAAAATGGCTACCAATGAAGCCAAGCCTAACGGGGAGAAATACATTGAACCCGGAACTGAAAAAGTTTTTTTAGCTCCTCTTTCTATTCGCAAAATACCCGGACTGGGAGCCAAGACTTATGTGGTATTGAGTAACATGGGTATAGAAAAAATTGAAGCTATACAAAAGATGACGAAGGAGGCTATGCGTGGTATCCTTGGCGAAAACGGGGAGTCTATCTGGAGAAAGGCTAATGGCATTAATAACTCTCTTGTTATACCGTTTCACGAACAAAAGAGCATAAGCGTGGAAACTACGTTTAATAAGGATACGGATAATACAGAAAAACTGAAAAATGTATTAACAGGCATGGTGGATGAATTAGCCTTCACTCTCCGTAAAATGAAAAAAGTATCAGCTTGTGTTACCCTTAAACTCCGCTACTCTGACTTTGACACCCATACCTTCCAAACCCATATACCCTATACCGCCGCTGACCATATTTTCCTTAGAAAAGTTATGGAATTATTTAGAAAGAATTATGCAGGAAAACCACTTATCCGTCTGATTGGTGTGCGTTTCAGCGACCTTGTTTCAGGGCTTAACCAAATAGACTTATTTGACGACACTGAAGAAATGCTCAACCTTTACCAGGCTATGGACAGAATACGTAAACGATATGGAGAAAGAGCTATAGTGAGGGCTTCTTCAGTAAAACCTAAGAGGTCTATTCCTATGGGGAAAGACTGATTCTTTTTAAATTACACCCAACGTATTAATTTTCAGCTTCGTTATATCCTCAAAACGAATCCTATCAATTTTATTAAAATGAAAAACATTACTGTAACAATTTCAGGGTTATTGCTGCTTATTTCAATTTGTACAAAAGGACAACTGCCTACCGCAACTTTTACGGCTGTACCAAATCCGGTATGTACATGTACACCGGTTAATTTTGTTGATTCGACAACCAATGGCGTAACCCTATGGAAATGGTATTTCCCCGGAGGAGTGCCTGCAACCTATACTACTTCAATAGCCCCGGGCTATCCCCCGGCTGTTACTTATTGCAATCCGGGGGAATATAGCATAAGTTTAATTGTAAGTAATGGTTCCGGCATGGATAGTGTATCAAATACGTTAACTGTTGATTCCTTACCAGTTATTAAAATATTTCCTCCGTCAGGTGGTATATGTGATACATCGGGAGGAAACTCTTTTGATACTGTTTATTTTACCGTAACTGCAAGTGGAAATCCAACTTTTTCCTGGTCTCCTCCAACAGGATTGTCATGCACCCACTGCTCCAATCCTATTGCATTTCCTGCCGTAACTACAGTGTACACCGTAACCGCCACAAGCGCCTCAGGTTGCATTTCAACCGCAACAGACACCATAACAGTAGGTAATATTATCGCAACTATTCATGGTAAGGATAGTATTTGCCCCGGTGAATCGGATACACTTATTGCCTCAGGAGGAGCTTCAAATTCCGGAGCTAACACCACCTATAGTTGGAACAATGGTAGTACAACAAACGAAATTATTGTATCACCTTCCACTACTACTACCTATTCGTGTATTATTGAATCTGGATCAACGTCTTGTGAAAGTACAGGGACATTTACAGTTTATAGCTCATGTATTACAGGAGTTAGAAGCATAACAAATCAATTGGGAATGGAGATACACCCTAACCCCGCTACCTCCAACCTTTCTATACAATTAATAAATCCTCTTACCAATTCCTTTTGCCTAACTATCTCAGACATTACCGGAAGAGAAATTTATACACAATTTTTTAAAGCCACTCAACAACCAAGGGATATTGATATATCATCACTGGCTAAAGGGATGTATTTCATTGAAATAAAAACGCAAAACTCTCAAATAATAAAAAAGTTTATAAAAGATTAGACATTCTTGTTTTATTCAAAGTTGAATCTTTTATCAGATTTACTCCGCCCCTGTTAAGTTGCACTTCGTGGTTTAATAACCCGTAGGTTTTTCTTACCAACGCCAAAGAGAATGCTATCGATATTTATTTCACTATCACCAGCTTTCCTTCTCCTATTAATCCTCCAGTTTCACTTAATACTCTATAAAAATAAACCCCGTCAGGCTGAGACGAAATATCAATGAAATTGTCACCCAGAACTTGTTTCAGGGTCGCAAAATATACCTGCTGCCCCAATACATTAAATATCCTTACAATAGGTTGGGATGCCGAAACCCGTCCGACCGATTCATCCGGGCGGGCAAGTTCGGCATGACCGAGCGTAATTGTAAAAAGACCATCATTCGGGTTTGGATAAACTTTTACCTTTTCACTTTCCCCTTCTAACTGATTGGTTCCGGTCGAAACATCAATATTTACACAAATACTATCTATGCATCCGTTAACGTCAGCAATTGTGCAGCAATAATCTCCGGTACACTGGTTTAATATGGTATCGGTAGTAAGTCCTCCCGTCCATGAATAGGTATAGGGGGTTGTGCCTCCATTGACTATAACCCATGCGGAACCATCACAATTTCCGGATGTGGCGTCAGATGAATCTGCCATCATAGTCAGGGCTATTGGTTGTGTTATTATAACAGATGTTGTGGCAGAATTACCGCAAGAATCAGAAACACTAACTGTATAAGTTCCTGCACTTAGCCCGATAGCCGTGGCTGTAGTTTGGCTATTGGCATCGTTCCAGAGATAGGTAAAGGGAGATGCACCGCCATTCCCTGAAACAGAATCAATACCATTATTTCCACCATTGCAAGATACATTGGCAATAATATAGCCTAGTGGATTCAATATTGCCGGTTGTGTTATGGTAACATAAACATTGGTAGTTGAATCATTATTTCCAGTTACAGAAAGAGTATAAGTTCCGGCACTCAGCCCGCCTATACTATCGGTAGAATTTCCACTTGGCTGCCAGAAGTAAGTATAAGGAGAAAATCCACCGCTTACACTGGCAATTGCTGTTCCATTACTGCCTCCGTTGCATGAAACATTGTGGATGCTCATAGTTACCTGTGGATAATAAACACCGGTATCTACCAATTTAAAAATGACTCCGCTACCAGTGTAAATTCTACTGGTACTGTCAGCGCCATTCATAGTCATACCATAAAATCCATTCGTTGCCAGTGTCAGCGACTTGCATCCTCCATCGCCCAGGTATCCATGTCTTATAAAACCATGAATGCTCTCGTAACCACCTCCACCAGTATCTATTGAGAAAACATCTCCCGCCTCAAAGTGCGGATATAAGTTACTCCCGGCATTCGTTGGTGTCATGCTGTAAAGTACGCTATCTTTCAGTATGAATGAACCCTGCGGCAGTGCATTTGGATCTGCCATTTCAGTAAATGTATTTCCATTGGTATCTATTTTAAAAATGGCACCATTGTTACCCCAGGGATTAAGGGCATAATTTCGCCTGGTCATGCCATATAACATATTTTTGGCAAGCAGTAAAGAGCCCACAGGGTCGTAAGGTCTGCTGCCCCGTATTCCACTAAAACTATGCATAATTTTATAGTTTGAACCATCAATATGAACTGAAAATACGCAACCGTTAACAGAGTCTCCTCCTAAGGATGCCGTACCATATAATACATTACCTGCAAGGGTTAGAGAACCATAGGGGTATGCTCCGTTGGCTGTGTCGAAATCAAGCAGGTCAACATAATTAGCCCCATTGGTATCAATCGAAAAAATAAGCCCGCAGTTATGTGCCCCTCCATTTAAAGTCATTCCATACATTTTATTACCTGATAAGGTAACATTATCCTGTGGGTTAGCGCCATTGGCAGAATCAAAATCAAGCAAGTCAGCATATCCGCTGCCATTGGTTAATATTTTGAAAATACAACCTTTACCACTGGCTCCTCCCAGAGAGGTCATTCCAAACATGGTGCTCCGGGAGAAAGTTAATGAGCCTTCCGCACTTGAGCCATTTATTCCATTGAAATCCATCAAGTCGGTATAGATGGTACCGGCAGTATCCATAGAGAATATTATTCCGTCATGATTTGCACCGCCGGCTCTTGTCATTCCATATAAAACTCCATTAGATAGAGTTAATGCACCTTTAGGGTTGCCTCCTGCAGAATCATTGAAATAATGCAGAACGGTATATCTATATTGTGCCGTAGTTTCTATACTTCCTAAACAAACCAATACAAATAAGAGAATAAAATTCTTTTTCATAGTTATATTATTTGGTACAAAATTACCAAAATTTGCATTGATGAAAAGAAGGCCATTCTCGCGTCTCAATATTTTCACCACGAGGTATTCAAATACATTTTGAATAAATAATAAAATGGAAACATGATGTAGATATAAGCAGGGTTGATATTTACAGCAAGGTAAACTATCTCGTACTCTTTATTTTTTCAATTCTACCTTCTTGGTGCCAATCACTGTGCAGTTTAGTATCAGAAAAGATAAATACTTAGGGCAGGGTTGCAGTACTGGTGACCTTATCCCTTTAGGCTACTGTGTTTTCATTTGCGATAATGCCTGCAAGCCTTTTTGAGCGGCTATATTACCGGGATTATATTGTAAGGTCCTGTATAATGCATACCTTGCAGAATCATATTGTTGAGTACGAAAATAAGCTACCCCTGCATTGTACCATATTTCCGGATTGGTAGAATCAATTGACAGGGCTTTCTTCATATAAACGATGCTTTCATGGAGGTTGCCGCTATTACCAAAATCAATACCCTTATTCAAATATAGTTGACTAAGTACTAAATAATTTGAATCTAATCCAGGATAATTAGGATTTTGTTTTTTAGCCATATCCAGACAATATTTAAGACTGTCAGCTAAGCCTTGCTTAAAGTAAACATAACCCAATATAAGATAGGAAGCTTCGTATTGAGGGTTAAAGTACAAAGCACATCTCGAATATTTACTTGTTGAATCCAAGTAGGATTTGGTTGTTTCTTCGCTATTTTCTTTTCTTTGAGAAAGCAACATATACCTGAATCCGGCATCGTTATTTGCCAAAAAACTATTAGGTACCACATTCACATCATGAATGAAAAGTGAAGTATCATCTTTCCATTGAATATTGCGTATTACGGTTTCTCCAAAACACCCTATCCCTATTACTGACAAAATACCTGCTGCAACTCGCTTTTTGGTTTGTAGCGATATTTCTGAATTATTTGTAATTACTTTAACACAATACCAGGAAAGAATAATTATTAAACCCAATGATGAATGAAAAGCCAGGCGTTCACCCATAGTAGCGCCAATATCTATTGCAAAATTGGAGACAAGAAAAATTGGAAGCAAGAAGAAAAAAACAGCAAAAGAAAGTATGTGTTTTTTTCGCGCTAAAATAATTCCGCAAATAAAAATAGTTGCATAAATTGCGATGGAAAGGAATACTGTTATATCTGAAAAAGTATGATAAGGTATCTGGTTATAAGAGTAATCGTATGAAAGCGGATAAGGAAATATCAGTAATCTCAAATATTTTCCGAGTACAAACCATTCCGTTGCAATTTTTTGTGCAGAGGTAGCATGTAGGTAAGGGTTAATTAAAAGAATATTACTTTGAATGTTGGTATGGATACCTATAGCATTATAACGCAGAAGGAGATAAACGACAGTTACTGCAAAATAAGGCAGAGAATCAACAATAGTTAAAACGGACCTTTTACCACCCTGCAAATAAAATAAAAGCGGGATAAGGAATACTAATGTCAAAGCATATTCCTTTGCGAGTAGGGCAAAAAGGAAAGAGCCTAACCCTATTATCAAATATTTGGTTCGTTTGTTTTGCAAGTATTTAAGGCTGTATATTAAGGTGAGCATAATAAAGAATAGAGATAAAAGCTCATCAAGGCTTTTAATATTAGCAACAACCTCGGTATGCAAAGGGTGAATAGCGAACAATAGTGACGCCATAAATGCCATATCGCTTCCATGCTTTGTTTCCTTTAGCAGGAAATTTTCGAGAAAGTAAAATATTGCTATTATGCAAGCCATATAAGCCAGCACATTTATAAGGTGGCGGAAATAAGGTAATAATTCGGAATTGCCAAAAAATTGCTGTTCTATGGCAAATATAATTTCTGACAACGGACGGAATCTGCCGCCTTTTAATTGCCCAGACTGACCTCCACCCAAGTAGTTATAAAATGAAGCATAAGAATCATGAGTCAGAATTTTAGGTATGCCCCGGAACCCCATTTGCACGTACCCATTTTTCTCAATCGCCATCACATCATCAAATGCATATTTATTTAGTATGCTGTTGGCATAGAAAACAAATCCAATTGAGGCAAGGAATATATATTTGGTACGTAAAGGAAAATTAAATAATAGTCTTACTTTAGCCGAAACAAGATTGACAGGTTTAATAGTTTTCTTTACCACCAATTAAGATAATGAATGTAGAAATTTATAAATGGATCGCAAAGGTAAAAATAAAGACACAATATTCTTTGCTCAGGAGGCTCTGCATTTGCATGTTGGCAGGGAATCAGGGAAAGGCTGTGAATTAATAAATCTTTTACGAAAACGTGTAATTTTGTTTTTTAATGGGTGATAAAAATCTGAAACATAATAAGCCTTTCAATGGGGAAGCCATTCCGTCAAGAAAGCCGGATAATCTCCCCGGGTTTAAGTATTTTCTATTAGCGAGTATAATTATTATTACTTTTTGGTGCTATCACTACTCCCTTGGCAATGAATTTGTAAGTTGGGATGATGAAAGGTTTATACCCCAAAATACTTTTATTAAATCATTTTCTGCAGCTAACCTGAAGATGATGTTATTTCATGATGTTACGGGGGATTATTATAACCCGATTACCATCATTTCTTATGCTATTAATTATCATTTCTCGGGGGTGGCGCCCCAGTCCTATTATCTTACCGATATCATAATCCATATACTCAATTCGTGTCTTATGTTCTTTCTTGCGCTTATGATGTTGGAAGCGATGAAGAGAAACGGGTTCGGCATTATAAAACGGAAGGAATGGATGGCATTTTTTTGCACACTTGCCTTTGCGGTACACCCAATGCATGTGGAATCTGTTTCCTGGGTTGCTGAGCGAAAAGATGAGTTATACACATTCTTCTATTTCGCAGGGATGATGGCGTATATTCGTTTTACCGGTGCTAATACAAAAAAGTATTCGTGGTTGGGTTTTGTTTTTGTTTGCTTCCTGCTATCGCAACTTTCCAAACCTGTTGCCATTGTGTTCCCATTTTCATTACTGGCCCTCGATATTCTTTTAAAACGGGACAGGATAATATCATTAAAAAATATTTTTCTTGAAAAACTACCATTTATATTGGTTTCTGTACTTTGTATCATTACAACGTACCATTCTGAAAAGCTGTCGGGTTCTATGGAAAAGAACCATATATATAGTTTTTTTCAACGGTTTTTATTCGCTACTTATAGTTTCGATATATATGTATGGAAAGCTTTTATCCCAACACCCCAAAGTGCATACTATCCATATCCTGAACTTGACGGGGCCTTGGGAAACTTACCATTTATTTATTATGTATCACCCTTTATCGCTTTGTTGGTCGTTTTTGCGCCCTTGTATCTTTCCTGTCGTACTTTCTTTCATGGTAAAACCTTGGAAAGGGAAACGGCAGATAATAATTTTAGAATAACGCTTTTTGGACTTGGATTTTACTTTTTTAATATGGTCATGTTCTCCAAAATAATAAGTTCCGGCTCTTATTTTCTGGCGGACAGATATACATATATGTGTTATTTCGGGATATTTTTCCCCGTCACTTATTTTATCAATAATGTGATACAAAAGGGGGATTGGATAAGAAAAGTAGTTGTAACAATGGGTTCAATTTATATCATATTTCTTGCTGTTCTTTGTTATCAGAGGACTTATGTATGGCATAATTCTGAAACACTATGGACAGATGTCATTAATAAATATCCACGTAGAATAAGTGTGGCTTATGATAATTTGGGTGTTTACCATTTATATCATGGTGATATGGATGAAGCTTGCAGCGATTTCAGGGAATCCATTAAGTTAGCCGTACATTATGCCGAGCCATACCGCAATTTAGGCCTCATAATGAGCAATAATAATAAACTTGATTCGGCACTATATTGCTATACTGAAGCTATAAAAGATGACAACAACTATGAGCTTGCCTATATGGATAGAGGAATTGTTTATTCAAAAATGGGTAGGTATGACTTTGCGATGCAAGATTATAAACGCGCGCTACGCCTTGACACCAACTCAACTTCTCTTTTACAGAATATGGCATTCACGTACCTTAAAGCGGGACAATATGACAGTGCAATATCTTATTATACCCGGCTTATACAAAACAATCCCAATCTGTATGGTTATTTCCATTTCAGGGGTATATCTGAATTTTATAAAGGAGATTTGAATCCTGCCATGAACGATTTTATGCACACATTGCAAATAGCCCCGCATGACTCCGAATCTATGTATTACTTATCTATAACATACCGAAGAATCCGTGACTTTGATAATGCTTTAAAATATGCTGAAATGGCTATTAATGCTCAATACCCGGTTTCGATAGAATATATTAAGCTGTTAAAAGACAGTCTCGGCAGAAGGTGATAAATGAGAACTTTAAACTATTCCCCTAAACCGCCCATTTACTCTCTGGTTTATTGATACGCTATATTTCACTGTGGTTAATATTCCCTCCGTATAGTTATTAACTTTTCATTCTTCATTCACAACTACTCATTTATCCTCCACCTGATTTTTTACCTTTGCGACCTTCAAAAAGAACCCATGAAGTATTTAGTTTCCTATTCACGCCACCACCAGCATTTTATAGATATTGAAATAATAATCAAGGTTTCAGGGGAGAAAACCAATGTGCAATGCCCCGCATGGAGACCGGGACGGTATGAGATAGGAAACTTTTCGGGCAATGTACGTAACTGGAGGGCATCTGACGAAAATGAAAAACCCTTGATATTCCATAAACTAACCAAAGATTTATGGGTGGTAGAAACAGTAAATTGCAACGAATTACATGTCCACTATAGTTACTATTCAGCCCTGCTGAATGCCGGCTCCACTTATCTTGATGACCGCCAGCTTTATATGAACCCGGTAAACTGCTGTATGTATGTACCGGAACTGCGAAATGAGCCCGTGTCAATGGAGATAATGCTTCCAACGGCATACAGAATTGCCACCTCTATGCAAATGAGTGAAGCTGAAAATATAGAGACCCATAGCTGCTACTCTCTTTCAGCGGCCAACTATGATGAGTTTGCAGACAGCCCCCTGATAGCCAGCCTTACCCTACAACTTGAAACTATACAGGTAGATAAATTAAAGGTACACATCTGGTTTCAGGGGGAAGTGAAACCTAATTGGGAAAAAATAAAACATGATTTTTTCGTTTTCATCAACGAGCAAATTCAAATGATGGATGGCAGCCCGGTAGATGAATACCATTTTTTATTCCATGCCCTGCCCTATAAATTTCGCCATGGGGTTGAGCATCTTGCATCTACCGTAATAGCTGTTGGCCCATCATATAACCTGATGAAGTATGAACAGTATAATAGTTTCCTGGGGATTTCATGCCACGAATTTTTCCACTCCTGGAATATTAAAGCTATTCGCCCGGTAGAAATGTTTCCTTACGATTATACGAAGGAAAATTATTCAAGGCTCGGGTATGTTTATGAGGGTGTGACTGATTATTATGGAGATTATCTCTTATTCCGTTCCGGAATATTTTCTGAGTTTGATTATGTGAAAGAAGTCCAGCAGCAAATACAAAAGCATTTTGACAACTATGGACGATATAACCTCGGTGTTGCCGATTCTTCTTTTGATACCTGGCTGGATGGATATAACCAGGGCGCACCATATCGTAGGGTCTCTATCTATACTGAAGGGGCTTTGCTTGCGTTTATTGTTGATGTTTTTATCAGGAACCATACATCTAATAGTAAATCTCTCGACAATGTGATGAGAAGCCTGTACCACGATTTCGCTATGAAGGGCAAGCCCTACAGCGAAACTGACTATTGGGATGTTATTAAGCAGGTAGCGGGACAATCGTGCAAATATATTTTTGACAATTATGTAAATAAAGCCGCTGACCTTGACCAGCCATTGGACGAGGCATTGGAATATATTGGTCTGAAGATGCAAACATCGCCATCAAAAAAACACTGTGAACGTTACTGGGGTATGAAGGTTGCCGAAGAAGACGATAAATATAAAGTAACGGCTGTGGCACCGGGCTCTCCGGCTGAAGAGGCAGGTATTTGTATGAATGATGAAATAGTTTTAGTACACGAACATTCATTGAAAAATAATTTTCATGACTGGTGCGCTTATTATGGAAAAGAAGAAGTGAAATTAGCTTTGGTGTCGCAGAATTTCAGGAGATATGTTACCGTAAAAACAGAAGACGATACCGAATTTTTTCCATCGTACTTTGTTGTAAAAATGCAGAATGTTACACCTGCACAAAAAGAGGCTTACAGCGCCTGGGGCAGGCATAAATTTTAATCTATTCTGAAAAAGCAATAACTGAAATCTCAATATTGGCGTTCAGTGGTAAACGGGATACCTGCACCGTTTCGCGGGCAGGATAATTCCCGGTAAAGAAGGAGCTATAAATTTCGTTCACTTGAGCGAAGTCATCCATATTACTGAGAAAGATAGTAGTCTTAGCAATATTTGCCATAGTAAGCCCTGCGGTTTCAAGTATGTTTTTTATATTCGCCATTACCTGCGTAGCTTCGGCTTTTATGCTTTCGGTTCTCATAGACCCGCTTGCAGGATCTTTACCTACTTGACCGGAAACAAAAACGAAATTGCCCGCCTGCACTGCCTGGCTATATGGACCAATTGGCTCAGGTACATTTTTAGTATAAATAGATTTCATATTGAAAAGATTTAGCTTTTAGACAATACTCGTTTACGGTGCTGCAGCCCCCATGTCCGCAATTCTACAATCACCCTATGGAGGGATTTGCCATAAGTGGTAAGGGCATACTCCACGGTAACAGGCACGGTATCGTAAACGGTGCGTTTTACTAATTGATTTAACTCCAGTTCTTTTAATTCTTTTGACAGCATCTTGGGAGTAATGCCCTCTATTTCCCTCTGCATTTCTTTAAAACGTTTTTTGTCAAATGTAAGGGCAATGATAATAGGAATTTTCCATTTACCGCTTAGGATATCCAAGGCATCCTTCACCGGTAAAAGGTTTTTCTTACATTCGCTATGCTGAGCAGCAGGGAGCAAGGCATTGTTCTTTTTCTTTATTTCTTTTTCTAAAACGGTGGGCATTTTATGGAGTATGATATTCGCATTGCAAAGATAGGTCATTTGCCAATATGATAGGTGATATACTATAGGATACCGGTATCTTTTTGTATAGTGGTAACTTTTATATACTCACTATAGTTTATCTTTGCGTCATCAAAATAAATAATCAAATAAAAAACAAAAAATGGAAACAACAGAAAAGGAAACAAAGCCCAGTGCCTGGAATTTAGATAAAGCTCATGCAAAAATCGGTTTTAGTATAAACCATATGCTTATATCGGAAATTGAAGGTTCTTTTAAAACCTTTGATATTAAACTTACCAACCCGGGGGAAGATTTTTCGGGTGCAGAAATTGAAGTTACTGCGGATGTAAATAGCATTGATACCGCCAATGAAATGAGGGACGGACACTTAAAAAATGAAGATTTTTTTCATGCCGAGAAGAATCCTCAAATACTTTTCAAAAGTAAATCTTTTGTAAAAGCTGCCGATAAATTGTACAAACTGAATGGTGACCTGACCTTTAACGGAGTTACTAAAAACATCAACTTGGATGTTACGGGTAATGCTGTTAAACATCCTTTTAAAGGTCACCCTATTGCCGGGTTTAAGGTGAGAGGTGAACTAAAACGTGCTGATTTTATGTTGGCGCCAAATGTTCCTACCGTAGTTCTTGGTGAAGAAGTAAAGATAAATGTGAACGTGGAGTTTACAGCTGAATAATTTGATAAGAAGTGAGTTTTTGGTCCCCTGGTCGCAAGGTCAGGGGATTTTTGTTGTGAACTATTTCTTCGGGGCACCAACGCTGACCTTCCTGGCTTATGCGCCAGACCCTTTTCCGTCATGTTTGAGATTATTTTTTAGTGCGGATTAAGAGGAACACATCGTAATAGAGGCCTAAGTACCGCTGTCCCGGATAGTTCATCCAGACGCACACTACAATATATTTGATACTACTTCACACAACCTTTAAGTACCTATTATGAATGAAGTTTTTACTATTTCAGCTCGTCTTTTTCTTTCTTGGCTCAGCGTAAACGCTAAGTATCTTTTTTACTAATTTATGGCGCACCACATCGGAAGTATCTAAAACAATAATATCAATACCGGGTACATTTTCAAAAATTTGTATGGCATGAATAAGTCCTGAGGGCTGTTTAAATGGAAGGTCTGTCTGAGTGGTGTCCCCGGTGACAATAAACTTTGCAGAACTTCCCATACGGGTCAGGAACATCTTCATCTGGTTTTCCGTAGTGTTTTGTCCTTCATCCAATATTACAAACGCATTATTAAGCGTTCTGCCACGCATAAAGGCAAGCGGAGCTACTTCAATAATCTTGTTTTCTAAATAGGTCTGTAATTTTTCTGCCGGAAGCATGTCATAAAGCGCATCATAGAGAGGCTGAAGATAAGGGTCCAATTTTTCTTTCAGGTCTCCGGGCAAGAAGCCGAGACTTTCTCCGGCTTCCACAGCAGGTCGGGTCAGTATTATCTTACGAACTTCTTTATTTTTTAACGCTCTTACTGCAAGTGCAACAGCCGTATAGGTTTTACCCGTTCCTGCTGGACCTACAGCAAACACCAAATCATTTTTAAAACTTGCCTCCACCATACGTTGCTGGTTTTGGGTGCGGGCTTTTACAACTATTCCGTTATTACCATATACTATAATATGGTTTTCGGTAGATTCACCCTGTTGCTCATGACTATCGCTCGATTGCATAATTCTTTCTACATCGGTATCGTGCAAGTTATGATATTTCCGGTAATGTTCCTGTATCATAATTATTTTACGACTGAAAGATTCTATACTTTCATGTGAACCTGATACTCGCAACGAGTCGCCACGCGCTACTATTTTAAGTTTGGGAAAATACTCCTTTATAATTTCCATTCGGGAGTCATTTATGCCATACAATTCAATCAGGGGAATGTCTTCGATAAAAATATCTTTTTCAGGCATGGTATGTGTTATTAGCATATAGCAAATGTAGTAAGAGATAGAATGTTTATTTTTGGACGCCATGAAAAGATTTTAACAATTTCCGCAGTATAACTTTTTTTGAAAAACATACTTTTTAATGCTGAGTTAATATGCGAGTAATAACCTTGACAACTGATTTAGGGAATTCGGGTTTTTACGTAGCCAGCGTAAAAGCAGCTATTCTTTCCGGTTTATCAGATGCAACCATTGTAGATATTACACATTCTATCCGCCCTTTTCATGTCAGTTCAGCAGCATTTATCATCAAGAATGTTTACAAACAATTTCCCGAAGGAACTATCCATATTGTAGCAGTTGATGCGCTGAATAGCCCCGATTCAAGAGTTTTAGCAATTAAAACAGAGGGGCAATATTTTATAGGACCTGATAATGGGTTATTCAGTCTTGTATTTAATACTACACCTGCCGATGTTGTTGAAATAACTATTCTCCCCAATCCTGATTCCCTTGCATTTAATGCTAAAGATACAATGGCAAAAGCGGCGGTTCATATTGCGAAAGGTGGCAGTATAACTGAAATAGGAAGCCCTTATAAAAATTACGTACAGCTTACTGCATGGCAACCTATTTATAACGATAATTCCATACGCACCTCTGTAGTATATGTTGACGAATATGGAAACTGCATTTTTAATACGGAGAAAGCCCTGTTTGAGCATGTAGGTAAGGGCAGAAAATTCTCTATTGAAGTAAAACGAAACCCCATAGAAACTATTTCTACTTCTTACAATGATGTGAGCGGAGGAGAATTAGTAGCACTTTTCACCGGATCAGGCTTGCTTGAAATTGCTATAAACAGGGGAAATGTGTCGGAGTTATTGGGATTGAAGGAAGGGGATAATGTACTGGTTAGTTTTGAGGGGTAATCCATTTTTTAGGTATAATGGTCAAAAATAGTTGGTAGAAAGCCGTAAAGTATATACTGGATAGGGGATTGATAAAAGTTTACTGAAATTCGTTTCAGTAAACTTTTCTTGTATATGAAAAACATTTAAAAAAGCGTTGTTGGCAATGGTATCGAGGGGTTCTTCGGGCATCTTAAAAATCACCTGGATTTACACCGTGGATTAAGCGTAAAGCACAGAATGGATTTTATTAAATGGTATCTGTACTTGTCTGACGACAAGTGAGTTTTCCGAGCCATAAAGCGTTCCGGTAATCAACATATAAGGCAGCCCTTATAAAGACTGCCTTATTACCGTTAACGCATCAACCCTATTGCTAACGAGTTGCTCTCCAGCAGAGCTCGCTTCAGATTGACGCGTGAATAATAAACAATAAAAATCAATTAATCACCAACTATTTTTGACCACATTACCATTTTCAGATTCCCCAGATTTTCGTTGATGTTTCAATTTGCAAAATCTACGGGAAACAATAAATTTATTCCAAGTTCCCTTAATTCACTTATCCCTTTAGCTGTCAATATTACAGTACGCGAATTGGCCTTTAATTTTACCCAGTTATTTTTCTTAATATGTTTTAGCAATGCAGCTCCCAATGCACCTGCAAGGTGATATTTTCGCTCTGTCCAGTCAAGGCATGGTTTGGCGAAATGCCGTTTACCTTTTTCAATTTTAGTTATATCAAGCCCAATATTTTTAAACCATGTTTCACCCTTGGTACTTACCAAGAATTCTTCATCTTTCAGAATAAGCATTTTTTGTTTTACCAATGCTTGTGTAAGGTCCACGGCAATTTTTCCGGAGAGGTGGTCATAACAAGTGCGACAAAACTGAATATCTCCATTTTTATATTCTTGCTTTTTCCTCGTTAGTTTTTTATCAGGTAGCAAGCTTGCGATAGCTTCTACAGTGCTGGCAACTTCCTGTCTTGAAACCCTGTAGTACCTGTGTTTACCCTGCTTTTCTACTTTTAGAAAATCAGCCTCTACTAACTTGTTTAAATGGTTACTGGCTGACTGGGCTGAAATATTCGACACTACGGCTAACTCACTTGCAGTATAGGCTCTTCCGTCTAAAAGACTCCATAACATAGTTGCCCTTGCAGGTTCACCAATCAAACCTGCTACTTCCGAAAAATCATTATTTGTTTCCATAGTTCATTTTAAAATGAATTGTAGATACAAAGATAAATATTCCTTTACACGTAATTCTATTCAGAAATTCTATATCTACTTTTTAATATTTTATTGTTTGTTAATCACTTCAAGAAAGAAATTAAATATTTCATCTTCTGCATTGAAATCCCTGCATACTCTGCCAATTATAAATTTGGGTAAATATTGCTTTCCACCTGCCCAGGTATGACCTCCGTTTATTATTTTAATTAAGGTAACGTTTGTGTTTCCACAACGGTATTCTATTTTTTGAGCTATACAACCGTCATCGGGGTCATTGTCAGGCATGCCGGTTAGTGTGCCATTGACATTGCAGGAATCAATAGACACAATTTTTTTTATTAAATCGTTTGTCGAGGCCATATCAAAGCCTTCTCCGGGTTCATCAGTTCTTAAATATTTTCCATAGCCTCCGTCATATTTAATAAGCGGGTCGTCAGTTCCGTTTATTACTAAAACGGGTGTGGAATGGTTGAAAGAGTAATATGATAAAACACTTTTAGGTACGCTGGCACACACCGGTGCTATGGCAGTAATTCTTTTGGAAAGTTTATAGGCGAGATAAAGCGAAAACTCTCCTCCACGAGAAATACCGGTGGTGAAAACCTTTGTGCTGTCGCCTTTATAATGCCTGATAATGGTATCAAGCAAAACTGAAATAAAATGAACATCATCCACTGTTGAGTCGGCCCCTTTTTCCCGTGTTGAAAAGCCTGGTATCGTCCAGCTTTTGGCTATGGCATTAGGATATACGACTATAAAGTTATTTTTATCGGCTAAGCAATTCAGGTTATAAAATGGTATGGTGTTTTTATTAGTTCCACCACCGCCATGCAAACCGAAGAGAATAGGTAGTTTATTTTGGTTTTGATAGCCGGGTGGCAAATGGATAATATATTCTCTTTCTCTTCCATCAACAGTAATAGTTTTCTCAATATCAGTTTGTCCAAAACAATTACAAAATGGAAGGAATGATACAATAAGGAATAGGTGGTATCTCATGCTGTATCAATTAAGCATTCAAATATAATAAATGAGATTGAGTGATTGGAAATACCAAAATAGTACATTTGTGAACCAAAACACTACCACACTATGAAAAAAATATGTGCATTATTGTCGCTCATACCTCTCAGTTCACCGCTCTTCACACTTACTGCCGGAGGGTTTCAGATACCACAGCAATCTGTTAAATCAATGGCATTTGGCGGGGCTTTTACAGGTTTTTGCGGAGATGCTTCCACGGTATTTTATAATCCGGCGGGAATGAATAATTTAACGGGGCAAAATTTTACTGCGGGGGTTTTAGGACTGTTTCCTTATGTATCCTTACAGACACCATCTACTCCCAATGTTGACCAAACTTCTAAAGTATATACACCTGTTGATTTTTACTATGTAGGTAGTTTCTGCAATAAGTTGAGAGTGGGGTTGGAGGTGAATAACCAGTTTGGCTCTGCTGCATCTTACCCCACTACTTGGGAAGGTGAATATATTGTTCAAACTATAAAGCTAAAAACCTATATGTTTCAACCAACCATATCCTACCAGCTTTGCAAGGCGCTTAGCGTAGGCGGTGGATTTGTTTATACCCTGGGCACTTTTTCCGATATGAAGGCTATCCCGACTGCAAGCAGCACTAACCCTAATGGAGATGTAACACAAAACGGCGAGGTTTCTATCAATGGTACGGGCCATGCTTTTGGATATAACTTCGGGCTATTCTCCAAAATATGGCAACATGGAACTGATTCCGGTTCCCACCAATGCCTGCAACTTGGGGTAAGCTACCGTTCGGGCTTACCTATGACAGTACCTAATGGTGATGTAAGTTTCACCCAAATTCCGGCATCATTAGCAACGGATTTCCCGGCAACCGAAAATTTTTCGACCAGTGTAAATATGCCCGCAGTATTTACCGCCGGAATAGCGTATAAGTTTTCCTGTTGCAAAAACTGGGATTTTATGGTTACCTACGATTTTGAATATACCTTTTGGAGTAGCTACGATTCTCTTCATATCGCTTTTACAAACCCGAACACGCCCTCACAGGGTTTTGTGTATAATTGGAAAAATACCATGGCTCACCGCATGGGGGCAGAAGCTACCTTTATGAAGAAATACACCCTGCGGGTTGGCTATTATATTGACCAAACGCCCGTTCAAGATGGCTATGTAAGCCCGGAAATAGTAGATGGAAATTCGAGCGGAGTGTGTATAGGGGCAGGGATTAAATTTTGCAGGCACTACTCGGTAGATATAGCTTACCTGCGTTCTGACTTTACCTGGAATAATACCACCTGGAATAACCCAAGCGGGGCTCCAGAATCTATTGCCGGACCAAGCTTTACTGCTTCCTATCACCGGATAATAAATATTTTCGGCTTAGGTGTAAATTACCAATTTTAATTTTAAAGAATAACTACCATGAAAAAAACACTCATATATATATCGGTTGTTACTATAGCGTTAGCCTCTTGTACTAAATCTCAATTCAACACCCCGAAATATTCCACAGGGAGTGCAGACTTCACCACCTTTATCTCTGTAGGGAATTCTCTCACACAAGGGTATATGGACGGAGGACTTTATGCGTACGGTCAAAGTCACTCTTATCCATCCATTATTGCACAACAGGCGAAGTTAGCTGACCCCTCAATGGTATTTAATCAACCGATGGTAACAGGTAATGGTTCGGGTTATATTCACCTTGTTTATCTAAATGGACAACTTACACCTGTTCAACCTGGCGATGATTCCACCGCTGGACCTAATCCCTGTGACCCTGATGCCTCTTGGGCTGACTGGGGCGCAAGTCTCCAGGCAAACTCCTATAATAATTTAGGAATTGCAGGTATTTTACTTACCAATTGTGTGTCTTTTAATTCAACTGAAGCATTAATCAACAATGTAATTACGGGTTATCAAACCAACTCTCTGTTAGGTGGTACCATTGGAAACCCCTATGGCAGATACCTCGCTTTCGGAAGCGCTTTTGTCACCAGTCCTGTTAATTATATAAACTTTGTAAGGGCAAGCAAGGCAACTTTTTTCACCTGTTGGCTTGGCAATAACGATGTATTAGGATATGCTACCAGCGGCGGTGTAGTGGAATCGGATGTGAGCCCCTTTGGTACTATTTACTTAAATGCAATAACCCCTCCCGATGTATTTCAGGCAAAATATGATTCTATTCTTACAGCATTCCACAAAATGGGTGCAAAAGGCATTTGCGCCACTATCCCCGATGTTATTTCTATTCCGTTTTTTAATACTGTCCCTTCTTATGTTATAGTAAACGGGGCAAGACAGTATCTGTATATAACTACAGCAACAGGAGTAAGACAAGCTACCGATGGCGATTATATACTCCTTACGGAATATACCAGCGTGGTAGCGGGGCAGGGGGTGTATGCGTCTAATCCTGTTCCCAATAACCAGGTTTTAGATGCTTCTGAGGTTGATTCTGTAGAAACTGCCACCAATGCCTACAATGCTTCTATTAAAAGTACGGCTGCATCGTTTGGCTATCCGGTTGTGGATATGCACCAGTTCCTTACCTCCTTACAAAGCAGTTTCACTATTGATGGAATTACCCTTACAAGGCAGTTTATTCAAGGCGGTGCATTCGGACTTGATGGGGTTCACCCTACCGCTATTGGATACGCCCTTATAGCAAATCAGTTTATTGCAAGTATTAATGCGAATTATGGATCTACTATTCCTCCCGTAAGTGTGTCAAACTATAGGGGAGAATTGTTTCCTACCTTTTAAATATTGTAAAACGTGTCTCTGCAGTATTGGTGTATCGTTAATAAATTCTGAAAAATTGTTTTGCTACAGTTCGAGGTAGAAAGTATAGATTTGCTTTGTTTATTAATCTCTAATTCCTGATTAGCACAATGCCGAACCTGTCTGCAACACTTTTGTTAGAAGATGGAAAGGTTTTTTACGGGCGGGCTTACGGGGCTAAAGGCACTTCTACCGGAGAACTTTGTTTTAATACTGGTATGACCGGTTACCAGGAAATTTTTACCGACCCCTCTTACTATGGACAACTGTTGGTTGCTACCCATGTACATATTGGTAATTATGGAATAGAGGAACATGAAAACGAATCGAAAGGAATTAAGATAGCAGGCTTGATATGCAGGACATTTAACGAAATACCTTCCCGCAAAAGGGCACAGTTATCTCTTGGAAAGTTTTTTGAGGAAAACAAGATTGTAGCTATTTCAGATATTGATACAAGGGCTCTTGTCAGGTATTTGCGCAGTAAAGGAGCCATGAATGGCATTATCTCATCAGAAATAACCGATATTGCTGAATTAGGCAAAATGCTGAAAAAAGTCCCTTCTATGCAGGGGCTTGAATTATCTTCAAAGGTAACCACTGAAAGCCCGTATGAGGAAGGTGAGCCCGATGCCCCCTTTAAAGTAGCGCTACTTGATATGGGCGTGAAAGGAAATATTATAAAGTGCCTTGTGGACCGGAAATGCAAGGTGAAGGTATATCCTATGGATTCTACAGTGGCAGATATTACTGAATGGGAACCCGATGGAATATTAATATCTAACGGACCGGGCGACCCGGGGGCGATGCCTTATGAAACTGCCATTATTGCACAGCTTATAGAATCGGGCATACCCACATTAGGGATTTGCCTGGGGCACCAGCTTATTGCCCTTGCCAATGGAATTGAAACGTATAAGATGCACAGCGGTCATAGGGGAATAAACCACCCGGTTAAAAATTTACTTACCGGAAAATGCGAAATAACTTCACAGAATCATGGCTTTGCTGTAAGTGAGGAAGGCATCAGGAAATCGAAGTATGTGGAGGTGACCCACGTTAACCTGAACGACGGAACCATTGAAGGGATACGGTTGAAACACAAACCCGTTTTTGCCGTGCAATACCACCCCGAAGCATCGCCCGGACCGGAAGATGCCCGCTATATTTTTGATGAATTTATTCAGCTTATAAAAAAAGCACAGGGTAAATAGAAACTCTTCGGCAAAAAGACCACACTCAAATAAACGGCATAAAACGCCCGCCCGTACCGGATGGTACCCTCCAGAATGCCCGCCTAACCTCACCTTTGGGGCAGGAATCTTTCGGGCTGACATTCGGGCGGGGCATAAAATCAGACTACTTAAGTGCATGGTTATGAGTCAATTCCCCGAATGCTGTGTCCCTATTGGGTTTCAGAGGGTGTTTTTAGTATAGCTAAGTATAGGTAAAAGTTATTCAAAATACAAAATAACCGGAAACCCCTAACCTTCTTCCCCCCAAGTGGGGAAGCGTTACATTTGTGCAGGCCTAACTAACTTCCCCCCGAAGGGGGAAGCGTTAGGTTTGTACTACCCCTAACCATCTTCCCCCCGAAGGGGGAAGCGTTAGTGTCGTAGATTTGGAAACATTTGCAGGTTATTCTTTATTTCTGTAGTATCATCCTCTTGGTATCTATCACGGTGTTGTTTACAATAAGGCTGTAGGAATAAATACCTGCCGTAAGATTGTCGGGGGTGATGTTTAAAGTGCCATTACCTGTTTGGCTTAGTTCCACCGTTTTCATCTGGTTGCCATAGGTATCATAAAATACCAGCGTAGCCCCAATGGTGCCTTCGGGCAGGTAGTAGTTTATTTTAGTGCCTACGCTGAAAGGATTAGGGATGTTTTGATACAGCAAAGGCGCATTAACAGATGCTGAAAGCAAGATACTTTGAACATTGGTAATAGCGCTACTGCTATCGCCGGAGCCTCCATTGCCACCATTAAGATGAACAGGTGAATGGTTATTACTGCAAAGGGTGGTAAGGCAGGTTTGGATGCCTTGCAAGGCATTTACAAGGCTGTCTATCGTTCTTTGCTGTTGCTGAATAATAACGCTATCATGCAGAATTAGCGGCAATTTTGGGCTGACAGCAGAATCTAACTGCTTAATAGCATTTACAGCGGTGTACATTACGGCTTCTTCGTAAATATTCAAAATAGAGGCTGTGTCATGGCTTATGCTGTCTTTAATTATAGTTGAATGTATTACACCCATAGGTTCATTCCGTTGCAAATTCTGGGCAATTAAACCAATGTATTTATTGCTTGTTTCAAACCCACCTATGCCGTTATACTGGTATGATACCGGATTTAAATTACGGATAGTTTTTAGCCCATAAGAAAAAGGCGATACATTTGTTTTGAGTATAGAATCGGATGGTATCATACCTGCCAGCGTGCGTCCATAGCCATTCACATCCAACAGAAAATCGGGCATATCTGTAGCAAATGGATATCCAATATCCACTGTTCCCTGGCTAATATATTTACCCTCATCGCTAATTCCCGGAACAAATATGGCATATCCCTGGTTGTTGAGAGGAAAGCTGGGAGATGTATGTTCAACCTGAAACCAGCCCGCTACATCATAATACGAAGTATTAAAGGGCATTTGGCTCACTATCCCGATTATTGGTCTTGGGCTGCCATATACTCCTGTTCCCAAGTCGGTATTGGTTATGTATTCTCCCACGGTATTATTTGCTCCCGATGCCTGCCTTACATTTAGCTTTGCAGTAGGAGTTGCTTTGCAGGGGTATCCAATAAGCACTGTTTGCACATTGGCTGAGGAAGAACCATTTCCCAGAAAATAAAAATTTGCATTATTCGTTGCAAGGTCAAAGCCTCCATCGCCGGCTGAAATTATGTTGGGGGAAGCACAAGTCCCGATTCTGCCTTCTGCCCCTGTGGGGGGGTACATTAGTACCACATTACCCGAATCATCTACAGTAAGGAAGCCACTATTACTATCGTAAACCCAGGGAACAGATGCCTTAGTAAGGTCGCGAAATTGCAACCCACTTGCCCCGGTCTGATTTCCTGCTTTATTACAAAGAGTATCATTAAACGTAGATGAGAATGAGCTACATGGTTGCGAAGCACTGGTATCGCTGAAATAGCTTATCTCTAACCTATTGCTCGGACCTGATGACATGCCCGACATCCCTATGCCTACATCTTGGGCATTATTTCCAAGTATAAATTTATTGTTGTTAAGAACCAGCGCATTGGCACCGATAGCCACAGCATTATTAACAGGTCCATATGTACTACCTGAATATGCATCTGAGCCAAAACCGAGTGTAATGTCATATCCCCCGCCATAACCCAATTGTGCACTGTATCCCCCCACAAATACGTTATAATAACTGGGGATAGAATCATAATACCCCGTTCTGCTTCCGGCATGATTTCCTACAATAACATTATTGTTGCCTTTTACGATTGCCGAAGCGCTATAATTCCCCATAAATACGTTGCTGTCAACCATTGAGCCGCTCTCACCGTTTCCAGCATGCCCGCCAAACATGCAGTTTTCCGAGCCGTTGTTATAGTAGCCCGCCGCCTTTCCATAATAACTATTTGCATAGCCATGCACGTTGCTAAAACCGCATATATACCCGCACATGGTGTTATAATCTCCCTCCGGGTATGCTGTACCGGTATTTGATGCACCACATTCAAAGCCGATCATAACGTTATATAGCCCGTTAGTATCGCTAAACCCCGCAGAATCACCAAGATACGTATTATCGCGTCCATTAACTATATGATTACCAGCATATCCACCAATTAGCGTGTTGCTATGCCCGATACCTAAATTGGGGCAAACTCCATAGCCAAGACAGGAATTTAAACCCGCGGTAAAAATATATGAGGGAGATACCGGAGCCTGTGCCCCCACAAATATACTCGTAGGGTCGCCATCGGTGTATAACACCTGGTTCCCGCCTATGCGGTAACCCCCACTATTTACCGGGGTGCAAAGCGCACAACCGATGTTTATGTCATTGGTATCCGCATCACCCATCACATCAAGCTTAAATTGGGGACTTTCGGTGTTTATACCACAGGCATTTAGGGTGGTGGAAGTTGACGGCGTACCACTTGGACCTCCCATGATTGTCTGGATATGTTTAGCTGATTGAATCACATCATGGACAGGCAAAGGGATGCCAAATGGTGTTGGATAAATTGTAGTTTGTGCCGATGCTTTATTAAAGAAAAAGCACATACCTGCAAGCAATAATACACGTGCAAGTATTTTAATTTTTGTTTTCATGACTTTTTGTTTTTAAGAAATTAATTTTTAATAAATTTGTTAGTTACAGTTCTTTTATCAATATTGACATTTATAAAATACATCCCCGTCGCCAATGAAGACACGTCAATCTGCATGGTGGTATTTGAACCGTTTATTACAGATGACATTATCTTTCTCCCGGTGATGTCCATAATAAGGATGGCTGGTCCCGTAATTAGCCCGTTGAAATTTAGAGTAAGAATTTGGTTAGTTGGATTAGGAAAAATGGAAATAAAATCATTTTCGTGTATTTCATTTATTCCCGTCAGTGTGTCGGGATAAAATTTATACATATTATTATAACAATCTGCAAGACTATCGGCACCCAAACCTACATAGCCAGTATCTCCAATGGCAAAGGCTGAGCATGAAAATCTCGAAGGTCCCGGAAAACTTGCTTCAATTAACCATGTATCAGCAACCGTATTATATTTCCAGAATTGGGGGTAGCATACACCTACGTTGTTAGTACCATTACCTACATATATCATATTATTTATTACGAAGCCATTTGCCCCTAACATTGCTGGTCCCGGATAATTGGTTTTTTGTGTCCAACTATTTGAGTCGGTATCATATTCCCAAATATCCTTTTGCTTACCCGTTACAGTATCTGCACCAAAGCACACGTATCCTTTTCCATCTGCAGCAAAACCGCTTGCTTCAAACCTTGCCGGAGCGCCAAAATCTGCAATCTGTGTCCAGGTATCGGTGGCAGTATCATAAGCCCAAAAATCCTTACAATAATCTACATCATATTGGCTGCCTGTTCCAACATAGCCTTTGCCTCCAATAGCAAAACCCACATCGTATGCACGAGCCTGTCCGGGGAAATTTGCCTTCTGTGTCCATGTATCGGTTATAGAATTATATTGCCAGCATTCTGTCAAGTATCTTACTATAGTATCTTGACCGGTTACTACATAAGCATAATTTCCAATTACAAAAGTTGCCGGGCAAATTCTTGCCAGTCCGGGAAAATCTGCTTTTTGTGTCCACGTATTATTGGAAGGGTCAAATTGCCAAAAATCATGCAAACATTTATTGCCACCATCATACGCACCTAAGCCCATATACCCATAATTTCCAATAGAAAACCCAATGCCGTAGGCTCTTGCAGTGGCGGGCAAAGGGGAACGAGGAGACCAAGCACCTTGAGCGGAGCAAGTGAAAACTGTCCCAAAGGGATTCATTAGAAAAAAGTGAAAAGTGGCAATTGAGAGCATAATTAGCTTTTTACTCGTAAATTTTTTTGTTCTTTTAAAGGAACTCGTGAGCACTTCGTGGTTCATGGCATGGTAGTTTTAAAGTTTTTAGTAAATTAAAATCTACCACAATATTAATAAATAATTCGGGAGGCAGGGAGATGAGTCGGGTTATTATTCAACCACAACTTTGTGCAGGGAAAAGCGAGGTCTATCGCTTATGCCGTGAAAGGCAATAAATGTGAAATGGGAAATACGCTTTGTGTTGCGGGAAAACTGTTAAGAAAATTATTTTTTTCATGACGTTTAAATTTAACGCCCTGAAATAGTAATTTTCAGTATTTCAGGGCAAGGTTAGTTTTTAATGAATTTTTGTGTAATAAATAAGTTGCCTTTAGTTTTTAAATTCAAAAAATACATTCCCGAGGCAAGACTGGAAACATCTATTTCACAACTACCATTTAGTAAGGTGGTTTGATAAAAAAGTATTTCTCTCCCGGTAATGTCCATAATAGAAAGGATGGCAGGTCCTGCAATTTGCCTGTTAATATCTATATTAATAAATTGAGTGGCGGGGTTTGGGTAAATAAACACTTGCCCGCCGTATGGAGAAATTTCATTTATACCTGTTGTACTGTCGGGATAAAATTTATAAATGCTATTAAAGCACCTGACAACGCTATCAATTCCCAATCCCATATAACCTGTATCTTCAATACTGAATCCGGAACAAGCAGCCCTACCCAGATTTGGAAATTGTGTTTCACTTTTCCAAATACCCGAAGAGGTATTGTACTGCCAGAATTTATTATCAAGATCACCAGTACTGTCTTGCCCGGTGCCTACATAAATATTTGTACCAATTACAAAACCACTTACACCATAAATGGGGAACCCTGGGTAATTATTTTTTTGAGTCCATATTTTATTTAACGTATCATATTCCCACATATCTTTATTCTTGCCTATTATACTATCTTGCCCAAAACAAACATAGCCTGAATCTCCAATTGAAAATCCTGAAGCAGAAAATCTTGCAGAGCCTCCAAAATCAGCTATCCTTGTCCATGTATCGGTTCCCGTGTCATAAGCCCAAAAATCCTTACGATAATCTACATCATATCCGCTGCCTGTCCCAACATAGCCTTTGCCAGCGAGGGTGAAACCTACGCCGTACGCACGGGCAGCCCCCGGGAAATTTGCTTTTTGTGTCCATGTATCATTTATTGCATCGTATTGCCAGCATTGATTTAAGTAGTTTACATTGGTATCCTGCCCTGTAACTATATACGCATAATTTCCAATAACAAATGTTGCCGGGCAAATTCTTGCCAACCCCGGGAAATCTGCTTTTTGTGTCCATGTATTGGTAGAAGGGTCAAATTGCCAAAAATCACGATAATATAATGTATGTCCGTTTCCACCTAACCCCATATAGCCATAGTTACCTATAGAGAAGCCAATGCTATAACCTCTTGTAGAAGCAGGCAAGGGGGAGCGTGGAGACCAAACACCTTGAGCGGAGCAAGTGAAAAGTGAAAAGTGAAAAGTGGCAAGTGAGTACATAATTAGTATTTTACTCGTAAATTTTTTTGTTCTTTTAAAGGAACTCGTGAGCACTTCGTGGTTCATGGTGTGGCAGTTTTAATGTTTTTAGTAACTTAAAATCTACCACAATATTAAAGAAAAATTTGAGATATAGTAAATGAGTTTATAGGTTTATTAAATGAGGTATGTTAAAATTCCTGGGAAAAAAGTTATCAATAAATCGCACATTGATAAAAGTGTTATAAATCCCATTAAAATTATAATTCCCTGCACCAGCGGGGGGGAAGTTAAAAAATGCGAAAACTGCTTATGTAAATATTCCCGCAGTTTCCCGGTATGGTCATTTTCATTTCCGGCATGGGTTAAGGTAAACCGAGCCGGAGTATTCCTTGCCTGCCATTTTAAGGAAGTATGGGGAATAAATTTTAAATGGTAATGGTGAGTCTTCATGGTGTGTGTGTTACAAATACGGATACAATGTTAGGCTATGATTTAGCTTTTAGTATCGTTCACGTAGCAAGCGTATGAATTGAGGTAATGAAACGGGTTTTTCATGTAATGAAATTGCAGGGTGAAAAATATTTATGATAATATGATATGGAAATTGTGGTTTGTATCGTTTTATTTCTATCTTTGGAATTGCCGGTTATTATTTTTTTAATAATCATGTTATGTTACGGGATGGAAAACTACACTGCATAATAGTGGACGATGACCCGGATACACACACTGTAATCAGGAATTTTTTAAAAGATTCCCGTAAAGCGGTGGTTACAGCTTCTTTTTATAAATGCACCGACTTCCTTCAAAAAATGTATCACTATGAATTTGATGTTGTGTTTCTTGACTGTTTATTCCCAAATGATACCAAAATGGGGGTTGATGTTGCTTTTAAACTGAAAGAAATAGGCAAGCGCTTTATCTTTATTTCGGCAGTAGATAAGCTTTTTATAGAAGCCTGCCGTATGATGGGTGCAATGGATGTTATGCCTAAACCATTAACGGAACAAAGGCTGCTTGAATCTATAGAATATGCGTATGGGCTTATTATTGGAAAAGAGATAAATTTAAGAAAACATATATTGGTTCATATTAAAGAGCTGAGGGGAGAAACGAACATAGACAGAACGGACATATTATATGCCAGTGCTGAAACAAAAAATCCGAGAAATAAGAAGGTATTATTGAAGCATGATACTAACTATACTTTCTTCAATTGGAAGTTCAGCGAGATATTAAACCTTTCCGATGAATTTACAATGGCTAATAAACTTGAATTGGTTTCATACAGCATTGTTGAAAATATATTTGAAGACTATCTTACTTTAAAGCAGGATGAAAATAGCCACATCCCTAAGCATATACCTCTTAGCCCTGCATATAGAAATTCTTTTAAACGGGAATTTCATTAGTTGTGAAAGTCCTCATATTCCCCTGGAAGTAAATACTATTTATTTTTAGTATTCATTGTATATTGCCATACTATTGGAATATAAATATTAAGCAAAAATACACCTCAGGCATCAAAACCACGTAAAATAATTGTTTCAGCCGTTTAGTATTCCGGAGAAAATTTTGGAAAAACTTAAGGGTACATAAGGTCTCTTTATTAAAAAATGATTATTCTTAACCTAAAATTCATAGCCTATACTTCGTAATTTGAATAAAAAAACTATCTTTGTTCACTTTAAACTAATATTGATATGTCAAAACCCATGCAAGAAGACCCCCACGTAGTAAACCAGATAAAGTCGGGCACATACATAGAAGGTATAGTGAAGGCTTCGGGCGATATCCGGATAGACGGCACCCTAAAAGGCAGTTTGCAAACGGAAGGTAAACTGGTAATAGGCACCTCTGGACAGATAGACGGGGAAGTTACCTGCCAGAATGCAGAGATACACGGCAACGTGAACGGAAAAATTACGGTGAACGAATTATTGTCTTTGAAATCGAGCTGCAAATTATTGGGCGACATAGTAGTAGGGAGGTTAACCATAGAGCCGGGCGCCCAATTCAGCGGTTCGTGCGTTATGGGAAATGCGGTAAAAGGCTTATATAACGGACAGGAAACAGTAAAGGAAAGACTTGAAACCAGGCAACGGGCCGACCAAAGGGTCTCTTAATACACTTGCCCGGTATTCGGGAATGGCATTTCAAATAGCGGCTACTATAATAATAGGTCTATTTATAGGGAAATGGCTCGATAAGCGGTTTCCAATGAAGTTTCCGGTATTTACCACCGTGCTTAGTATCATGGGGGTTTTTCTGGGTGTGTATTTCGTAATTAAAGATTTATTAAAACGAAAATGAAGTCATTCCAACGCCGGTTTATCCTCCGCTTATTGCTTGTCTCCGTAGTTTTTTACGGAATACTGTACCTTATTTTTACCCGGTATATTATAGCTAACCTGCCTCTTATCCTTATGATAGGTTTGTTATTTGCCGTTAACGGCCTCTCTTTTGTAGTAATTACTAATACCCGGGAGAAAAAACCGGGGGCTTTTGTGTATTCCTTTATGGGGGTAAGTATGGGTAGATTATTGATTTCCGCCGCTTTTGTGTTTATATATGCGCTTACTCACCGGCAAGATGCAAAAACTTTCGCCCTTACTTTTTTTATGCTTTACTTTTTATATACTATACTGGAAGTAAGGGCAATTTATTCTTTTTTTAAGAGCTAAGCGGCAAGCAACAGGTAGCTTACAGCACTTTAAAAAAATGCAAAATAAAATAGAGTAACCCAACTATTAAGCCTAATACTGCAAGAAAGAAAAATATGATGGAAACACGGGTTAGCTTTTGAACTATATTATCCCATCTTTTTACCCTTTTGTATTTTTTATACCCCACAATAACGGCGCGGCTGCCCTCGAGGTCAATCTCTAAAAACTCTCCCCCAGGCAAAGGGTGCTGAATGAGTTTTTCTTCTTCCATCTGCACCAATAGTTTCTTCATCCTTTCCTGTATTATATCTTCGTGGTTAGCATTAATAACATAGGAGTAGGGGAGCCTGCCACCCTCACGTACCATTTCTTTGAGAACCTGGTTTATTATGTCACTCTTATTGACCCAGTTAGGATAAATACCTTTGTTCCCGGTAAGCATAGGCGAAAGAAAAAGACAAAATTATAATAAAATATTTGATTGGACGGTGATAGTGCCAGGACAAAATAAAACATTCATACTAACAAAAAAAACAAAGAAAACTGCCCGGTTAAGGAACCTGAAATAAATTCCGGGGATATGGATTACTACGAATACATTAAAATAAATAGGGTTAGCGGCTTTTTTTTACTCCTCCTTCCGACAAAACCTTTTTGCCATGCTGCCTCAAATGTACTTGTGCCGTATCGGGGGTGAAATCAAAGATGCTTTTATCTGTGGCCCCGGAATTAACAAGTTGAATGATACCCCCTTGGGTGTGTTCCCTGATAAGAATCAATTTTTCCTTTTGCATGAAATCAAGGATGCCCCTCATTTTTTCCCGGTATGAAAGGGGTAGCGATTCATTAATAAAATGCGAGTAAACGGAAGCTTCCCCATAGGTTTCTTTGCCTAATAATACAGAGAGGATACTGTTTATTATCTCTTCATTATTTCCCTTAAAATAATAAGAACCGGGAAGCATTTCCATTACAACTGATATTTTATCCAAAAATAAAACAGGTGGGGTGTGATACCTTTGATATAAATCAGTAAATTTCAATTTTGAATATTAGTGGCTGATTATCAGTATATAAAATAAACTAAAAAACAGGCTGATTAACTAAATTGCCCTTTTAAAGCTACAGAAATAAAAGCCGGGATTTCCAAGTAATAAGATTGCCATTATCTTTGTCCCAAATGCCGGCAAATAAATAGCAGATGGAAGAAGCAAAGAAGAAGGCTAAAATGAGATGGTTTTATACTGCATTTGTATTGGTAAACCTTATACTTTCCTGCTATTATGTAGATATCTGGATTACGCCCAATGCCACATCAAGGGCTTTGCCGGTTATTTCCAGGTACGAATACCATACTATCAATATAGATAAGTACCAGGAATTTACAGGGGATAAAAGCCTGATAAACGGGCATTATTATTCTGATAAAGCGCCGGTTTCCACCATGATAGTGTACCCTTTTTATGTACTATATAAATTTTTCGGATTGAAAGATATAAGCGAAGAGAAGTTGAAACAATATCCCATATATATCTGGGAAACTGTGGGTATGAAAGACGGGAGGTCATTTCAGTGCCCGAAAACATCTCCCGTGTTTATAATCGGTGATATTTTATGTGGCTGTATTCCGTTTGTGTTGGCCCTTATTATTTCCTTTTGGGCGCTACGGAACCAATCTTCTAAAATATCACCCGTTTGTTTGTCGGTGCTGCCTTTTTATGGCTCTTTCCTTTTTGCTTATGCCGGAACTTATACGGGGCACCTGCTTGCCGGGTTCTTTCTTTTTTTGGGCTACGTTTTTTTAAAAGAGAAAAAATGGTATTTAATTTCGGGGCTTGCGACAGGGCTTGCATTTGCCACAGAGTATCCTATCGGAATTATATTTCCGGTGTGGATTGTGCTTATCTATTTGAATGAGAAGAGCTTCAAAAAAGCATTGTTTTTTATGGCTGGTATTGCACCCGGTATTTTGTTTGTGCTATGGTATAATTATCACATTACAGGCTCATGGATTACAACTTCATACAGCTATGTTTCAAATTCTCAATATGCGGGACAGGTATCTAATATCGGGTTCAGTTACCCTAAATTAAAGGCAATATGGGGCTTGCTCTTCAGTACTTACAGGGGCTTGCTTTTTTATGCCCCTGCGCTTATAGTTATGTGCTGGTACCTAATAATACAAAATTGGAAATCGCTTACCAATAGCCCTAAAATAAAGTTATTTACGACATTTATAAAAAGCTATTTCGGGGTAACTATGTCATTTTATGTTTTATTAATTTCTGCCAATGTGTTATGGTGGGGAGGATGGACTTATGGCCCCAGGCATTTGATACCGGTAACCTTGATTGCGCTGTATGAAGGGGTTATTTATCTTTCAAAGAAACCTTTTTCAAAAGCCTTTTTTTACATTGCCTCCGGTATTGGTATATTATTTGTGTGGATGGATAAATCTACTAAAATATATATGATTCCGGAAGGCAGCGGTCCGGTTTTTTATGGCAACCCGGTATTTGATTTAATTGTACCCGATTTTATGAAGGATAAGTTTAATGCCAATACGGTGCCTACCCTTGCTTTTAATACGTCTCCTTCTTTTTCTGTTTACCTTTGGCCTGTTTTATTTGTGGCAGGCGTAGTAGTTTTATCATGGTGGTACGCCAAATTGAATCCTGTAGTAGTGGAACCTGTCCCGGTAAAGCAAAAGCAAAGCCCTAAGAAGTTCAAGAAAAAATGAAACCGGTTCAGAAAAAGCAGACACCTAAAGCCCCTCAGAAAAAAATTGACCTGAAATTTGAATTGCCCTATTCACAAAAGTGGGCAGTAATAATTGGGTTGGTAGTTTTCACTTTTATACTTTACGGTAATACCATAATGCATGACTATGCGCTGGATGATGATATTATTACCCGCAGAAATGAATTTGTGCAGCAAGGTGTGAGTGGGATAGGGCATATTTTTTCCAAAGGTTTTTTATATGGTTTTAACAGGGCTAATGACCAGTCTTATCGCCCGGTTACGCTTACCAGTATCGCTATTGAAAAGCAATTTTTCGGGAATAATCCCCATGTACACCACTTTTTTAATGTGTTTTGGTATGCCATTACCGCTGTTTTTCTGTTCCTTACCTTAACTAAAATTTTCCGGAAGTATAATTATGTCGTTCCCCTGTTCATTACATTATTGTTTGTTGCCCACCCAGTGCATACCGAAGTGGTAGCTAATATTAAAAGCCGCGATGAAATACTGAGCCTGTTACTCTGTATTCTTGCGTTATATTGTTCACTCCAGCATTATTGTTTCAATATGCCAAACTACTATAAGTTTCTGAGCTGGATATTTTTCTTCCTCGCTATTCTAAGTAAGGAAACAGTGCTTATGTATGCCATTATAATACCTATGGTGTTCTATTTTTTTACTGAATTCCAGTTGAAGAAAATTATTATGCTTGCAATACCTTATGGCCTTATCGTTATTCTTTACATGTTTATCCGGGGGCATGTACTCGATTCTATTACCTTCAACGAACAAATGGAAGTGATTAATAATACCCTTATGGCAGCCAAAACAGGCGCTGACAGACTGGCAACCACAATATTTATTTTAGGAAAATATGTTTGGCTCCTATTTCTACCCATCACTTTAAGCTGGGATTATTCTTTTAACCAGATACCTATTGTCTCTCTTTCAAGTATTCAGGCGCTTGCATCTTTGCTGCTTTATGCCGGGCTAATAACCTATGCCTTTTTACGTTTAAAACGAAAGGATCCCGTTTCATTTGGGATATTGTATTATATAATAACCATGATGCTTGTATCCAATCTTTTTGTAAAAATAGGTTCATCTATGGGCGAAAGGTTTTTATATACTTCCTCCCTGGGGTTTTGTATAGCTGTTGCATTTTTAATTCTCAGGCTTTTAAAAGTGAAGATAGATACTCTCCGGCCTAACCTTACAGCTCTTTATGCGGTTGCCGGAATAATTCTCCTTGCCTTTAGTGTCAAAACAGTTGCCAGGAATACTGACTGGGAAAATAACTTTACGTTGTTTGAATCGGGTGTACTGACTTCCCCAAACAGTGCCCGTGCACACCAGTCTATGGCAATAACCTACACCGACACCGCCAATAAGACCAACAACCCGGTGGATAAGGCTAATTTTTTCAATAAGGCAATTGCAGAATATAATGCTTCATTAAAAATAATGCCCCGTTATTCTGAAGCCTTATATAACATGGGCTGGAATTATTACTCTATGGGGAATTTTGACTCTGCAGCAGTAGCATTTAGGAACTGTATTAATGCCGACCCGAGGTATGTAGCTGCGTATCAAAATTTGGGGGTAATATATTTTAACCGGAAAGATTATGCAAGGGCAATCCCCGTTTTTGAAGCGGGAGTTTCTGAAAACCCTAATGATGCCGCAATCTATACTAACCTTGGTGCTGCGTTTTATAATATCGGCCGGTTTGATTCATGTGCTTATTACTCTCAAAAGGCGCTAAGTTTAGACCCCGGTCAAACATCAGCAAAAGATAATTTATCGAGGGCTCAAAACGCCCTGAGGAATGCTTCACATTAAATTTAACGGGCTTAGTTGGGTACTTTGCAGAAGTAATAAAAGAATGTTTAACTTTGTTTATTAATTTTAAAGTATGAAACCTTTTTTTCTCAGTTTTCTAATAGCCATTTCTATTTCACAGGTAGTTTCAGCCCAACATAATCCTACCCAAAATGGAACTGCAAAGCCTTCTTTCTCGGTTGATAAAATAGTACCTCCATCCCAGCTTTCAGGGAATAATAATTACCTGCTTTCCCTTAATAAGAAAGATTTTAGTACCCGGTCTTATGTTTTTTATACCGATTCCAATGCTACTATAGCCCATATCAGCATTAACGGGACCAGCTTAAGGCTCACAGGCGGATTAAATGCTGAAAATAGTATGAGTTATAATTGCAAAGACTATACTGTTACCCTGAATGATATTAATAAATCTGCAAGCCAGGGAGGAAATACCGATGGTAACCCTAACCGTGTGGAAATAGCTACCTCACTAATAATTTATACTAATACTACTGTAATAGGCGAAAAACTTGTAGGCGTTGAAATAAAGCAGGGTAACAAGTAAATATTGGAATTATTCGGGTATAGTTAATTTTCAATAGCAATAAAACCAAATGGTTGAATGAAGCATTTCTATTTTCTTTTAATAGCTTTTTGCCTGTTTGCTGAAACCCACCCTTTAATAGCTCAACAAAAACCTTCCTCTCAAAAAGGGAGGAATGTTAATAAAACGGCAATTCCACAATATTTTAATGCCTTTGGTGATAAAATAAACTATGTAGTATATAATACCGATACAACTTTTGTAGATAGCGGGGCTTATGTAACCAAGACAGTGGAATATGTATGGGATACTATAAATTCAGGATACATTTTTGTGATAAAGGAAATACGTTTTTTTTGCGATACGATTAAGCCTGAAGTGCTAGGAAACGACCTTAAAAACATGATAAGCATAATACCTGAAAATGGCTTTAAGCTAATGGACAAAAACGGAGGAGAATTGTTTTTGAATATTGAAGAGGCATTTTTTGACGGAGGGGAAGACTCTGTTTTTATTTCTGTAAACATAAACGGCTATATTGGCGGAAGCGCTGAATTCGAAGAGAGTGGGGTAGTGGGGTTACGCTATCCCGAACTTAAGCGCTTTAATGACAGCCTGTATAAGCGTCCCGATATATACCCGATGAACCGGTTTGGAAAACCTTTACAGTTAAGGTAGGTCACCGGCGCCTACTTTTAGTATTTTGCCAGTACTGTCTATTTTATATTCCTCGTATTTCTTAAACGTCTGTATATCCTTTTTCTTAGTAAACTTTCTTTTATTACGTTCAAAAGTCTGCATAGAATCTTTTAAAATGATGTGCAAATCCCTGGTGATTTGAACTGTGGATAAGCCTGAACAGCCTTCGTTTTCTCCGCAACAGTTGCCTATAAATAGTTTCAACGATGAAATCTTATCTCCATTCGCATTAAATGTATGCAGTACCGGAAGTTGCACATCAGCAGGAATGGAATAGAGAATAGCTATATATTGCCTGGTTTCACTCACCTTCCCTATAAATTGACCGTACGTTTTAAATTTGGAAAGGCTATCAGGAATCTTTCTTTTTTGAACAGTCATAGTGTCATAGCAAGTATCTTTAAAAGGAAGCGCTAAAGAGTGAATATAAGTGCCTAATACGCTTATTTCAGTTGGAATTGTTTTAGTAACATCAGTTGGCCTGTTTGGAAGAATAGAATTGTTATTGGGGGTACTATTATTGCATGATGACAGGAGAACAGCAAAAACAAATGCTTTAGAAAGGAGAGGAATAATAACTTTTTTTTTGAAAGTGAGAGCCATGCTGCCGTAATAATAATACAAAGTTAGTATTTGCTTTTCTATCTCAAATCCCTTTATGAAAATTGTTTATGGTAAAGGAATATAATCGCAATAATGTATATTGCAATTGTATAAGTTTGCAAGCTCTTCCAATATAAGTATATATTGGAAGGAGTGCCTATAAATCAAAAGAGTTAATACCCCGCCGTGATAAATAGAATGCGAAATTCTGACTTTGTTTCAAATTTCATTTTAGTGTTTCTATTTTCATTTTTATTTTTTGAAAGAACACCTCTGAAGGCGCAGGCAAATTTAGGGCAAGGGCAATTAACAAAAGATACAATAAAACCAGATAGTAACAATGCTCATGGTGATATTCTCTTTTCTATAAAACTGGGTGTTATTTTACCCCAGGGTTTATTTTCACAGTCCATAGCTACGCCTGTTGTAAATCCTGCAAATATAAATGGGGTATTAGGTAACTTAATACTTCCTTTTAAAGGGGTAGGGGGTATGGGTGCAAAACCGGGGTATGGCCTTGAGTTTGAAGGTTTCTCATCCCTGCGTAAAACTAAAAAGATAAATTTCGGGATAGATGAAGCGCTTGATTTTGGATATATACCTCTTAATTGGAATAATGTACCCTGGAACAATTATAATATAGCTATGGGAACTTCGCCTTTTTTATATTTAGGGTTTAAGGTAGGTCCTGCCCTGTATTTTACGCCGGCACCAGATATAGGTATAGGTATTTATGGCACTATTGATCCGTTTGGAAGCGCCCCCGGCGGGGAACATGCCTTATATACATATACCGATCCATCGGGTAATATGACGACCACGCGCTATAGTCTTCGGGATTCAAGTGATTTTCATGTTAATATAAATGCTTCAGCCGGAATAAATTTCTATTTTAAAGCTTATGTTCTTGGAATAGAATACAGTTGGGTGCATACCCGGTATAACGGCGCTCTTTCGGAAAACGAATCACAAGTAATTAATGGGGCTGCCTATTATACCTCGGCCAATGAATCATTCACCAATGTGCTGCAAACAAACATGCTAAAAATTTCTTTAGGCATACGGATTGGTTATTTGAGTAGAAACCGCAACGATGTGGAAATCAAATAGCTTTAAGAATATAACAGCATACGCCTTTTTATAAGAAACAAACTACATACTCCCCATCCTTCCTCCATCCACAGTAAGATTAATGCCATTAATGTAAGCTGCTTCCGCAGATGCGAGAAAAGCAACAGAATATGCTATCTCATCCGGAGCGGCAAATCTTCCTGCAGGAATCCTGCTAATCATATCCGCTTTTACTGCTTCTGGGCTTTTACCTGACTTTTCAACTACCTTATTTATTATTTCATAAATACGGACGGTTTCAGTAGAGCCGGGTAATATATTATTCACAGTAATTCCAAAAGGACCTAATTCAATAGACATAGTCTTTGCCCAATTGGCAACTGCTGCACGTATGGTATTTGATATACCTAAGCCTTTAATTGGTTCTTTAACTGAAGTAGAAATAATGTTTATGATTCGCCCGTATTTATTCTTCTTCATTCCGGGGATAAGAAGCTGGGCTAATATCTGGTTACAAATAACATGGCGCTGGAATGTTTGTATAAAATCTTCCGGCTTTGCATTCACAATTTCCCCACCGGGAGGCCCTCCGGTGTTATTCAATAAAATATGAAACTCATTTCCTCCGGAAAGATAACTTTCTACGCTCTTTTTAAGCATTTCGGGCTGGTTAAAATCGGCAACTATATAGTCATGCTTTTGTGAAGAAAAAGCGGGAAGATCATTCAGAGTTTGTTTTAATGCCTCCTCATTTCTTGCTGCTAAGGTTATACTTGCTCCCTGTTTGGCAAGCACCATAGCCGAAGCTTTGCCTATGCCCTGTGTGCTTCCGCATACTAAGGCTCTTTTGCTTGTTAAGTCTATCATAGATAGTTATTTTAAAGCCTGTTTTAAGTCTTCAATAAGGTCATTGGCATCTTCAATGCCTACACTCAGCCGGATAAGCGAATCAACCACACCAGATTTTTCACGCACATCTTTGGGAATAGAAGCATGTGTCATAGTGGCAGGATGCCCACAGAGTGATTCCACTCCTCCAAGTGATTCAGCAAGTGAGAACACCTTAAAACGGGAAAGCACTTTATGGGCTTCCTTAATATTATCATGTTTTAACGTAAAAGACATCATTCCTCCAAAGCCATTCATTTGCTGCTTAGCAACTTTATGGTTCTTATGGGTTGGCAACCCCGGAAAATAAATCTTATCTGCTTTTGGGTGTGAAACTAAATACTTGCAAACTTTAATTGCATTCTCACAGTGCCTGTCCATGCGGATGTGCAAGGTTTTAATTCCTCTTAATACAAGGAAGCAATCGTGAGGGGAAGGAATAGCTCCACAACTATTTTGAATAAAACGAAGTTGCTCACATAAAGCATCGTCATTGCAAACAATGGCACCCATAATAACATCTGAGTGACCACCTAAATATTTGGTTACGGAATGGGTTACAATATCGGCACCCAATTTCAAAGGGGTCTGGAGATAAGGCGTAGCAAAAGTATTATCAACACCTACTAATATTTTATTCCTGTCCGAACCTTTAGGGGCGGATTTTTTGGCAAGGGCAGAAATGGCTTTAATATCTATAATATTAAGCATGGGATTAGTAGGGGTCTCTATCCAGATAAGTTTGGTATTTTTATTGATATACTTCGCCACTTCTTTAACATCTGCCATAGGAATGAAATGAAACTTTATTCCATACTTGGCAAATATTTTGGTAAACATTCGGAATGAGCCGCCGTACAAATCATTGGTGGAAATAACTTCATCGCCGGGGTTTAATAACTTTATTACCGCATCTTCCGCTGCCATGCCGCTGCTGAAACAAAGCCCGTGTTTTCCTTCTTCAAGGGCGGCAAGGTTAGCTTCCAATGCAGTACGTGTTGGGTTTTGGGTACGGGAATATTCATATCCCTTATGGTCGCCGGGGGAAGCCTGCACGTAGGTGGAAGTTTGGTAAATGGGAGTCATTATAGCTCCTGTTGTTGGGTCAGGTTCCTGCCCTGCATGGATGGCTTTGGTGGCAAATTTCATGATATGAGATAAGATTATTTGCTGCCAAAGATAGTACCAATAATTATGAATGTTAAATTAAGAGTTATGAATTGTCAAAGAAGTGTTGAAAACTTCGTAGTTTAGTCGCACTATTTGAAAACACTCGTATGAAAGGAATTATTCTCGCAGGGGGCTCTGGTACACGACTTCATCCCCTCACTCTGGGCATTAGCAAGCAGCTGATGCCCATTTATGATAAGCCTATGATATATTATCCTTTATCTGTCCTTATGATGACGGGTATTAATGAAATACTTATTATTTCTACACCCCATGACTTGCCGGGGTTTAAGAGATTGTTGGGCGACGGAAAATCGCTTGGTTGTACTTTTGAATATGCCGAACAGCAGGTTCCCAATGGGCTGGCGCAGGCTTTTGTGATTGGTGAAAAATTTATAGGCAATGAGAAAGTCGCCCTGATTTTGGGTGATAATATTTTTTATGGGGTTGGGCTTGGCAGACTGTTGCAAGATAACCGCGACCCTGATGGTGGGATAATATATGCCTATCACGTTTCAGACCCGGAACGCTATGGTGTGGCTGAATTTGATAAAAATAACAAGGTAATATCCATTGAGGAAAAGCCTGAAAAGCCCAAATCTAATTATGCTGTTCCAGGTCTATATTTTTACGATAATTCAGTAGTTGAAATAGCCAAGAACCTTAAGCCAAGCGCAAGGGGTGAGTATGAAATTACGGATGTAAACAAAGAATACTTGAAAATGGAAAAACTGAAAGTAAGTGTCCTGGACCGGGGAACTGCCTGGCTTGATACCGGTACATTTGCGTCTCTTATGCAGGCAAGCCAATTTGTACAGGTGATTGAAGAACGTCAGGGCTTGAAAATTGGCTGTATTGAAGAGGTTGCCTATCGCATGGGCTATATTGATAATACCCAACTAAAAAAGCTTGCCACACCACTATTGAAAAGTGGTTACGGGAGTTACCTGATGGCATTGGATACCATGTAAGTTGAAAATTTATAAAGTGAAAAGTAAAATCTTCGACTTTATAAACTTTATAACTTTACAAACTTTACGAACTCCCTAACTTTATAGACTTAATGATACTCCGCACTACAGAACTGGTAAAAAGATATAAACGCCGAACGGTTGTGAACCATGTTTCTGTCGAGGTTCGCAAGGGTGAAATAGTAGGGCTTTTGGGACCTAATGGTGCAGGGAAAACGACTACATTCTACATGATAGTCGGGCTGGTAAAGCCCAATGAAGGAGAAATATTTTTGGAAGATACGAGCATTACAGGGGAACCTATGTATAAACGGGCTAAGATGGGAATATCCTATCTTCCGCAGGAACCATCGGTGTTTCGTAAACTGACTGTTCAGGATAATTTGAAGTTAGTGCTTGAAATGACTACCCTCTCGAAAGAAGACCAAAGAAAGAAAGTAGAATCTTTATTAGAAGAATTTGGATTAACACATATTCGTGATGCAAGGGGAGATGTGCTTTCTGGTGGAGAACGCCGGAGAACGGAGATAGCCCGCTGCCTTGCTGTTGACCCTTCATTCATATTACTTGATGAGCCTTTTGCCGGTATTGACCCTATTGCGGTGGAGGATATACAGAAGATTGTAAAAGACCTGAAAAGGAAAAATATCGGGATACTTATTACCGACCATAATGTTCATGAGACCTTATCTATCACCGACCGCTCCTATCTCCTTTATGAAGGCAGAATATTGAAAGCCGGAACAACAGAAGAATTAGCCAATGACCCCGAAGCCCGCAAGTTGTATCTGGGAGAAAAATTTGAATTGAGATAAGTGTATAGCGCTTGTAAGTCATGATTTTAAAACAATGCCAGTAAGAAAAGTCATAAAAAAGTCTTTGATAAATGTCTTTTCATCTCATGATAGAATTGAAAACTGTCTAACATATACTAAGACACAATATAGACCTCATGACCCAGGAGGTTATTTATATAATAGAATCATAGATTTTCACGATAGCAATCAATTCAATAAAAAATTTACAGACGATTTTTTTGAGCTTCTCTATGTGACATTGAAAGCGTGGAATATGAATCAAAGAGGTGCTAAACTTCAAATATTTGAAGAATTCAAAAATTCCTTGATTAAAAACAGAAAAATGATAGAATCACTTCAATTATATAAAATCGAAAAATTGAGCAATCACGAATTAAATCATATAAGAGAGACATTAGAAAAGTTATTTAATAACCTAAATTTAGTAGCATATGGGAAGCCTAAGTTGATTACCTTTTCAAAAACACTACATTTTCTTCTTCCTAAACTTTGTATGCCAATAGATAGAAGGTATTCTCTTAAATTTTACAATACAGGTATTCCAAAAGATAAAAATGATGGTTCAATATTTGGACTATATTTTTCAATATATTCCGATTTTAGGTTACTTGCTATGGAAAAGACAGATATGTTGCTAAAATTTGAAGATAATACTTGGAATAGAACTATTCCAAAAACCATTGATAACTTAATTATCGGATACGTGAGTCTATCAAATAAGAATAAAATCACCCAAAAGCGTGGTGCTAAGATAAAGGAAATTATTGACCTGCATAGGAAAGGCTATATGAACAGGGATATAGTTGCAATGGGTTACAATAAATCAACTGTTGCGATACAAGTTGCAAAATATAAAAAGCTAAATGATGAATAATAAATTAGTTGATTTAGCTTTCACAAGGGCTTTTCAAAAGCTTAATGAAGCCCAACGCCAGGCTGTTGAACACATCGAGGGACCTGTGCTTGTTATAGCAGGACCGGGAACCGGAAAGACCCAAATTCTGGCTACGCGGATAGGTAAAATATTGCAGCAGACCGACACTCCCCCACATAGCATTCTTTGTCTTACTTATACCGATACCGGAAGGGTTGAAATGCGTAACAGGCTATTCAAGCTCATAGGACCGGCAGCTTATAGGGTAAATATTCACACTTTTCATTCATTTTGTAATGAGGTGATTCAAGATAATCTCTCTTATTTCGGCAGGCAAAATTTAGAAGCTATTTCAGAGTTAGAGGAAATAGAATTATTCAAGGAATTATTAAGCAACCTTCCAAATGATAGCCTGCTAAAGAGATTTAAAGGTGAAGTAAATTATGAAATACCCAAAGTGAAGAATCTTTTTTCACTGATAAAAAAAGAAGCATGGACATTGGAATTTTTGAATGGGAGAATAGATGCTTATTTGGCAGAACTCCCTGGTAAAGATGGATTTTTTTATAAAAGAAATTACAAGGAATATAAGGCAGGAGAGCCGAATGAAGATAGGATAAAAGAGGAAAAAGAAAGAATGGAAAAACTGCGGGAAGCAGTTAATCTGTACCCTACCTATGATGAAATGATGCAAGAGAGAGGGCGATACACCTTTGATGATATGATTTTGTGGGTGCTGAAAGCCTTTGAAGAAAACAATAATATTCTGCTCAATTACCAGGAGCGGTTTTTATATTTTTTGGTAGATGAATTCCAGGATACAAGCGGCTCGCAAAAGAAATTACTCGAGCATCTTATCCATTATTGGGATGCCCCGAATGTGTTTGTGGTGGGTGATGATGACCAATCTATATTTTCTTTTCAGGATGCGAACGTGGAAAATATTCGTGGTTTTGCCAACGAGTATTCCAGCCTGCTTTTCAAAGTGGTATTGACAGAAAACTATCGCTCTACCCAGGCTGTATTAGATGCTGCGAAAGTCCTTATTGAGCATAATAAAGAGAGGGTGTCTCAGGATAAAAACTTAGTTGCTTCCAATCCTGTAGTGAAGGATTTAAAAATACTACCCCAAATTATCGAGTATCCCAATCCTTCTAATGAAACAATATGTATTGCGCATAAAATAGAAGAATTACTTGTTAAAGACAAAATAGACCCTTCTGAAATTGCAGTTATATACCGTAACCATAAGCAGGTGGACGAGCTATCAGGCTACTTAGACAAGAAGAGCATTAGCTACAATATGAAACGGAATGTGAATTTATTGGAATTGCCATTCGTTCATAAAATACTTAAAATCCTTGAATTTATTGCCGCAGAAATAGATGTGGCATATAGCGGAGATGAAATGCTATTTGAAATTTTGCATTTTGATTTCTTTACTATTCCGGCCATTGATATAGCAAGATTAAGCTTGCAGGTCGCCCAGAAAAACTATGGTAACCGCAATGAGAGAACATCAATTCGCCGTGCTATCAGTGAAGAGGGGAGTTCGTCCAAGCCCGATTTATTCAGTACGGAGGAAGTAAGTGAAATAAAAAGAGTTAGTAATATATTGGAAAGCCTTATTAAAGCCTCGCCGAATCTTACTTTACAGGGCTTATTTGAAGAAGTGGTGCGTGAGGCAGGAATATTGAACTATGTTTTAAATTCTGACGAAAAGCCCTGGCTGATGCAGGTTATTACTGGTCTGTTTGATTTTATAAAAGGGGAAACCCATAAAGACCCATCCATCAGCTTGCAACGATTACTCGACATGATTGAAACCATGCAGAACAATCGTATCCGGCTCGATTTGGTAAAAGTGTCTTCCACCGCTGATGGGGTTAATCTTGTTACTGCTCATGGCTCCAAGGGCACAGAATATGAATACGTATTTTTAATTGGCTGTAATAAAAATATCTGGGATGATAAAAAATCTTCTTCCCAGTATGAGTTTAAATTGCCCGATAATTTCTCCTCTGAAAAATATGAGGTAAATGAATTGGAAGAAGCAAGGAGGCTTTTTTATGTTGCTATGACCAGGGCTAAAACACACCTTACAATTTCATATTCGGTACAGGATAATGAAAATAAGAATAAGGGGATGGAGCGTTCTGCCTTTGTAGGGGAGATTATGGAAGGAACAAGTATTGAAGTAAAAGAAGAAAAGGCGGAGGAAAACATACTTATTAAATACCTCGAATTACAATATACTGCCAAGGCTGTACCTCAAATAGAATTGGTTGATAAAAACTATTTAGATAGTTTACTTCAAAATTATTCTTTAAGTGTAACCCATCTGAATAATTACTTGGATTGCCCGATTAAATTTTACTATCAGAATTTAATTAGAGTGCCTGCTGCCAAAGGAGAGTCAATGGCATTTGGGAGTGCAGTACACTCTACGTTACAGGCTTTGTTTGAGAAGATGAAAGCTCAAGGCAACATATTTCCATCTAAAGAGAAAATGATGGATGATTTCAGGCGGTTTATGTATCGTAATAGAGAATCATTTACTAAAGAACAATATAACCGCAGACTGGAATATGGTGATAAAATATTGCCACCTTATTATAACTTTTACATTAAAAAGTGGAATAAGATTGTAATTCTGGAGAAGAATATCCGTAATGTGGAAGTTGAAGGAGTGCCCCTGAATGGTAAGTTAGATAAGCTTGAATTTGATGGTAAAAAAGTAAACGTGGTGGATTATAAGACCGGCAGATATGCATAATGCCAGAAAGAAACTAAAAGGACCCATTGGTGATGACACCGTTGGGGGCGATTATTGGAGACAGGCAGTATTCTATAAAATATTATTAGATAATCAGAAATATAATGATTGGGATGCCATTAGTGCTGAGTTTGATTTTATAGAGCCGGTAAAAGACGAATATAAAGCAGAGAAAATAATTATAAGTAAGGAAGATATTGCCATAGTTCTTGACCAAATTACCGATACCTGGCAAAAAATACAAAACCATGAATTTAGTAAAGGATGCGGTAAGGAAGATTGCCAATGGTGCAATTTTGTAAAAGATAATCACTTGCATGTTGCGTTACATGAGGTTGAAGATGAAGAATAGAAAAATCCACTTATAAATTCTTTCTATTTTTACAATCCTTTAAAAAATTGGCTCTGTAGTACAACGCCTGCCCGAACGACGTTCAGTCGGGCGGGGATAGTATGAAAGTTTGCGAAACTCTTTTCACTGTCATTTTATTAAAATTATAAAATCCTTCTATTTTTACAATCCTTTAAAAAATTGGCTCTGTAATACAACGCCTGCCCGAACGACGTTCAGTCGGGCGGGGATAGTATGAAAGTTTACGAAACTCTTTTTACTGTCATTTTATTAAAATTATAAATTCTTTCTATTTTTACAATCCTTTAAAAAATTGGCTCTGTAGTACAACGCCTGCCCGAACGACGTTCAGTCGGGCGGGGATAGTATGAAAGTTTACGAAACTCTTTTTACTGTCATTTTATTAAAATTATAAATTCTTTCTATTTTTACAATCCTTTAAAAAATTGGCTCTGTAGTACAACGCCTGCCCGAACGACGTTCAGTCGGGCGGGGATAGTATGAAAGTTTACGAAACTCTTTTTACTGTCATTTTATTAAAATTATAAATTCTTTCTATTTTTACAATCCTTTAAAAAATTGGCTCTGTAGTACAACGCCTGCCCGAACGACGTTCAGTCGGGCGGGGATAGTATGAAAGTTTACGAAACTCTTTTTACTGTCATTTTATTAAAATTATAAATTCTTTCTATTTTTACAATCCTTTAAAAAATTGGCTCTGTAGTACAACGGATAGTATGGAAGTTTCCGGAACTTCTGATCTAGGTTCGATTCCTAGCGGGGCCACATTAAAATCTTTAGAATGTTTTATGCTTATGTTTTAAAAAGCCTTAACCATGAATACTTTTACAAAGGACATTGCGAGAATCTTGAAATAAGATTAAAGGAACACAATTCAGGGAAGACATCCTCAATAAAACCCTTTATTCCCTTTAAAATAAGTTATTCAGAAGAATTTGAATCAAGGGAGGAGGCTATTAATCGCGAAAAATATTTTAAATCGGCAGCAGGAAGAAGATTTCTACAAAAGAAACTAAAGGTTTTATAGTACAACGCCTGCCCGAACGACATTCAGTCGGGCGGGGATAGTATGGAAGTTTCCGGAACTTCTGATCTAGGTTCCCCGCCCGGATGACCCGTTCGGACGGGGATTCCTAGCGGGGCCACATTAAAACCTTTAAAATGTTTTATGCGTATGTTTTAAAAAGCCTTAACCATGAATACTTTTACAAAGGACATTGCGAGAATCTTGAAATAAGATTAAAGGAACACAATTCAGGGAAGACATCCTCAATAAAACCCTTTATTCCCTTTAAAATAAGTTATTCAGAAGAATTTGAATCAAGGGAGGAGGCTATTAATCGCGAAAAATATTTTAAATCGGCAGCAGGAAGAAGATTTCTACAAAAGAAACTAAAGGCTTTATAGTACAACGCCTGCCCGAACGACATTCAGTCGGGCGGGGATAGTATGGAAGTTTCCGGAACTTCTGATCTATGTTCCCCGCCCGGATGACCCGTTCGGACGGGGATTCCTAGCGGGGGCACAAGGCAGTGAAAACTAAAAGTGATAGGTAACGTCTATAACGTTGAAAGCCATTTCTCAAAATGGCACTTAATTAAGAAAGCGAGAATACAAAGTGAAAAATAACAGCAACAATTATATAAACACCGGGGTAGCTGACTTCTCCTGTTTTTGGTTAAAACGAGGAAGGGAATGATAGGTCTTTTTGAAAGTCCTTTAATAATTCTTTTTGTCTTAGCTTAGCTTTTTCCCGGGTATCAGTAACCTCAAAACGGTAACCATATAAGCCTACAATAGAAGTGCCGAATATTGAAACATGTTTATTCTTTCCTCCATCAGGAGTATGTGCTAATAAACCTGAACGTATATTACCTTCTCCAATATATAAAATTGCCCCAGTTTCAATATCGCCAATTTCGTAAACACCATAATTTTCAGGTTCTGCGGAAGCGTTTTTTCTGGTGTAATTTGACCACTTTTTATGAATAGACATATATCTTTAAATTGCTGTAGTTACAAATATAATATTTTTTTTCACAATAGGCTGTTTAAAACCGAAACAAATTGTTAACAATGTGTTTGCAAGTCAATAGATTTATATCTACTTATCCTGATTATCAGGGCATTAATTTCAGAGCCTCGCAATTGAAACATGCAGTAAATTGTCATAAACCAAGAGACTTACTTTTACAAGCTATGCCCTTAGTTTTTCTTCCTTTTGGAACTGAATTTCATACAGTTTCCGATAAAAACCATCTTTTTGTAAAAGCTCCTGGTGGGTGCCCGATTCCATTACTTCTCCATGGTCGAGTACCAAAATTTTGTCTGCTCTTTGAATAGTAGCAAGCCTGTGTGCAATGATAATAGATGTGCGGTGTTCGGTAAGTTTTTCAATAGCCGTTTGTATCAATCTTTCTGTTTCTGTATCAATAGATGAAGTGGCTTCATCTAAAATTAAAATGGCGGGGTTCTGTACGTAAGCACGTATAAATGAAACGAGTTGCCTTTGTCCTACTGAAAGCATAGCCCCTCTTTCCATTACATTATAATCATATTTGCCGGGCAGGTTTTCTATAAATTGGCCTGCGCCTATTGCTTCTGCCGCATCTTTAATTTGTGATTGAGTGATGTTTTTATTGTACAAAGCAATATTATTTGAAATAGTGTCGGAAAACAAAAATACATCCTGCAAAACGATAGCAATATTCTTACGGAGGGTTTCTATAGAATATTGCCTTATTTCCTTATCATCTAAAAAAATGGTTCCTTTTTGAAACTCATAAAAGCGTCCCAAAATATTAATAATGGATGATTTACCTGCACCGGTTGCCCCCACAATGGCAAGGGTTTTTCCCGGTTCAATACCAAACGAAACACCTTTGAGTACAAAGTCATCATTGTTATATCCAAAAAATACATCTTGAAATTCGATTTTGCCCTGTAATTTATGGGGTGATAGGGTTCCTGAATCAGTAATTTTACTTTCTGTATCAAAAAGCTTAAAAATGCGCTCCGAGCTTACTACACCCATTTGAAGGGTATTGAATTTATCGGAAAGTTGGCGTATAGGGCCAAATAAATAGTTAATGAATAAAACATATTCCGTAATAGTGCCTGATGTTTCGGTACCATGGAGCATTCCCCTTGTACACCACCAAACTATCAAGGCTATGGAAGTAGAGGAAAGTATATCTACTACAGGGAAAAAAATGGAATAATACCAAATTGAGCGGATATTTGCCAGTTTGTGGCTGTTATTTATCTGCCTGAATTTTTCCAATTCTCTTTTTTCCCTGTTAAATACCTGCACAATACTCATCCCGGTAATGTGTTCCTGTACAAATGCATTTAGCCTTGCAACCTGTATCCTTACATCCTGAAAAGATGACCGGGTAGCCCGTTGGAAAAGATAGGTGGCAAAAATTAGTATGGGAAATACACTGAGGCTCAAAAGGGCTAATTTCCAGTTGATATAAATCATAAAAATTATGATAACAACTACTACAAGAAATTGGTTTATAATTACCACTAATCCATCTGAAAATACTTCGGCAATTGTTTCAATATCAGACGTTACACGGGTTACCAATGTTCCGACAGGGGTACGATCGAAAAATTGCAATTTAAGTTCCAGGATATGTTTATAGAGTTGTATGCGCATATCTTTTATTATATGCTGCCCCAGTAAACTTGCAAGGTATGTATTCAGGAATTGAATAACGCTCCTTGCACAAAGTATTCCAAAAAGTATAAGGCACGATTGAAGCAAGAATGGTTTCCCTGTAATTCCGCCCAGTTTATTTGCAGTATCCTGAATGTATTTAATATAAATAGGCATGACGGGAGCAAATCCTGCAATCAGGATACTTAAAACTAATGTTATCCAGGCAACAGTTTTATATGGGCGCAGGTACTCCAAAACCCTTCGGAATGCCTTAAAATCAAATGCTTTCCCACTAACTTCACTCATTTATCCCTTTCCGCTTTTTATAATTATTGCAAAGGTAAGGAAAAGCCATAAAATAGGGTAATTATAAGAATGATTACTGACAAAATGTCAGTCCAAAATTTTGGCACGGCATTTGATATAAACCTAATGTACTTAATTCATTAACCAATAAATTTAAAACAATATGACACTTATTAAATGGTCAAAACCCGGTTTAGTTAGACATGGAAACGATATGTATCCATGGAGTCCCTTTTCAATGATGGATGATTTTGTTTCATCTGCTAATAATGGCCGGGCAAGCTTTGTTCCGGCAGTTAATATTTCAGAGAAAGGCAATGCTTTTCTTGTTGAAGTTGCCGCTCCCGGGCTAAACAAAGAAAACTTCGTAATTGAAGCTGAAGATGGCACCCTTACTATCTCCTTTAAACATGAGGAAGAAAAGAAGGATGAAAGTCTCAAATTCAATCGAAGGGAGTTCCGTTACGGTTCATTTTCAAGAAGTTTTACTCTTCCTGAAAATACCAACACCGAAGCCATCTCAGCTAAGTATGAAAACGGAATTCTTTCTGTTGACTTACCTAAAAAAGAAGTGGAAGCTAAGAAAGCAACCAAAGAAATTAAGATTGCTTAAATTTTAGATTCACCTAAGTAAAAAAGAAAGGCATCCGTACGGATGCCTTTCTCATTATCAGGAATTAAGGGTCTTCAGCATTTCCTTCATGTCGGCAATTTTGTTACGGTCATCCAGGTTGGTATAGGATGTAATAAGATTGCGAATAAGCCTTTTCACAATTTCTACATTGGAGCAGGGAAGATAAAAATATTTTTGCGGGTCAATGGAAAGTTGGTTAAGGAAAATATCTATTTCTCTACGACTAAAAATGGCACCCTTGCTAAATGGATTGACATAAAACAAAATATTATCTTCTTTATTTTCAGAAGGAAAGACAGGCTCATCAATATAAACCATTACAAAATGTTGTGGGAGGTTAACCCCATAAACAGGCAGTTTTAGCCTCTGACAAAGAGTTAAATATATAATGGCAAGTGAAAGTGGATTTCCTTTTTTAGCTTCCAATACCTTGTTAATGTAGGAATTTTCAGGAGCAGTATAGTTCTCAGTATTGCCTATAAAGCGATGGACTGTGAAGAAAATATGGTTAATTACTCTTATTTTCTCCAGTGCAGTAAGTTGGTCATTCAATTCAAGCCATACATCCTGGTGTAGTTGCCGCAGCGACTCTGTTATTTTAGTCTCATTTAGTTCCGGGTATTGATACCTTGCAATAAGGATAGCCCCTTCTAAAAGATCGGGTGATTCTTTTTGCTTCCATTCTACCAGGGAATCAAGGGTTTTATCAAACTGTATCCGGTGAATTATATTTTCTATACGGGTCTGCAGTAAAATGTTTATGGAGCTTTCCCAGGCATCTTCCAGCACAGGGATGGCTTTCTCACCTAAGTCAAGAATTTTGCCCTTAATAGTACTGAATATCCTTTCATCGGGGTCATCAAGCAAGTTGATGAGCGCGTTTACTTCTCGTTTGTTTAAATCAGTCATGTAATGGTAGTTTTTCTGCGATTTTTTTAACTTCTACGTAAAAACTATAAATAGGTTATTATTGATGGTACGGTATAAAGCCAAGGTTTCCGGTTTGAGAACCTACCTCTAATGAATCAAGGTTATTAGGGCTAAGCTGCTTAGTTAAAGTTTGAATATGTCGGCAGGTATATAATCCCACCCCATTTTTTAAATCGGTGTAAGAAGGAATGTCCTGGTTTATTCCCAGGGGAGGCTGACTTAATTGAACGTAGGTATTAAGGTCATCTGAACCACTGGTAAAAATAATGCCCACGGAATCCTGCATTCTCGTTACCCCGGATTCAGGACTAATGGAATAGGCAATCAACGAAAATAATTGTTGGGCAGTAAGAGAATATTCTAAGGCAGTACCTCCTGATAGGGTAGGAGAAGTAAGCGCCCCAAATATCCAATCGAGGGATTTAGGTGTACGTGTACTTTGGTATAATTCATCGTAATAAAACCGGATAGTCATTTGATAAATTCTTGCATTTTGGGTTGTGGTCCAACTAATGGTGCTGGGAAATGCATTGGAAAATGAGAGGTAGAGGTCCGGGTTACTCCCAAAACCGTTGAGAAAACTGGCATCGGGCAGGAGGGCGGTAGATCCGGTTAGTCTTTGACCTGATTTGTTGTTTATCACTATTAAATTATAGTAATCATTCGGATTTAAAGTTGCATTAGTGTAATAAAGCAATTGCTTGGGATATGAAAACGTACCCGCACCTAAAGGTATCGTATCAGTAGTGGCAAGCGTATAGGTATTTACAATGGTATTGGTAGTGGTGCTTGAATCTTGTAATATAGCAGTGATAGCACTTACCGGGTAATAAATAGAATCGTATTGCTGGGCCATTGTGTATGCATTCCCCGGTCCTTCAAAGGCTTTATTAATTCTTATGTAATGGATGGGGTCATTTTGGTCAACTAAGCCATAAACGACAGTAATGTTTTTATAGGGAGCCAGGATTTTTAAATCGTTGCTACAGGAGTTACAAATTAACATTGAGGTTACCAGGATTGCAATACTATTTTTAAGTTTCATCGTTAAATGATAAGAATTTGATTTTTTAATTATGCAGGAGAGTATTTGATATTAAAATTGACTATAGAAAACTTTAAACCCATGTTCGCAAATATAAGTATTCTTGTATAAAAGAATGATACACATTTATACTGTAATAAAATATGGCAGCTATGAATAGGGAGAAATTGCATTTCATTTTAAACAATATTTTATATGTTCCTTATATTTGCCGCAACTTCAGAAAAAAATAAAGTAATTTTTATCCTTTGGGAAAGCGCTGTTTTAAGTGGCAAACCATATTAATATGAAGAAATTTTCATCTGTTATTATTTTTCTAATACTGGCACTATGCCTGTTTCATATCTTTAAACAACGATGGAAAGGCTATGATGGGCAACGTTGGAAAGATACTATTCAATCTGACGGGTATGGATATTATGCCTATTTGCCTTGCATTTTTATCTATCATAAATTCGACTACGATAGGGTATTAAAGGAAGAACAAAAGGCTCGCCCGGCTGCATACAGTCCTACTTCCATTGTTTTCGATAATAAAACCGTTGATAAATACTTTCCCGGCGTGGCTATTTTGCTTCTGCCATTTTTCCTCATAGCATACTTATTGAGCTATTTATCAGGATATGGTACGGGCGGATATGAATTCCTATTCCAGGCATCTGTTAGTATAGGGGCATTATTCTACCTTGCTGTAGCCCTGGTGTACCTTCGTAAGTTACTGAAAGAATTTGCTATTTCAGAGGTAATAACCGGATTCGTGTTATTATTCATTGTCTTTGGCACTAACCTATACTATTATGCTGTTATAGAGCCTTCTATGTCTCATGTTTATTCTTTTGCATTGATGGCGGCATTCTTTTTCTTTACGAAAAAATACCTGGATGATTATAAGTTCAAGAACCTTGCATTTATGGTAATACTTTTAAGTATGCTGATTTTAATCCGTCCTACCAATCTGCTTAGCCTTGCTTTTATTCCTTTTATAGCAGGAAGTTCAAAAGCCGCTTCCAGGTTCATAGTTGATTTTTTTCAACATAAAAAAAACTATATACTTTTGTTAATTCCGGCAGGTTTTTTGCTTGTTTTATTTTCGCTTTGGTACCTACAGACCGGGCATTTCTTTGTATGGAGCTATCCGGGTGAAAGTTTTAATTTCAGAAAGCCCCGCATTTTTAATATTTTATTTAGTTATAGAAAAGGGTGGTTTGTTTATACCCCGCTTATGTTTATTGCAACATTCGGCGGGTTGATTGTATTATTCCGGCAAAACCGTTTCCGTTTTTTCAATGCTTTATTTTTTTTCCTCGTAGTAACGTATATTCTCTCCAGTTGGTGGTCATGGTGGTATGGCGGTTCTTTTGGCCTACGTGCCTATATTGATTTTTATTCTGCATTTGCCCTTTTACTAGCTATATGTCTCAATTCTTTAGGTTCGCTATCGTTTAAGTTAGCCGGTATCCTTCTTTGTTTTTTATGTGTTGGGCTTAATCTTTTTCAAACCTGGCAATATTATGGCGCTATTCTTCCCTATGAAGATATGAATAAGGAAAAATACTGGAAAATATTTCTTAAAAATGACAGGAGTTATGTTGGTATTTTCGATAACCCTGATACTGTGGGCTTTAGTTCGTCCGGTTTTCCAGGTTCTTTAAATAACTTTGAAGAGAATACCTGGGGGCACGACCAAAATATTACTTCCGCATACTTCCGTAGTGGAACCCATTCAGCGTTTGTAAACGATAAATTTCAATTTTCTCCCACTTTTTTATTAAAGGCCTCTGAAATTCCGAATATTCACCCGCTATTTATTTTTGTAAAGCTCTGGGTATATATGCCCGACTTTAATAATGATGCCTCTCTTGTGGTAAGTGTAAAACCTTCAAACGGTGATTCATACTATTGGAAATCCAGGAATTTGCAGGGGTTTGCCTTTCACAAAAATGAATGGCAGCAGGCATATACTGTATATGAATTGCCGGCTTTTAAAGATTCACTTGATCAATTACAGGTATATGTTTACAATACAAAAGGCATTGTTTACATTGATGATATGTCCGTGACCTTTGAAAAGCCAAAATAAAAAATATTTCTATTTCTTTTGGAAAATCCATATCCCATAATCCATCCCGCCAATTACGGTGAATTTTTCATCGGGGTCGAATTTTCGGAGTAGAGTTAAATTAGTATCTTTCATTAAAGTATCCAGCCCTATTTTGCCCTCATTGAGACCAAAATGGCTATCCCAAATCATAATACTCCCACGAGGCATATTTTGGTCAGGGTGATTTGAATTTAATGCTCCGAATCCGGTACTTTTATCCATGTTAAAACGATCAATATCAAGACATATAGTAACATAAGGAGCTTCATAAAACAGCTTTTTATCTGCATTAGAAGTTTGCTTTAGCCAATCGGCAGCCTTTTTAATAACCACATCTTCAGGTCCAAGTGTAAATGGTATTTTGTACCATAAAGTATAAGGTGAATATAAAATAAGAAGAGTAAAAATGGCTGCAATCATAGTTTTTAACCGGTTTAGTTTCAAGTAATCGGGAACCAGGTTAATAACCTGTAACCCGCGCAAAGCTATAATAGCTGCAAGCGGTATCAGAGGAGCCATGTACCGCGACAATCCCAGGGTAGGAAATATGCCTGTGGCCCAAACCAGTGTATGACCTGATAAAAGAGCTACAAACCCCCCGAAGATTAAAAAAGTTTCTTCAAAAAAGTAATTGGTTTCTGCTCCGTCAGAAACACTTTTTTTGAAATACTCTGCTCCTGCAAACCAAAGAATCCCTGAAATAATGAGTATTAGAAGTGCCACGCCCGTAATATCGTGGTATTGTCCTATATAACTTAACAAATCACCATGTACACTGCCATAGGTTTGCGAATGAGACTGGGAATAGGGGTTTTGGTTGATTAACCAAAAGAAGCTCTTGTAGTGAAAGAACCCGGTTACGCTTATTATAATGGTTCCTGCCGGAAGCAAAAAATTTGCCAGGTATTTTTTTTTCAGTACATAATAGAACATAAATATGGGTAGCAAAAAAACATACTCGGGTCTAACATACGGCAGAAATGAAAAAATAATGGCGCTTAGATAATACCTTTTATTTAATATTAACCAGATACATAACATTAGCATCAATGAGAACAGGGGCTCCGTTAGACCTGAGTTAACCACCGAAAAATAAATAGGGGCAGAGAAGGTGAAAATTATTGCAAGGTAAGGGAATGGAATAGTAAGTTTTTCCGCAATTAGAAATGCCAGATATGATGCTGAAAGCCCGCATAAAATGTTAAAAAAAGTAATGCCTTTCAACCCAAATTGAGCAAAAGGGGAAGAAATAATGGTGAAAAAAGGCTTCCCCCAATCATCCATAAACAGATAAGGGTGTTGCCATGAATAACGGGAAATAAGGTAATGAGTTACACCGTCACCGGCATCATAAGTGCCCGAAGATAAAAGTAAAATAATACAAGCATAGATAAACAGGATTGACAAAATTACCCAGGCAATAGTTTTATTTCCGGGCACTGATTTTAGCTGTATCATTAATCTTACTAAATACGTGAAACCCACAAAAATATCATTTTATTTAAAGGCAACCTTTAGCCTTGAAAGAAATCAGGTTTGCGAGGTCCTTTTTATTTCTATTTTTACCACATTATTATAAATGATATACTTTAGTAATTTCCATGAAAGAAAGAGTCTTATTAATCTTATTTGGGGCGATAATTGTTTGCTTTATAGCTTTTTTAAATAAGTTTCCACTCGTGTATTCTGACACAGGGACATACATTGCTTCCGGTTTTAATTATTTTGTTCCCTATGACCGACCCATATTTTATGGTTTATTTGTGCGGCATGTAAGCTTATGGACTTCCCTTTGGCTTGTTATTTTTGCCCAGGGGCTCATTGTCTCCTATGTTGTCTTCATCACTTTCACCATGTTTTACGCAGGAACAAGAAGAAATTTTCTCTTTCTTTTTTCACTGGTATTTTTGACTCTATTTACCGGGTTATCACACAACGTTAGTATATTAATCCCTGATATATTTAGTCCTGTAGCTATTTTATGTTTCATTAATTTATTATTTAATAATAAGCTAAGCAAGGTACAAAGGGTTATACTATTCTGTATTTTTATTTTCAGTTTATTGGTGCATTTTTCCAATCTTATGGTAATGGTGGTATTATCTATTCTTATACTCTTTTACATGCTCTATAAGAAGCTAAAAAAACAAACTGTTTCAATCAAAAGAAATCGAATGATTGGTGCCTCGGTTGCCATCCTCAGCGTTTTTATTATTGCTCCTTCCGTAAACTATGCTTTTTGCAAACAGTTTGTATTATCAAGGGGTTCGCATGTTTTTATGATTAACCATCTTTTGGAAACCGGGATATTGGAAGAATATTTGAATGATGAATGTGGCAAAAAGAATTATAAACTTTGTCAGTACAAAGATCAATTAGGATGGGATTTTATTTGGCGGGACGATAGCCCATTAGTAAAAATGGGAGGATGGGATGCAACAAAGGATGACTATAATAAGATTATTTTTGATATAATTACTACCCCTAAATATGCCAAAGATGTGGCACTCCAATCAATTGAATATTCACTTATACAATATTTCAACTTCGATATTTTTGACTATACCCCCATGGTTGATAAATCGGCTCCGCTGACCCAGGTATCTCATTGCTTTCCCGAATATATCAGGGCGTATGATTCCTCCCGCCAAAGCGGGAATCATTTTAGCTTTTCTGCCACCAGTGAAATACAGCGCATTTTGGTTTTGATAAGCCTTGCCTTCCTTATCTGTATTGTTTTTACTTCTGCTCTTTTTTCAAGAGTAGATACCCGGTTGAAATGGTTGGTTATAATTATATTAGTCTGTAGCTATCTTAATGCGCTTATTTGCTCTACATTTTCAGGTGTTGACACCAGGTTTCAGGATAGAATAATATGGTTAATTCCATTTGCAGCCATTTTGGTGGCAGAGAGCTTTACGTCAGCTTATTTATCTGAAAAAAAAATAACTAAAAAAGAATAAATTATGTATAGGGGGAATATTTTAACAATCTAACGAAAGTATTGATATACAAAAAAATATACTTTTATTCAGTAATATTGTACCCATGAAAAAGGAGCACTTGTTTCCCATAATTTTAATATGTTTGGTTTGGGTGCTTATGGTTCTTGTTGTTAACCCTTTTGGTAGCTTTCCGCTAAATGATGACTGGATGTATTCCCGGGTAGTTTTATCAATGATTAAAAACGGGTTCTATTACACCCCGGACCAATACTCGCCTATCCTTGTAGCGCAGGTTTTATGGGGTACTTTATTCTGTTTGCCGTTTGGGTTCTCATTTAATGCACTTAGAATTTCCGTTATTGTACTTGGCATTGCCGGAACCATTTTATTTTATCTTCTATCGTTTAATATCACCCGCGATAAGAAATTGGCTACTATCTGCTCTATGCTGTTGCTGGCTAATCCCTTGTTTTTCTCCCTGTCAAATACGTTTATGACGGATGTCCCTTTTCTTGTTTTTTCACTGGCAGCTATTTATTTCTTTATAAAGTCATTTGATTCTCCAGGGATAAAATATGTAATTACGGCCGTTGCCTTTTCTGTTATAGCTTCATTTATCAGGCAATTTGGAATTGTAATTCCAATTGCATACTCCCTGACCCTTATTATGAAAGGTAAACGGGGCGTATTTGAATGGCTGAAATATAGTATTCCCGGCATTATTGCAGTGCTTGCAGTGCAGTTAATGCTCGCTTGGCTCACGCATATAGGTTCTGAATTACATCCATACGAGGATAAGCCCCTTACTTCTTTTTTCAGCAGCCCGACTATTATAGCGGGACAAATTTTTGAAAGAGGCGGTATCCTGCTTTATTACGTAGGCATTTTTCTCTTTCCCCTGTCACTTTTTACAGGAATAAATTCATTCCGTACATTGCTCCCCCGACAGAAACTAATAAGCTGGATTTTTATATTGTTTTGCACTCCCTTTCTGCTGAATGGCTGGGGCAGGTTTCCCTCGGGAAATATTATCAATACCGGGTATCTCGGTCCTAAAACCTTAAAAGACACCACGTTTTTGTTTAAAAATGATGCCGATAGTATTTCCGTTGGGGTAAAGATTTTTTTATCAACCGTTGGTCTTATTGGGTCCGTATTTCTGTTATTAAGCATTGCCACCACTTTTGTAAGGTTTTTGAAAGCGGATAAAATGGAGGATATATCGGCATCACCTTTAAAACGCTTGTACATATTGTTATGTGCAGCCGGCTATGCATTATTAATGTTTGTGCCCGATTTCTTTTTCGACCGGTACCTTCTTCCCTGCATTATTTTTATTCTTCTCATTGTGATAACATGGCATGAAAGAAGCTGGAAAACAGGTACGGTTTTTTTAATTTTTTCCGGGTTTTATATATTCCTCCTTGCCTCCTTCAGTTCATTGGCCACACACGACTATCTTGCATGGAATAAGGCCCGGTGGCAGGCCCTTAACTATCTTACAAAAGACAGTAATATATCTGCACACCGGATTGACGGGGGCTATGAATTTAACGGATGGGTATTAGACACCCCTTTTCCTTACAGGAAAAATAAAAGCTGGTGGTTTGTGGATGATGATGAATTTATTGTCTCTTTCGGGGATATTGCCGGATACCAAAAAATAAAGAAATTTTCATATACTAACTATTTCCCTTATGAGGAAAGGAACATTTATATAATTCATAGAAAATAAACAGGGCTACGGGATGGGGAGCAATGTAATTACTCTATTTTTATAGGATAAGTTTTTATCGAAAGGTCATCAAAATATGCATGTCCGGTTCCATAATACCATAAGTAAAATTTAATAGCACTGTCCTTTATCGTCGACGGCACCCTGCATTTGTATTCTATCTGTTTCCATCCCGCAGGGTCATATTTCATTACCGCTGCACCTGAAGTATAAAAATCGCTGCTGTTTTTTGAGGAAAATACAATACAGCCCCTGTCATCATCAGATTTTCTCCATACGGTTACGTCAAGTATATTCCCCGGAAAAGCTTTTATGAGAAAACTGATACCACTTTGATTTTTGGGGGTTAACAATACTGAATTATTCCCCTGGTTATGGTGTTCTTTTTTGCTTATACTATTATTTACATCAAGAGTATATTTTCCATCATCAGAAATGATTTTTGATTTATCAGGTGTAAACTTCTCAAAGTCAAAAACAACCTCAGAATAATTATCCATTATAGATTTAGCAATATTTTGATTCCCTACTATATTATAGACATATTCATTGGTCCCTTGCTGAGCATACACCAGTTGACAATGGGCAATAGTATCCTTACCCCATTTTATTATACTATTTAGAAACGATTTCCTTGAATTGGAATCCATGTCATTAAAGTAAACAGCAATTTCAGGATATTTTGAAAATAATTCAGGGGTATAAAAAATATCATCCCAGTGAGTAATTCCAACTTGTCCCGGAGTAACCAGGTAGGAGTTAGGATATATCTTTTTTAAAAACTCCCAGTACTTGTTATGAAAATTGCCGGAGTAGGCTGTCCCAAAATCAAGTGCAGGCTCAATTCTGGAACTCCTGTAGTCAGATGCAATAATTAATGGCTTGTCGGAATACCTGTGCAGAAAGTTAGGTGTTTCATCTGAAACAGGTTGGGGGAGATATTGAAAAAAGGAGGCTAAATGCTTAATTATAAAAAACCCAAGAAAGAAATAAAAGAAGATAAGGTAACGGAAATTATTTTGAGGGGTTTTTAAAATATCTTTCCACACACCATAAGAACCAACGAGTATCAACGGGAAACATAATTTTATCGGTATCAAATAATGAAATGAATAGTGTTTTGCAACCAAGAATATAAGCAATGAAGAAGACAACCAAAGCCCGGAAAGTAGCCCCAGGTAAATTTTATTTTCCGGCAAGGTTCGTTTACGTTTTATATATGCAATGACTAAAGAAACAGTCAATAAAAGATATAGAAAAGTAAACCAACCATCTTCAGTAAAAATACTTTTCAAGTTCAAAAAGAACTCATTCATATCAATAAAACCCTTTTCTCCGGAACCATATATCCCCTTATGCGATGCAAGCCCGAAAAGCCATTGAATCATATTTCTCCATATCGGGAGAGCAGGGGAAATAAAAAGCAGGAAAAATAAAATAAAGGCGCCTGTATATTGAATTCTTGTCCGGAGTGAAGGTAAAACGAACAGAATAAGAATAAAAAAAGGGAAGCAGGTGTATTTGCATGCGACAAGAAAACCGGTAAAAACCCCATAAATTACTATGCGCGGCAAACTTATCTTAGCGCCCGGTCGTTCTTTTATAAAAATAGAATTGCAATAAATATAGGCTACAAAAAAAACGCCTATAAGGAGCATAAAGGACTCCGGCGATGGCGATGCTGCCGTTATATAGTCTTTGCCAATAAATGGTGTAAGTTGAAATAATAAGGCCAAGGCGAGGTTTCCGGTATATTTTAAAACATAGAACCCCGTAAGTAATGTAATTAGTACAAACAAAACACTTATTGTAGCACAAATGGCATAAAGATAGCTCTCGGGGTTCATTAATGCATCTTGATAAAGCACAACGCTGCTATGGCTAAAGAGGTATTTAATATAGATAACAATTCCTGCAAAGAATTGAACCGGGATACCAGGATGGTCAACGTAGCTAATTTCTATCTTGCCACTCGCTATGGTTATTCCATTAAAAAGATATGTATAAACAGGGTCGGGGCCTATTCTGTAAAAGGGCCTCCAGTTCACAAAAAAAGTACCGGCAAGTATAAAATAAATGATGGGTAAAATCAACAAAAAGAGTAACTTCCATTTTTTAATATTTGTCAGAATTCCCATTTAAGTATAGCTGAGTTTTTGAAAGGGTATAAAAAACAAAAGTAAAAAAGAAAACGTGCAGGAGCTTTATTAATAGTTCATGTTATTTTCTTTCCTCCCACAAAATCTTTTAAATAAAAGGGCTCATAATAGGCTACATTGGCGAACCTCCCTTCTTTAAAGGCTTGTTCAGATAATTCCGCCAAATTTTGTGCAGAAGCATAAATATCGTCCAGCCAAATCCTTCGATTATCATCAAGTGGCGATAGCTCCTTCATTTTTGGCATACCATCTCCCATAAAAGCTATTTCAGTTTTATTGAGTATGTCTGAAAAAGAAGATGTATCTAAAACTTTAGCTTCTACCGGAATTATTTCATTACCCTCAAAATCATACATGGCGGTATAAACTTCCAATCTTCGCGCATCAATCATAGGGCAATAATAAATACTCTTTCTTTTGAGCTTGGGCAGCAGCAGCAAGTGCCATTGCTTTCAAGGTAGGAATTGCCAATAGCGGCCTATTAAGGGCATAGCAAAGTCCTTTAGCAGTAGATGTGCCAATACGCAACCCGGTATATGAACCAGGCCCGGTTCCCACAGCAATGGCATCTAATTGCGAGTAGGGGAGGACTGCCATTTCCATAATATCCCTGATAAATACAGCCAGTTTTTCGGCATGAAATTGGGCTGGGTAGATTCTTGCATCGCAATTATCTTCCCGTCTTTGGAAAGGGCTGCTGAACAAACCGAGTGGCAGTTTCTATATTAAGAATGGTGGGCATTAAATGTTTTTGTCAGAATGTGCAAAAATAGTATTACCCGGGTGCTTCTTATAAAAAAATACTTCCGTTTGTATTGCAATTCACAAATAATTACTAATATTGCAGTGCGTTTCCCCCTCGTTTTTCCAAACACATATTATTTTCATATAAGTATTTTCTCTCTCCCCTTTGTCTTGTACTCAATCTATTTTATTAAATATTAATACATGTACGACATTCTTGAACTTAATGGCAAATCGCTGACTACAGCTAAAGGAAATAGCTAAAGAAATGAAGCTCCCTAAGGTCGGATCATTTGAAAAAGCAAGATATTGTTTATAAAATTTTAGATCAACAAGCAGCGACTACAGTGGTTTCTGCAGAAATAAAACAAGCTACAGAGCCTATTGCAAATGGTGAAGAAGCACCAGCCATGCCCATCGAAAAACCCGAAAGCATAGAATTTGAAGCCCCTATGGAACAACTCGTCTGACCTGAATACCAGACGAACCTAAACTGCCCCCTCCGCTGAGATAGCCAATACCGGCTACTGCGAATTACTGAAACGAATGAAACCCCTTTAGATTTTGGTTTTAATCAAAAGCGCCTGAAGAAGCGCATAAGACCAAAGAACCTGCCTATAATTTCGATAATATTGTTCAGGCTGAAGGTGTGTTGGAAATTACGCCGGAAGGATATGGATTTCTTCGTTCTGCTGATTATAATTACCTTAATTCGCCCGATGATGTATATGTTTCTCAAAACCAAATCCGTTTACTTCGGATTAAAAACAGGAGATACTGTACTGGGCTTTATCCGCCCTCCAAAAGAAGGTGAGAAATATTTCCCTTTATCGAAAATAGAACTTATTAATGGCAAATCACCTGATTTGGTGCGCGACCGTGTTCCTTTTGATTTTCTTACCCCTCTTTTCCCCTTATGAAAAGTTTAATTTATGCGCTCATCCTCAGGCAACCCTATCCAGCCGTGTGGTAGATATGTTTACCCCTATTGGTAAAGGACAAAGAGGATTGATTGTTTCGCAACCTAAAACAGGTAAAACAGTTTTGCTTAAAGAAATTGCCAATGCCATTGCCTATAATCATCCGGAAGCATATTTATTGATATTGCTTATTGATGAACGCCCTGAGGAGGTAACTGATATGGCCCGCAGCGTGAAAGCTGAAGTAGTATCATCTACCTTTGATGAGCCTGCCGAACGCCATGTACGTATTGCCAACATTGTGCTTGAAAAAGCCAAGCGCATGGTGGAATGCGGACATGATGTGGTGATTCTACTGGATTCCATTACCCGTTTGGCACGGGCATATAATACTGTTTCACCTGCATCGGGCAAGGTATTGTCGGGTGGGGTGGAAGCCAATGCACTTCAAAAACCCAAACGTTTTTTTGGGGCTGCCCGTAAAATTGAAAATGGAGGCTCTCTTACCATACTTGCCACTGCCCTTATTGATACAGGCTCTAAAATGGATGAAGTGATATTTGAAGAGTTTAAAGGAACAGGTAATATGGAGTTGCAACTTGACCGCCGCCTATCCAACAAACGTATTTATCCTGCTATTGATATTGTGGCTTCCAGCACCCGCCGTGATGAACTTATTAGTAGATAAGGAAACCCTGCAAAGGCTTTGGGTATTGCGTAACCACCTTACCGATATGACCCCTATTGAAGCAATGGAGTTTCTGAAGGAAAGGCTTGCCAGAACCAAATCAAATGAAGAGTTCCTGATGTCTATGAATGGATAGGACTTTATTGAAATGCATAGAAGAGTTGGTACTGCCTCGTAATTCCAAGAAACAAACACGTTTAACAGCAGGGAAACGGATACGGAAATATGATTAAAGGCAGGATAAACTAAAAAAAACAAACGAAAATCAGTTTTCGTATCTAAAAATGTATTACTTTTGCATTTCCTGTGAAAGTTGTCAGTATTAATATTGGTTTACGTAGCCTTCGGGCGAGGATGCTGTATGGCGATAAATTCCCTATGCTGCAATATATACTTGCTACTTTTATTCCCAGTATCATTTTCATGTATTTTGCGGTATGGCTCTTTATTCGCCGCCCGCATAGCCTAACCGACTTTGAACTGATTTTTGCTACTATGTCCTTCAGTTCAGGCGTCCTGGTATTCCTTATCAGGAAGCAATGGGTGAAATTCAGGCAGGAGAATAAAATCCAGCTGTAGGTTTAATGGCGAAACCTTTTTGATTTCGCCACAAAGATGTATTATTTAGCGGAGAAAATGACTTTCCCCCTTTTTAAAAACCCTTAGAAAATCTGTCCTATATAGACGAAACACGCAGATTGGGATGTGCTTCGGTTTTGTACCCGCCTGAAACAGATTGCATTTATTCCGCTGTGTGATTAGTAGCGTCCTTAACTTGAATATCAGAACTTTTGTATGTTTGCTAAATGGAAGTAAAAATGCAACAATTATCAGAATTCTCGGATAAGAAGATAGATTCCGTGCTTTCTATGCTTTATCTATCTGAAAACAAAAGAAAGGCATTGCAGTTAATTCTGATTGATTTATCGATTCCATATAGCGGAAATGCTGTTGAGGTACTAAAACTAAAAATGGTTAATGAAACCAGACTTGCTGATTTAATAGGGAATGACCTTGTAATATCTAAACGGGGCGGCAACATTGTTACCGAGTATGGAGGTTGGCTCGAATTTTTAACTCATATTCAGAACGAGCGAGATAATTTGGTGTTCCAGAGAAACCATATACGCCAAATGGGAATTCTAACATTTTGGATTGCTCTGGGCGCGATAATAGCTTCGGTCTATTATATCCTGGCAATTTGGTGGCATTATTATCCTTGCTATTGTCATTGATTTCTTTAAAGGGATAAGTGACTTTTCGGCGGGTACGAAACCCTTTAGTTTCTGTTTCATATTTGGCATAGTGTCTGATTATAGGATAAAAGCACCATGCTAATATCCTGTGGTAATGACCGTTTTTTCCTATAATTTATATTATGTTAAATAGTATAATTAACTGGTATTAAAACTGT
>CAVYDB010000046.1:0-17028 GCA_963767125.1 uncultured Bacteroidota bacterium | reverse complement strand
TTTGTTGATCGTCATCAACTTCCAATCATGGCTCGATCCATTCATCATCATCGCCGCCTTGCCCGGTGCGCTCGCCGGAATCTGCTGGTTTCTTTTGCTGACCCGCACCACCTTGAGCGTGCCGTCGCTAACCGGCGCGGTTATGTGTATGGGGGTGGCCACGGCTAACTCCATCCTGATGGTCAGCTTCGCGCGAACAGATTGACGATGGATTCCTGCCGTGCAAGCTGCGGTCACAGCTGGATACACACGCATGCGCCCTGTGCTGATGACCGCCTTGGCTATGATTATCGGAATGGTTCCGATGGCGCTGGGCCTCGGCGAAGGCGGTGAGCAGAACGCACCGCTGGGACGCGCCGTGATTGGCGGCCTGCTTTTTGCCACGGTCGCTACTTTGTTTTTTGTGCCTTGTGTGTTCGCCATGTTCCACAGCCGCCGGGAGGCGCAAAGAGCACGGGAGCAGGCATGAACGGGAACGGGCATTAGATATTTCGTGAGTGCGAATCGGAGTCGAGAATGAGTATAGAGAACGAGCCCAAACAAGAACGTCATGGCCAAAGCGCCGCGGCATGCTTTCCTGATCGCATATTTCCATGCTTTTTCAGCATCTTCTTTTGCCCTTATCACACTTTGCCCTTTGCCGCTGCTGCTCATTAAAGGTTTCACTACACAGGGCAGCCCGATTTTTTTAATAGCCTCGGTAAATTCTTTTGCGTTTTTAGCATACGCATATTTAGCTGTTCTCAATTTCAATGTTTCAGCAGCCAGGTTCCTTATTTCTTTACGGTTCATAGTAAAGTTGGCAGCCCGGGCGCTTGGCACAATCGTAATACCGCTTTTTTCATAGTCGTAAAAGCGCTCAGTCCGTATAGCTTCTATTTCGGGTACTATTAAATCGGGCCTGTGTTTAGCTACAATCTCATCAAGGGCATTTCCATCCAGCATGTTTATCACTTCATATTCCTGCGATAGCTGCATAGCCGGGGCACCTGCATAGCTATCTACCGCAATTACATATTGCCCCAGCCGCTGCAAGGCAATTACCAATTCCCTTCCTAATTCACCCGAGCCCAGTAACAGTATCTTCTTTCTCATACGCATATTTATAACAACGGCCTAAAGTAAGGTATTTTATAATGCTGCTTAAAATATGGGGAGAAAAAAATGAAACCCGATTAAACTCCTGGCTGAAATTCAAGGCTAAGTTTAAATTGCTATCCTAAAATAAGCTACCGGAAATTTTAAAAAGATATTCTATTTTTTCCGGTAGCTGAGGAATAAAAAAGGTTAAGTGGGGAAGTTAAACCGTTCTTATCGTATTTAAAAGAGATAGAGTGTGACTTTTTTCTCGGAAAACAGAGCAATTATACCCCAACTCCCCTCCTATTACCATGATTTATGTCACCGATTTGATATTTGTTCCTAACCTGTTGAATTACATAATCTAAATCCCAGCAGGGTTTTTCATTCTTTTCTCTGAAGAGAATTTTGGTGTAAGTCAAGCTACTCTTACATCATGGCATTTACCTGTTTCAGCAAGTTGGCAGACATATTAATCCCTTTTGCCTGAATTTCACTGAGCGACATTCCCTTATCTACCATAACCCAGGTGTAAGGGTCATTCCTATTATCCAGTAAAATCCGCTGGTATTTTACAATTACATCTTTCCTATTAAAGTTTTGGGCACAAATAACAAAATTAATATATGCCTGCCTGTAATCAAGGTCCAGATTTAAAACCTTTACGAAATAGCTTATAGCCTGGTTATAATCTTTTTTAAAATAAAGCAGATACACCCCGAGATTATTAAGGGCATCGGCATTATTAGGATTTATAAGTAATACATTATTCATTGCTTTTACGGCATTTTCATAATCTTTAGCCTGAAAGTAGAGTACCCCCAAATTTAAAAAGGCTTCTTCCTTTTGAAGGTTCATAGCTATTTCCGTATTAAATTCAATTTCGGCATCTTTAGCCTTGTTTTCTTTCATATAAACCATACCGAGGTAATTATGAAGATGCGGGATACCCGCGCCCCGGGTTTTTTCTGCGATGGTAGTGAGGATTTTTTCAGCATCGGTTACCTTATCATTTTGTATTGAATTATTAGCTGAACTTAACAGGGAATTAACAGCATCCCAACTATGAAAGGTATTGGAATCTTTAAGGAGTTTATTTACATCAAATGAAGTAGCAGAATCAACAGGTGTGAACTGGTAAACTCTGAAAACAGGGGTTTTATCTTTCCAGTTGTCAAAATTGGTATTCAACACCCATTTGGGAAAGAAACAATAGGCCGTTTTAATTTTATATCCGTTCCAAACTAAATTACCCTCATCCGTAACATTGCCTGAGGCGCTGAAGGAAAGAGTGGTAAAAAAAAGGGCGGAAGCAGGTTTATTGTTTCGCAAATAACTGCCTAATTGCTGTATGCTATCTACCAAAACCGTATTCAAGCCGGGGTTTTTATAGAAACTTGTATTCAAATCATAGTACATATCATTGGTACGATTGGGGATATAAAACAAAGGGATATTTTTTGCCGGGGCATTGTTATATAAATACTTATTGTAATACATAGATATTTGAACCGGGGCTACAGTTCTGAATATAAGCAGCGGAATACCCATTATTGCCAAAACTATATATACATATTTGTGGATTTTTTGGTAAAATTCTTTCACAGGTTCGCTTTTCACGGGTGTTTTTTTCCCTTTTATTGCCGGCTGGCGGAAAAGCAAATAGTCGAAACCCAGGACTGCTATATAGATAAAGATAAATGTAACCGGAAACAGGAACCGGAATTCCTTATGCGCTATTACACAATGAGCAAGCAGGAAAGGAAGTATTAACCATACAAAAGGGTGCTTTAAGTTTTTATAAACCCCTACCATAAACATCAGCAATAAAAGCCAGCTAAGGGGTGGAATAACATTGGAAGAAAATTCGGAGAAATAAAACCACCAGGGGCTTGTATTCAGGTCAGATGCTGCATGTTCAATAATATTTTTGTAGTAATAATTTAGCGGGCTAAATACCCACTCTCCATAAAACCAGTAATCGAGAAGTACATTAATGCCAATGGCAACAACCATAGACAAGGAAATAACAAAAAGATATTTCAATTTCATTTTGTTGATAACAATTAACCAGGCAACAAAACCTGCAATAGCAAAGGTTACCTGCACACGTATGAAAAAGGAAATCCCGAAGAATAAGCCTGCGATAATATAGCGCCATAAAACATTGGGGGTTTTATCATCTATGCTAAGGATGCTGTATATTCCATATAATAAAATGATGCCTGAAATATTTTCGACTGTATAACGGACAGCCAGAAAAGGTACAAACCACAGGAACAGGCTCATCACTATGAACAGATGTTTACCCTGCGGAGATTTTAATTTCGGCAAAAAAAACAAACAGAGCCGGCAGGTAATAAACCAGCCGGAAACACCCGTGAGTAAACGAAGCAGGAATGCAAGTATAAATGGATTGTATAATCCGCACCAATCCATAATTTTGGCAAATCCATAAGCAATATCAGGTAATAAGGATGCCCTTATTTTATCATAAAACTCCCAGGGCAGGCTATAACTATTCGGAACCGCTTTACCCAACTTATAATTGCAAAACTCCAATACCTGGAAGTGTTCATCGTAAAAAAGGGAACCCATGCTGCACCATGCACAAATTACTACCAGTGCTAACCCGGCTAAAAAGAAAGGGGAATATTCAGAGTTTATTATCTTCTTCATTACAAACGGATACATTCTTTCTATGGGTCAAATATAGTGAACCCTTAAGATTTGGTAACCGGCAAAATATATTTGAATAACCCGTCGGGAAGGCTTAACAGCAGAATAGCCTTAAATTCAGGATGTACATCAATAAAAACAGCTATTGGTGACGGCTAAAGGGAGATACATAATCATGCATCTTTTCAAACTGTTCGTACTTGTATTTAATAGCCATCACCAGGTCATAGTCGGTCGAAGTACGAATAAAATCATCTGTGAAATTACAATAGTCAATAAAGCTGTCGAACTGTGAATTGTTCAGGTTAATAATATCATGCCGGATATAAATCTGGAATAAATCCTTCAATACTTCCCGTTTTTTTTCTTCGTCTTCCAATTCCGCTACTTTCCTCTTCGATTGCTCGAGCCTGCTGAACCGTTCATATAAATAAGTGATTGGGGACATTAGATCTGTTTCTTTGTATGTATCCGTATTCTCTTTTTCGCCTACCGTGCTTCTTTCTTTATTTACATCTCTCAATTTTTTGGTCGGATATATTTTTACTTCTGCAAGACTATAATGGATACTGTCAAGTACCACCGCAATTGCAAATTCTTTTTTAAATGTAGAATCCAGAAAACATATTTTTTTCACTCCAAAGCCCGAGGCGCTTACAAGAATAGTATCGGTTTTCAAACAATTTACTGTAAAATATCCATCGGGTTCAGCTAACATGCCCGAAGATGTACGCTGGTTTATCACAATTACCTGGTAAAGTCCACCCAGTCCTTTTGAATTTACTGCATGTCCCTTAATCGTAATGTTTTCGGGCTGTGCTTCACAAATAGCCGAAAAGACCAACAAAGCCCCAACAATATAAAACGCTCTTTTTCTCAAAATGGATGCAAATCTAATAGTGAATATAGCCCGTTATTGTTAAGAAACCTTAAATCATTTATTTTAGCATCCCTATTGACTGTATATTGCATATAAAGTTTATCCCCTGAAACGCATGAAACAATTTAAAATACTTATACTATTCCTAACCATTTCAGGAAGCAATATATGTACTGCCCAGGCTTTTAAAATTATTAAAGCTACCAGCCAGCGCTGGACCGGAGGGGTTGTTGGACGTTCCGGCACCAATTACCTGGTCGAAATTGAAGCAATCCGGAAATCGAATATTCCTGATACGGTGTGGATACATGATGTATCATACCCTATAGATTTTTTACATAAGGACGGCAATTGCAGGCGCCAAATTGATTCAGCTACAAAAAAGGTTGATTATACAATTTCAATAGGAGAATTGCATAACGATACGAACAAACAGCATTTACCAGCTGAAAAAGATACGATGCCGGCGCCCCAAAAACCGGCAAGGCATTTTGAAGGCGCAGCGGTTATTTCATATAAAATGCGGCACAAACAACGATTTTTTATCATTAAAACGTTCACCGTTTTGAAACCCATGAATTACATTTAAACCGATAATACCGTGCACCTTTTAGTTAACGCCCAACCTTAATATTCCGGTTACAAAAAGATAGTATATTTGCATCAACATATACCTTCAGTTATGGAACAAAAACAATTACTGCCTAATTCATCTGCTGTCCTTGTATTAGGAATCTGCTCCATCGTTTTTTCTTGTTTCGGGGTGGGACTTGTACTTGGAATTGTAGGGCTTGTATTATCTACAAAAGGTAGAAAAATGTACCGGGAAAACCCCGGGCTTTATGAGGGACATGGCTCCCTGATTGCGGGCTTCGTAACTTCTATTATAGGCACTTGCCTGAGCGGTATTTATGCAATTTATTATATTATAGTAGCTGCCATTATTGGCGGGACAGCATTTTCTCTCAGCCACTTCTCCAATTAATAGTTTTTAAGAAAAGAGGGCAGTACAAGTGCTAAAATGGGTTGAAAATCACCAGTTGCCTTGCGCTTTTAAAAGTCTTTTGGGCTTAGATTGTCCTATCTGTGGTTTTCAAAGAGCTTTCCTCCTATTGCTCCAGGGGAGGTTTACCGATAGTTTTAAAATGTACCCCCCGCTCGTTCCATGCCTGCTATTCATAGTTATTATAGCAGTATATTGCATCGGGAAAAGCAAGGTCAACCCGATAGTTATCAAGTTTAGCAGTATTTCGGTATTGAGCATTATTTTTCTTAGTTATTTTATCAAAATGTCATTTCTCTTATTGAGTTAAGTATTTCATACCTGTATATAATTCTAACCTGTCCTTCATCATTTAAGTTGGATATAGTACATTTTCAAATTTCAATTCTTCACTTCCAATTCTCATAGTATCTTTGCACCTTTTGTAATATGAGTATGAGAGTAGTGGCGATGATATTATTTTTTTGTAGTTTAACTATAACAGGCATTGCCCAGGTAAAGCCTGCAATGGCCCCCGGTGACATTCCGGATACCATAATATTAAATGACGGGAAGGTAATTATAACGCATATTACCGATACCAATGGCTATAGTGTAGAAATGATAAGACCGCGTTCCCACAAGCATAAAAAACTGGAGATAGAGAAGGAAAATATATTTCAAATTACTTTTGGCAATACCGGGAAATGTGTAGTTATTTATTTTTATGATACCCTGATAGGGAATGATTACACGGTAGAAGAAGCCAGGCGGTTTATCAGCGGCGAACAGGATGCCGAACGGGGATTTCATGCTGTAGGTACATCAGCCGCTGCATTTGCAGTGGGTACGGCATCAGGGGTAGTAGGTACTTTTTTTGCCCTTGCCCCTCCTTTTCTTTTTGCAGGTTTTATGTCTTACCGGTATGTTAAAATTCGCCACCATAGTGTACAAAACCTGGAAAATGTCCACCATGACAGTTACCTTTACGGGTATTCACAGGTGGCTCGCCGAAAACGGGTAATGAAAGCTATGCTCTGGGGCGGAATAGGCGTTATTGTGGGTACTGCAATACATTATTCCCTGCCTAACCAATGAAAGCGATTGCAAATGCAATTCGTTTCTTCATTTACTCCAATCTCTTTATTGCATGTTGCGTTGTAGCTTATACTGCCAAAACTTCGCAGTTGTTGTATGGAAACAATGGGAATGTGCATGTTAATGGCATTGTTTTTTCAATTACTCTTTTTTTTTATTGCTTTTACCGGGTAAATAAAAAAAGGTTTATTACTACCGAAGAAGGCAAAGAGGGTCGGAACAGATGGATGGGTTCACATACAACTATGTATGTTTTTTTGCTTGCTATTTCTTCAATATCCCTGCTCATACAGCTATTTTATATGCCTTTACGGGCCTGGCTTGTATTTATCCCTGTTGGGCTGCTTGGAATAGGATATACTTTTCCTATTATACGGACAAAAGACGGCTGGAAACGCCTGCGCGATATATCCTGGTTCAAAACCGTATGGATAGCTTTTGCATTTTCATGGCTTACCACTTTCCTCCCGGTTGTTTTTATGGAACCTGTTTCAAGCCTGCTTAAACCCGGGGTGATTTTTATTTTCTGCAGGAGTTTTCTATTTCTATTTGCACTTTGTATCCCCTTTGACATCCGCGACCTGAGTTTCGACCGTTTGAAAGAAGTATATACCCTGCCTGTGAGTGTGGGCGTAAAAACTTCTATCTATATTGCCATAAGTATGTTATTAATTTTTATTTCGCTTATCTGTATCCAGTTTCTATACTACAAGTTAGATTTTACCTATGCCATAGCTTTATTCAGTTCTGCTACTCTGACAATTATTCTGGTCCTTTTTGCCAATCCCAAAAGACCGCCCCTGTTTTTCCCGTTTTTATATGATGGCTCCATGCTCATTCAATGGATATTGGTAGTTATTTTTGCGAATACCTGATGGGGAATTTCATGTTTCTTTTGCCAATTATGGATACCGGCATAGCGGGTTTAGTCAGAATATTTAATATTTTTACCCCGTCAAAAATAAACTATGAAAGGCGCTAAATCCAGCCCACCTAAAAAAATAGTTAAAGGAGGTAAAAAGCAACCTCAAAAAATCCGTACTGCAAAACTTGAACTAGAAAATCCATTTCAAATGGACAAAAGCATGAAAAGGCATGTATTTCTTTATGGGTGTGCTTTTTTCCTGATTGAATACATTCTTGCTGTAGTATATTACAGGGAGCGCATGTTTTTAGATGCTTCTTACTACATATATCATCCCATTCAAAGCGGATGGTTCAGGGTGGACCATCAACGGTTTACATTAGCATTTACAGAAATATTGCCCTTAATTGGCAGTTATTTGGGGTTGCCCTTAAAAGCCCTTCTTATTCTTTATTCGCTCGACCATATCACCATTTTTTTTATTTTATTTCTTATTATTTATCTGAGGAATGACTTTAATGGGGTGCTTGCTCTGACTGCCCTGCTGGTTTTTAATGTTACTTACCTTTATATAACCCCTATGCATGAAGTAGTGTATGGTGCAGGATTTGCGGTTTTGCTTTTTTCACTGATGCAGAATAAAACCTTTACGGTGCAAAACTATATCTGGATAGCGCTGGTAGAGCTAACCGTACTTTTCAGCCATCCCGAAAACTTTGCCCTGGTGGCATTTTTTGCTGCGCTCGATATCCACAAAAGAAAAGCCTTTACCCGTGTTCATATTATGATGCTTATAATCCTGGTAATTGCAGCAAGATATAAATATGTTACACTTGACAGCTACGAAGGCACTAAATTCGGGGGGGATATACATGGGGCTAAAAGCACCCATTATCTTGATTTGATGTTTGGGGAAAACGGTAAAAACCTGGCGCTTTTAATGCTCCGTTATTATTGGGTAATGCTTTTATTCATTACCACTTCCTGCATCAATTATTTTCTGTCATGTAAATACCTGAGGGGGGCTATGGTGTTTTTTGCCTTTACAGGCGCCATTATCTTTTTAGACAGCGCCGATGCCAGCAACAGTGTTTATTCTTATCATGGCTCCATTATGTACACCCCCATTATTACGATTGCAATAATTCCATTTTTTTATGATACTTTCAATTCACTGAAAGGGCAGGTAAAAACAATTGCCTTCGCACTGGTTGTAGTATTAGTCGGAGTCCGGTTTTATACCCTTACAAATGAATTAGCCCCTTATGTAAAAAGGGTAAATCAAATGGAACGTATCATCAGCGCTTGCGATAAAGCAGGAGGGGATAAGTTTATACTTAATTCAAATAATTTTGTTAAACCATACTCAGAGGTAAGCTGGTCTCTGCCCATAGAGACCCTTTTGCTTTCTGCCGAGCGCGGAAAAGACGAGTGTCGCTCCGTAATCCGCTATGAGGATATTAATGATCAATCGAAAGTGATACTTAGCGATACCAATGCTTTTATGGTTAGCTATATGGACGTAATTAATAAGAAGGAACTTAACCCAAGATATTTCCACATCGGCGGTGGAGTATATAAAGCGCTGGATTATAAGGAATAAAGCTACTTTATCTCATTCCCGCTTTTGTCATAATTTTTTGTTCCTCTATATAATCCGAATGAATAGGTGGTTTCCTTTTTTAAAATTCCATTTTCATAATATTCCTTTTCGGTACCATTTTTTTTGTCATCCAAATAAGGGACTTCCCAATCCAATTGCCCATTGGTGTAATATGCTCTTTCGGGTCCGCTTTGTTTACCCTTTAAATAAGAAATTTCGAGAATAATTTTCCCATTTTTATCCGAATACCCTTTTTCCAATCCGTTTTTCTTGCTCCCGGTATAAGGAGTCTCCATTTTTATCTTTCCGTCCTTATAATATGTTATCTCCACCCCATTTTCCTCATCAATAGTATATGGGGATTCCCGCATCAGTTCACCTGTTTCATAATATTCTTTTACCATACCATTCACCCTGAAGTTTTCATAAGGGGTTTCCTTGCGGGTTTTACCATTTTCGTAATATTCTTTTTCAACACCATTTTTTTGACCGTCTTTATATGGGGTTTCGGAAATTAAATGCCCGTCTATATCGCATTTTTTTGAAATTCCATTTTCCTTATCATTAACATAATCAGCCTCACTCTCCAGCCTGCCATTCTCATAATAGGTCCTTTCTATCCCATTCCTCTTATCATTTGCGTATGTTATTTCATTCAGTATATTTCCATCTTCGTCAGAGTATGATTTTGCCATTCCATTTCTTTTGCCATTGTTATAAGGTGTTTCACTACTGATTTTCCCATCCTCATAATATAGTTTCATCATGCCATTCAACACACTGTCAGTAAAATTCTTTTCACTAATTAACTTTCCTGTTTTATTATATTGTTTCGATATTCCGTTTAATCTCCCATTTTCATAGGGGAGTTCACTCATCAATCCCCAATTGGCATAATAGTTTTTTACTATCCCGTTTATCTTACCATTGGTATAGGGGGTTTCATTCAGCAGCTCCCCGTTTCTGTTATATTCACGTACCATACCATAAGGCACACCCGCTATAAAAATGGTGAGGCGATAGGAAAGAGCCGACAGGGTATCATTGGTAATTACGCCTTTACTGTTTTCATATTCTACCCACTTCCCGTTTTTCAGCTTGTTTTTGAATTGATTTTGGGCTTCTGCTTTATTGGTAAAGCCATCCTCATCATTCAGTTGCTGCCCCGGGGCAAGAGCATCAAAAGAAAGAAAGATGAGAAAAGTCAAAATAGCCCTCATAATTTTATAATCAGCATATCGGTGTAGCTTATCTACGGTATATTCTGGGTTTTTTCCCTCCGCAGCTTTCATCCATATACTTTCTTGCTTCTTGTATTTGGTCGTAATATGCAGATGTAAAATCATCGCAGGCTTTTTCCCTGTACCCTTCTTTTAAATAAGCATATCCCCTGCCAAGAAACGCTTGTCCATAATCTTGTTGCAATTGAATTGCGGCAGTAAAATCATTTATGGCTTTATCATATTCCCTGGCAGAATCATAGGCATTCCCCCTGAGAAGATGAAGATACGAATTAGTTGAATCGCCTTGCAGTACCACCGTAAAATCTTGAATGGCGCCCTCTTCATCCCTGAATTTCACCCTGTCGTTTCCCCTGTAAAAATAAGCATCTATATAGGTTGAATCTATTTGAATTACCGTATTATAATCACTTATGGCATCGAGGGTATCATTGATAACATCATACGCCTGTGCCCTGCTGAAAAACACATCCGGATCGGGTGGAGAAAGAACAATAGCCATTGTAAAATCATGTATAGCTCCTTTATTATCATTGAATACCATTTTCAGGTGCCCTCTATTATAAAACGGATCGGGATAAGTAGAATCTGCTTTAATAGCGGCCGTAAAGTCGAGCATGGCTTGTTTCCCTTCACCAACCATGTATTCAGAATTTCCGCGGTTGTTATAAGCAACAGCATAAGTGGAATCAAGCGCAATAGCTTTGGTATATTCTTTTATAGAGTGAAAATAATCTTCCGTTTCCGACCATAAAACACCTAATTTAAAATGTACACGGGCATCGTTCGGATATAATTTGTTTATTTTCTCAAAATCTTTTCGGGCGCCAGCATAATCTTTAATTCTTTCTTCCGAAAGCCCCCTGTATGCAAAGGCTGTGGTATCGTTTTTATTCGCTTTTATTAGCATGGTAAATGCATTTATAGCCGTTACAAATTGCCCGTTTCTGTACAATTTTATACCTTCTGAATCACCGGCCACGGAAGAGGCAGACTGTCCAAAATCGCTTTTAGAAAGCAAGGAAATAAAAGATACTAAAATAAATACCCGGGATGAGTACCAAATTCTCATCACTGTGTCAGCTAAATTTATTCTTATATTTTTTAGCCTGTTTAATATGGGCAAGGTGATGGTTGCAATGCCAGGAATAAAGAAAAACCAAAAACACCAGGGACACTTTCCTCTTCTGTTCCGGATGAAAATATGTTTTCTTAAAATCCTCCGGGGTTAGTTCGGTCAATATTATGGCCCAGCGTTTGTGCAAGCCTTCCAGTAGCTTTAATGACCATTCCACAGGGGCTTCTGCTGCATCGTCCATATTTGCCCATGCGCTTTCATCGTACGGTTTTATAGTGGGGTTTTTTTCTGTGCAAGCCAGCTTGGTGCGTACATAGGCATTTAAGTGGCTATCGGCACAATGGTGTACTAATTGCTTTATTGTCCAACCGCCTAACCGGTGCCTGTATAAGAACACCTTATCATCCAACTTTTCTACTTCCTTACGAAGTATGGCAGGGAAATTTTCAATTGTTTTTATCCTGGAAACTATTTCTTTTTCTGAGAATTTTTCCGGCATTTTGAACTCCCCTATGGGGAATTTTAATGCTTTCGGGTCCACCTTCTTCATAACATGAAAATAGAATGCAATATTACCATTTTTTCCCATGTATCCAAAATTTAAAACCCTTTTGTTCTTACCATATTATCAAAATCAGGCGCTTAATAGCCGGTAAATAGAATATGCTACCTTTACCCAACCTTTCGGGGAAATAAGCATCTATAAGTTAAATCAACTAACACTTATATAAATAAAGAGCTATGAAAAAACTACTAAAAAAAACATTGTTACTTATCCCGGGCATTTTATTGGTCTCCCTTTCTCACGCAACCACCCATCTTGTTACCGTACAGAATTTTAGTTTTTCACCATCCAATTTTTCTGCGGCCGTAGGAGATACCGTGGAATGGGAATGGGTAGGCGGTACACATACCACTACCTCTTTAACCATACCGGCGGCGGCGGCGGCATGGAATAATAACATTAACAGCACAACCACAGTTTTTAAGTATGTAATTACCGCTACAGGTACCTATAACTACTGGTGTGCTATTCATACCACTATGATGGAAGCAAGCTTTACAGTGGCTGTAACAGGCATCCAAAATATAGCCAATTCATCTAAAGAAATAGCGCAGATTTTCCCTAATCCTGCAACTAATATGGTAAACATTCAATTCAATAACCTTACCAGTAAAGACAATGCCGTATTAATTGTATTGGATATAACGGGCAAACAAATGGTGAGCCAAATGGTAACCAACGTAGATAACACCATTGATGTTACTTCCTGGAAAAAAGGAATTTATCTCTATCGTATCCAAAAGAACGGAGAAACCATGATGGGGAAATTAGAGGTGAAGTAAAATTCTGCTTCTTTCAAGTTTATATTTTAGACCCTCCTTTGGAGGGTCTTTTTTTTATATAATAACAGGTGGCTACTTTGAATAGTTTATTACGGGTGAAGTTATATAGCAGCATAAAATGGAAAATTTAAGAGCTGTACATGAACACTAATTATAAAATTGTTTTCTTGCATCATATTATATTTGCAAAAGTGCAAATGAAACAATGAACAAAAAGGATTTAATACAGTATATCAAAAAAACTAAACAATTTGTAAAAGCATTTGATGACTACATGGCATATATCTTTCTCATTTGTTCAACTTTATTAATTCCGGTTGGAATAGTTATGATGTGTAATTATTTTAAATTTCACAGTGGATGGGGTATTTTATTTGGCTCTTTTCTATATTTAATTCTGGGATTTTTTCTTTCTATTTTTATCTACAAACGACTCAAAGAGAATATTACCTTTGAGTGCATTTCTCCAAATTCTAAAATTGATTTAGATGATATTTCAAATAGAATAAGAGAAAATTTCAGGGTGAATAAAATTGATGCTAATAAAGACTTGGGTATAATTGAAGTATTTACTAAAATCTCGTTTTTTTCATGGGGTGAAAAAATCACATTAGTGCTAGACGGTAACACCCTATTAATCAACAGCATACATTATGGTTCCACTAATCTGCCGTTTACAATTATGAATGACAAACGGAACATTAAGAAATTAAAACAATTATTATTGTAACGTTTAGACTGCAAACTCATACCACTCCTATGAACAAATCCAGACTCGAAGCCTTTAGCGATGGCATGTTTGCCATAATAATGACCATTATGGTGCTTGATTTAAAAGTACCAAAGGGAGGAACGATTAAAGACCTTCTCCCTGTTTTGCCAACCCTGCTATGTTATGTGCAAAGTTTTTTATTTGTAGGGGTTTATTGGATTAACCACCATCATTTAATACATACCGTTAAAAAAGTAACCGGAACCACTATTGTTGCCAACCTCGGCTTATTATTCTGGCTTTCACTTATTCCCTTTGTAACGGGTTGGGTCGGGGCAAATGACTTTGCACCTCAGTCTGTAGCAGTATATGCAATATCGCTTCTTTTACCCAGCTTCGCATGGAATCTTCTTACTAGCATTATTAAGAAACACAATATTTGGAGCGAGAAAATGCAGCAAGCCATGAAAGGGCAGGAAAGAAAAGGATATATATCTGGTTGTATGTACGCCTCGGGTATATTAACTGCATTTATAAACCCTTATATTTCCGAAGGTTTGTTTTTACTGGTCTCGGTTATGTGGTTTTTACCCGATAAGAATATAGAAAAGGCAATGGAGAGTGAGTGAAGAGTGAAAAACTAAATTTAGGTAAGTTTAATTTTTTTAGTCTGGATAAGGCAAATTATAGATTTTTTGCTAATCTTTTCGATTCCCAATAAATATAGATTCCTCACTGCGTTTGGAATGACAACATTTGAAAGGAGTTTAGGGGAGAGGCTTTTCTATGCCTTTACAGCATTCTCTTCAGTTACTTTTTCAGCCTTTTCCTCTTTTAGTTTTTCTAAATAGGGCTTATAATACTTCTCGTAAAAATCTTTTTTGGCATTATTATATGCTGTAACCCCACCAATTTTTTTCAATACCCATACATATACCCAGGCAAGGTCCACCTGGTGGGGTAAAAATCCGGCGCGGGCACTATTTGGGAAAAGATGATGGTTATTATGCCATTCCCCTGCAACATAGCCGGGCCAACGTTGGTTTATCGACATATCATCCCAATCGAAATCTGTTCCTTTAGTACGTTTATCTTTTCCTTTTCCGTGTCCTTCAAAGTTAAATGTGCGGATACCCACCGCCCAAACTGCCGCCCCTGCAAAGCAAGCGAAAGCAAGTCCCAAGCCACCAACCAGGTAAAAAACGCCAAACCAGAATATCCAGTTGAAAATCCAGTTGGCTATTACCCTTGCCGGATGGGCGATAGAACCCCAATAAAGGTATTGCTCATAGCTGTTTGGCACAACCCCGGTATCTTTTAACATAGCAACTACCCGTGGATAATCTTCCCGGCTAAGGGTTTGAGAAATCTGCTGGTGGTTAGTATCTGCCAGAAAGCAGTATAAAAAACCTACGTTGGCATTATAGGGGTCTCCCGGTTGGTCAGATTTGCAGTGATGCACATGGTGTGAAATAACATAGGTTTCCTCCGGGACTATTTTAATAACAAGGTTACGGGTAATAAACATCCAGAGTTTATTTTTGAACGTAAATGCCCTATGTGTGCTATAGCGGTGATACCATATAGTGCCATGTGTACCCATGCACACCATTCCATAGAAGAACCCGCATATCAACAGCTTAATGGAGAAAAATTTCACGAAAAATATCACAAAAAAAGGCACCAGGCAAAACACTTCAAACCATCCGAAAAAGGCTAAAAAGTTTTTCCGCGATTTAAAAATGTTCATCCGGCGGAGACATTCCCTGAATAATTCACTGTTGGAAGGTTTTATAACCTCGCCATTTGAGTCCTGCCACCCATAAGAGGGCGGTTCTATGAGTATATCAAAAAATGCCATTTAATAAATAAAAGATGGTAAAGGTAGGTAATAAATTAGGATAAGGCTGTGATTTTTTCTATTTTTGGACCCGGAATGTGCGACTTCATGCCTTTTGAAGTTGAAAATTTAACCCGAAATAAATTGGTTCAGAAAAGGGAAGGGATAAAAAACTTAGAATTTTAAAATAAATAGATTGGGAAAAAGAAAAATTACTACCTTTGCGGACTATTTTTTAAAACCATGAGCATTATCAAGTCTTACGAGACTGTATTTATTCTGACACCGGTATTGTCGGAAGACCAGGCAAAAGAAGCCGTTGACAACTACCGTAAACTGATAAAGGAACACGAAGGAAAGATTGTAACCGAGGAACATTGGGGTTTGCGCAAACTGGCATATCCTATCCAGAAAAAGAGTACAGGGTTCTACCATGTACTCCAGTTTACATGCCCCTACCTCTATTGTAAAAGAATTGGAAATTGCTTACCAGCGTGACGAACGTATTTTACGTTACCTCACAGTTAGCTTAGACAAACATGCTCTTGCGTATCTGGAAAAACGCAAAGAAAGATTCGGAAAAAAAGAACCTAAAAAAGAACCCGCAATTTAATATACATGGCTGCAGAATCGAACGAAGTACGTTACCTTACCCCTCCTCCTATTGAGGTTAAAAAGAACAAATATTGCCGTTTCCGGAAATACGGCATTAAATATATTGACTACAAAAACCCTGATTTTTTGAAAAACTTTGTGAATGACCAAGGTAAATTATTGCCTGTTCGTATCACCGGGACTTCATCAAAATATCAAAGCAAAGTGGCGCAAGCCGTAAAAAGAGCCCGGCATATGGCATTATTGCCTTTTGTAGGCGATTTATTAAAATAATTAAAGCACTCTATTATCATGGAAGTTATTCTGCAAAAAGAGGTTGAAAACCTCGGCAACCAATACGAATTAGTAAAAGTACGCCCCGGCTACGCCCGCAATTTTCTTATCCCCCGTGGATTGGCAATTGCTGCTACCACATCAAGCCGCAAAGTAGTTGCTGAAATTATTAAACAACGGGCACATAAAGAAGAAAAGCTGAAAAAAGATGCTGAAAAACTTGCTGCCAAATTGAAGGATTCAGTTTTAAAGATTGCTGCCAAAGCTGGAGAAAACGGTAAGAATATTCGGTTCGGTAAATGCTATTCAATTAGCTGAAGCTATTGAAAAATTAGGTTTTAAGGTTGACCGTAAAAATATTGACCTTAAAGCAGACCACATTAAAACTACCGGTACTTATACTGCTAATGTAAAACTTAGTAAAGATATTTCTGCTGAAATTACTTTTGAAGTAATAGCTGAATAAACAGAAACTGATTTCTTACATAAAAAAAGGAGGGGTTTTCCCTCCTTTTTCTTTTTTAGTTTCTCCTCTACTGTACTTTCATTACCTTTTTTGGGCTTACTAAATTTCCGTCCTTATCAATAATTCGTATCAAATAAATCCCATTAGGTTCATTTGAAATATTCAACTGCATAGTTATATCGTTTGCGCGTATCGAACTGATTTTTCTTCCGGTGTAATCATATACTTCTATCAACATTCCTTTCTCTATTCCGGTAATTGTAAATTGT
>CAVYDB010000045.1:0-58876 GCA_963767125.1 uncultured Bacteroidota bacterium | reverse complement strand
GTGCAGATACCTGTAAAAGAGGCACCCAATCCAACCGTACTATTTACACCTAACGGGGCTCCTCCCTGAGCGCCTGAGACCGAAACCGTTGCGGTTGTCACAGTAGCCGGTATCGTAAGATTTTGAACTGCCGCCTCATACGTGAAAAACCGGGTAATCGCTACCGGCGTAATGGAGCCAATTATACTTCCCGTGGCTGAACCATGGCAGTTTACGTTAGTTACCGATGATATGCTCGCTACCAAAGCAGGTGTTTGAGTTATGGTTACAGAAGCAGTGGCAGTACAACCGCTATTATCGGTTTCAATCAGGAAGTATGTTCCGGCGCTTAACCCTGTTGTCGTCAAAGTAGTTTGACCGTTTGACCAGGAATAGGTATAAGGCGATTTGCCTCCGCATTGGGAGTGATATATGTTATTGAGGCAACCCCATTGGCGAAGTTTGTTGCTGTTGGCGAAACTAATAATGTCCCGCTAAGGTATGAACCGCCGCCACCGCCGCCGCCGCCGGCGTCCTGGGTACAGCTCTGGTATTGATCATTTCCACCGCCGCCGCCGTTATATCCGCCGCCGCCGCCGCCGCCATCAACGCCGGCAGCACCGCCGCCGCCATAGCCGCCGGATCCGCCGCCGCCTGTAAAGTGATTTGCCCTGTCGGAGCCGCCAATCAGTCAGGGTACTCGATATTTGTAACATTTGTTCCGGAGGAGCCCCCATTGGTTAGCCATCCTGCCCCGCCGGCGCCGCCGTAGTTAGGTGGGGGAGTATTGTTAGTATTACAATAAGTTGTGCCGGGAGCGCCAGCAACGCCGCCATTACCTGCGGTTCCATTGGTTCCATTACCACCAAAACCATTTGTTGCTGTATAAGGGGAACTAAGGGTTGTGCCCCCCGGGCCACCAGAAAAATCATTCGCAGGGCCTGCACCACCGCCGCCCCCAGCTATGGCAAGCGGGGTAATAGTATTAGAATCGTACACAAATGTGCCACCGCCGCCGCCTCCGTAATTTTCAGGTGACATACTTCCCACGGCAAGAGACAGAATATGCCCCGGTACTATGGTGCATTGTGCTGTAAATGATGCCCCGGGACCATCCCAATAAACGCCACCCCCGCCTGCCGCTCCTGTTAACAGCTATGGTTGCAGAGGTTACTGCTGAAGGTAGCGACAAGTTTTGTACAGCAGGTTCATATTGGAAAGTCCGGGCAATAACGGATGAAGTATATGCTGAAGCACTTCCGGTTGCAGACCCGTTACAGAGTATGTTGGTTTGAGATGCTATGGTTGCGGATAATTTAATAAATACTACGGGATACGAGGCGGAACAGCCGGAATTATCGGTTATGGTCAGCGTGTAAGTTCCGGCGCTAAGACCTGAAGCAGTACGGGTGGTTGCTCCCTGGCTCCAGGAATAAGTATAAGGAAGAACACCGCCGGACAGGGCTGCGGTAGCTGACCCATTCAAGCCATTGCAATCTAAATACTGGCCTATAGTAGGGGCTTCAGTCCATAGAGTGCATTGTGCAGTTGAAACCCCCGATGATAAAAGAACAACCCCAATGATAAACAGTAATTTTTTCATGATTTTTTTATTGAATATAAGTTGGCATTAACAGGAAATGATGCAAGGACAAGATTAAACCACAATAAGGCTTTTGTCAACAGAAATGTTCTGAGCTACGGGGAATATGTTCTGAACGTACTGAATCCTGTTCCGAACAGAAACCCGAAAGGGGGTAAATTATGGGTTAGTCTGGGGATAATGGTACATACTTACCTCAATCATAATTATATTATATGGAATAAAAATGAAAAATGGATATACAAAAAAGGGCACTGGAACCCAATAGGGACACAGGTCTTCGGGAATAGCCTCATAATCTGGATGTTAAGTAGCCGGATTTATGCCGTTTTATGCCGTTTTTTTTTGCCTCCCGATTCCGGGGGATGCACTTAGGGTTTCTATGCTAAACAAGGGAAAAATGAAATTACCCCAACCGTATCTTGCTAAGCAAATCTTCGCGGTACGTTTTACCCATCGGAATCTGAACTCCGCCAACGAGGATAAATAATTCATTAATACCTTCCACTTTGTCCAGGTTTACAGTAAAACTGCGGTGTACGCGGAAGAATTTCATGGGGTCGAAGTTTTCCATATACTCCAGCATCGAAGCCCTTACTAAATAAGTTTTTGATTTGGTGTGTACATTCACATATACATGATCACTCTCCAAATAAAGAATCTCGCTGAAGGGTACTTTGATAAATATATGCCCGTCTTTTATAAATATAGCTTCGTTAATAAAATAGTTGGCTTGTTCGGGGCTTTTTTTGTCAAGTCCTTTGCTTTTTTTATTGAAATTATAAAGGCATATTTCAATGGAAGAATACAAGTCATCTTTATTAAATGGTTTTACCAGGTAAGCGGGCGGCTCCACCTGTTTTGCCCTTTCGATGGTAGCAGTATCTGCATTGGCAGTTAGAAAAATAAAAGGGATATTGAATTTATCTTTCAAAACCTCCGCCACATCAATGCCATCCTTTTTTCCGCCTAACTGAATATCCAATAAAAGGAGGTCTGGTTTTTCTTTTTCAATCATGGCAAGAGCATCGGTGTAATTACCAACCGGCTCGACAACATCATATCCTAAATCCAGCAGGGTTGCGGAAATGGTGTCAGCAATTATAATTTCATCTTCAACAATGCCAATTTTAACTTTACTCATAGGCTATAAACAGGTAGATACAAATATACGAGTTTCATATCAATGCGCCTAATCTGTACTTCTCCTTGCCATCGTATCTTTAAACCAGATAGAAAACTTACTCCCGTTATCATAAGCATATTCTGTTTTTCCGCCTAATTGCTTACTTAGCCTGTTTATTAGCCTTAATCCGAGTGAGCGCACTTTATCCATATCTGTTCCGGCAGGTAAGCCCGGTCCGTTGTCATAATACTCCAAGCAGTATTCCCCATTGGTATAGCTTTTAATTTTTACTTCAATTTTCCCCGGTTTATTATTAAATGCATATTTAAAAGAATTAGTAAGCAGTTCATTCACAATTAAACCGAGTGGAACGGCGGTATCAATATCGAGCAAGGTTTCCTTCAAATCAAAATTTGTTTCCAGTTTCATTCCGGATTTACCAAACAGACCATGAACCTGGCGGTAAAGTTCTGATATAAATTCCCGGAATTCTATTGAAGCCATATTTTCATTCTGGTATAAATTCTGGTGAATGAGCGCTATGGAGCGTACCCTGTTCTGCCCTTCTAAAATAGCTTGCTTTGCCTTTTCATCATCAATTCCTGTATTCTGCAATTCGAGCAAACCCGAAATCACCTGTAAATTATTCTTTACCCTGTGATGAATTTCTTTCATTAATAAATCTTTTTCTTTCAGCATCTCATCTTGTTTGCTCAATGATTGTTGTAACTCTGAAGTCCGGTCGGAGATGGTTTTTTCCAGTTTGATTTTTTCTAATTTTAAGGTTTTTGTCCTGAGATATACTATAAGGTAAATGCTCAGCAATGATATAATGGCACAAAGAATAATAAACCATGCCCGGCGATAGTAAGGAGACAACACCATTAATGGGATTATCAATTCATTCCTGCCCCAAGCTCCGCCCAAAAAATTTTGCCCTTTCACACGGAGTACATAGCTACCATAGGGCAAGCCACTGAGGTGAATGAAGTTCTCGTGAATATAATTCCAGCCGGAGTCTAATCCCTCAATTTTATAGGCATATCGCTTCTTTCCCTGTTGATAGTCAAGCAGCATAAATTCCAGGTCGAAAAAGCGGTCACCGGGTTCAATGGTAATTTTATTTTGTAAAAGCAATTCACTCGTAAGGTCAAGTAACTTATCTTTTGAAGAGGAAAATTTCGCAAAGGAAGTGACGCGAAGCGGCAAATCATTGGTGGCAGTGTCGTTTAGCACATCTTTGGGATAAAAGGCAGTTATCCCGTTTAATCCTCCAAAAAACATTCTGCCGTCATCTGCCTTAAAGGACGAGATATGATTGAATTCGTTATTGGAAATGCCATCGTTCACAGTGTATGTGCGAATACTGAAATCTTTTTTATTAAAACATATAAGACCGTAAGCTGAACTTATCCATAAATGCCCGAAGCTATCGGCTTCAATCCGGTATAAAATATTAGAAGGCAGCCCATCTTCTTCGGTGAATTGCCTGAATTCATTTTTGCTCCTGTCCCACCGGCATAAGCCACCTCCACTTGTAGCCAGCCAAAATATGCCCTGTTCGTCCTGGTAAATATCACAAAGTTTATTGTAGGGCAGTTTCCTGGATTTATCACTTGCCTTCGTTCCATAATAATCTACTATGGCCCCTGCATTGTTCAGCACAAACAAACCGTTTTCGGCACATGCCCATATTTTTCCGTCCGAAGCACGAATAAACCTATAAATAAAAGTTGGCTTGGGGATATGGACCAATGAAGTTGTTACATCCGTGAATTGGTTTTTAGTTATATCAAATAAAAAGGTACCTGTTTCACGTCCAGCCAGCAATACATTTTCGGAAAGGGAAAACAGGCTCCACACTTCGTTCCTTGCTTTTTCAGATCCAAGCCTGGCAAAACTATTTTTGTCTTCATCGAAACGAAGCAAAACTGACCCACCCAAATATAATTGGTGCCCGTGGTTCAGCATAGCATAAACTATCTCATTAGGGTTGGCTGTTTTAATTTTGTTATTATCTGCAATAAAAAGATGTGTATATATATTGGCATAAATTTTGCCCGTACTGTCCACATAAATACCCCTTGCCTGGGGGCTTTTGGTCTCAATATTTTGCTGTGAGTTGGAAAAGTAGGGGTAAAACCATCTTTTTTCTATTTTTATTTCCAATACATTCATTGAAGTACAAATCCATACATTACCCTGTCTATCTAAAAAATTTTGAGAGAGAGACAAGTTATTGAACTCCTTTATTTCATCTCTTGCAGATAATTTTTGAATACCCAAATGATTATATAAATAAAACCCGTCAGGCAGTTTGAAGACTATAGAATGTCCGGCTGTTGTGTAAGAGTAAGCGGTGGTTTTACTTTCAACGCGGTGAGTTTGAAATTCCGGGGGGGCATTTAGTTGTTCGTAAGTTTTTGAACCGGCAGTTTTCGAATAAAAAATTTTCTTGCCTAAAGGCAGGTATACGCCTTGCAGAAATTCTTTGTTATTTGATGTAATGGGTCCGAGAAAAATACTATCAGTATTGGGATTAACTGAATATGTTGAATCTGCGGTAACATAATACCATACAGAAGCATTATCTATGAAAAGAAATGCATTCCCCCGCCAAAAAGCTCCCCAGCAATTATGCACATAGTGATTATTAATTGTGTCCCATCCTTTCATTTCACACTTCAAGGTAAACCCTTCCTTAGAAGAATAATGCCAGAGTTTAAAAGGAAATGCAGTAATTATTTCAAGGTTATCGGTGCCATCGTTCTCTATTCGGCGAATATCCGATTCTTTAAATGGCATTTTCGGATAAGCTTCAGCTATTGTTTTTATTTCATGGGTTGTTAGGTCCATTACATCTACTTTTCCACCGGGAATGGCTGAATAATCTGATAAGCCATACGCTATAAAAAGATGGTTGGCATCATCGGTAGCTAATTGAAGCACCTTGTTATCTTGCATCTTATTAGTTTGCTGTGAAAACAAGAGGAAATTTTTTCCATCAAATCTATTTAATCCATTTCTTGTGCCAAACCAGATAAATCCTTCCTTGTCCTGAATCCCGCAAAACACTTCGAGGGAAGCTAATCCATCTTCAACAGAAAATTGGCGGGTAGTGACTATATAGTCATTCTTCTGCGAATGAATCGAGGTGTATGAGAATGTAAAAATTAAGACAAATAATCGAAAACAATCTTTCATCATGACAATAGTAGCATATTTTGCCATATCCCATTGGCAAAATAGAAATTTATCGTGTTTTCATAAGCAGTTGTCAATAAGCTGATTTTATGAAGGGATTTATAATCCTGCAACACAATCAGGTTTATAGAATTAGCTGGGAAAGAACTAAGAATATCGTTAAGTAGTTTGATGTACTTTCAAAAAAATGCAATCCTCTTTCAAAGCCTTTAAAATAAGGGCCGGATTCCCTTTAAATCTTTCATTGTATAATCTATCTCATATTTATATTCATAAAATATAGTATCTTCGTCGCCACTTTCCCCCTCTTATTTATTGAATTATACATGTTAAGAAAAGGGATTTATATAGCTGAAAATAAAGTAGATTATCATGTCCTGATAAGTTATTTAAGGCTAATTCAAAAACGGTTTTATTTGAGTATTGCGGGTATCTTTGCACTTGTATTTTATACCCAGGCACAAAATAGGACCCCTGCCGACAGTGTTCCTTATTTTAACCTGGATGAATGCATTGCATACGCCTTGCAACATCAGCCGGGCGTATTACAATCGGGTATAGGCATAGAAATAACTAAAAAAAACAATGCCATTTATTTATCCGGATGGATTCCGCAGGTATCGCTGGGGGGCGATTTTTACCATTACCTTATATTACCTACTGCATTTACCACTAACCAGGCTAACCCGGAAGGACCTCCCTTGCAAGTTAAATCGGGTATCTACAATACACTAACGCCCGGATTATCTGCAACAGAAACATTATTCAGCCCCAGCCTTTTATATGCAGCGAAAGATGCCCATTTATTAGTTGAACAGGCAAAGCAAGCTAATGACAGCAGCAAAATAAATGCTGTTGCAACAGTGAGTTCGGCCTTTTATAATTTGTTGAATACCCTGGAACAAATAATGGTTTTAAAAGAAGGATACTGCCGAATTTGCCAAAAACATGAGAGACGCATATCATCAATATTTAGGAGGTATAGTTGATAAGACTGACTATGAGGAAGCAATGATAACCTTAAATAACTCGAAAGCCCAGTTGAAACAAGCCACAGAGAATGTGAGGCCTCAATATGCTACTCTTAAACAGCAAATGGGGTTCCCGCCTGAAAAGGAGTTTAATGTAAGTTTTGATACGGCACAAATGATGAAAGAGATAACATTTGATACCACCCAGCAATTGCAATATGAAAAACGCATAGAATATCAATTACTGGAAACTTCTAAAAATCTTCAGCAACAAAATATAAATTATTACCGCTACAACTTTCTTCCTACGGTATCGGCTTCTATGATTATAACTATGAGTTTGAAAACAATTCTTTGTCCGACCTTTTCCCCAATGCTTATCCCTATTCGTTTATTGGTGCATCATTTAGTATTCCTATTGTTCACAGGCTTCGCAAGATTGAAAACATACAGAAAGCCAAATTGCAAGGTCAGATCATTGCATCTGAATGAAGTTAATCTTAAATCCGTGATTTATTCTCAATATACTTCCGCAATGGCAAATTATAAAAGCAATGTGTATGACTTATATATTCTTCAGAACGAATGTTTCTTTGGCTAAAGATGTATATGGAGTAGTATCTCTTCAATACAGGCAAGGTATTGTTCCTTACCTGAATGTAATTACCGCTGACGATAATTTAGTTTCATCTGAAATCAGTTATATAAATACTTTATTTCAGGTATTGTTGAGTAAAGTAGAATTGGAAAAAGCAATGGGTAATATTAACTCCTAAACATTAACGAATAAAATTATCACTCTATAAAAGAACATATTTACGTTAGTATTATCCGGTTTGTTGCTTGCTTGTATCTTGCAGTCAGCCGCCACCGCCGCCTACCCCTCCTACGCATGTTAACTTATACACTGTTAAAGCGCAAACCGTATTGTATTATGATAAATACCCTGCAAATACTGTAGCATTGAGCCAGGTTGATTTACGCCCTGAAGTGCAAGGATATATTACCGCCATGCTTTTACCGAAGGCAGCCATGTGAAGAAGGGGCAAAAGTTATATGAAATTGACCAGCGCTTGTACCAGGAGGCGTATGATCAGGCTAAAGCCAACCTGGAAGTTGCAAACGGAAATTTAACAGCAAGCACAACAGGATGCAGACCGTTATACTTACTTGAATACTCAAGATGCTATTGCCAAACAAACCCTTGACCATGCTGTGATTACTTTAGACAATGCAAAAATTCGGTAAAAGCAGCTGAACAGGCTTTAAAAATTGCAGCAACAAATCTGAGTTATTCGGTTATTTCCGCACCCTTCGATGGCACTATCGGTATCAGCCAGGTAAGGCTTGGCAACATGGTAACTGTGGGAAACACCATACTTAATACCATTTCTACAGATGACCCGATGGGTGTTGATTTTCTGATTTCTGAAAAACAATTGCAGCATTTTGAAGACCTTAAAAATGCCACCGCATCAAACTATTGACTCTCTGTTTACCATTATCTTACCCAATGGTTCCATTATACCCTTATATGGGAAAAATTTCGATAATTGACCGGGCTGTTGATATACAAACCGGTACTATTACGGTAAGAGCTGTATTTCCTAATCCCAGATTTTCATTGAAACCCGGATTAAGTTGTGTGTTAAGGGTACATAACCAGGAAACTACCCCGCAATTAGTAGTACCAAGCAAAGCTGTAGTGGAGCTTATGGGAGAATATTTTGTGTATGTGGCAAAAGATACTATTGCGCGTGATCCAAAGGATTCAACAAAAACGCATCCTGTTATGATAGCAATTCAGAAAAAAGTACAATTAGGCCAAACAATTGCCCCGAATGTTATTATTAAAGGAGGACTTAAAGAAGGTACCAGGATAGTGGTTGATGGAGTGCAATCGTTGCATACAGGTTCGGTGATAAATGCAACCCAAAAACCCGGTGGTGCTAATCCCGGAAAAGATGGCACGGGAAAAGAAAATGCGATGCAAGGCAAGAAGGACAGTAGCAGTAAAAAAGGAGGAAACTGATGGTTTCATTCTATAGATTTTGTAACATACTATGATTGCCGATACATTTATAAGAAGACCGGTTACAGCAATTGTTGTATCACTTGTATTAGCCATCATTGGGGCTATCTGCATTCTCAATCTCCCTGTTAATCAATATCCTGATATTACCCCTCCGGTTGTCCAGGTCACCGCTCAATACACCGGCGCCGATGCCACGACCGTAGAACAAACCGTTGCCACTCCTATTGAAGAACAGATAAATGGGACGCATGGCATGGAGTATATGCAAAGCAACAGCACCAATAATGGGCTGATGACAATTAATACTACCTTTAAAGTCGGAACCAATATTGACATTGCCACGCTGGATGTTCAAAACAGGGTAAGTATTGCTACCCCTTTATTGCCCGCAGCAGTAAGCCGTTTAGGGCTCACAGTACGGGCACTTAATCCAAGCGCTTTAATGCTGTAGCGCTTTATTCACCGAATGGTACGCATAACATTACGTTTTTAGATAATTATACCAATATATTTATCCAGGATGCTTTGCTTCGTGTGCCGGGCGTCGGAGCTATTACCACCCTGGCTGATAATTTCAGTATGCGGGTATGGCTAAATCCGGATAAAATGGCTGACTATTCCTTATCGCCAACCGATGTTATTAATGCATTGAATGAACAAAACCTACAGGTGGCTGCCGGTTCTGCCGGTGCGCCGCCGCAACAAAAAACGCAAACCTATGAATTAAGTATCCTTGTAAATGGAAGGCTCAGTAAGGTTTCTGATTTTGAAAATATTATTGTAAAAACATTGCCTGATTCGGGTAAAATGGTTTATCTGAAAGATGTTGGAAGAGTTGAACTGGGAAAATTCACCTATTCCAGCAATTCGTATGTAGATGATAAGCGGGCATCTATACTTACCATATATCAAACGCCCGGAAGTAATGCTTTGGAAACTGCTAATGCTGTGATTAAGGAGCTAAACCAACTTAAGGCTTCCTTCCCGGCCGATGTAGATTATAATATTCCTTTTGAAACGGTAACAGTTGTCAAAGTTTCTATGCAGGAAGTGGTGGAAACCTTATTGATTGCACTTTGCCTGGTGGCTTTTGTAGTATTTTTATTTCTTCAGAACTGGCGGGCTACGCTCATTCCCGTTCTGGCAATCCCTGTTTCCATTCTTGGAACTTTTGCTTTTTTTATTCCTTTAGGGTTTACCATTAATACGCTTACCATGTTTGGTTTTGTATTGGCTATCGGTATTGTGGTGGATGATGCCATTATTGTAGTGGAAGCAGTGCAGCATTATATTGATGCTGAAAAACTACCTGTTAAAGAAGCCACCACCCGGGCTATGAATGATATTTCAGCCCCTGTAATTGCCATTGCATTAATATTAGCTTCGGTGTTTGTTCCTGTCGGTTTTATTCCGGGAATTGTGGGGAGGTTGTACCAGCAGTTTGCTATTACTATTGCGGTATCCATTGTGCTTTCAGCATTTATAGCCTTATCCTTAACACCGGCGTTATGCACATTGCTTTTAAAACCTGACCACCCTGATGAAAAAGCAAAAGGGCTGAATAAATTTTTCTTCAAGTTTAATAACTGGTTTGAATCTATAACAAATCATTATTCCAATGGAGTAAAAAACGGTATCCGTAAATCAAAGTATGTAATTATATTGCTATTGTGTATTGGAGTTGCTACATTCTTTTTATTCCAGCATAAGCCATCCGGGTTTATTCCCAGTGAAGATGACGGGCTTATTTATGTTACCTATGAATTACCGGAGGCTTCTTCCACTTCAGAGTCAGTGGATGTATTGACCAAATTAATGAAGGTGGTTTCTGAAACCCCGGGTATGGAACATTATGCGGCATTAGCAGGATTTAATGTAATCACAGGGGCAACCAAATCAAACAGCGGCACTATTTATTGCCAGCTAAAACCCTGGGATGAGAGAAAAGACAAGAGCCAGCGGATACCCAATATTATAAATGTAATGCGGGAGGGTATTGCCAAAGCAAATATAAAAAATGCCAATATTGTTGTCATTCCGCCGGCTCCTATCCCGGGTATCGGGCAAACTGCCGGGTTCAGCTTCCAGATTGAACAACGTAATACCAACGACGATGTTCACCAATTTGAAAATGTAGTGAATAATTTTGTAACAGAAGCCAATAAAGACCCTGCTATTACCAGTGCATTCACTTACTACTCTGCACATACGCCCAGCTATAACCTTACAGTGGACAGGGAAAAATGCAAAAAAATGGGTGTTATTATTTCCGATGTATTTACAGCTATACAGGTTTATATGGGCAGTTATTATGTAAATGATTTCACATTATATAACCGTACCTTCCACGTGGTGGTGCAGGCAGATACTACTTACCGCCAGATGATATCGAATATGGATAAATATTATGTAAGGAACCAGGTCGGGAACAATGCTTCCGTTAAGTTCACTGATCAGTTATAAACCTACTGAAACCGCCCCTCTGCTGTCGCATTTTGATATTTTCCGCTCGGCAGAAGTAGATGGTTCATCGCCGGAAGGATATAGCAGCGGGCAATCTATTGATGCCTTGAAAAATTTAGCTGACAGAGTATTGCCACAGGGTTATGGATATGACTTTTCAGGATTAAGTTATGAAGAAATACAAGCAGGCACAGTGACTATTTACATCTTTCTGTTCTCACTCTTGTTTGTTTTTCTTTTCCTTGCTGCCCTGTATGAAAGCTGGTCGGTCCCTTTTTCTGTATTACTTGCAGTACCCATAGGAGCTTTTGGGGCTATACTTACCCTTATCTGCATCCCCAGCCTTACAGATAATGTGTATGCACAAATAGGGCTTATTACATTAATAGGACTTGCTGCTAAAAATGCAATATTAATTGTGGAATATGCTAAAGTCCGGTGGATAATGGGGAAGACCTGATACAATCAACCCTTGATGCGGTAAAACTCAGGTTACGCCCGATTATTATGACCTCCATGGCGTTTATTTTAGGCGTAATGCCACTGGTACTGGCAACAGGAGCAGGGGCAGTAGCCCGCAGGACTATCGGGGTTACTGTGCTTGGGGGTATGGTTGCAGCTTCATCCATTGCTATATTTATTGTACCTGTACTATTTGTGGTAATTGTAAAAATTGCGTACGGCAAAGAACAACTTGCTTTGCTGGCCCAACATAAGCAAGAGTTATCTAAAAAGGCAAACGAGCAGAAACAGCCATAACTGATTATGATTGCCGATGTATTTATACGAAGACCAGTTACTGCCATTGTCATAGCTATTGTTATAGTTATCCTGGGCGCTATTTGCATTATATAACCTTCCCATTAACCAGTATCCTAATATCACCCCTCCGGGTGTATCTGTAAGCACTACTTATACAGGGGCAGATGCCCAAACTGTTGAACAAAACGTCGCCACCCCGCTGGAAGAGGCAATTAACGGAGTAAAGGGGATGGAATATATTCAGAGTAACAGTACCAGCACAGGGGCAGTATCTATAAATACAACTTTTAAAGTAGGGACTAATGTTGATATTGCTGCTCTAGATGTTCAAAATAGAGTAGGCATTGCTACGCCTTTACTACCTTCGACTGTAAGCCAGTTGGGGGTAACGGTGCGGGCTAAAAACACCAGCATTTTGATGCTGGTAGCTATTTATTCTCCGAAAGGGACCCATAATATTACCTTCTTAGACAATTATAACAATATTTATATAATGGATGCCCTGCTCCGGGTACCCGGCGTGGGAGATATTACAACCCGTGCAGATAATTTCAGTATGAGAATTTGGATGGACCCAGAGAAAATGGCATCTTATTCCCTGACCCCGCAGGATATTACAAGTGCCTTAAATGAACAAAATGTGGAGGTGGCAGCCGGATCAGTAGGTGCACCCCCGCAAGAATCAACACAAACAAATGAGATGACAGTTCTTGTAAATGGACGGTTAAATAAGGTCTCTGATTTTGAAAATATTGTAGTGAAAACTATCCCTTCTACCGGTGAAATGGTTTATATGAAAGATATAGCCAGGGTGGAGTTAGGGAAGTTCACTTTTTCGAGCAATTCGTTTGTGGACGGACAACGGGCATCCTTCCTACAGGTATTCCAGCTGCCAACGAGTAATGCTCTTGATGTGGCGAATGGGGTGAAAGCAGCGCTCGAAAAACTCAAAAAAACTTTTCCCGAAGATGTAGATTATAAAATACCATTTGAAGCTGTTACCATAGTAAAAGTTTCCATTTTAGAAGTGGTTAAAACCCTATTTATTGCGCTTCTGTTAGTGGTATTGGTGGTGTTTTTATTTCTTCAAAACTGGCGTACCGCCCTTATTCCTATACTGGCTATCCCGGTATCTATCATTGGGGCTTTCATTTTTTTTGTTCCATTAGGGTTTACCATTAATACCCTCACCCTATTTGGTTTTGTATTGGCAATAGGAATCGTGGTAGATGATGCAATTATAGTAGTGGAGGCGGTGCAACATTATATTGATGTGGAAAAAATGTCTGCCCATGATGCTACTGAACATGCTATGAGAGATATAACAGCTCCCGTAATTGCAGTAGCCTTAATATTGGCTGCAGTATTTGTGCCCGTAGCTTTTATACCGGGTATTGTGGGCCGATTATACCAGCAGTTTGCTATTACTATTGCAGTATCTATTTTAATATCAGCTTTCGTTGCTTTATCTTTAACACCTGCTCTATGTACGTTGTTATTAAAGCCTCATCATATTGATGAAAAATCAAAAGGTATCAATAAATTTTTCTATTGGTTTAATAAAGGGTTCAATAGGTTTACCCGGTCTTATTCACGTGGGGTAAAACGGGGTATCCATCATTCCCGGTATGTGGTTATTCTTTTAATATGCATTGGAGTCGGAACATTTTTCCTGTTCAGGTTTAAAGCATCCGGGTTTATTCCGAATGAAGATTCTGGGCGTGTGTTTGTTACCTATGAATTGCCGGAAGCATCTTCCACCACCCAGTCTGTTGAATTTATTACCAAACTAATGAAGATAGTAATAGAAACTCCCGGAGTAGCTCACTTTGGGGCTTTATCAGGATTGAATGTAAGTAACGGAGCAGCCAAGTCTAATAGTGGTACCATATTCGTCCAGTTAAAACCCTGGGATGAACGTAAAGGTGATACCATGCAGGCGGCAGGCATAATAAGTGAAATATATAAGAGGGTCAGAAAAGCGAATTTAAGAAATGGCAAGGTGGTGGTAATACAACCAGCTCCCATTCCGGGGATTGGGATTTCAGCCGGATTTACTTTCATGATTGAACAGCGTAGTACAAACGATGATGTCCACCAATTTGAAAATGTAGTTAAGAAATTTGTTGCTGAAGCCAATAAAAACCCGGCTATTTTCCATGCTGTAAGCTATTATTCTGCACACACCCCCAGCTATGACCTGACTGTGGATAGGGAAAGATGTAAAAAGATGGGTGTGAATATTGCCGATGTTTTTAAAACTATACAGGCCTATATGGGTAGTTTGTTCGTAAATGACTTTACCTTATATAACCGTACTTACCATGTGGTTATCCAGGCAGATACGATTTACCGAAGGGTAGTATCAGATATGGATAAGTATTATGTCAGGAACCTGTCAGGGGAAATGCTGCCACTTAGTTCATTAATCACTTACAAACCAATAGAAGCAGCTCCTGTTATACCCCACTTTAATATTTTCCGTTCTGCAGAAGTAGATGGGGGGTCTCCACTGAATTACAGCAGCGGTCAAACTATAGATGCCTTAAAAAAAGTGGCAGCCAAGGTTTTGCCGCGTGGTTATGGATATGAGTGGTCAGGATTGAGTTATGAGGAAATAGTGGCAGGGACACAAACCATTTACATTTTTTTATTTTCACTGGTGTTCGTTTTTCTTTTTCTGGCTGCCTTATATGAAAGCTGGTCTGTTCCCCTTTCCGTTATGCTTGCTGTGCCTATAGGAGCCTTTGGCGCTATCCTTACCCTTTGGTGTACTCCAACCTTAAGCAATAATGTTTATGCCCAGATTGGACTGATAACCTTAATAGGGCTTGCTGCCAAGAATGCTATATTGATAGTGGAATATGCTAAAGTTCGTGTTGATAGTGGAGAAGAGCTTATTCAATCTACTATTGATGCTGTTTCGCTACGGCTGCGGCCTATACTTATGACATCTTTCGCTTTTATTTTCGGGGTTCTTCCATTGGCACTGGCAACCGGGGCAGGTGCGGTAGCCCGCCAAACAATAGGATTCACCGTGTTAGGCGGAATGATAGCTGCTTCTTCCCTCGCAGTTTTTATTGTGCCTGTGTTATTTGTAGTAATTATTAAAATATCGTATGGAAAAAAGAAACTGGAATATCTTGCCCAACACCGGGAAGAGTTGTCGGTTAATCTCCCTAAAGCTAACTTGGAGGATGGGGAATTAGATACATCCAATGTCTAATTAGCTTAGCCGTTTTTTTAATCGGTATAAGCCCCTGAAATTTATATTGCCATTGAACGACTTCTATTGAATTAAGTCGTGTATTTCTTATGATTAATTCGTATTTTTGGCAATGAAGAGTGTAAGGACTTCCGGTTGAGTACAGTATTTTTTTTGTAAAAGCGTTTATTACTAAGAATTCAGGGATAACCCCGAATAAAATTCGACGAGTCAATTAGTATACTTTTATTCTATGAGAAAAGGATTTAAATTTAAACCATATAAGGCGGAAGAAGTATCTCCTTTTGAAAAACTTTTTTCCATTTTTAAAGAGCTGATTGTTCACACTTCCGGTGATTTTGATGAAGCCATTAATTGGTTAAGGGAACTTGACAAAGAGTATAATCTCACCACGGCTGAATATACTATTGAAGACTTTATTGAAGATTTAAAAAAGAAAGGCTATATAAGGGAAGAAATAAAAGGAGACGGCAATGGAGGTACTACACTAACAGGAAAATTGGAACGTGCCATCCGACAGGCGGCATTGAACCAAATTTTTGGAAACTTAAAAAGAAGTGGCACTGGAAATCATACGAGCAATTATGCTGGAAGAGGTGATGAACATACCGGTGAATACAGGGAATTCCGTTTTGGAGATGCCCCTGAACATATAGCTATGTCTGAAAGCCTTAAAAACGCTCAAATTTCGCATGGGATTGATTCATTTAAATTAACCGAAAATGATTTGATTGTGGAAGATACTTTTCACAATTCGCAAATGAGTACGGTGCTGATGATAGATGTAAGCCATAGTATGGTACTATATGGCGAAGATAGAATTACGCCTGCCAAAAAAGTAGCTATGGCTCTGGCAGAACTGATTAAAACCCGCTATCCCAAGGATACACTCGATATAATAGCTTTTGGCAATGATGCATGGCCCATAGAAGTCAAGGAGCTTCCTTACTTGCAGGTGGGTCCCTACCATACCAATACTGTTGCGGGTTTGCAGCTTGCTATGGATATACTAAGGCGTAAACGCAATACCAATAAGCAGATATTTATGATTACCGACGGAAAACCAAGTTGTTTCCGGCAATCGAATGGAGAATATTATTTTAATTCTGTCGGACTTGACCCGGTAATTATTGATAAATGTTATTTAGCTGCCCAGCAAGCCCGCAAGTTGCATATACCTATCACAACTTTCATGATTGCCAGGGATCCTTATTTACAAGGTTTTGTAAAGGAGTTTACTGCCGCTAACCAGGGGAAAGCATTTTATACAGGGCTGAAAGGATTAGGACAAATGATATTTGAAGATTATAAACAGAACAGGAGAAAAAATATTAAAGGATAAGAATGAATATGAAAACAAATGCACCTGCAATCAGAACTCTGGCAGAACTAAAAAAATCAGGATATAAACCAAGAAGTATTAAAGAGGAGCTTCGTGATAACCTTATTGAAAAGCTAAAAAATAAAGAAGGAACATTTACAGGAATATATGGTTATGACACTACAGTAATTCCGGAACTGGAGCGCGCCATACTTTCCAGGCACAATATTAATTTGCTGGGCTTACGAGGACAGGCTAAAACCCGGCTTGCGCGGCTTTTGGTTAATCTCTTAGATGAGTGGATGCCAATTGTAGAAGGAAGTGAAATTAATGATGACCCTTTTGCTCCTTTATCCTATTTCGCAAAAGATTTGATTGAAAAACAAAAAGACCTTACCCCGATTTCATGGGTTCACCGGGAAGAGCGTTTTGCAGAAAAATTGGCAACACCCGATGTAACTATCGCCGATTTGATAGGTGATGTGGACCCGATAAAAGCCGCCAATCTAAAGCTTCACTATGCGGATGAGCGAGTCATACATTTTGGAATGATTCCCCGGGCAAACCGTTGTATTTTCGTTATTAATGAATTACCCGATTTACAGGCAAGGATACAGGTGGGGCTTTTCAATATTTTGCAGGAAGGCGACCTTCAAATACGTGGATTTAAGTTGCGCTTTCCCCTCGATATTCAATTTGTTTTTACCGCTAACCCTGAGGACTATACGAACAGGGGAAGCATAGTAACCCCCTTAAAAGACAGGATAGGCTCCCAGATTTTAACTCATTACCCCGAGACGATAGAAACAGCTAAGCAGATTACAGCGCAGGAAGTAATTTCAGATGAAGGAAGAAGAAAGAATGTATTTGTTCCTGAGCTGGCAAAAGATTTGATTGAGCAAATAGGTTTTGAAGCCCGGAAAAGTGAATATATTGATATTAAAAGCGGCATCAGTGCAAGGATGAGTATTTCCGCTTACGAAAACCTTGTGAGTGCTGCTGAATTAAGGATGCTAAAATTTAATCAAAAACAAACCACTTCAAGATTAGGTGATTTTCCCGGTGTCATTCCATCCCTTACCGGGAAAATGGAGATTGCCTACGAAGGCGAACAAGAAGGCGCCCGGTTTGTAGCAGAATATCTTATTGAAATGGCAGTGAAAAGCCTCTTTGAATCGTATTTCCCTAAAATCCAGAAACTTGAAAAGCAAGGGATAAAAGGACCATACCATGAAATTATTTCCTGGTTCGATAACTTAAATGAAGAGTTTGAACTAACGGAAAATATGAGTGATGAAACGTATAAAAAGCAATTGGATAAAGTACAGTCCCTTGATCAGCTAATTAAAAGATACCAACCGGATTTGGAAACCCCTGAACGGTATTTTTTAAAGGAATTAGTGCTTTGGGGATTAGCTGAAAATAAAAAATTAAGCCGGATGGAAATTAATGAAGGGATGAGTTTCGGGAACAGTTATAATGATATTCTAAAAGATATAAATAAATAAATATCTTGACCCGAACTAATATGGGGTATAATACAAATAGGCTAAAAATAACCTTTGATGGGCGACATTGAAGAGCTGATAAAAGAATTGATACTATTCAGAGATGAAAGGGACTGGGAACAGTTTCATAATGCGAAGGACCTTGCAATCGGTTTAAATATTGAATCTGGGGAGTTATTGGAACTATTTCTATGGAAGAAACCGGAAGAGGCTGATAAGGAAAGGATAAAAGAAGAATTAGCCGACGTTATAGGCTATGCATTATTAATTGCCGATAAATATAAGTTAGACGTAAAGCAAATTGTTTTGGATAAAATAAAAATCAATAAGAAAAATTACCCTATTGAAAAAGCAAAGGGAAAAACAAAAAAATATACCGAATTGTAAAACGGGTATTTGACAGGAGTAAGATTATGTTACTCCGAAATATCCTGCCCGCTATTCTATGTGATAACCAGCTTCTCAATCACCACGAGAATAAAATAGCCGATTAATGGCTAAAAAATATTACCCGTTAAATTACCCGGATTTTATCCCGGGTAATTTTTACAAAATATCAGTGAGTTTTAATTGCTTTTTTCTCGCTTACCAGGTTTCCGTATTTATCTAATATCCTTATTAAATAGACTGCATTAGGTTGGTTAGAAATGTTTATTTCAATCGCTTCATCACTCGCTTTAATGGTGTTGATTTTTCTACCCATATAATCATATATTTCAAGTAACATCCCTTTTTCAATTCCAGTAACCGTAAACTGCCCTGTATTTGGATTAGGATAAAGGTTGATATTGACTGCCGGGCAGCACTGGGTTGCTACAGAATCAGAGGGTTGAACCGGAGAGGCCGTAAGTGAACCACAGCTTAATTTATCGCTTACGGTAACCGAACAGCCATTGTGGTCAGTGACTTTTATAACATAAGTTCCTGCTGAAAGCCCTGATACAGTGGCCTTTGTTAGTCCACATGGTGACCAGGAATAAGTATAAGGGGCTACTCCACCCAATGTAGTCATTGCAGCAGTAATTCGCCCATTTATACAACTACTGGAACTTATACTTGCACTCAACAATGATGGCTGTGTAATGGTGACCGTATGTGAAGTTGTGCACCCACTATGGTCTGTAATGTGAACCGTATAAGTTCCTGCGCTTAACCCACTTGCAGCAGCATTGCTTCCCCCCCTTGGCGACCAGGAATAAGTATAGGGTGAGCTTCCTCCGGAAATAGTTGTACTTGCTTTGCCCGTGCTACCGCCATTGCAGCTTACCTCTGTAATTATATTTGCAGAAACACTTAGAATGGAAGGCTGTGTAATGGTGACCGTATGTGAAGTTGTGCACCCACTATGGTCTGTAATGTGAACTGTATAAGTTCCTGCGCTTAATCCACTTGCAGCAGCATTGCTTCCCCCCCTTGGCGACCAGGAATAAGTATAGGGTGAGCTTCCTCCGGAAATGGTTGCACTTGCTTTACCCGTGCTACCGCCATTGCAGCTTACCTCTGTAGTAACACTTGCAGTGGTATTTAATATGGAAGGTTGAGTAATTGTAACTGTATGCGAAACTGTGCATCCGTTATGGTCTGTAACATGGACAGTATAGCTTCCGGCACTTAATGCACTTGCGGTTACATTACTTCCTCCGTTTGGCGACCAGGAATAAGTATAGGGTGAGCTTCCTCCGGAAGTGGTTGCACTTGCTTTACCCGTGCTACCGCCATTGCAGCTTACCTCTGTAGTAACACTTGCAATGGTGCTTAATATGGAAGGTTGAGTAATTGTAACTGTATGCGAAACTGTGCATCCGTTATGGTCTGTAACATGGACAGTATAGCTTCCGGCGCTTAATGCACTTGCGGTTACATTACTTCCTCCGTTTGGCGACCAGGAATAAGTATAGGGTGAGCTTCCTCCGGAAGTCGTTGCACTTGCTTTACCCGTGCTACCGCCATTGCAGCTTACCTCTGTAGTAACACTTGCAGTGGTACTTAATATGGAAGGTTGAGTAATTGTAACTGTATGCGAAGCTGTACATCCATTATGGTCTGTAACATGGACAGTATAGCTTCCGGCACTTAAACCACTTGCGGTTGCACTACTTCCACCGGTAGGTGACCAGGAATAAGTGTAAGGTGAGCTGCCACCCGTTGAGGTTGCAGTTACGCTACCTGAAATACCACCATTGCAATTTTCATGGGAAATAACGGTAATACTACTTGTTAGTGAATTTGTTTGAGTAATAGTTGCTGAAGAACTTGCCGTGCATCCATTGACATCAGTAATAGTAACAATATAGGTACCTGCTGATAATGCAGTTAAAGACGAGCTACTATTACCATTACTCCAGCTATAGGTATATGGAGACGAGCCGCCACCGGTATTTGCAACAAGGCTTCCATTGTTACTGCCATTACATCCCGCATTCATTGATCCACCGAAAGAAACTGTTAATACCGCAGGCTGGGTTATTATTACAGTAGCATTACTGAAACATAGATTGGCATCCTTTAGAGTTAGAGTATATGTTCCCGCAGATAATCCGATAGCTGATGCGGTTGTTTCTCCATTGCTCCAGTTATAGGTGTATGGTAAAACACCTCCGGTAGCGGCCGCATTTGCACTTCCATTATTTCCACTGTTACAATTTACATTAGATGTTACAGAAGTTGTAAGTCCAAGCGTCGTGGGCTGAGAAATAATCACAGTTGTGTTTGCAGCACAATTATTCGCATCAGTTATTGTTACGGTATATGTTCCCGCACTAAGATTACTATTAGTAGCCGTAAAGATTCCATTATTCCAGCTATAGGAGTAGGGGAGTGTACCACCGCTAACAGTAGCTGTTGCACTTCCACTATTTGCACCGTTACAATTTACATTAGACGTTACAGAAGTTGCAAGGCCCAAAATTGCAGGCTGGGTAATTGTTATGGTTGTGTTTGCAGCACAATTATTCGCATCAGTTATAGTTACAGTATATGTTCCCGCACTCAGATTATTGTTTATACCTGTAGAATTTCCATTATTCCAGCTATAGGAGTAAGGGAGTGTACCACCGCTAACAGTAGCTGTTGCACTTCCACTATTTGCACCGTTACAATTTACATTAGATGTTACAGAAGTTGTAAGTTCAAGCGTCGTGGGCTGAGAAATAATCACAGTTGTGTTTGCAGCACAATTATTCGCATCAGTTATAGTTACAGTATATGTTCCCGCACTCAGATTACTATTAGTAGCCGTAAAGATTCCATTATTCCAGCTATAGGAGTAGGGGAGTGTACCACCGCTAACAGTAGCTGTTGTACTTCCACTATTTGCACCGTTACAATTTACATTTGACGTTACAGAAGTTGCAAGGCCCAAAATTGCAGGCTGGGTAATTGTTATGGTTGTGTTTGCAATACAATTATTGGCATCAGTTATAGTTACTGTATATGTTCCGGCACTCAGATTATTGTTTATACCTGTAGAATTTCCATTATTCCAACTGTATGAGTAAGGGAGAGTTCCACCGCTAACTGATACTGTTGCACTTCCATTGCTTGCTCCGTTACAATTTACATTGGATAATACCGAAGTTGTAAGCCCCAATACGGCGGGCTGTGTAATTGTGACAGTTGTGTTTGCAATACAATTATTGGCATCCGTTACAGTAATGGTGTATGAACCCGAAGACAGCCCCGTTGCAACTGAAGCGGTTTGAGAGTAAGCGTCACTCCATAAATAAGTATATGGGGAGACTCCTCCGCTTTGAGATGCGGTTGCCTCACCTGAATTAGTGCATGCAGTAGATTCTTGATAGACTGAAGAATTTGCAGTAAGAAGTGCCGGCTGCGTAACAGGGATAAATGATGACATAGATGCTCCGCAATTATCTTTAACAACCAGGGTATAAGTTCCTGCACTAAGCCCACTGATACTTGAATTGGTTCCTCCGCCCGGAGACCAGGAATAGCTATATGGCGGGACTCCCCCGGTAGATAGTGAAGATATACTGCCAGTACTTGCACCATTGCAAGTTATACCGGTAGTAATGGAGGGTGTAACATTTAGTGTGGAAGTCGGTAGCCCGATATTTACAGAACTTGTAATTGAGCATCCATGAGCATCTGTAATGGTTATTGTATATGTCCCACCGGAAAGACCGGTTGCAGTTGCTGTAGTTTGATGATTGGCATCACTCCACAAGTAAGTATAGGGCAATGTTCCTCCATAATTATATTGTAATGTTACATACCCGTTACCGTGATTATTTGCCGTTGGGGTACCTACCAAAATTCCATTTAAGTAGGAGCCTCCACCAGCCCCGCCGGTGCCATATTCTATGAATCCATTAATATCCACATAGTATTCATTTCCGCCACCGCCGCCGTTATAGCCGCCGCCGCCGCCGCCGCCATATATTCCGCCGGCACCTCCTCCTCCGTATCCCCCATCGTAACTGGAGGTACCAAAGTCATTTGCCATACCAATCCCTCCTACAAAATTTAAAGCCGAATCAGCATCTTGTCCATTACTATGCCATCCAGCACCGCCGCTACCAACATAGACTGAATTTGAAGGTAATCCTGCATTACCACCATTCCCCCCTGTTCCGCTAACTCCAGAACCATTTATTGAAGCACAGCTGTTATTTATCAAATCCGTTCCCCCGGGACCTCCCATACCATTAAGTCCTTCTCCTCCTCCGCCAGCAGCTACCGCGAGCAAGTTAATTGTATTGGAATCAAAGACAAAGCTACCCCCGCCACCCACGTTACCATATCCTTGTTCCGCTGAGACAATGGATAATATATTTCCCGGAGAAATAGAACAAATTCCTGTGAATGAAGCCCCATTGCCTCCATAAGAATCACCTGAAGCCCCGGTGACTGTTATAGACAAGCTGGTTAAACCGGCAGGTACCGGAAAATGTTGCACAACAGATTTATAAACATAAGTAGTATCAATTGGAGAAAGTACCGAAGCAGTCCCATTATTCCCTCCCTGGCATGAGTTAGCAGAGGCAGAAATTATTATTCCACCCAATCCAGCCGGTTGCGTTATCGTCGCTGAAACAGTTGCGCTGCAACCATGATTATCGGTTACCGCTAAAGTATAAGTCCCGGCTACAAGAGCAAGACTTCTGAGATTTGTCCCGCCCAAACCACTCCACGAATAAGTATAAGGGGCATTTCCCCCGCTGGCAGCAGTTGCAGTTGCACTTCCTGTACCTCCCATACAACTTACATTAGTTACAGTTGATATAGTTATTCCAATCACAGATACAGTTTGTAATATGGTGGCAGATGCTATAGCAGAGCATCCATGATTATCAGTCACGGTTATCGTATAGGTTCCTGTGCTGAAGCCCGTTGCAGTAAGGTTAGTTCCACCGCCAGAAGACCATGAATAAGTATAGGGTGATGTGCCCCCGCTTGCAGCATGGGCAGTTGCAGTTCCTGCTAAATTACAATTTACACCGGTAACCGATTGAATGGCTACTCCGAGGGGCGCTGACGGTTGAGTGATGGTAGCTAAAGCATTTGCAGTACATCCATTGTTGTCCTTTACGGTGATTGTGTAAGTTCCTGCTCCAACTGGCAATGTGGTAGAGTTTGTGCCGCCGGCACCGCTCCAGGAATAGGTATATGGCGATGTGCCGCCGGTGGCTAAATTCGCTGTTGCAGTTCCGGTGCCTCCAATACAAAGTACATCTGTTTTGGAAGCAATAGTAATACCCAGTTGAAATGTAGGTTGAGAGATGGTGGCAGATGCCGTGGCAGTGCACCCGTGGCTATCGGTTGCAGTTATAGTATAAGTGCCTGCACTTAATCCGCTGGCAGTGGAATTGCTGCCTCCACCCGAAGACCATGAATAAATATAAGGTGATACCCCGCCCGAAATGCCTGATGAGACAATACCTGTGCTTCCTCCATTACAACCTTCATTAGATATAGCACTTGCAGTTGCACTTAAAACCGCAGGCTGGGTAATAGTTGTCGTAGCTGTTGCAATGCACCCATTATGGTCGGTAACATTTATTGTATATGTAGCTACACTTAATCCACTGGCAATGGAATTACTGCCTCCGTTTGGTAACCATGAATAGGTGTAAGGCGATATTCCTCCAGAAACAACAGACGAAAGACTACCGGTGTTTCCTCCATTGCAAAGTACATTACTAAGTGTTGAAAAACTTATCCCTAATACCGGAGGTTGTGTGATAGTGACGCTTGTGGCAGAAGTACACCCATTATCATTTGCAACAGTAATGGTATATGTACCTGCACTCAAGCCCGTAACATTGGAATTTGTTTGCACCGGTGCAGTTGACCACGAATAAGTATAAGGTAATGATGCAGCGGAAGAATTCCATGTAATTGTTACAATGCCATTGGCTTGGTTTGTATCTACGGGTGCGCCTATTACAGTTCCGTTAAGGTAGGAACCGCCGCCGCCGCCGCCATTATAAGATTCATCATAATAATAATCGTCGCCGCCACCGCCGCCGTTGTATCCGCCGCCGCCGCCGCCGCCATATTCTCCTGCGCCGCCGCCGCCGCCGTAACCGCCGTTAAAACCTGCCCCGCCTGTGCCACCTGCAAAATGACCGGGAGTAGTGAAATTTTTACCACCGCCTGCAGGGTCCTGGTTACCACCTGATGAAGTGGCTCCGCTCGAAAGCCATCCTGCACCGCCTCCACCGCCATCAAACAGGCTGCTTACACCTGCTGCACCTCCATGCCCTCCTGTTCCTCCTGCGCCATTTTGATAAGCCCCATTCGTTGCAGCATAGGTAATAATATCTATACCTCCATTTCCGCCAACAGCGCCTCTACCGCCACCAATACTTGTGCTGCCGCCGCCGCCAGCAACTGCTATAGGGTTCACAGAAGAAATACCGAGACTTGCCACCGTATTAGAATCATATATCCAGCTTGCACCACCACCTCCCGGAGTATTTGAACCTGAATTTCCCGGTTGCTGACCAACTACTACTCCCAGAATATCGCCGGGTGTTACCGGGCAAATTCCGGTAAAAGAAGCCCCTTTTCCATTAATGCCACTCCCGTTATATCCTCCTGCCGCGCCTGAAATGGCAATGGTTAGTGTAGATACACCGGAAGGAACAACGAAGTGCTGCACCACAGGTACAAATGAAAAGTATTGAATACCTGTTACAGGTGAAACTATGGCTACAGAAGCATTTCCGGTAGAAGCGCCATTACACAATACATTAGCAGATACCGTTGCGGATGAAACAAAGGAATTATTTACAATGGCTGAAGCAAAACTGGAGCAACCGTGATTATCGGTTATTGTGATGGTATAGGTGCCAATGCTAAGCCCGGTAGCTGTAAGATTAGTTCCATTACCCCCATTCCATAAGTAAGTATATGGTGAAGAGCCTCCGTTTGCATACGCCGTAATACTCCCGTTATTTGTTCCGTTACAGGAAGCATTTATAACTTTTGAAATACCTGCTATTACGGTAGCCGCCGGTTGTGTGATAGTGGTAATTATATCAGTAAGACAGCCATGGCTATCACTTACATAAAATACATAAGAAGATGCAGCGACATTGGATAATGTCAGTCCGGTATCGGGTAAAGGAACAAGACTGCCGGTTTTCCAGGAGTAATGATAAGGAGATGTGCCGCCGCTAACGGTGACTGATATACTTCCATTTCCTCCATAGCATTGGGGATTGGTAACGGATGCAACGGCTGCTGATAATTGCGCAGGCTGGGTTATTGAAATTGAAGTGGTTGCAGTACATCCATTGTTATCGGTTGCCGTAATGGTATATGCTGATTCATATAGATTGTTCGCCGAAAGGTTAGTGCCAAATCCTAAAGACCATGAATAGGTGTATGGAGGAGTTCCGCCTGTAGCTGGCCCCACAGTGGCGCTTCCATAGCCTCCCAAGCATATAATATTATTTACGGTAGGCAGTATTGTACCCATTAATAATTGGGTGGGCTGGGTAAGTGATACGGTTGCTGTCGCGATGCAGCCATTTTTATCTTTCACCGTCAGGGTATATGAGCCTGCTGTAAGTCCCGTTCCATTTGCTGTGTTACCTCCTGCGGGTGTCCACGAGTATGTATAGGGTATAGAGCCTCCTGACACAGTAGCTACTGCACTGCCATTATTGAAACCATTACAGGTAGGATTATTGGGTTGTGCTATAGAAGCAGTTAAAAGCAGCGGTTGTGAAATGGTAACTGCTGATACGGAGGAGCTTCCGGCATTATCTGTAACGGTAAGGGTATAGGTTCCGGCACTCAGACCTGTAGCTGTAGAATTGGTCTGGTTAGAAGGGTTCCAGTTATAGGTATATGGGGTAATTCCACCGGAAACAGTTGAGGATGCCTTACCATTGGTTCCGCCATTACAATTTACCGTTGAAACAAGGGTTGCCTTGGCAGATAATGAAATAACATATTTAAAGATAACACCATCTCCGCTGCTTCCTCCGGTATATGTCATGCCATAAAGTGTGTTTCCTTGCTGGAGTACTGTTCCTCCCATTGGATTTGCACCCGTTGCTGAAGTGAAACTATATAAATTAGTATAAAGATTTTGAACAAGGTCATAGCCAAAAATGGTACCCACACTTGCAGTGCCACCGGTATATGCCAGCCCAAATAAGGTATCTCCCGATACAGATAAAGATACTGAGCCATAAGGACCTGCTCCGGTCGAGGGGGTAAACTTGTAAAAATCGGTATAGGTATTGGTATTTAAGTCATAAGAAAAAATAGTTCCATAAAAACTATTTGTTCCATCCCCGTTTTGTGTTGTTCCATACAACACATTTCCTTTTAAAGCCAAAGCTCCATAAAGGCTTGGGTTTTCGTTGTAAAAGTTATACAGAACGTTATAGGTATTTGTACTTATATTATAAGAGAAAATGACTCCATAATTGTGAGATCCTCCGCCCGGTGTTACCCCGTAAACAATGTTTCCGGAGGCAACCAGGGAACCCTGCGGAGCACCACCCGGATAAGACCCTGTTAAACCTGTAAAATAAAAAAGGGGTGTATAAGTATTTGTACTGAGATTAAAGGAAACAAACTGCCCATCTGCGGTTTGAGTCAGAGCATACAGTGAGTTTCCTATTTGGGTAAATGAGCCGGTAGGATAATTTAAGTAAGGACCAAGCATATCATACAGGTCAGTGTAAGTATTGGTTTTGAAATTGTATGAAAAGACATTCCCGTCTTCATAAAACCCTCCGGTAGCTGTCATTCCATACAGTGTGCTTCCTATACGGGTTAAAGAACCATAAGGGTTTGCGGGATATGGGTATCCGTCGTTTGTATTTTGAGAGCCTAAGTCATAGAGAGACCTGTATCCTGTTCCATCCTTTTTTATCATGAAAACGTTCCCATAGAAATAAGCCCCTCCTTGTTCGGTCATGCCAAATAATGTATCGCCTGTTACCGAAGGGGTTAAGCTTCCCTGTGGATTTTGTCCCGGATTGGTACTCAGAGAGCCTCCGGTAAAATTTAATAAGTCGGTATATTGGGCTTGTATGGTTCCCATTCCTAAGAAAAGTATCGAACAAAAAAGTACAGCTGTTTTTTTCATTGTTTTGAAGATTTATTTTTCAGTTGAATCCATTCGGGAGAATTACTCCTGACGGTCAAAACAAAATTCCATCAAATACTACCCGGATGCAAGTAAATGGCATCTACAATAGTATCTACAATATAAACGGGTGTTGAATATCAGATAGATTCAACAATGTCATCAATGCTGTTTTCTTCCGATAATCCGATTTTTTTGCGGAGCCGGTAACGGGTTTGTCGTATGGTCGCATCAGAAACTCCTAAAATTCCAGCCATTTCTTTGGTATCTAATTTTAGTTTGGTCAGGCAAACCAATCGGATTTCTGCCTGGGTAAGGTCCGGCAGTTTTTCTTTCAGGCGAACAAAAAAGCCTTTATGTACCTGTTCAAAAAGTTCTTTGAATTTGCTCCAGTCATCCTCGGTAATAATGGTTACTTTGTTCAGGTGTTCCACATTATCTATTCTCTGCTCATCAATTTCCCTTGCTTTCAGGTTGGCAAATTTTTCCACATCGGCCTGAAATTCCTCTAACAGCCTATTCTTTTCCACCATATTTCTGGTGTATTCATTAAGCATCGTTTGGGCCGTATTCAATTCCTTTTCCATTGTTGATTTTTCCTTTTCAAAAATTATTTTATCTTTCCTTCGCTTTATCTGTTGCCTGTTTATCAACAGTATCGCCAGTAAAATGGCAAGGATTAAAATAACAATCGTACCAATATTAATGAGGCCCCTGCGGTTTATTTCGTCCTGATTCCTGATATTCGTTTTTTCCTCTTCAGCCTTTATAGAGTCTTCCCTGCTTTGAAACCGGTAGGTTACCTCCAGTTGGGCAATTTTCTTTACCGATTGGGTATTTACCATACTGTCACGGTAAATAATAAAATTTTTATAGTCCTCCAGGGCTGATTTATAATTGCCCTCGGCACTATCCAGCATGGCAGACATAGAATAAGCAGTTTCGATGCACAATAGTTCGCCTATTTTTTTTGAAACTGAATGTGCTGAATCAATATATAGTTTTGCCAACTTGAAATTTTTCTGTGCAATATATGTTCTTCCAACAAAGGAATATACATCACTTGCCTGCCGCTGATTTCCAATTTGCCTGGAAATCGCCAAAGACCTGTAACAATAGTTTAAAGCCTTTGTATAATGACCCTCATTATAATAAACCGAACCAATATTTCCAAGGGTATAGGGCTCATTGCCCAATGCACCTATCTCTTGCTGAAGAGTCAATGCCTTTAAAAAATATCCCAAAGCCAGTTGATAATTACCCTGTTCATTATATACGTTTCCTATATTACTCAAAGCGACTTCGATATTGTTTTTATTTCCTAATTCTTCGGCTTGGTTTAAATATTTAAAATAATATTCTAATGCTTTTTGAGGATTGCCCTGGTCATGGTAAACATTTCCAATGTTACCCAAAACACTGGAAATTCCGTCACTATTCCCCAATTCTGTCATAATATCCAAGCTCTTTAAATAGTATTCAAGCGCTTTCGGGTAATTTCCCTGTTGTGTATAAATTATACCAATATTGCCAAGGCTCACCCCTACTTGGTTTTTATATCCTCCTTCGCGGGCTGCTTCAAGTCCCTGTAAATGATATTCCAATGCCTTAACGAGATTGTCCTGGTTGAGGTAAGCGTTCCCAATATTATTAAGACAGGATGATTCCCCTTTTTTATTCTTTATTTCCCGGCATATCGCAAGGGATTTGAATTGATATTCGAGTGATTTTTGTTCATTTCCCTGCGAACTATAAACATTTCCAATACATCTGTACGTGGTAGCCAACCCATTTTTATAGCCGCATTTTTCGGCTATGGCCCTCGCATTTTCCGCATATAATAAGGAGCTGTCGTACTTGCCAAACCTTTCAAGCTTAACGCTGAGTAAATCCAGTGTGTTTACCTTATTAGTGTCATCAGGCTGATTTTTAACCACATTCTCAATCGAATCTATTATATGCCGGGGAGTTGAATTATTGGACTGTGCAGAGGCAGACGAAAAAATAATCCGAAAAAATACAAGGCAAAATAAAAAAGGGACGGGTGTTTTATAGTTCATAAGAGATGGCAAAAGTAAGAATAAAGAAAAACTGGCTCAAAAGGTAGGCTAATCTATTTCCCATTTTTATTTATAAGGGCCATGTGAAATTCAATAATTATTGAAATCTGGGATAATAGGCTTTTTTTAGTAATCCTCTTTTAAAAGGGAAAGACAGACTTATAAGTAGAACAAATACAACTATTTTATTTTCTCTATCTTCTTTTCAGCTATTAGCACACCATTTTTATCCACTATTCTCAGCAGGTATAACCCGTTCGCTTCAGTAGAGATATTCACCTGCACGGCACCATAGGCTGCCTTATTGGTCCTTATTTTCCTGCCAATATCGTCATAGACTTCTATAATCATTCCGTTTTCTAATCCTTCCACGGTAAATTGCCCGCTGTTCGGGTTAGGGTAAATATTTATGAGTGGATTGTCGCCAACATTTTCGATTCCTGTCGTGTTTCTAATCACAACACAAACGGTTTCTGAACAGTCATGGTTGTCTTTGACAACACAGCAAAATGTTCCCGCGCACTGCCCAGTTATGGTCGCTGTTGTTTCTCCCCCCGTAGTCCAGTGGTAGGTGTAAGGGGATGTGCCTCCGCTCAGCACGGCTATAGTGGCTTTGCCGTTACATGGGATAGAGGTGGTCTCATTTGTTGAATCTGTTCTGATTACCATTGTTTGAGAAGGCTGGGTTATAGTTACACTGGAACTTGCTGTGCAACCATGATGGTCGGATACGGTAATGGTATATGTACCCGCACTTAGGTTCGATGCGGTTACACGGGTGCCCCCGCTTGGGGACCAACTGTAGGTATAAGGCGAAGTGCCTCCAGTTGCAGTATTCGTAGTCACACTTCCTGTACCTCCGTGGCAACTCACATCTGTTACCGATGCAATTGTAATTCCCAATGCTGATGCCGGTTGAGTAATGGCGGCAGTAGCTGTTGCTGTGCAACCATGATGGTCGGATACGGTAATGGTATATGTACCCGCGCTTAGGTTCGATGCGGTTACACGGGTGCCCCCGCTTGGGGACCAACTGTAGGTATAAGGCGAAGTGCCTCCAGTTGCAGTATTCGTAGTCACACTTCCCGTTCCACCGTAGCAACTCACATCTGTTACCGATGCAATTGTTATCCCCAAAGAGGATGCCGGTTGCGTAATAGTAGCGGTTTCTGTAACACTGCAACCGTGATTATCTCTTGCGGTAATAGTGTATGTTCCGGCACTCAAATTTGTTGCATTCAGATTTGTTCCTCCTCCACCACTCCACGAATAAGTATATGGGGAAGTCCCGCCAGTAGCGGTATTCGCCCTTGCTGTTCCACTTCCTCCGCGGCAACTTACATTCGTTACCGATGCAATTGTTATTCCCAATGATGATGCCGGTTGTGTGATGGTAGCCGCAGCAGTAGCGGTACACCCGTGATTATCGGTTACGGTAATAGTGTATGTCCCCGCGCTTAACGATGAACTTGTTACACTCGTTCCACCGCCACTACTCCAGGAGTAAGTATATGGGGAAGTCCCGCCGGTGGCGGCATTCGCCCTTGCATTTCCTGTTCCTCCATTACAACTCACATCTGTTACCGATGCAATTGTAATTCCCAAAGATGATGCCGGTTGTGTGATGGTCGCCGCCGCAGTAGCGGTACACCCGTGATTATCGGTTATAGTAATGGTGTATGTTCCGGCGCTTAATGAAGTGCTTGTTACACTCGTTCCGCCGCCACTACTCCAGGAGTAAGTATATGGGGAAGTCCCGCCGGTGGCGGCATTCGCCCTTGCATTTCCTGTTCCGCCATTACAACTCACATCTGTTACCGATGCAATAGTTATTTCTAAAGATGATGCCGGTTGCGTGATGGTAGCCGTTGCCACAGCTATACAACCATGATTATCTGTAGCAGTAATTGTATATGTCCCCGCACTCAAATTTGTTGCATTCAGATTTGTTCCTCCGCCACCACTCCACGAATACGTATATGGAGAAGTCCCGCCAGTGGCGGCATTTGCACTTGCTGTTCCGTTTTCACCATTGCAACCTACATTCGTTATCGATGCAATTGTAATTCCCAAAGATGATGCCGGTTGTGTGATGGTAGCCGCAGCAGTAGAGGTACACCCATGATTATCGGTTACAGTAATTGTGTATGTTCCGGCGCTTAATGAAGTGCTTGTTACACTCGTTCCGCCGCCACTACTCCAGGAGTATGTATAGGGGGAAGTCCCGCCGGTAGCGGCATTCGCCCTTGCACTTCCTGTTCCACCATTACAACTTATGTCTGTTACAGATGAAATAGTTATTTCTAAAGATGATGCCGGTTGTGTGATGGTAGTCGCAGCTATAGCGGTACACCCATGATTATCGGTTACGGTAATGGTGTATGTTCCGGCGCTTAACGATGAACTTGTTACACTCGTTCCACCGCCACCGCTCCAGGAGTACAAATATGGGGAAGTCCCGCCAGTGGCGGCATTCGCCCTTGCTGTTCCGTTTCCACCATTGCAACTTACATCCGTTACCGATGCAATTGTAATTCCCAAAGATGATGCCGGTTGTGTGATGGTAGCCGCCGCAGTAGCGGTACACCCATGATTATCGGTTACGGTAATGGTGTATGTTCCGGCGCTTAACAATGAACTTGTTACACTCGTTCCACCGCCACCGCTCCAGGAGTATGTATAAGGGGAAGTCCCGCCGGTAGCGGCATTCGCCCGCACACTTCCTGTTCCTCCATTACAACTTATGTCTGTTACAGATGAAATAGTTATTCCCAATGATGATGCCGGTTGTGTGATGGTAGCCGCCGCAGTAGCGGTACACCCATGATTATCGGTTACGGTAATGGTGTATGTTCCGGCGCTTAACAATGAACTTGTTACACTCGTTCCACCGCCACCGCTCCAGGAGTATGTATAAGGGGAAGTCCCGCCGGTAGCGGCATTCGCGCTTGCTGTTCCAGTTCCTCCGCGGCAACTTACATTCGTTACCGATGCAATTGTAATTCCTAAAGTTGATGACGGTTGTGTGATGGTAGTCGCAGCTATAGCGGTACATCCATGATTATCGGTTACAGTAATGGTATAAGTCCCGGCGCTTAATGATGAGCTTGTTGCACTTGTTCCACCACCACTACTCCACGAATACGTATATGGAGAAGTCCCGCCGGTAGCGGTATTCGCGCTTGCGCTTCCTGTTCCACCGTGGCAACTCACATCTGTTACCGATGCAATTGTAATTCCCAAAGATGATGCCGGTTGTGTGATGGTAGCCGCAGCAGTAGCGGTACACCCGTGATTATCGGTTACGGTAATAGTGTATGTCCCCGCGCTTAACGATGAACTTGTTACACTCGTTCCACCGCCACCGCTCCAGGAGTACGTATATGGGGAAGTCCCGCCGGTAGCGGCATTCGCCCTTGCATTTCCTGTTCCTCCATTACAACTCACATCTGTTACCGATGCAATTGTAATTCCTAAAGCTGATGCCGGTTGTGTGATGGTAGTCGCAGCTATAGCGATACATCCATGATTATCGGTTACAGTGATTGTGTATGTCCCCGCGCTTAACGATAAACTTGTTACACTCGTTCCACCACCTCCGCTCCATGAATACGTATATGGGGAAGTCCCGCCGGTAGCGGCATTCGCCCTTGCTGTTCCGTTTCCACCATTGCAACTTACATCCGTTACCGATGCAATTGTAATTCCAAGTGTTGTCGGGGCTTGTGTTATGGTGACAGAAGCTGTGGCTGCGCATCCGTGATTATCGGTTGCCGTAATGGTATAAGTCCCGGCGCTAAGCCCGGTGGCTGTTAATCCCGTTCCTCCCGCGCCGCTCCACGAATACGTATATGGCAATGTGCCACCCGTAGCAGCCCCTGCAGTCGCCCTGCCCTGTACATTACAACTGACTTCCGTTACCGAAGTGATGGTGATTCCCAATGCTGATGCAGGCTGAGTGATAATGGCGGAGACCGTTGCAGTACAGCCATGAATATCGGTGACAGTGAGGGTGTATGTTCCCGCGCCTACGGCGGATGTTGCGATGTTTGTCCCTCCGCCCGCAGACCATGAATAAGTATAGGGTACTGTTCCGCCCGTAGCCGAATTAGCAGTGATAGTGCCTGTTCCGCCATGACAGCTAACATTAGAAACGGAAGCAATAGTTACTCCCAATGCTGCTGCAGGCTGGGTAATGGTGGCTGTTGCAGCGACTATACAACCCTGGTTATCGGTTACGCTGAGCGTATATGTTCCGGCGCTAAGTCCGGTTGCAGAAAGGCTTGTATCGCCTCCGGCAGACCATGAATAGGTATAAGGCAAAGTGCCGCCTGTAGCCGAATTAGCAGTGATAGTGCCTGTTCCGCCATGACAGCTTATATTATTTACAGATGCTATGGTTATTCCCAACGCATTGGCTGGTGCAGTAATAGTAGCACTTGTGGTTGCACTACATCCATTATTATCTGTAACCGTGACGGAATAAGTTCCGGCAGAAAGCCCGGTAGCATTGGCATTGCTGCTTCCACTCGTCCATGAATATGTGTATGGTGATGTTCCTCCGCTTCCCGATGTAGTTGCACTTCCTGTATTGTTACAGGCGGTTGCATTTGTATTTACTATTGCATTAGCAGAGACACCTGCAGGAGCGGTAATAGTAGCAGAAGTAGTTGCACTACATCCATTATTATCTGTAACCGTGACGGAATATGTTCCGGCAGATAGCCCGGTAGCATTGGCATTGCTGCTTCCACTCGTCCAGGAATATGTATAAGGAGATGTCCCTCCGCTTCCAGAAACAGTTGCACTTCCTGTATTGTTACAGGCGGTTGCATTTGTATTTACTATTGCATTAGCAGAGATACCTGCAGGTGCGGTAATAGTAGCAGAAGTAGTTGCACTACATCCATTATTATCTGTCACAGTGACGGAATATGTTCCGGCAGATAGCCCGGTAGCATTGGCATTACTGCTTCCACTCGTCCATAAATAAGTGTATGGTGATGTTCCTCCGCTTCCCGATGCAGTTGCACTTCCTGTACTCGTACATCCCGTAGCATTGGTATTTACAACAGCATTAGCAGAGACACCTGCAGGTGCAGTAATGGTAGCAGAAGTAGTTGCACTACATCCATTATTATCCTTCACCGTCACCGAATATGTTCCGGCAGAAAGCCCGGTAGCATTGGCATTGCTGCTTCCACTCGTCCATGAATATGTGTAGGGTGATGTTCCTCCGCTACCCGATGCAGTTGCACTTCCTGTACTCGTACATCCCGTAGCATTGGTATTTACAACAGCATTAACAGAGACACCTGCAGGTGCAGTAATGGTAGCAGAAGTAGTTGCACTACATCCATTATTATCTGTAACCGTGACGGAATAAGTTCCGGCAGATAGCCCGGTAGCATTGGCATTGCTGCTTCCACTTGTCCATGAATATGTGTAGGGCGATGTTCCTCCGCTTCCGCTAGCAGTTGCACTTCCCGTATTGGTACAGGCGGTTGCATTTGTATTTACTATTGCATTAGCTGAGACAGTTGCAGGAGCGGTAATGGTAGCAGAAGTAGTTGCACTACATCCATTATTATCTGTAACCGTGACGGAATAAGTTCCGGCAGAAAGCCCGGTAGCATTGGCATTGCTGCTTCCACTCGTCCATGAATATGTGTAGGGCGATGTTCCTCCGCTTCCCGATGCAGTTGCACTTCCTGTACTCGTACATCCCGTAGCATTGGTATTTACAACAGTATTAGCAGAGACACCTGCAGGAGCGGTAATAGTAGCAGAAGTGGTTGCGCTACATCCATTATTATCTGTAACCGTTATTGAATATATTCCGGCAGAAAGCCCGGTAGCATTGGCATTACTGCTTCCACTCGTCCATGAATATGTGTAGGGCGATGTTCCTCCGCTTCCCGATGCAGTTGCACTTCCTGTACTCGTACATCCCGTAGCATTGGTATTTACAACAGCATTAGCAGAGACACCTGCAGGTGCAGTAATGGTAGCAGAAGTAGTTGCACTACATCCATTATTATCCGTCACCGTTACCGAATATATTCCGGCAGAAAGCCCGGTAGCATTGGCATTGCTGCTTCCACTCGTCCAGGAATATGTGTAGGGCGATGTTCCTCCGCTTCCCGATGCAGTTGCACTTCCTGTACTCGTACATCCCGTAGCATTGGTATTTACAACAGCATTAGCAGAGACACTTGCTGGTGCTGTAATAGTGGCTCTTGCTGTTGCAGAACATCCGGCATTATCAATAACCGTTATAGAATATGTTCCGGCAGAAAGCCCGGAAATACTGGTATTTGTGTTTCCTCCAGTCCATGAATATGTATAAGGTGATGTTCCTCCACTTGGTGCAGAGCTTATGCTGCCTGCACTTGCACAGGCACTCGCATTGGCAGTTATTATTGGATTAGCGCTCAATGCAGCCGGAGCCGTAATAGTTACCGTTACCGTAGTCGAAACCCCGCTATGGGCGGTTACTGTTACGCTGTATATACCCGCGCTGAGTCCTGTGGCGGTAGCCTGTGTACCTCCGGAAGGTCTCCAGGAATAGGTATATGGAGATGTTCCACCGCAAGGGCTTAGGGTCACGCTGCCTTTATTGGCACAAGCTGTAGCATTGCTATTGACAAGTACATTTGCATTTACCGGAGCTATAGTAACGGTGACAAAAGTATCGGCACCACAACCGTTGTAAACCTCATGAAGCTTTACGGTGTAAGTCCCGGCGGCATTATATACCCAGCAAGGGTTTGAAATAGAATCATTAAACAGACCTATGTTATAAAAATCCCAGTAAAACTTTGCTCCCGCTGCTGAATCGGGAGTGGAAGTATTGGTAAAGCATAGTGGCTGCCCAGTACATCCTGACTGGTTAACCGTGAAGGTTGGATGTGGCGGAGTACCCGCTACTTTAGGAATATAAATACAAAGGGTGTCGCTACAGGCTGAACCCGTGATGGGTGTTGCCACCACGCAGTAGGTGCCCACGCTGTCTATCTCCGCCCTTTGGTTGTTGGTGTCGCCACGCAGTCCTCCGTGTGGGCCATACCATTTGTACGACACAAACCCCGGCGGGGCAGTAAGGGTAATGGTATCCTGCCCGCAAAATGCAGGTGATGAGGTAATAATATTATTGGGCGTGCAAGACGCATCTACATAAGCCCAGGCGCAGTGTGCCGAGGGTTCGCAGTCGGCTACTTCAAAGCCAACGGTTACGCATTGCCCCATGTAGGGCGTTAAATCTACATTGATGGTAGTCCAGTCTTTCCAGTAAATGGTATCGTTGCGCGGGAGGTAATAAATCCCTACAAATCCCAGGTTGTGCAAACTTTTGAAAGCTGAATCGGGCTGGGGAGAAATAATCCGGTACACTCCGCAATTGCGGATGGTATCACCATTCTGGTCGAGAAAAAACACATTGAAAAAGGGTTGCTGATAATAAGTGTGCATGGGCAGTTCCATGAACAGCGAAAATTCTATAGTAAGATTAGGATTGGATGCCCCCACCATAAATGTCTGGTCGAGGATGGCAACGCCTTTGTTTTTGTTGATACTGTCGCCTATCATACAGGAATAGTTGCCGCCTATGGGTGATACCTGGCTCATGGTATGCGTGGAGTAGGTATTCAGGAACCAGTCGGTGGCGGTGCCGTGGGTAAGGTGTACCTGGTAGGTATTTCCGGTGGCGGCATCACGGGCTGCTTTTTGAACGGGTCCGGCTAATCCGCCTGTTATGCCTGTAATATTGCGGCTTGTATCGGAATTATTCACCCCATAATACGCATACCACCCGGTTAAATCACCATCTTCAAACCCTATATTGTCGCAGGCTGCATTGCAAACATTGGCAGGTGGCAATGGGTGGGCTATTTCATCTACCGTTGTGGGGTAGTCCCTTTCTACCGCCTGGAATTTTTTATAGAGTTGCGCGAAATCCTTCGTCTTGCTTTGGATGTAAGAGGACACATTGCCGGTATTGATTTTTCCGGTCTTTACCCCGGTAAAAAATCGCCCGTTTTCAATTTCCATGGTGTCTTTATAGAAGAGCAGGAAGGTTTTGAACTCCGCATCGCCGGCGCTAATGTGCTGCTTTAAATCTGACAGCCCTTTATCCCAGTGAGACATGATGGCTTCAAAAACTTCCCCTTCGGGACCGGCTGCACTTAAGGCGGCAGATGGCGCTGCTGTGTTTGGGTGAATGGTTTTACCACTTTGGGCTTTTACCAATGCTACGCTCGAAACTGACCAAAGAAACACCCATAGGAATTTTTTGTTCATAGAGTAAAGTATTAATAGAGTTCTTACACACAGGGGTCTATCGCAAAAATACTAATATTCCTGACTTAAATCGAGAATTTATTCATTTTTTATTCCATCAGGGAAGATAATAACAATTTCAAAACCATGAAAATACTCTGGTGAATTTTTATCCAATATAGGTATAAATTTTAATGCCGGGAAACAAGGCATGCACAAAACATTACGTTCATTGCCTTTCAAGTAGTTATATAAACGTGGAAGTTATAGTCCAGCTTATATATATAATCCGGCAAGAGCGCAGATTTTTAGCTGTTCTTCCCAAGTATAACCTTAGCTCCTTATATTTGCCCGTCTGACGGAGTAGAAAATTTAAAGGAATAAAATAATATGAGAATAACTACCACACTATTATTGGGATTGATTATTTTTTGCAATTGTAATAGCCCGAAAGACAATATTCCGACCATAGGCTTTGCAGATGCATTTGAGGACAATACTATTGAGCAGGCTAAGCAGGGGTTTTTTGATGCCTTGAAAAAGAATGGCTACTCAGAACAAGACCATACCTTGAAAGTAATATACCGGAATGCTCAGGGTGAAATTCCTAAACTGCCCCTCTCGATAAAATATTTCGCCTCTGAGAAAGTAACATTAATAGCTACTAACCCTTCGCTTTCCACTATTACGGCTGTACAAAACACTAAGGATATTCCTGTGTTTATGATGGTCTCGCCTACGCCCCAATTGATGAATGTGATGGATAAACAAGGTAATGCCCCTGCTAACCTATTTGGGGTAGCGGAGAATTTGGGATATATTGATACTTCATTTTCCCTCATCCCAAAACTGATTAAACCTACCGGTAATAAGTTGAGAGTGGGAATGATTTACAACCAGAGTGAACCGCAATCGGCAGAAGCACTGAAGCGAATAGAGGCACTGGCGGTACAATTAAATATTGACCTTGTTTGCCTACCTGTAAATACTACTGCGGAGGTACAACTGGTAACACAGGCGTTGCTTTCTAAACACATAGATGCTTTTTTTGCAAATCCCGATAATACAGTATTCGGCTCTTTTGAAACTATTTTAAAAGCATGTAACGATGCTCATGTCCCTGTCTTTACCAGTGAAGCGGGTTTAGTATCAAGAGGCGCTGTTGCAGCATACGGAGCCGATATTTATCAATGGGGCTACCAGGCAGGGGAACAGGCCGCGCTATTCCTGAAAAATAAATCTATTGATGGACTGCATTGGGAAATGGTAAAACTCCGCAAGCGGGTTTACAACAAAGCTGCTGCTCAAAAGTTCGGCATTACAGTTCCGGCTAACTTTGAAGCCATATAAAATGGAGTTTTACCTTACAGCGCTTATCATCGGGCTTTGCCTATCAGCTATGTCAATAGGTATTTTTATTTCCATGAAGATATTCAACATCCCCGATATTACAACCGATGGCAGCTATACATTAGGGGCAGTAATTACCGCAGTATTACTAACCGCTCACTGGAATGCGCTGGCAATTATTCCCATTGTACTTTTTTCAGGAGCTATTGCGGGAAGCTTAACAGGACTGATTCATACCCGCCTGAAAATTGAGGCATTGCTGGCAGGTATCCTCGTTATGACCGGCTTATATTCCATAAACCTTACCATACTCGGGCGTTCCAATGTACCGTTGTTAAATGCACCTACTATATTTTCAACACTACAATTATTTTCCATATCGGTTTACAATAATCTCATGATAGGATTAATCTTCATCATAAGTATTATGCTGATAGTAAGTTATATCTTGAAAACTGATTTTGGAATAGCTATGCGAGCCACGGGGAACAGCGCATCTATGACAGGAGCGTTAGGAATCAATGGCAATAAGATGAAAATTACAGGGCTTGCGATTGCCAATTCACTAACTGCCCTGAGTGGCTATCTTGTTTGCCAGTTCCAGAATTTTACCGATATAAATATGGGCATAGGAATTGTTATCACAGGGTTAGGCTCGGTTTTAATAGGTGAAGCCCTTATAAAATGGTGGACTATTAGTTCCATACCCGGACAGTTGGTAGTGGTGATAAGCGGCAGTATATTATTTCAACTGGTACTTGCTTTCACCTTATCTATTGGCATTGACCCTAATATGTTGAAACTGGTAACGGCTGCTTTTGTTTTACTGATTGTGATAATACCAAGACTAAAAAAGAGTTCGTAAAGTTTATAATGTAAAGATTTCATAAAGTAAAAAAACAAATTCATTAATCAATTGACAGACTTAAAAAAAACTATGAACTTTACAGCCTTTTGATTTATTGTATGATAGAATTACAGAACATATCTAAAGTATTCAATAAGGGAAAAGAAAATGAAGTAATTGCTCTGGATAATGTTTCGTTAACCATACAGAAAGAGGAATTTATAGTAGTTATAGGCGCTAACGGCTCGGGGAAAACAACCCTTCTTAATTTAATATCGGGAAGTGAATTTAGTTCTGCGGGAAAAATTTTCATTAACGGTAAAGACGTTTCTCATCTCCCCGAATATAAACGTACGCGTTGGATTGCAAGGGTTTTTCAAAATCCCCTAAACGGCACTGCATCGGGGTTAAGCATATCAGATAACTTCCGCCTCGCCGCCATTCGTACCCAAAAAAAGAAACTTAGAATCGGTATAAATGAGAATTTCAAAAAACAAGTGAGAGACAAAATAGCAGGTTTGGGTATGGGACTCGAAAATAAATTAGAACAGCCAATGGGTAACCTTTCCGGGGGACAAAGGCAGGCACTTACCTTATTGATGAGCATAATGGATGATTCGCAGATATTATTATTAGATGAACCCACAGCCGCTCTTGACCCGCACAGCGCTGAATTGATTTTTCAAACTGCCAATAACTTAATTAAACAATACCGGCTCACGGCTATTTTAATAACTCATAATCTTAAAGATGCGCACCAATATGGTAGCCGGCTGATACAAATGGGTGAAGGGAAAATTAAGAGGGATTTGCAAAACGAAGAAAAAAATTTGCTCCGGTTACCCGAGTTATACCATTGGTTTAGTTGAATAAATTATTCAATGAGTGGTATTATTGTTAAAAAAAATTGAGCAGTATATTTGCTATTATATCTGAAAACAAATATAGATGCAGATTATTGCAGGTACAAGAAATTTACCTGTAAATAATATAGTTGAATAGGTAGGGGCGGCATGTTGTTTATCAGTAGCTTTTGAAGTATAGGGGTTATAGTAAATTAATTTTGCAACAGTGAAAAGTCACAGCATTATGCTGTGCAATTTTCACCCGATAAAAGTTAAAAGAAAGGCAAGAGAGTATAAGGTGGCGGTTATAATATCAGAAAACCTCTCCCAGGTTAAAGAAAAATCCACGTGAGCCCATTAACCCAAATCCATAATCAACACAAAGGTTTACATCGGAAAACTTATTCATTTTTAACCTTATCCCTACTCCTTCTCCGGGATCAATATATTGAAATTTATTACCCGGATATTGACTTACACTTTCGGCATTGGCGAATACTACGCCGCCCAATAAGCCATTTCGGGTGATACCAAAACGGTATTCTGCTTCGTCATATAGCATATTTTGTCCCCGGAACCTTCCCTGTATGTATCCTCTGCCCGAATTGGAATTAATATCCCATCCATTACTTGGAAGGTCAAAATAAGGTGCATTTCCTCCAAAGGTAAATACATTCCAGCTCCATAGAGCAAGTACATTTGGGGAGGATGGAGATAATTTGAGGTACTTTTTTAATTCCACAAAAACAGATTGCCATTGTTCACTGCTCCCTAACAGGGGTGTATTAAACCTGTAAGTTATACTGCCGTAAAAGGCATCGCGAGGGTTATTGCTATTGGTGCGGCTATCATACATAAAGTGTATTATGGGGCCGGAGGAAATAGTTTGTACCGCTCCTTTATTATATATTTCAAAATCAGCATTATTGCCCAATTCTTTTATTTCAAAATGGTCGTCATAATTATATCCTCCCCCATAATAAAAATAAGAATTAAAATGCCCCAATATTTCCTGGTAAACACGGATATAAGAATAATCTATCAGGTCGGCATTTGATAAGGAAGTATTGCCACCGAAGCCATACGTGTAAGAAGGGTACCTGTAAAACCGCCAGTCTCCCAGCAGGTTTATGGTATTGTTCTTTAGCCATGCATCTGATATAATGGTTATTATTACCTGGTGCCTCGCAGTATATTGAAACCCGTAGCTGATGGTTGAAAGGTTAGTGGAGTCAGGATTGGAACTATAAAAGGAATTGTTAAGCGCAAGGCTAAGTAGCCAACTGCTTTGCAGCGTGTACCCAACAGCCGGGGCAAAGGCGGATAAAAGTTTTCCCGGTTTAAGTGTCTGAGTATCCAGTTTGGAGGATAGATGGGCATTGAAAATTTTGTCAACCAAGTCAACTACATCCATCTGTTTAGCAAGGCTGTCGGCAACCTTTTCTTGTATGCTTTTCTTATAAAGAGTTGAATCTGTGCGCTGTGCAGTGGCTCCGTTGAGGGATATAAAAAGAAATACCAAAAGGTGAAACGGAGAAGAGTATCTTTTCACAAAAATCAGGCGAATAACTTTAAGCCAACCACCCCAATTAAAATAAATAGAATAAAAATGATCTGGGGGAAGGTGATAGGCTGTTTGAATATAGCAGCATCGGTAAACCTTACAAAAACCAATGCAATCGACATCCAGGTGGCATAAGCAATTCCGGCAGGAATTGTTTTCATGGCTTTAGAAAATAAAATAATGTTTCCTACTCCAAAGATTACATACCCAAGGACAGGTAGTAGAATGTAAAAGCCCTGCTTTTGGGTGAAAACTTCTGCCAGGCTAAGTTTAAACAGCTTACGGAAATCCATAAACTTTACGGAATATATCCAGGCTACTTCAAAAACAGAAGCGATAATAAGATACACCCAGGCCCTCATAGAAATTCAACATTTTGCATTAGGCTATCCGGCTTTTCGAATTTCACCGGTTTGTTCCCTTTTTTCCTTTGCAAAAATACGTTTAATATAATTAACGAGAGCGGGACGGGAATTATAATAGGCCCTGAACAACTTGCTGTTCCTTACCATTTTTTGTTCATCAATCCGAAATATTAAAAATAATTGCTGAAGGAAAAAATCTCTCGGGTAGTCGTAATAAAGCCCATATTTTACAGGCTTCATGCCGGGATGGTAAGCTGTACCGAAGAGCCAGTCCCAGAGGGCAAACTTGGTAGCATAATTGGCAAAAAACACCACCCGGTTATCGGCATGGTGCCATAGGTGCATTTCAGGTCCGTTTATAAAATATTGCAGCTTCCCTGATTTTACATTTAGGTTGGAATGTATATACATACCCCATACGGCATCAATAAGGGCTTTTATCGGTACAACTATTGGGTTTGCACCTAATAATACAATAGGCAAAAATTCTATGGACTGGTTAATTAATATTTCAGTAGCATGGGAGCGTGACCCTGATAGCCAGTCCACAGAAGTGTTGGAGTGATGGGCTTCATGGGTGCGCCACAGTATTTTGGAACTATGCTGCAACCGGTGAAACCAATAAATGTAGAAATCGTGGGTAACTAAAAAGAAAAGAATTTGTACAACTATGGGCCAGTTGGTAATGATATGGAGCGCCGATAGGTGGAACTTATTATCTATAGGTAAAATAATATAGCTAAAAATAACTATTTGAAGAAAATAGCTCTGTATAAAAGTGTACCATATTAAATCTACCCAAAAACCTTCCCTGAAAATGGGCAGTCCTTTGCGGTAAGGGTAAAGCCTTTCCAGTACAATAAGAATGATTGCCCAGGCAACTAAAATAATAGTGGTTATGGTTACGGTTTTTTCCATTCCAATATAAAGTAAGTTTACTTTCCGTTCATTACGGGGCTGGTAACGGCCCTCAATCTCTTTCTTGGCTCCATCTCACTTTCATACACTTTTTTAATGCCATCGCCCAACGCAATTTCCGTATCGCGTATATCTTTCACTAACCTGGTCATACCATGTATCTCGACAGATGCAGCGTGGTCAGAACCCCACATCGCGCGGTCTAACGTGATATGACGTTCTATGAATGCCGCTCCTATGGCTACGGCTGAAACGGTCGTGGCAAGTCCTGTCTCATGTCCTGAATATCCAATAGGGGTATCCGGATACATCTGCTGAAGAGTTTGTATCATCCTCAGGTTAAGCTCTTCCGGCGGGCAGGGGTAAGCAGAGGTAGAGTGTGCTATAAGCAGGTTTTCTGTTCCGAGAAATTCTACAGCATCCGTAATTTCTTCCAACGTGGACATGCCTGTAGAAATAATATAGGGCTTGCCCGTTAATTTCACTTTCATTAAAAGAGTGTGGTCGGTCAATGAAGCGGAGGCAAGTTTATACAGAATCGGGTTGAATTTTTCTAAGAAATCAACCGAGGGTTCATCCCAGCAGGAAGCCAGCCAATCAATTCCTTTTTCCTTACAATAGCGGTCTATTTCAGCATAGTCTTCATAGCCGAATTCCATGCGGCGTTTATAATCAATATAAGTCATCCTTCCCCAGGGAGTGTCACGTTCTTTGTTCCACTGGTCTTTAGGTACGCATATTTCAGGTGTCCGCTTTTGGAATTTCACTGCATCGCAATGGGCTTCCACGGCTCCGTCAATAAGCTTTTTTGCTATTTCCACCGAACCATTATGGTTGATACCTATTTCTGCAATGATATAGGAAGGTTGTCCGTCTCCTATTTTTTTGTTCCCTGTATTTATTATTCTCATAGTATTTATTATTTAAAATTGTTTAATAGTTTATATCGCTGTCCATCCCCCGTCCACCACTAAATTTGCGCCGGACATATAGCAAGACGCATCACTGGCAAGAAACACGATGGCTCCTTTGTAATCATTGGGGGCTGCCATTCTTCCAAGCACCGTTTTTTTAGCATAGTTTTCTACAAAAAAATCATCCTGGCTGTTTTCAACACCACCCGGGGAGAGTGTATTTACACGCACCCCCTTAGTTCCCCAATAGGCAGCAAGGTAACGGGTGAAGTTTATCACAGCCCCTTTGGTAGCAGGGTAAGAGGGGGATTTGTACATTTTTCTGTTTCCGTTTTTATCCATGTAAATGGATTGGTCAGGACCTACCATTCCATAAGTAGAAGCAACATTGATGATGCTCCCGCCTCCATTTTCAGCCATCACCGAACCAAATATCCTTGAACACAAAAACACCCCAGTGACATTTACCTCCCACGATTTATTCCACATCGCCAGGGGATAGTTTTCAAATTTCGATTGTTCGCCGGCAGTGACGGGGTTTTCAAACATATCATTTATAGCAGCATTGTTTACCAATATATCTATGCGCCCGTATTTCGACAGGATTTTATCTTTGGCAATCCGTAATGAATTTTCATCTGTAACATCTATTGAAATGCCCAAATGATTCCCCCCCAAAGCGCTTGCAAGAGCATTGCATTTTTCATTATCAATATCACAGATTACAACATTGGCTCCCACTTCCGCAAGGGCTTCGCAATGGTTTTTTCCCAGAAGCCCACAGGCTCCGGTAACAATGGCAGTTTTATTTTTTAATGAGAAAAGTTCCACTTTAGCTTTTGGTTAAAACTTTCTTAGGCTTCATATTAAACCCGCTTACCTTTCTGAATACCGCTTCCACAGGCTCTCCTTTCAACATGGATGCAGTTTTATTTTCTGCAATTGCGTCCTTTATAAGAGCAAAAACTTCCCTGTATGCATTGAGCGTATATTCAATATCTTTTTCGGTATGAGTGAAACACATATTATGAAAGCCACCCCACAAAATTCCTCTCTTTATCATTTCTTGTTGCATGTATGATTTAAGAATAAGAGGATCCCCTGCGCTGGCATCAAAGGTTACAATGGTACGGCAATTAAAGCCCGAACATTTGGTGTAGTTGGAGATGCCAAGTTCTTCAGCAATTTTATTATACCCGTCTTTCAGCAGTTGTCCTTTCCGGTCTAATTCTTTCTGTACATTTTTTTCTTTCATTTCGGTAATGGTGGCAATAGCAGCAGCCATAGAAAGGGCTTCTCCTCCGAACGTGGTAAAGAAGAATACATCTTTTTCAAAAAGCTGCATGACATCTTTTCTCCCTGTGAGGAGAGAAATGGGCATGCCATTGGCAAATGCTTTGGAATAAACTGCAAGGTCAGGGGTAACGCCAAAATATTCCTGTGCGCCGCCAAGCGAGATACGGAAGCCCGACCACATTTCATCAAATATCAATAGGGTGCCATTTTCTTTACATACCTGTTGCAGCTTTTGCAGGAAATTATCTTTAGGAGCTTCAAATACAAAAGGCTCAAGTATAACACAAGCTGTGTCGCTGTCAATAGATTCTATAACAGATTCAATATTGTTGTAATCGAAAGTGGTGGTAAGGTCTTTTATCTCCTCGGGAATGCCAAGGTTGCGGCTTGTAACACTGATATACCAATCGTGCCAGCCGTGATAGCCGCAGCACATCACTTTTTTTCTGCCGGTAAAAGCACGTGAAACCCTGATGGCAGCGCTGCAAACATCTGCTCCTGTTTTACTGATTCTAATGGATTCTGCATTTGGAATAATACCATGAACGAGTTCTGCCAGCTGCACTTCCATTTCGTGCATAAGCGAAAAAGTAATGCCATCTTTCAACTGGGCAATAATTGCCTGGTCAACTTTATCGTAACTATAGCCAAGTGATATGGGACCAATGCCCATATTATAATCTATATATTCATTGCCATCAACATCCCAGACATGTGCATCTTTGCCTCTTTTCAGGTATTTCGGAGCAACTCCTTTTATATACTGACCCGGTCCTTTGGCAAGAGTTTGGGTAACAGGATGCATAATTTTTATAGCTCTTTCATATAACGCATCAGAGTTTGTGATGTCGGGATAATTTTCATTGAAAGCAATTTTGTTTGGCATGGTAAATAGTTAATTTAGTGAATCTATTATAATATATTAATTTTAATAAGTTAAGAATGTGAGGTTAGGGTCTCCATTAAGCGAGATTGTTTTATTTCCTGCAACGAGGGAGTTTTCTGAATATGCTGTTTTATTCTCTCTGCCATTTTTTCTCCCGTGAAACCTTCATAATTTAATACCTCGGAAAGTAAGCCCGGCTTAAACCATTTCTCATTTAGCGCAAGCGGCAGAACATCAGCCGTGGTGCGGTGTTTGAGAAGTATTTCAGCAAGTATGGTGTACAATCCCCCGGTTTGAAAATGGTCTTCAATAGTAACCAATAAGTTTGAACTATTTACTACCTCCAATATTAATTCTTCGTCAATAGGTTTCAGGCAGCGCATATTTATCATCCCAACTGAATACCCTGAATTTTCGAGGATGGCTTTTGCTTTCAGCGTTTCTTCAAAAAGCATTCCGTAAGTTAAGAGAGTAATGTCCTCGCCTTTTGCAATAACTTCTGATTTGCCGATTGTAAAATTTTTGTCGTGTTTGTATTCTGTTTTCCTTGTATTTATGCGCACATAAGATGGGTAGGGTGAATTCCAAACCTCAGTCAGCATAAGCAGCATATCTTCCTCGTCAGCCGGGCAAAATACCTGCATTCCCGGTATCCCCCGCATCAAAGAAACATCTTCAATTGCCTGGTGGGTAGGTCCGTTACCATCCGATAAAAAACCGGGTACAAAACCACTCAGCTTTACTGGCAGTCCGCTTATTCCAACATCCGTGCGAATAAATTCAAAAGCACGTAACGTGAGAAAAGTGGCAAGCGCATGAACTACAGGAATCCTACCTCTCAATGCCAGCCCTGCCGCAGCGCCAATCATAGTTTGTTCGGTAATTCCGGTATCTATAAAGCGCTCTTTCAAAACGGGCGGAAGGTTGCGTATGAGCGCACGGTTCTCGGCTGTCATCACCACAAAACGGGAATCTTGCAGCGCAATTTCTTTTATTAATTCTTCGTAATTCATATTATCGTACAGTAAGTGTTTCAGATTCTAATTTTGTTTTTCCCTGACCGTGCAATTCTTTCATCAGCGATTCAATTTCAGTTGAATTGAAATTGCAAAACCACCTGTCGGCACGGGCTTCAATACTTGGTAACCCCATTCCCCGCCTCGTATCAGCTATAATCACATTGGGGCAATCATTGCTATATGGCAGAGCTTTAAATGCGTTATCCAACTGAGTAAAATCGTGTCCGTCTATCCGTTGTACCTTGCAGCCAAAAGCCTCAAACTTTGCGGGAAGGGGTTCGAGCGGAATTAATTCTTCGGTGGCAATATTTGCCTGGAACCAGTTTCTGTCCACCACAAAAGTTAAATTATTCAGCTTGTAAGCGTGTGCCACCTGGATAGTTTCCCAAACAGTGCCTTCATTCAGTTCTCCATCTCCGGTAATAACAATTATTTTATTGTTTTGTCCTTTCATTTTGCAATCGAGCGCAACACCCATTGCAACCGAAGGTAAATGACCCAATGAGCCGGAATGAAATTCTACACCGGGAATATTTCTATTCGGGTGCCAATAAATAGAATCATTTGATTTTAAATGATTTTTCAGGCGGTCTTTTTCAATAAACCCTAATTCAGCAAAGGTGCCGTATAGTGCAGGCACATCATGTCCTTTGGAAAGAAATAAATAATCTCTTTCCGGGTCTTTCAGGTTGTTTTTATCTACATTTAAAAATTCAGAATAGAGATACACTATCAGGTCAGCACATGACAAAGATGCCCCTGTAAAGCATCCTCCGTCTGTTGACATCCCGATAATGTGTTCGCGTACCTTCAGGGCTCTTTCTTCGAGTTCTTTTATTTTTTGTTTATCCATGTATTATATAGTGACTGTTTTTGTTTGTCCGGGCTTAATGGTTTTTAATTCGTGCAGATGGTTCCTGTACCAGTTTACACCGGCATATTTGCTATTTATAGCATAAATGTCTCTTCTTTTTTCAAGCAGATTTAAAATTTCATCTATTCCAAAACGAGGATTGTTTAGGTAAAGTTCATCATACACTGCTTTTATAAATAAATAATCTTCCATGTAGTCAATAGTCCAGCGGTCGGACATGGAGTAATCATCTCCCGTTTCCCATTCTACATTTCCTATTCTAAATTTATCGGGGTTCTCCCATAAATAAGGAGTAGTGTGTTCTCTTTCCAATAGCTTGGTTGCATTATTCCAGGCATTTTCGAGGGCAGAAAAACTCATTATTTCCACATCATTTCCATCAGGATAAGTTGCAGGGTGAAGATTACTAACATAATCGTATTTAGCACGATTATCTATAAAGTATTGAATCGTCTTGTCAATAATTGCAGGGTCAATCAAAGGAACGTCGGAAGGGATTTTGAGAACTACCGTAGCCTCAAATTGTTTAGCAGCCTTATAGTGCCGGTCTAACAAGTCGGCAGGATGCCCCCGGAAACACAATATGTTTTCCAATTCACATAACTCTTCAATAGGGTCATCTCCTTTGTCGGTGGTGGTAGCCACAATTATTGTTCCTCTTAGTTTAGAGGTTTTCACTCTTTCCACCATTCTGACTAAAAGGGGCTTGGAAATTATGGGCATCAAAACTTTGCCAGGTAACCGTGAGGAGCCTGTTCTTGCTTGTATAACGGTTATATACTTGTCAGGCTGCAAATGTGCTTGCTTTAAATTCGTACTGCCTGAGAAACTCAGTTCCTGTTCCTTTAAAGCTAATATAATTCCGGCAAATTTCGGCAATCGTTTTTGAAGAGGAGCCATCATTCTGTAATGGGGTAAGCCTCTTCAATTCATCAATATCAAAATAAGAGTGTACTTTTTTACCGAGAACAATTCCAATATATACCACCGTTGAGTATTGGGTAATCAATTCATCACAATTCGCAATCATGTGGTTGGTATTTCCATCTGTAAAGATAAGACTATCGGCGGGGGCATACTTCCGGATTTCCTTTATGGCACGTTCCCCTTTTTCATTGGGATGAAGCTTAAATATTATTCTTCTTCCATTTGCTATCCTTGTAACCTCCTCTATAAATTTTTTACGGTTGTCTTTTCCAAGCACTTCACGAATATCAGATGTTGCTGCTAAAACATAGTTTTTATAAGGAAAATCATTGTAGAGAAACGAATGGATATCGTCGTAGTTCGGGATGCCTGTAACCGCAATTTTTGTAGCATGGGTACCATGTTCTGCAAAATGCTTTTTATACCCTTCTGATGCTGCACAATAGATATCACAAATATTACCGGTTCCGTTTAATGCTGTGTTCATGGAAAGATAGCTGGGTAAATTAGCTTTTTTGACAAATTTTGCCCACTTGGAAAAGGGGTCTGTCATCCCTTCCTGTACCCATACGGTTTTTATAGACCTTAATTTTTTAGGTACAAGAATATCGGTACAGATTACGACCAAATCGTAAGTGTTACCGTAAACAGACAGGGCGTAATCATTTTGCAAATTATTTGCTTTCAAATAATTATCTGCCCTTTTTCTGAATTCACCGCCCATTATAGTTTTATCGAGCAGCCCGCTGCTAACGGCAAAACGGATGAGGGGGTTCGTATCAAAAATCTGAGTGAAAAAACAATCGAAATCACTTTGAAGATGCCTCTCAATCTGGTGCATCTGTGTAGTTTGATTCGGGGAACCAACAATAAAGAGTATCTTTTTCTTTGGCATAGGAGGGATGCTTTAAGGAGACTACTTCTTTTTTTTCGCCTTAACGTGGGGGACGACGTAAAAGTAGAATTACTTTAAGAACATATTGAAATAATTTATAATATTAGTGTTGAGGCTTCATTAAAGTTTAATAGCTTTGTATACAGTAAGTTACAGGTTACTAAGATGGCCTTTCTCTTGGGGAAAAGTAACAATAAGATAATAATAGGACAACAATAGATGCATGTTGGTTTAACAAATAAATAATGAATAACGAGAAAGAGGAAGAAGGGTATATCCCGGGGGTATGTAATATCGGAAAAGAGGAACTAAAAAATCGGCGAAACAGTTTTGCATTTGCTGCCGTTATTTTTATAGCGCTAATAGTTTTTCTTTTATTAGTTCATGCGGGTAAGCCCTGGCGGCTGACGGTTTTTCTTCCGGCAGCTTCACTTGCCATAGGGTTTCAGCAGTGGTATTATAAATTTTGTTTGGCCTTTGGCTGGAAAGGTGTTTTTAATTTTGAGGAGCGGGGAAAAATAAAGAGGGTTGAAATAGAGGAAATGTTAAAAATGGATAAAAAAAAGGCTTTAATGATGTTGATTACATCCATACTTTTTGGAATCATTATTACGGCAATTATTTACTTTCTTCCGTAGAGGGGGACTATGTTTAAAAAATTGAAACACCGTTGGCATCAGTGGTTAGTACCTCGCTCATATAATTGAAAAAGGGGCGCAGGTTTTTAAATACATCATTTACATCCATTAAAAAGCCCGGGCTGCATACCTCCTTATCGGCAAGCGGGTGCCTGAAAATAAATTGCTTGTAGCGCAGCAGTTCAATAGCGGGATGGTCTTTAGCATACCCCCGCGGTGCTGAACTTATCTGCTCACCCTGCATTTCTCCAAATATTTTAGTCAAGGATTTATTTGCCAGCAGTTTTTTCCACTCTTTATAATTTAATGCTATATCTTGTCTTATTCTTTGTAAATCTGCCGGTTCAGGGTTCCAGAAGCCCCCTGCTAAAAAGGATTTGCCCGGTTCAAGATGAAAATAATATCCACCGCGCAGTTTTTTAGTGGCCCTTTTAAAAGCCCCGCTCCAGCGGCAGCTATAGGGTGTTTTATCTTTTGAAAAGCGTACATCTTTGTAAATCCTGAACAGGCTTTCTTTTCCCGACGAAGTTTCCATTTTATCGTGATTGCTCATTTCAACTAATAAAGCATCGGCAAAATGAATAATGTTTTCATGTGCCTCAAGGTAATTTTCTTTATGTTCATTAAACCAGTCGCGGTTATTGTTTTTCGAAAGCTGTTTTAAGAAATCAAAAGATTCTTTATTTATACTTGCAGGTACCATAGCTAATTTATTTTAAGTTCAAATGTAGTGAATTAAAATATAAGCTGAAGCGTCCCCATGATGGAAAACCTGGAAACATTGGGGTCGTTAAGATAAGAGAGCCTCCATAGTCCATCTATACGTAAAAACCTGAAAATATTTTCAATACCTAAATCCGCTTCAGAATAGGGTCCATCGTTTAACGCCCTCAGGGTCGGGGGGAATAAAAGGATTTGTTCATTTTCAGGATTAACAGAGCCCCAAAGTATTTTATACCCTCCCACTTCCCTCCACTTTAATTTCCTGAAGAAGGGGATTTTTTTGAAAAAGTAACCCTCAAAGTGATGTTCAACATTTATACCGAGATATTGGTCGCAGGCAAATTCGTAATAGTTCATCAGGTTATAGGCATTTTCATCAAAAATATAAGTTTCATTTCCCGAAGGCAACTCCATTAGAGGATATGGAACTGAACCAACTATTTTACCACCTTCAATAAAGTAATGTGTATCGCCAAAAGGGTTAAGATGCAAGACTTCGCTTAATCCCGCCACTATTTTATGATATTTATAATCTCCCTGGAAAATACCCTGTAGTCCTTCTGTATATTGAATTATGAGAGTAGGGTATCGTGTTCCCACATCAATGCGGCTCATATTGGCTACTACATATTTATCGTTGTAAGAAAAATTCAGGTAAAATTGCAAAGAGGGTGCATGAATATCCGGCTTAGAAAATATTTCTCCTGTGCTGCTTAAAAAATCATACTGATTATTCTGCAAAGGAGAAAATATTCTGTCTATATATGATAGCTTGATTTCAAGCCCCGTAAATATATCCCGGTCGTAGGTAAACCGGGTCTCTTGTATCCGGGTAAGGTTACTTAAAGGTGCACGTGCCAGTATGGATGTGAGAAAATTATCTCTGGCAAATAAATCATCCGTGCGCCCGAGAATTTGTAAATCGTCACTAAAATGTATATCTATTTGCTGCCACGGGGTTTTAGTAATAAAAGTAGTGAAACCTAACCTGTACTTCATTTTTTCATCTGTAAATCCATAGGCTGCGTACCCGTTTAATTCATACCATTCGCTAAACTTGTTGCTGGTTCGCCCGCCAAAACGGAACCTCGTGCCTTCTACCGTATTGTAACTATAAAAATCTGCGAGGGGTCCAATATCAAAGTTCCCAAAGGTCCGGTACCCCGTGGCAAGCAATATGGCAGCCCTGTAAGCAAAGTTATAAATAGGCAAGGTTTGAACTGTATCTACCATTTTGTAAATATTTTTTTCGCCTTTTGATAATGGCTCCAACCGAATGGAATCCCAATACTTTGCTGAACGGTCTTCCGCGCTGTCTTCCACGATAATATTATTGCTGATATTATAGAACTTGTCTTCCTTGGGTTGATCTATTACAAAATTATTGTATAAAGTGGTTTTTCTGCCATACATTCCAAGCCCTTTTTTACGAAGGGAGAAATCAACTGTCAGTTTGTTTTTGCTCAGCATCCAGTATTTATTATCTACCTGTGTAAATTCTTCTATTACGCTGAATGATTGAACAAAATTCAGGTTAACATCACCCGGCATAGTCATTTCGAGTCTTACTAATGCAAACGAAGTGTCGGCAATCCACATATTGCCTGAAAAGGCAAACTCTTGTTTATGTTTTGGCTTGAATTGTAGTTGATAACACCAGTGCCCGTCAATTGTCATACTATCAATTAAATAGTATTTATAAAATATATTCCAATTGTTTGATATGGGGCTATTGAACTGCTGGGCAAAAATAAGTATGGTATTTTTGTATATATCCACATCCTGGTACATATCTCCTGTAAATTGTCCTACGCTTTGGTTTTTAAATCCCGAAAATTTTGTTGCCTTAATTACTTCCTTTTTAAATCTCGGGCTGTTGCGGTAGTATATATCCGATACTGCCTCCGATATAAATACCGGGAGGTAGGGCTTCTCTTTTACATTGCTACTATCAATATTTTTAAAAACAAAATTCATTGATTTCAGGATTTTACGATCCTCCGCTTTTTTTGAAATATTATTCAGGTCAAACTCAATTTTATTATACACCTCATATTGATACGATTCAATATGGTTAGGGTCATTCTGGGGCTTGTGTTCCACTGCCTTTCGCATAATTCTCCATGCCGGGTTTTCTCCGGGGTGAATGGTAACTTCAGAAAGGATAGAGGATTCGGGTTCAAGAAAAATATTTATCTCCTGTACCTGGTTGTTTTTTATGGCGTAGGCTGCATATTTATACCCAATGTAAGAAACGAGAAGAGAGTCGGATGTTGAAGTGCTGACTATTTTATAGTTTCCTTCATAATCAGTTGAAGTACCCGTGCTCGTATTCTTCAATACTAAATTAACGAAAGGCATGGGCTCCTTTGTTTGGGCATCATATATTTTCCCGGTTACTACTGTCTGTGCAAAAGAAAAAGAGGACAATAAAAACAATAATATAGCATAGGTATAATGTCTCATATTTTTATTTCCACCTATATTCATTTATCTTGAACTGCATTTGAATACAAATAACGAAATTCCGCCAGGAATATTTTTGACATTTTCTTTAATTGTTTCTATGGTTTTTCAAAATATAGCATTTCAAAAACCTTTGTTAATAGGGCGAATATAAGGATTTAGGAAGATTATTCGTGTACTTAAACTGACAATAAAACAATACCGCGGAAAATATGGATTACTTGTAGATACTTTGTGGATGACGATGGTTTAACCATGTTATTTTTATTCCTTTAAGAAAAAAATTCCACCCATTCAAATAAATATCGTTTCAATTTTTTCTTGTAGAGGAATCTTATCCCACTTTATAATCAAGTCTTATTGCAAACGTACGCGGAGGTTCTATTTTAAGCGGTCGGAGAGAATAACTTAAATTAAATAAGTTTTCAACTACAAAAGCTACTTTAAGCTTTTTAGTTGCCTGCAATGCTATACGGGCAGCATATACATTAATGCCATTGTTATGCTCCTGCCTGTATTGCTGAATACCATATTCTCCCAGGCTGGCTAAAGTATAAAACACTTCATCAATGTTTTGCATATAACTATAATATGTCCAATTGCCGCCAACAGAATACTTTTTATACTTCAACTCAATGTCCATTTTACCGATATTCTGAAAACGGTATTTCAAAATATTATTGGCCGTGTTTGAACTGGTAGATTCGTATGACAATTTAGAATGAACAGTATCTGTAGCATAAACCAAATTTGGGTCAACAGCTTGCGGAAGGGTGTATGTATAACCCCCAAGCACATCAATTTTAAAATTTTTGGAAATATTTCCTTCCCCTACCAATGAAATATCAACGCCCCGCACCCGGGTAGGTCCGGTATTAAGGTATTCAAATCCGTCCGAGTATCGGGGTTTGCCGTATTCCAGGTATTTGCTCCAGGCACCATAAGTAAGTTCTATCGTATTTTGATATTCCTGCCAGAATCCTGCAGCATCCAAAAACCCCATAAAATCTCCAATCTTAAACCCCTGTTTAATACCTATTTCAACATTCCAACTCGTTTCGGGATATAAATTTGGATTAGCGAAAATGCTTAAATCACTGAACTGGGAGTTTAAATATTTTTCGGTAAGGGTAGGAAATCTGTACCCCTGTCCGTATGAACAACGGAAAAAGGTAGCTTGTGCCATTTGGAAATTCAACCCCGAGCGGAATATCGGCTTGGAAACATTTTCCCCATTGTTTATGATAAAATTTTCTTCTCTGAATCCCATGGATAAATTTAATACTTTCCAGAATTTTTTATCAAGCTGGGCATAACCCGCATAATTTTGTAGGCGATTTGTAGAGGGGGGAAGGAAAACGCCAAGATAACTTAATGAATCAGTGTGGGAAAATGTCTCGTTCATTACCAGTCCGGCGGTTACATTTAATCCCCCCAATTCATAGAATTTTTTAATACACTGGTATTCTGCATAAGCAACAGTAGTTACACTGGTAGGATTATTTGTTTCAACATTATTGGTATAAAAGTAACGCGCCCGCAAGCTATGTTCAAATCCATTGCCCGATAAATATGTAATGTATGGATCGAGATAAAATATTTTCTGGTCTTGTAAAATAACTGTATTGGGATAAGCTTTATATATTCCTTGCCCGATACTATCCCATATCAATGAAATAGGATTAAAGGATTCTCCCCCGTCTCCATTCAGTCCAAAGCTCAATCCGGGTATTTTTTTCAGGTGATAGCATAATCCAAAATTAAACCGCCCTGTTCTTTCCGACATTGAATTGTCACTGATGGAAGTGCCATTTGATGTTCCTAAAAGAGGTTTATACGGTGGCGGACCAACATAGCCATGGTCATAAAGTACCATTCCACCTATTACAAGGTCAAGCTGTCCTATTTTTTGGGTGTGAAGAAAACTTGTCCCTGAAAAATTAGCTGCCCCTGTCCACCATTTTGAACCTGCAATAGGAGGAGAGTCGTATAGCCCCGAATAGATAGAGACTGAGGTGGTGGGCGTATTTGTCGGATAAGCAGTACGTATGTTGATACTGCCACTCAAGGCCGATGACCCATTTGTAACGGAAGAAGCACCTTTAATGATTTCAATCTGTTCTACATTTTCTATAGGGTATAAATCCCATGGTATGCGTCCTCCGTCGCCAGGTAATGCCGGAAGCCCATCTATCAAAATAGCCACCCTGCTTCCAATGCCAAAGTCGAACCCGCTCCCACCGCGAATTTGGGGTTCACCATCCAGAATATCTAACCCAGGGGCAAGCGCAAGGGTTTGTTTTATATTGGTTGCATTATTGTCCTCAATCAATTCAGGTTTCAATACGTCCATCGAAACTGTTATATCCTGTAATTTTTGTTCGTATCTTCCGGCAGATATAACAAGAGTTTGCATTTGCCTGCTTTCGAAATTCAATATGAAATTATGGGTTATTACAGATAATGAATCAATGGAGATATTTATAGTATCCGGATTCATACCGAGAACAGAACATATAATTGTGTGTTTTCCCGGACTTAGCGACAATTCATAATTACCGGACTTGTCGCTAAAAAAAAGCTTGGAAATATTACCAACTTCGTAAATAGTGGCTCCAACAATTCTCTCCTTTCCCGAAGAGTCGGTCACAAACCCTTTCAGGGTTCCGGTTTTTTGGGCGCTAAGTGAGAGGGACCAAAGAAACGCTACAAGTAAAAAATATTTTAAGTTCTTCAACGGCTTTCTTTACTTACAATAATTCTCGTCAATTGCTGGAATAGCTTTAATTATAATGTACTGAAACTTTAGATAAAATTATTATCTTTGAATGACAATTTTGCCACTCTTTACAGTTGCCCTCAGTTCATTTTGTATCAAATAAATATAAGATCCTTCTGCAATTCCCATAATATTAATGTTGGTGGTACCTTCATCTATTTTAGCTTCTTCAATCTTGCGCCCCGTAGCATCAATAAGGGTAAAGAGTAACGATTTTAAATTTGAACCGTTGTTGATGGAAATAAATCGCGTTGAGGGAATGGGTCCCACAGTTATATTTTCCACGTTATTGATAGGAGGAATGCCTGTTGTAGAATCAAAAGCAAGACCAAGATCATCGATAATAAGCTGGCTTCCGGAATGTCCTGTATTTTGATCATTACTCGATGTAATAATCCAAAGGGCGGTATCAGGGGTAGCAGTAGACGTATAAGTCACAGCTAATGAAAATCGTGTATAGGTGCCAACAGTTGTAGTTGGGGTTTTAAAGAATGCCTGGCCGATAGTGTCCAAATGATTTGCACCAAAAACGTAAAACTCAATGTCACCATTGTCTCCGCTTGCAGGAGTATATTTATACCACCCGATAATACTATCCGGTCGCAATGTGTATGGTATTCCACCATTAATAACCTGGCTTCCGGTATTTATAGTTCCGGTAGTTATGGTTCCGGGAATAAGTTCAGTTAAAAGCGACATAGTAATTAATTGCACAGAATACATACCACTATGCACATCTGCCGGTGTAGAATCCTTGTAACAGGTAAATAATCCTAAAATTCCTGTACTGGAATTTAAGTCGTTCCAACTAACCGGGTCATCGTAACCGCCATAGGATGAATTATGCGTCCATGATTCAAATCCCGCATTTGGAGTAGCCGGGTTTGTTTGAGCCTTTGCAGCTATAAAAAAAAATAGTAAGGAAACTGTAAGTATTGGTCTCATAGTAATAGTTTTTAGTTTAATTTGATGGTGTTGGTAGTTTGGTTATTATTTGCAAAAGTAATGATATTTATTGAAGTCACTCTCACTTTCTCTTTTTGCGTATTCAATTGGTGTTTTTATTTTGTGCATTCCTTCTAAACATGTTGATAGTGCCTGGCAATAGTTTCAATATGTTATGGTATCCTTGCTTTACAGAATTCAAATTAACCTGAATTCCCTGATTCTTTTATTAGGCAATAATTTAAAAAATTTAGCACCTGATAATCAGGTAGTAGCACCCTCTTTGTTCTCAAAAAATAAAGGGTCAGTATCTTTGTATTGAGTAATATCTACATTTGAACACATAAAAATATTAACAAAAACATAATACATATTTGGAAACGACAAGTAAATTTTTAATAAGGGAATAGCTCCGAAGTCTTTTCCAGTAAAGATTCTAATGGAAAAATATTGAATAAAATTTTATATCAGAAACCGTAAAAATTTTAAGGAATAGCATAATCAAAACTATAA
>CAVYDB010000044.1:0-85416 GCA_963767125.1 uncultured Bacteroidota bacterium | reverse complement strand
TGGTAAGCTCTTCCCGCGCCCCATACCTCCGATGTGCAGCGCCAGGCGGGGCCTGACGGCTTCCCGGGCCCGGTCGATGTCGTCGTCGATGGCCACGAGGACGGTCGGCGCAATGGCGAATCCGGGCTTAGCGTCCGCCAGGAGGTCCCCCCAGGCCTGGTCCCAGCGGGACGGGCTCCACAGGTAGGGCAGGACGCCGTCGGCCACCTCCACCGCCAGCGACATGTTCTTCGGGCCGATGGCAGCAACGAGAATTGGGCGGCGGCACGGAGCGAATCGTGGTCCGGAGCGGCTTCCCCAAACCAAGCTATTCTCCGCCAAAAATATATCGACTCCTTAGAGTAGAAAGTTTGTAAAAGAAAAAGTTTATAAAGTTGTTTAGCTTTTTTGCTTTTCACTTTATAAACTTTTTCCTTTTTCCTTTGCTCACTCACCTCTTTCCACTTTTCCTACCCCGCTGCTTTCCTGCTGCATCACCTTTGCAGGACCATAGTATTTAACTCCTCCTACGCCGCTTACTTGTAAGTAAATTTCGCCCGAAGCATATACTTTGGCGGCACCTACTCCGTTTACACTGGCGTGGAGAATCTCTACCTTAAAATCACTTGCTTTTAACGCGCCAACTCCGTTATCTTCAATGTTGGCATACCGGGCTTTACCTGCAATATTTAATGCACCCACCCCATTTGCTGATGCAGTAACGGAATCTGCATTGAGGAATAAAGTGTTTTCCCCTACTCCATCTGACTCAAAGCTAAACCGGCTGGTTTTAATGGTATCAAGGGTTTTAATCTGCCCCACCGATTCTGTCTCAATAGCATTTAGTTGTTTATAGGTAACATAAATGTTTGTTTTCCGGTTATCAACCCCATTATGATTGCTTACAGTATCCATAATAATAAGCGTATTGCCATCATTTGTTACCTTCAAATCGCTGGGGAATTCATCTTTCACCACTACGCTTTCAGTAGTTCCTTGTTGAAGAATAATATTAAAAACTCCATTGGCTTTGATAGAGTTAAAAGACTGAATAGGCATATTCCTTCCCTCTGCCGGAAGGTGTGTGTATTTGACATTCGAGCCTACTTTCAAAATGCAGGACGGTAACAAAACAATAGCGATTAAAGCGGCGAGGAAAAATTTAGTTTTCATAGTGTTAAAATTTGTGATTTTGTTCTAAGACGTGAAGATAGGGGAAAAAGTTACAATCCATTTAGGATACATAATTATACCTTTAATTTGCCAGGATTTTGCCTGTTGTCAAAAAGTGTGACTATATAAATATCTCCTTGCTTGATTTTATAGTAAAGGGAAATTTGTTTCGAAACAACGAGCCGACGGATTAATTTCTTTTTAGAGATAGTTCCGATTTCAGAATTTGATAATAGATTTGAGATGTTACGCTCTACCTTACCGGTAAATTTCTGCACTTCGTTTAGAGTCCAGTTTTGTTGAAGATACAATAGGATATTTCTATAATCATCCTTTGCCTTCCCTGACCAGAAAACTTTATTACTCATTTAAAGATACCGGGAAATTCAGCTTTTAAATCTTTCATTACGTTGGAATGAGAAAAGACATTACCCTTGTCAATATCCTTTAATCCTTCTTCAATCGAAGTTTTCTCTATTTTAGAAAGTGAATTCCACCAGTCTTCCCTGTCTTCTGCGTTTTTTGAAAGCACTAAATAGGCAATCTTTAAAGTCTTGCTATCATCTACTTTATCAATCAGCCGGCGAAGATTAGATTTTAATTCTGCGGTACCCATAAGAAAGACTTTACTATGCAAAGATACTCACTTTCTATTTTCATAGATTAATTTTCAAATTGCTCCTGCCAATAAAAGTTTCCATGCCTCTTCAATATGGTTTTGCTCCAATAGCTTTTTAGCTTCATTATGTAAATCCTCTTCGTTTTCTAATTTCTTAGTGGCAAAACTTTCGGAGGCTTTATAATTCTTTACATCTGCTTCCAATGGCAGATGGGTAACATTCCCCAATTTACCCAAATCGTTGCCGGTAAATATGTGGCTGTTTCTAATACTTGCCGGCATGGCATCTATGCCAATACCGAGATGTTGCATAGGCTGGGCTTGTTCAAATAACGCATCGCCATGTGCCCGGCAATACCAGTGTCCGCCCATACGTCCCACCAAATCAATTTTAGTTTGGTCTATTCTGCCATGCTCATTCAAGATGTCTTCACTAATGTGCATCAATATTATTTCACATAATATAAGGTTGCCTGAACCTCCACCATTGCCTGTTTTCTTCACCTCCAATACTTTACATTCCATTTGAACCGGGGATTCTTTTACCCTGAAAGGTCTGATTTTTTCTGATGGAATTGGCGTAAACCCTGATTTGGTGAACTCATTCACTCCTCTCGGATATTCAGCGCTGGCAAGAGATGTCTGTTGAACCATACTGTATGTAACTACATTGATTACCACTTCCGGGACTTCCTTAACATTATATACGGTGTCCTTATTATTTCCTGTTCTGCCTGAACGTGCCGGGGAAAACATGGCAATAGGTGGGTTAGAACCAAAAATATTAAAGAAGCTAAAAGGAGCGAGATTAGGGTTGCCTTTAGCATCAATGGTGCTGGCAAAACATATTGGTCTCGGTCCAACCGATGAAACAAGATGAGAATGTAATAAGTTTTGTGGGGTGTCGGAGGGGGAGATGGTGAGCATAAGTTATAATACAGATTATAAATTTTAAATATACATTAGGGGTTGATAACGTTAGAAATTAAATGCATTAGAATATCTCTTACTTCGGCAGCATCACTGAGATTTTGGGTATGCTTGTTTATTGGATATGAATAAGATTCCTTTATCTCATCCTTCTTTTTAGGATAGGGTCTTACCAATTCAATAATAGTTATTTCTTTTTCATTTGCAATTGATGATAAATTAATAGGTATATACACTTGAGTATGTGCAAACCTATTTCTATCATCTTGGAGGTTTTTAAGCTTGGAAATTAAATCTTTAACTGGATAATTGTACCTTCTTTTTAAAATGTCTTCCAATATCTCCATCTTGTCATTAAAGCTACGTATTTTGTCACTAAGAATAGCCAATAATTCATCCTGTTTCGAATACTCTCCTTTATAAATATCCTTACAAAAGTGCTTTGCAATAGCCCAAGTGGCAAAGTATTCTATCTGTGCCATCCAAGCCATTAATTCGCCACTTATTCTGTAATAAAATGCAATATACTCTCCTTCTTCCATGATGAATATTTACAATTAGATTTACTCAGAAAGAATTTTGAAGCTATTTTACCTTACGTGATTTCTCATCCCTATTAATAATCTTCAGTTTACGTTTAATTTCAAAATCCTTAATATGTTCAGGGAGAAAATCCATTTCATCATTACCCAAAATTAAAATCCCATTCCAAACTTTTACTTTCTTAAATTTTTCTAAACATCTAAACTTAACAAACATTGGGTTGACATCACCGAACAACCATTTCTCAAAGTCGTAATACTTGACTTTTCCATTATCAAGTTTCGCTTCAATAATATAATCTTTAATATGTTTTGCTGCTCTAAAACGCATAATTGCAAATATACTAACCTTTAACCACTCAAAGTAAATAGTAAACAATAGCAGATTATCCCCTCATTTTTAGCGGGTCTTGCCTGGTGTCGAAAATATCAGTAACATAAATACAATTATCTTTAATGCGATAAATTATTTTATAGTGAGATTCAATTACCCTGCGATGGTTCATTCCTAAGTGTGCTAAATATTCTTCCTTCCTTCCTGCAAGGGGACTATTAACCAGTTTATCTGCGCGTGAAAGTATTCTGTCCCGAATTGAATGGAGGATTTGGGTGCTTACATTCGGAGCAATAAACTCCAACGCCTCTGTAAGACTTTCGAGAGCTTGAGGAGTATATACAAGTTTCACTTTCCTTTTATCTTATCCGTCTGCCGGATAACCTCCGCTTTACTTAAAACCTTTCCGGAAATTATTTCCTTTTCGGATTGCAATGCCCTGCTTGTAAGTTTTTCTTTTAAAATAGGGTCAAATCCAGCTTTCTGAAGAAGTGTTTTAATGGCTTTTAAGATGCTCTCATCCTGTTCTTCTTCAATCAGATGTATTAATTCAGATTTAAGATTAATTGCCTTCATAATTGATACATTGCGTTATTATCGCAAAGATACTAACCTTTAACCACCCAAAACGCCTTAAATTGCCCTATTCCCTATTTTCCCCTAACTTTGCGCATCACTAAAGGTAAATTATGCAAGCCGAAGTCCCTCCCTATAAGCCAAAGAATAAAATCAGGATTGTAACCGCTGCTTCTTTGTTTGACGGGCATGATGCCGCTATCAATATTATGAGGCGTATTATGCAGGCAAGCGGAGCCGAGGTAATTCATTTGGGGCATGACCGTAGCGCCCAGGAGGTAGTTAATTGCGCCATACAGGAGGATGCTAATGCTATTGCCATGACCTCGTACCAGGGCGGGCATAACGAATACCTGAAATATATGTTCGACCTGCTAAAGGAGCAGGGTTGCGGGCATATTAAAATATTTGCAGGCGGAGGTGGTGTTATACTTCCTTCTGAAATTACGGATTTGCACAACTATGGCATTACCCGTATTTACTCTCCTGACGATGGGCGTAAAATGGGCTTGCAGGGCATGATTAACGATATTCTTGAAAAGTGCGATACCGTTCCACCTTCTTCTCATATTGACCTATACATTAAAAACTTAAAGAATAAAGAAGCCCGTCCGAACGGTTCATCCGGGCGGGCGAAATCTATTGCCAGCCTTATATCTATTGTAGAAAATTATCCGGATAAAGCGGCTGAGGTGCATAGCAAAATAAAAAAACTTTCACAGGGAAAAAATGTCCCGGTGCTGGGTATTACCGGAGTTGGAGGTGCGGGCAAGTCTTCTCTCATTGATGAAATAATCCGCAGGTTTTTAATTGATTTTGCTGAAAAAGGAACCCCTTTAACTCCCCAAGTGGGGATGGGGGTAGGCAAGAGTATAGCCATTCTATGCGTTGACCCATCCAAGCGCAAGACAGGAGGGGCTTTATTGGGTGACCGTATCCGAATGAACTCTATTGCCAATCCTCGTGTTTATTTGCGCTCGCTTGCCACTCGGCAAAGCCATTTGGCGCTCTCACAAAGCATTTCAAAAGCTGTTGAAATATTAAAAGCATCAGGCTTTGACCTTATTCTGCTGGAGACTTCCGGCATCGGTCAGTCCGATACCGAAATTGTAGATTATTCCGATGTATCGCTCTATGTTATGACACCTGAATATGGCGCTGCTACCCAGCTGGAGAAGATTGACATGCTTGATTATGCGGATGTGATAGCCATTAATAAATTTGATAAGCGTGGCGCTCCCGATGCACTAAGGGATGTGAAGAAACAATATAAACGGAATCATAATGTTTTCACCAAAAAAGAGGAAGAATTGCCAGTTTTTGGTACCATAGCTTCTCAATTTAATGACCCTGGAATGAATAGCCTCTATAAATCTGTCATGGATACTATCGTAGAAAAAACCGGGGCTGACTTGCATTCTACCTACAAACATTCTGAAGAGCAATCACAAAAAATATTCATCATTCCACCTGACAGAGTACGTTATTTATCTGAAACTACGGAAACCATTCGCAGCTATGATAAATGGGCGGATGACCAGAGCGAGATTGCTGAAAAACTCTATGCTCTCCACAAAGTGGAGGGGATGATAGAAGATGCTGCTCTTAAAAAATTAACTCAAAAAAGAGGCAAAGAATTAGAAGAAAAACTCACCCTGGAAAATAGGAAATTATTGGAAGGTTGGGAAAGTGAAATGAAGCGTTATATAGATGAGTTTTATTTATATAATGTGCGTGGCAAAGATATTAAGGTAAAAACGCATAGCGAATCACTTTCGCATACTCAAGTTCCTAAAATAGCTGTGCCCAAATATAAAGCCTGGGGCGAGATATTGCATTGGTGCTTGCAAGAGAATTTCCCGGGAAAATTTCCCTATACCGCAGGGGTTTATCCTTTTAAACGTTCTGAAGAAGACCCTACCCGTATGTTTGCCGGAGAAGGTGGACCTGAGCGGACCAATAAGCGTTTTCATTATGTAAGTGCCGGAATGCCTGCCAAAAGGCTCTCCACTGCATTTGATTCAGTTACGCTTTATGGACGTGACCCCGATTACCGCCCGGATATTTATGGAAAAATTGGCAATGCCGGTGTTTCTATTTGCTGCCTCGATGATGCTAAAAAACTCTATTCCGGTTTTAATCTCTGCGACCCCAAGACTTCCGTTTCCATGACTATTAACGGCCCTGCATCTATTATTGCCGCTTTCTTTATGAATGCCGCCATTGACCAGCAATGTGAACTTTATATAAAAGAAAACAGACTTGAAAAAGAAGTAGAAAAAAAAATAAAGATAAGTATAAAAAATCGGGCGTAAAAAAACCTTCCTATCAAGGTGAATTGCCCAAAGGCAATGATGGATTAGGGCTTATGCTGCTTGGTATTACAGGCGACCAGGTTCTGCCGGAAGATGTGTATGAAAAAATAAAAGCTTCTGCTCTTTCACAAGTGCGCGGTACGGTGCAGGCTGATATTTTGAAAGAAGACCAGGCTCAAAATACCTGCATATTTTCTACCGAATTTTCGTTGCGGCTTATGGGCGATGTTCAGCAATATTTCATCGATAATAAAGTCCGGAATTTTTATTCTGTTTCTATTTCCGGTTATCATATTGCTGAAGCAGGCGCTAATCCCATTACACAGGTGGCATTTACGCTTGCAAATGGCTTTACGTATGTGGAATATTATCTTTCACGGGGTATGCATATTGATGATTTTGCGCCCAACTTATCCTTCTTCTTCTCCAATGGCATTGACCCTGAGTATGCAGTGATAGGACGGGTTGCAAGGAGAATATGGGCAAAATCTATGAAACTGAAATACGGGGGGGATGAACGTTCACAAATGCTGAAATATCATATTCAAACTTCCGGTCGTTCCTTGCATGCACAGGAAATTGATTTTAATGATATACGCACAACCCTGCAGGCTTTGTATGCTATTTATGATAACTGCAATTCGCTTCATACCAATGCTTATGATGAAGCAATTACTACACCAACCGAAGAAAGTGTAAGCCGGGCCATCGCCATTCAATTAATTATTAACAGAGAATTAGGACTTGGCTAAAAATGAAAATCCTTTACAGGGTTCATTTATTATTGAAGAACTGACCGACCTTGTAGAAGAAGCCATTCTGACAGAATTTGACCGGATAACCGAACGGGGCGGCGTGCTTGGCGCTATGGAAACCATGTACCAGCGCGGTAAAATACAGGAAGAAAGCCTGTATTATGAAACGATTGAAGCATACAGGCGAATATCCTATTGTGGGTGTAAATACTTTCCTTTCGTCAAAAGGCTCTCCAACTATTATTCCGAAGGAAGTTATTCGCTCTACCAAAGAAGAAAAAGAATACCAGATACACATGCTGAATGACCTGCACAAAGCGAATACAGATAAAGCCCAAACTATTAAGTGAGCTGCAACATGGCTGCCATACATAATAAAAACCTCTTTGAAAAACTGATGGAAGCTACCCACTACTGCTCCCTCGGGCAAATTACCAATGCCTTGTTTGAGGTGGGTGGGCAGTATAGGAGGAATATGTAAGGCAACGCCCCATTCCTTACTTTCCCCTGGAGGGGAAAGCGGCTCTTTTCTTTCATTTTCAAACATTTCCTGTCATGGAATCAATCCCTATTTGAAGGTCCCATTCTTTTTTGATACAGAAAATCAAACGAATTATAGTCACAGAGGTGTTTTCCCCTCAAGGGGAAAACGTTACTATCTCTGTATCCGAATCATTTACTATAATCCATTCCTATTTTTTTAAATGCCTGAAATAGTTAAAGTTACTTTATCAAGATCATTATATATTTCCTCATTTGTAAATCTTATGACCTTAATTCCCAAATTACTAATTTCCAATTCTCTCCCTTCATCTCTCTCCGCAACTATTTTATCATTGTGGACGCTCCCATCAATTTCTATCACTAATAATGCCTTGTGGCAATAAAAATCTACAATAAACTTCCCTATCGGGTGTTGTGCTTTGAAACGATAACCTTCATTCTTATTTTTCCTGATTCTTTCCCACAAGAGTAGTTCTGCTTCAGTCATGTTATTTCTTAAACTTTCAGCCCTTTTAACATTTCGGGGGAAGCGCCATAATAAAACCCTCTATTAATGGAGTTTCTATTCATATCTAAAGCGAATTTATGACTTTCGATTAGGAACTGTTTATAGCTTAGTAAATGTTTAAATATAGAATAATAATACGCTTTCCCCTTCAGGGGAAAGTAAGGAATGGGGCAGACAGGAGGAATACGTAATTTACCTCTTTTACTTTCCTATCTTTGTATTTTAAAATCCACTCCCATGAAAAAACTTACTCTTATTTTATTTTTTACTTATACTTTTTCACTTTTCACGTCCTCCCAAACTATTACCACCATTGCAGGCAGTGCTACTGCCGGGTATGGAGGTGATGGGGGACAAGCCACAGCTGCCAATTTACAGGACCCTATTGGGGTGGTTGTTGATGCAGCTGGTATTCTTTATATAGCGGATTATGGTAATAACCGTGTGCGGAAAGTTAATACTTCGGGCATAATAAGCACCATAGCAGGCATCGGTTATGCCGGATATAGCGGAGAGGGCGGGCAAGCTACTGCTGCTGAAATTAACGGTCCCGGGGGATTAGCCTTGGATACGACAGGTAATCTTTATATTTCCGAATTATCGGGAGAAAGAATACAGAAGGTGGATGTTTCGAGCGGTATAATTACAAACGTCGCGGGTAATGGTGTAGGTGGTTTTGGTGGTGATGGCGGGCAGGCTACTGCGGCTAATTTGGATTATCCCACCGGTGTTATCCTGGACAAAATCGGCAATCTTTATATAGCTGATGATATAAATAATCGCGTCCGGAAGGTAGATACCTCTGGTATCATTACAACTTATGCCGGAAATGGCACATTTGGTTACGATGGCGACGGAGGACCTGCCATTGCTGCAGAACTGGAGAGCCCTACGGGATTGGCAGCCGATGCAGCAGGCAACCTTTATTTCGGAGACCAGCAGAATGCAAGGGTAAGGGTTATAGATAGTTTAGGCATCATTTCTACCTATGCCGGAAATGGGGTAGTGGGATATACAGGAAACGGAGGACCAGCCACCGCATCAGAGTTAGATCATCCGGAAGAAGTAGCTTTAGATGTCTCAGGTAATCTCTATATTGATGATGAAGGGAACAACGAAATAAGGATGGTTGGTCCTACCGGCAGTATCACCAGATTTGCAGGAATACCAACAATTGCAGGGTTTAGCGGAGATGGTGGCCCTGCAACAGCAGCCGAACTTAATGGACCCCAGGGGGTATATGCAGATAACTCCGGAAATGTTTACATAGCAGATTTTAGTAATAGCAGGGTGCGGAAAGTAACCGGGCTTATAACCTCAGTTAAAGGAATTAAAACAGAAGGTACAATTACTGTTTATCCGAATCCTGCAAAAAATCAACTTGATATTGGATTGAATGGAATTAAAGGAGAGATAACACTTTCAATATTTAATATTACGGGGCAAGAAATAGTATCAAAAACTACTACAGATGTTCCAGTGCTTCAAATAAATACATCGGCTTTAAACGAAGGCATCTATATTGTAAGAATAAAAAAAGAGAGTGGGACTGATTTCATTCAGAAAGTGGAGATAGTGAAATAACCGAAAATGATTCTACGGATTGGTTGATGAGTCTGGCTGGTTTTCATCACTTACTACTACAGCATCACTAATAACAGGTCTTTTTTTCATCAGGAAAACCCCGCAAAGCAGAGTCATAATAATACCCATTGGCAGCGATTCAGGAAAGGTATAAGCTGCTAACAAGAACGGATTATTAGCCATTTCTTTATATTGGGTCATCTGCTGTTTAACAAAAAGAGTATCCTTTAGGTCTTTGCCGGAAGCTTTAATTTCAGCGATTGTATAAGCGCTATACTTGTCTGCAAAATCCGGGGTTACCCGGTAGTAAACAATCAACCAGGAAACAGTATAGAATACTCCCGAAATAACTATGATAAGAATCCCTACATTCAATGCCTTCCAAAAAGTAACGTACCCCTGTCCCTCCGTTTGCCTATAGGAACGAACCCCAAGGAATAATGGGATGAAAGATAAAACCATGCCAACATAGCCAATCACCTCAGAACTACTTCCCAATCCTGTCCTTTTCTCAATAAGTACAGAGGTGAACATTAGTATTGCAGCTATTAAGCCTGATATAGTTCCATATTTCAGAACAGTATTTTTCATAGATGGTTTTACAAAACAATTAAGGAAATCGGCGGCAAATGTAGGAACTTAATTTTATAAGATATAGTTTGGAAGAACAACCGGTTTTTTATTCAGTCATATATTCCAATACCAATGGGTCAATAGTCAAATTTTCCAGAATAGTATATTTGTAGTTTTATTCCAATATGAACATTTCATTAGTTACAGGCGGAGCAGGTTTTATAGGGGCTCATGTGGTGAATGAATTGATAAACAGTGGGCGCAGGGTAGTGGTTTTAGATGATTTAAGCGGTGGATTTATTGATAATATTAACCCTAAAGCGCAGTTTATTCAAGGCTCTGTAGAAGATCATGTTCTGTTGAGTAAACTATTCACAGAATATAAGTTCGATTTTGTTTATCATCTTGCAGCTTATGCAGCAGAAGGGTTAAGCCATTTTATTAAACGCTTTAATTACTCTAATAACCTTATTGGTAGCGTTAATTTGATTAATGAATCGGTAAAACATAAGGTAAAATGTTTTGTGTTTACCTCCTCTATTGCTGTTTATGGCAAGCAAAAGCCACCCATGACGGAAATGATGATTCCTATTCCGGAAGACCCCTATGGAATTGCAAAATATGCTGTTGAAATGGACTTGAAGGTTACCCATGAAATGTTCGGCTTGAATTATATTGTTTTCCGCCCCCACAATGTGTATGGAGAATACCAGAATATAGGAGACAGGTATAGAAATGTAGTGGGTATTTTTATGAACCAGTTGATGCAGGGCAAGCAACTTACTGTATTTGGCGATGGTACACAAACAAGGGCATTCAGTTATATTGGAGATGTAGCCCCGCGTATTGCCAATTCAGTGAATTATCCTCATGCTTATAACCATATTTTTAATATTGGAGCTGATCAAGAATATTCCGTTAATGAAATGGCAACCGCTACTATGGATGCTATGCAATTGAGAGGGCAAATTAGGCACTTGCCTACCCGTAATGAAGTGATGCATGCTTTTTCAGATCATTCAAAAGTTAAAAACTTTTTCCCTTCAGGGGAGAACCCCACTTCGTTAAAAGATGGATTGAATACTATGGCTAAATGGGCAAAAAAAGCGGGAATAAGGAAAAGTAAAAAATTTGACGAGATAGAAATTTCTGAAAAACTACCCGCTATTTGGCTTGAAGAGTAAAGATGGGATAAGATACAGTAAGACCTTGAAAAAAATACTATTTGTAACTTCACACAGACCTGACAGGGCTCCTGGACAAAGGTTCAGGTTTGAACAATTTTTTACTTACCTCGAAGAGAATGGATTTCATTGTGAGCATTCAAGCTATATTTCCGATAGTGACGATAAGTATCTTTATAAGAAAGGTGCCTATATCCGAAAATTCCTCTTGCTTCTTAAAGCTATTTATAAAAGAAGCAAAGACGTTTACAAAGCGAATAAATTCGATATTATTTTTATTAACCGGGAGGCATTACTATTAGGCTCTACCTATTTTGAAAGGCAATTCCGGAAATCAAAAGCAAAACTGGTGTATGATTTTGATGATTCAATATGGATGGGCGATACATCGGATGCGAATAAAAAATTACGCTGGTTGAAATATCCCGGAAAAATATCCCGGATTATATCTATTTGTGACATGATTTTTGCAGGAAATAAATATCTTGCCAATTATGCTTCTTATTACAATAGTAACATAAAGATAGTGCCAACTACTATTGATACCGAAGAATACAAAAGAAGCCCAACCAGCAAGTACCAGGAAGGTAAGATTTGTATTGGATGGACAGGTAGCATAACAACCATTAAGCATTTTGAGTTTGCTGTTCCCATATTAAGAAAGCTGAAAGAAAAATACGGTGATAGATTGGAAATAAAAGTAATTGGAGATAAAGAATACGTTAACCCGGAATTGGGAATAAAAGGGCAAGGATGGAATAAGGAAAATGAAATCAACGAACTATCTTCATTCGATATAGGAATTATGCCTCTTCCCGATGATGAATGGTCAAAAGGAAAATGCGGGCTAAAAGGGCTTCAATATATGGCGCTTGAAATACCAGCTATAATGTCGGCAGTAGGTGTAAATTCTGAAATAATTCAGGATGGGGTTAACGGGTTCCTTGCAACCAAAGAAGACGAGTGGATTGAAAAAATATCCCGTTTGATTGATGATTCAACATTACGTAAAAAGATGGGTATAGAAGCCCGCAAAACGGTAGTTGAAAAATATTCACAAATCTCAGAAAAAGGGAATTATGTTAAATATTTTAACGAGGTGCTAAACGGAAGGTAGATTTCTATTTACTCCAGAGATCCGTAACTTTTTTCCCTGTAATTTCTTCCAGTTCTTTATTTGCATCACGGTAGTAATTTAAAAGGAATTCCCTGGTTGAAGGACTCATTGCGGCATATTTGCGGTTTGTTTTGTTGAGCCCCCTGATAATATTCCCGATTTTATAATTGTAGTAGGAGGGTAGTATTAATTGGGCGGATTTTCTTAAAATTGGGCTGCGTTTTAATAAAGTAACTGCAAGCCGGGCATAAAGTTTCGAACCTCTTTTCTTAGTAGGATTATATACTTTTATTTCCGGGGTAAAACTATCATCTATTTTAAGCCATTGGAATATTTGCCTGCAGATTTTCAGGGGGTCTGCTTTAATCTCTTCAAATAAAACTATCATCACTTGTTCTTTAGGAAAATATTTATAAAGCGTTTTAATATGTTTTGCGTAATTACCGGCATCAATAAATAAGGTAAAAGGGAAGTGGGTAGTATCTGCTTGAACAGTAATGTCTTTAATTTCTTCGAAAGGGAAAGCCACATCTGCATAATTATATTCCATTAGATAGGCAGAATAGGCCCTGTCAACCGGGTTACGCAGATTTAATATTATTTTGCAATCCGGATTGTGGTCATATAGCCTTTTAATTGCTTTTTCTGAGGCATAGAGAATAGCATTTTTCGCCACTAATTTTTTACCATTCTTATGTTCAGAACCTCTGAAATAATGCCGAAGAGCCACTTCGTACCCTTTGTGAAACTCCCTTTCATCGGTAAAGTATGCCATCTCCTGCTGCGGATGTGTAATAATAGAAGGATGCTCCCCGAGATAAGTCTTAAGAGAGGTGGTAAAAGACTTTTGAGCTCCAATGATTACTAAATCCAAAAGAGGGTACTTTTGCATCAATAAGCTTATAATTATAGAGTTTAGTGCGTTAACTGTGAGGGTCGTCGAGGTGCAAATATAGAATATTCCTTAATTTCGCAAATCAATTTGGCAAGTGAACTTGAAGAGACTGTATTTTACATTACTTATTTGTGTTTTTATATGCTCGTGCAATAGGGATGTAATGTATAGAAAAAGTATTACTATTCCTGGTAATACCTGGGATATGAATAAGCCACTGCTTTTTGATGTTCCGGTAAGCGATACGATAAATAAGTATAATATTTTTGTTACCGTAAGAAATGCCGGGAGTTATGATTTTAACAATCTGTATCTTTTTATTGACATAGCATCACCCATGAAAATTGCAGAGCGCGATACGATGGAATGTATTCTTGCCGATGCAAATGGAAGGTGGCTTGGTAAGGGGTTGGGAGATATATGGGATAATAAAATCCTTTTTAAACAAAACGTAAAATTTCCTAAACCGGGCGTGTATGAATTCACTTATAACCAGGCTATGCGGGCAGACAGCCTGCCAATGATTATGGATGCAGGCATAAGTATAGAAAAATCAACTGTTAATTCCGGTCCAAAATAAAATTGATATGAAAGTTATAAGTCATCTTAATAAAGCGAAATCAACCCTATTTTCATTTGAAATATTGCCTCCCCTGAAAGGGAAGAGCATTAACTCAATTTATGAAAGTATTGACCCTTTGATAGAGTTTAACCCCTCATTTATTAATGTCACCTATCACCGGGAAGAATATATTTATAAGAAACGCGAAGGTGGGTATCTGGAAAAGATATCTGTGCGCAAACGTCCTGGAACTGTGGGCATTTGCGCCGCCATTATTAATAAATATAAAATTGATACCGTACCTCACCTTATTTGCGGTGGTTTTCAGTAAAGAAGAAACGGAAAATGCTCTTATTGATTTACAGTTTCTTGGAATTGATAATATACTTGCTCTTCGAGGCGATGCAGTGAAAACAGAAACCGCTTTTATTCCTGAACCAAATGGCAATGAACATGCCATTGACCTGGTAAAACAAATTGTGGCCCTTAATGATGGGAAATATCTTTATGAAGAAGAGATGACCGGATTAAATGCCAATGGTGGGTTTTGTATCGGCGTGGCCGGTTACCCTGAAAAGCATTTTGAATGCCCCAATTTTAGTACGGATTTAAAACACCTGAAAGCAAAGGTGGAAGCAGGCGCTGAATATATAGTTACCCAGTTGTTTTATGACAATGACAAATATTTTAATTATGTAAAATTATGCAGGGATAATGGTATAAATGTCCCCATTATTCCCGGTATTAAACCTATCTCCATTAAAAAACAACTGCAAAGCCTGCCTAAGTTTTTTCATATAGAAGTACCGGAAGAATTAGCAGATGCCATTGACAAATGCGATGATGATAAAAAAGCAAAAGAAATAGGCATTGAATGGGGGATTAAACAATGTAAAGAACTTATTAAATTTGGGGTGCCTTGCATCCATTTCTATACCATGGGTAAATCAGAATCGGTAAAGAAAATAGCGGGAACTATTTTTTAGTTTTTTCAAGATACTTTACAAAGTATTTTCCGAATATATCATACTCCACATTCACCTCGTCACCTGCTTTAATGTTATTGAAATTGGTATGCTCAAAAGTGTAAGGAATAATAGCCACTGAAAAAACATTTTTAGTTAATATCGGCTACTGTCAGGCTCACACCATTTAAAGCAATAGAGCCTTTTTCAACAATATATTTACTATCCTTCTTTTTCTCCAATAAAAGTAAACACATGGCTTCCCTTAAGTTTTTTAACTGCTTTACATTTCACTGTTGCATCCACATGCCCCTGCACAAAATGCCCGTCCATCCTGCCATTGGCAAGTAAGGAACTGTTCCAAGTTTATGTATCACCATATTTAGGTGTTTCAGATTGGTTCTATCTAATGTTTCCTTTACTGCCATTACCTCATAGCGTGTTTTAGACTATCGGTATTACTGAAAGACAAGCTCCGTTATGCGAAACACTTTCATTACGTTTCAATTCTCCCGCAAATGAGGCTTCTATTTGCAAATGAAGGTTCCCGCCTTTCATGGCAAGGCTTTTGATCAGTGCCTATTTCCTCTATAATACCTGTAAACATTTTGCAAAATTATGAATTATGAACTATGAATGATAAATTTGCCTTTTATTCATAACGCTTAATTCAGAACTCATAACTAAAGTTTTAGTCATACGGTTTAGCTCTATTGGCGATATTGTGCTTACAAGTCCGGTAGTGAGGTGTATTAAAAAGCAAGTCCCCGGCGCTGAAGTTCATTATCTCACCAAGAAGGCGTTTTTACCCATAGCACAGGCAATAGGGAATACTGATAAAATTTACTCCATTGAATCGGATGTGAATGAAGTAATTAATGAGCTAAAAAAAGAAGGCTATGACTTTATAGTAGACTTACACCATAACCTGCGCTCTATGCAGGTTAAGTCTGCGTTGAAAAAGAAATCGGCAGCCTTTCCAAAACTTAATATTGAGAAGTGGCTCATGGTCAATTTGAAAATTAATAAGTTGCCAGGAATACATATCGTGGACAGATATTTTGAAACGGTAAAATCATCGGGAGTGGTTAATGATGGTGAGGGCTTAGAGTATCATATCCCATCCTCCGAAGAAATAGATTTAGCTACTCTTCCCGCATCCCACCGAAATGGGTATATTGGTTTTGTAATAGGGGCTAATCATTATACCAAGCAACTTCCGGCACATAAAATAATCTCTTTATGTAAACGCATTGATATGCCCATTGTGTTACTTGGAGGTAAAGGTGATGAAGTAAAAGCTATTGAAATAGGGCAAGCCTTGGGAGATAAGGTATTTAATGCCTGCGGAAAATACTCCATCAATGGTTCTGCTTCATTGGTCAGGCAGGCAAAAAAAATAATCACCCACGATACAGGATTGATGCATATTGCTGCCGCTTTTAAAAAAGATATTATTTCTGTTTGGGGAAATACTATTCCTGAATTTGGTATGTATCCTTATAAACCCGGAGCCAACTCGCATATAATGGAAGTAAAAGGTCTTAGTTGCAGGCCCTGTTCCAAAATAGGATTTAAAGCCTGCCCCAAAAAGCACTTTAAATGTATGGAGCAAATTGATGAGTTGGAAATTGTAAAGTATTTACAATAGAAAGGAAATCGATGCTGGTTTAAACTTTATAACTTTACGGACTCTAAAACTTTATAAAATCCCTATGGAACTATCAGAACAAGAACAATTTCGACATGATGCGGTTGAACAGATACGTAAATTAGGTATTGACCCCTATCCTGCCGCACAATATGAAGTGAATGCCAATGCAGCAGATATACTTGCCAACTATGAGCGCGAAAAGGGCGATTATCAAAACATCAGTATAGCAGGCCGCATTATGAGCCGCCGCATTATGGGTAACGCTTCGTTTGCAGAAATACAAGACCAAACAGGCAGGATACAGGTCTATATCCGCCGCGATGATATTTGCCCCGGGGAAGATAAAACCCTCTACAACACTTTATTTAAAAAGCTGCTTGATATTGGTGATATTATCGGCATTAAAGGATTTGTTTTTGTTACACAAACCGGTACCATATCTATTCATGTTACTTCGTTTACTTTATTGTGCAAGTCACTTCGTCCTTTGCCGGTAGTTAAGGTGGATAGTGAGGGCAAAGCCCATGATGTAGTATCAGATCCAGAACTTCGCTACCGTCAACGCTATGTGGACTTGATTGTTAACCCGGCTGTGAAAAATGTTTTTATTCAACGTGGAAAGATTATCAACTCCATGCGGAATTTTTTTAATGAAAGGGGCTACCTCGAAGTGGAAACGCCAATCATGCAGCCTATCCCCGGGGGTGCGGCAGCAAAGCCTTTCATCACCCATCATAATGCGCTGGATATTCCGCTTTACCTCCGTATAGCCAATGAACTATACCTGAAACGCCTTATTGTTGGTGGGTTTGATGCGGTGTATGAATTTGCCAAAGATTTCCGCAATGAGGGAATGGACAGAACACACAACCCTGAATTCACTATGCTGGAGATTTATGTGGCATATAAAGATTACGAGTGGATGATGCAGATGACGGAAGAAATGCTGGAAAAAATGGCAATGGATTTATATGATACCACACTTATTCCATGTGGGGACCATACCCTTGATTTTAAACGACCTTTTAAGAGAATAGGTATTCTTGATGCAATAAAAGAACATACCGGTGATGATGTTTCAGCTATGGATGAAGACGAACTAAGGAAAGTTTGCCAGAAGCATAACATTCATGTGGAAGCGTCTATGGGTAAGGGTAAGTTGATTGATGAACTATTTTCTGCCAAGTGCCAGAAGCATTATTCCATGCCTACTTTTATTACCGATTACCCGGTTGAAATGTCGCCATTGACCAAAAAGCACCGTTCCAAACCCGGGCTGGTAGAGCGTTTTGAATTGATGATAAATGGAAAAGAACTTGCTAATGCTTACAGTGAGTTGAACGACCCTATTGAACAACGAATACGTTTTGAAGAACAAATGAAATTAGCTGCCCGCGGCGATGATGAAGCCATGACCATTGATAACGACTTTTTGCGGGCGCTGGAATATGGAATGCCCCCCACATCCGGGATTGGAATAGGGATAGACAGGCTCACTATGCTTATGACGAATACCCCAACTATACAAGATGTTATTTTTTTCCCCCAAATGAGACCAGAAAGTTTCCAATAAGTAAAAGGATAATAACCAAAGTGGCCTATTGACAGATTTAGTGACCAAAATATCTCTGTTACCTGCTATTCTCAGGTACGATTTTCTGGTATCTTTTATATCTTGAAATGGTACACTTTTCCACCTTTTAAAAAGGTGATAATAAGATACAAACACAGTATTGCAAGGCAAAAGGGACTTGTATTGTAAACTTTGTGTACATGATGTGCAGGGTACTATTTCCCTTCCTCTTTTCGTGAAGGTTTTTGTGGGAATTAACCATATATTTGCAAAGCAATCAGCCAAGGTGAAAAATGTTTTATCTATAGTGCTTCTGTTTTCCTTTCTCATAGTAACCCTGAGCAAGTCAATCATTCTTGTAAACTATGAAATAAACAAGGAAGAAATCACGAAAAAATATTGTGTGAATAAAGACAAACCGCAAATGCACTGCTGTGGCAAGTGTATGCTGAAAAAGAAACTCGCCGAACAGGAAGAGCAACAAAAACTCCCTGTTTTTCCCGATATTAAGACGGACTTCACTTTAATTATTCAGGCTCATCAGTTTTTTAAAATCTATCAGGATACTTTCACTCCGCTCTATGAGCTTAGTGTACTTTTCACCCAGCGTGAAATTACGGGTGTATTTCATCCTCCCTGCTGTTAACCCTTCCTTAATTTAATTTCTTCATCCGTCCCACAAACGGTTGAAATTGCTATTTACAGATTTATTATGGTAACAGTGCTTTACTGTTACCAATAACTACAATTTATTATAAAATATAATGAAAACTTACATTTTGTTATTCAGCATTTTACTATTCTCTTCCGTTCTCTCTGCGCAACGACTCAATGGAAAAGTAGTGGATTCTGCAAACGGGCAGCCAATTCCGGGTGCAGTAATTTATTTTCCGCAACTTAAATTACTGGCCACTACCGATGCAAACGGACATTTCACTATGACGTCCATGCCCTATGGAACCTATGAAATGGAGGTGCAGATTGTAGGATACTCCACGTTAACTAAACAAATTAATATAAATGACAGCACCACCTGTAACTGCAAAATGTGTACTATGGCTGGCTGCAATATGAACGAAGTTGTGATAACTGCGCTTGGAAATATTACTAACACAGCAACGTTCACCAGTTCCTGTTACCCTTGTTACACATGATATGCTGCTGCAAAATTCTTACAGCACAATTATTGATGCCATATCCACTCAACCCGGCGTGAATATGACCACCGAAGGGCCGGGAACTACCAAACCCCAAATTAACGGATTGGGCTTTGACCGTGTGTTGGTTCTGACAGATGGGTTAAGACAGGAAGATTTTCAATGGGGTGATGACCATGGCATCTTAATTGACCCGTATGCCATTTATGATGCTGAGATAATAAGGGGTCCTGCTTCCTTACAATATGGCGCCAGCGCCGAAGCCGGTGTTATCAGTTTCAAAACCCAGCCTTTTGCCGAAAACGGAACTATACAAGGCAGTGTGCTTACAGAGTATCAAACCAACAATGGACTTATTGGTACCTCTGAAGATATTGGGGGAAATCATAATGGATTTGTTTGGGATTTGCGGGCAAGTAATGAAGAAGCCCATGATTACTGGGACCCTAAAGATGGATATGTGTGGGGTACAGCCTGGAGGCAAGATAATGGAAGGCTAACCCTCGGCTTAATCAAATCATGGGGCTATAGTCGTATATCAGTAAGCCTGTTGGAAAGACGAATACAGGTGCCCGATGGTAACCGTGACAGCACAGGACGTTTTATTTATGATGCCCCTCAAAACGGACAACTTTATCCTGGCAAAAGCGACTTCCTGGCTTACAACCCTACCATAGCAGGTGATAAGATTCTAGCTGAAATACAAACCTGGTGGCAAAACAGCATTAATGTGGGAAAAGGAAAACTAGGGCTTGATATAGGGTTTACCGAAAGTATCCACCACGATATTGATACTGGTACTGTTGGTTCGGGCAACTTTGAAGTAAAGGATATTCCATACTCATTAAAGTATCAGGTAGTAGGTATAAACTCCGGATTAAAACTTACAACAGGTATCAACGGAACGTATGAGTTTGATGAGTAATTATGCCTGAACCGGCTGCTCCATATATAGGCGATTTTGAAATACCCAACTATACCGATTTACAGGCCGGAGGTTATGCCATTCTTGAAGAAGATTATAAAAACCTTACCGTTAGCGGAGGTCTGCGCTATGATTATAACAATTTCATAGGGCAGTCCATGTATCTTCTCAATGCCGGCACCCCTGAACAAGAAGTAGTTTCTGCTTCCACTCCAGGTGCCATGCTGCAATTCTCCTCATTTAATAATACCTATACAGGACCTTCAGGCAGTATAGGCGCATCCTACCAATTGCCGGATGAATAACTATTTAAAATTGAATGTTTCAAAAAGTTTTCGCGCTCCTTCTATTGATGAACTTACGAGTAACGGGGTAAACATTGGAGTAAATGCCTTTCAGCAAGGTAATTTAAGTCTCAAGGCAGAAGAGGGCTACCAGGTGGACTTTGCTTATGGAAATAATGGAAAGGATGTTAGTTTTGAAGCTGACGGGTTTTACAATATGATAAACAACTTCATTTTTCCTGTCAGAGTACAGTCTAAAATCAGCGGAGATTCAATGATGGACGGGGTTCCTTATTATCAATATGTAGCTAATAAAGCTATCATTACAGGGTTTGCAGGATATTTTAATATCCATCCCGACGATACACGTTGGCTTGAGATAGATAATAACTTTACTTATGTCTATTCCTATCTTCCCAATCAAACGGATTCAACCCAGCATGTTCCCTGGACACCTGCCCCACGCCTTACAACTGAAATTAAATTTAAGCTGACAGATAGAAAAAACTCTATTCTGAGAAATACTTATATAGAATTTGGAATGGCAAAATATTGGGCGCAGAATAATATTTACAGCGCTTTGTATAGTGAAATACCTTCCCTTGCCTATACTTTATTCAATGCAGGTTTGGGTACCAATTTTGTTAACCCAAAAACAGGGAGAACAATTTGCTCCCTCTATATTAATTGCACCAATCTATTGAATATTGGCTATGCTGACCATTTAAATCTGGCCCAGTATTTCCTGGCCTACAACGGAAGCCCTGTTACCGTTACCCAACAAAGCCAGGGGATATATAACATGGGCAGAAATGTAGGGATTAAACTTCTTTTCCCTATCGGAGGCCATAAACTGCCAGGTTCCGGAGTGGGAGGGAAGGAGTAGGAAAAGACCAGATGTACCCTATGGTAAAAGAAGTGATAATCGCATTTTATTGAATATCAATAAGTTATGAAAATAATCTATGCAAATTTAATTTTTTTATGCCAAGATGGCAAACGAATATAGAAATATTTTTTTCAAAAGATTTTCTTAGGCAGTCTGTGTCATTAAAGGAAATTTTCTATATCTTCACTTCAAATTAACAAATAAATTAATCCCCAAAAACCTAAACTCAACATGAACAAAGCAGAATTAGTAGATGCCATTGCAGCAGAATCAAAATTGTCAAAAGCTTCCGCAGAAAAAGCACTTGATGCATTTGTAAACCAAACCACCAAAGCATTGAAAGGTGGCAACCGAGTTGCTTTAGTAGGTTTCGGCTCTTTTTCAGTTACTAAAAGAGCAGCCCGTAACGGAAGAAACCCCCAAACAGGAAAAACTATTAAAATTGCTGCTAAAAAAGTAGCTAAATTTAAAGCAGGCGCTGACCTGGCGGGCAAAGTAAACAAATAAGTGCTTCTGCCAAAATCTAAAAAGCCCTTCCAGGTGTAAGACCTGTGAAGGGTTTTTTTAATAAAAAAACTAAGTCTTTTTGACTGTATTATTTATTGGGAAACAAATTGCCAACGGGGCGATAATCAATAATGCCCCATAAGTGAGAATTTTAAAATGGTCGAAATATTCCCTGTATTCTCCTGCCAGCAGAGTTAAGTTGCATAATAAATAGGATAAAACTATAATGGATACCATAAGTCTGAAATTGGAAACAGGTAAGTTTCTCCTTTCCGTAATCAGGTAATAAATTATGTATGTAACGGCAGGCATAATAAATAGGAAAGCATAATCTTGCTGATGTGGGAAGATTAACGGAACAAGCAATAACAGGTAGCTTATCTCAACAAACCTATGTGTTGTATTGACCTTAGCAACAAATGGTTTTGTCCGTAAAAAGTAGAAAATGAAAGAAATTAAAAGTAACCGCGTAATACTCAGAACAAGGAGAAGGTTCTCATAGCTTATATCCATTATATTTCTGCGGATATGGAGGGCAAATTTATCAGGAACATTTTTAACCAACAGAGTGGAAAGCAATGTTGAGAGGCTTTGAAAACTTCGTTCGCTCACATCAAGATTGTGATTAATATTAATTGGATTGATCAGTTTCCACCAGCTTGAAATAAGCATATTATTTTGTGTAAACCCCAATATAAATCCGGGTAAATACAGTAGTATGGCATAAAAAATAATTACGAGGAAAGAGGCTGTAAACTCTCTGCGATAAAGGAGATAGGGGAGAAGTACAACGGGCAGGAGCTTTATATTTATTCCAAAAGCAATAAGCAATGCCCCGGCAAATTTGTTCCCTGAAAAAATAAATTTTAGCCCTTCGAAAATAAGATATAGTATGCAAATTGTTATTTGCTGGTTATGAAAGTTGGACAAAATAAATCGTAACCCAAATAAGAAAGAGAATAAAATAAAAAGTATTTTTTCTTTTTTACTTAGTGATACTAAATCAAAATACCCTGACATTAATATAATTATCCTATATAAAAAAAAGGCATTTACACAAAGCCAGAGCAAGTTTCCAATATACATGGGGAGAAACGCCAGGGGATAAATAAGAATAGCAAACAAGGCAGAATAATAATAATGGAAACCACTTACATAGCTGATAGCGTAAGCATCTTTTTCTGAAAAAATATCTAAACTCGCCGATTCATAAATAAATAAATCTGCCTGGCGGCCAGCATTAATAAGGAGATACACTAATATAATACCTCCCGCGAGAAGGTAATTAGGGAGGGTCTTCGATTTTAGTTGCAATTTATTTAGACGGTTCAATGTGAATTAATACATCGGCAACTTCCGGCAAACCTTCACGTACAGCGGCTTTCACATTGTGCGCTATATCATGCCCCACAATTACTGTTAAGTTTCCGTTTACTACTACATGCATGTCAACGAGGTATTTCATGCCCATTTTCCTGACCTGGCATTTTTCCACTTCATCTACTCCGCTTACCCTTTCTGCAATAGAAATTATTTTTTCTATTAGGTCTCTCGATGGCGCTGCATCCATAATTTCATCAAAAGCCGGACGGAATATGCGTATAGAATTATAGGCAATTATCACAGATGCAACAAGGGAAGCATAAGCATCAGCAGCAATAAACCTTCGTCCCCCATAAATGGAAATAGTTATACCTATTAAAGCCATAAGTGAGGTTATGGCATCGCTACGGTTGTGAGTGGCTTCTGCCAATAAGGCGTTGCTGTTTACCTTTTTATTTTTATTTTTCAAATAACGGTAAATTAATTCTTTGAATATAATGGCTGCTATCAATACCCATAAGGTGAAGAATTGAGGCTTCTCAGGCGGGCTCCAAACCCTTTCCACTCCCCTGCTTGCAATCAGAATAGAGGCTATCATTAAAAAGGTGGCAACAGCAATAGATGCAAGGGGTTCTGCTTTTCCATGTCCATACGGGTGGTCTTCATCAGGTCCTTTAATGGAAGTCCTGATTCCGACCCAGACAATAAAAGAAGTTAACACATCCGACATAGATTCCCCCGCGTCAGCCATCAGTGCATTGGAGTTACCGAAAAATGCCGCGGTTCCTTTACCAATAGCAAAAAGCAAATTCATGCAGAGGGAAAAAAGCATAGGGGCAGCCTTTTTCTTATCACCGGCATCTGTCATTTTATTCCGGTCGCCTGCCATACATCAGTTTTCTTTTTTTACAAATTGCGGAGCCTCCGAATAAATTAATTCGGTGTTATCATCGTAGGAAATAACTTCTGCGTAACGTCCCCAGTTGATAAGCGTATCGAGCAGCCTTTGGGCCTGCTTTTCGGGAAACTCTAATTCAAGGGCTCCCAAAATAATTTCCCTGTGTAGACGTTTTTTGGAAGATTTTTGAATGAGGGAAACCATCCACTTGAAGATGGGCAACTCCATAACGGATTTAGCAAATATTACTTTTCTTTCTAAAATATCCGCATCCATAAATTCTTTTCCGGATGGAGTGATAGTAATGTCCCCCTTATCTACTGTTGCGAAGCCGAGTACCTCGGTAGCTTCCGTAAGTTTAAGAATTTCATCAGCATCCAGCCCTAATTCATCAGCAATGCGGAATATATCTGTTGTATTAGAAGTATGGGTGTACGAGTATTCCAGGAAAGTAGCTATGGAGTTCACTATTACATGGGGTAAAAGCCGAATCGTACCAGCCTCTCCAGGAGCGCCTCCGGCTTCAATCGCCCTTGCTTTTGTTTTGCCCGCAAGAGCTTCATAAATTTCGTCCATATACCGCTGGAATGCAGGGGACTGGCTATCGCGAGGATGTTTTAAATCTAATTTAATTTCTTTAACAATACGTCCCGGGTCTTTTTCCATTACAATAATACGGTCGGCAAGGGAAACCGCTTCTTCTATATTATGGGTCACGAGTAAAATAGCTTTGCACGGTATTTTTCCTTCCAGCCAAAGTTCAAGCAAATCGCCCCGCAATGATTCTGCACTCAATACATCTAACGCTGAAAAAGGTTCATCAAGACAAAGCAATTCCGGCTCTACAGCCATAGCACGGGCGAATCCGACCTTTTGCCTCATACCCCCCGAAAGCTCACGGGGATAAGCGCTTTCAAAGCCATCCAATCCTACCCGGTCTAACAAATCGAGCGCTTTGGGTGTACGCATATTTTTTGGAAGCCCTCTTGCTTCCAGCGCCAATTCTACATTTTGAAGAACAGATAGCCAGGGGAACAAAGCAAAGGTTTGGAATACTATAGTAGCATTTTCATTAATACCTTTTAACGGAACATCTTTATACAGAACCTGCCCGACGGTAGGCTGCTGTAAGCCGGTAATGATACGCAACAGTGTGCTTTTCCCGCACCCTGATGGACCAAGCAAGGCAACAAAATCACCCGCCTCCACAGTGAGGTTAATATGTTTCAATGCTGTAAAGCGGTATTGGCGTGTGAGATATACTTGCGATATATCTGCTAATTCGAATATTTTTTGTTTAGTGTCCATAAAATGCCAAGATAAAAAAATTATTCCATTTTATATTTTTCTTTTGCCAGTGCATAAAGCCTTCTCCACCCAAAACGATTAATACACGTTACAAATACAATCATGATAAACGTAGCCGCGAAGAGCATAGGGTAGTTACTCTTATTAGTAGCTTCAGCTATAATAGAACCAAGCCCGAGTGTGGAATAAGCATGTTCGTGGTATGTTACATACTCTGCAATAATACTTGCGTTCCATGCGCCGCCCGATGCAGTGATAGAGCCGGTAATAAGAAATGGGAAAAGTGCCGGAAGAACAAGTGTTTTCCAGTAATTCCATTTTTTTAGTCGCATGAGTGATGCAGTATAGCGCAAATCTTGTGGAATAGTTGCCACGCCTGCAATTACATTAAATAACAAATACCATTGCGTGCCAAGTATCATCAGCGTGATGGCAGCTATATTAAGCCCGAAGGGTAATTTAATGAAGAAGAGAATTAAAAATGGGAAAAATGCAGTTGCCGGAACTGAAGCAGCAATTTGTACCAGGGGTTGCAATATTAGTGCGGCACGTTTATTACTTCCTATTAAAACGCCAACGGGTATTGTCCATGATAAGGATATTACCAATGCAAAAAATACACGTAGCATAGTGGCAAATGCACCTTCAAAAATGAGTCCATAATCTGATGGCTTAACGGTACTCATAAATGCGAACATCCTTTGGGCTCCGAATATTAAAGCAAGACCAACAACTATTCCAATTGCAATCAATACCTTTTTATTAGCAGGCTTGTCCCCCTGAACGACTATTACTTTATTTTTGGAAAGGCGCTTGTTGAAATATCTGTCCATTATTGCAGCAACAGGTTTTAATATAACCCTTTCAAGGGCAAGAATTATTTTTGACTGGCGAAGAACAGGATAAAACCACGAAACTGTCTCTGTTTCGGCTCCGCCGCTTACCATTTCCAAATTGAACTTTTTAGACCAGGAAAGTAAGGGTCTCCAAATGAACTGGTCTAATGAAATAATAATTAAAATAAGTGTAATTATACCCATTATCAGAGAATGAATATTACCCTGATTGGTCGACTCCTGCAGGTAACTACCTAATCCTACTAATTCAAAATTTTTATTCCCTGCAGTAAAAATCTCCGCAGTAATCAGGAAAAACCAACCGCCTGCCCAACTCATAATGCTGTTCCAAACCAAGCTTACAAACCCAAAAGGCAATTCCAGTTTTTTAAACCGCATCCATGAATTAAGTAGGAATATATTAGATGCTTCACGTAATTCTTTTGGAATAGTTGTGAGTGATTGATACCAGGCAAAAGTCATATTCCATGCCTGGCTTGTAAAAATCAATAGAATGGAGGCAATTTCAAGAGCTAATTTTTGTGGAATAATAGCCGTTAAGCTAAAAACGAAAACAGGTAGAAAGCTGAGAATCGGAACACTTTGGAGAATATCAAGAATGGGAAGCATGATTTTCTCACTGGACTTATTCTTAGCTGCTCCATATCCATAAAATATCGAGAACAAAACTGACAAAATATATGCCATTATCATCCTGAAAACCGACCTCCATGCATAATATGGAATATAGCGTATACCCAAAGAAATAGGTGTTGATTTGGCTGCCGGTGGTGCATAGTAAGCAAGTTTCAGCAATGAAAAAAGGCTGACTAAAATCAGCAGGAGCACTACCCAGTCTGCCCATTTAGTATATGCTGATTTTTTACTGCGTAACATTTTTCTGTTTAGCCTTTGATATTTCTCTTTAAAGAAATATGACAATTAAATTAATAAATATGATTAGCTGAAAAAATCTTTTAATGAATGTGTCTCTTGCAGCATTGTCCCTCTTTCTGTTTGCTTAATAGTTGCACATTCTGCACCCGGATCATGCTCAAAAAATAATAATGCCCCTGCTGCTGCAAGGTCAGTTAATAGCTTTTCTTTTTCTTTGAGCGTTTCCAAAGGTCTCACATCATAAGCCATTACGTAAGGCAACGGTATATGCCAGCGTGATGGCAGAAGGTCTGCGCAATAAACAACAGGACGGTTTCGGTACATAATTTTAGGCAGCATCATAGCTTCAGTATGTCCATAAGCATATAGTACTGAAAAGGGTAATTGGTTCTCACCGCTCCCTTCCACCATTTTCAACTGTCCACTTTCTTTAATGGGTAAAATGTTTTCTTTCAGAAAGCTGGCTTTTTCACGTGGATTAGGGTTTATAGCCCATTCCCAATGGGCAGGTGTGCTCCAGTAGGTCGCATTTTTAAAAGTGGGGACATATCCCGTTCTGTCAGCATTCCATTTTATGCTTCCGCCGCAATGGTCAAAGTGAAGATGGGTAAGGAATACATCGGTAATGTCATCGGGATGGAAACCGTGCATTGCCAGTGACTTTTCAAGAGTATTATCTCCATGCAGGTAATAATAGCCAAAAAATTTAGCATCTTGTTTAGTTCCCATGCCATTATCTATCAAAATCAATCTTTTACCGTCTTGCACCAACAAACAGCGCATAGCCCAACTGCACATATTGTTTTCATCGGCAGGGTTTAGCTTATGCCAGATTGATTTAGGGACAACACCAAACATAGCTCCTCCATCCAACTTAAAATTCCCCGTATGTATGCTATAGAGTTCCATGGCTTTATATGTGCCTCAAAGGTAAGGTTAATTGGGAATTAAAAATCAGGAATTAGTAATGAATAACATAATGTTAATTTCTAATTCCTGGCTAAGTCAAAGCCGTTTATCCTAATGGATAGTTTTGTATTTTAATTTCTAATTCCTGGATATGAAGGTACATTTAATAGCTGTTGGGGGTAGCGCCATGCATAATCTTGCCATTGCCCTGCACAAAAAGGGAATAATAGTTACCGGCTCAGACGATGAAATTACCGACCCTGCTAAAAGTAATTTGCAGCGTTATGGGTTATTACCGCCTATAGACGGATGGGATATTAACCGGGTTACTGAAGACCTTGACGCTGTGATTCTCGGTATGCACGCAAGGCTCGATAACCCGGAATTGGAACGGGCTCAGGAATTGGGTTTACGCATATATTCCTATCCTGAATATTTATATGAACAGACCAAAAATAAAACGAGGGTGGTAATTGCGGGCAGTCATGGGAAAACCACTATTACAGCAATGATACTGCACGTGTTGAAATTTCATAAAAAGAATTTTGATTATTTAGCAGGGGCTGCCCTGGAGGGCTTTGAAACAAGTTTGAAATTATCCGATGATGCCCCTGTTGCTATATTTGAAGGGGATGAATACCTTGCTTCTGCACTTGACCGGAGACCTAAGTTTCTTCTTTACAAACCAGATATAGCTTTAATATCTGGCGTTGCGTGGGACCACATTAATGTATTTCCAACCTATAGAAGTTATGTAGAGCAGTTTGAAGAATTTGTGAAACAGATTTCTGAAGGCGGCTCCTTGATTTATTGCAATGAAGATGAAGAAGTGCGGAAACTGGCCTCTCAAACTGTGAGTGGGGTTAAGAAGTATCCATACAATACCCTTGCTAATTTTGTTGAAAATGGAGTGACATATCTGAAAGAAGATGCCGGCAATACAAGATTGGAAGTCTTCGGGAAACATAACCTGCTGAATATGGGAGGTGCAAGGCAAGTATGCTTATTGCTGGGGGTAAGCGAAAATGAATTTGCAGAAGCTATATCAAGTTTTAAAGGAGCAGCAAGGAGGCTACAGTTAGTAGCAAGAAATGATGTATGTAATATTTACTGGGATTTTGCACATTCTCCATCCAAGCTGACTGCCACTATTCAAGCAGTGAAGGAACAATTCCCTATGCGTACACTTGTTGCCTGCATGGAGCTGCATACCTTTAGCAGCCTCACAAAAAAGTTTTTGAAGGAATATAAAGGAACAATGGATAAAGCAGACGTCAGGAAAGTTTATTTTAATCCGCATGTACTGGAACATAAACGCCTGCCTGCTATTTCAGCGGAAGAAGTAAAAAAATATTTTGACGGAGATATAGAAGCCTATACCGACTCTGCAAAAATGGTAGAGTCCTTAAAGCGGATGGAATGGAAAAATACCAACCTGCTTATGATGAGTTCGGGAAATTTTGACGGGGTAAATGTCAAAAGGGTTGCGGAGGAATTATTAGATGAGTAATGTTATAATGTAAATAACCTATTTGATAAGGGTATCTATGAGAATTACACTGTGTCTCGATTGGTTTTTTTGGGTGTGAACTTTAGCCCCAATGGTACAATTAATAGGGCGGTTTAAGCAAATATACCAGTTAAAAGGCATTATTTCGGCTGCTTACTTTAGTATATAATTATGATTACAAAGCCTTATTTATTGTTTTTAAAGAACGCATCAGGTGTATCGCCAGTAAAACTTTTAAATTCCTTTATAAAGTGCGCTTGATCATAAAACCCCGCCTCATAACCTAACTCAGTCATGGTATTCTCTCGTTTAGAGCTTTGAATAACATTTTTCATCCTAACAATAGAAGCGTACTTTTTGGGGGATGTTCCTACTATTTGCCTAAACCTTTTTTCAAGTGGGCTCTGGCTTATGTTCAATTCTTTTATGAGGTCATTAATTTTTATTTGCCCCTTACTTTTATGAATATGTTCTAGTGCAGCCGATACGATATTATCTGGTGATGTCTGTTTTAATCTTGATATAAGAAACGTCTCTACAACTTTTATCCGCGCAATATCTGTTTTGGCCTCCCACAGTTTTCCCTCGAGTACCAATAGCTCTGACTTAAGAACAAAGTTATCGAGTGAAATACTTTGACTGAATAACTCATGTAAAGGCTCCTTCAAAAAATTGACGGCACCTGCTTCTTTAAAAAACACGAGTACCGATCCTACACCCTTTGAATTCGTGAATAACCTGTAGGTATTATTTATGCCTGTTATTCCCGCTGACTCAAGCCAGATTCTCACATCATCCTTAACATAGGAAAGTCTACCTTTGTATTGAAACCCTATAACCAAGCCTGTATCTGGCAGAACCTTATAAGTACTTTCTTCTTCATTCTCCGAAATAATCAAAGACCTTACATACGGCTTTAGAATGTCGCATGGTATATAGGTATTAAATAGCATTATTGTAAATATACCACTATTTTAAATAAAAACGATTTTTTACAATTATAAAGCTTTCTGTTATAAGACTTTTGTATCGACAATCAAGCAGAATATAACAATTAAAAATCAAAAACATGTTTACAGTAGAACAAATCAACGCAGCACATTCAAAAGTGAAATCAGGTGCTGATTTTCCAAAGTACATTCAAGAAATCAAGTTATTAGGAGTAATTGGATTTGAAACTTGGGTAAGGGACAGCCATACGGAATATTATGGCAAAGGAGGGTATCGCACTGAATCAAAGCCAGTGTATGACGTTATAATTATTTCAGAATTGGTAGATAAAGAAAGATTTAGCCATTACTTAAAGGTTCATCAAGAGGGTAAAACAAATTATAAAACCTTTTGTGATGACTGTGCGGGAACTGGTATCGAAAAATGGATTGTAGACCTTGATGTTATGACGTGCATTTATTACGACAAGCCAGGGAATGAAGTATTAATTGAAGTAATTCCTATGTAATAACTACACTGTATACACTTGTATACAAATAGAATAAAAGGGGCATATTTAGGCCCCCTTTATTTTTAAATTGTGGTGTGTTTGTATTGGTCTTAGTAACCCCTGTAACTTCTACCTTATAATCAGCAGGTCACCTCGCCTTCACATGGCTCGTCCGCTTTTGTTTAACATACGTATCAATATGCCTTTCTTTCTTGCTGGGGTAAATATCGGGGATAGTGAGTAAAATGCCTGATTCTTCTACATTGCCAAATTCAGGGTTCAGGCAAGTGCCAAACATGCGCATAGAAGCCGAGAGGTTCATATAAGCATTCACCAACGGCGGAATGTTTTCTCCCAATGCCCTTACTTCATGGTTGAGAATGGCGTGTCCTTCTTTATAGTCCTTCCCTTTTATTTTCCGGGCGAAAGTACCTACGTCATAATTCGAGCCAAGTTCTTCAAGGGGTATTACAAGGCTATCTTTATCAGGAAAATAATATTTCATAAAATAGAGTATCCGGTCTCTCGCTTTCAGGTTAAAATCGCGGTACATCGTCACTTTCCCGAAGAAATATTTTATATCCGGGTTGTCCACCACAATTGCGCCTAAGCCATCCCAAAGGTTATCGAGAGAGAACAATCCTTTGCGATTTTCAGATGAAGGCTGGTATTGTGGCACTACAAAAGAGCGCCCTAATTCTATAGTATATGGCAGGTATTCTTTCAAAAATTTGCTGCTGAATTCAAAAAGCTCGGTAGTGGCAAGTTGAATAATCCCCTTCTTTACCTGCGCATCTCTGCAACGCATAAAGCGGTACGAGCCTACTATTTCTTTTTCCTCAGGGTTCCAAACAATAAGCTGCCGGTAAGGGGTTTCGTTGGTATCGAACTCATCTAAATCATACGATTTTCCGGTGCCGCCACCAGCGTACCGGAAGGTAAGTTCCCTAAGCCGCCCTATTTCTTTAACCACGTAGGGGGAGTTGTGGTAAGTAACTACATATATTTCATTCTTACCATAGTTAGTGCGGCGCACAAACTTATCTCTCGTAAGTTCCGATGCAAGTATATCGCCAGGTATGGGAGGAATTATGGGTTGCATGGGGCAGTAAAAAGTAAAAAGGGAAAGAGGAAAAGGGAAAAGTAAATAATGGCACCCGGATATACACAGATTTTATCCGTGCTAATCATAATAATCTGCGTCATCTGCGTTCTATTCATTATCCCAGGTTCAATGGTTCAGTTACTATCTGCCCTTTTTTAGCATAAAGTTCATCGCGGAAGGCTGTTGCCCATTTTTGGTCATTCTTGCTGCTATCAAACACTTTATAGGAAACCGGCTTTCCAAAATGAACAGTTACATTTTTATCTTTCTGGGCAAACATTTCATTCACAAGAAAAAACATTTCAAGGTTGATTTTAATCCCAAGGCGTTTTCGTAAGGCTGCAAAATTGTAAAAAAACCGGGAGTTCTTACCTTCTATATATACAGGAACGATGTCTTTTTGAAAATGTTTTGCCTGGGTAATAAAACTTTTTTTCCAGCGCAGGTCTTTAATTTCATCCCTGCCCGATTTCCTCGACACTAATCCTGCCGGAAAGATGGGAATAGCCAGTTCCGAAGAATAAATTTTCTCAACCCGTTCAAGCATGGCACGGGTGCTGTTACCATTAATATTGACCGGAACTAAAATATCATCGAGGTTTTCCAATTCCAACAGTAATTCATTCACAAAAAACTTAATGTCGGGTCGTACTTTGGCAATGGAGTTAATGAGAGCAAGCCCATCGAGCCCGCCAAGAGGATGGTTAGATGCAAAAATATAACCTCCCTTGTGTGGGATGTTTTCAACTCCTTTAACTATAACATTTGCACCAAGCCTTTTGAGAGAAGCCTCTACAAAAGCCAGCCCCCTTGTTTCCCCATGCCTGCCCAGGAAATCATTAATGTCATTTTCATGTACTATTCTTTTTACATAATTCACTGCAAAGCGCGGTATAAACCTATAGGGCCCCGGAGCTTTTGTGCGCAGCATTTCGTCTATGTCCACCCGTTTTATTGCCATCAATGATAAATATTAGCTTGTAGAAGGAAAATATAGGTTGCGAACAAATGTAATTAAATCTGTTAATTGGAGAGACAATGAAAATTTTCCCGCAGCGGTGTTTTTATCACTTCATTTTCGATGTGAAATAGCAAACACCTGAAATTTGTCTTTTAGTAAGTAGTTTTACAGATATGTAAAAGTTAATAATAGAGTCTAATAGGCTGGTTAATAATATATATTAATTATTTTTTTATTTGGTAATTAATATTAATCAGTAGTCAATTACAAGAAAATATTTAATATTGCACCCTCTTTTAAATAAATCTACTCAAACTAAATGAAAAAACAGTCTCTTAAATCATTGTCTATCTTGGGATTAGCAGCTATTGGAGTTGCAGGATGCAATGGATTTTCCAAAATGTTTAAAGATGCAAGCAAAATTACCTACACCGTAAACCCCAACCCCCTTCAAGAAAAAGGCGATTCGGTGGCTATCAATATTTCGGCACACTATCCGCCCAAATTTTTTGCCAAAAAAGCATCCGTGGCTGTTACCCCAACCTTGAAATTATCGGATGGGAGTACGGTGGCTCTTAAAACCGTTAATTTAATAGGTGATAATGCCAAAGGCGAAGGGCAAAAAGTGAGTTATGATAAAGGAGGCAGCGTGAGCTACGCTCAAAAAGTGGTTTATACCCCTGCCATGAAAATGGATGAACTGGATATAAATGCCACTCTGACTAATAATAAAAAAGAGTTCGGTTCTATAAAAATTGCAGATGGAACAATTGCAACAGCATTATTGATTCAAAAAGATGATAAGTTAATAGCTGCGAAAGATAAATTCCAGAAAACGATTGCTGAATACGATACGACCCATATCTTTTATGTGATAAGCCAGAGTAATGTCCGTCCGGCAGAAATGAACAGTGCCGAAATGAAGAAATTTAAAGACTTTGTTGAAACAGGAATGAGAGAAGGGTATGCATGGGATGAAACTATAGTAGATGCGTATGCTTCTCCTGATGGAGAAACCCAATTTAATGACCACCTTGCTGACGACCGTGCGAAAAGTGCCATCAAGGCTATGACGGATATGATGAAGGGTATGAAAATTATTGATGAAATAAAGGACCAATATGGTAAAACTGCAAAGGTAAAGTTGCCAATTGACCCTAAACTTTCAGATGCCGGCTTTTATAAAGTAGGAACTACAGGCTTGGACTGGGATGGGTTCAAAACTCAGGTTCAAAACTCCAATATTAAGGACAAAGACCTTATTCTCCGTGTATTATTAATGTACCCTGACCATGACCAGCGGATGAAAGAAATAAAGAATATGACTGTTACTTATACCGAACTAGCCGATAATATCCTTCCTCACTTGAGAAGGGCAATTATTCTTCTTCATGCGGAGAAGAAAAGCCGTTCTGATGCTCAATTGAGTATGCTTGCGACATCACATCCTGATAGCCTTTCGGTTGAAGAATTGCTTTATTCAGCTACTCTTACAACCGACATGAACCAAAGATTAAGCATTTACAAATCAGCTGAAAAAATGTATCCTAATGACTGGAGATGCGCTAACAACGCCGGGTATGCTGAAATGATGTTGAACAAACCATCAGATGCTGCTACAGATTTCCAACAAGCTGACCACCTTTCTCCTAATAACCCTGCTGTACAAAATAACTTAGGGGTAGTAGCCCGCTGGAAAGGCGACCGCAAAGGAGCTATGGATTATTATACCAAAGCTGCCGGTGCCGGAATGGAAGTTACCTATAACATCGGTTTAATAGAAATTCAAAATGGGAAGTATTCAAACGCTGCAACCGACGCAGCTGGTTTCAGTACATTCAATTCTGCTCTTGCCAAAGTATTAAACAATGACCTTACAGGTGCTATATCAACTTTAGATGCCTCCAACGACCAAAGCGCTATGGCATTTTATTTAAGAGCTATTATCGGAGCACGCCGCACAGGCGATAAAACAGGCATGATAGGCAACTTGAAATCAGCTATTAGCAAAGATGCCTCTCTTAAGAAAATGGCTCAAACCGATTGTGAGTTTATTAAATACAGAGACGATGCAGATTTTAAAGCTGCTATCCAATAAGCCTACTAATTAAATTATATTGAAAAACCCCGACCTGTTGGTTGGGGTTTTTTGTTTTGTCTGTTTTCCTGCTTATCTCTCATCACTATCTAAAAGTTCTTTCATTCCAAACACTCCCTTTTTACCAATTAGCCAGCCGGCGGCATAAACCGCCCCCTCTGCGAATCCTTTGCGGCTATATGCTTCGTGACTTATTTTTATTTCATCGGCTTCAGATGTATAATAGATAATATGAGTTCCCGGAACTTCTCCCACCCTGATAGATTCTATCGGGAGTTCTCCTTGCTTCATATCTCCATCCAATACCCATTTGCTTATTGCCCCGTGTTCTTTAATAAGCTGCTCGGCAAGGGCTATGGCTGTACCACTCGGTGCATCCTTTTTATGGATGTGATGTATTTCTTCTATCGAAGGGAAATATTCTGCACGGGTTTTCATAAGTCTTGCCAGGTAAACATTCAGCCTGAAAAATAAATTCATACCAATGCTGAAATTAGCTCCGTAGAAAAATGCTCCGTTCTTTTCGAGACAACTATTTTTTACTTCCTCCAGTTTATCAAGCCACCCCGTAGTACCTGAAACCACCGGAATACCTGCTTCTATACATTTCATGATATTGCTGTAAGCAGAGTATGGCGCAGTAAATTCAATAGCTACATCTGCTTTTTTGAGGTTTTCAGCCGTAAAGTCACCCGGATTTTTATTATCAATTTTTAATACAATTTCATGCTGCATGGTAATAGCAACCTGTTCTATTTCCCTGCCCATTTTTCCATATCCTATCAGCGCTATTTTCATACTACAGTTTAAAGTTCAAAGATAGTATAAGTGTGCCTTTACAGGTAGGAAGTTCTCAATAGGGAATAAAACCAGCAATATCCCAATTGTTTATATCTTACATTCAGGTATAAAGGATATTATTTATAGAGATATAAGAAATCAGACATAAGTCTAAGATACAGAATCGCGTAAGGATAAATTACCAATTAGAGATGATATTATTTCCGCCCCTCGACAAAATATTGGCAAAAAATATAGAAACCCTAACTTTTGCTTTTATTTTTCAATTCCCTGAGGAAACCGGATACATAAATAAAATCGTTCAACTCTTTATTATCGGTATTCAGTATGGTTTTATTCGTACCCTCCCACCATTTTTGGTTATTGCAGATAAATATCACTTTCTCCCCAATTTCCATTACCGAATTCATATCGTGGGTAATAACAATGGTGGTCATTTGAAATTCTTCCGTTATCTCTTTTATCAGTTTATCAATCAGGATAGAAGATTTGGGGTCTAAGCCGGAATTAGGTTCATCGCAAAAAAGATACCGGGGATTAGGAGCTATAGCCCTTGCAATAGCAACTCTTTTTTTCATACCCCCGCTAAGTTCCGAAGGATAAAGTCCGCTTGCATCTTTCAAATTCACTCTTGAAAGACAAAAGGAGGCTCGTTCTTTTTGTTCTTTTTCGGTCATATTAGTAAACATGGCAAGGGAAAAGGTTATGTTTTCTTCCACCGTTTTTGAATCAAACAAAGCCCCACCCTGGAAAAGCATCCCTATTTCCTTACGTAAATTCTGTTTTTGATTGGCATTTAGTTTTAGAAAGTCACGCCCGTTGTAAAGTATCTCGCCGGTATCAACCTCTGTAAGCCCTACTATACATTTTAATAGCACTGTTTTTCCCGAACCGCTTTCCCCAATGATTAAATTCGTTTTTCCCTGCTCAAATGTGCAGGAAAAATCTTTGGTGATATGCCTCCCGTTAAAGCTCTTGTTAATATTTCTCAGTTCTATCATATTATATTACGAGAGCAAAATCTGGGTAAGGATAAAATTAAATATGAGTATCAGAATGCTGCAATACACCACAGCCTTTGTACTTGACCTGCCTACTTCCAATGCACTGCCTTCGGTATAATATCCATGATAGGCTGAAACAGAAGCAATGATAAAGGCAAACACCACGGTTTTTATAAGCGCGTATGTAATATTAAATGAATTGAACTGGTACTGCACCCCATATACATATTGATAGGTGCTTACCACCCCCGAAAGCGTGCCCAATAGCCATCCGCCACCGATGCCTAAAAACATGCTGATTAAGATAAGAAAAGGATTTATGAGTACACAGGCTGCAATTTTGGGAAGTATTAAAAATGAACGGGAATTGACTCCCATAATTTCAAGGGCATCTATTTGTTCGGTTATGCGCATAGTGCCAATTTCCGAAGCGATATTAGAACCTACCTTTCCGGCAAGTATAAGACTGATGATAGTTGGAGAAAATTCCAAAATAACGGAATCGCGGGTGGTGTAGCCCACTGCATAAAGAGGTACCCAGGCGCTGGTAAAGCCAAAAGCCGCCTGTATGGTTATTACCGCCCCCATAAAAAGGGAGATGATGGCAATAATAGGGAGGGAAGTTATTCCGAGGCTGTCAATCTCATGGAAAAACTCCTTTTTATATACGCTCCACTTTTCGGGCATGGAAAATACCCGCTGTAGCATGCTATAATACCTGCCTATATGGAAAAATAACCGGTTATGCATTTGAAAGGGCAAAAATAGGGTATTTAACGGAATAGTTAAGAGGGAAGAACTAAGAGCTATGAATAGGAAAGAGGACAGGGAAGTTATGAATTAGGGGTTATGAATAAGAAACAGTAGAGATTAAGTGAGGTGTTAAAAGAGGAAAGTATAAAACAGTATTATACTTTTATTCAATGAAATCTACTTTTTGAAAATAAAGTAAACTGCCAACACCAGGAAGCAAAATCCAATAAAATGGTTTAATCTGAAGGTTTCATTTCTGAAAACAAGAGTTGCGAATATTGTAAATACAACAAGGGTAATTACCTCCTGTATAATTTTTAGCTGCCATAAATTAAATGGACCACCATTTTCGTTGTACCCAATCCTGTTAGCGGGTACTTGTGCTGAATACTCAAAAAGTGCAACACCCCAACTGATAAGGATAACCAGAGGCAGAGAGAGGGTTTTAAACCAACTCAAATCTTTAAATTTTAAATGAGCATACCAGGCAATGGTCATAAAGGTATTTGATACAATAAGAAGTATAATAACAACAATGGTTTTTTTCATAAACTACCTTGTTAAAGAGTTACCTTATTTATTAGGTGGGTAAAAATAATAAAATACTATTTCCCTGACTAATTATTAGCAAGGATGTAATTTATTGTAGAGTCTCCCATAAGGGGGAACCCTAAAAAATAAGTAGGTTCATAATCAGGCAGTGAGCTGATATATTGCATTTTTTACGCCGCTATTTAATAATTAATCGTAATATTGCGATTAAAATATTGAAATATGGGAACAACAAAAAACGAAGAATTTACCGTAAAGGATAATAAAATTGCAGACTTTGCCAAAGCTCTTGCTCATCCTGCCCGTGTAGCTATTTTACAGATTTTACTCAAAACAAAAGAATGTATTTGCGGTGATATTGTAGATGATTTGCCCCTTGCACAGTCAACAGTATCGCAACATTTGAAAGAACTGAAAGAGGCAGGACTTATAAAAGGGAATATCGACGGCGCTAAAGTTTGCTATTGCATTAATGAAACTGAATGGAATGTTGCAAAAACCTATTTCAGCACTCTTTTTGAATCTTTTACAGGCAATGCCTGCTGTTAAAAAGATACACGCAATTTATCGTAATAAGACGATTATTAATTACTAAATCAATAAATATGGAAACAACAAAAAATATCAAACAATTAGTTAAAGAAACATATAGTGAGATTGCGAGTCAAACTAAAGGTACAAATGCCAGCTCCTGCTGTGGTTCAGGGTGCTGCTCAACGGAGGTTTATAATATAATGAGTGATGACTATACCAAGATGGAAGGCTATAATCCCGATGCTGATTTAGGTTTAGGGTGTGGCTTACCTACACAATATGCTCATATTAAGAAGGGTGATATTGTTATAGATTTAGGTTCAGGTGCTGGGAATGACTGTTTTATTGCAAGGTCTTTAGTAGGGCAAACCGGAAAGGTGATAGGTATTGACATGACGGAAGCCATGATAGAAAAAGCAAGAATAAACGCAGATAAATTAGAAATAAACAATATAGAATTCCGGCTCGGAGAAATTGAGAACATACCTGTTGCAGCAAACAGAGCAGATGTAATTGTAAGCAATTGTGTATTAAATCTGGTTCCTGATAAAAGGAAAGCTTTTAAAGAAATATTCCGGGTTTTAAAGCCCGGAGGACATTTTAGTATTTCAGATGTAGTGATAGTTGGTGATTTGCCCGATAATATAAAAGAGGCAAGTGAGATGTACGCTGGTTGTGTTGCCGGAGCATTACAGAAAAACGAATATATGAGTATTATCTGGGGAGAAGGATTTACTAGTGTAAAAATTGTAAAAGAAAAATCCATTATAATTCCTGATGACATACTGAATAAATACCTTACTGGTATGGAAATAGAGGACTATAAAAAGGGAGGTGTTGGGATATTTAGTATCACAGTTTATGCAGAAAAATCAAAAGAGTGTTGTGATTCAAATTGTTGCAAATAATGAATAAAAAAGCATTCGCTGAAGCGATAGGTACTTTTGCGTTAGTGTTTTGCGGCACAGGGTCAATTATTATTGATCAGGTAAGCGGAGGGGCAGTCACCCATGTGGGGATTGCTATCACGTTCGGGTTAATAATTCTGGCTATGATATATGCATTGGGAGATATATCGGGGGCTCACCTTAATCCTGCTGTATCAATTGCCTTTGTGGCAGCAAACAGAATAGATAGCGATGATGCTATAATATATGTCCTGTTTCAATTCGCAGGGGCATTTTTGGCAAGCCTTACACTGAAATTTATGTTTCCTCAAATTCACAACTTGGGAGTAACAATGCCTGCAGGTAGCGATATGCAATCATTTGTATTGGAAACTATACTTACATTCTTTTTGATGTTTGTCATTTTAAATGTTTCAAGCGGGTCGAAAGAAAAGGGAATTACAGCCGGTATTGCAGTATCAGCAGTAGTAGGGCTTGAAGCCATGTTTGCGGGACCCATTTCAGGCGCATCTATGAATCCTGCACGTTCCATTGCACCTGCTATTGTTTCAGGAAACCTCGATTATATATATCATCAATGGATATACCTTACCGCCCCTTTTCTTGGGGCTTGTTTAGCAGTATTAATATTCAATTTTATTAAACCTCAACCTATAAATTCTTAACTATGGAAAAGAAAAAAGTTCTTTTTATGTGTATTCACAATTCAGCCCGGAGCCAGATGGCAGAGGCTTTTTTAAAACAGTTAGCAAGTGATAAATTTGAAGTTGAAAGTGCAGGGCTGGAGCCGGGAATATTAAACCCTATAGTTGTGGAAGCGATGAAAGAAATTGGCATTGATATTTCCACGAATAAAACAAAGGAAGTATTTGACTTGTTTAAACAAGGGAAACATTTTGTATATGTTGTAACTGTTTGTGATGAAGCAAGTGCGGAAAAATGTCCCTTCTTTCCATCTCAACGGGAAAAAAGAAACTGGTCATTTAAAGACCCATCGCAGTTTACAGGCACTGATGAAGAAAAATTAGAAAAGGTAAGAGAAGTAAGAGATGCTATTAAAGCTAAAGTTATAGAGTTTATAAACAAAAATGGTGGATAATGCGAATCCCGTCTATTTGTAATTCACATTCAGGGCTTTAAATTTTTCGGAGTATATTTGCAGCATGACAAAAAAATCAAGAGGGGTTCTGCTTTTAATTATTGCGCTAATCTCTATGCAGCTACTTTCCGGCTGCTCTTTATTCAGAGGGAAAAACGGGTGTGCATCATGCCCCAATTTTAGCCATGGGGGACAGCATCCCTACTACTGAGAACAAGGGAAAGCTTATAAAGTAGAAAGTTTGCAAGGTAATAACATACTATACAATCTTTATAACTTTACGAACTTTATAAACTTTACAAACTGACTCACCATTGAAAAAAGTCGGGCTTTTTTTCGGTTCGTTTAATCCTATTCATATCGGGCATTTAGTGATTGCCGAATACATGGTGGAGTTTACTCCGCTTGAGCAAATTTGGTTTGTGGTTTCGCCCCGTAATCCATTAAAGCAGAAAGATAGCCTATTGAATGAAAAACACAGGATAAGGATGGTGCGGCTCGCCATAGAATATGATACCCGTTTTAAAGCCAGTTCTATTGAGTTTAACCTACCGGTACCTTCTTATACAGTAAATACACTTTCCCACTTAAATGAAAAGTATCCTAATATAGATTTTTCATTAATTATTGGGCTTGATAATCTCGCCTCATTGCCTAAATGGAAGAACTATGAAGGCTTGCTAAAGAACTATAAATTTTATGTTTATCCCCGTATATATTCGGAAGACAAGCCTGCGCTTGCCGGACACCCATCAGTAATTCTTACCGATGCTCCTATTGTGGAGGTATCGTCCACTTTTATCCGTAAAGCTATAAGTGAGGGGAAAACCATTAAGCACATTGTTCCGCCCCAGGTGGGGGATTATATAAAGCAAATGCACTTTTATAAAAAGCAGTTATGAGTTATATGTTATATCCGAAATGCCTTTGGAGCTATATTTGTAAATAACTCATAACTCATAACTTATAACTATTACTTTGCTCCCGAATTCTTTTTCATATCATGCCTCAGGACTCCGTTTAAGTCTTTCACATCTATCTTTTTGGCAATGATATATTTGTTTTCATCTAACACATATATCATAGGCGTGCTTATTACATCATACTCCTGTTTAAAGTTACTGGTATGGAATATATCGGCAACATTAATACAATCTAACTTATGTTTTTTAATATATTCTTTCCATTTCGAAACATCGCTATTGGTTTGCACCGCATATACTTCTATTCCCTGTGTTTTGACAGAATCGTACCATTTTACAAGCTGGGGTGTTTCTTTCTGGCAGAGCCCGCAATCATAATCCCAGAAATATAAAATAGTATAGCGGGCGCGTATTGAATCGAAGGGGGTTATTACGTTGGAAGTATCCGGCAACACGAGGGATATTGCTTTTTTGCCTATCAGAATAGGGTCAAGCTGGTCGGCCCTTTCTCTCATTTTTTCCAGGTGTGAAGCGCTTTCCCAGGTTGCTATTTGAGGGGTATAGTATGTTTTCACCATGTGAACAAACACTGCATCCATGCCCATGATATTGGAAGTTTCATATTGATAGGACACATAATTGACAAGAAACTTAAACATATCGGGGCTTTTCCGCGCTTTGGAAATTATATAATCGGCAGCTGCATTAACGGAATCGGGGGTCTGAAAGGTAAGCCGGGAAAAATATTCCTTTATACGGCTAAAGAAAATCTGGGGTGGGGTATGTACCATCCGGTCATCAGAAAAATTGATATTATCGAAGAAGTGGCTTTTGTAATAACGATAGGTAAAGGAAGAATCTTTTCTTCCATTGGGTAGGGTAGGGGCTTCAGGTACATCAGGGTATTCAGCAGCTTTGAATATCTCTGCCAAAAAATAATCGGGGTGCTTAGCAACAAAATCGTCCTTATATTTCTTTACTAAAATATTCATAGAGTCTGCTTTATTTTTCGCAGCTATCTTTTGGGAAGGTGTTTTAGCGGAGTCTTGTAGCTTTTGAAGATTATCGTACTTCGATGCAGCATAATTCAGGTAATCATAAAAAAGCTGATTCTCAGGTGAACCCGTAACCTTCATATTTTTAATAAAATTACTGGTATCGGTATGCATGGTAAAATGCTGTTCCTTATCAATGATGAATTCAAAGTATTTTTTATCTTTCATCAGCACAAAATACACCCCACCGGGTAAAAGGCTATCCCCTTCAAAATGAAAGTCTCCTTTATCATCCACTATCGGCAGAATCAAGTACATAGCTTTTATCCCCATAATAATAGCCCATAAAACATTTGGTATTGTGTAATCCTTTGAGGTTAAAATTGAACCTGTGTTTTTCAGGGCTGGTTGAAAAGGCTGAAAATGCGGAAGTAAGCAGGAACGAAATTGATAAAAAAATAGCTCTTTGTTTTCAAGGTTTTTGGTTTTAAGTGGCGCAAATTTAATACTTTTGGCGGCTTTACTATAAAAACGGGGTGTAGCGTAGTCCGGTTAGCGCGCCACGTTCGGGACGTGGAGGCCGGCAGTTCGAATCTGCCCACCCCGACAAAGGACTAAAAAGGTTCCGTAGCTCAGTTGGATAGAGCAACAGATTTCTAATCTGTGGGTCGTGGGTTCGATTCCCGCCGGGACCACGAAGTTGTGTTCATTTTGGTTCATTTGTGGTTAATTCGGTGTTAGTAGGCTTTTTAAGTTTCATTTCTGTTCATTTGGAATCATTTCAGTTCAAAAATGTTTCACCCAGGTTTCAGCAGAGGCACTTGTTTCAGCAAAACCTTCATTTCGGGTCATAAACTGTGGGTGTTATTTTTAGATTTATTTAAAAAAAAGCGCATGGAAGCCTACCCCATATAACGGTTCAATTTTATGAAACGTTGGGACAAGTAGAATATTTAGGGTTTAGGGTTACCTAAGTATAGAATCAACCTCATTAGCAGTCTTGGCTAACATGGTTTGGGTCACTTTTCCGTACGCTTCGGTGGTGCGAATGCTGTAGTATCCCATCATATCTGAAACTATCTTGAAGTCCACACCATTGTTCATCAGTAATATCGCATAGGAGTGCCGTCCAATGTGGGTGAGTAAGGTTGGTCTTTATCCCAACCATGAGGGCAATCTGCTTCAAATATGAATTAATTTTCTGGTTTGAATAAGAAGGCAATACTAACCCTGTTATGTTGCGGTTGGTTTCGTAACGGTCATAGATTACTTTAGCGGGAGCCAGGATGGGAATACGAATGGCATTACCTGTTTTTTGCTGTGTTGACATAATCCACAATCTCCCTGACATATCCTCTTTTATATCGTCTTTACACAATTTTATAGCGTCGCTATATCGGAGGCCAGTGTAGCATGTCCACAAAAATATATCCCGCACTCTCTGCAATGATTGGTTGTTGCCAAGCGGGTGGTTAGCGATGCATAAAATCTCGTCGTAAGAAAGTGCAACCCGGTTTGACTTCACGTCTATCATTTTAAAACCGAAAAATGGATTTCTCTGAATTAGCTCTTTGCGGATAGCATTATTAAAAACGCTTTTCAACTTTTTCAATGCCACGTTTACGGTATTGCGACACAGTGTTTTCCAGTCACCTCAGATGGCGTGGTGAGCATATAATGCTCGAACCCGTCAATGTTCTTTCTACAGAACTTATCAATCGCAATGTCCTTCAGTTTTATGGTTTTGAGATACAGTCTCATCTTATCCTTGCACTGTTCATAATGCCGCACCACATGGGGACTATATTCTTGCGGTTTGGCTGCCATCTCTGTTATCACTTGCTCCATAAAGACCAACAACATGGTTTCTTCGCTTTTTTTACCGTGTTGGAATCTCTGCTTTAGCGGTGACCGGAATTCCTTCATCATCCAAATTAAAGCGTACCGTGTTAATTTGGTCTTCAATGCTTTGCAGGCGTTGGTTTACGTGATTTTTTAAATACTTTTAGTATATCGGAATTTGAGATAGTAAACAAAAGGAGGGTATTTAATCTTTCTTTTTTTCTCCTTTGTAAGGTATCGAATGCAGAAGAATATTCAACTACTCAACTTTGACCACCATCTTCTGACTCACTAAGTTTCCGTCTTTATCAATTATGCGAATTAAATAAACTCCATTCGATCGGTTTGATATATTTAGCTGTATGGTTTCATTATTTGTTGTAATCGAACTTATTTTTCTGCCTGTATAATCATACACCTCTATCAACATTCCTGACGATACTCCGGCAATGGTGAATTGCCCCCTGTTCGGGTTGGGATATAAATTAATATCCACATCAGGACAACAGGTGGCTCCAATGTCTTCTCCAGTTGATACTTTCCCCCTTGAAACTGGCTCCATAACTCCTCCCTGTGAGGCAGAAGGTTGTGTCATTACGAAAATAAGGTTATTAGTACATCCGCTGGCATCCTTCACCTGCACCGTGTAAGTTCTTGCTGTAAGCCCTGTTCCGGTAGCTGTTGTGCTTACATTCGGGGTCCATGTATAACGGTATGGCGAAACTCCTCCTTTTACTCCTATAGCGGCGCTACCCGTCCCTCCGTGGCTTGCAGGATAAGTAATGCTTGCTACACTGTCTCTTATTGCGGCAGGCTGGGTAAGGGTGGTTCTCGAAGTAGCTGAGCATCCGTTCTTATCAACCACCATTACAGAATAGGTTCCCGCTGAAAGGCCACTGGCTACATAATTTGTATTGCCTCCCGAACTCCACAGATAGGTAAACGGTGAACTGCCTCCTGTTATAGAAACTTTTGTTTGCCCCGTTGAGCCTCCATTACAGCCTACAGGCGTTGGTGCAGAGGCACTGGCTACTAATACATTTGGTTGGGTCATACTGATAAATACATCCTTGAAGCAGCCATTGGCATCTTTCACTAGTACCGTATAAGTACGTGCTAAAATACCGATTGCTTTGGCGGTAGTACTTACATTCGGGGTCCAGGTATACCGGTACGGAGGGGCGCCCCCCTTTACCCCGATGGTTATACTACAAGTGTCTCCATGGCATAAAGGATATGTGATAGCTGATACGCTGTCACTAATAGCAGCAGGTTGCGAAAGGGCTACAGCCGAAGTACTGCTACAACCATTTTTGTCGGTAACCGTTACAGAGTAAGTTCCAGCCGAAAGACCTGTACATAGATATGTGCTGCTGCTATGAGGAGCCCAGGAATAGGTATAAGGGGTTGAGCCGCCCGCTACTGATACTTTGGCTTCTCCGTTAGCCCCTCCAGTGCAACTTACGTTATCTGCCACAACTGCAGTGGCTAATATTACATCAGTAGGAGTAATTGTGAGGGTACCAGTCGCAGAGCAACCATTATGGTCATATACTGTTACGCTGTAGGTCCCCGCAGTCAAACTGCTGATGGAAGTTGTGGTTGCTCCGGTTGACCATGAATAAGTATAAGGAGAGTTACCTCCACTGCCTACAACGCTGCCGCTTCCATTATTGGAGCCGCTGCAGGTCGCATTCGTACTTACAATAGTTCTCGCACCAAAAGTCGTGGGCTGGGTTATAGTAACGGTGATGGAGCTGCTGCATCCGTGGTTATCGCTCGCTCTCACAGTATAAGTTCCTGCACTAAGACCGGTAGCTGTAGGGGTTGTTTGGCTGTTTCCATTAATCCAAAAATAGGTATAAGGAGATGTGCCGTCAATAGGTATTGGCACCGTGGCGCTTCCGTTGCTCCCGCCATTGCAGCTTACATTTTGGTTTATAACGGCAACTCCTTCCGTAAGACTGCAAGGCATTAACTCACGAACAACATTATTAAACTCATCATAAAAATAAACATTGCCAGTTGAAGACTGAACTGCAAGCCCAACAGGAAAATTGAGCTCTGCTGCCTTTGCCTGTCCTCCATCCCCGGAATAACCTCCACCATAATATCCATTTCCGGCAATAGTTGAAATAGTGCCGCCGCTATTCACCATGCGAATGCGATTATTCTCCATATCAGAAATATACACATTGCCTGAGCCATCTAACGCTATTCCATTGGGAGCAAATAACTCTGCCGCAGAAGCGGGTCCACCGTCTCCGCTAAAGCCTCCGTACAATATGTCCGTTCCAGCGTTGTATCCATTTCCGGCAAAGGTTGAAATAATGCCGTTCGAGTTTACCTTGCGAATAACATTATTATTTTCGTCAGTAATATAAATATTGCCTGAACCATCTATCGCCACCTCAGAAGGTGCGCTTAATTCTGCCGCCGTAGCTGGTCCCCCATCCCCACTATATCCACCCGTAAAGATAAACTCGTACGCCGGAGCCTCATATCCATTTCCGGCAACGGTTGAAATAATGCCGTAGGTGTTTACTTTGCGAACTGTATTATTGTCAAGGTCGGCAATATATACATTGCCTGAAGCGTCCACTGCCACTCCGGAGGGAAAAGTTAACTCCGCAGCAGTAGCTTGTCCGCCATCCCCCGAATAACCGCTTGTTCCATTTCCCGCTAAGGTTGAAATAATGCCACTTGAATTGATCTCGCGAATACGATTGTTATCATCGTCGGCAATATACATAATGCCTGTGTTGGATATCGCCACACCGACAGCGGTATTTAATTCCGCGGCGGTAGCCGGTCCTCCGTCACCGGAATAACCGGTGCCGCCAATTGTTGGATAATACCCATTTCCGGCAAGAGTTGTAATAATGCCGCCAGTATTTACCAGGCGTACACGATAATTGCCTACGTCAGCAATATATAGATTGCCTGAGCCGTCTAAAGAAACACCTCCCGAAAAATCTCCTCCGCCATTTAATTCTGCAGAAATAGCCTGTCCTCCGTCCCCGGCATAACCGGGGATGGAGTATTCCTGCCCGCTTTCCCCATAGTTTTGTATCGTATCTCCGGCAAAGGTGGTGATATAATAAGTTTGTGCTTGCAATGCTAAGGTTATTATAGCCGATGTGGTTACAGTACATCCGTTATTATCGGTTACATTCAGGGAGTAGGTTCCTTGAGTGAGACCGGAAGCTGTAGCAGTTGTCTGATTATTTGCATTACTCCACAAATAACTGTAAGGGGAGGTACCACCGGAAACCATTGCAGAAGCGCTTCCATTATTGTCGCCATTGAAACTAACATTACTTACGCCGGTGGAAACGGTTAAGCTAAAAGGTTGGGAGATGGTAATCGAAACTGTAGCGGCGCATCCATGGTTATCGGTCGCCCTCACAGTATAAGTTCCTGCACTAAGACCATTAGCTGTAGGGGTTGTTTGGCTGTTTCCATTAACCCAAAAATAGGTATAGGGAGAAGTGCCGTCAACAGGTATGGGGGCTGTGGCGCTTCCATTAATTCCTCCATTACAGCTTACATTCTGATTTACGGTGGCTGTTCCTTCCACCAGGCCGCAAGGTGTTAACTCCCGAATAACTGCATTTTCACTATCATAAAAATAAATATTCCCGCTTGGTGACTCTACGGCAATTCCCATAGGAGTAAATATTTCTGCATCCGTCGAGGGTCCCCCGTCGCCCGAAAAGCCTAAGTCATCCGATCCAGCTATAAAAGTAATCACACTATTGGTATTTACTTTGTATATACTACCCCAGTTATTAGTTGCCGTAATATATAAATTGCCAGCAGCGTCAGCCGCGACACATTGGGGAGTCAGGTATATTGAAGTAGCTGCTACTCCATCGCCCCCAAAATAAGGATTGCTTCCTCCCCCGGCTACTGTTGTAATAATGCCATTGATGTTTACTTCGCGGGTTCGTTCATTGCCATTATCAGCAATATACACATTGCCCGACCCATCTATCGCTACCCCGGTAGGAGACCATAATTCTGCATTGGTGGCGATTCCCCCGTCGCCACTATAGCCACCATTTGTGGTTCCGGCTTCATACCCGTTTCCTGCAAAGGTTGAAATAATGCCGCCGATGCTTACTTTACGAATCACATTGTTGTTTTGTTCAGAAAAATAGACATTGCCTGAAGCGTCCACTGCCACTCCGGAGGGAAAAGTTAACTCCGCAGCAGTAGCTTGTCCGCCATCCCCCGAATAACCGCTTGTTCCATTTCCCGCTAAGGTTGAAATAATACCGCTTGAATTGATTTTGCGAATACGGTTGTTAGTATAGTCAACAATATATACAATGCCGGAGTTAGATATTGCCACAGCACTGGGGCCGTTTAATTCAGCCGTGGTGGCTTGCCCTCCATCCCCATTAAACCCAGGATATCCGTTTCCGGCAATGGTTGAGATAATGCCGTTAGTATTTATCTTTCTGATACAATCACTATTGTAATCGGATACATACACGTTACCATAACTATCCACACAGACTCCGTCCCACAGCCCGGAATATCCTATCTCTGCGATAGTGGCAGGTCCTCCGTCCCCACTATAACCTATGGGGGAATATTCTTGCCCGGTACCCTCATAATTCTGTGTTACGTCCCCAACAAAGGTTGTGATGTAAGAAGTCTGTGCTTTCGAAGTTCTAACTGTTAGAAGAATAATTGCAATTATGAATAATATTTTTTTCATGATAGCTTTTAGCTTTAGGGTTCCTGTTTATATCGTAGTTTACAACTACCCCAAAGGTATTGCAGTTGTATTGAGGTTACCTAATAAATAATGGGGACAAGATGGGGACAGTTTTTATCTACTTGAAAATCAAATAGAGTTTACGACATCGTCTAAGCTATGGTCTTCGGTTAAACCAAGTTTTTTACGGAGGCGATGACGTGATTTTTTGATAGTATCGTCCGACACACCCAATATTCCCGCCATTTGTTTGGTGCCGATAGATAGCTTGGTCAAGCAAACCAATCGTATTTCTGCCTGGGTAAGGTCGGGCAGTTTACCTTTTAAGCGATTGAAAAAATCTTTATATACTTGTTCAAAAAGCAGCTTAAATTTATTCCAGTCTTCATCGGTAAGTATGGTGGCTTTATTTAAGTATTCAATATTCTCTGTTCTTTCCTTATCGTGAAGGCTTTTAAATTCTTCCACCTCTGACTTAAACTCTTCGAGTAATTTATTTTTCTCAGCCATACTTTGTGTGTACTCATCCAGTATTGTTTTTGAACTCATTAATTCGCTCTCCATCCGTTGCTTATCTTTTTCAAAAATTACCCGGTTCTTTTTATGCTTTAATTGCTGCCTGTTTATAAGCAGGATTGCCATGAGAATTGTTAGTATGGATATTACAATTGCACTATTGGTAATAATGCTTTTGCGGTTTATTTCAGCTTTTCTAATGATATTACTTTTTTCCTCTTCAACTCTAACGGAGTCTTCCTTTTTTCTAAAACCATAGTCCATTTCCAGTGTAGTGATTTTCTTAACCCCCTCACTATTATTTACACTATCAAGATTAGCGACATACTCTTCATAGTATTTATAGGCTTCTTCAAAATTCTGCATTTCCGCATTTATACATGCAAGGAGAAAACAGGCATCCCGCATTTCAATTCTGGCTCTTGCATGGGTTGCTATAGAAAGCCCTTTTACGGCTACGTCCAAAGCGGCATTGGGGTTATTCATTTTCTCATAAATGGAACCAATTTCAATAAATACCCTTGCTATATCAATCTGGTAGCCCATAGTGGTTTGATACCCCTTTAGTGAAGAATCTGCATTGCTTAATGCAAGAGAATACTTACCCATGGCTAAATATACCAAGCCTAAATTGTAATAAACGTCAGATGCATCGGTAATGTCGAGCTCTTTTTTATAAATTGATAACGAAGTAAACAAATATTTAATAGCGCCAGTATCATTATCCATCTTAAATAATACCCTACCCACATTACTTTCAGACATGGCTATTTCGGTCATTACACCTCTTTCGCTTGCTATTTTTGATTCATTCCGGTAATTCTTTAATGCCTCTGTATATTCCCCTTGCTTATAATAAACATCCCCTATATCGTTATAGGACCCCTCAATTTGGAGTCTGTCACTATCCTGCTCCCCTATCTTCAACGCATCGAAGAAATAACCTACTCCCTCTGAGAATTTTCCTACACTTACATAAAGATGTCCTATTTTTCCATACGAAGATGCTATGCCTACTTTATCGCCAATTTCCTGCTTCGCACAGATTGATTTGAGATGATACCTTATGGCTTCTTCATAATTGCCCTGATTCCCATATAAAAGCCCTAAATCATTGTAGGTCCATGCCATACCTGATTTATCTCCTATCTCTGTTCTGATTATCAGCGCTTTTTGGTAATAGTCTAAAGAAACTGCATAGTTTTTCATTTGCATATTAATAAGCCCCATGCCATTATAAGCATTGCCAATTCCTTTCCGATAGCCTATTTGCTTTGATATAACCAAAACCTGTTGAGTGTAATCAATTGCGGTATCGAAAATATGAGCCCAGTATTGTAAAGCCAAGCCATATAATAAGTTTGCCTTAATACTATCCATCAGAGGATTTGCATGGCTACCAATTTCTTTTTTATAGCTATCGTACTTGTGAAGTTCATTTCGTAGGGAGTCAATAATATGGTGGTCCTGGGCTTTAGGGCTAAAGATTGAGAAACTCAGGATCAAAAATAAAGCACAGGAATTTTTTTTCATGCAATCCTTTAAACTTCTTTTGGCAAAGATAGCGGATACTTGATTGAATTTAGAGATAACCAGTCTTATCTCCTGAGGGTGGATGGAGCAGCCAGCTTCGATTTAGCTCCGGGCAATTCTTTTGAAAAATCCCTAATGTACTTTTACCACTGTCCTTCGGCTTACGACGGCAGGTTTTTTTGTCAGTAATATGAATAAAATAAAGTCAGTAATGTCTGTCAACACTTAGAAAAGAGCAAATGTTTCAGCCAGGTTTCAGCAAGAAGTTATTGCCTCTCGCATATCATTGATTACAAACGCATTATAAGGTTAGGTTCGATTCCCGCCGGGACCACGAAGTTGTGTTCATTTTGGTTCATTTGTGGTTAATTCGGTGTTAGTAGGCTTTTTAAGTTTCATTTCTGTTCATTTGGAATCATTTCAGTTCAAAAATGTTTCACCCAGGTTTCGACAAATTCAATGTTTCGGTAAAACGATTAAACTCGGAATATGGACGCTTGAACCCAATGAGAGTCTTTGTAACTACTAAAACGTTGGACTTATGTAAAACGTTGGGACTAACACAAAAATGAAGGGGACTATTCTCTTAACTTAGGATGCCGGTAGTTCTTAGCGGATGTACCTTCCTGAATTCTACCGAGGTAGCAGATTCTTACTGTCAGTAAAAAAACAAAAACAGCCTCTTATTATTAGTCTTCGTGAGGCGGAGAGAGCTGGTGAAATAGTGCCGGCAACTAAAAAATAATGAAATCTGGTATTGATTATTCTTTCTTCTTAAGTAGCTGGCAGGAAGTGCAAAAGTAGGTTTTGCGCTTTGTTTTCCCCATTGATTTAACAACTGTAACCGGTATATGACAACGGGGGCAAATTCGGGCACGGTAAATTTGCCAGTGTTTTCTTAATTCAAATGCCTTTTTCCATCGGTAGAAATCAAAGCAATACTCTCTTACTGTTGTAACTAGTTTCTTCTTTTCCCTCCGTGATAGTGCGCCGACCAATGTTTCCGGATGGGTTCGGAGTATGAATAATACTTCATTTTTTATGATATTGCCCGAGCCGGCGAAAACATGCTGGTCAAGCAATACATCGCACACCATAGTATTTCCCATTACCTGCAAGGCTTTTACAGCCCTATCGGGGTTCCATGTTTCAGACATGGTATCAATTTCCCAATCATACGTTTCTTCAGGCTTTCCATCAATTATTTTTACTGACCCGTTGTAAAAATTAAGTTCTCCATTTTTGAACTTTAAGGCAAGGCGGGGCGACATAGTACGCTGCTCATTTATGCGATAGCTCCCGAATAAAAGCAAATGTATCCGTATGTAAAAACCGTCGAAGCATATTAAAAAATGCTTGCCCCAGCTTTTAAAACCAGTGATGGTTTTGCCTTTTATACGCTGGATGTCTTGCCTGGCATTTCCACCGGCACTGAGTACTTTCTTTTTAAGAAAGGGTCGGCACTCCTCTTTAAGAATAACAATAGATGGTCCTTCGGGCATAAAGTTTGCTATGCTTGTTGCACTATTTTCCCTAATTTCGTAAGACAGGCATTCATATTCACCCCATTACCTAAAATTCCCGAAAAAATATCTCCCGTTTTCTGTAGGCGTTTCAGAATGGTATGGATAGTAAATGCTGCCGGATCAGGCCCCTTTTTTACTTCCTTCCATTCTAAGGGAGTTGAAACAGTGGCGCCGGGATAAGGCCGGAGGCTATAAACAGAAGCGATGGTTTGTCCGCTGCGGTTCTGCAGGTAATCAAGATAAATATTTGGCTTACCCCTTTTTTTAAGTTTCTTTCCAGGGTGGTAAAGCGGGGCAATTGCTCCTGAGCCAAGGTGCAGATTATCCTGGCAAAATCCTTTACTTGTTCATACGTATATTTTTGTCCCATCGGTACGTAAACATGCATACCCGTAGCTCCGGATGTTTTACAAAAATTATTTGCTCCCGTTTTTTCAAATAATTCGTGAATTACGATGGCAACTTCCGCCACCTGGCTGAATGTATTTTCTGTAGAAGGGTCTATATCAATAATCATGTAATCTGGCTTATCTATCGCTTTCATGGTAGAGTGCATGGGGTTTATCTCAATGCAGCCCAGGTTGTTCATATAAGCAAGAGTAGCTTTATTATTACATACCAGGTAATCAATATTCTTGTTGTTCGATTCAGAAAAAATCCGGTAGGTTTCTATCCATTCCGGACCTGTATCTTTCATGTCTTTCTGAAAAAACCCATTATCTTTTATTCCGTTGGGGTTGCGTTTCAACGATTGGGGACGGTCTTTGAGATAAGGAAGGATATAGGGCGCTATTTGTTGATAATACTCTATAACATCGCCCTTGGTAATGCCTTCCTCTGGCCAAAACACTTTGTTGTTATGAGTGGTAGCAACTTCTATACTGCCGAACAGGCATATTTTAGCGGTAGTATCCGCCTTTTTTTCTGTTTCGGCATCAGCAACGGCGTACTCCGCTTCCACTTCCTTAGCGCCTTTATCGGGTCGTAGGCGAAGAAAGATAGGATGTCGCAATATACCATCTTTCGTAATCTCGCTATACTTTACTTCGCAGACCAATTGAGGCTTTACCCAGGTGGCAGGCATATTTGTTTTAATCGTTTTATTTAATGGCGATTTATCCTGTATAAGAGGTTCAAGTCTTTTGGAAATATCTTCAAGAAGCGCTGCATCAAAACCAGAGCCTGTATGACCTATGTAATTTAATGAATTATCCTGTTTGATAGCCAAAATCAATGCCCCGAATTTTTTCCTGCTTCCCTTCGGCTTGGTAAATCCGGTTATGATAGCATCCAGCGTTTTAAGATGTTTTATTTTAAGCCATGATGCCGACCTTTTTCCCTCATAATAAAGGCTGTCACCCTTTTTTGCCATAATTCCTTCCAGGTTTCTTTTCCTTGTTTCGCTAAACAGTGATTTTCCCCTGGCTTCAATATGGTCGGAATAGTTTATTGTTTCATTAGTTTTTAGCAACTTTTTCAAAATTTTCTTTCTTTCCAATAAGGGCTGCCCGGTGAGGTCTTTTCCATTTATTGATAAAATATCGAAAACATAATATTTTAAAGGAACAGTAGAATTATTTCCGTAATCCTGCAATAGCTGGAAATCGGGATTTCCATTTTTATCAAGTACAACTATTTCTCCATCCAGCACGGTGTTAATTTTCATTTTACCCAACTCGCTGACAATTATCGGGTACATGACATTAAAGCTATTTCCGTTCCTGGAATACAAACTAACCTTATCGTTGTTCACTTCAGCAATGGCACGGTACCCGTCCCATTTAATTTCAAACACCCAAGCCTTATCATCAAAGGGTTTGTCCACTTCTTTTGCGAGCATGGGTTTAATAAAATCATGAAGTTTTTTGCCCGGAAGAATTTTATAGTTCTTTGTTCCGGTTATTGCCTTACCGGTCTCTCGTTTTTCCTTATTTATAGGCGAATTTGCAGGGGTATCTTCTTCACTGTTATAATTTTTACCGGTGCTAAACTTATCATGGTGCTTTATCAGTAGCCAGGAGTTTTCACCCTTTCCTTTCATTTTCACAAGTGCAAATTCCCCTTTCAACTTTTTGCCATGAAGAATAAATTTTAAACTTCCGTCTTTCAATCCTTCTTCCAGGTTTTTTTCCGAATTTTTTTTATTCGAATTATAGATATCTGTATAATATCCTTTATCCCAAATTTCCACTATCCCGGCTCCGTAATTTCCTTCCGGAATCACTCCGGCAAAATCTTTATAGTGATATGGATGGTCTTCCACCATCATGGCAAGGCGCTTGTCAGCCGGGTTCAGGGAAGGTCCTTTGGGAACAGCCCAGCTTTTCAGTACCCCATCCACTTCAAGGCGGAAGTCATAATGCAGGTGCGATGCCCTGTGCCTTTGCACTACAAATGAAAGAACTCCGGATGATGCTTTGCCATTGCCATCCGGTTCGGTGGTTTTCCTGAAATTTCTCTTCTGCTTATAAACAGTGAGTGGCATTTTCACGATGCTTTTTTATGCGATGTGGATGAAAGGCTTGCTTTAAGCTGTGCCATTAAATCTTTCGCCTGGCTATGTACTACTCTTAATTTTGGCGCTTTTGTCTGCTTGCCTTTTGCCTTAGCTTCAATTAATTTTAATAGCTCGTCAGTATAAGTATCTGTATAATTACTAATATCAAATTTTGCAGTAAGTTGCTGAATGAGGGACACTGCCATGTCTAACTCGCTTTTTTTTACTTCACTTTTTGCCGGGATATTCAACTCTCCCATATCCTTTATTTCCTGGCTGAACCTGATTTTATTTAACACCAAGGTTTTTTCGAAGGGCTTAAGTATTACCAGGCTTTCCCTGTTTCTCAACACAAAAGATGCAACTCCCACTTTACCGGTTTTTACAAGGGCTTCCCGGAGCAACGTATAAGCCTTTACTCCAGATTTAACGGGTTCAAGATAATAGGGGGTTTCATAATAAACGCTATTAATTTCTTCTTCTTTTGCGAAAGAAGATATTTCTATAACCTTTGATTTTTCGGGACTTGCCTTTTCAAAATCATCAGGATTAAGCACTACATATTCCCCGTTATATTTATATCCCTTCACAATATTTTCCCATGCCACTTCTTTCCCTGTTTTTTCATTCACCCGCTTAAAATGTATCTTGGAATGGTCTGTCTTGTCAAGCATATCCAAATCTAACGAACCGGAAGTTGTTGCGCTGAATAAATTTACCGGTATATTGACAAGCCCGAAGCCTATTGCTCCCGTCCAAATTGGTTTCATGGTGGTTTTGCTTTTATCTTCAAATTTACAAAACAGGAAACTTCTATTGACTTCTATTCGTTAAACAACATTATTCAAAAGCCAAATATGTACCTTAAGACGTTAAATAAATAGGAAGAAAGAGATTGTTCAGGGGCATAAACATCCCAACGAGCCTTCTACGTAAAGAGGGAAGAGATCCAATTATAATGCTATAAACGCGCTTAACACTATCTTGACCTGAGATTAAGTCCTCTCTCCCCCCCAAATATTATTTATTAGAACCATTTATAATTACTTTCTTATCCCCTTCTTAATAAGAGCAAGTGCTTTATCTGGTCCCTTAACTCCCAAAATTTCAATATGCTTATTATCTTCCTTCGTATAATATTTCAAAAACCCCATAATGTCATCCATAATATCCGGGTCAAGTTCTTTCACAGAGTGTATTTTACGAAAGATTCTCGTAACATCGGGAGTTGCCATAAACCGGTCGTTTCTAATAGTTTTTTTTCCCTTATGTTTTTCACTTACCTCTACTACCCCAATTATTTTACACTCTACTAAACAGCCTGAAAAAAGTGATTTTTCCATCAGCACCATAACATCAAGCGGGTCTCCATCATCTCCAATCGTTCCAGGAATAAACCCAAAATCAAACGGAAAGACGGTACCTGTTTGCAACTCTTTGAATAATTTGAAACACCCGGTTTTAGTATCGTAATCAAATTTATAAGCGCTACCTCGTGGTGACTCAATTATCACATTAATCTTCTTCTTATCTTCTGAAAATGACTCCAGTTTTTCCAAATTCCATTTCTTTTCCATAATGAATGAACTTGATAGTCTATTTTTTCCGGCCACACAACACAAATTTAGTGAAGTCAATTACTTCTTGCGTTTACTTTTCGATGAACATATCCTTTTATTGGACGAACATGTTCTTCAGTTTTAACGGTCAAATGAAAATAATTGAGCGTTTTTATTTTTTTTACCTAAAATCATATCTGTGATGATTTCGGCTGCAATGGCACTAAAAACAATTCCATTACCACCAAAGCCAAGTGCATAGAATGTATGTGGAGTTTTACCGTATTTACCTATAAAAGGTAAGGAATCTTTGGTTGAGCCGAAGGTCCCTGTCCACCGGAATTCAGGAATCAATGGAATGTGTGGGAATAATTTGGAAAAATCTTTTACCAACAAACTCGATTTATGCCTGATAAGTTTATCTCGTGCAGTTGGATTATTAAACTTTTCATCCCTGCCTCCAATAATAATCCTGTTATCATCCGTTAACCGCATATAAAGATACGGCTGTTGTGTATCCCATAACATAGTTCCCTCTTTCCATATAGGGTTTGGTGAGGGTATGTTTTCCGATGCCAATGCATACGTTGAGTTAAGCTGAACAATTTTTTTGTCCACGAACTCTGTAATTTCATATCCTGTAGCATTAATAATCTTTTTAGCCTTTATGGAAAACCCGTTGGCGGTAAGTAGTTCCACGCCTTTTCTTTTGTAAATAATTTTTTCAATCGCAGTTCTGTCAAATACTTGCATTCCTTTTTTTATTCCGGCGTTGAGAAGAGCATGCGTAAACATATAAGCATTTGTGACAGCCCCTTGTGATGAAAAAATGCCAGCCGGAGCATTGAATCCAAATTTATGTTGAATATCCCTTCCGGATAAAAGGTTGACTTTAAACCCTGCTTCAAGTCTTGCCTTATATTCTGCTTCAATAAGGTTAATATCCTTTTTGGATGCAGCAAAATATACACTCCCTTTCCTTTCAGTTTCTTTAAAATTAATGGTTTTTGAAATGTTCAATAAACTGTCAATAGCATGGTAACAAAGAGTATACGAACGTGTTGCAGCCTTCTTTCCTATTTGTTCAGATAATTCAGACAAGGATTTGTCAAGTTCATATTGTAAAAGCGACGTACTTGCACAGGTACTGCCCAAGCCTATTGTTCTGGCGTCAACCACGATGCAATTAATCGCTGCATTGCAAAGACACCATGAAGTTAATGCTCCGGAAATGCCTCCACCTATTATTACCACATCCGCTTTTATAGACTGCAGGAGTTTAGGATATGTATAAGGCAGCCCGTTTTTAATCAACCAATATGGATAACCATTTGTAAGCTCCATGAGATAAATTATGCTTCAGGATTGGCATTGATTTTTTACAAATATAACGAATGGCTATGTGCGACTATAAAGTTTTGGATGAATTTCAGCAAGGGGTCTTTAAAAACTTACCCAACCTTAAATTGTTCCATTGGATAAGTATTACATGACAGAGTATTACATACCACAAAAATTCCTTACGGACATAAAGCCATCTATTTTAATCGCCCTATTTTAGACTTTACAAGAGTAATTAGGGTGTTTCACCGAAAATTTAAAATGAAAGCGAATTACTGCATTTATTTTGCCTTCGTTTAAAGAATAAAAACCATTTTAAATTTAACTTATTATGAATTCTCAAAAGGAAAAAAACCAGGAAAAGGAAAAAGGTTCTGAAAAACCAAAACAACAACAACCGGAGAAAAACTTCGATAAGTCAATGCCGGAAAAGCATGAACACGGACACTCCAAAGACAAGTCCTCACACCCAAGCACCGGTGGTCATTCAGGAGAAAAAGCAAGGGAACCCGGTGACAAACCTATGAGGCCTGTGGAAAGAGAAGAAGATGAGAACAGAGACAAGGAAGAAATGAACGAACATAGGGAGAAGAAGGGTAAACATCAAAAAGAAGATTCAGCTTTCTGATTCCGGGAAATTTACCGGTACAAAGCCAATCAATTGATACCTACAATAGATTTCGGATGCTTAAATGGGCGGCCATCTTCTTTATTATTGCAATTGTTGCAGCTATCTTCGGATTTACCGGCATAGCAGCCGGAGCTGCATCAATTGCAAAATTTCTGTTCGGATTATTCATTGTAATATTCCTTATATTTTTTATTCTTGGAGTTAAAGTTTTAAAAAAATAATGTTGTTTTAAACATAAAAATAATGGAAACAATCACGGAAAAAACCAGTAAAAATTTAAGAGAACTTATCATAATTAATAATGATAGATATGAAGGGTATAAAACTGCTGCGAAGGAAGCGAAGGATAAAGATTTGAAAGCTTTATTCGACGGTTACAGCGCTCAAAGTAATCAATTTGGGGAGGAACTTCGTGATATAATGCCAAATTCTGAATATTCCCCGGATGAAAAAGAAACAAAAAATACCGGAAAATTATACCGGGTATTTATGGATTTGAAAGCTGCCTTGCAAAAGAATGACCGCAAAGGGATTCTGTCATCCTGTGAATTTGGAGAAGATGCTGCAAAAAACGCATATAATGAAGTTCTGGAAGATACCGAAGAATTGAATCATGAAACTTTGACAGTTGTTCGCAAACAGCAAATTGAATTGATGAAAGCCCACGAAAAGATTAAGGCTATGCGCGATATGGCTGCATAAGCTCCCTTTCCATTCGATTAGTAATAAATTTATTATGCGTAAGAAAGTTGCAGATTTTTTAGTGGAACGTCTTTATGGATGGGGAATAAGACGTATTTATGGATTTCCCGGAGATGGTATAAATGGAGTTATGGGTGCATTAAACAGGGCGAAGAATAGAATAGATTTCATACAGGTACGGCATGAAGAAATGGCTGCTTTTATGGCTTGCGGTCATTCCAAGTTTACCGGAGAAGTAGGCATCTGTATGGCAACCTCAGGTCCGGGTGCTATTCACCTTCTCAACGGATTGTATGATGCAAAAATGGATCACCAGGCAGTGGTTGCCATAGTTGGTCAGCAGGCAACTACGGCTATGGGAAGTAGTTATCAGCAGGAAGTTGATTTAGTAAGTTTATTTAAGGATGTGGCGCATGAATATGTGCAGATGGTTACCGGGCCAGCCCAATTGCAGCAGGTCATTGACCAGGCTATACGTATTGCCAAAGCGGAAAGAACTGTGACCTGTGTAATTATTCCTAATGATGTTCAGGAATTAAATGCCGTGGAAAACCCTCCCCATATTCACGGTATTGGCAATACAGGCATTGGGTTTTCAAGTATAAATAAAGTTCCGCCTGAAATAGAATTGGAAAAGGCTGCCGCTATTTTAAATGCCGGCAAAAAGGTAGGCATATTAATTGGTGCAGGTGCACTAAATGCGGGAGACGAGGTGAAAAAAGTGGCTGAATTATTAGGCGCCGGGGTAGCAAAAGCTTTATTGGGCATTGCCGCGTTACCTGACAATTTACCTTATGTAACGGGTTCCATAGGGCTTTTGGGGACAAAACCGAGCTGGGAGTTAATGGCACACTGCGACACCCTATTAATGGTTGGAAGCAGTTTTCCGTATTCCGAATTTTTACCCGAAAGAGGCCAGGCTCGGGGTGTACAGATTGACATTGATAGCCGTATGCTTAGCCTCAGGTATCCGATGGAAGTAAATTTAACAGGAGATAGCAAAGAAACACTTAAGGCTTTGATACCCTACTTAAAACACACCAGGGACCATACGTGGCAGGAAAAAATTGCAAAGGATATAGAAAACTGGAAGAAGGTTGTTAATGCAAGAGCTATGGTGAAAGCTAATCCTATAAACCCCCAACGGGTATTTTGGGAACTTTCTCCGCTCCTTCCTGATAATTGTATTATTACTGCAGATTCTGGTTCAACGGCAAGTTGGTTTGCGAGAGATTTAAAATTCAGAGAAGGAATGATGGCGTCTTTATCGGGTAATCTGGCAACTATGTGTCCCGCAGTTCCCTATGCCATTGCAGCTAAATTTGCCCACCCGGAGCGTGTAGTAATTGCATTGGCAGGCGACGGCGCTATGCAAATGCTCGGTATCAATGAACTTATTACTATTGCTAAATACTGGAAGGAATGGAGTGACCCGCGTTTGATAGTAATGGTACTTCACAACAACGACCTTAATATGGTAACCTGGGAGCAACGGGTAATGGTGGGAGATCCAAAATTTGAAGCCTCGCAGAATATTCCGGATTTTCCATACGCTGCCTATGCAGAATTAATAGGCTTGAAAGGAATAAAAGTGGATAAAACGGAAGAAATAGCTGGTGCTTGGGAAAATGCTCTCTCGGCAGAATGTCCTGTGGTATTAGATATGTTGACTGACCCGGATGTACCTTTTGTTCCGCCACATATATCTTTTGACCAAGAAGTAAAATTGAGCCATGCACTGCTTAAAGGAGACCCGGATAGCGCCGGAATTATCCGCCAGACTTTTAAAGATGTGGTAAAAGGAATATTTGCACGTTGATATTTTAGCCGGTGCATTTTCACAATCTGATACCGGAAAAATGAGAATATATTCAACCTATACAACCACACCTGATGGTCATTCCACAATGAAGAAAGGGTATGAAAAGGCTGATACAACAAAAAGTAAAACAACGCACAGGAAATCTTATAATAAAAAGGATACGATAAAATAAAAAGAATAATCTTTAAAACTCGAACATTATGGCTAAGTATTCAAAAAAATCTCAGGGAAAAGTAAAAAAAGTAATGGAAGAATATAAGGAAGGTACGCTTAAATCAGGCAGAAGTGGGAAAAAGGTTAAGAGTCGTAAACAAGCTGTTGCTATAGGCTTAAGTGAAGCCCGGAAGGCAGGCGCAAAAGTTCCGCCGGCACCGAAGGATTCAAAGTAAGTGAGAATAGTCTCAGAACAAGCTCAACTGCGGATTTCTTTCGGGAGGTTTTGCTTTTCCAAAAACAGTCATGCCTCCGTACTTGTAAGATTCACTGCGCTCATGGGTTACTATTTTATCGAAGGAGTCCGCATCAGGTTGAAATCCATTTTCTAATGATTGGGCTGCTACGGTGAGATTCTTAATTGCTTTTTGCTTGTCCGTAAAACCTAGTTTAGCTTTCTCAATAGCGGAACGAAGTACATCTATCGTTTTGTCGTAGACTTTTAACGGTACCGGAAACGGGTGCCCGTCTTTTCCACCGTGGGCGAATGAAAAGCGAGCGGGGTCAGTAAAGCGGGAAGGAGTACCGTGTATCACTTCGCTAACTAATGCCAGTGATTGAATAGTCCGGGGTCCTGCTCCCTCCAATAACAAAAGAGATTCAAAGTCCCTTAATCCGCTATCATGGGCAAGTGCAATTACACTACCAAGTCTTTTCATATTTACATTTTCTTTTCTCACATTGTGATGAACAGGCATAATTATTTTTCTTATTTCAGACATCATTAGAGCAGGGTTTTCGTGAACAATATCAAGTATGCCGGTCTTGGCGCTAGCAGCTTCTGCATCTGTCAAATTCAAAATTTCTCCCTGGTTTTTACCGTAAATAAAAGTATGCGGGTTCTCAACAAAATCCTTCACATCTGTTGAATGCCAATGATACCTGCGTGCCATTGAATTGGATTCATTCATCCCCTGCTGCACCACGGCCCACTCACCATCATTAGTAACAATAAAGGTATGAAGATATACCTGGAATCCATCCTGGATAGCAGTATTATCAACTTTGGCAGTTAGTTTGCTGTACTTCACAAGTTCATTGCCATTTAATCCGGTACGGTCTGAAATTTTCAATAATTCTGCTGGGGTTTGTCTGGAATATTTTCCTTTTCCCCCGCAAATATAAATTCCCAGGTTTTCAAATTGAGGATTCAATGCCCGCTTTAGCGCTCCCATAACGGAAGTAGTAATTCCGGATGAGTGCCAGTCCATGCCCAGCACACATCCCAATGCCTGGAACCATAGAGGGTCACTTAATCGCCTAAGCACTTCTGATTTTCCATATTCGGAAACTACCGATTCGATGATTGCCCCGCCCAGTAAGCCCATTCGTTCCGCTAACCAGGGAGGAACCTTGCCATAATGTAAAGGCAAATCGGCATACCTGGTAGAATTGAAATACAATTTTGGCATATCGTAAATATACACTAATTTTATTTCCAGTACTCGGATATCCCGTTAAATCTGCCATATACAGGGTCATTCAATGGTATATCAACATTTTTTATGTTTTTATCTGTTTGTGGCCTCTCGTCTGGCTTGCCGTATTTCATATCATACTTTATGCCATTAGGATAAGCTCCCACACACTTCACTTTATTTTCGGCATTTAGGTTTTGATGTGCGGTTCCTGCAGGCAAAATCAATACATCTCCTTTTTCTATCTGGAGTTTTATTCCCTGTGTTCCTCCCAATATCAGTATTGTTTTCCCCCTATACACCCCCATCACTTCATGCGTATTGCTATGATAATGCGGGTACTCATAAATGCCGCTTCTCCAGAAATTATACCAGCCGTTTTGCTTAAACAAAGTTTCTATAAACCGCGCAGGTCTGAAAAATGGAATTTTTAAAATACCTTTATATAGCAATATTGGATATATTGAATTTGGGAACTGTCCGTCATCCCCCAGCAAATAAGATAAGACTTTATATTTTTCAAGTTCTTTATTCATTTTTTACGTGGTTTAATTATAATTCTAATCATGACCTTTGGGCAAGCTTCAAAACAGTGTCAAAAAAAAGCCTGCTTTTCAGGCAGGCTTCTCAGGTTCTCCTTTTTCTTTAAGAATTTGTAACAAAATTCTCAAGGGTTTTTGGAGTAGTTCCCGATTATCATATCCCCTCGAATCGAGCGCTATTTCGGTTAATTCTTCATTCACAGTTTTTTTGAACTTGATTGTGCGCCCCTTCCGGCCGGCTTTGTTTAGTTTGCATGAGATGATTAGTTTATGGTAAGAGTATCATTTTGAAATACCTGATTAGAGTGCAAAATAAATACCAAATTGCACCCTATTCAATAGAATTTCGGTGAATGCTATAGAGTTATAGACAAATCTTTTTTATAAAGAGACAAAATGAAAACCACTGTACTGGTGGAGATATAATGTACCTTATTTCTCTACGTTATTTTTTTACAACACTAATCTGACCATCTCTTTCGAGGTATATGCTGTGTGTTTCTTCCATACTTGCCAGATTGCTGTTAATCCGTATGCCTTCAATAATATCGTTCTCATCCAATAAAGATTTTCGCATCAGCTTTCGGTTCAATACACCATTTTTAAATAACAGCCTTGATTTTCCTTTTATCCAACTATCGAAAGTATTGTTGTACATGCCAATTATGGCAAATATGCGATGAATAAATACAATGGCTGTACAACTAACAATAGTTGCTATAAAAGGCGATGCACCTACGACTGCCCTACTTAATACGGCACCCACTAATATGGTTATCATATTATCCAGAGGCATACGCATACCGAATGAACGTCTGCCTGAAATACGTATTAATACAAGCCCGATAATAAATATGAGGATTCCTCTTAAACTCATTTGTAATGAAGTGAGGTCTTTCGAATTTCCGAATAAGTCCAGCAGAATATTCATAGGTAATAAATTAAAATTAATTTTTATATTGGTTTCGGTTCCAAATTTAACTATTAATCTTCAATTAAAATACGGCATGTTTTTCTATAAATACTTTTTTAGTTTGCTGATGTAGTGCAGAAGCCGCAATAAAAGCTGTTGCTTTACACATATGAGGTGTCAACGGTCAAATGTGACGAAAGAGGGCTAAGTGAATACCTGGAGATGCCTAACATTGCTCAAACTTGCCGTTACCGTAACCTGTACATCTTGGATTTTCTTCGACGGAAGATTGAGCTATGGAAAGATATTCAGCCGAGTGATTTACCGGGTTACAGTTTGCACAGACTCGATTATTTATGCAACAACAAAGAAAACAAAGACTAATTAATCAGATACTGGCTAAATAACCACACACTTTTGACTATTACACCTGTATCTTTTATATCGTTGAATACAAAACACTTACAGAGATTTATTCAAACCCTATCAGTAACAACCAAGTTGGAGTATAGTAAGTGTAATGGTTAGATTTAATATTTGTATTCTTAAAGTACTTGAAAAACATTTCAATACTAAGAAATGTTGAAAAAAGGAAGTGTGTTTATTCCACCTTAACAACTTTCTTTTCGTTCACAAGGTATCCTTCTTTATCTAATATTCGGATTAAATAAACTCCATTGGATTGGCTGGAGATGTTTATGTGCATGGTGGTTTCGTTAGCTACCATGCTCATTACTTTTTGTCCTAAATAATTATATAATTCCATTATTTGCCCCCTCCATATTCCATCAACCGTGAAATGCCCATTATTAGGGTCGGGATATATTTTGATGTCCGATGAATTGGTGATATTCTCTATTCCTACCGTTGTAACCTGGTAACAAAAATCGGTAGATGTACCGGTACATCCGTAATTATCGGTAACTGTGCAACAGTACATAGTTCCGGCACAAAGGCCGGTGGCAGTGGCAGTAGTTTGTCCGGAGGGTGACCAGGAATAGGTATATGGCGATGTTCCTCCGCTAGCACTTATAGTGGCTGCACCTGTGCACCTGCCCCTATTCTGTGCAGTGTCAATTATACTATACTGCAGTGCGAGAGAGGGTTGGGTGATTGTTACTATGGCGGAGGCTCTGCAATTATTACCATCTTCAACAGTAATGGTGTAGGTGCCTGCGGGTAACCCGGTTGCTATATTCGAACTTCCACCCGAAGGTGCCCATGAATATATATAAGTGCCTGTTCCTCCTCCGGCACTAACATCAGCTTTACCACTCGAATCTCCGTTGCAGCTATTGTTAGAAAGAACCGCAGCCGTTGCAGTTAATAAAGGGGGCTGTGTAATTGTTACACTACTTGTTGTAGTACATCCCTGATAATCAGTTATTTTTACCACATAAGCTCCTGCGAAAAGACTACTGATGGATGAAGTAGTTGCTCCATTACTCCATGAATATGTATAAGGAGAAGTGCCACCGGAAGGAGCAGCCAACACACTACCTGTATTTGCTCCATTGCAATTTACATTTATTAAATTTTCCGATACCGTTAAAATATCAGGTTGGGTAATTGTCACCGCTGCGGTGCCCATACATCCAATATTATCGGTTGCTGTAATAGTATAGGTTCCAGCACCAATGTTAGATACCGTGAGATTATTCCCCCCACCCGAAGTCCATGAATAAATATACGGTGGGGTGCCACCCGTTGCAGCTACTGCTGTAGCGCTACCGTTATTTTCCCCATTGCAGCTTACATTAGTTTGGGAGGATATACTTATTAAAACCTGCGATATTTGTGTGATGGTGACAGATGCAACGGCAGAACATCCGTTATTGTCAAAAGCAGTTATAGAATAAGTTCCGGCACTCAGGTTACTGGCAGTCAGATTAGTGCCTCCGCCTCCGCTCCAGGAATACATATAAGGAGATGTACCGCCTGTAGCTGCATTAGCTGTGGCGCCTCCGATACTATTACAGTTAATATTGGTTTGGGTGGCTATTGTTATTCCAAGTGGTGAGGCAGGCTGGGTAATGGTGGCAGTTGCCATCGCAGTACACCCATTATTATCTGTTACAGATATAGTATAAGTGCCTCCGCTAATGGGCGTAGTTGTAAGATTGGTGCCTGCGCCGGATGACCACAGGTAAGTATATGGCGAGGTACCCCCTGTAGCGGTATCAGCAGTGGCAGAGCCATGTCCCCCGAAGCAGGACACATTATTCACGGACCCCATAGTTATGTAAAGTGGGAAAGCAGGCTGGGTGATGGTAACTGTAGCCGAAGCGTAACATGAATTGTTATCACTAACATATATTGTATAGGTCCCGGCAGACAGGGGTGTGGTAGTAAGGCTCGTTCCACCGCCACCGGTCCAGTAATAAGTATAAGGAGGCATACCTCCGCTGGCAGAATTAGCGGTAGCGCTGCCGTTGCCACCATAACACGACACATTGTTCACAGACAACATAGTTATTCCCAAAGCTGATGTTGAAGGTTGTGTAAGAGTTACGGATGCGGATGAGGTACATCCAAAAACATCGGTAACTGATACAGTATAGGTTCCTGTAGGCAGGCCGTTGACATATTGGCTGGTTTGCTGGAAGGCCCCTACATTCCCGCTCCAGGAATAAGTTAAAGGATAAGGAGAGTTAGTATATGCACCTATGCCGCCCTCCGAATCTCCACTGCATCGAATAGAGTTAAAAATATAGGTTGCGACAGTATCTACAGCACACGTAGCGGTAACTTCCCTCACTACGTTATTTCCCTGGTCAGCTATATAAACATTATTATGGGCATCAACTGCCACATCAAAAGGGCTTTGTACTTCGGCATTAAGTGCAGGTCCTCCGTCCCCTGAATACCCATTGTAATTGTTTCCTGCAATAACATATATCTGATTAGTAGAGTCTATTACTTCCCAAATCACCGAATTAATTTGGTCGGCAATGTAAACATTACCCTGGGCATCAGTACATATCCCTGCCGGATTCAATGAGATATAAGGTGAGTTTGCTCCTCCAAAAGAATAGTTTAGAAAAGGGTTACCGTTGCCGGTAAAATTATTAATCATACCGCTGGTATTTACTATGCGTACTTCATTATTACCATAATCAGCTATGTATAAATTGCCTGAATTATCTATAGCAACACCCGTGGGGTTATAAAGTTTAGCAGCCGTAGCATATCCTCCATCTCCCGTATTTCCACGATTTCCGGTACCAGCTACCGTACTAATGATACCATTGCTAAACATTATTTCCCGGATTACGTTGCTGTTTTCATCGGCATAATACACATTAAGGTGTTTATCAACACACATTCCTACGGGGTAGTTAAGTTCTGCAACGGTAGCCGGACCATCGTCTCCTGAATAGCCATCTCCAAAACTATAATTGCCTGCAATAGTGTTAATTATACCGGAAGTATTGATTTTGCGTATAAGGGCATTCCTGGTATCAGTGAGATAAATATTACCGAGAGTATCTACCCTCACACAACCGGGACTAAAAAGCTCGGCAGCTGTGGCGGGACCGCCATCTCCACTATACCCCCCGGAATTCATTCCTGCACGGTACCCATTTCCTGCTACGGTGCTAATAACACCGGAAGTATTTACTTTACGAATTACATTATTAGCTCCATCGGCAATATAAACATTGCCATACTTATCTACTGCAACTCCCCCATCTGAATTAAGCTCTGCCATAGTTGCAATATCTCCGCTCCCTCCTGTTGAGTAACCTGGAAAACCATTACCGGCTATGGTAGAAATAATGCCGGTTTGCGCATGTAAAACACAGCACGTGAAACCACTAATGAAAAATAGAAATATACGCTTTTTCATTGCCTTATTTCCTCAAAAGAAAGTGAGAATCTTTTAAAGGGTCTTGCAAAGTAAGAAAAATTATATAAATATAACTATATGGCACTATCACATTTTCATATAAGACTTACTTTACCAATTAGCCAAGTGATTTCCATGACTTTTATCAGTTTACCCCCCTGTTTTTTTGCATCAATTAGCAGTTTGAATAAGAAATATTTTACGGAAGGACAGATATTGCCAATGTAAAGTAAGGTGGAAAGTCAATTTAGAAAAGGTCCTTTTTAGTGAAAAACCATGTTTCATATATTGCAATTGCCCTATTTTCTTTTACCCTCTGATTTAAATTATTGTAAAGCAATTTTCCCTTCCCCAAGCAAACTGCCATCCTCGTTTAAAACCCTGAATAAATAAATCCCTTTTGATTGGGTACCGATGTTTATTTGAGTATTATTTGTTTTCAAATCAGATTTATAAATTACTTCACCAAGTACATTATATATTTCTATAATACTTTTTTTATTTTCGTTTTGAATTGCAATATTGAATAACCCAAAAGAAGGGTTAGGAAATATTTTTATTTTTGTTGTATTTGATTTCAAATTATTAATACCTGCAGAAATATAAATGGAGTCCTCCAGTTTAAAAACAACCCCATACCCATTGTTTCCGGGACCCGCGCTGGTTGTTCCGAAAAAAGAATGCCCGGAATAAAGCAACGAACCCCGGGGATATATTCCCGTACTTAAATCGAATTTAAAAATATCATCGTATGGATGAGTTGAGCTTATAGTGCTGGTATTAAAGATGATTCCATAGTTACCTGAGTCTGTAATATTTGTTTGCATGCCGTACAAAACACCATCGACAAGGATTACCGAACCCGTTGGAAGGAAGGAAGAATTAGCGAATAAACTTAACCACGAAAGAGAATCCCTGGCGGTATTCAGTCCGAATAATCTGCTCCCGCCGCTAAAATAATCATTAACAAACCCATAAACCCAATTTCCGGAAGATGAAAGTGTTACGGAACAAGTTTCATTTGGCTTAGAATAATAAGTAGTGAAATCCCACCAGTCGGTAAAGTTAGTGCCGTTGGTTTGGATGGAAAAAATACAACCGTCGCCGGTTGCGCCTCCCGAATTTGTCATCCCATATAATGTGTCATTGTTAAGGGCTAATGTACCGGTTGGATTTGCACCATTTGCACCATTAAAATCGAGCAGGTCGGTATAGCCATTCCCATTGGTTTGTATAGAAAAAATACGACCAAAATCATACGCTCCTCCCAAATAAGTCATTCCGTAAAGTATGCTTCCTGAAATAACTAATCCATTATTGGGGTATTTTCCGTTGGCAGTATCAAAATCTAACAAATCACGATAGCCATTCCCATTCGTTTGAATAGAGAAAATGCACCCTGCACCATTCAAACCACCCAGTATTGCTGTTCCATATAGGGTATCCCCCGAAATCGTTAAAGTTCCAGCAGGGTAAGCTCCGGTAGTACCATTGAAATCATACAGGTCTTGAAACCCATTACCGTTTGTATCCACGGTGAAAATAGAACCTTGATTGTAAACTCCACCTGAATCTGTTGTTCCATATAATTCAGCGCCTGAGATAGTTAATGAACCACAGGGATATCCTCCGGCAGTACCATTAAAAGTATGCAGGATAGTATATTTAAATCCATTCTGGGCATTGGAGGATACTATCCCTAAAAACAACCATCCGAGTAAGCTTATGTTTATTCTTTTCATAATGGATTCATTAGTAATTACCCGTTAAGTTCGTTTTAATTATGGAAAGATTGAAATACTGTGGATAGATAGAGGATTGGGCAGAGCCAAAAAGCAAATACCCGCTTCCATCCTGCAAGGGGATAATATCTGACCCCAATCCTTGGTTGTTTACTGTATTAATTTCTTCTGACCATTCATAAGTTAAGCTGCTACTTAACTTTAGCATGTACATTTTAGTGGGCGATTGCTGAAGGGTATTATTATATTGTCCTGTTATAGCTGTTAAAATAAAACCACCATCATTGGTAGGTCTTGCCGATGTAATAAGGCCGTTATCAGAATATGTATCAGGAAATGCATTCCAAGAATTGTTCGTGTTGGCCGGATTATATAAAACATACCCCATACTTCCTGAAGAAAACCGCAAAGAATCATATTCCCTGTATTTTACCCATACACCTGTTCCATTAGGATCGCTTGCATAAATGTTGTTGGTATCAACATTCGAATTGAAAATGGCAAGTTGGTTATTACTTGTGGTAACCATGCAGACAGGTGATGAATTGCGGTTACTATCTAAAATTCGAAAGGATTGGTAATCCCCAAAATGATTTGTTTGTATGATAAAGGATTCGGCAGGATATTGACCGATTTTGAATGACATGGAGTCACAATAATTACTTCCTGCAATATACAGATTAGAAGCAGTTTTAGTAAGGCAATAAGCCGGCGCAATGTAATAAGGCGGCATTAATAAAAAAGAGACCTGGGAATATAATTTAACAGTGGAGATAGAGAGACCTGGGGAAAGAACCAGTAATTCCGGATATAATTTTGTTGAAGTACAGGCAATATAAAAATTCCCGGTTTCGTCAGTTACCATGTCAAGAGGCAAGTTATTTGATATATTTTCATTTGAGCCAATGGAAGCAGAATTTGTCATAATCCCATCCTCGTTAAAAGTGCTGATAAATACCGTAAGGGGGGCAGGAGCGTCACTCAAGGCAATAAATCCGCTGTTATTATAAAGAGGAATAACTTTTTGCAGGTTGTTTAGTTGAGAAGGCATATTCTTCTGCCAGATAAGGGTTCCTGAAGGGGTCATCTTAATCATCACCGGAGGATGTTTGTAATTGGGGTCAACCCCAAACAAATAAACATTTCCATCAGCCAATTGAAAACCATTTAAAGCCTGCCAATTACTATCTGAAACAAAAACTTTAATAAACCCCGGTGAAACAGGAGTGGAGGAAGAATTTTTTTTGCACGAGAACAACAAAAGCCCCATCAGGGTAAATAGCAGGCAGCTAAGAACCTTCATTTTAGTAGTTGTTTTTTTTAAATGCAATAAGGTATTATCCATAAAAAAATAAAGCTGATATTAAAACCTAAAGTTTAATTATTTTGTATCCGATGGTAATAGATAATCCGGCGTTGGCCTGTAAATTATCCAGTTTAAAATCATCATCTACATAATAAAAATTCCAGGTGTTTACCGGGTCGTCATACCTGGTAAGGGGATTATTAACCAAATGGGGAAAGGTAACATAATTAAGGTTCACAAAGTAGGAAAGATTGCTGACTTTTTTCAGGGTATGTACAATTCCGATACCCCCGAAATAACCGACCTGGATAGAAGTATAGCGTTGCTGTAACCTGTCGGTAATAGCAGAATTACCACCCATTTGGGTATTTGCGTCTGCAATAAAAAGTTTGGTAAAATAGGCGCCCAACTGTATATAAGGTTTCCAAAAAAATGAATGTGTAAAATAACATTTTACAGAAACAGGTAAATCTATATAGGATAGATTTTCAGTATAGGTAATCATAGTATTATCCCCATTTTCTACCGGGTTAATATGAACGTATTCGTTCTTCCTGTAGCCCGGGGCTATCTGAAGATATAATTGAGGATAAAGCAAACTCTTCTTTTTTACAGTATATATATTAAATTCGCCCTGCAACCCTGCCTGAAAATTATATTTTTGCTGGTAATTCCCTGGGAAGGATGTGTTGAAGGAGGGGAATACTGAATATTGTTTGATTACATTTACAAGCGAATAATTTGCTCCGCTATAAATTCCAAACATAACCTTTGGTTCGGCCAAAAGTTTATTAAACACCCATTGGTATTCGTCGTAATCGGGCTTGTAGGATGGTGATAACATTAGTATGGAATCAGCCATATTTACAGCACTTCCCGAGTCATTAATTTCGGGATTCAGGTAATAAGAAATAAGCAGTTTTCCCGCCTCTATCTTGTCATAAACCGAATATTGGCTGTTTTTGTTAAATACCTTTTTAAGAACCGCCTGGGCTGAATCATATTCCCTGTTATTAAATTCGCAAATGGAGTTATAAAATATATTATTTACAATTCCGTTTTGGGCAAACGACTCATTTATAAGCAACGGGACAAGGAGAATGGAGATACTAAAAAGTTTCTTAAAATTCATTTTTAATATCCATTATGTTGTTATAAATTTCGTTTACGGCATCCTTGTCAAAAAAATGCTGGAGCATTAAGTTGTTAAGTGCATATTCATTCGGAGCAGAACCTTTTTTTGATAAATAATTAGTTTCGTATTTTTTCAACTGGTTTTTAAAAGCAAGGTAAAACATTAACGGATTCGTAGCATACCATTTAGTTTCTCCGTTCGAGAGTTTCGTATAAACTATTCCGTTGCTTAACGTCATTTCAGTTATTGTATTTTCCGAAGGGCCATTAATTTCAAAATCTACAGTCTTTTCCATTTTGGAACCCGGGCTATGAATAATAAAAATATGTGTTTGCGTAGCTACTACCAAAAGGTGCTTTTTTTCGTCGGCCTGTATAAAATCAATGCCTGTTTTTTTATCGGCAATAATAAGTTCCTTTACTGATACTCCCTTTCCGGAATAATCCAGTCTGTATGTTTTCCCATTCTGGTAGCCCGCATACAGTATAAACTGGCCGTCATTGTGTCCGGTTGTTTCAAAAAGTGATTCACAAATACCCTTGTGTTTATAAATGGTATCAGGTATATCATCTGAAGCATTGAATTTGAGAATATTACCGCCTTGTATGGAAAAACCATCAATAGTTTTCTGCCCCCTGTTTTCAGGTGCCATGGAGATACCTTTAGCATAATTCGGTTGGCTGGATGGGAAAACAGTATCGAATTTTAAACCATCTTTAAGTAAGACATTGTAAATTGCAGTGTATTGGGTATTATCACCAAAATATCCATTGTCGGTAGGCAAGTATTTTTTGGAATAATAAAGTGAGCCATACGCTAATGCCTTAGATATCAGGGTCGCCTTGCTATCATGGCTTTTACCTTCAATAATGGAAGCCGAGGCAAGGTAGTTGGAATAAATAAGCGCCGTGGTTGAATCATTTTTTCGTACCAGCACAATATTTGTTTTCGATAACGCCGAATCTTTCTTTTCCAATGCTTCGAGGGAATCTATTTTTACCCTGATAGCAGTACGTACAGAATTTAATTCTTTGTTATTATTGAAAATTTCTGCCTGAATTCCTTCCAGGGAATTCCGGGTACTCAGTAATTTATTACTATCATTCTGCCGCTGCGAAACCATATCTTTCTTATACGTACTTTTCAGTTCGTTTATAGAGTCCCTGCTGAATATTATTTGCTGCTTCGCTTCCACTGCTTGTTTATTTGCATCTGTAGCCTGCTGTTTCGCCTGCCAGGCTTGTTTAACAAAGTAAGAACAAACTGCAATAATTATTATGCTGAGTATGGTTGCGGCAATACTTCGAATAAATAAGGCCCTTCTTCGTTTTTTTATCTGGGACTTTTCCTGCTCCAGCTTTTCTCTTTCAGCAGCAAGCGACTCCTTTTTCTCTCTTTCAATCCGGGCTACTTCGCGTTTCTCGAATGCTTCTAAAATAGGTGTAACCAATGCATCATGGCTTATCTCAACCAATTGATTCTCTTCCCGGCTCTCTTTATGCAAAAGTTTCCTGTCAATTATAAAATCAATTGCTTCTTTATCTATTTTCTTACTTAAGATGATTGAATTATAATCGAGGGGCACGCGCCTTTTATTCGCAATAAGGTCTTTTTCTATCAGGTCTTCCAATTTATTGAGCTGATCGTCATTCAACAAAAATTTAGCCTTAATGTTTTGTAACAGGTGCTCATAAAAGCTACCAAGTATCTTTTTTAGCCCTTCATATCCTCCTAAAATCTCTTCGGTAATTTCCAGTTTGCCATTGCCATCAGGGGTAATTTTGCCATCCTTTATTCTTTGTTCAATATCGCTGCAAATAATTTGTAACTGAATGGGGTCAATATCTTCTCCCGGTATCCATATATCGCCTACCCGCTTTAAAGAAAAAAAGGAAAGCAAATCGTTTTTCGCTTTGTATGTAAATGAAAACGGGGGAATAAAACCCGCTCTCTTCATCTCCATCTGGGCAGGTCTTAAAAGGGCATCTTCAGCACCCTCCCTGGTTAGCCCAAGCAGGCGGAAACGGTTCGAAAAAACGGAAGGTATTTGGCGGGCAAGGCTTTCCATAGACCCCAGGAAGTCTTCCCGTATAGAGATAACTATTTTTAACGGTAATCTTTTATCATTTATTTCAGAAATAATTTTCTTTACGAAATCAAAAAAAGGTTTCTGGTACGCCTTATTATGATTGAGTGTAAATATTTCCTCAAACTGGTCGAAAACAAGAACCGGGGTATATAACTTGTTATAAATAGACCATATCTCAATATCTTTTAATATTTTCAATAAAGAGTCCTCCGGGTCAAAACCCATAATGGTTTTCCGGTTTTCCTGCCGGAGTTGTAGCAATTCATTCTTGATAACATCTTCCGGTGATAGTCCATTTTTGTTTAACCGGACAGTAATAGGATAAAATAACCTGTCACGAAGCAAGGGGAAAACCCCTGCCTGTAAAAGCGAAGTTTTTCCATGGCCCGACCTTGCATAAAGAACCGTAAGGTCTTCAGCCAGGATAGCATGCAGCAAGTCGTTGGTTTCTTCCCCTCGCCCGAAAAAAAGCCTGGAAGACAGTAAGCTGTCCTCAAATGAAGTGACACCGGGGTACCTGGAATCGCTCATTATTTTTTAGTTAATCGAGTCTTCTCTTGTTCCGTTCATAACTCTTTAATATATCATCAATAAGCCTGTAAAAATTATTTGGCAACCTGTATGGCTCAAAACCCTCGATAAGGCATTTATAGCTATCAATCTCATCTAAATAACATGGGAATAAAAAATCGTCTGCTTTCTTATATTTTTGCGCCCGTTTTTCGGCTATTTTTATTTCTTTGTTAAGGTGTGTGACCGACATAGTATCCATATTGGCACTTTGAAATAACACAAATGCACTAACTTTTTCTTTTATTATTTGTTCGGTATTACCATTTATCTCTCCATCTCCAGTTGCTTTATCCATCCAATAGTCAATATTATTCTCTTTAAATTTCTCGGCAATTTCTTTTACACGCCGGTAATCTTCACCCGTATAACTTATAAATGCAAGTGGCCGTGAAGCCGCCTTTTCATGGGTAGCAACCGGGTTATCTGGTATAGGCCCATAGGCTTGAAATAATTTTCCGGTAAAGTCCTGTAATGTGGATAGTTTATTTGTATTTATTACAAGGTTATAGTTATCGTTAAAAAACATCACAGCCGGGTCCGGCGAATAATTTGTAACGTCGGTGAACTCCACAGCAAAGGATTTTTTCATCCTTTTCTTAAATTCAAGGCTATATAGAAGAGTTTTATAGTACCAGGTTCTTTGCATAATTCCAAGTCCGAGAAACAGAAAGCCTTTTTCCGATTTTTGCAACTCACTCCTGATATTGTTTGGCAGTCCGGGGTTTTTTGAAATAATTTTCGTAATAAATTCTACTAATTCAAAATCAGTTAAAACGATGGAAGAAGTATCGGATACCGAGCCAAATAGGTTATATACATAAGGCTCTGTCGGGCTGCCAATCGAATTATCACTGACGGGTGTAAGTACGGTCTTGATTTGTTCCCCCCTGAAGCGATAAAAACCTGATTGGGGTTTCCGCTTTTTCGTAAGCAATTGTTGAAAAAAATCAAAACAACTGGTATCTATAATAAATGGAAATGGCAAGGCCGCAATTTCTTCAAACAATGGGGAAGATATTTTTGATTTTTGAGTAGAATACCAATCCAAAATTAAGATTTCAAGGCTATTTCGGCTTTTCTGTTTGGTGTAATACGTGGCAAGCTCTGAAAGTTGTACCCCAAAAAGATTGCTGTAAGGAGGCTCCGGGCTATCCAGGTCATTTATCAAAAGCCTTTTTAGCTCGTCAGAAAAGGTGGTGGTTTCCAAGCCTGTTTCCCGTTCAATTACAATAGGAAATTCTGTCCCGATAACTAAAATACAATCATGCTCTTTAATATTGTTAGTAAGAACATGCCAGTCTCTGTCATCCATAAATAAAAATATGTTGATTAATTCAAAACCTCTTTCATAAACAATTCCAATCCACCTATTTCAAGAAAGAATAGGTAAAATTACGCATTTCATTTTGCAGTTCTGTAATATGATTTTGGAAAAGTGGCATATACAGGGGTACTGGAATGTATTATTCAAACTTATTTTATAGTATTTTGCTGTAAATTGATAGATGCCCCATTAGGATTTGACATTGCAATTTGCAGCTTTGTATTTTTTAATCGGTTATTTCAAGTATCGTTATTCTTTACCTTCATAGATACAGTTCTGTACAAAGTTAATATAAATCGTGATATACTGTAGCCGCCATTGTAAAATACGGTAAAACTTAGCAAGGAGTAAATGTTTCAGTAAACTGGTTCATGGAAATTTAATTTGTTGATTATAAGTTGATTACATGATTATGTTCAACTCCTGCCGGGACTATGAAACAGGATGCACTTCGGGGCATAGAAGCCTATTAACCGATTGACGGTAGATAAGGAATTGAAATACTGGCAGTTCACTTAAGATTTTCTCACTTTGTAAACTGAGTTTTCATATCCTTCAAGCCCCAATCCTGCAATGTCAAAATAACCGGCATAAAAGTCTGACCATATTCTGTGACATTATATTCTACCCGTGGAGGAATCTCGGAATAAATAGTACGCTCAATTATCTTGTCCACTTCAAGTTCCCTTAATTGATTAACCAACATTTGCTTACTAATGAGTGGAATTGCCTTTTTCAATGAACTATAGCGGTTACAGTTTTTACTTATTCCATATATAATTAGTATCTTCCACTTTCCTCCAATTTTATTTAGGCAATGTGTAACAGGACAATTATTGGGGTTAAAGTTTTTATTTTTCCTTGTCTTTTCCATTGGTCTATAAAATTGTACTGTATTATATATTGCCGGCTATGCTCCCTTTCAAGGCAAAAATAGTAGTTTTACTTTCTCTAAAAACAAATACTATGACAACAGAACAGATTAAACAGTTTATACAAGGTGGCAACTGGATAAGTATAGCTCCGGAAATACGTCCGAGCATAGCTAAGAATGCCGACGGTAGCCTGAAGCCTTTTTATCTCACCAGGACATTCCGGTATTTTTCCGGCGATATATTTGAACTGGATATTATTAATTCTGCGGATGCTTATGGGAAAGCTCCCCTCGTGAAAATTGGCATTAAAGGCCACATGGTATGGCAGGGAGAACACCCAATAGCTCCCGGCGCCCAAAAAGTAGATTACCACGCTGATGAAACGTATAAAGCAACCCCTTTGCATCAAGGCTTTGCAGATGTTATTAATCATTTACCCAATGCAGGTTTTAATAAGTGGGAAGTAGGCGTAATGCAGGATATAAAGGGCAAGGCTTTCCCCGCTTTTGGTCTTGTTGATGGACAAATTTTCTCAGAGTACGACCTTATGTATATATTGAATGATATGATGTTTTGGGGAGCCAGGAATATTGATGGGCGTGGCTTTGATAAAGAAGAAAACAGGCCGACAAATTTGCAAATTCCTCTTACGAGAAATAAATAGGGTATCTCCTGCACACCGAGATAGCACGCTTTTCCAATATCATGGTAATGCCTGTCCCGTGGCTGCATTTACCGAAATAAAACCTTTGCCTGAGCCTTTCCGATGTAGTTTAATGGTTGTTTCCTGATTATTCCTAAAACATATATAATCATAGAAGGTTAGGAAATAAAAAAGGAGGGTTGTTATTCCCTCCTTTTCTGTCTTTTTCACGAGGTGCTTACCTAACTTTCACCACTTTCTTTTGGCTAACCAGGTTCCCATCTTTATCTAATATCCGGATTAAATAGAATCCATTAGGATAATTGGAAATATTCAACTCCATCGTTTCCCGGGTAGCAGTAGATGTGATGATTTTTTCCCCGGTGTAGTCATATACCTCTATCAGCATATCTTTCCCTATCCCTGAGATGGTAAACTGTCCGCTATTCGGGTTAGGATATAAATTAATATCCTTATCCGGGCAACACAGGCTTTGTTCAGTTGCCCCCTTATTAACTGTATCGCGGGTATGCAGGATTAATGGGCTTCCTTGGGAAGTGGCAGGCTGGGTGATAACAAAAATAAGGCTGTTATAACATCCATTAGCATCTTTTACCTGTACTGAATAGGTACGAGCCGTAAGTCCTGTTCCGGTGGCTGTGGTGCTTACACTCGGGCTCCAGGTATAACGGTATGGCGAGGTTCCCCCGGTCACCCCTATAGTTGCGCTGCCGGTTCCACCGTGGATAACCGGGTAAGTAATACTTGCAACACTATCTCTGAGAATAGCAGGCTGTGTAACCGTTACAGATGCGATATTGGTGCAGCTATTTTTATCCTTCACCGTTATAGAATAAGTTCCGGCAGAAAGCTCGGTAGATAGGTAGGTACTACCGGAGTTCGGACTCCAGCTATAAGTGTAAGGAGATACCCCCCCGGTTACCGTTACTTTTGCTTGCCCGTTTGCGCTGCCGTTACAGGTTATATTAGCCGATACTATAGCGCTTAGCGTTAATCCTGCCGCCTGGCTGATAGTTACCGATGCTGCTACACTGCATCCGTTTGCATCGCTTACTGTTACACTATAAGTTCCTACGGATAGCCCGCTTGCCGCAGCCGTACTGCTTACATTAGGGCTCCAGCTATAAGTAAATGGGAAACTTCCATATTTTATTCCCACCGTGGCGCTGCCATTATTAGTTAATCCGCAGGTTACATTTACGATGGATGCCCTAACTATACTATCGCGCAATATAGGCGGCTGAGATATAGTGAATGTAAGGGTGGAAGTACACCCATTGGCATCTTTAATTGTAACTGCATAGCTGCGTATGGCAAGCCCTGTTGCGCTGCCTGTTGTACTAATGTTCGGGCTCCAGGTATAGCGATAGGGCGATGTTCCTCCTTTTACTCCGATGGCGGCACTCCCGGTTGGTGTTGTACAAGTAGGGAAAGTGATACCCGATAAACTATCTCTGATAATAGCCGGTTGTGTAACCGTTACTACCGAACTGCCGGTGCATCCGTTTTTATCGGTAACTGTAACAGAATAAATTCCTGCAGAAAGCCCCGTAGATAAGTAGGTAGTATTGGTATTCGGACTCCAGGAATAAGTATAAGGACTATATCCTCCTGTTACTCCCACTTTTGCCTGTCCATTTGCTCCACCATTGCAGGTAATATTAGTACTAACAATAGTATTAGCAGAAATTGCAGCAGGCTGCCCTATGCCGACATAAGCAGTAGCCAAACACCCATTTATATCATGCACTGTTATGGTATAAGTTCCGGCGGTCAGCCCACTGAGAGAGGCTGTTGTAGCGCTGTTCGACCAGGAATAAGTAAAGGGTGAACTTCCCCCGCTTACCGTTGCATTGCAACCACCACCGTTTCCACCGTTACAACGAATACTTGCTGTTGCTGATGCCGTAACACTCAAAACACTGGCTGTTTGGGTGATGGTGGCAGATGTTATTGCCGTGCAGCCATTATTATCAACTGCTATTATAGAATATACCCCTGCGCTGAGATTAGTTGCACTTAGCCTGTTTCCGCCACTTGGTATCCATGCGTAAGTATAAGGCGAAACGCCCCCGGTAGCCATATTGGCAATAATAGCGCCGGGAGAACAAGCTGCATTTTGCACTGTAGAAATAGTTATGCCTAAAGGTGAAGCAGGCTGCGTGATGGTAGTAGATGAAGTGGCTGTACATCCGCCGTTATCAGTTACTGTTATACTATAGGTTCCCGGGCTAAGATTAGATGCTGTGAGATTGGTTCCCGCGCCTCCGCTCCAGGAATAAGTATAGGGCGCATTCCCTCCGCTTGATGTTACTGTTGCACTCCCTGTTCCGCCATAACAGGATACGTTAAGAGGTGAAATAGATGCTCCCAGCGCTTCTACAGATTGAGTAATGGTAGCCGAAGCTGTGGCGGTACATCCGTTGTTATCGGTTGTAAGTAAGCTATACGTTCCCGCGCTCAGGTTAGATGCAGCTGCATTAGTTCCTCCACCTCCGCTCCAGGAATAAGTATAAGGTAGAGTACCTCCTGTTGGAGCAGCGGTTGCAGTTCCGCCGACCGAGCATAATACATTAGCTACCGAAGGTATAGTTACCCCTAAAAAGCTGGCGACTTGAGTGATAGTAGCTGATGCGGTAGCCACACATCCATGGCTGTCTGTTACTGTAACGGTATAAATACCTGCGCTGAGACCGGTAGCTGATAAATTCGTTCCGCCACCACCACTCCAGGAATAGGTATATGGTGGAACACCTCCCGGTGTGCTTGCATAGGAAATAGTGGCATATCCATTACCCGCATTTGTTTGTGCGGGTGTTCCTGCAACTACGGTTCCATTCAAATAAGAGCCGCCGCCGCCGCCGCCGCTGCCAGGTTGGGTGATGTTGACATAACTGCCACCGCCGCCGCCGCCATTATAGCCGCCGCCGCCGCTAGCCCAGCCAGCCGCACCGCCGCCATATCCGCCATCAACGCCGCCACTGCCGGTAAATCCATTTACACGTACCGTACTGCCACCTCCTGCGTCACCGGTAAACCACCCTGCTCCCGGATTGCCATTGGCTGGTAACGCCGAACTGCCAGCCGAGCCCCCGGTTCCTGAAGCCCCACCGCCTGAGTACCCCCCAACAGTGCCCGTGTTGTTAATAAAATCGATACCTCCATTTCCACCCGTAACAGTTGAGATGGAGATAATAGGGTTTCCGCCGGCGCCTCCGCCTGCAGCTGCGGCATATAAAGTAATGGTAGTTGAATCATAAATAAAAGTACCGCCGCCGCCACCACCGCCACTGTTACCATTTTGAAGAGCCCCTGCCCCTGCAACAGCAACCGAAAGAATATGACCCACAGGTAATACGGGGCATACCCCCTTGAAGGAGGCTCCTTTACCGCCGATATCCGTAATCGCTCCCAGTGTAACGGTAGTTCCTGCACCGCCTGCTAAACCTACTGTTATGGTAGAAACGCCCGGGGGTATGCTAAGATGTTGTATCGCCGGTTCGTATGAAAAAGATGTAACTACTGTGTCATAAGCCAGCGATGCTATGGCGCTGCCTATGCCTCCATTGCAAACTACATTGCTCACCGAGGATATGTGTATGGCTAAAAATGGAGGTTGAGTAATAATTGCGGAGGCTGTAGCAGTACATCCGTGACTATCGGTGGCTGTAATTGTATAGGTACCGGCACTGACAGAAGAAACGTTTAAGTTAGTCCCGCCGCCGCCGCTCCATGAATAGCTGTAAGGCTGGGTTCCGCCCGTGGCTGCAGTCGCTGTTACAGTTCCTGTTACACCATTGCAAAGTATGGTGGGGATAGATGATATGCTTATTCCCAATGCTGATGCAGGTTGTGTAATGGTAGCCGAAACGGTAGAACTACAGCCGTTTACATCAGTTACCGTCAGGGTATAAATTCCGGCGCTTAACCCGGTAGCAACACTTGCTGTTCCGCCGCCCGGTGACCAGGAATAGGTATAGGGAGCTACTCCCCCTAAAGAAACAGCGTATGAAATACTGGCAGTGCCATTACCTGTATTAGTAGCCAAAGGTGAACCTATTGCGGTTCCATTAAGGTATTAGCCGCCGCCGCCGCCGCCGTCGTACCAGCCGGCAGTACCTTCTTTACCGCCGCCGCCGCCATTATATCCGCCGCCGCCGCCGCCGGCTGCTCCCGCACTTGCTCCTCCTCCATAACCACCATTTCCACCACTGCCACCACTGCCACCGGTAAAATTATTTGCCCAGTCGGCACCCCCGCTGCCTCCGGCTCCGTAAGAAGTGCCACTGGCCGCTATTCCGTTGCTAATCCATCCTGCACCACCGGCACCAACTAAAGCTGTAAGCGTAGCAGAGCTTCCGCCGGAACCACCTGTTCCTCCGGCATAATCATTATTACCTGCATCCACGGGAGCGCTATTGGTTATGAGATTAACGCCACCGTTTGCCCCTGCGCCATATATAAACCCGGAATAGCCGATATTATCTCCTGCGCCACCACCTCCACCCGCTACTGCGAGCAAAGCTGAAAGAGACGGAGTACCTGTATGTAGCCCCGTAAGTGTGGAATCATATATAAATGTGCCGCCACCACCGCCGCCACCTTCTAATGTGCCACCCTGTTGTCCGACTACAACTGAAAGAACATGCCCGGGATTTACAGTGCATATTCCACTAAATCCTGCGCCGTTCCCTCCTAAGTAAGTAGAAAAGTTTTCGTAGCCGGGAGCGCTTCCTCCCGCAGCTCCGGTAACTGATATGGTTGCTGTTGTAATTCCTGCAGGCACGGTATAGTGCTGAACAGTCCCGGTATAAGAAAATGTCGAAACAACAGGCGGGTTAAATGAAAGACTCCCCGCGCCACCCTCGCAAAGTACATTGGAAACTACTATTGGAGTCAATGCTAAAGCCAGGGGATTAGTAACGGTGACTAACCCTGATACGCTACAACCGCCATTGTCAGCCACTGATAAAGAATAGGTTCCGGCACTCAGGGCGGAAGTGGATGAGCTTGTGCCTCCGCCACCGCTCCAGGAATACGTATAGGGCGATGTACCACCTGTGGCAATATTTATTGAGGCGCTTACATTTACACCGCAAGCTTCATTATACACGGTGGATATTGATATTCCCAGGGTAGATACCGGTAGTGTAACAGTGCAGGAAGCTGTAGCTGTGCATTGGTTTACATCAGTTACAGTTACGGAATATGTGCCAACGCTAAGCCCTGTTGCTGCCTGATTGGTTCCTACTCCAGCCGACCAGGAATAAGTATATGGTGAGGTGCCACCCGTGGTATTAGCTGTAACATTGGCAGGCTTAATACAGCTTGCGGTGTACACTGTGGATATGGATGTTCCCAACGCAGATGCGGGTTGAGTAATAGTATAGGAAACCGCACTTGTGCAATGGTTTGCATCAGTTATAGTTAAAGTATATGTTCCGGCGCTAAGCCCTGTTGCCGTGAGATTAGTCCCTTTTCCAGCTGACCATGAATAGGTGTAGGGAGATGTACCCCCGGGCGCCATGTATATAATTGCGACTGAACCATTACCTGTATTAGTTGCCACAGCTGAACCTGTAAGAGTTCCGGTAAGGTATTAGCCACCTCCTGCCCCCCCTCCGGCTGAAAGAATACCGCCGCCAAAAGTATTTGGGCTAACATTTCCGCCGCCGCCCCCATTATAACCGCCACCGCCGCCACCGCCGCCATAACCGCCACCGCCGCCACCGCCATAACCACCGGAATTTACATCTCCTCCACTATTAGTAGCCGCGCCTCCCAAAAAGTGATTGGCCCGGTCATCACCGCCATAAGGGAAGTTACCTATGCCACTTCCGCTGCTGCCATTTCCGAGCCATCCGGCTCCCCCGCCGCCACCTTCACTATATTCAAAATTAATCAATCCTGTACCTATACTTCCCCCGGCCCCGCTCGTTCCGTTTGTTCCATTGCCGCCTGTACCAGATATAGCCGTATAAGGGGATGATACTGTAGTTCCTCCTGCTCCTCCTGCATCGCCTGCATAATCTTCTCCGCCACCACCGGCTGCTATGGCTAGGGGGATAATTGTAACGGAATCATACACAAACGTGCCTCCACCACCGCCACTACCAAGCCCCGAGAAACTACTCCCGCCTTTAGCGCCTACTACGACAGAAAGATTATGATCCGGCGTTAAAGTGCAGATACCTGTAAAAGAGGCACCCAATCCAACCGTACTATTTACACCTAACGGGGCTCCTCCCTGAGCGCCTGAGACCGAAACCGTTGCGGTTGTCACAGTAGCCGGTATAGTAAGATTTTGAACTGCCGCCTCATACGTGAAAAACCGGGTAATCGCTACCGGCGTAATGGAGCCAATTATACTTCCCGTGGCTGAACCATGGCAGTTTACGTTAGTTACCGATGATATGCTCGCTACCAAAGCAGGTGTTTGAGTTATGGTTACAGAAGCAGTGGCAGTACAACCGCTATTATCGGTTTCAATCAGGAAGTATGTTCCGGCGCTTAACCCTGTTGTCGTCAAAGTAGTTTGACCGTTTGACCAGGAATAGGTATAAGGCGATTTGCCTCCCGCATTGGGAGTGATATATGTTATTGAGGCAACCCCATTGGCGAAGTTTGTTGCTGTTGGCGAAACTAATAATGTCCCGCTAAGGTATGAACCGCCGCCACCGCCGCCGCCGCCGGCGTCCTGGGTACAGCTCTGGTATTGATCATTTCCACCGCCGCCGCCGTTATATCCGCCGCCGCCGCCGCCGCCATCAACGCCGGCAGCACCGCCGCCGCCATAGCCGCCGGATCCGCCGCCGCCTGTAAAGTGATTTGCCCTGTCGGAGCCGCCAATAGTAGGGTACTCGATATTTGTAACATTTGTTCCGGAGACCCCCATTGGTTAGCCATCCTGCCCCGCCGGCGCCGCCGTAGTTAGGTGGGGGAGTATTGTTAGTATTACAATAAGTTGTGCCGGGAGCGCCAGCAACGCCGCCATTACCTGCGGTTCCATTGGTTCCATTACCACCAAAACCATTTGTTGCTGTATAAAGGGAACTAAGGGTTGTGCCCCCCGGGCCACCAGAAAAATCATTCGCAGGGCCTGCACCACCGCCGCC
>CAVYDB010000043.1:0-13856 GCA_963767125.1 uncultured Bacteroidota bacterium | reverse complement strand
GTAGTTCTTCGGTCCGGCGGCAATTCGACCGCGTTGTAACGGGCGGTCCGCCGCGCAGGCACGACCCGCCCTCGACATAGAGCGCCCCGCCCCGCTCCAGAAACTCCCGCGATTTCGCCTCCATGCCGGCCATTGCTCGGCGTCGTTGCGCATGTCCTGGGTGATTTTCATCGAGCAGAATTTCGGCCCGCACATCGAGCAGAAATGCGCGACCTTGTGGCCTCCTTCGGCAGGTCTCGTCGTGGAACTTGCGCGCGGTGTCCGGGTCGAGCGCCAGGTTGAACTGGTCCTCCCAGCGGAATTCGAATCGGCGCGACTTATCGCGTCATCGCGATCTTGCGCCGAGGGGTGGCCCTTGGCCAGATCGGCGGCGTGCGCCGCGATCCGATATGTGATTACGCCGGTCTTGACTTAGCGCCGGCGCTCGCGGGCTCGGACGTCCCCGGACGCACGATCGTTGTCGCCTCGGGATCGACGGCCCGCGGACGGATCAGGCGATCACTCAGATCCTGCCGCCGCGCCGTGTCGAGAAACGCACCGCGACATCGTCCGCGGCGCGCGCCCGCGCGGAAGTGAGCGGCTACCCGGTCGCCGGCGACATGCGCGTGTCGCTGCACGACCTCGGCGTCCAGACCGAGGAATTCAACGGAAGGCTTTTCGCTCCAGTTTCGATATCCAGCTGCCGCCCGATTTCTATCCCGCCGACTACGACAAACTGACGCTCTTCATCAGCGCGGGCTATTCGCCCGGCCTTAGTTCGCGGGCGCAGATCCTCGTGCGCGTCAATGAAATGGAGGCCGGATCGCTGCCGTTGCGCAATCCCAAGGGCGATCTCTTCCGCGACCGCGCCATCGTGGTCTCGCTGGCCGCGCTGCGGCCGGGCATCAATCACATCGTGATCGAGGCGCAGACGCCGACGCCCGAGGACACGGCGTGCGAAGTCCGCGGCCTGATGGACCCGAGGAAGCGTTTCGTCCTGTTCGATCGTTCGCAATTGTCGATGCCGGCGATCGCGCGCATCGTGCGCATGCCGAACCTGGCCGTGACCATGGGCAGCGGGTTTCCCTACGTCAGTCCGTTCGGGGGGGCTGTTTCTCGCAAGCGCGACCGCGCCACGATCGGCGCGGCGGCGACTTTCTGGCGCGCACCGCTTTTGTCGCGCGGCGGCCCGTGAAGCTGCGCACGACCTTCGACATCGCGGACGCGAGCACGGGATCGGTCATTCTGGTGGGCGCCTACGAGGACTTCGGCGCGAGCGTTTTTGATCATGCTCCGCGAGGAAGATGTTGTTCTTGTATTCGGCCGGGAAATTGTTGCCCGTGTAGAACTTCATGCCTAGCGGCGCCATGTGCGGCCCGATATTCAGCGCCGGCGGAGAGAACTCGCTGCACTTGTGGCCCATGGCGAATTTCATAGCCTGTGTGAAAAAAGCCATTGCCAAATGGAATTGCTATACAGGGGTAAACTGGAAGTTATCAAGTATTCCTATCTACAAAGATACAACACGAAATGATAGTATTTCGGTTATTTATTTTGGGAATAATGGCTACTTTGAAACACGAAATACTTTAATGCAAACAAAATACTGGCCACTTCAAGATTGCTCCGGCCCCCTCGGCGATTCAGTGGGTTTTTATAATGAAGCAGATATAAAGATAAAACGGAATCGGTATATGGCAAGACCGTGGAGTTATGATATGACGTTTACACAAACTTCAACGGACAGTAATTATTTTTATGATGATGTTTTGCATGAATTAGGTCATGCTCACGGACTGAATCATATTAATGACACATTATCACTCATGAACTGGTATCATAAAGCAGGTAGAAGAGATAGCATACCTGGAGGGGTACCTCCAGGACCCCAAACCCTCTATGGAGCATTTGACATGATAAACACCAGCATATCATACCCTCCCTATTGTGGCAATGACAGTATCTTGCTTAACACTTCTACCCATTGCATCGACCCTTCTTTAAGTGTGCCAATGATTTCGCAATATTTATATAATCTAAATCTATTTCCGAATCCCAGCAACGGAGGAATTATTACTATTGTATATGAATTACCAAAGGATTCATACATCCAATTCAAAATAGTGGACTGCACAGGCAGGGTAGTAAAGAACTTGGACTATACCTATAAAACTGCGGGAAATTACAGCGAACAGATAAATGTTAGTAATTTGGCGAAGGCAATTTATCTTTTTACTGCTAATATTAACGGGGAATGTAAAACCATTAAGTTTGTTAAACTCTAAAATCCAAAATTGTGAATTATAAAAAACTAGCTATAACACTTATCTTGTCGTCTTTTTTTGCCGTATCATTTTGCCAGGGGCAAAATATTCAGTATCGTAGTAAAATACGCCCAAATGTTAAAGCAAAACTGGATTCTTTATATCCCCATGCGAGGGGGATTCTTTTGGACCAAAGCCGAGTATATGATACTATTCAAATAATAAGATTAGGATGTAATTGCGAGGAGACTAAGGGTATGATTATTCTTACTTTTGACACTAATGCTAATCTCCTAAATAAGGAAGTTCATTATAATTTTATAAAAGATTTACCAGATACTGTTGTAAGTTATATGAAAAAGAACACATCCCCAACAGTTAAATTTCTAAATAATTTTATGAGTAAGAGTATTAATAATAAAGGAGAAATAAGTTATGGTATTTATATGACAGAGATAGGGGCTACTGGATATAATAGTTATGATGAGTATATTTTAAAATTTAAACCTACAGGAGAACTTATATCTAAAGAAAAACAAGAGCTTGAGGCACGGTGATATGGATAAAGTTCTTTTGTGAGTATGAAAACAGTAAAAACAATTATTGCATCGATTACATTAATAGCATTTATTATCCCCTGTTGCCGAAGCCAAAATATAGAATATCGGTATAAAATACGACCAAACATTAAGGCAAAAATAGATTCTATATACCCCAAAGCCACGATAAGTATAGTTTTGAATGATACATATGTATCGGATACTACACAAGAAATAGATGTCAATTGTCATTGTAAGGAAACTATAAGTACTATTATTCTTGTTTTTGATACAAATGCTAATCTTTTGGAGAAAGAGGTTCATTATCCTGACATGAAAAATCTACCGGATACGATTTTAAATTACATGAAAAAAAACTCTTCAAAGTCTGTTAAGTTTTCATTTGGCTTCATGATTAAGTGTATAAATAGTAAAGGAGAAATAAGTTACGTGATAAGTAAGACTGAAGGAATTACATCTTACGATGCCGGAACTGAATATTATTTGAAGTTTAAACCTACTGGAGAACTCATATCAAAAGAAAAACAAGAACCTGAAACACGGTGATTTAGCTTGAGGGTGCAGGAACAAGTAAAGTAAAATAAACAAAGTGTTAAAAATGCATTTATCGTATAATTTTTTATTAATATTTGCTTAACTAAAAACACCCCCTGAAACCCAATAGGGACACAAGTCTTGGGGAATAGCCTCATAATCTGAATGTTAAGTAGTCGGATTTATGTTCCGCCCAAACGCCAGCCCGAAACATTCCTGCCCGAAAGGCATGGTCAGGCGGGCATTCTGGCAGGTACCATCCGGTATGGGCGGGCGTTTTATGCCGTTATTTTGTTACCCCTGGAGTAGATGATATGAATATTAGTGATAATTGATTTTATTCATACATTTGGCACCCTGTTAAAAAAATGAGCCCGTATCACTAAAAAAACCCATGAAAAAATACTTCTCAAAACTTTCCATTTTAGCCATCGGCTGCCAGCTATTAGCAATTAGCCAAATCAATGCCCAAATTGGTACATGGACCAAACTGACGCATAATTGCCCTCATCAAAATATGGGCACCCTTTTATTATTAACTAACGGGAAAGTGATTTCGCATAACGATGTGGGTGGCGATGTTGGAACAGGCTGGGATATGCTTACCCCCGATGCTACGGGCAGTTATGCCAATGGAACCTGGACCACCATAGCGTCTATGATAAGTGACCGCTATGCTTTTGCATCGCAGGTGCTACCCAGCGGAAAAGTATGGGTTGCCGGGGGCGAATATGGAGCAGGGGGTACTACTTCCGAGGTATATAACCCGCTTACCAATACCTGGACGGCAGCTACCGGCATACCCACCGGGTGGAATGTGTATGATTCGCCTTCAGAGCTTCTTTACAACGGAAAGGTATTGTTTGGCCCTGAAATAGGCAGCCGCCCTTCCTTTGACTGTATGTTTTACAACCCCGTTACCAATTCATGCACTGCTGCACCTTATAGTATTTATAACCATGATGAAGCCCAATGGATTAAATTACCCGACAGCAGTGTCCTTTTTGTGGGTATAGGTTCCGTAAATTCAAACCGTTATATCCCCCAGACAAATACCTGGGAGGTAGATGGGAACCTGCCTGTAAGTATTTATGATTACTACGGCGAAGAATCGGGGTGTGGCTTAAACCTTCCCAATGGAAAAGCTATTTTTTTCGGGGCTACTCAATATAATGTCATTTACACCCCTACCGGAAATCATACCGCCGGAACGTTTACTGCCGCTGCCACTTTTCCTCAAATCAGGGGCGGCTATGTAGGTCAGCCGGATGCCCCGGGGGCTATGATGGTGAATGGGCATATCCTGCTGGCTGTTTCTCCCTTAGGGACAAGTACCAATGAATTTCAATCTCCCGTTTATTTTGTAGAATACAATTATGTCACCAATACTTTCACCCAGGTAACAAGCGCCATTCCCGGCATAGGCGGCGATTCCATTTCAAACGGCTATTCCAGTTCCGAGAATACCACCCTCCTCGACCTTCCTGATGGTAATGTACTCCTGGCTCTTAACCAGACCGGAGGATCATCCCAGGAAATGTGGATATATACTCCCGGCAGCGCTCCTATTCCGCAAGGAAAACCCACTATCAACAGTGTAACTGCCATAACCTGTACTTCTTTTTCCATCACCGGAAAATTATTCAATGGTATTTCAGAAGGTACAGGCTATGGCGATGACATGCAAAATGCAACTAACTACCCCATTGTACGCTTTACCAATGGTACCAATGTATATTATGCCACTACGTCTAACTGGAACCGGGTGGGGGCTATTCAAACAGACAGCCTTGAAGACACAGCGTATTTTACAATACCTACAGTTCCGGCAGGAACATATTCCCTGGTGGTAGTTGCCAATGGGTTTGCTTCAAACCCCGTATTGGTAACACTTTCATCCTTTGCAGCTTCCATAACTTCTATCACCAATATTTCATGCACGGTGAACGGCAGTGCAACGGTATCAGCTACCAATGGGGTAATGCCCTATACCTATAGCTGGTCGCCGGGCGGGGAAACCAATGCCACAGCTACCAACCTTACGGTAGGTACGTACACGGTAACGGTATCTCAAAACGGGGGCTGTTCGGTAACCACATCGGTAGTTATTACCCAACCGGTAATAAATATTTCATTCGCATTAACTTCGGGAATCCTTTGTCATGGGGACAATACAGCCGGTATAACAGCCTCTGCAAGTAACGGAAGTTCGCCATATACCTATTCCTGGGATATAGGGGCCACTACAGCAGCCCTTAGCGGGCTTAGCGCCGGAACATATACCGTAACTGTGGGTGATGCCTGCGGCAACTCTTCTACCGCAGCCGTGGCTGTTACACAACCTACCGCCATTCTTCTCACCCCTAACGCTACCAGGAGCGACACGACAACTTGTACCGGTGAGGTAGGAATGTCACCGTATGGGGGAACAGCGCCCTATACCTATTCATGGTCGAATGGTGAAACCTCAAATCTTCTTACAGGACAATGTGCCGGGGCCTATTGCTGTACTGTTACCGATAAGAACGGATGTTCCCAATCAGCTTGTGCAACAGTAACCACCGGAATTCAAAATATAGAAGAGGGTTCAGGAGGCATGGAAGTTTACCCTAATCCCGGCAATGGCATATTCACTATGGTAGTGAAAAGCGGGAAATTACTGCAAAAAAATATAGAAGTGTTTAATGTATTAGGAGAGAAAATATATTCCCAATCCAACATCCAACCTTCAACCTTCAACATTGATTTATCTTCCCAGCCTGATGGTGTTTACCTCTACAGGGTATTAAATGAGACTGGAGAATTAGTGGGAGAAGGAAAAATAGTAATGGAAAAATAAATCTGCTGGTTGCCTGATTTGGGTAGTATAAGGAATAAGATAAAAGCAATATCTATACCCTTTTTAGGGGAATAATAAGAGATGCAGAAATTGGTATGGTTTAATTCCTAAATTTGGCGTGCCTGGTATAAAATAATCCCAAAGTATTAATTACAAATTCAATGAAAAAATATTTCTCAAGACTTTCCATTTTAGCCATCAGCTGCCAGCTGATAGCTATTAGCCATAGTAATGCCCAAACCGGAACCTGGACTAAATTAACCCACAATGCCCCTGCTGAAAATAATGGGCTTTTGTTGTTATTAACCAATGGGAATGTATTAGCTACCAACATTAATGGAGGCACCTACGGAACAGGCTGGAATATGCTTACCCCCGACGCCACGGGCAGTTATGTAAATGGAACCTGGAGTACGATAGCATCTATGAACTCCGACCGGTTTTCCTTTTCATCACAAGTATTACAAAATGGAAACGTGTGGGTTGCGGGGGGAGAATATGGCGCCGGGGGTACTACTTCGGAATATTATAATACACTAACCAATACCTGGACCACATCTACCGGGGTGCCTGCCGGGTGGAATATTTACGATGCCCCATCAGAACTGTTATATAATGGAAAAGTATTGGATGGCCCTGAAATTGGCGCTTCCCCTTCCTTTGATTGTATATTTTACAATCTTGCTACCAATGCATGCAGCATTGCCCCGTCAGCCCCCCTGAACCACGATGAAGCCCAGTGGCTGAAATTGCCCGACAGCAGTGTGCTTTTTGTGGGTATAGCTTCCCGTAATTCGTGCCGGTATATCCCTCAAACTAATTCCTGGGTATCAGATGCCACCGTGCCTGTGAGCATTTATGATGTGTATGGGGAAGAGTCCGGTTGCGGATTGAATTTACCAAACGGCAAAGCCATTTTCTTTGGTGCCACCCAGCATAATGCTATATACACCCCAACGGGTAACCATACCCCCGGCACCTGGGCTGCTGCTGCCGATTTTCCTGAAATCAGGGGTACTTATGTAGGTCAAACTGATGCCCCGGGAGCTATGATGGTGAATGGACATATTTTGTTAGCCTGCTCACCGGTAGGAACCAGCGCCAATGAGTTTCAAACACCTACTTACTTTGTAGAATACGATTATACTACCAATGCGTTTACCCAGGTTACAAGCCCTATACCCGGAATTGGTGGCGATTCAATCGTTAATGTTACCTGTCAGCAACTTACTTTTCTCGACCTTCCCGATGGTACGGTAATGATGTCGCTCGACCAGGATGGCGGGCTCTCCAACGATTACTGGATATATACCCCCGGCAGCGCTGCTATTCCCCAGGGAAAACCTACTATTGATGGTATTACCGCCCTGGACTGTGATTACTTTTCCATTACCGGGAAACTATTCAATGGAATATCCGAAGGCTCTTCGTATGGTGATGATGTGCAAAATGCGACCAACTATCCCCTTGTGCGGTTTACCGATGGCACCAATGTATATTATGCCCGCACTACCAACTGGAACAGGATTGGGGCTTTGCAAACCGATAGCCTGGAAGATACAGCCTACTTTACAGTTCCCCTGGTTCCACCCGGAACCTATTCTGTAGTAGTAGTAGCCAATGGCTTTGCCTCAAACCCTGTAACGGTATATTTTTCTCCTTTTGAAGTTGCTGTAACATCCCTTACCAATTCCTCATGCAGGATAGGGGGCAGCGCTACGGTTGCAGCTTCCAGCGGGGCAACACCCTATACCTATAGCTGGTCGCCGGGCGGGGGCACAAATCCTTCTGTCTCTAACCTTAGCGCCGGTACATACACTGTAACTGTTACCCAAAATGGCGGATGTTCCGTTACCACACCGGTTACTATTATTCAGCTGAACCAGATAACTATTTCCCCCTCCAACATTGAAGATGTTAAATGCCACGATGATAGTTCGGGCAGTGCATCGGTGCAGGCAAGCGGCGGAATTTCGCCTTATACCTATTCCTGGGCTATAGGGGGAACCAATTCATCTATAAGCGGGCTAACAGCAGGTACCTATACCTTAACCGTTACCGATTCATGCGGAAGCTCTTCCTCTTCTTCCGTTACTATTACACAGCCTACAGCCCTTGTTGTTACTTCAAGTTCAGTAATGACGGACACAGGGAGTTGCACCGGCACAGCAAGGGCAACCGTTTACGGAGGAACAGCCCCCTATACCTATTCATGGGCAAGCGGGCAAAGAACGGCTTCTATCACATCGCAGTGTGCCGGGGACTACTGTTGCACCGTGACCGATAAAAATGGCTGCACACAAACGGTTTGCGCAAGCGTAATGACTACCGGGATAGAAAATATAGAGCAAGGCCGGGGACAGATAGATGTTTATCCTAATCCGAATAATGGCATATTCACTATGGTAGTGAAAAGCGGAAAGGTAATTGAGAAAAATATAGAAGTGTTTAATGTATTAGGTGAAAAAGTTTATTCCCAATTCAATATCCAACATCAAACCTTCAACATTGATTTATCAACGCAGCCGGAAGGCATTTACCTGTACCGGGTATTAAGCGATAAAGGAGAATTAGTGGGACAAGGGAAAGTGGTGATAGAGAAATGATGGCCATCATCCCCATTTTGGACATACTATGCTTACCTGATAAAAAATAGTATTAATTTTGTTTCATCTGAATAATAAAGATGAAATATTGTGTGCCTTTAGTTGGTTATATTTTCTTATATACTTTCACACATGCTCAAATTCCCGGAAGTTCAGCGGACACACCCGGAAAGGAGATGGCTTGGAATGCCAGCAATAATATTAAACATAAATTTTTTCTTTCACTGAATGCGGGCCCCGAAATGCCCGGCGGAAATAATAATACCCTGTATGGTGCAGCTAATGCAGATTTTCATACGGAGATTAACGGAAAGTATTTTTTGTTCAGGCATTTGGCTTTAATGGCAAAGGGAGGAATTGATATTGCGGGGCCCTACGGAAATAACGAAGCAGAATACAAAGGACGCTATACTTTCAATCAATATCTCGGGGGGATTTGTTTTATGGCAAATTTCAGGCATAGTAAAACACAGTTCAATTTTATTTCTCTATACGGGCTTGTAACATCTGCGAACCCCGAGTATGCTTATGACGGAAGTTCACTTGTTACAGGGCCGGGTTCAGGGTTTGGCTATTATGAGGGAATTGAATTTACCCACATGATAAAAAGGGTGGGTATAAATTTTGGCTTGGGTATCATTAGCTCCGGCATAGTTTATAAAAACTTTTATGAAGTTACCTGCTATGATTTCTTAAGTCCAAATTATCCGAATTATAGTGTTACCCAATCCGGACAGGCCACTATTCATGCAATAATACTTGAGCTATACTTCGGTATTGATTTTCGTTTGTAATTCAGAAGGGAATAGTTAAAATCTGTCGGCTATTCAACTGGTATTAGCTTTTATTTTTCAGGCATATTATCAGCACGCATATTATCAGCCATTTAAGCGGCAAGGGAAAGTGGTGATAGAGAGATAGACCTTTGTGAAAATTAGTGTGCAATTTCTTCGTGCTCTCAGTGGCGAAAAAATACATTTACTTCCTCGGGTGAAACCTCAATATAGCATCCCGCAAATACTCTCTGTCAATATGTGTATATATTTCAGTAGTAGTAATGCTGGCATGACCAAGCATTTCCTGCACCGCCCTTATATCTGCCCCGCCCTCCACCAAATGGGTGGCAAAGGAATGCCGGAAGGTATGGGGGCTGATTTTTTTATTCAACCCCGCTTTTATTTTCAATTGCTGAATGATGATAAAAACCATTTCGCGGGTCATGCCTTTTCCGCGCCTGTTTAAGAAAACAATATCCTGCATATCCTTTTGCACCGGGACATGCGGGCGTATTTCTTCTAAATAAATTTTTATGTATTTAGCTGCAGAAGCGCCTAACGGAACCAGCCGTTGTTTATTTCCTTTGCCAATAACGCGCACAAATTCTTCCTCGAAAATAATATCGGAAATTTTTAGCGTGATTAATTCCGTAACCCGGAGGCCGCAACAATAAAGCGTTTCGAGCATGGCTTTATTACGCTGCCCTTCAGGGGTACCGGCATCTATAGCGTTTATGAGCATATCTATTTCCTCTGTGCTAAGCACTTCGGGCAGCTTTTGCGGCAGTCGCGGCATCTCCAGCAGGTCTGCGGGGCTTTGCTTGATGGCGTCTTCCATGAGCAGGTATTTGTAAAATGCCCTGATACCTGAAATCATCCTTGCCTGGCTGCGGGCTGCAATGTGGAGGAGAATTATATATGCAACAAATTCCTGCAACTGCCGAAACGTTACATTCTCCGGGTTAACTGTTATTTTACTTGCTTCAAAAAAGTGCTGCAGGTTGGTTATATCGTGCAGGTAGGCTTCAATGCTGTTTTCCGACAATGATTTTTCGAGCCTCAGGTAGCCTTTGAAACCTTTTATGGAAGAGTTCCAGTCCATATCAGGAAAAATCGGAAGGGTTTAATTGGGAAAAATGTGTTTTACGCTCGATAAAATATTTTTTTACTATGCTCCTCTTGTATATGCATGAAACCGGTTTCAGGTCTTGATTTTTCAAAGCCTTTCTTTTTTTCAGAGTCCTTCGCAGGCTTCCGTAAAAATCAACATGCCCTTTTAAAATGGAGAAGCAATCTTTTACTTTTCCCATCAGCAGAAAACGCAGGGCGGCAATGCTATCCAAAATGATACGGACAAACAGTTTCCAGAGCAAGGTCCTTGATGGGTGGTTTTTGCAAAGGATAATCAGGTTATTGCGAAAGTTAAGATATGTTTTAAACGGATTGGATTTATGCAGCGTCCCCCCGCCGTAATGCATCACTTCGGCTCCCGGGCAGTACATAACTTTGTGCCCGAGCAGCTTCATCCTCCAGCACAGGTCTATTTCTTCCTGGTGCGAAAACAGGTCTTCGTCAAAGCCGCCTAATTCATGGTATAATGCGGAACGGATAAAGAGGCAAGCCCCGGTAGCCCAAAAAATTTCTTTCTCTTCGTCATATTGTTTTTCATCTTTTTCCACCGTATCGAAAAGCCTTCCCCGGCAAAACGGGTAGCCATAAACATCAATAAATCCGCCTGCCGCCCCGGCATATTCATAATAGCCCTGGTTAGAAAAAGATTTTATTTTTGGTTGCACAGCCCCGATATTTTTATCCTTATCCATAAGGACGATAACGGGTGTTATCCAGTTTGGGGTAACCTCTACATCAGAGTTCAGCAGGATATAATATTCCTCATGTATCTGCCCCAGAGAGGCATTGTAACCATAAGCAAAGCCACCGTTCCGGGGGTTTTGAATAATGCGCACATGCGGAAAATTCTTTTCCAGGAAGGCAATAGAATCATCACCCGAAGCATTATCAGCCACATATACCTGGGCTATGCCATCGGAATAGTTGCAAACATCGGGCAAAAACTGTTCCAGGAATTTTTTCCCGTTCCAGTTTAAAATTATTATTGCCACCCGGCATTTGTCTTCCACGCTCAAATGCTATAAGTAATCAGTGCGGATTATTAAACTGGTCGTTAACGTCTTCCCCTAAGTTATCGGGTATAGTTTGGTTATCGAGGTTGTTGGGCAGCAGGGTACCTACCCGGCTGTAAAGCGCCGACTGCCAGTGGGGGTTCTGCACCTCACCTACAGCGGTGGAATGGAGCAGCACATAATTATTCGTTTCCACCGTGAGGGAATAAAATAAAAATTTCACATCAGTCTGCCCGTCGGGTGTGCGGTAATACTCCCATATTTCATAAGGATATGTGGCAGGGTTGTTTTTTTCTACAATGCGGTGGCTGGGCGGCCCATATTGCAAATAAACCCTTCCGCGGTCGGTCCGGTAGCCCTTCATTTTTTGCATACCAAAGGAGTTATTTACCTTCATTACATTGTCGAGATATTTTTGCCAGGTTTGCAATGGATTTACCGAGTCGCGCGATAGCCAGAAATAATAAAAGAAACGTTTTAATTCATCCATGCTTACCCAGTTAAGGCTATCACCCATAACGTACGCCCGTTCACTGATGTTTGAAATGGGCGCCAGGCAGTGGATAGACTCTTCCAGCGTATCCCTGTTTGCCATATATACACCAAAGCCGGCGGGTATATGGGTGGATTTTACACCGGGGTTATCGCGGCTGAAACTGAATTTCCGTTTGCTCAGCAAATGGTTATTCATATCAAGCACAGATACCATGAGATAATAATTTCCCGTAGGCAAGCTGCTTATGGGTACCTGCGCCATAAAGGGAACTACTGTATCGGCATCGAGCAATACCGAACTCACGAAATTATTCGACAAGGTAAGAGAAAAAGCCCCATCGTTTTCGATGGAATATTTTACCTTTACTTTTTCGCGGGGAACAATCTTAGCCGTATTATATATTTCACAGTAAAACATTATTTTTTTCATAGATTCCGGGTACTCGCCAAATACATAAGGAATCATGGTATATCCACATTTGTTATAAGGCCCTGCATTATTCGATGGGGTGTACGATGCCAGGAATTCGGGGTCGGAAATACATACGCTGTCGCTCCGGTAACCCACATGCACAGCCTGTTTCCCCGTGATAACCTTATGCGATATATCATTGGGGTCATCAAGTGTAAATACAAGGGAATAGTTCCCCTTTTTAAGCCAGAACCTGTGTACATCTATAAAGTTGGGTTTAGTAAGGCTGTCATTCACTTCAGGGCTTAGCACGTTAAAGCTGGATGAGGCTACCACACTGTCGCCCAGCTTAAAGGCCAGTATTACATGCACTTTGGCAGCATATTTATGGTTTTCATTTTTTAAAAATGCAAGGGAATTCCCCACCACCGAGAGGTAGGTTTCAAAATAGTTTTCTCCGCCGGGCGTGGAAAAAGAGGCAAAATTCAGGTAGCCTGTCGGGTTTCCGGCATAGCAGGTAACGGCGCTCGCCCAAAGAAAAAATACCAATAATATCCTGAAAATGATGCGCATATTAACCACACAAAGTTAGGAAAAATAGTTATGAGATATGAATTATGGGTTATTAGGCTTGGGCTATAAGATAGTAGCCGATATAAAGGATAGCTGCAAAAGTTGCATCATAAGCTGAGAGTTAAATAAAAATTTTTAAGTTAGCTACATAATTATAGCCAGTGCAAATGCCATACTCATTTTTATTTTTGATTTTAAAAATATCTCTATCTTTACTTTTTGTAATTGACGCCATGAGATTAAAGAAACTACTTTTTTGTTTTTCATTTTTCACTCTCCACTTTTCCCTTTTCACTCAGTTGAGTGCGCAGCAAAAAACATGGGCGGTGGAGCTTAAAAGTGATGAACCGGTTGCACATGGTACTGCTATTACCTTGAGTAAAGATGGAGGCTATTTAGTTGGTGGGAATGTACAAAATATTATTTATCCTCATTGGATTTCGTATCTAACAAAACTTGATTCAAATGGGAATATGCAATGGTCAAATGAGCCTGGGGGGTATTGCACTTCTTTATGTCAAACACTTGATGGAGGATATGTAATGGCAGGATACGAAAACTTATACGGTACTGCTGACCCTGATGTTTATATTGTAAAACTTGATTCCACTGGTAATACCCGATGGACTAAAACCATTGGCGGAATACATGCCGATGGGGGATATTCTGTTATA
>CAVYDB010000042.1:0-17766 GCA_963767125.1 uncultured Bacteroidota bacterium | reverse complement strand
TTCGCCTGCCATTAAAATAAGCGGAGATAAAGGCATCTTTCACGGTTGTATTGGCAATAATAATATTTTTAGCTGCCTTAGCATCAGCAATACTCTTGTATGCTCCGCTATTGTATTTTATACTTCCATCAGCATCCGTCCATGTATAAAGATGTTTTATTTTCCTCAACCTGATAAACCCTTTATGTTTCGAAAACGCACCTACCTGTACAGTAAATACAAGTCCTTTGATAGTGTTGAACGATTCGGCAGCGGGAGGTATGGTATCCTTGATGGATAGAATGGCGTCGCTTCCACTATCAATTAAGGCTTTATCTGTCGGCGCAATGGTATTTTCAGCAATGATGGATGCTTTATTATCCGACGAAGAAGGAACTACAGTAGCAGGCTCAGAGATTACTTTCGTTACTGGCGAATCCTTTCCATTCAAAACCACAGTAGTAGTAACCGGTTGAGATGGAATGCCCAATTTTGCCATAGCTTCTTGTATTGGTATCCTGATACCGTTATAAAATGCAATAATAAAAGCATCCTTATAACCCCTGTTACGTACCCTTACCAACACATTTTTTGCCGAATCATAAGACCTGAAAAGCCCTGTGGAATAACGTATGTATCCACCCGGGGCTTCTATTCCGGCAATAGGTTCAATACCCTTAAATAAATTTTGAGGAATAGGTTTACGGAACGCGCCCACCTGCACCTTAAAGAAAAGACCGGTAGGCAAAGGAGGATTTATAGGGATAGGATTGGAAACAGAATAAGGCGAAACGGCCACTTCTTTAAATATATTTACCGTATCAGAAATAGAAACTGATGTTGCTTTACTTTTAGAAACAGGTTTATTATTTGATCCGGGATTTGCCTCTACTGTCTCCGGAATGTTTTCTGTAGTATTAATAGTATTATTTTCTTTCCTATTATTATCGTCACTTGTTTTAGTTACTGAGAGTGTTGGAGAAATCGCCGGAACTTTAGTTGAACTATCAGTTTTTATGTTCCCAGCTTTTTGATTTGTTTCTGTCTTTGAAACTACTGAGTTATCAGAAACTTCCGTGGAAATTGAATTATCAACGGGAGCGCTAAGCATTGCCATTTGATGTGTTTTCAAAAAATCAGTATAAAGAGGGGCTGAATTATTGCTGGAATGAGATGCTATCATTGTCCGGACCTGATGTATAGAATCAGCCTGGAAATATAAGTAAGCCGCCTGCTGCTGTTTCAAAATTGCTGTAGCAAGCTCTTCCCTAGCTGATTTAATATTGGCATGTTTATCTTTAAGCACGCTGGTATTATTAGCTTTGTCTCTTTCAGAAATAGATTTTTGATAACTAATCTTGGCTTCTTTAATATCAATATTGTCTTCCGTAATTTTAGAATCGTCACCAGCATCCGGTTTTGCATTAATACCGGCTATCTCCGTCATATTGGTCCGGTACTGATGATAGTCTGCTTCAGCAAGATTTGCATTTCCTTTTAAGTTTAATTGGAGAACAAGGTTATCCAACGAATCTGCTTTTTTCCTTAAAATAGAGGCTTGCCGGATATTTTTTTCATTTCGGGCTTTGGTATGTAGAGCCATAGCATTATCAGACAGGATACCTGCCGCATCAAAATAACATTGTGATTTTTGTTTTAAACTTACGGCTACCGTATCCGAATACTGAATAGTAGAAACTGCATTTTTAGTGGAGTTTTGTGAAAGCCATTCTAAGGATTTCGATTTTGGAATTGCATTGGCCAGGGAATCAAGTAATTTTTCATGAGGCATACTTGTTTCATGGTAGCCATAGGAAACGGGGAGAGTATTTTCAGAAACGATTATTGATGAACTTTCGCGAGAAATCCCCGTTACAGAATCCTTCTTGCCCGCTGTATTATTAATAGTATTATTGGCAATTGGAGCGCTTTCCGGTAAATTAATTATACTATCATCATTTGTTGGTTTGGGGATTGTTGAGTTATTAGCTCCCCTTTCTTTCAGAGAAGTTTTGTCATCATTGGCTATTTGAGAAGACAGATTGCTGCCTATTTTTGCAGTTAATGGTGCATTCCCATTTGGAGTAGTATTATCGGTTTTTGTTACTGGTAAACTCCTGTTGCTATCGCTACTTATATTATTCAGGGTATTATTTGCAGTGAGAACATTACTTTCTTTTTCGTTTGAAGGGCTACTATTTTTTGCTATTGTTAAATTTTGGGAGCTGTCTATTTTTGTAGTTGCCATAACATCATCAACATGGTTAGCAGTATTCTCATTTGCTTTTATAGTATCATTATTGGTTTTAGCTATTTGTAGGCTTTGAGTAGAGTCTGCTTTTATAGTTTTCACAGTATCGCCAACAGATAGATTATGACCCTGATTTGCTCCGGGTATATCAGTATTAATATTTGCTATCGTGGAGTTTTGGCTGCTATCTGTTTTTGGTGCTATTATCGTATCGCTAACAGGCAGATTGTTGTTCTCGTTTTCTTTTATAGTAGCATTATCAAATTTTGCTATTTGAGAATTCTTATTCGTATCCGATACTTGCTTTGCTGTTGTATCGGTAATAGAGGGAATATTATTCGTATTTAAATTTGGGGTGATATTATTATTTTTTGCTAGTTGAAAACCCTCACTGCTGTTTGCCTTTGCAAGTGCAGAAGTATCATTACTTAGAGAAATATTATTTCTGCCTGGTGTCGATTGAGGGTTATCACCGTTCACCGTTAATAAATTCTTATTTGCCGCGACAGTATCAGCATTTTGTGCTGAGGCAGAAAAATTATCATTCGGATTTGAGGTTACTTGATTGTTGCCTGAACCTGGATTGTCTTTGCTGATACTATTATTCCCCTGGCTTACAGAAGATGAACCGGCAGCTATAACAACGGGCTGTGAAGTATTATGCCCATTCTTCCGGGTATGATGCTTTGTTCCTGGTACTGCTTTAGATGTATTATTTCCATTATTATTTGCCAGTTCAACAGATTCGTTGTCATTCAACCCGATAGCAGTAGTATCAGAATCCAGGTTATTGGCAGCCGCATATTCATTTATTTCCTTCTGCAAAGCGGGTTCCATATCCCCGTTATTTGTTCCACTGCTATTTTTGTTAGTGTAAACTACAAAATCGCTATCTGCTTTCCGGGCTTTATTATTTAGCCATGAGTGTTCATCATGTATTTGTTTCAACTGTAAATTATTTTCATTTATCTCTTCTTCTTTCTCCTGATTATCTTTTGTAAGATCATCAGCCTGGTGTAATAAAGCAACCTTCTGTGCTGTATCGCCGGTTTGTCCTGCCTGTGCAAGAAATTCATGTGATTGTTGTTGCAATCCGTTCATTTCTTCTGTTAGTTCTTCATTGGAATGAACCACATCCATGGAATCATCCACTATTTTTCCAGCCTGTATCCTAATTAAATCTCCCGGGCTTACTTTCACCGGTGGAGGTTCGCTGCCACTTATTGTTGAAGTGGTTTTCCCCGGTAGAGATTGTAAAGAAGAATTGGAGTTATCTGTCTTATCAATTTCCGATTGCTTTGCAGCAGCTTCATTTTTATATTCTGCGGCATAACGATATGCCTGCAAACCCTTTTCTTCGGCTGCCGCCGATTGCTTCAATAAACCTTTAGCATAAGTTACACTATCGGTATTATGAGAACCGGCACTGCCATCGGGTCCGTGCAAAATATTTTTAGCTTCTATCTGCAGTTCCTGGGCTTCTTCTAATTTATCACCAGCATAATCTATGGTCTTGGTTGACTTATTATTTAATTGTTCTTCATCCCGCTCTAATTTGGCAGTATTTAACACAAGCGACTTAGCAGTATCTGAACTTGCAGTTGCATTCTTATTCTGGACGGAAGATGGGCTCTGAGTAATAGGGGTTTGCACCGAATTAGTATCTACATTAACATTCATTTGGGCTTGTTCCTCGATACTGTTGTAGGCAAGCTGATAAACAGAATCTTTAGGCACTTCAGCCGAAGAGTTTTTTATTTGAATATCTCCGGAGGAAGTAAATTGTATATCCTGTTTCATAGCGTTTGTACTCTCGGAAACTGGCAATGTCACCGTTTGAGTCTGGCTTTTATGCGAAGCTGAATCTTCCACCGTGAAACTATATTTCCCCCCCTTGGGAAGACTGAACGAATACTTACCATCTACAGATGAAGAATTATAGACTCCGACAATACTGTCCGTTTTCAAATCTCTCACTATAATTTTACTGCTCGCCGGCGTTATGCCATTGCTCATGTAACTTGTACCTTCAATCACAACCAATTCCGGTGGATGGGAATAAAGAGATACTTTATAGACATCTATTGTGGTCGAAGGGCTTGAACGGGTTGAAGCAAAAAAGGCAGTTTTACCTAAAGTATCGGGAACAAATAAAATATCATCATCAGGAGAATTAATTGGGAAGTCAAGGTTTATAGGTTCTGTCCAGGTCTGGGAAGATTCATCATAAAAGGACTTAAAAATGTCATAGCCTCCCATACTGTTATGTCCTTTGGAGCAGAAATAGAGGGTATGATGAGGAGCATCGTAAACGGGATAATCCTCATCATAAACAGTATTTATTACATTGCCCAGGTTTTCTGGAATACTCCATGTTCCAATTGATTTTCTCTTTACAACATAAATATCTTTTCCATTTTCATCATTGGTTCCATAACTCGAAAAAAAAGCCTCTGACCTATCTGGCGTGAGGTACATAAGATTAGAGGCGCTTTTCTCTTTATCTATCTTGGTTTTAAAATCATCAGGTTCCGAAAGAACAGTTCCCCCATTGGCATGGATGTCGTAGGCTTCAAAATAATACGAAAGACTGATTTCTTTTTTTCTTAGCACATCCAGTCCGCGTAAGTTAGCAACTAATACCATACCATTGTTACACATATCAATGAGATGGGTTACCGGATATTTTTTCAATTCGGATGATGATGCAAGCCCTTGAAATTTTTGGTAGGATGTAATCGCTTCATTAAATTTATAATTCAAGTGTAAAGCCTTACCCAGATAATAATAGGCAAGGTTTTCAACAGGACCTTGCTTAATGGAAAAAATCAGGTAGTCCATGGCTTTCTTTTTATCTGCAGTAGTAAAAAGCATGCAGGTTCCAAAACGATAATTGTAATTCGGGTCGCGGGGATAAAGACTTACGAGTTGGGAGTACAGAGGATATGCTTCTATGAAATTTCCCTGATCAAAATCCTTTTCAGCAGCTTTTTTCAGCCGGTTTTCGGTTTCGTGAACAGCATCAGTCTGACCTTGCAGGGTAGTTGTTGCTAACAGAAATCCTATAAAAATGAAAATAGAAGCACTCCTGATAAAGTACCCTTTATATTTTCCGGATAGCCAGGGATAAAAATAGTATCTGTCTTTCATTCAATAGTATGCGGTCCTGTAACAATTCATCAATGCTATATCTTCAACTAATAAGATACTACAGGATAGAATCTTATATCCTCATTTTCAAGCCCCGGGGTTTTTAAATAATTGAATTTTCGATTCCTGTCTTTTAAGTAATCTCGCAATGTTTTTTCTATGCATAAATATAACAAGTAACGGAAGAAAAATGGAAAAAGCCACCACCCACTTATAGTGCATTTTGGACATTACAACCATCCATAAAGGGAAGCTGAGAGCTGCTACCATTGAAGCAAGTGACACATAATGGAATGCAAAAAAAACGAGAATAAAGACTACCATGCAAAATAAACCCACTATGGGAGAAAATGCTATAATAATCCCCATGCCAGTTGCAACCCCCTTTCCGCCTTTAAATCCCACATATATGGGTAGAATATGTCCTACAATGGCCGAACAAGCCAGGGCAACCTCCAGGTGCATTCTAGGAGCGCTCCCAGAGGGGTAGGAACTTAAGATAACAATACCTACGGCAAGCCAGCCTTTAAGCATGTCAATAATTAATACAATAACGCCTGCTTTTTTCCCCAAAACCCGCAGAGAGTTGGTGGCTCCTGAATTGCCGCTTCCTTGTTGGCGAATATCTATTCCATAAAATCTTCTGCCTATCCATACTGAAGTTGGGATAGAACCGATAAGATATGCAATTACAACAAGTACTATATCCTGTAAATCAATCACAATAATGACACTATTAACTTACAAAATTAGCAAACAATACACTATAAAAAGCTGAGAACTGTCAGCCCAAATAGGATTTCAGGATTTTACTCCTTGAATTATGGCGTAACCTTCTGATTGCCTTATCTTTTATTTGTCTTACCCTTTCAGGTGAAATTTCAAGCCGCCGGGCTATTTCTTCAATTAATAGCGGGGGTTGTATATTACTCAGGCCAAAATAATACTTCAATACGTCAGCCTCTCGAGTAGGAATAGTAGATAAAGTCCTGGTAATTTCAACCTTTAGAGATTCCTTCAAAAGTTCCGTTTCCGGACTTAAAGCATCTTCATCCCGGGTAACGTCATACATATTACCATCTTCATCTTCGCCATTAAGGGGGGCATCCATGGAGATAGTTCTTGCATAATTCTGCATGGACAACCGGATATCATCTTCCGTAATTTTTGTCATTTCCGATACTTCTTCCGGCGTAGGTTCCCTTCCATATTCCTGCTCTAAGCGCGAAGTCGCCTGGGAGATTTTATGAATAGCGTTTATCTTATTCACTGGCAAACGAACTAATCTTGAATTCTCAGCTAATGCCTGGTGAATAGTTTGGCGTATCCACCATACGGCATACGAAATAAATTTGAATCCTTTGGAGTGGTCAAACCGTTTTGCAGCTTTCAGCAAACCTAAGTTACCTTCATTAATAAGGTCTTGCAAACTTAATCCCCTGTTTTGGTATTGTTTTGCAACGGATACTACAAATCGGAGATTGGCTTTTGTGAGTTTTTCCAAAGCATCAGTATCCCCTGTCTGTATTTTCTTGGCAAGTTCAACTTCTTCATCGGGGGTTATCATATCTACGCGGCTAATATCGTGCAAATATTTATCAAGCCCGGGTGTTTCTCGGTTTGTTACTTTTTGCGATATTTTTAACTGTCTCATGGGCATACCTTTTATATATTATTTTAACGCTTTTGAAGTCAAAGATGTTACGTTAAAAAGTGTTAATAATTCTATAGCTTTGACACCTTATTAGACGAATGAAATATAAAAAACCTTTGATTCTCGTAACCAACGATGATGGGATTACTTCAGCCGGGATAAAAGCCCTTGTTGAAGTAGCAAAAAGCTTTGGTAATGTATGTGTTATTGCCCCCGATAAGCCCCAGTCCGGGATGGGTCATGCTATTACCGTTCATTCGGGCATTATGGTCACGGCAGAAAAATTTCCCGGGGCTAAGTCTGCTTTTGCGTGCTCGGGTACTCCTGCAGACTGTGTAAAACTGGGCAAGTATCATCTCTTGCACGAAAAACCCGATATATGCTTATCTGGTATTAATCATGGTTCTAATATTTCTTTAAATGTTATTTATTCCGGAACCATGTCTGCTGCTCTCGAAGGGGCTTTAGAGGGCATCCCTTCCATTGGTATTTCACTTTGCAGCAGCCATAAAAAAATAAATCTTGATGCTTCAAAAAAAGTAACGAAAATTTTGCTTCAAACTTTTCTAATTAATAAACCCGACAACAATTTATGCCTGAATGTAAATGTGCCCGACATTCCTTTCAGTGAAATTAAAGGGATGCGGTTTTGCAGGCAGGGTGGGGGGAACTGGAAGGAATATTATGAAGAGCATAAAGGCGAAAACGGGGAAGATTTTTTGTGGCTCACCGGGAAATTTGAAAACTTTGAAAAAGGGAAAAAAGATACTGACCTTTGGGCACTCGGTCAAAATTATGTTTCAGTCGTACCTATACATGCCGATATGACAAATTACCAAGAATTGGAAAAGGTTAATCGGTGGAATGTGAACTGGAAATAAAAAGGTAAGCCACTAAAATTAGAAGGGATAACCCACGCCAATATTTAATACTGTTCTCCTTATTGATTCATGTAGGTCTATCCAGCGGTGTTCAGCGGGAAGTGCCGGGTCTTTTATAGGATTCCCCAAATCAAGCCGGAATACAAAATAGTTAAAATCAAACCGAAAACCGATTCCTGTTCCGACTGCTATTTCACTATAGAAAGGATTTGGTCCGGTACCCATATATGCAAGTGGAATACCGGCATTAGCCTTGCTCCGGATAAGCCATATGTTTCCCCAATCTGCAAATAATGCCATTCCAAAATACTTTATAAGGCTTACCCTATATTCAAGATTTTGCTCATATTTTATTTCCCCAACTTGTCCTGCTACAGCTGAGGATGGGCTGCCACCGGGTCCGAGAGTTTGGATCTGCCATGCCCTAATATCGTTGGAGCCACCAGCCCAAAAACTTTTAGTAAATGGTAATTCGGAAGAATTATCAAAAGGCAAACCAGCTCCGACAAGTAATCTGTGTACTATTTTTTGTTTCTTATCCAAAATCCAATAGTGCCTCCATTCCCCATCTACTTTAGCATAAGAAGTATAGGAAGAGAAACCTAAAACTGAAAATATACCCGGCTCAATATTTATCTTAAAATAGTCAAATTGTTTTTGCCTTGCAGAAGATGGATTTTGGTTGGTGCTTGAACCTGAAAGCCTGATATCAGTAATAAACTGGTTTTTAAAACTATTTTGGAAAAACAGGTTGTATTGTTGCAATAGCTCGACAAAACTTGGTGAAAGAATTGCACTGACAAAGTTTATTTCAGGAAATGCAAGTGTTATATGCCTGTTTTTTACGGGGTTCCAATCAAAAGAATACGAAACACCCAATAAATGTCTCAAGTAGTCAGGACGCTGCTGGTAATCATAACTTAGCTTTATCGAAGTTTGAGGATTTACCCTGCGCGCAAAAGAGAAAAGGTTAAAAGGAAATAGTGGACGGGGAATAGCGAGGTCTAATTCCGGTCCCAAGTCAATGGTATTGAGAGGAATGTATTTATTAAAATCATTATTCCCTGAAGTTAAAAGTTTCTGTGCAATTAAACCTCCGTTCAATTTAAACTGTAGTTTCTCCGCACCTTTGAGAAGGTTATAGTCGAAGTAAGAAATGTCACCTTGCACCCCTCCATCTCCACCAGTATTAGTAATATCAATGTCATATCCAAAGGAATATTTAACAATAGGCATCAATTGTATATAACTGTCAACATAATTGCTATCTTTCACTGGGGCATATTTTACAGAGACATAACTAAATTCCCCCAATTGAGATAAGCCTGTATAAGTATCGTCCCTGTTTCTTATCCTATAAATGTCTCCCGGTGTAACAAAGATTTTAGGTCGTAAAATTTTCGGCTTTACAGTCATTTCTCCCCGAGGGTAAACAATAGTAAGCCCATCATACAATAACGTATCGCCACCCTGGTAAAAGGTTTCCGTAGGATTATATTGCATTTGTATGGTAACATGACGGATACGGTACCATGGATGACTTATTTCAATTATAGAATCCTTATTATTACTGTCCCGCAAAGCGAATTTTTTAATATTTATAGTCACATCAACCAGACGATTTTTGCTATCGGTATCGCAACTGAAATGAACGTAATTTTTCGAAAAGAAATAATACCCTGAATTATTAAGTTGTGCAGTTAACCGGTCCCTTTCAGCATCAAAGTTATCTTGGTCATAAATATCAGTTCTCCGTATCACACAGTCTGTAGTATCGGTATATATTTCAGATGCCAGGGTTGGGTCTTCAAAAAAATAGTTAATTCGGCGAATTCTAAATGGTTTTCCAGGTTTAATTATATAAGAAACATCTGCTTTTTGTTCTTTGATATGTATGGAGTCTTTTACGGTTGCATTAAAATATCCTTTATTAAATAGAAAAGTCTTTATTTGTTCGGTTGATTTTGAAGTTAATGAGGTATCAAGGATGACGGGAGCCTCACCCTGGCTCATTATCCATTCTCTCCCAGTTTTCCTGTCCATTTTTCTTTTCAGCGTTTCTTCTGACCATCCTTTTTTTCGGGCTTTGATAACGTACGCTGAATCCCTTCGTGATTTTGCCCTTGCGGTATTTACGGAATCGGGCAAATTGTACAGAAAAAGATAGAAAGGAAAAGCAAATAATATTCTAGTGTTAGGCTTTTGCTTTATGTAGGGCAATATTTCTGAAGGGGCAATTTGACGTGAAATTTCAAGTTTCTCTATACCTTCAACTCCAATGTTGGTAATACTATTCAAGCCTTTGGATTTTTGAGCTGAACCAAACCTGTAAATAATTTTATTATTATTAAGAAGATATTCTCCCTTATGTAGTTTTTTAGTTGTATTGCAGGAATAAAATAAGATTACCAGCAGGATACCCTGAATAAAGAGAATTAATTTCCTGAAAATATGGAAATGCGGCACAGAACGGCTTTTAATTAGTGGCAAAACTAAGGTCTTTTGCTTGCTTTAATTTTTCTATCTGCAAAAATAGTCGAATTTGTTACTGGGGTATAAAGAAACGCCATACCCTCCTTACTGTTATGGTGTATGTAAGTCAGAAATCAGTTATTTTATCAATATGAGGGAGAATAATAAATGAAAGTAAGGAATAACAAAATTTCTTACTATCAAGGTGATTTAACGTGCAGGCATTTGACCGTTCTTATGTGCCATTGCTTCTTCATATTTCAAATTATAATACCGGGCTTTTTCCATATCCCCTCTCTGGTAATAGTATTTTTTTAGAAACCCGCATACATAATAGTTTTTATCATAAAAGGTAAGCGATTTTTCGTAGTAAGTAACAGCATTTGAAGTATCTTTGAGCATCAGATAGGCATTTCCAAGAGTAACGTAAACTACATCTGACTGGTATCCATTATCAAGGGCATTATTATCAAATTCTATTACTTTATTGTATTTGGCTTCTGAAAAATATAAACGGCTCAGATAAATATACGACAGGTAATAAGTGGGCTTCATTTTGATGGTAAGCAGATAGCTTTTTTCAGATAAATCCCTATAAGATTGAACTGTTTGTTTGCATCTAAGCATATGTTCATCAAGCGATTCCCTATTTTCGTCCCCTTGAAATTTCTTTTCAGCCATTAAAGAAGAATCATGTCTCAATGCAATAACGGTATCGTTTGTTTTGCTTGCCAGTATTTCATAACAAGTACCCATATTAAACCATGCTTCTGAATAGGTAGAATCAATTTTTAATGCTTTTTGAAAATCAAGTATTGCATTACGCAAATTACCATAAAGGGTATATTGTATCATTCCAAGATTGTTCCATGAGGTACCATATCCAGGGTATATTTCAACTGAAAGCTTGTATTTTCTTTCACCTTCTAAATAAAGAGAATCAATAGTAGCCTTTTGCTGTGGGTCCGACATCTTTAGTTTTTGGGCTGTTTCCATATAAGTGGCTGCCAGCAATGCCTGTAGTTTAGCCGAACGTGGAGCTACCATAGAATCATGAAGATAAATGGACTGGTGGGTTTTCCAATCCGGGTTCCTTGCTATTACACGGGCAGCAAAAATGATACTTACAGCAATAATAACTGAATAACCATAAGTTCCCATTTTTCCCGTTGGCTTTTTGTCAACCGGTATTTTGAGAATATAAAAAAGAATATATGTAACAAGCAATACAAAAAATATAGATGGGATAAACATGAACCTTTCAGCCACAATTCCGGCTCCCACCTCATAGATATCAGTATAGGGGAATAGGGTTCCCAGGAAAAGTAATATGATAAGTAGCACGCTATTTTTCTTTTTGAAGTTCTTTATTGCAAAATAAACAAGGACCCCAGATAGTAATATTCCTGCGATTACTCCAAAATCTGTCCACTCAGGGAAAGCATTAAAAGCATCATAACCGTAATAGCAAATTAGGTCTTTTGGGAAAAGGAGTTTGCTTAAATAAAACCAAACTGTTGAAAAAGCCAATGGAATTTTTTGATACCAGTGAACCCCAACCAACGGATTTTCTATATAAGTGAATGTTCGGTGATAATCTGTATGGGGCAAAACATCCTTATGTATAAAATGGTTACCAACCTTAATGAATATAATCAAACATAATAAGGAAAGAATGAGAGCCCGGGTCTCCTTTGATGTGGAAAAGTAAAGAATCAGGGAGGTAACAGGTATAAAAATAAGAGCATCGGGTTTACATAATGCACCAAGCCCAAGGGATAAACAACCCGATAATCCCCATAGAAAGCGCGGTAATAGGTCTTCTGCTTCAAACCATCTTATCATGGCGTAGCAACAATATAACCCAAATAGTAAAACCAGCATTTCGTCCCTGTTTTTAAGACTTGCTACAACTTCCGTATGAATAGGATGTGTTATAAATAAAACTAGTGCGGCTAATATGAAGTAATCTCCAACCTGGTTATATAATATTTTTCTAAAAAAATAAAACAGTAAGATACAAAGAAGAGCATAAATAAGAATATTGATAAAGTGCCCCCAATGAGGGGAATCTTTAAATAAACTATACTCCAGTGAAAAGGTAGCTTTTACTACAGGACGGTATCCATAACTTCCTTTCTGATCCCATGCATAACGTGTTCGGAAAAGTTGGGGTATGCCCTTTATCCCTTTTGCTACAGTAGAGTCGTTATGAAGCACAAATTCATCATCCAGTGAAAATTCGTTAGGAATTGTGTTACCGTATAAAACGAAACAAAGCCCAATTACGGAAAGTATAAAAATTAAATTAAACTTAGTTCCCGTAAAATGAAAAGCACCTTTAGGCTGCAATGATTTAGCAGGAACAGCTTTTTTAGTGGGTTGTTTTTTTGGTGTGGGCATTTATAGATGGGAGATTCCAAAGATAGATGTTTTTTTAAAATGGCAGGGACTGCAAAATCGTTCGTCAGAGCATATATTATGACCGAAATCCGTATTTTTGTGAAGATTGCTAACACATCGCAATTTATTGTATAACTTTGTCTGAAAGTTCTACTATGTTTTCATGGCAATTATTTCGTGAAACTTTTTCTTTTGCTTTTCAGGCTTTGTTTCAAAACAAACTGCGAAGTACGTTATCTTTGCTTGGAATTACCATAGGCATTTTTTCGATTATTACCGTTTTTACGTTTATAGATTCTCTGCAAATTAGCCTCCAGAAAGATGTTAATAACCTCGGTAGCAATGTCGTTTATGTTGAAAAATGGCCTTGGTCTTTCAGTAAAGATTATCCATGGTGGAAATATTGGATTCGTCCTCAGCCCAGTGTAAATGAAATGGTAGAGATACAGAAAAAATGCAAGGATGCTGATGCGGTTGCGTACACTTTTGGGAAGAACACTACCATTGAATACCAAAATAGTTCAGTTGATATGGTAAGCGTAAACGGCATTACCGAGGACTATAATCATGTGGTTAATTGGGTGAAAATAGGGGAAGGACGTTACTTTACCCCTTCCGAGTTTTTAGGTGGTACCAATGTTGCCATCATTGGTGCTGATGTAGCAACGGGTTTATTCGGAAACGGTGAGGCTATGGGTAAATACATAAAAGTTAAGGGAAGAAAAGCTTTAGTGGTAGCGGTAATGAAGAAACAAGGGGAGAGTAAAATTTCTGATATTAATATGGATGTATCTGTATTGTTGCCCTATAATTATATGAAAACCATTTTCGATACTCGCAATATATGGACTCCGAGAGTAATACTTGTAAAAGCGAGAGATGGTATTAGTAATGCTCAAATTATGAGTGAAGTAGAGGGTGTATTGCGTCCGATAAGACAATTGAAACCCGACCAGGAAGATAACTTTGCCCTGAATGAATCAAGTATGGTAAGTAAAAATTTTAATTCACTTTTCGACATTATTGCTGTTATAGGATGGGTAGTTGGGGGTTTTTCTATTTTAGTAGGTGGAATTGGTATAGCTAATATTATGTTTGTTTCTGTAAAAGAAAGAACTTCCCTTATTGGTATTCAAAAATCATTGGGGGCTAAAAACTACTTTATACTGGCACAATTTATTTTAGAAGCGGTTGTTCTTTGCTTAATTGGTGGAATAATCGGACTATTATTGATTTATGTTCTCACCTTATTGATAGGTAACTCTTTTGGAATGGAGTTTATTCTTACTTCATCAAATATGATTTTAGGGTTAGCCCTTTCAGCCTTCATAGGTCTCATATCTGGTTTTATTCCAGCCTATACAGCCTCACAGCTTGATCCGGTGGAAGCTATTCGTTCCACTTATTGATGATGTTTTTATGGTTGGTATAAAAACGAAACGCCCCCGCATTGTAAGTATTATTTGCATTATTGGCTGGATAATGGTTGTGCTAAGTTTTGTGTATGCTTTTTCCCCTACTGTAAAAAAAATAGGCGAATTTTTCCCAGCCCTGTATAGTTTTGTGGTTTGCTTACAGTTTATATCTTTTGTGGGGATATGGTATATGAAAAAGTGGGGAGTTCATCTTTTCGTTGTTTCGTTTTTCTGTAAAAACATTATCCTTGTTTTTATGAACAGCTTTACTTATGCAGACCTCACATTTTTAGTTTCCGCTATTTTCATAATCATTCTTCTTTTTTATTACCGTAGAATGGACCTAAATCTGTAAAAATTGAGCCAGGAAGAAGCCCCCCAGTTTAAGCAGTCTCTTTCCCTTTTTGATTCTACTATGATAGTGGCGGGGTCAATGATAGGGTCTGGTATATTTATAGTAACCGCTAATATGTCGAGGCAACTTGGCTCGCCCGGATATATTTTGTTGGAATGGGTGGTGAGCGCTATTATCACACTTATTGCTGCCTTGAGTTATGGAGAGCTTGCAGGGATGATGCCTAAAGCCGGCGGACAATATGTTTATTTGAAAGAAGCCTATAATCCCTTAGTGGGTTTTCTATACGGATGGACTTGTTTCACCGTTATCCAAACCGGTTTTATTGCTGCAGTGGGTGTTGCTTTTGCCAAATTCACTGCTGTTTTTTTCCCTTCACTCGGAACCAGCCATATTATTTTAGACCTTGGTTTTTTGAAGGTATCTGCCGGACAGGTGTTTGCTATAGCTATAATTATTCTTATCAGTTTTATTAATTCACGTGGAATTGAATACGGAAAGGTTGTGCAGGGTATTTTTACTTCCACTAAATTATTAGCTCTTGCCGTATTGGTTATAGTAGGGCTGTACATTGCTTTTCATGGACATTTTATTGCTGATAATTTTCAAAATATGTGGGCAACTTCTTCCGTGAATGATAAGGGAGAAGTTTTACAGAATCCTCTTACCGGCTTTGCCTTGCTTGCTGCCCTCGGAGTAGCGATGGTTAGTCCTTTATTTTCAAGCGATGCATGGAATAATATCACCTTCATATCGGCTGAAATTAAAAGACCCAGCCGGAATATCCCGCTCGCTTTATTATTAGGAACCTTAATAGTTGGGATTCTGTATATACTTTCCAACATCACTTATCTCTCTATCCTCCCGCTTCATGGAAACCCGCAGGGGACTGATGTGATGAGTCATGGCATAGCTTTTGCAAAAGACGACCGGGTAGCTACAGCAGCCGTATCAGTTATATTGGGCAATGGTGCTGTTTATGTGATGGCAGCCCTGATTATGGTCTCCACTTTTGGGTGCATTAATGGCATAACATTAGCGGGTGCACGTCTTTATTATGCCATGGCAAAGGATAAACTTTTCTTCAGCCAGGCTATGAAACTAAATAGTAAAGGAGTGCCTGCCATATCACTCATTTTTCAATGTATCTGGGCAAGCGTATTATGCCTTTCAGGTACGTATAGCGACCTGCTTGATTATATTACTATTGCATCCCTGCTTTTCTATGCCCTTACTATTGCAGGCGTTTTTATTCTGCGTAAAAAGCAACCCGATGCAGAAAGGCCCTATAAAGTATTTGCCTATCCTGTATTACCTGCCATATATATAATTATTGCACTCGCGATTAGTTTTGACTTGCTTATTGAAATTCCCAAAACTACATGGCCCGGAATAATTATAGTTCTTCTGGGTATTCCTGTTTATTTTCTGTTGAAGAAAAGCCAGAAAGCCTGATATGCAATCCGTTTCTGCATCTGAATTTTTTTCTCTTTCCTCTAATTACCCAGTTATTGATGTCCGCACCCCTGCCGAATTTGAGCACGAGTCATATTCCGGGGGCTATTAATATTCCACTTTTCACAAATGAAGATAGGGTAATTATCGGTACTCTGTATAAAAAACAAGGTAAGGAACCCGCTATGCTAAAAGGAATGGAATTAGCTTCCCCTCGATTTGCAGACCATATCCGTAAAGCGCAAGAAATCAGTAGAGATGCTACGCATCGCCTCTATACAACAATACCTTGCTGGTGCATTGCTGGCGGGGTGGTATGCGCAGCGCCGGCATGGCTTGGCTTTTTGAATGGTACGGCTTTAAGGTTTATACGTTACAAAAAGGGTACAAAGCTTTTCGCACCATGGTGTTAGAGACTTTTGCAAAGCCTTATAGACTCAGCATTCTTGGAGGACGCACGGGTTCCGGGAAGACCTTGATTTTGAAGGAACTGGAAAAATCAGGCGAAAATATTTTAGACCTTGAAAATATTGCCTGTCACAAAGGCTCTGCTTTTGGAACATTAGGCGAACCCGCCCAGCCTACCCAGGAAATGTTTGAAAATAAATGTGCTGTCTGTATTGCTAAAACTCCCAACCGAGAAACCTATTTGGGTGGAAGATGAAAGCCAGAATATCGGCAAGCGGATTATTCCCAATTCTTTTTGGACCCAAATGCGCCAGGCAAAAGTATTTTATGTGGATTTGCCTCTTGAAAAAAGAGTAGAATATCTTCTGTCGGAATATGGAAAATTTAGCAAAGAGGAATTGATAGTATCCATTGAAAAAATACGAAAACGTTTAGGCAACCAACATGCTAAAGCCGCTATAGAGGCTATAAAGTCGGGTGATTTAAAAACAGCCTGCGAAATAAGCCTTGTCTATTATGATAAGAGTTATGATCATGGGGTAGCGAAGCGTTCTTCAGCAAGGGTAAACAAAATGGAGTTTACCGAACTTGCCCCGGAAATAATTGCAAAGGAGATATTTGATAAAGTAAGGCTTAAATTAAGATATGATAATAGTTAATTCAAAAACTGTTATCTTTATTCTGTGAAATATTGTTTACTTTCTATACTAATTTTTTTCTCAGCAAATAATTGCTGGAGCCAAAGTATTGGTACCTCATCTGACAGAAATCTCCATTTCTTTGATTTTGCTCTATTGAAAACCGCAGTTGATTTAGATGTTTTCAGGCACTGGTTTTGGGATGAAAAAGGAGTAGATACGTTGAAGATAATCTATCACAAAGGCGATTATAGAGACACTTTATTTCAGGACGAAAAGGATATGAAAATAATGCTTGCAAGCCAGGTTTTTACATTTTCAAATGATGGCTATTTAGGATTCCGAGCATTTAGCAAGGATTCGAAAACAATTGTAATTTTATCCATGACAAACAAAAATAATTTATTTACAATTGAATTTTATCATCCTACATCAGGTGGTGAAATTCTATTCGAATTTAAGCTAAAAAATCATAAATTAATTTTGGCAAATACGAAGCAAGAATCTTTCTAAAAACTTGTACGAATAAAAGAGAGGTCTAACCTCTCTTTTTACTTTACTTATTCTATTCTTATTTTCTGGCAGAAAGGATTGTCACTTTCTGTTACCTATTATCTATATTACACCTTAAAAGAGTGTAATTTCGTCACTTAGATACTTCCTTCAAAATAACAAATAAAATATGTCAATAGAAAAAGTAAACTA
>CAVYDB010000041.1:0-24025 GCA_963767125.1 uncultured Bacteroidota bacterium | reverse complement strand
ATGTATTGCTATGTGGAGTATATGTTTAAAATCCGGGGAAGGGAAGTAACTGAAGTTAATCGCAAACAAGCAGAACTGCCAGAAAACTGTAGCGCACTAAGAAACAAAAATGGTACCGCCCCCGGAATGTGGTTCGATGTAAAAAATAAGGTATATATCTCTATGCCCGGTGTGCCTTATGAGATGAAAGCCATTATGGAAGACGAGGCCATACCTAAGTTGAAAGAAAAGTTTAGCCTCCCGGTTATTGTCCATCGCAATGTATTAACCATTGGTATCGGAGAATCTGTATTAGCAGAAAAAATTGCCGCATGGGAAAATTCGCTTGCCCAGAACAACATAAAATTAGCTTATCTCCCATCCATAGGAATGGTAAGGCTAAGGCTTAGCACCAGCGGAGACGATAAAAGCGTATTAGAAAAAAAAGTGCAGAAAAAAATAGGGGAATTACAACATTTAGTCGGCGAATATATTTATGGATATGAAAACGATACCCTCGAAGGAATTGTAGGCAAACTGTTAAAAGAAAGAAAACAAACCGTTTCTCTTGCTGAAAGCTGCACTGGAGGTTACATCTCGCATCTATTAACTTCTATTGCCGGAAGTTCTGCTTATTTTCAAGGGTCAGTAATTGCTTATTCATACGACATAAAAGAACTGGAATTAGGAGTTGATAAAGAGGTGTTAAATATAAGAGGTGCAGTATCCCAAGAAGTGGTGGAAAAAATGGCATCATCCGTGAGAAAAAAGTTTAATACTGATTATTCCATTGCAGTTTCAGGAATAGCCGGACCCGATGGCGGAACCCCTGAGAAGCCTGTAGGATTAGTATGGATTGCTATTTCAACCCCCGAAAGAATATTCAGCAAAAAATACCAGTTTGCCAATAACCGCTTACGCAATATTCAAATGACAGCAAATGCTGCATTGAATTTGCTGAGGAAGGAGATGGTGGAGAAAATCTAATGATTTTGTTATTATAAATATATTTCTCGTTTTAGAATATTGTCCTACTTAAATTTTGCAACGTCTTCTGAGGTAATGCCGGCATCTTTCATTATTTGCCTCAATAATCCTGTACCAATATCCTTTGAACTATGAAATGGAACAGTGGTGCGTCTTCCATCAGGGTGCTTGAGGATTATATGGCTACCACTTTGGCGAGTTTGAACAAATCCTTTCTTAAGCAATATTCTTAGTAGTTGCTTTGAATTTAGCGCTGGAAAATTCATTGCTACACAGCGATACTCAAGCGTTGCGTTTTTACTTCTTGATAAATAGGTTCATTGTTCTCAATCCGATCCTCAATATGTAGACGCATGGCATCCTCTATCAACTCCAATGCTTGTTCAATGGTGTCCCCTTCAGTATAGCATCCTTGTAATGCAGGACAAATAGCCAGATACCTACCTGTTTCATCTTTTTCAATGACTACAGTAAGATTATAGATTTTCTTTTTCATTCTTTAATATGCTTATTGCAAAGGTAGTAAACTTATTAGTACAGTTCTTCAGAAATATTGAGTTAATATACGAAACCCACAAAACTTTAGTGGGATTTTGCAATTTAGAGTTTTTGTGGCAAAGTTTTCAATTAATCCTTTGACAAACCCTATTTTTGCACCAAATTATTCCATTTGAAAGCCGCCGGCATTATACCATCCCGTTATGCATCTAAACGTTTCCCGGGCAAGCCTTTAGTTGATATTAATGGCAAAACCATGATACGAAGGGTGTATGAACAGGCTAAACAAAGTCATTCTCTTTCAGCTGTTTTTGTAGCTACCGATGATGAACGGATTGTGAAAGAAGTGGAAAGCTTTGGTGGAAATGTACTGTTGACCTCGCCCAATCATCCCAGCGGTACTGACCGTTGTTTTGAAGCACTGGAAAAGATAGGCAAAGACAAATATGATGTAGTAGTAAACATACAAGGCGACGAGCCTTTTATTCATCCGGAACAAATAAATAAAGTAATTAAAAGCTTTGATAACAAGGCGGTGCAAATCTCTACCCTTGCGCACAAAATCACAGACAGCCGGGACCTTATTAATCCTTCTTTAGTAAAAATAGTAAGAAAGGAAAATGGAGAAGCCCTTTACTTTAGCCGCTCACCCATTCCTTTTATTCGTGAAGCCGGCAGTGATGACTGGACAAAACATTATACTTTTTTAAAGCATATTGGTATCTATGCCTATCGGTCAGATGTACTTGCAAAAATAGTAAAACTTCCTCCTTCGTCTTTGGAAAAAGCGGAATCATTGGAGCAATTACGCTGGCTTGAAAATGGCTATAGTATAATGGTTGAAATAACCGATAAAGAATCTTTTCCAGTTGATACCCCGGAGGACTTGAAAAGGTTTATTTAGTTGTGTTCCGAGAATAGGTTTTCACCACCTTTTCATACTTCATATTCAGATATTCTATTTTAATTTCTGAATCTGTAAGGCTGAGGCATTTCCAACAGAAACAGCAAAAGCAGGGTGTTTCTCTCGGTGCATTAAATAGCTCTGATTTACCAGTATTGAAATCATACAAAATAAGTTTTCCGCCGCGCCTGTAAGTACCTTCAAACATCATTATTTTTTTTGCGGTATCCATATAAAATGGAGTGGCTCCGTACATCATTGTTCCACCTGTAAGCTTATTTATAATTTCAATTTTAATGGGATTGGCTTCTATGTGTGTGGCTAAAACAAAAGTGCTGTCAAAATCTGCATACGGATAACCCAACACATCAAGTGACATACTGGTATCGGTTTCATCTTCGGAAACCTCCGTTTCCTTTCCGTCTTTTATCAGGCAGGAATAAACTATGCTATCATGTCTTTTGTAAGCAAATGCGTAACCACCTTTTAACTTTATGCTTTTGTAAATGGTGTCCCTGCCCGCAGCATACAGTACAATGTTACATAAAATTAATCCAATAAAAACGAGTAACTTCTTTGTCATAAAGAATGATTAGGGTGATACAAGATTAATAATTTTTTTACTCAGTTGAGGTGAACTATAAACTCCACTCTCCTGTTTTTCGCTTTCCCTTCTTTCGTTTTATTATCGCTAATAGGGCTGGAACTGCCATAGCCTTTATAGATAATCCGCTTAATTGCGATTCCTTTTTTTTGCACGTAATCGGCAACGGCTTTAGCTCGGTCATTCGATAATTTTAAGTTTTTGCTTTCTCTTCCGGTATTATCAGAATACCCGCTGAAATCAATAGTTGCTGACAGATGCTTTTTCATATACAGCACCAGTTGATTCAACTCGTTGTAGGAGACAGGCAATAAATCAGACTTATTCGTTTCAAAAGAAATATGTTGTATGATGATGGATTCTTCCGGTTCAATATTCAATTTTGGAGGCTTTCTGGCAGCCCTTATGCTATCTTTATTAACAACCACTTTAGGCGGTTGGATAGTATCCTGTAAGCATTTGCAAACAGTATCCTGCTTAATTCTTTCTATGCACACATCATCAATATAGTAATAGGCATTTAATGAAATGCCCGAAGCAAGTCCGTGTACCATTACCTCCACTATACACTTATCAGCTTTTTCAAAATTGCCGATGGTCAGATACAGCTCATTACCCTTTGCTGTATATGTCCAACGCATTTCAACCCAATTGGCAGTATCAGTAATTATATCTCCCAAGTATCGCAATTGAGGTTTATTGCGAAGCCTTTCCGAACCATATTGATTAATAGCTTCCGGGGTAAATAATACATCAACATTGGAAACTGCCATTTCGGAAAAATTGGATAGACAGATATAAAACTTCACCTGGTATTGTTTCCCCTTTTCAAGTGGCGATTTTAATTTGGTGGAAAAATACTCCCTGTATCCATTTACATCGGAAGATTCATAAAGATATAACCCTGCATAAGCTACGCCTGTTCTCGGTTTTTGAAATCCGATAAAATTATAAGGAGCTCCTATGGGTCGTTTACCGCTTAATTCGCTGAAATAGTCCGGTGTACCCCGTGTAGGGCGGAACCAACCCATTGCATTTCTTATCTGACCCGCCCATTTTGGTATAGCGGTATGAATTTCAAAACTTCCATTGTAAATGAGGTTCTGTGCGATAGACACATTACACGAAATAAGAAAAATAAATATGTAAAAGTATCTCCCCATACACTCTTTGAACAGATAAAAATAAGATTAAAGTATTTTATCTGTCCTGAGTGTAGATGGGGTTTAGAGGATGAGGCAAATTTCCGTAATTTCGCATCCCTATTGAAAAACAATGCTTAGAACACATACATGCGGCGAACTAACTATACGGGATGCCGGAAAAGAAGTTACCCTTTGCGGATGGGTTTTCCGTAGCCGTGACCAGGGCGGAATGGTATTTATTGACCTTCGCGACCGGTACGGAATAACACAACTGGTATTTCTTAATCCCGAAAAAATAGCTGATAGCTATCAGCTAATAGCCAATAGCCAGAAACTTTATAACGACTCCAAAGCTTTAGGTAGAGAATATGTAATTAAAGTAACAGGGAAAGTGCAGGAACGCTCTAAAAAGAACCCCAATATTTCTACCGGAGAAATAGAGATATTAGTTGAGAAGCTGGAAGTGCTCAATGTGTCCAAAACCCCTCCATTTACATTGGAAGAAGAAACTGACGGTGGGGATGAACTCCGTATGAAATACCGATATATTGACCTGAGACGTGATGTGGTGAAGAACAATTTACTCAATCGTCACAACGTCGCAAAAGCGGTTAGAGAATATTTGGACGGTCAAGGCTTTGCTGATATAGAAACTCCTTTTTTAATAAAGAGTACCCCCGAAGGCGCCCGTGACTTTGTAGTGCCATCAAGCGTGAATAAAGGGGAGTTTTATGCATTGCCTCAATCACCGCAAACATTTAAGCAATTGCTTATGGTGGCTGGATTTGACCGCTATTATCAGATTGTACGGTGTTTCCGCGATGAAGATTTACGGGCGGACCGCCAGCCGGAGTTTACCCAGATAGACTGTGAAATGGCTTTTGTAGAGCAGGAAGACATACTCAATATGTTTGAAAGCATGGTAAAGCACGTTTTCAAAAAAGTTCGGAATATTGAGTTTGGCGATTTTCCGCGTATGACTTTTGCCGATGCATTAAAGTTATATGGCAACGATAAGCCCGACACCCGTTTCGGAATGCTTTTGCATGAATTGACCGATATAGCCAAAGGTAAAAACTTTGCTATCATTGATGATGCTGAATATATTGGAGCAATCGCAGTTCCCGGAGCATCGGAATATACTCGCAAACAAACGGATGATCTTACGGAGTTTGTTAAACGTCCGCAGATTGGAGCTAAGGGATTAATATATGTGAAGTATGCAATGGACGGTACTTTGAAGTCATCAGTAGATAAGTTTTATACAGCCGATGACTTGAAAAAATGGGCTGATGCTGCCGAAGCCAAGCCGGGTGATTTAATACTGGTGGTTGCCGGAGACAAAGCTACATCCCGCCGCGCTTTATCGGAGCTGCGTTTGGAAATGGGAAACCGTCTGGCCTTGCGTGATAAGAATATATATAAACCTCTTTGGGTGCTTGACTTTCCTTTGCTTGAGGCGGATAAAGATACAGGAGGTTGGGTAGCAACTCATCACCCTTTCACTTCCTGGAAAGCGGAAGATGAACACTATTTTGAAACCGACCCGGGCAAAATAAGAGCAAACGCGTATGACCTTGTGATTAATGGAGTAGAGTTATCCAGTGGCTCCATACGAATACATGACCGAGCCAAGCAGGAAAAAATGTTCAGCACCATTGGGCTAAGTAAAGAAGATTTTGAAAAGAAATTTGCCTTTATACTTAATGCCTTTGAATATGGCGCTCCTCCCCATGGAGGCATAGCCTTTGGTTTTGACCGCTTTTGTTCCATCGTCATTTCCAATGAAGATTATATACGAGAGTATATCGCCTTCCCGAAAAATAATGCCGGTAGAGACACCATGATTGATACGCCGTCCACGCTTAGTGAGGAGCAATTAATGGAACTGGCATTAAAAGTGGAGGAGAAAAAATAATTCTTGTCTCGCAAAGACGCAAAGACCGCCAAGAAAACAAAGAATGACCGAAAATGAAATTTCTAAAATACTCGTAGAGATATTTTTAAAGATACACTCTACTATCGGTCCGGGTTTATTGGAGTCTGTTTATGAAGAGACTATCTGCTATGAATTAGTAAATCGCTTAATACCTTTTACAAGACAGCAAGGTATTGAGGTTATTTATGAAAACGTGAAAATGGAATTAGGGTTTCGGGCGGATATAATAGTTTATAATAAAGTTATTGTTGAGATAAAATCTGTTGAAGCTTTCGCTCCTGTGCATCACAAACAATTGCTAACTTATTTAAGATTAACTGACTTAAAATTAGGGTTACTTGTGAATTTTAATGTTCCACTAATTAAAGAAGGCATTACACGGATTGTCAACAATTTATAACCTTTGCGGGCTTTGCGTCTTTGTGAGAATCGTATCTTCAACAATTTATAACCTTTGCGAGCTTTGCGTCTTTGCGAGAATCATATCTTCAACAATTTATAACGTTTGTGAACTTTGCGTCTTTGCGAGAATCGTATCTTCAACAATTTATAACCTTTGCGAGCTTTGCGTCTTTGCGAGAAAAAATCTAAACTATGAACCACAACCTACAAGTATCTGAATCAATACTAATAAATGCTGACCTGGCAAGAGTTTGGGAGGTACTAACTAATCCTGCAATAATTAAAGAATATCTCTTCGGGACAGAAACGCTTACCGACTGGAAAGTAGGAAGCGATGTAATCTTCCAGGGGGAGTATCAAGGTCATAAGTACCGCGACCATGGCGTTATCCAGGAAAATATTTTCCACAAACGTATCAGTTATACTTACTGGAGCGGCTTTTCGGGCTTAGAAGATAAACCGGAGAATTATAGCTTGGTGCAATATGATTTATCTCCTATAGATGCTACTCACACCACTTTCACCTGGACACAGAAAGGCTACCCCGATGAACAACGCCAGGCACATTCACAAAATGGCATGAAGGGATTCCTGGAGCAGATAAAAGGAATAGCAGAACGATGAACTACTGATAAAAGAAGGGGATACTTAATTTCTTCCTGATTTAATCCACACTTTAAAATACAGTGCTATATTTTTCTGTTGTGAAGGAGATATAGTCTCTATTACTCCCATAGGAGGTTTTGAAATGGCTATGAATCCACCAGTGTACCAATCTTACTATCCAGCAATAATTTCTTTAAATTGCCCTTTTTGATAATATCAAAAACCAGTATTGGCAGGTTATTTTCTTTACAAAGGGTAAAGGCGGTCATATCCATAATTTGCAGGTTTTTGGAATATACTTCATCGTATGTAAGCCTGCTATAACGAATCGCATTTTTATCTTTTTCAGGGTCAGCAGAATAGATACCATCTACCCTTGTACCTTTAATAATTACATCAGCTTCTATTTCAATGGCACGTAAGCTCGCTGCTGTATCTGTAGTAAAATACGGATTGCCGGTTCCGCCACCGAAAATAAGTACCCTGCCCTTTTCCAGGTGCCGCACTGCCCTTCTCCTGATAAAAGGTTCAGCAATCGCTTTCATTTCAATAGCAGAAAGCAGACGGGTGGCAATGTTCTCTTTCTCTAAAGCCGATTGTAATGCCAATCCGTTAATAATGGTGGCAAGCATCCCCATATAATCGCCTTGTACCCGATCGAAGCCCTGGGCTGTAGCTTGTATGCCCCTGAAAATATTACCTCCGCCAATTACTATGGCTACCTGGGCACCCATATCAATTGCGCTTTTAATTTCTTTGGCATAATGTACCAGGGCATTCTGTTCAATACCAAATTGTTGGCTCCCCATCAGGGATTCGCCGCTAAGTTTCAGGAGTATTCTTTTATATTTCATAGGCGTTAAAATAGGCAAAAAAAATCCCGCTTTATAGGCGGGATTTTAAAAAATTATCCGATAACTATTCTTTTGAACCCTGTCACTTTCAGTTCCTTGTCATTATCATGTAAAAACTGCAATACTGTTTTCTTACTGTCTTTTATATAGTCCTGGTTCAGCAGAGTAGATTCTTTATAGAATTTATTCACCTTGCCGATTGCAATCTTTTCAAGCATTGCTTCGGGCTTGCCTTCCTGGCGGGCTTGTTCCTTAGCAATATTCATTTCGCGGTCAAGGGTTTCCTGGGTAACATCGCCTTTATCTACTGCAATGGGAGCCATAGCTGCAATTTGCATAGATATTTCTTTACCCACTTCATTCAGGTTATTCGCATCAGCCTTGCTGAAACCAACAATACTTGCCAACCGGTTTCCGGGGTGGTTATAGGCAAATACCTTTTCAGCATGTATAGCTTCATAGGCAGCAAGCTCCATTTTTTCGCCTGTTTTACCAATAAATTCAAGTATCTTTTTATCAATGGTTAGTCCGTCTCCGTAAGTGGCTGCTTTTAATTCATCAAGGGAATTAAAGTTACCATTCAGGGCAATATCGGCAATCTTTTCTGCTACCTTAATAAATTCTTCATTGCGGGCAACAAAATCTGTTTCGCAATTTAGAAGTGTAAGTGTCCCTTTTTTGCCATCAGCGGAAACTTTAGCAAGCACACTCCCTTCTTTGGCTTGTCTGTCGCTTCTGTTAGCAGCTACTTTTTGTCCTTTTTCCCGGAGTATATCAATTGCTTTTTCAAAGTCGCCATTGGCTTCTTCAAGGGCTTTTTTGCAATCCATCATACCGGCGCCGGTGCGCTTGCGTAACGTATTTACATCCGTTGCTGTGATGTTCATTTTATATCGTATTGTCTTAAATTTTTATTATCTGCCTTCGGGCCTTGATGACCTTCTTGGTGGTCCGCTCTTTTTAAAATTGTTGCCTCCCCTGGGGCTTTTCCCCTTATCATCTTGTCCTCCAGCAGGCCTTTCCATCCTTGTTTCAACCTCTGCTGATTCTTCCGAGCCCTCGTCTTCCGAAGAACTTTCTTCTCCTTCCTCTTTGGCTTCCATCTGGGTCTCCTCTTTCCTATCGTGCTGCTTATTTGCTAATTGGGCTTCTTTTCTTTCTTCCAACCCTTCTTTTATAGCTGAAACAAGTGTATCAACAATAATCTTGATAGAGGTTGAAGAATCATCATTGGCGGGAATAGCGAAATCGACCTTGTTAGGATCGGAGTTTGTGTCAACAATAGCAAAGGTGGGTATGTTCAACTTACGGGCTTCTGCAATTGCAATGTGTTCTTTTGAAATATCAACTACAAAAACGGCCGCAGGCAAACGAGTCATATTGGCAATACTGCCAAGCTGGTGTTCCAGTTTTGCCCGTTGGCGTGAAAGTTGAAGTTTTTCTTTTTTGGAAAGTGTATCAAGTGTCCCATCCGTAGCCATTTTATTCATATCAGACATTTTGCGGACAGAACGGCGAATGGTAGCAAAGTTGGTTAACATACCACCTGTCCACCTTTCGGTAACGCTGGGCATATTTATTTCTTTCAGTGTATCGCTGATAATCTTTTTAGCTTGTTTTTTGGTAGCAACAAAAAGGATTGTTCTGCCCGATTTTGCAATTTGCCTCATGGCACTGGCAGCTTCTTCAAGCTTAATAAGGGTTTTGTTCAGGTCAATGATATGGATACCGTTTTTTTCTCCGAAAACATAGGGAGCTATATTTGGGTTCCATTTTCTTTTCAGGTGTCCGAAATGTGCTCCTGCTTCTAAAAGATTTTCAAACGAGGTTCTTGGCATGAATTTAGGTATGAGTTATAAGTTATAAGTTAGTTTCCATAGTGAATTAATAAATCACGGAATTGAATGCAGCTTTTAACGTTTGTAAACTGGAATCTCTTACGGGCTTTCTTTTGTCCGGGTTTTTTACGTTCCACCATACGGGGGTCACGGGTTAAGAGTTCTGCCGCCCTTAACAGGGGTTTGTTTTCAGGGTTTTCTTTTACCAAAGCGCGGGCAATGGCAAGACGCAAAGCTTCAGCCTGCCCTTTTATTCCGCCGCCGGTTATAATGGCATTAACATCATGCACCTGTGCTTCGGGAGTAATAATTCCAAATGGCTGGCGGACAATGGTCCTTAATATCCCGGTATGGAAATAATGATTGTAATCCCTGTCGTTTACGGTAATTTTTCCTTTGCCTTTAGTTAGATAAATACGGGCTACGCTGGTTTTCCTTCTTCCGATGGAGTGGATAATTTCACTCATAGTATTATTTTGAATTAAATTTTAATTCTTTTGGCTGCTGGGCTTCATGCGGGTGTTTTCCCCCGATATATATAAATACATTGGTTAACAGCTTATCGCCTAATTTGCTCTTTGGTAACATTCCTTTAATAGCATGGCGTAAGATACGGGTGGCATCTTTCTGTGCTACTTTCTCTGGAGTGGAGAACCGTTGTCCGCCCGGGTGTCCTGTATAACGGATATAGGTTTTATCGGTAAACTTTTTGCCGGTAAATTTAGCGCTTTCAGCATTAATGATAATTACCTGATCACCACAATCAACATGCGGGGTAAAGGAAGGTTTATGTTTGCCCCGGAGTATTTTTGCTACTTCGGAAGCAAGACGACCAACAATCTGGTTATCGGCATCTACGATATACCATTCTTTTTTAACCGTTTGGCTGTTGGCAGACACTGTTTTATAGCTCGGTGTGTTCACAAATAATTTAGTTTATTTTTTCTTGTTTTCTGAAAAAGGGTTGCAAAGATATTAAAATTTTGAATGTTGGATGATGAAAGATAAATTTTTTAGAGGAAATGCTCCTTTGAGCTAACCACTTTGCAGCAAAATAAAAGCCCTGCTACATACTATTGTACAGCAGGGCTTTTATTAAAAAAGCGGGGGTTATTATCTTACAATACTGAACTTACCAATATCTACCTGAATCCCATCATTATCAAACATCTTATACAAATATAACCCGGTATTATATGCCTGAGTATTGATTACCAGGAAATTGTTGTTCATTTTATAAGTATCCACCAATTTACCGGTAATATCGTAAACCTCAATATGATTAACAATTGCCTGACTGCTGACTTTCATGGAAAGCTCTTCATTCGCAGGGTTAGGATAAATAGAAGCGCTAACGGCTGGATGGGTAATATTATCAATACCTGTTATAGTTCCATTATCTATCATTAATGAATCGTTCACTTGTGGATTTTTAAATAAGGAACAAGCACTGAATAGTATTACCACTGTATCGGGTGCTGAAGCTGAATCATAAAGTACAGGAACATTTGCTACAGTCCAGCTGCTTGTTGTTCCTGATGTCCTCCATAACCCACCCCCTATCAATGAACGGGTATTATTGGTGGAATTCCAATGATACATTGATACTGAACAGGATGATGTATCGGTACCATTAGGATAATAGCGATAATAAAAACTGAAATTACTTATTCTGCCATGAATAGGGATACCTGTTTTAATGTTAAACACACCCGTATAACCAACATAAGCTGTTACAATTATACCATTGGTATCAGGGAAATCAAAACCATAGTACCTTAGGGTATCATATGCTGTATGAGACATAACCTGGGAAACTATTTTCGCACAATAATTACCATGTTCCGGGTTTACGCTATCTTGAAAAACAGTAATTGGGCTGCTCCCTAAAAGAATACTATTGGTTAAGTTAAAATCCCACCATCCGGCACTATTAAGACCGGAGTTCGGGTCCCTGGCATCAGTGGCCAAAAGGTCAACACTCCAGGTTTCAAAATCAGGATTTATTATTTGAGCCGTTAACTTTGGTAATCCTAAAATTACTAAAGCAGATAAAGATAAGAGTAGTTTTTTCATGATAAAATGTTATTTTAAGGACGCAAATATAATTATTTCCCCTTAATTCACGATAAAATAATGCAAATAGGAGTTAAGTTTGCGGCATGAATAACGAAGAGCATTTTAAAAACGTGATATCCCATAGTAAGGAATATGGGTTCATTTTCCCGTCCAGTGAAATATATGATGGACTTAGCGCCGTATATGATTATGGCACTTATGGGGTTGAATTAAAGAACAATATACGTTCCTACTGGTGGAAATCGATGGTTCAGTTGCATGAAAACATTGTGGGGATAGATTCTGCTATATTTATGCACCCTACCATTTGGAAGGCTTCAGGGCATGTGGATGCATTTAATGACCCGCTTATAGATAACAAAGATTCCAAGAAACGTTACCGGGCGGATAACCTTATTGAAGATTACCTGGCAAAACAAGCCGATAAGATTGAAAAGGAAGTGGAGAAAGCTAAAAAGCGATTCGGAGAAAAATTCGATGAGGCTCTTTATCGTTCTACCAATCCAAGAATTACCGAAATTCAAAATACCAGTAACACTATCTATTCCCGCTTTAAAAAGGCAATGGAAGATAGTGACCTTGCCGGGATTAAGACAAATAATAATTGATTGTGAAATTGTTTGCCCCATTTCGGGGACTAAAAACTGGACCGATGTAAGGCAATTCAACCTTATGTTTTCCACCAGCATGGGTGCCATGTCGCCGGAAAGCCATTCGGACGGGAGGAAAGCAACAGTATTGTATATTTACGTCCGGAAACTGCACAGGGAATTTTTGTAAATTTTTTGAATGTGCAAAAAACCGCCAGGATGAAAATCCCTTTTGGTATTGCACAAACCGGGAAAGCCTTCCGGAATGAAATTGTAGCCAGGCAATTTATTTTCCGTATGCGGGAATTTGAACAAATGGAAATGCAGTTTTTTGTACAGCCCGGAACCGAATTGGAATGGTATGAAAACTGGAAGAAGAAAAGGCTTGAATGGCATTATAGTCTTGGATTTCCCGCAATAAATACCGGTTTCAAGACCATACCAAACTGGCCCACTATGCTAATGCTGCCTGCGATATTGAATTTGAATTTCCTTTTGGGTTTAAAGAAATGGAAGGCATCCATTCCCGTACCGATTTTGACTTAAAGAGCCATGAAAAATTTTCAGGTAAAAAACTGCAGTATTTCGACCCTGAACTTAATAGCAGCTATGTTCCTTATGTGGTGGAAACCTCTATTGGGCTAGACCGAATGTGCTTGGCTATCCTTTCACAATCATTGGTTACAGAACAATTGGAAGATGGCACCGAGCGCGATGTAATGCGCATTCCTCACTTTTTGGCTCCTGTTAAAGTGGCGGTTTTGCCACTTGTAAAAAAAGACGGACTGCCGGAAAAAGGCATGGAAATATTTAATAAACTTAAACTGCATACCTATTGCCAGTATGATGAAAAAGATTCTATTGGCAAGCGCTACCGCAGGCAAGATGCTATCGGAACACCTTATGCTATTACTATTGACCACCAAACATTAGAAGATAATACCGTTACTATTCGCGACCGTGATACTATGAAACAGGAAAGGATAAATATGGATGAAGTCGAAAAAGTTGTGATGGCAAAAGTGGATGTGACGGAAGCATTAAAGAGGCTGTAAGTAACCAAAGAGTTAAAAAAGCCCATATTTTAGTGTGTCTGCTTAATTGTAAAATATCAGATCATAAATGATATAACCATGAAAAAACTTTTGCTCCTTCTTTGTACGGTATTTGCACTATTGTCTTTTGCACAAACACCAAAATTTGCGCCCAACAGGCTGATTATAAAATTTAAACAAAAAGGGATACAGGAAGCTACGGAAAAAACTCGCCCTGTGGGATCATCTATGGTTACGTTTGGTATAGAATCTATAGATCAACTTAATATAAAATATTCCTGTGTCAGCGCTAAAGCTATGTTTCCTGAAAACAAAAGCGCCCCCCACCCATCTTCATTACAGGACGTTTATATACTTACTTATAGCAAGCCACAGGATATTGAAGCCCTGCAAAGTGAGTACAAAGCTACAGGACTATTAGAATATGCCCAGCCCGATTTTAAAGGTTCCGGGGAAGGGATTGAAAGTAATGTAATACCTAATGACCCCAATTTTTCAAGAAATTGGGATTTGAATAATGACGGTACATTTGTTATAACTGGTGGAAACCCTGTAGCAACTGCCGGAGCAGATATAAAGATGGAATGCGGATGGGGAGTTACTGAGGGAGATAGCAATACAATAGTAGCTATTCTCGATTGCGGATGCCAACGGCAACATCCTGAGCTTTCCGGAAGAATATGGAAAAACCCTACTCCGGGAAATCTCGGTTATCCAGACGATTTATATGGATGGGATTTCGCGTATGGAGATTCAAACGTGTTTGATGTACAAGGACACGGAACTAATGTAGCAGGTATAATAGGCGCCAATGGAAATAATGCTACCGGCTATGCCGGAATGAACTGGTATTGTAAGTTAATGATAGTAAAAGTGGACGATAATAATGGGGACGGGTTTACTTCCAATTGGGCACTTGGGGTAACTTATGCAGCTGATAACGGGGCAAACATTATTAATATGTCCCTGGAATCTGAATCTGATGACAGTATTAATGACCCTGTATTTCAAAGCGCTATAGATTATGCTTATAGCAAGGGAGTATTGGTTGTGGCTGCCATGGGCAATTATGATAATAATACTCCTATTGCTCCTGCTGACATGAGCCATGTAATGGCGGTGGGAGCCACCACCACTAATGATTGGCGTGCAGTTCCATTGGGCGGAACAAATTCTAATGCCCTACCAGGTAGCTGCTATAATACCTATATTTCTGTAGTAGCGCCCGGTGATGAAATAAACGGACTTAATAACAATTTACCCGACTGTTATTGCTGGTATTGGTTTGGCACTTCACAGGCTTGTCCTCATGTAGTGGGGCTTGCCTCTCTAGTAATGGCTATGAACCACCATCTTACTAATGACCAGGTACAGAACCTGATAGAAGAAACCGCAGACAAAGGCACTGCCATTGGCGACCCTAATGATATCCCTGTTTATTGGAACGAATATTATGGCTATGGACGTATAAATGCATGCAGGACCCTTGATACTATGCTCGTATTGGATAGGGTGACTGATCTGACAAATCCTCAATCTACAATACTTCTATACCCTAATCCCTTTAGTAATAATGCTGAACTGGTTGTTAAGAATTTTAATAAGTTAAAACAAGGTACCAGTATTATTATATATGATATACTGGGAAAGGAAGTGACCAAGCTTGCCGTAACCGGTGAACAAACCAAAATAACGAGAGATGGAATAAGCGCTGGTCTTTATTTTTACACTGTAACATCGGGAGGCGAAATTTTAGGGAAGGGAGAAATTATTATTACGGGTAATTGACACAGGTTTAGGGGGTTTTGTCATCCCTGTCTATATTTTGAAAATTCAGTAGATTTTCTTCACAACCTTTTTCAAAACTCCATTTCCGTCATCACAGGGCAGTGGTCAGAGTGCTTGGCTTCGGGGAGTATATAAGCCATTTTCATGGCTTTTTCCATAGGAGCGCTCACCAGGTTGTAATCTATTCTCCATCCTTTATTGTTGGCACGTGCATTCGCACGAAAACTCCACCAGGTATAATTATGTGGGAGTTTGTTGAAGTACCGGAAAGAATCTAAAAACCCGGAGTTCATAAAGCTGTCTATCCATTCCCGCTCTATGGGCAAAAACCCGGGAGAGTTGGCATTGCTGATGGGGTTGTGAATATCAATGGGTTTGTGGCAAATATTATAATCACCACAAATAATGAGGTTGGGACGGGTCTCTTTTAGCTTGTCTATATATTTTTGAAAATTGGCTAACCAATTCATTTTAAAAATCAGCCTGTCTTCTCCCGAAGTGCTGGAAGGTACATACACGCTGAAAACCGAAACATCTCCATAATCGGCCCTTATTACTCTGCCTTCATTATCATCAAAGCCGCAACCATATTCCACATGGTCAGGTTTTTGTTTCGAGAAGATGGCTACTCCGCTATATCCCTTCTTTTCTGCCGGGTACCAGTAATTATAATATCCCCTGTCGTTAAAATCCTGCAGGTTTAACTGGTCGGTTTGGGCTTTAATTTCCTGTACGCAAATAATGTCCGCGCTCATTGTATTTATCCAATCCAACCAGCCTTTTGACATAGCAGAACGTATGCCATTGAGGTTATATGTAATGATTCTTTTCATAATTTTAATCCCCGTTATAATGTATCTATCGGGCTGGCAACAAATATATTGGTTTTGCGTTAATTCACGATATTAGTAGTTTTCTACGGGTGAACAGACTCCTTTTTTTATTGGTTTTCTTCTTTCTTTTCTTTCTAAATAAGGGAGATGCCCAGCAGTTTTCCAACGAGCGCAAAAGAGTTGTTTTTATTTCTTCCACCTCCGACACTCTCAGGCTTGATACCCTGAGTATAATACCCGGTACACTGCACCTTTCCATACATAAAAAATTAGTAGATTCTTCGGATTATGCCTTGCTTGCTGAAGATGGAAAAATCATTCTTGACAGAAAAAAGATAGATAGTTTAGGAGGCAAATCAGATACACTTACTTTTACGTATAGAGTCTTCCCCTACTTGTTTTCAAAGACCTTACAGCATAAGGATAACTCCGTTGTTCATCCCATTATGTATAATAATCAGCAGGGTTATGTTTACCAGGTGGGCGCAAACAGCAATTCGAATGACCCTTTTGATTTGGGAACATTAAGTAAAAGCGGTAGTATTTCAAGAGGAATAACATTTGGAAACAATCAAAACCTGAATGTTAACTCCAGTCTTAATCTGCAACTGGCAGGGAAGCTCAGCAATAATATAAATGTATTGGTAGCTGCAACAGATGATAACTTACCTATTCAACCGGAAGGCAATACCACCCAGTTGCAGGACTTCGACAAAGTGTTTGTAAAATTATATGACCAGCATACCAGTTTAATAGCAGGAGATTATGAAGTAGGAAGCCCAAACGGATATTTCATGAAGTTTTATAAAAAGTCAGAAGGAGGTATGTTCAGCACCCGGTTTATGACAAAGTATAACAAGGACACGAATAAAGCCGGAATGATGAGAGTTACCCTTGCAGGCGGTATTTCAAAAGGAGAATTTGCTGAAAATAATGTATCTGCCATTGATGGAAACATGGGACCATACAGGCTTACTGGGGCAAATGGAGAAACCTTTATCGTTATTCTTTCAGGCACAGAAAAGGTATTTCTTGACGGGCAATTATTACAACGCGGGCAGAACAATGATTATACCATTGATTACAATGCTGCACAGGTTACCTTCACTCCCAAGCATCTTATTACAGCATCCTCTCAAATAGTAATTGATTTCCAATATAGCGACCTTGCGTATGAGCGCTCACTCATTCACCTCGCTACGGATTATCACCAGGATAAATTATCTCTTCGCTTTAATCTTTATTCGGAGCAGGATGCCAAACACCAACAACTTACACAGTCCCTATCATCTCAACAGGAACAATTCCTTGGCTCACTCGGTAATAATATCCAGAATGCTTTGGTACCCGGAGTAAAGGATACGGTTTTCAATAGCACGCAAGTATTTTACAGAAAGGTAGATACTATTGTGGGCGCTATTAACGATACCGTATATGTTTATTCTACCGATTCGCTGATGGCGCATTATTTAGTGAGTTTTTCACAGGTTCGGCAGGGTCAGGGCGATTATGTCCAAATACAATCTGCTGCTAATGGCAATGTGTATCAATGGAAAGTCCCCTTGAATGGGGTACACCAGGGAAATTATGTGCCTGAAATAGTGTTGGTAACACCTAAGAAAAAACAAATGGTAACTGCCGGGGGCGATTACCGCTTTTCAAAATATACTTATGTAACTGTGGAAGGGGCGTTGACTAACTATGATGTAAATACATTTTCAAGCTTTGGAAAAGGACAGGATGTTGGCTATGCCGGAAGGGCATTATTCCATAATGTTACCTTTTTATTGGATAGCACCAAAGAAAATAAAGGCAATGTATGGAGCCTGCAATCTAATGTAAGCTATGAGGGGGTGCAGAAGTATTTTTCGCCTATTGAAAGATACCGCCCCATTGATTTTGAACGTAACTGGAACCTTACGAATGACAGCATATTAGATAACCAGAATATTCTGGATGGCAATTTTCTTTTCGGCAACAAAAAAGACCAGATAGATTATGACTTCCAGGCGTTTTTAGAAGGAGGTAATTACAATGCCACCAAACACAATGCAGCCTTAAAGTTGAATGAACTTGGATTTATGACAACTATCAATGGCTCTCTGCTTCAAACTAAATCTACAGAAAGCACCAGTAATTACTATAAGGAATCAGTCGTTATTTCACACAAAGTATTTTACTGGATAGGCGGAGTAGGTGAATCTACCGAGAGAGATATTTTCCGTTCACGGAATACAGACAGCATTGTCGGCACTAATTCCACTTTATTTGAACAGGCAAGTAATTACCAATATTACCAATGGAATGCTTTTATAAAAACTCCCGATACGGCGAAGCGGACTTATGGAATCAATTATTCAGAGCGCACCGATTACGGAGCCGATATTCTGCACAATGATATGGTGAGGTCTCTTTACTCAAGAAATATATCAGTAGATGCAGCGTTTGTTAAAAACCCCAAGAGCCGTTTTAAAGCCAATGTAACCTACCATATTATGCAGGTATTGGCAGATTCAACTATTACGCAGGGGCAAACCCCGGTAGATGCTCTTGTGGGGCAGGCTGAATACGATGCAAGCATTTTGAAAGGAGTAATTAATTCAAATACCTATTACCAGGCTGGTTCAGGCTTGCAGCCTAAAGAGGAATATACATACGTGCAGGTGGCGCAGGGAACAGGGGTTTATGCATGGACAGACTATAACAACGATGGAATCAAACAACTGAATGAGTTTTATGTTGCTCCATTCCCTGACCAGGCTGACTATATCAGGGTGTATTTACCTACTACGAATTATGAAAAAACATATACAAGCAGTTTTACCGAAACATTCAACCTGCGACCTGTAGCAGTGTGGAATTCAAAAAAAGGAATCAGGAAATTTATCGCGTTGTTTTCCGAACAATTAGCTCTTCATTCCGACAGGAAAACAACTTCCACCAATCCCTGGAATGCTTACAACCCTTTTATTCAAACTACCAGCGATACCAACGTTATCGGATTAAACTCCTCCCTGCGGAATACCGTCTATTTTAATCAACTGAACCCCCATTTTGGAATGGACTACACCTATAGCGATACCCGGAATAAAACCGTATTGGAAGAAGATGGAGGACAGGCAAGAATTGCCACCTACCAGGATTTGCACGCCCGTGTAGGAATTACCAATAAATGGATTGTGGAAGGAGAAACTAAAGTTGGGTCTGATATAAGTAATTCGCAATTCTTTTCCACCGAAAACTTTGATATTAATTATTACCAACTCATTCCTAAATTAAATTTTCAGCCAAGCACAAGCTTTCGTATAACTGCCTCATTCACTTATTCAGATAAAGTGAATGCCCTGTCAGATGGAGGAGGCTCCTCCGCGCAGGAAAACAGCGGATTGGAAGTAAAATATAATGTACTTACCAAAGGCAGCCTCACCGCAAATGTTAATTATGTGAAGATTGCTTTTGACCGCGATGCTTCTTCTCCGCTTGGGCTTGAAATACTACAGGGACTAAACATTGGAAATAATTATACCTGGGGCATTTCATACCAGTGCAACCTCTCCGGAAATATACAACTAAACCTGTCTTACACAGGACGTGCTGAACCAGGCTCCCCTATGGTAAATACGGGTAATGCTTCCGTAAGGGCTTTTTTTTGATGAGTTAAGAAAAACGGCATAGAACGCCCGCCCCTACCGGATGGTACATTCGGGCGGGGAATAGCGTTGGCTGTATAAGTAATTGGTTATGCATTCATATCGCGTAAACAATTACCGATCTATTATTATTTTTCCTTCTCCCTCCAGTTTACCTTTCTCACTCAAAACCCGGTACAGATAAATTCCATCGGGCTTATCGCTAAGGTTAATGAGATTGTCACCCCCGCCTGTACCAGTTCGGGCAGGCTGAACAGGGCGAAGGGTCTCAACAAGGACTTGTTCTCCAAATACATTATAAATTTCAATACGTGTTTGCGATCCCGAAACGAGTTCGGGATGACCGAGCGAAATAGTAAAGATGCCATTGTTGGGATTTGGATATACCCTTAGCTCTTCACCATTAGGTGATATCTTATTTCCCGTAAATGTATTTGTATGGTAAGTTACTTTCCGGATACGGGCATTCCCAATGTCTGCTATATATATGTTTCCGTAACCATCCGCTGCTACACCATTAGGAGTATCTAGTTCCGCAGCAGTGGCATTTCCTCCATCCCCCGAGAAGCCACCGTTTCCAGTATTTGCATTATATTCATTGCCTGCAAAAGTGCTAATAATACCCGACGTATTAACTTTTCGAATGGAGTTATTATTATCGTCTGCTATAAAAACGTTTCCTGAATCGTCTACAGCTACGCCTTCCGTGTATCCTAGTTCTGCTGCAGTAGCTTGTCCACCATCGCCAGAGAAACCATAAGCACTGTCGCCTGCAAAAGTGCTAATAATACCCGATATATTAACTTTTCGTATCCGGTCATTGCCATAATCTGCTATAAAAACATTTCCTGATTTATCTACGGCCACTCCAGTGGGGTTATTAAGTTCTGCAGCAGTAGCATATCCTCCATCTCCCGTAAAGCCCCCACCTCCGCCAGTGTGAGCATATCCATTGCCTGCAAAAGTGCTGATAATACCTGATGTGTTCACTTTCCGGATAATATTATAAGCGAAGTCTGCTATATAAATGTTACCGGAATCATCTGCTCCTATACCTAGGGGTCCCCCGATTTCCGCAGCAGTAGCAGGTCCTCCGTCTCCTGAATAGCCAGATATTCCATTGCCAGCAAGGGTAGTTATGATGCCAAGGATATTTACCTTCCGAACATTAATATCATCAGGTATGTAAATATTTCCTGAATCATCAGCCGCTATACTCAGTGAACTACCAAGTTCCGCAGCAGTGGCGGGTCCTCCGTCTCCCGAATAACCCCCTATTCCATTGCCGGCAAAGTTACTAATAATGCCGGAAGCGTTTACCTTCCAAACATTAGAGTATCCCCCTGATATGTAGGTATTTCCATGCCTATCCACTGTTACGCTTTCTGCATAGATTTCCGCAGCAATAGCGGGTCCTCCGTCTCCACTGTCACCTCCAATACCATCTCCTGCAATGGTATTGATAATTTGAGCAGAGGAATCAATGAAAAATGAAAAATAGAATAAAGAAAATAGAAAGACTATTTTTTTCACTGTTATATTTTCAGCAAAGATAAGGATAAATAAATAAAAATTACCGATGTTAAATAACCAGGTGATTTTTAAAGGCTGTTATACACCTGGTATTATTGTATTTGAATGATTTATAATAGTACTTTGCTATCATACCACCCTTCAAACCCTTTAGGGACAGAGCGTTCGTGAAATTTATTAGAAATCAATCACTTAGCTATGGGAGTAATAGTCGTTTTTCAGACTGTCTCAAAAAATAGTAGATTTGGGCTTTTACAAACGCCAAAGAGATGTTAGCCAGAGACCTTATTAGTATAGATATTCCCCCGCTTACCATTAATGATGACGGTAAAAAAGCCCTTGAATGGATGGATGAGTTCAAGGTGTCGCACCTGCCTGTAATTGACAAAACCAATTATATCGGTCTCGTTTCCGATACTGAAATAATAGATTTTGTAGGTACTACCGAACAGTTACAAAAGTTCCGGAAGACCTTAGGGAAACCCTTTATTTTTGAATACCAGCATGCGTATGAAGCCCTGAAACTGTATGACATCCTTAAAATAACCCTGATACCCGTGCTGGATGAGCGGGAAAGATATATGGGGGTTATTACACAGCAGAAGTTATTGAGTTACTTTTCTGAAATGACGGATGCCAAAGACCCGGGCAGCCTTATAGTTCTTGAATTAAATCTAATGGACTATTCACTTTCTCAAATAGCACAGATTGCAGAAAGCAACGGAGCAAGGATACTAAGCCTTTTTCTGTCTCCCCGCCCCGATTCAACAGAATTAGAAGTTACGCTCAAAATAAACCTGCAAGATGCCTCCGCTGTATTGCAAACGCTGGAGCGCTATGGGTATACTGTCCGTGAGTCCTTTACACAAGGTAATTCAAAAAAGGACTTGCAAGAGCGGTATGATTCGCTGATGCACTACTTAAATATTTGATATTCCGGTAATGAATTTTTGCCGCCGCGTTCATCTTGTTTTGTTCCTCGCGGTAATGTCCTGTTTAAATAGTTTTGCCCAGGAAAATAATTCTGGCAAGGGCAAAAAAATTATCATAAAATCTATTAATGTGATAGGAAATACTATCACAAAAACTTCCATCATTTTAAGGGAATTAACTTTTAAAAGGGGGGATTCACTCCTTGTTTCAGACTGGGCTGTGGCATTGCAGCATTCTAAAAACAATATACTGAATACCTCGCTTTTTAATTTTGTAGATATAGACACAACAGCTAATCCTACCGGTGGAATAGTTGTTTCAATAACTGTCCAGGAGCGTTGGTATATATGGCCTGTGCCTATATTTCAGTTGGAAGAAAGAAACTTTAATGTTTGGTGGAACCAGGACCATCGCAGCTTAAATAAAATAGATTATGGTATTTTTATTTCGGATAACAATACCCGGGGACGGAAAGAAATTCTGAAAGTAAAACTGCAACTTGGTTATACCGTTCAATGGGGAGTCAGCTATGACATACCCTATATTACCAAAAACCAGGATTTTGGATTACAATTTAATTTCACATCTTCCCAAAACAAAGAAATATCTTATACTTCCATAGGAAACATTCTGACTTTTTTAAATACCCCTAATGCGGCTCTCCAACAGCAATATACTTCTGCCATTGACCTCACTTTCCGCCAGGGATTGTATGATACGCATTATTTGGAATTAAACTTTTCAGCCTGTTATATTAATGATACTATTCTAAAACTCACCAACGATTACCTTCCATTTAACCTTACTCATTCAGCCTTTTTGGGAGGAAAATATTATTTCCGCCGCGATCTGCGCGACCGTGCACCATACCCTTTACATGGCTATTATTTTGATTTCAGCATTAATGATTTCGGTCTGGGGTTGGCTTTGCCGGGTCAACGGGCATTTAATTTACTCTATACCCAATCATCTATTCATAAATACTGGGAACTAACCCCGAAATTATTTTATTCTGCTGAAGCGGAAGGAAAAGTTTCTGCCAGTGGAGCACAGCCTTATTATTTGCAAAGGGGATTGGGATATAGTAACGATATTATCAGGGGATATGAATATTATGTAATAGACGGCAATAATTATGCATTGGTGAAAAATGAAATCAAATTTCAATTGATAAATGTGCCTGCCCAAAGCCTGCCTTTGTTCGGAATCAAACAGTTTGACAGGGCTTATTTTGCTTTATACCTTACCTCATTTTATGATTGGGGATATGTAGGCGCTGCAGACCCCAACGTAGAAAATAATTATTTGGCTAACAGCCCTCTCGGTGGCTATGGTTTTGGAGTTGATTTAGTCGCTTATTATGATATAGTCATACGGTTTGAGTATTCCTTTAATAAGCTAAACCAAAATGGATTTTTTCTACATTTTCTGGCAGATATGTGAGATTGGTTGATTTAAATTCTTTCCAAAACATCCCTCGTTATATTTGTTCTTTTATCACCTGTATTAAGTGTTGAAGCTGGTTCAAACAGCATAACCTCCACTTCATTTTCAGCCACCGGTTTATGTTCTACTCCTTTAGGGATAATAATGAACTCGCCTTCTTTTATTTCCCGGTTTTTGTCTCTCATCTCCATGATAAAGCTACCCCTTATAACCAAAAACATTTCGTCTTCATTATCATGTTTATGCCAGATAAAAGGTCCCTTGAATTTCACCAATTTAACATACTGACCATTCAGTTCCCCCGCTATACGCGGGTTCCAGTAGTCTGAAATAGTATCCAGTTTTTGCCTGATGTTTATAGT
>CAVYDB010000040.1:0-79213 GCA_963767125.1 uncultured Bacteroidota bacterium | reverse complement strand
ATAAGGCACCAGGTTTTTTTAGGCTATTTTCCGGCTTAATATTCTAATGTAATTGTACCCTTTCAAATCCCAGTAAATTCAAGATTTTTTTTGAGATAGGAGTTTATCCCAAAACCCAGGTTCTAATACCGGTTTTCTTCCTTATTGACAGGTACAGACCGGTATTCCACGTAATAATGGCAACGGAGGTGGCAATGGCAGTGCCATTGAACCCAAGAGCAGGGGTAAGAAGCAGGTTGAGAAAGATGTTAATAAGAATGGAAATAGCACTAAAGATAATATTGAATTTCTGGTTACCGGTCATTACTGCAAAATTAGCAACAGGCCCGAAAAAAATATTAATTAGTTGTCCACTGGAAATAATGATTAATGCTACTTGTCCACTTTCAAAACCACTACCAAAATAGGACATTATTAATTTGCTTAAAAGCACAACAAAGAGATATAAAGGAAGTGAGATTATAAAAACCCAACGGGTTACTTTTGTAATCATTCTTTGCAGTTTTTGCATTTCGCCAAGAGAATGCAGGCGTGAAATAAAGGGCGCTGTAATAAGGTTCAAAATTTGCAAAATCAATAAAACTTTGGAAGCTATCATATCAGCAACACCATATACCCCTACTTGGGAAGAATCCTTGAGATAGCCCAACATCAGAATATCAATTCGTGAATTAATACTCATTATTACTTGTAGCAACAAAAAAGATTTTAATACTTTTTTCCAACTACTTATATCATACTCTTCCGGTATCCCTTTAAAAGGTTTATTTCTATAAAAAGCGACGATAGCAAAAAGGGCAGCTCCCCCTAACGCCAATCCATATATTAAAACTGTATACAGCACATTAAATTTCACAGAAAACAGAAATAAAGCGCCTACTGAAATCAGAAAAAGCAATGGCTTCACAATGTTATCAGGTAATAATGAAATAACAATTTTATGCTGCCCTCTGAGGGAAGCTGCAAAATAGTTCATAATTGCCATGAGAGGCACTGAAGTCATGGCCAATAAAAGGGGAATGGTATATACTGTTTCTTTAAGGATATGAAAATAAAAAGTAAATAACCCGATAAAGGTTGCAGCAAAAAGGGCAATTACTGTACATATTTTTATCAAAAAAAGGACAGACCATTTATGAAGCCCTTTCCAACGCCCCATTTTGCCGGTAGATAATAAAGAAGGGGTTTCCCTGAGAACCAATATACAAATGCCGGAGGTGGCCAGGTTGACAATGAGGGTAACTACAGAAATGCAATATGTAAATATCCCATATTGTTTTGAACCAAGCCCCCGGGTCATTGTAAAAACTAACAATAAAGCCAATATGGCAGCAAAGCAATGAATGATAAATGAAGGGATTATTATTACTTGCAAGCGCGTCCGGTCATCCTCGTTTTTAAAAACCTTTGATAGAAATTTTGAAAGAAAATTCATACTATAGTTAAACCACCACGAAACAAACCGGATGCTTTATAATAAAAAATGTAAACATATACATAAATATAATTATCCTTTCTTAATAAAATCACGGATAAATTTGGTTCTGTACCGGGTATTGTATTTGTAATTATTGTACCGCCATCTTGTATATAATTCCCAGCCGAGAAAAATGATCCTGCTTTTGAGCAGTAATAATTTTGATATGTGGATGTCATACTTTTTTCCTGCCCCGATCTCATAGCCATATTTTTTCGCGCTTTCCCCTGTTATTATTTCGGTAGCTGTAATATTATACGGACTCATTTCTTTTTTCCATCGGTAAATGGAATCGGTGTTGATAGGTGAGGACAAACTCTCATGGAAAGATTTTAATTTGCCGGTAACCGCCTTTTTTTGCTCGTGTGGCAACGCTTCCAAAATTTTATTTTTCTCTAAAAGATTAAACTCTTCGGGCACCACAGCTTTTTTTTTGAAATCGTGGTAGGGGATATTTAGAAAGGAGCTGAGAGAGACCATAGTCTTATCAAAATCCTTCACCATATTCTCATATTTTATGGTAAAAAACTTGTTCGGAGATTTTTGTTTGTAGGTTTCAATTATTGCATTGTATCTTTTCCAACGTCTTGCCAAAAAAAAAGGATTCTTCTGTGGCAACCGTCTGATATGCCCATTCACACTATCCCTGGGGTCCCTTATCATGTGTACAAATTTAGCGTCCGGAAAAATCTTCATTAGCTTTTTAACAAAAAGGGAATTAATGGGATTCTTATCAGATAATAACTTTATTTCTTCTTTCTTTTCTCCGGTCAATGAAATCAAAATTTTACATAAAGCCTGGTAATCAACATTATTTCCCAAGGTGAGTAGTTTTTTGGTCAATTGTTCCCTATCCATCAACCACATTGAAAATTTCGCATCGAAAAAAAGCGCATCAATAAATTCATTGATATCATTTTTTTTAAAATGCTTTACTTTTCCAAAACGCGGGTAAAAGTATGCGATAAATTCATACTCGATGGGGGCGACGATATTGGGATGCCCATTCAGAAGGGATTGCAAAAGAGTAGTCCCTGATCTTCCGTGTCCAACAATAAAAATAAGGGGTACTTTTTCAACATCCATAATTCTATTCCAAAGCTATTGATAATTAATATGATAAGTCAAACCTACGCATTTATCAGGGAACCGGTTGGGGCCTATTGCCTATTTTCCTGCCCCCTTTTTCCAATCATCGCAGTCCCAGCCCAGCATACGCTCAACCTCCTGAATCTCATTCTTATAAATCTCCAGTAAAAGCCGTTCTGCCTTTCCCGGTATTTCCGACTCGTAGCTGGACATATTAATTTGTTCTTCCTGGAAACGCAGCAGGTTTGCATCCAATCCAAGAAATTTCAGGATGGTATGCAAGGATTCAAGTTGGTTTTCCCTGAAATATTCGTACTTTAAAATCAATACATTCTCTTTCTTAAAAAATGCAAATATCCTTCGTAATTGTTCTGAGTAAAATCCACGGTCAATAGATGAATATGCCATAGACTGGGAGGGTAAAAATTTACGGGCCAGTTCGCTTTCCTTATCAAGATATTCTTCAAAACTATATGGCATTTGACCATGAGCCCTTGACATATTCCATTGCGAAAAAGCCCTTTTTACAGGGTTCCTCAAAATCGCAATTATTTTTATCTTAGGGTTATATTCCCATATCCTCTTCATAGCAGGTGTCCAATACATATATATAGGGGTACACTCCCCCGATATTTTACTGCTTGGAATATTAAGTATTTGTTTGTGAAGTAGTTTATAACTGGGGTTGTTACGCTTAAATATTTTTTCATTATCAAAAAAGTGAAGTTCCTTTCTCATTCCTAATGCAATATCCGGGTGCTGCATCAAGTAATAATTTAATGCCGAAGTACCTGACTTTTGAGAGCCGACAATAATAAACCCCAGTTTATTTGCCAGGCCACTTTGCGGAAGGCCAAGAATACTTCTGAACATATTATTTTAATGATTATGCCGGCGCATGAAGGAATAATAATCCGGGCAAAGTTAGAAAATTTATTCCCATTATTTTATTTTATAAATCTTGCCGAATAATACAAAGCCTTTATTCTTTACCCGTTAGGCGTTATATCGGTTCTTATGGTGGCAAGGGTAGGATTTACTAATGGGTACCGCTAAAAAAACGTAAGATACCGGAAATAGTTATTTTTGTATGAAAGAGGATTGAAAGCATGTTCTGAGAATTGCCTGTTTATTTATTTTTATTCCTGTAGATTGAAATGCAAAACCAGCCTAAAATTCATGTGGTGCATATTGTAGCTAACCACGCTTTCATTCCATACTTAAACTGGTTTGCCGAAATTGTGCACAACTATCCGGACGTTAAGTTTTCTATAATTACAATGTATCCCGAAGAGCCCCGGATGATGGAAGATATGAGGACAAGGGGTTGTGACTGCTATTGGATAAAATATGATAAAAGGTTCCGAAAGTCATGGATGGTATTCGGCTTTTTTAAGCTTTGTTTTTTGCTCAGAAAAATAAAGCCTGATGTGGTGAACACGCATTTATTTGACGATTCACTTATGGGGCTGTTTGCCGCAAGGATAATGGGAGTACAAAAAAGGGTTATCCGTAAGCAAGATACAGGGTATCGCTGGTATTATGCCCGGTTATGGGTTTTGGGTGATTTGTTTAATAATATGAATGCAACTGATATTATTGCTATAAGTGAAGAATCGAAAGGTTTTTTACTGGGAAAAGAAAAAGCCCCGCGCAAAAAAATCCATCTTATACATAATGGAATCCCCATTGCCCAATTTACCGCCCAAATAAAAAAAGAGAAGCAAAACTTTGTAAGCCAATATAACCTGAAAGATAAAATAGTAATAGGGACAATTGCCAGGTATATAGAGTGGAAGGGGTACAGGTATATCATTGATGCAGCTAAAGTCCTTAAAGATACATATTCCAACATAAAATTTCTTTTTATTGGTCATGGTCCCCAACAAAAGGAACTGGAAGAACTTGTGAAGCAAAACGGACTTGAGGAATATATCATCATTACTGGATTTGTTGATCCATCAAACATTCCTTCACTGTACGGAATTATGGATATCCTTTTACATGCTGCGTTTATGGAGCCATTTGGGTATGTATTTATTGAAGCAATGGCAAACGGGCTGCCTATTGTGACCTCGCGGACGGGGATAGCAGCCGAAGTTCTTGAACATAAATCTACATGCTATTTTACAAAATATAAAGACCCTGAAGGGATTATTAATGGCATACAGTGGATGATAGAGAATCCCGAACGAAGAGCAGTTATGAAAGACCGGTTAAAAAAAATTGCGAATGAAAAATTCAGCGTAGAATTAATGGTGAATGAACATATAAAAATCTACAAAGGGCTGGTATAAATACTATAAACTTATGGAGAAAAACTTGCGTTATATATGGTATGCGTCAAGTATGCGTCCTTACCCTGAAAATGAACCCTCGTTTTACGATACCAAAAACTGTCCGCAACTGAGAGAAATTGAAACCAACTGGACGGATTTAAAAGATGAAATAAACAGTTTTATTAAAGACACCGATAGTAGATTTTATTCAAGTAAGGTGCTTTATGAGAAAATAGACATAAACGATGGCTGGAGTTCTATGGTTTTCCTTTTTTGGGGCTTGAAAATCTCACGAGATTTTAAAAAAAATTGTCCTAAAATAATTGGTTATCTTGATAAAGTTCCGGGACTTGTTTCTGTATCTTTTAGCCGTTTATTGCCAAATTCAACACTAGCCGAGCATATTGGTGATACAAACGCCATTTTGAGATGCCACCTGGGCATAGAGATACCCGCCGGATTACCTGACTGCGGACTTAAAGTTAATGGCGAAGTAAGAGGGTGGGAAGAAGGTAAATGGACTATTTTTAACGATGCATACCGGCATGGTGCATGGAATAACACTGATAGGCGCCGTATCATTCTCATAGTAGATTTCATCAAACCTGAATTTATGAACAAGAAAAATATTATCTGTTCATTTATTTTAACGAGGCATATTTCTTATATATACCATAAAGTGAAATTAATAGCCCGGATGCCCGTTTTTATGAAAACTATTCTATTTGGCTTTTTTCTTTGTATAATTTATATATTTAAGCCCATTTATAATTTGTTTAAATAACGAAGTAGTTAGTCTATTTCGCCAAACACTTCTTTCTCACGGCCAATAAGGATATTCAGTTTTGTATATAACCGGTTGAACCAGTATTTTTTATACTTAATACGGGTAAAAGATTGCCAGCTATAATAAATAATTCTGGATTTAACGATCTTGATTTGTAAAACCAATCCTATTGGACCAGGGTTTGAATTGATTTGATAATGGAAGGTTTTTGCTGCAAAATCCCCAGTTATCTTTTCTATAATCTTACTGTTTTCCGGGCTCATGTCCTTTTTCCATTTGCCGATATTTGAAGTGTTAATAGGCATTAAAAGATTGGAGTGGATCTGTTCTACTCTATCCATCAATAATTGTTGGTTACTGTACGCTTTTACACGTTCCGGGAAAAGATTGTGGAGCATTTTTTCATCAAAAGAAATGGATAGAAAATCACATAGCTTTTTCATGCTTCCTTCTGGGGTCTCAACGAGACTCTCATATAGAAGAGTATAAAACCTCTCAGGCATCTGCGTTTTCACCTTTTCCGGTAATTTAGCATAAGCGAGCCATTTGAATGCCAGAAACCGCAAATTGGTTACCTTAAATGATTTTAAATGACTGTTAATGTTATCCCTGGGGTCTCTTACCAAATGAATAAATTTAGCTTCCGGAAATATTTTCAAAAGGGTGCTGATAAATAGTATATAGAGGGGGTTTTTATCAGAAATTAATAAAATATCCTGCTTGCCGTTCCGCATACAAAAATAAACCGCCTTGCAAATAGTAGCATAATTAGCTTCATCTTTTATTGAAAGAAGAATTAAAGTAATATGTTTCCTATCTATATGCCATATTTTTGCCATCCAGGGTTCCTTGTATAATTCATGGATGAAATTATGAATATCTTGTTCTGTCCATTTTTTTATTTTACCAAACCGGGGATAAAGTAAAACAATAAATTCAGACTCGGGGGGCGCAATAATATTGGGATGTCCGTCTAAAAGGGTTTGTAGTAATGTGGAACCTGAGCGTTCTTTCCCCATGATAAATACCATAGGGATATTATTAATCTTGTTAAATCCTTCTTTGACAATCTCTTTATCCATATAAACTTACGGCACAAAAAAGCCCGATTAAAAATCTCTCCAAACCTTGCGCTTGATAAAATAGTAAAGCCGTAGCTTGCTGAAAACTATTTGGTAAGTAGTCTTAATAAGCCAGTATCTTATCCTGATGCTCAACTTTTTTGCTATGTTTATTTTCCGATGGTTAGTAGATACCTTTACATATCCGTATTGGATATTCCCATAATTTCCGGCTACGGTTTCTGCTTCATCTATCTCTTTCGTTGATAATTTCCTTTTCCACTCATCAATGTGAGCCACATTTATAGGCTGGAAAAGGCTTTGGTGAATTTCTGTGAACCGCTTATGTTTATCCTCTTTAAAACTATCATACATGAATGCGGTATGGTCCCCCGTCATTTTTTCAGAAAATTGAATTTTCAGAAATGAACAAATTCCTTTCATCGAAGTTTCCGGGTCAGTAACAAGTGACTCATATTTAAGAGTAAAGTATCGCCCCGGATTGCGAAGCTTGCTATCTTCTATCATTTCATTTATTTTTACCCAGCGGTAAGCTAAATCGCCTGCTCGTTTTATTTTAAACACCCGTTGGTGGCTTGCTATATTTGCCCTGTAATCTCGGACTAACTGGATAAACCGGGCTTCGGGAAAAATCTTTTCCAGCAAGGGAAGAAAATAATAATAAATAGGGTTCTTATCGAATAAAAGAGTTACCTCTTTTTCCGGGGTAGCCTTCTGTAGGAAAATAATTTTACAAAGTATGGGATAAGTAAGTAAATCTTTAGCCGGGAGCAATATCTCAAGCAATTTTTGTTTATCAAGCACCCAGTGCTTTTTAAACAAAGGTTCACGAAACAAATCAGTGCAGAAGGCTCGCAGGTTCTTTTCGGACCAATGCTGAATAGAACCATAGCGGCTATATAATAAAACGAGAAAACGTGACTCAGGAGGCGCCAGGATATTGGGGTGGGCATTCAACATTAATTGCAGTAAGGTGGTACCTGAACGTTCTTTCCCCACCACAAAATTAATAGGTAAAGAATTAATTGCTTTTATTTCTTCCGCTGAAAGTGGCTTAACTGGTTTCATTAAAATTATTAACAAGGCAAATATATTCATAAGTAGCTTGTTTCCGCTTTTCAGTAGTTTTGTCCTTCACATGAGTGAAACGGCAAAAGAGAAGACGTATTTCCCAAACTTGGACGGATTGAGGTTCATCGCAGCCTTCTCTGTTCTATTGATTCATATAGAAGGAATAAAAAAAAGAGAAGGCAAAGAGGTAGTCCCAATAGTAGATTATTTTATTCGGGATGCTGCCCAAATGGTATCTATTTTCTTTGTTCTCAGCGGTTTCCTCATTACATACCTTTTACTGAAAGAAAAACAAGACACCTCCACGATAAATCTTAAGAATTTTTATACAAAACGCATGCTAAGAATTTGGCCCCTCTACTACCTTGTGGGTTTGGTGGGTATTATTATCTTGCCGCATTTCTATAATTATTTTTCCGATAATTATTCTGCCCATGCAAATACATGGCTCAGTATCATACTATACTCTTTATTTATCCCACCCCTCTATACGTCATTGGCAATTGGAGCCGCATGGTCAGTAAGGGTTGAAGAGCTTTTCTATATGTTGTGGCCATTACTCCTCAAATCGACTGGAAAGTACATTAAATTATTGGTTGGAATAGTTATTAGCATGGTGCTTTTCCGCAATGCAAGCGAGTTTTTAGTTCAAGTCAAACCGATATTACTATTTAAAGTTATTTATAAAACATCGCTTGATTATAGATTTAGCTGTATGGCTATTGGTGGGATAGCGGCGTATTTGTATGCAACAGGCAAAGAACGGATACTTATTATTCTGTATAGAAAGGACTTTCAATACGGGGTATATATTTTAACCCTGTTATTACTCTTCTTGAAAGTGAATCTTCCGTTTATTAACTTTGAATTCTATGCTGTACTCTTCGCTTTAATTATAATTAACCTTGCTACCAATCCGAAATCCATAGTAAGTCTTGACTATCCTTTCATGAACTACCTGGGCAAAATCTCATATGGAATATATCTATATAATCCAATTATCAGAATACTGTCCCTCGAAATAATTCAGTCTATATACAGGAAAGATCTCGCAGGTTGGGATATGGATACCTTATTTTATAGTTCTGTTATTGTTGGCACTATTTTAGTTTCGGCGCTGTCTTACCAGTTTTTAGAGAAACCTTTTCTACGGTTAAAGAACCGTTTTGGAGCTATTAAAACCCAGGCATAAAATATTGACACAAAAAATGACTTTTAAATAAGCTATCTGTAGCATATTATTTTTATATTTGTAGTTTATAGTAGTTGTTATGAGAGAATTGAATAGAAATCATTTGATTTTGTTTGTGAGCATTTTATTCTCCTCTTTTCAGTATATTTCTGCCCAGAATTATAGCCTGTATGGGGTTGCTGCCCTCGGAGGAGCCTATAATGAGGGTGTTCTTTACAGGTATGATTACCCATCGGGAAATGATACTGTTATTTTGAATTTTAACGGTACCAATGGCAAATTTCCAAGCAATGATCTTATTTTTGCTACTGACGGAAACATTTATAGTGCTACCCAGCGCGGAGGAACAAGTAACTATGGTGTACTTTACCGGATTAATCCAATTACCCGTCAGGATACTGTTTTACTGAATTTTGACATGACTAATGGCGCTATCCCTAAAGGAGGATTGTTACAAGCCAGTGATGGGCTTTTATATGGTGTAACATCCGCAGGCGGAACGTATGATTCCGGACTCTTTTACAGTTACAACATCGTTACCAATACACAAACTATTCTCTTCAATTTTAATGGGATTAATGGGTCAGAAGCAAGCGGACATTTACTACAGGGCTGTGATGGTTTAATATATGGTCATACCCCTTTGGGTGGATTATATGGGTATGGCGTTTTATATTGTTATAATATTAGTACACGAAGAGATAGTGTATTATTTAATTTTAATGGTACCGATGGAACTATACCACATGGATTTATGCAGGCTTCCAATAAATTAATTTATGGCGCTACCAATTATGGAGGCAGTAGCAATGAGGGTGTATTGTATTCCTATAACCCTACTAACGGGGCTTATACTGTATTAGAGAATTTTACCGGACCCAATGGGGTTTATCCCTGTGGTGATGCCAGTTCGCTGTTTGAGTCATCAGGACGACTTTATGGTATAGCTCAAATGGGCGGGACTTATAATAATGGACTTTTATACGCGTATAATATGACTACCTCGTATGATAGTATTATAATGAACTTTGATGCTTCAGGACCCCTTGGACAAAACCCAACTTTTTCAGGATTTACAGAGTTACCCGGCGATTTGCTTATTACTCCTGTAGATTCCGGCGGTTTGTACGGAATGGGTACCCTATTATCCTATAATACTTTCACCGGTGCTATAAATAAACTTATGGATTTTAATGGTACTAATGGCGCATTACCTAATGCGGGGTTAATTATGGAGAATTCCTGCCAGCACGTTAGTCCTCCTCATAACAATCCTCCTTACGCTTATGTTTTTACAGGCTCAGTTAATGGAATATGTAGCATTGAAGCACCCGGAATAGCTGGTACATCATTAATTAAAATTTACAATATGCTTGGGCAGGAAATTTTTTCTGAAACATTGTGTCTCCATCAAAATCACAATATCTTTAATTTTGGTAAACACAGCCCTGGTATTTACCTTTACAGAATTAGCTCTTTCAATGGAGGCGTAGTTTCTTCAGGTAAATTTGTGGCGGAATAACTTATGCTGGAGTAATCAATCAAATTTCCAACTTTAAACTCCCTGTTTACTTCTATTTCCTTCTTGTTTTTTACCTTTGACAAAAAATCAGGTAAAATGGAGACTTCTATATTAACCACAGACCAGATAGACAAAAAAATAAACCGTATTGCTTACGAGATATACGAAGACCATGCTTCTGAAAAAGAAATAGTGCTCGCAGGAACTGTTGAAGGTGGATATGAATTTGCCCAAAAACTCGAGGAGGCCTTAAAAAAAATATCCCCGTTAAAAATTGCTCTAATTAAAATAATGGTAAATAAAGATGCACTGTCGGAGGAAAGAGGAATAATATTAGATAAAAAAATTAACCTCTCAGGCAAAACTGTTATTTTAGTGGATGATGTGCTGAATACCGGGAAAATGCTTTCTTATTGCATGAAGACTGTCTTGCAATTCCCAGTAAAATCATTGAAAGTTGCAGTACTGGTTGACCGAAATCATACATTGTTTCCTATCAAGTCAGATTATACAGGATTATCTATTGCAACTACTTTACAGGAACATATCAAAGTGAATTTAAAAACAAAGGGAAAAGAATCGGTAATATTAAAAGACTAAGAAGAGATTTATGCAACTGGTTGAAGTAAAAGATAAGAAAACCATTCACGATTTTCATCACCTCCCTTTTAAAATTTATGCGGGTGATTCGAATTGGGTTCCTCATATACAGCAAGAAGTGGAGGCTGTGTTTGACCGGAAAGCCAATATTTATTTTAAACATGGTGATGCCATAAGATGGGTATTGTATAATGATAAAAAGGAGCCCATTGGGCGGGTAGCTGCATTTATAAATGATAGAACAGCCCACACTTTTGATCAACCAACCGGAGGAATGGGTTTTTTTGAATGTATAAATGACAAAAACGCTGCTTTTACACTATTCGATAAATGTAAAGATTGGCTGATGCAAAGGGGAATGAAAGCCATGGATGGACCCGTAAATTTTGGCGAAAAAGACCGCTACTGGGGGTTATTATCTGAAGGTTCTGATAAACCCGCCATTTATACTATGAACCATAACCCCGATTATTATAAACTGTTTTTTGAAGAATATGGCTTTACCAAACTTTACGAGCAAATAGTTTACCACCGCAGCGGAACCGATCCGGCAAATCCCCGTCTTAATGCTTTAGCTGAAAGAGTTAACAGAAATAAAGAATACCGTTTTGAAAGATTCAGAAAAAGCGAGGGGGTGAAATTTGCAGAGGACTTTCGCACTATTTACAACAAGGCTTGGGAAGCGGAAAGAGCGACCATGAAGAACTGACTTCTAAACGTGCATTGGAAATAATGAATAAAATGAAACCCATTATTGACGAGGATACTTGCTGGTATGTATATCATAATGATAAACCTGTGGGGGTTTATATTTCTATCCCTGAACTGAATGAAATTTTCAAATATGTACATGGTAACCTTAACTGGATTGGAAAATTAAAAACATTTTGGTACATGAAAATGAAACCTCCACGTGCAACCATGGGTATTGTATTTGGTATTATACCGGAATACCAGGGAAAAGGATTGGAAGCCGGAATATTTACGGAACTTGGGAAAGTTATTCTGCCTAAAAAAAGCTACGACCATATTTTAATTAGTTGGATTGGAGACTTTAACGATAAGATGATTCACTTGCTGATTGCACTTTTACAAGTGGTACCATATAAAAAATTTATTACCTATCGAAAAATATTCTGACATATAGAAAATGGATGAGATTTCAAAAATATATGAACCTCAAAAGTGCGAAGAGAAATGGTATAACTACTGGATGGAGAATGGCTTTTTCCATTCCGAACCTGATGAACGGGAGCCATTTACAATGGTTATTCCCCCGCCCAATGTAACCGGGGTGCTTCACATGGGGCATGTGCTGAATAATACTATACAAGATGTACTTGTGCGCCATGCACGCATGCAGGGCAAAAATGCATGCTGGGTTCCCGGAACCGACCATGCCTCTATTGCTACAGAAGCAAAAGTAGTTGCCATGCTAAAAGAAAAAGGCATTTCTAAAAATGATTTAACAAGAGAAGAATTTCTTAAATATGCCTGGGAATGGAAAGAAAAATACGGCGGAATTATTGTTGAGCAGATTAAAAAACTGGGTTGTTCCTGCGATTGGGAACGCATTCGTTTTACCATGGATAAAGACTTGAGTGATGCGGTTATTCATGTATTTGTTGATTTATATAAGAAGGGATATATATATCGTGGCGTACGTATGGTTAACTGGGACCCTAAAGGACTTACTGCTGTTTCCGATGAAGAAGTAAATTACAAGGAAGTTGATTCAAAATTATATTATGTAAAATATAAAATTGAAAATACTACTGATGAATGGATAACTATTGCCACTACCCGTCCTGAAACTATACTTGGTGATACTGCAGTTTGTGTTCATCCAAATGATGAACGGTATAAAAGCTTAGTCGGCAAACGCGCTATTATTCCTATGGTGAACCGCTCTGTTCCCATTATTGCTGATGAGTATATTACGATGGAATTTGGCACAGGTGCATTGAAAGTAACACCTGCACACGATATCAATGACTATAACCTCGGTGTAAAACATAATCTGCCTATCCATTGATACTATTAATCCGGATGGAACCATGAGCAAGGAAGCGGGCTTTTATATTGGGGAAGACCGGTTTATAGTAAGGAAGAAAATTGTAAAAGACCTTGACGAATTGGGACAGGTTGTAAAGATGGAAAATATAAAGAACAAAGTTGGTCATTCCGAACGAACCGATGCTGTGATTGAGCCGAAACTATCCATGCAGTGGTTTTTGAAAATGGATAAAATTTCAAAACCTGCTCTTGATAATGTACTTAACGGAACCATAAAACTTATTCCTGAAAAGTATATTAATACTTACCGCCACTGGATGGAAAATGTGCATGATTGGTGCATATCCCGCCAGCTTTGGTGGGGACAACGTATTCCTGCATGGTATTGTAATGATATGCCCAAAGACCGGAATGCAGGGAAGCCATTGTTTCTGAAACTAATCCTGGGAAATGCCCTCATTGCGGTTCAAAAAATATCAGGCAGGATGAAGATGTGCTTGATACATGGTTCTCCTCCTGGCTTTGGCCCATCAGTGTTTTTGACGGGTTTAAATCTCCCGGAAATAAAGACATCAATTATTATTACCCTACCAACGACCTTGTAACTGCACCTGAAATACTGTTCTTTTGGGTGGCACGTATGATAATTGCCGGATATGAATATATGGGTAAAGAGCCTTTTAAGAATGTTTATCTAACCGGAATAGTACGGGATAAACAAGGCAGGAAAATGAGTAAATCACTCGGCAATTCTCCCGATCCGCTCGACCTGATTGCAAAATATGGAGCAGATGGTGTACGGGTTGGTATTTTGCTTTGTTCACCTGCCGGTAATGATTTAACTTTTGATGAATCGCTATGCGAACAAGGCAGGAATTTTGCCAATAAACTATGGAACTCCTTCCGGCTTATCAGCACCTGGAACCCTTTAGATATTAGAACCGAATGAAGATGCTGTGAAAAATAAACTGTGGTTTAAAAATAAACTGGATGAACAAATAGAAATTATTGAACAGCATTTTTCAGCCATACCGCATTTCAGAAGCGTTGATGGCTATTTATAAGTTGCTGTGGGATGATTTTTGTTCCGATTATTTGGAACGTATTAAAATCTCCAGCCGCGACGGACTTTCAGGAGAATATTTATGATGAAACCATCATTTATCTTGAAACATTACTAAAATTAATGCATCCCTTTATGCCTTTTATTACCGAAGAAATTTGGGATAATATCAGGCAAAGAACAGAGAAAGACAGAATTATTGTGGCACAATATCCTGTCGCACGGAGTTATGATAAAATTCTTGTTATCACATTTTGAAGATATACGGAAATCCTTTGTAAGAAATGGGCGTAACCTGCATCAGCAAATAAACCTGCCATTAAAGCAAAAGCTTATTTTACTCTCCCCAAACCCTGAAACAATGGGTATTACAACTTCTGATTTGGAACTTTCAGGTTCGGAATTTAAGGGAGCTAATTATCACGCGGATAATAGCCGTGATAAATTAAGTTTTGTATTAAAAGATACTGAATTTTCTTTCTGCCTTCCCGAAGGAGTAACGATTGATAAAAGCGGGGAAAGAGATAAAGTTCAAAAGGAATTAAATTACTATTCCGGCTTTCTTAAATCTGTTGAAGCCAAGTTGAACAACCCTAAGTTTGCCAATAATGCCAAACCGGAAGTAATTCAAAATGAAAGGAATAAAAAAGCTGATGCAGAAGCAAAGATTACCTTACTGCAAAAGCAATTGGAGAGCTTATAACCTTTGTTAATTTATTCAGACTCTCCATCCGGGTTACTGACGGTTTTAGATTTCTTTCCAAAAATAGCCAGCCAAAATTCCTTCCAGGTACTGAACCCTTTTTTGTAGGAAAGACCCACCCCTTGAGTATAGGGTGCATTCAAAGCATTCAGCGTAGTGTTATCGTTAGCCTTATTAAATGCCTTAGCACTCAATTTTCCATTTTTATTAAGTTTGACTTCCACGTTTAATTCTCCGACAAAGTTGTTATTGGAAGTGCCTGTTTGTGCTGAAGTAGGAACTCCACTCATAGTTCCCACATCTGTTGAAACATTTACCCTTCCATTAAAGAGCGCAGTTGAAAGAGCTAATTTATATTCCGCCGGATTAATAGTAGAACCCGGTTGAATGTCCAACCCTACATTAAAGTTTTTGTTGATATTATTAAACATGTTAGTAAGCTGGTTAGAAAGTATTTCAGCAGAATTTGCAACACCCAACTGGTTGCCAAATCCGTTACCGCCTATACCTGAGTTTACAGGCATAAAACTGTTTATAATGAGCAATCCAAATACTTGTGTTGTTAACTCATCTGCATTGCTTAAGTAGCTTTCCACTACTTGTTTAGTATCATTATCAACTGTAGGAAGGTCTATTGTAAAGGCTATGTCAGGCGAAGTCAATTTGCCCGATAATCCAAGGTCACAATCTACAGGGACCCGTTTATTATATCCTGTGGGGTCTTGCGGAAAGAAGGGTTGCAGGGATGCTCGTGTTTCATATTGGGTTGTTAAATTAATATCTGCGTTATAAGGGTCTCCATTCCAGTCAATATTCCCTCCGGGCTGCAGGATAAATTTCTTATTAATAATATTCTGGAGAACAAAATTGTAATATCCTCCGGTGACGGTATAATTGCCCCTCATATTTATATCCCCTATATTATCCATAGAAAATTGGATTCTTCCATAACCATGTCCCTCAAGGACTTCACCGCGATTTGAAAATAAAATTCTTGAAGTAGCATCGGAGGTAACATGTATGGTAAAATCCATTTGAATGCCAGTCAGGTTCACTTTATAATCTGAAGCCGCTTTTTTAGTTTTTCCTTTACCCGTGAATTGAATATAATTAGCCTGATCCAGTTCCGAAGCGCTTTCCAACGGAATATTAAACACCGTATTTTTAGTGGTTGAAACAGTAGCTTCAATATGGAGTGCATCTAAAAGTCCGTATATCCTCATATTGCCTGTCACAAAAGCTTTTCCAAAATAAGAAGTGTTTTGCACTTCGCTAGTATTCAGGCATAAAAAATTTCTTGCGTTCAGGTTAAAGTCCATTTTTAGTTCTTTAAAATTACGGTGCGTAAAAACGCCTGAATAAATTGCAGTGTCATTTTTTTCATCTAATAATACCGATGGTAGAACCTTAAATGTATCGGGTGTTATTTTAATATTTATGCCGGGTGAATGATAAGAAGTATTCAAATAATCAAACTTCATCTTTTTTAAAAGAGCTATCACATTCCCATTTACCAGGGGCTTACCCGGTGCGCCTGAAATATGGGCTTGCCCGGTAATGGAACCGTCAAGAATGGAACTCACATCTTTTATATAAGGTTGAAATAGTTTGGTAGGAAACCCGGTAAAACTGGCGTCCATATTTAAATTATTATCATCGCCTGAAGGTACATATTTACCTTTAACCGAAAATACTGGCGAGCCATGATAGGAGAGGTTTCCATCCACAGTAATAGATTGTGAAAGAGTATCCCAACTGCTATTAATGGTTCCGTCTCCGACATATTGCTTGTTAAAGTATAAACTTGAGAAGGTGAGGGAGCTAGTAAAAAAAGGATGACTAAATAAATTGGAGATGGAGGCAGACCCATTAACCTCTCCTTCTAGTGGGGTATTTCCAAGTTTCAGGCTGGCAAGATTAATATTGTGAAGACCAATATTAAGCTGGTCATTGCTATTGTTTGAGATAGCTCCCTGCAATGAAATAGCAAAGTGATTGGAATGTGAAATTGTAAATGATTTTATTTCGACGCGGGAAGAATCATACACGATAAAATTATCATTGTTAATTTTCCAGACCGAATCAACCATACTTATAACAGGATGCAAAAATTTGAATGCAATTCTCGATTTCCCCGGAAAACCCACATACCCAGGGATGGTTGCAAAATTGGCTGAGTCATCGTTCCATCCTAAAATATAATGGAGGGTATCTTTGGTAACATCCCCATTAAATTTAAAATGAGCGGCATACAGGCTGTCGCTGATATACAAGGTATCGCAACCAGATTTGAATACAAGTGAAGATTCGTTACCGGTCGCGTTAATTTTCCATTTTTTGATTTTTTTAGCCGATATATCTATTTCATCTGAGGTTCCATTTAACGAGAAATTATCATCCGATTCGTCGTACATTCCTTTTATTACGGTTCCTTGAGCAATTTTTAGCCCCGGTAAAAAAAGGTTTGTAAGCCCCGTATTTTCATTAAAATGAAGGGTAAGGGAATAGTCATGTCCATCTTTGTCTTCTTTCACATATTTTTCTTTATTAAAAATGGAAGGGATATAAGAAGCCAAAAGGTTTTGCAGACATTCAGGAGTATTGTCAATACGGAAATGCCCGGAAAGCTCTCCGTCGGCATAATCAGATTTTAGGGTTAGGGTATGGTAACCGTCCTCCATGGAAGAAGTTAGTGTAAGGCTATCTAAATAATACGATTCTTTTCGAATGGAGAAAGTGGTGCTGTCAATATGAATGGAGCCTATCATATTATCCAGGTTATTGCCGGTTGCATTCACTTTGATATGTCCCGATAATATAGCTATCATACTCGTATCTTTGATAATGTGTAAGGCCGACAGGTTAGCTTTGGTGATATGAGAATCAAATTGGAAGACACTGTTTTGGGAAGCAATATTGACCTTCCCGTTAAAATCAAGAAGCAGGTGCGGGTCTGTAATTTTTACCAGGCCGGAGAAAAAACCTTTCTTCAACTCTCCCCTCAGAGTAGTATTTTGATAAGTATATTTCCGGTAAGTCAAACTTTGTATAACTCCGGAAAGTGTGTCATCGGCATTCTCTTTTTTTAACCCTTTGCCTCCGATGGAAACAGAAGCAGAAATAGTACCGAAGTCGGTTATATTCCAAAAATACCCGAGGTTAAAATCTTTTGTTCCGAGTGAACCGGTATAATGAGTCTCCTTGCTGGCGGCATCTTCCCATAAATGAAGATTGGCAGAAATATCTCCTATATCGGTTGTAATATTCCCGGCTGCTTTAAATGAGCTGATAGAGCCATCAAAAAATCCGGAAAAATGAATAACATTTAATTTGGAGAGATTATCCGGTAGGGTGATATGATTTTCTTTGTCAAACGGGGGAAGGGGTAGGTTTTCAATTTCAGGTTTTGAAGTAACCAAGGTGGTAATGTTTACTTTCATAATAGCAGAATCCATATCGGTAATGTGGTCTAATTGAGCTTCGCCCTCGAGGGTGGAGAATTTTCCCCAACCTATACTCATTTTATGCGCTGTGAGATGATTCACCGTGCCATTATACTCACCTGACAATGTAAAGCAATTGCGCACAGCTCTTAAGCCATGTGCAAAGTAACCAATGTCTTCGAAGCAGATTTTACTTTTATGAAAATTCGCCTTCATATCCACACTATTGGTAAAATCGTCAAAAGCGGAGAAGCCGTTATAGGTAAATATCAAATCGGTGGAAAGAGAAGTGTTAGGAGTTTCAATTTTCAGTGCATCAAGCTCCATCCCACGTGGGCAGACACTTACAAAACAGGCAAGTTTATTCAGCGTGAAGCCGCTTTTTTCTTTAGCAGAAAAACTCTCAATAGTTGCCCTTATAGTATCACCCATAAACCGGATGGTATTTATCCGGCTATATATGGCACGAACATTGAGGGTTGAAAAATTTATTCCGTAATTATCAATATCCGTGTCATTTTGATTTTGCAAGCGGAAGGCAATATTATTTAGAGAAAGTTTGCCAAAAGAAACATTCCAGGAGGGTCCGGTACTTTTTGAAGTATCTTTTGATGCGAAGCCATCAATAAGAAATTGCAGGTTAAGGCTATGTTCATTTTTATAGGTCACGAGATATACTTTGGCTTTATCAATTTCTATATTACTTAGATAAAGCTGGTGGCTCTTAAAGCTCAATTCCCCAATATCGAATTTCAGGTCGGTGGCATATAAAAGGGTATCTGAGTGCAGGTCTTGTATATAAACGTCCCTTAACACCAGTTTTTTTAGAAATTCAAAATCTACTTTCCCAATATGAATTTTAGCGTGAAATTTTCTGGAAAAATACCCCGAAACAGCATGGGTAAGCCCTGTCTGCACAAAGGGAAAATTAAGCACAAGGTTAAGAAAAAGTAATAGCGTTGCTATTACTGTAAGGAGAATAGCCAATATATTCCTTAGCTTTTTAATACCTTTGAGAATTAAATTAATATACAAAGTTAGAAATAATGAATGAGCCCCAAGTGAAGATTCTCGGAATCGAGTCTTCCTGCGACGATACCTGTGCTGCTGTTATTTCCGGAACCATGTTGCTTTCCAATGTAGTAGCGGGCCAGCAGGTACATCAAGATTATGGGGGAGTAGTGCCGGAACTGGCTTCCCGCGCCCACCAACAAAATATTGTACCTGTGATTGATATTGCCCTTAAAAAAGCAGGGATACAAAAGGAAGAGATTGATGCTATAGCCCTTACCAGGGGACCTGGTCTTATGGGTTCCTTATTAGTAGGTGTTTCCTTTGCTAAGGCTTTAAGCATAGGACTTAATAAACCTCTGATTGAAGTTAACCATTTACAGGCGCATGTGCTTTCACATTTTATACAAACGCCCGCAGTGGAGTACCGTCCTCCATCATTCCCCTTTCTGTGCCTTACCGTTTCGGGCGGACATACCCAAATTGTGCTGGTGAAACACTTTTTCGATATGCAGATTTTAGGACAAACCCTTGATGATGCGGCAGGAGAAGCCTTTGATAAGGCAGCGAAAATAATGAGTCTGCCCTATCCCGGCGGACCATTGGTAGATAAATTTGCACTGGAAGGAAATCCTAACGCATTCTCTTTCCCGGTTCCTAATATTGCGGGACTTAATTTTAGCTTCAGCGGATTAAAAACATCCTTTCTTTATCTTGTAAGAGACGGAAAAATGAACAACCCAAATTTTATTGAGGAAAATAAAAATGACTTATGCGCTTCATTTCAGTATAGGGTAGTGTCTATTTTGATGGATAAGCTTACCCATGCAGCGAAGGAAACGGGGGTGAAAGAAATTGCCATTGCGGGGGGAGTGGCTGCTAATTCAGGCTTACGTAGAGTTCTTGAAGAAGCGAGTAAGAAAAATAACTGGAAAATTTACATCCCAAAAATGCAATATTGCACCGATAATGCTGCGATGATTGCTATAACAGGGTATTATAAATTTCTTCGCAAAGAATTTGCCGGATATGATGTGGTTCCTAAAGCAAGGTGGGAGTTTACAAAATAACATAACAGTCAGGCTATCTGGTATTTAAAGAAAGTGGTTTTTATATTTTATATAAATTTTGAAACGAGAAATGGCCATAACCAATAAATTGCCTGATATATGTAACTACCTGTTTTACATTCCAAAGCAACTTGATAAATAGTAAGGGACTGCAAGATAAAGCCACCTTTTTTTGTACTTTTACAGTCACTAAATTCTCAATTAAAAACATCCAAGAGATAAATGTATCGAATAGTATCTATCCTGAAAAGGAACCAAACAAAGGCGATAATTCTTTGCCTTTCAGTAGTTTTTTTATGCTGCAAAGTCAATAAAAACATTGCCCCTGCAAATACAGCAACAACTAAAGTCACGAATACCACCACTAATACCACCACCAATACCACAGCTACAAATACCACTATTACAGCTACCACGGCTAAGAAACCCAGCCTTGTTCCGGATAGTTCAGATGTTGTGGCTGCGAGAGCACATTGGTCAGGTACAACTATAGCGAATCTCACGGACGGGTACACTATTTTTTCTACTAAATGTAATCAATGTCATAGCCTGAAAAAACCCCAAAATTTTTCCGTGGATGATTGGGACAGAATTTTACCGAATATGGGGAATAGAGCCCACTTGGATTCCAGCCAATACTTCCTGGTGTATCATTATATCCTTACCAAGCGCGAAACCATGCTTGCCGGAAACTAACAGGATTGTCCCAAAGCACAGTCCGACCCCCATTTATTCTTATTTTCATAGCTTTGCAAGGCTTATTAAAGTAACATACCATATATGCAAACTCTTTCATCCCGACTTACCCGCCTTTCCGAATCTCAAACTATAGCCATGGCAAGACGTAGCCGGGAACTGAAAGCGCAGGGAATAGATGTTATTAATCTTAGCCTTGGAGAACCTGACTTTCCTACGCCGGACCCTATAAAAGCGGCAGCTAAAAAAGCTATTGATGAGGACTTTAGCCACTATACCCATGTGTCAGGTTATCTTGAATTACGCCAGGCAATTACCCAAAAATTCAAGAGGGATAATAACCTTGATTTTGATGCAGAACAGATAGTAGTATCTACAGGGGCAAAGCAATCTATTGCCAATGCTGTATTAAGTATCGTAAACCCCGGAGATGAGGTGCTTATACCTTCTCCATACTGGGTAAGCTACCTTGATATTGTTAAACTGGCGGAAGGCAAAGCAGTGATAGTGGAAGCCGGAATGGAAAATGATTTTAAGGTATACGGCAAGCCAGTTAAAAAATGCCATTACACCGCGTACGAAATTAATGATATTCAGTTCTCCATGTAATCCTACCGGTTCGGTTTACTCTCAAAAAGAATTGGAAGAAATAGCAGGAGTATTTGCCGCCTATCCTGATATCTATATTATTGCCGATGAAATTTATGAGCATATTAATTTTATTGGGGAACATCATAGCATTGGTACCATTGATTCCATAAAGGACAGGGTAATTACGGTAAATGGTCTTTCCAAAGCTTTTGCCATGACAGGCTGGAGGGTTGGCTACCTTGGCGCGCCCAAAGAAATTGCCAAAGCCTGTGATAAAATACAGGGGCAAATAACTTCTGCTACTTGTTCCATAGCTCAAAAAGCTGCTTACACAGCAGTTCTCCTTGACCCTTCTATTACGTATCCCATGCGTGATATTTTTAAAAAGCGCAGGGACAGGGTATTGGCCCTGATGAAAGATATTCCCGGACTAAAAGCGAATATGCCTGATGGAGCCTTTTATGTATTTCCCGATATTAGCTATTATATCGGGAAATCATTTGACGGAACGCTTGATAAAAAATGCTACCGACCTTTGTTTTTATCTTCTCGATAATGCCCGTGTGGCTTTGGTTCCGGGGGCTGCTTTTGGAAATGATAATTATATCCGGTTTTCCTATTCCGCTTCGGAAGATGCTTTAGTGGAGGCATAAAACGGATAAAAGAATCGCTGGCCCAACTTACAATAAACTTGCAGGGTGAATTCTACTGAACTTAAAAAAATATTCGATTCATTCAATAAACTGAAGGTCTTGATTATTGGCGATCTAATGCTCGATGTTTATTATTGGGGAGATGTGAGCCGTATTTCACCAGAAGCCCCTGTACCTATTGTAGCCGTAAGTAAAAAGGAAAGCCGTATGGGAGGTGCCGGCAATGTTGCCATGAATATACAGGCTATGGGAGCCACGCCTATTCTGTGCAGTGTTATTGGCAATGATAGTAATGGAGAACGGCTGATTAAAATTCTAAAAGAAAAGAAACTTCTTTCACGAAGGAATAATCCAATCGGAAGACCGCCCAACCACTACTAAAACGCGAATTATCAGCAACAACCATCATATAGTGAGAATTGATGATGAAACCGATGAGGATATTAGTGAGAAGGATAAGCAAATCAATTACGGAACAAATACATAAATTTATAGAAGAGGATAAAGCTGATGTCATCATTTTTGAAGATTATGATAAAGGTGTTCTCTCCCCGGAATTAATCAATATAGTTGTTGCACTTGCCAAAAAAAATAATATTCCAACGGTAGTTGACCCAAAAAAAAGAAACTTTTCAGAATATAATGGGGTTACCTTATTCAAACCCAATTTGAAAGAATTAAGAGAAGGATTGAAAGTGGATGTTCAAGCAGAAAACTTAGAACAAGTACAGACTGTTACAGAGCAACTGAAAAAGAATCAAAAAATTGAAAATGTGCTTGTTACTTTATCAGAGCATGGGGTGTATATTAATTCTGATATAGAAAAGAAATTAGTTCCTGCGCATATCCGTAATATATCCGATGTTTCAGGGGCAGGAGATACTGTTGTTAGCCTGGCCGCTTTGTGTTGTGCCCTCCATCTTTCTCCTTATGAAATTGCTTTTCTATCTAATCTTGCCGGAGGACAAGTTTGTGAAAAAACGGGAGTCGTTCCTGTTGATAAAGAACAACTTTTATCAGAAGCGCTCCAATTTATGAATGGAAAAGCATGAGTGCCGCTTCTCCCATAATACCCTATAATGACCTGAACCTCGGAAAAAAGGAACAGGTAAGAAAAATGTTCAATTCCATTGCCGGGAGATACGACTTTATGAACCGGCTGCTTACTTTCCGGATAGATATTTTATGGAGAAGAAAGGCTGTGAGGCTGGTAAAGAATTATCACCATGAGAATATTCTTGATATTGCCACTGGGACAGGAGATTTCGCCATAGAGTTAACAAGGCTTAAACCGTATAAAGTTACGGGCGTTGACATTGCTGAAAAAATGCTTGAAATAGGAAGAGAAAAAATCAAACATAAAGAGCTATCATCAAAAATAGAATTAATGGAAGCTGATTGTGAAAACCTTCCGTTTGCTGATAATAATTTTGATATGGCAACCTCTGCATTTGGAGTAAGAAATTTTGAAAATTTAAACAAAGGGTTATCGGAAATATACAGGGTATTAAAGCCCGGAGGAACGGTACTAATCTTAGAGGCTTCTGAGCCGTCTAACATGCCGTTCAAAAAACTCTACAAGGCTTACATGAGCAAAATTTGTCCTGCTATTGGCGGAGCATTTTCTGAAAATAAAGCCTACGATTATCTGAACAGGTCAGTAGCTGCATTTCCGTCGGGAAAGAATTTTGAAGCGGAATTAGTAAAAGCTGGATTTACAGATACCCAATTTATTCCATTAAGTTTTGGGGTTACGTCTATTTATATAGCCAGGAAGGAGGGGTTAAGGAAATAAAAGAGTACTGTAATCGTTATGTAAAACTATGGTTAGCCTGATGCGCTCATTTCTTTCTATAATAATAAAACGAAAGTATTGCTGGAAAAGCATAGCTGTTTCGCTGATGGTTTTATGTTCAATCAAGGCACAAAGCCAGGAGGCTATAAATCTTCCTAATTATACCCGTGCTTTTTTGCATTTTGGGTTTATTATTGGTATCAATACTTCCAGCTTCTATGTGGCGCCATCACCAAATTTTCCGAGATTTGACACGCTAAAAACTATTCGCTCTAAACCCCAGGTAGGTTTTGATTTGGGTATTGTTGCAGAGGTAAAGTTAACACACTATTTGAAGTTCAGGTTTGTTCCTTCGCTGGGCTTTTCAGACCGGCAGATACAATATAACTTTTCAGGAGTAGATACTTTTTCTGTTACCAAAGATATACAATCGGTATTCCTGAATTTCCCAATGGATTTAAAGCTGATTTCAAAACGACTTAATAATTTTGAAGCGTATGTGATTGGAGGCATGAAATATGCGAGGGATCTCGCATCACAGAAGGATGTAAACCAGCAACTTGCCGGGGCAAAAGCTACCATACGTTTGTTGCCTAATGACTGGTATTATGAAGCAGGAGGAGGAATTGAATTTTATTTGCCCTATTTCAAATTCGGGCTTGAACTTAAAATATCACAGGGACTAAGAAACCTTGTTATTCCCGATAATACTATCTATACCCAGTCTATACAGGATTTGAAATCAAAGACATATCTCCTGTCATTTACATTTGAAGGCTGATTAGGCCAGTTCGGGTATCTCAATCGGGGCTTGTGTATTCCGGATAGCGCTCATGCCGCCTTCAACATTGGTAAGATTTATGAAGCCATTATTTTCAAGTATGGAACTGCCGACCATAGAGCGGTAGCCACCGGCACAATAAATGTAATAGTGGGCATTTTTATCCAACGTATTTAATTGTTCCTGTAACTTACCGAGCGGTATAGCAATAGCATCCCTGACTGTTCCCAGCATAACTTCACTTTCATTTCTTATATCAAGGGGCTTACCTTCTTTTTCTATATTTCCGGCAAATTCTTCAGCTGAAACAGAATGAATGCTTTTCACTTTTTGTCCGGCATCTTTCCAGGCATTGACACCACCTTTCAGAAACCCTTTTACCCTATCATATCCTACTCTTCCAAGCCTCATTACCGATTCTTTTTCCTTGCCTTCACTGCAAACTAAAATTAGGGGGACATTGTCAATCAAAGTGCCTGCCCAAACTGCAAAGTCGCCATTCAACCCGATATTTAATGAACCGGGGATATGTTCTTTAGCATACTCGACAGCCGTTCTTGTGTCAAGTATAATAGTTCCGGATTCTTTTTCTTTTATAAAATCACTAACAGTAATGGCATGTGCGTTGTGTCCGAGCAAGGAATCCATATCCTCGTCATACCCCTTACGGTTTATTTTAGCATCCATAAAAAAATACTTAGGAGGAGTAGCTAAGCCCGTAACCATCATGTGAACAAAGGTTTCACGGTCCATAGGCTGGAGGGCATAGTTGTTTTCACGTTGAGCGCCGATGGTAGTGGTGGTTTCTTTTCCAATATTCCTTCCGCAAGCAGAGCCCGCGCCATGACCTGGATATACAATAATATCATCGGATAATTTTTTCACTTTTTCAACCGAATCATACATCATAGATGCAAGCTGTTCCTTGGATAATGCATCATTGGCAGCAAGGTCAACTCTGCCTATATCCCCCACAAACAAAGTATCTCCTGAAAAAATAGCATAAGTTTTTCCTGATTCATCTTTTGCCAGGAGACAAGAGGATTCCATAGTATGCCCGGGGGTATGAAATAGCTGTATAGTTTCCTTTCCTAACGGAAATTCCTGCATGTCATTTGCCACTATAATATCATACGAAGCTTTTGCCGTTGGACCATACACAATTTTAGCGCCGGTTTTTTTAGCAATATCAATATGTCCCGAAACAAAATCGGCATGAAAATGTGTTTCAAAAATGTATTTTATGGTAGCATTTCTTTTTTTAGCAATATCAAGATAGGGCTGAATATCACGCAAGGGGTCAATAATGGCAGCTTCTCCTTCCGATTCTATATAGTATGCAGCCTGGGCAAGGCATCCGGTGTAAATTTGTTGTATGTACATAAATCAGTTTGATAATTTGATGGTACAAAATTAAGCAATTCTCAAATCATCGAATTGCCAAATCACCCAATGGCGGGTTTTCCCCTTATTTTCTTCTTTTCAGAATGGATTTTCTTTGATGAAAGTCTTTTTAACTGGCTTTGTTTGCTGCGTTTAGTGGGTACCCGCTTCTTTTTCTTTTTAAACGCCCTTTCCAGTAGCTCATAAAATTTCTCTATAGTATTCTGTTTATTTAAGAGTTGGCTTCTGTCTTCTTGAGAAACTATCTTTAAGATTCCATCTTTATTAATCAGACTATCTAATTTTTTTGCGATCAGGCTTTTTTGCTCATCACTAAGCAAGATAGAATTCAAATAATCAAACTGGAGTTCAACTTTTGTAGATAACTTATTTACATTTTGACCACCTTTGCCACTGCTTCTGCTGGCAGCAAATTTCCATTCAGGAGAAAAATCTATGTCTTTTATAGTAAACATGCTTTTAAAAAATACAAAAATACAGAAAAGCTTGTTTATACTCACCCCCAACCCCTCTCTATCAAATAGAGAGGGGGGAGGCGAAGGACTTTTCCCCTCTCTTCCTAAAGAGAGGGGGCAGGGGGTGAGTAGTAATAAGAAAAGCGTTTTATCCTTTTTTCTTATACTATCATTCTGTTATATGGTTGCTCAAAACCAACAAGAGTATTATTCCAATAAGCTTGCTGCCTATTTTTCAAAAGACCATAAAGTAAAGGAGCTTGTAGCAATAAATAAAGAGGGTATTTCCATTTTCGGTGAATCGCACAAAAGAGAAATATTTTTAAATTGGACTGAAGTAAACTTGCTGTCTCCTGTAATAAGCACTATTTCTGAACCGGAACTAAAGAAGCTATTGATAGATAAAAAAGATAGTTTGCAATTTTTCATTCAAAAAGATTCTATAAAAGAAAGAAACATTCCCCGCTCTATAGAAGGAATTAAAATAGCCATAGACCCCGGTCACATTGGCGGTTCATACCATAGTGGTGAAATAGAGAGCCGCTGTATGACACTTACTATTGATAGCACTAAACAAATAAAATTAATAGAGGGCAATCTCACTTTTTTTACGGCACTTTTATTAAAACAGAAATTAGATAGTATGGGTGCTCAGACCATGCTTACAAGGACTGATACAGGCTTATCATCTCTCGGAATAACTTTTTTTGAGTGGAAGAAAAAAATAAAAAGTAAAAAATATCTCGACAGCCTGGTTAAAAACAACCTGATTACAGAAAAACAAGTGCATTTACTTAGCCAGCATTTGCCTGATAAAGTTTTATTTGCCGATGTTTTTGGCTCGGTGGATATGGCAGTACGTGCTAAAAAAATAAATGCCTTTCAACCCAATATAACGGTTATCATTCATTATAATGTAAATGAAAAAAACCTCGGTTGGAAGCACACTACGGATAAGGATTATGTGATGGCATTTGTTCCGGGGTGCGTCACGTCGAAAGATTTTGGCACGCTTAACGGAAGACTAAATTTTCTACGATTGTTGCTTAGCCCTGATATAGAAAACTCGATTAAACTTTCCTCTTCGGTTGTAAAAAATATTTCCAGTAAATTAAATGTTCCGCTGGTGGAAAAGAGCGATGCCACTTATCTTACGGAACATTGCCTTTCCACACCTGAAAAAGGAGTATATTCCCGTGACCTTGCCCTAACAAGGCTTATCAAGGGTCCATTAGTTTATGGTGAGCCGCTATACCAGGATAATAATGAAGAATGCATTTTACTAACTGCTAAAGATGAGAATAGGCTGAAGTTGGTGGCAGAGGCTTATTATGAGGGGATAGTGGGGTATATAAATGGGGAATAATTTTAACACTTAATGTGCTAAATAACTTCTTCAGCATTGTTTAAAGTAAAGCTATTCCCTCTAAAGAATCTATTGTTTAGATTTAAAATAACTTGATTTACTAAAGGAAGCCCATTAAAAACAAGTTTTAAAACTGGAAATAATGTGCAGTAGTCCCTTGTAAAGAATGCAACTATTTTTTTTGAAGTTTCTGCTGCAAACAATGCCATTTTAACATTTTCACCTTCTTGAATCATATCTCTGTATTGATATACAGAGACATTAGAAGGATGGGTTGAGATTGAAAGCATGGAATATTCTTTATCAAAAAACTTTTTTGATGCCCCACATTTCATAAATAACTCACTCCAAGAAGCTTTTTGTAAAATTTCGTTTATAAAATGGAACTGAAAATTCCCTCTACCCATGGCCTTTTCTATTTCATTTTGCTTATCTGAAGTGGAATTTGTAAAAATTTTAGTACTTTCAATTTTATTATAGATTTTCTTGCGTTCCTCCTTTTCTCGAAGGAACTTTTTTTGAGCTTCCTCACTCGCAATTAATTCAGAATATTTTTGCCTTTCAGTTAGACCTGCAAGTACCCATAAATCATAAAGAAATTCTTTTTGTTCCGGGTCAATATGACCAAAGAATAGATTATTAAATACACAATAGGCCTCGTACTGTGTTCTTACAATAGGATATATAGAAAATGGATCTATATGTTTATTTAGCTTTATATTAGAATCAATGTTATTTTGATAATCCGCTCCATCTAAAAGCTTAATAATAGAAAGAGATTTTTGGATAGTTAATTGAAAAAGTAAATAGCCTGCCTCATGCTCCATCGGACTATTAAAAGTTACTTTGTGATGATCATAGGTCAATTTCATTGCAGTATCTATTATACAACGATAGGAATCAATCTGGTCAGATTTGGATTGTCCATGTAATAAACGTTCACATTCTTGTCTGTAAATGGGGTTGGCCATAGTTGTATTTGATTCACCAAATGGAGGTTCAAAAATAGCATTTTTCATAATCTATTTTTTGAGTACGATTAGCTTGTTTAACTCTTTCTATTTTAATTTGTGAGAGGTACTCCATGTCCAGACCATACTTATTTTCTGTAGCTCCCAATTTTACATACCTTTGTAAAAACAAAGCCATGAAAGCTGCAATCAAAGTGAGTAAGAACAGTATTTCATTAAAGAATTCTGATATTGACTTACGGAAATACGAAGAAGAAATAGCAGATTTTTTGGCAGGGCTAAAAGCGCATATTATTTTAGCTACTGATGAGTTTGTTTCCTGGGAAAAGGTGAAGAAAGATTTACAAAAGAAAAAGGACAAGACAAGTTAGAAAATTCCCTACTGCGGGTCCACATCAATTTTAATCCTGACCTTAGCATACCCCTTTCCTTTTTTCAAAAATATATTTACTGAATCAGTTACCATCTCTTTCATTTTAAGGGAATACTTCTCTCTCTCTATCTTCAATAATATTTTTTTCTGGTAAAAATTCTGCACTTTTGAAACGACAGGATATTCCGGTCCTAAAACTCTATCAGTGCCAAATCTTTTTTTCAATTCACTCTGCAAAATCAGGAGACATGGCATCCAAGTCATCCTGGTTACGGTGGCTCAGAGTTATTTCAATCAGGCGTGTAAATGGAGGATATGCGAAATTTTTCCGTTCTTCCATCTGGTCTTGATACATGCCAATGTAATCATTTGCCATAACCCTTGCAATAACCGGATGAGTGGAATTATATGCCTGCACTACTACTTTCCCGCGTTTATTTTTTCTTCCGGCACGTCCGCTTACCTGCGCCATCATCTGGAATGTTTTTTCAGTAGAACGGAAATCGGGAAAGTAAAGACCCGCATCGGCATTCAGAATACCGACTATGCTCACATTATCAAAATCCAAGCCTTTAGTTACCATTTGCGTGCCAACCAATATGTCCACTTTTCGTTCTTCAAATGCATTTATGATATTGGTATGCGCATTTTTAGCTCTTGTAGAATCCAGGTCCAATCGGGCAATGCGGGCTTTCGGGAAAAACAGTGGCAAGTTCTTCTTCCATTTTTTCGGTGCCGAATCCTTTGGTCTCAATTAATGGGCTTCCGCAGGCAGGGCAAATTTTTGGAACGCATATGGAATACCCGCAGTAATGGCATCGTAATAAATCTGCTTTTTTGTGGTAAGTAAGGCTCACATCGCAACGTTTGCATTGCGGAACATTGGCGCAAACACTGCATTCTATAAAGTTGGCAAACCCCCGCCTGTTCTGGAAAAGAATTACCTGTTCATTTTTTTTCAATGCTTCTTCCATGCAGCCAAGCAGGTAAGGCGTGAACATTGATTTCATCAATTTTTTCCGGGTATCTTCTTTCAAATCGCATACAACTATTTCAGGCATCTCCATCCCGCCAAAACGGGTAGTAATTCCACCAATCCAAATTTTCCTGATACCGCATTGTGGTAGCTTTCTACCGATGGAGTAGCAGAACCGAGTATCACTTTTGCATTGCAAAGGTGGGCAAGATAAATGGCTGCATCGCGGGCATTGTAGCGGGGGGCAGGGTCTTGTTGTTTGAAAGAACTATCGTGTTCTTCATCTATTATAATCAAGCCAAGATTGGAAAAAGGCAGAAATAAAGCAGAGCGTGTTCCGACGATAACGGAATAATCAACCTTATCCGGATTGATAAGCCCATTCCATATCTCCACTCTTTCATTATCTCCATATTTGTGAATGATAAACCCCTACTTTATTTCCCCATCGTTTTTTCAGGCGGTTTACCAATTGAGCTGTAAGGGCAATTTCAGGTAACATGTACAGCACTTTTTTATTTTGCCTGATAGTGTCCTCAATCAGTTGCATATAAAGTTCCGTTTTGCCGCTGGAAGTAACCCCATGCAGCAAAACAACATTTTTATCTGTAAATAAGTTTATTTACTTTCTCCATTGCCTCTTGCTGGGTTACGGATAACTCATTCGATTGAATTATTTTTTCATCTGAATATTTTAACCGCGATACTTCAGCTTCATATATTTCGAGAATACCTTTTTTTACAAGCGTATTGAGAGAAGATACAGAGCCGCCCGAAGAATTTAATAAAATGCTTTTCTTTACACTCACCGGCTTAGTGGTATGCCCCGTCTGTCCGCCGGGCAGGCATTCCGAAAGCTGGATGTATTTCATAAGTACCTCCAATTGAACAACTGCCTTTTTCTCTAATTCATTAAAAATGCCCTGTAGCTTTTCTTCGGTGATATGAGGTGCAAAGCGAACATAACTTTCTTTTTTAGGTTTGTACTCGCCTTTCATCTCCTCCATTACCCTTGCTGCCCCTTTATAATCAGGCTTTGTATCACTGGTTGAATATTTTTTATTCCGAGTGCAGCGGCTGCTTCCGCCATACTTAATTCGGTTTTCATTTCCAATTCGGTTACCAGTTGCCATTCCCTTGCATTAAAATAATCTTCGGCGGCTTCTTCCAATGAAAAATCTTCATTTTTAATAATGCGTGTTTCACTGCTAAAACGCAGACCCGAAGGTAAAGCGGCATTCATCACATCGCCTGGGGTACACATATAATACATAGAAACCCATTCCCAAAAAGCAAGGTGCGTTTCGTTAACAATGGGTTTAGAATCAAGTATGTCTTGAATATACTTGGCTTCATAACCCTGTGGAGCATTCCCGTGTATCTTAGCTATCACTCCCACATAATACTTGCTTTTGCCAAACTGAACTACTACCCTTTGCCCGGCACAAACCAACTCATTCCAGTTATTGGGGATGCGATAGGTAAAAAGATTAGGAACTGCCAGTGGAACTATGACATCGGCGAATAAAGTAGTGCGTTCCTCGTTGGACATAAAGGTAATTAGAAAAATTTGCCACAGATTCACAGATAAATTTCATTGGCTTCCAGCTTTCTAATGTGTGAATCTGTGGCTATTTATATTATTGTTTGCAATTTTAATAATTTTTGCGGTGTATCTTTGCCCTCAGTAAACAATAAGTATGAAAATTCTTATAAAAAATATAAAGACTATAGTTCAGACTTCCACTGCAACTAAATGGATTGCAGGAAAAGAAATGGCAAACCTTCCTTGTATTGATAATGGATGGATTTCAACAGATAATAAGATAATTAGTGGGGTAGGGGAAATGAAGGAAGGTTTGCCAACCGAATCGCACTTTGACCATATAATAGATGCAACAGGTCAATTTGCTTTTCCCTGCTGGTGCGATTCACATACCCATATAGTATATGCCGGAAGCCGTGAAGGTGAATTTGTGGATAGAATAAAAGGATTGAGTTATGAGGAAATTGCCAAAAGAGGAGGAGGGATATTAAATTCTGCCGAAAAACTTAATAAAGCATCGGAAGATGAACTATTTGAAAGCGCAAAGTTAAGATTGTATGAAATGGCAATGAACGGAACCGGGGCTGTGGAAATAAAAAGCGGCTATGGATTATCCTTTGATGGGGAAATCAAAATGTTACGAGTGATTCAACGGTTAAAACAGCATACCGACCTTGCGATAAAAGCTACATTCCTAGGGGCACATGCTATTCCGGTGAAGTATAAACAAAACAGGCAGGAGTATATAGATTTGCTCACTAATGAAATGCTTCCTTATATAGGAAGAGAAAAGTTAGCCGATTATTGTGATGTTTTTTGTGACAGGGGATTCTTTACTCCCGATGAAACAGATTCCATATTAAAGGCTGCTGCACAATATGGATTAGTTCCGAAAATTCATGCCAATGAACTTGATTATTCCAGAGGGATACAAGTAGGGGTTAAGAATAATGCCCTTTCAGTTGACCACCTGGAATATACAGGTGACGAAGAAATAAAAGCATTGCTGAACTCTTCTACTATGCCTACCTTGCTTCCTTCTACTGCTTTCTTTCTCGGATTGAAATATGCTCCTGCCCGAAAAATGATTGATGCCGGTTTGCCTGTAGCGCTTGCTTCCGATTATAATCCCGGTTCATCTCCTTCGGGTAAAATTCCATTCGTATTGTCTTTGGCTTGCATCAAAATGAAAATGCTTCCGGAAGAAGCTATCAATGCTGCTACCATAAATTCGGCTTATGCTATGGGGATTAATAATTCTCTTGGCGCTATAATTACGGGTAAACTGGCTAACCTGTTTCTTACTCAGCCAATGCCCCATTATAATTATTTGCCATATAGTTTCAGCAGTGACTTAGTACAAACTGTAATTATTAATGGGAAATGGCAACGGAGCTCAATTTAAGTCAGGGCACCACAATTTATGAATAACCTGATATAGGTCAAGATTCTATTCTAAGATGGTACATAGTGATTGAAGGATTCATATTTGGTTATGTAAAATACTAATAGTCAGAACTTAGATAGGAGGAACAAAAAGAAATAAACTAGATGTAACACAATAATAATATGAACATAGAAATGTTAAAAAAACACCCCCCTGAGAAAATATTTCTCAAATAATTTGTATTTCTCATTGAGACTATATACTTTAGCGGTCTCTTTCTGAAAAGGGGGATGCTTTTTATTATCAAATAATAAATAAATGATGAAAAAATTAATTACGTCAATGGTATTTGTGGGAATCAGTTTAATAGCTGTAGCCCAACAAGATGCTCAATTTAGTCAAAACATGTTTGGCAAGCTTGATTATAACCCCGGATATGCCGGAATGGATAAAGCATACTGCGCAAGCCTGATAGGAAGGGACCAATGGGTGAATTTTCCCGGAAATCCCAAAACATTCCTATTTAACGGAGATGCGTATATACCACAAATTGGCGGCGGGGCAGGCATATCTATTTTTGATGACCAGCTTGGATTTCAAAAAACCATTGAAATTAAACTATCATATTCTTACCATATTACAATAGGTAATGGTGTGTTGGGTGTTGGTCCTACCTTAGGTATTTTGCAGCAATCACTTAACGGCACATGGTTGGCCCCTGATGGAACTAATGGCGCAAATGACCCATTAATTCCAGGTTCCGGTAGTTCAGCTTCTACTTATGATTTAGGTTTGGGTGCATATTATGCTACTCCCCAGGGATTGTATATTGGACTTTCAACTACCCACTTAACAGCCCCTGATGTTGCAGGTAGCGGAAGTGAAGTAAAAGGATATACGTTTGATGTTGCCAGGCACTATTATGTAATGGCCGGATATACATATAATGCAAGCCCTACCTGGGATATTAAACCAGATTTGATATTTTGAATCAGATGCTTCTTCAACTCAATTTCAATTGGACTGCCTGGCAGAATATAATAAATTTATTTGGTTTGGGGCTTGGATATCGCCTGAATGATGCAGCAATTGCTTTCTTAGGTGTTAACCTATGCTTTCCACAACAAATCGGATTCCAACTTGAAAATCGGATATTCGTATGACTTTACTACATCCGAAATAAAATCCTATAGCAGTGGTTCACATGAACTTATGCTTCAATTCTGTTTCCGCCCAATTATTACTCCTAAGACCCAGTATCATCAAAATGTAAGATATTTATAAAATTACATTTTGTAACATAAGCTAATAAATATTACGTAGAAAGACGACTACACTATTATATTTTTTTATAAATATTAACTAAAGGATATTACCATGAAAAGATTGTTGTTATTTGCATGTTTTATCGCTGTCATTACTGGCTGTAATAGCTATGATGGACAGTTGATAGGCGTGCAGGATAGACCCTCTTTTTTCCAGGCACTCCATATGGCATGGTTTACCTGCCAATGGGAAGTTATATGATGGGACCCGATGATCGTGGATGTTCCATGGGCTTATACCACCAAACAAAGAATGGTTTCAGTTCAGGCCATGTATATGGATGATTCTGAAATTTCGAATAATGAATACAGGCAGTTTGTAAATTGGGTAAGAGATTCTATTCTGCACCTTGATGTTAGCAGATTTGGATCCAAACCAATGTAATTACACAAGATGAATTCGGAAATGATATTGACCCTCCTGTTATTAACTGGAAGAAAAGATGAAGATTGATAATCAGGATGCACAGGAAGCTGTGGCTGATTTATATTTGCCTGAAAAAGAAAGATTTTATAGAAGAAAGGAAATAGATAGCCGTAAACTAATTTCCTATTCTATACCATTAACATACGGTTGGCTGCTGAAAAGAATAATCGGTTCCTTCCTGATTATGATGCTCCGGAAAAAAACATGGAAACACAGAAATATATAATGGAAAAGGTATTATAGATGTATAAGATAATCCTTTAATGGAAATGCTATATCCAAGCCGTAAGAGAAAGGAAGACCGAAGTGTATTTATTGATAAGCATGTAGTGAATGTTTTCCCTGATACCCTTGCATGGGTTCATGATTTTACCTATTCATTTAATGAACCTATGACCAATATGTATTTCTGGCATCCGGCTTACGATAACTACCCTGTTGTTGGAGTTTCATGGATACAAGCTACTGCATTTTGTGTTTGGCGTACCCAGATTACTAAATGAGGTTACTTACCATATTGGGAGAAACTATAGTCAATGATTTCCGTTTACCTACTGAATCAGAATGGGAATATGCTGCACGTGGAGGTTTATCTGAAAGTCCATATCCATGGGGTGGTCCTTATATCAGGAATTCAAGAGGTTGCTTCCTTGGTAACTTTAAACCTATGAGAGGCAGTTATATGGATGATGGCGGATTCCAGACTGTTGGTATATATTCCTATAATCCTAATGATTATGGGCTTTATTGCATGGCAGGTAATGCTGCTGAATGGACCAGCAATGCATATGATGAAGATGCGTATGATTTTGAACATGATCTGAACCCTGACTATCTATATAATGCAGCAGATAATGAGACCTAACGTATCTCAAAAGAAAAGTAATCAGGGGTGGTTCGTGGAAAGATGTAGGTTTCTATCTGCAAAACAGCAGCCGGACCTATGAATACCAGGATACTGCAAAATGCTATATTGGATTCCGTTGTGTAATGACCTATTTAGGCCGTGCACAAGGCGATAACCTCGACAATGTTTCATCAGCACACGATTAATTTATTACCAAACTAATTCACTAACCTTTAAAACACACAAAACACTATGGGACTCTTATCATGGCTAGAATCTAAACAAGGTAAAACAGTACTTCATAAAACTTATAGCTTTGGAGCATCTGTCGTTATTGTTGGAGCATTGTTTAAAATCCAACACTATCCGGGTGCAAATGGTATTCTTCCTGTTGGATTAGGAACCGAAGCTGTTATCTTTATTTTATTTGGGTTGCAAAAACCCCATGAAGAAGTGGACTGGAGTTTGGTTTATCCTGAATTAGCAGGTATGCATGGTGAAGAAGAAGAAGACAAAGAAGATAAAAAAGGCAGTATTACAGAACAATTAGATGATATGCTTGAAGAAGCAAAAATTGGTCCTGAACTTATGGAAAGCCTTGAAAGAGGAATGCGTTCCTTGAGCGAAACTGCTTCTAAAATGAGTAATATTGCTGATGCTTCTGTTGCTACAGACGATTATGTAAACAACATCAATTCGGCTCAAAAAATATCAATGATCTTTCAGCAAATTCTTCCAAAGCTGCTGAATCTTTGGAAGGAATGGTAGGAACCGATGTTGGAGGTGCTACCCGCGATTATATTAATAATGTAAAAAATGTTACTGAAAGCATGGGTGAACTTTCTTCATCTTCTAACAAAGCTTCTGAATTATTAAAAGAACTTTCGACCAGCAACAGCTCTACTTATGTAGAACAAATGGAAAAAATGTCTGAAAATGCAGCATCCCTGAATGCGGTGTATGAAATGCAATTGCAAGCAAGCAATAACCAGGTAAATGCTTCCGGGCAGTTATTTGAAAATATGAATAAGTTGGTTGAAAATGTTAGCGATTCAGTAGAAGATACCCGTCGCTACAAACAAGAAATGGCCCAACTTTCACAGCATCTTGAATCTCTCAATACTGTATATGGTAATATGTTGACTGCCATGAATGTTAAAAGATAATAGTGGCGGGAAGCAAAACTTTAGAAAATAATTTAAAACCATATAATATTTTGTAATTATGGCAGGTGGAAAAGAATCACCCAGGCAAAAGATGATAGGTATGATGTACCTTGTATTGACGGCAATGTTAGCATTGAATGTGTCAAGACAGGTGTTGAATGCATTTGCAGTTGTTAACGGTGGTTTAAAAATTACCAATAAAAACTACGATGACAAAAACCAAACCAATTACGACATTTTTGCTAAAGCAATGCGTGATGACCCTCAGAAGACACAGAAGTTTTATAATAATGCAATGGCAGCCAAAAAGCTTTCTGCTTCTTTATGCCAGCATATAGATTCCCTTAAAACCCTGCTAATTTCTACAACAGACGGGAAGCCCTGGAGTGTTGCTGATACCATTTCTTTAATTGATGTTGATTCCAAAGAAAACTTTGATATACCTACCCGTATCATGGTAAATACTGCAGCAGCGGAAGATGGAAGTAAAGGAAAGGCACATGAGTTAAAATTAATGCTGGGTCAATTCAGGAAGCAAATGTTAGGTCTTTTGGATAAACCAGGCGATTCAAGTTCCATAAAAATTGGCTTACTTACGGGTCCTACCTTCAATAAAGCTGCGCAGGAAACCCAAAACTGGGAACAATATAATTTTGAGGAACAGCCTCTTGCTTCTACCGTGGTTACCCTTACCAGGATTCAGAATGATGTTAAGAATGCCGAAACATCGGTTGTTCAGAAACTATTATCGTCCATTGACCGCGCGAGCTATAAAATTGATGCTTTAGATCCGGTTGTATTACCTAAAACTACGTATATCGTATTGGGAGACAGTTTCCGTGCACAAATATTTCTTGCCGCATCTCAAAAAACACAGGTGCCTACCATCACGATAGATTCTATTAATGGAAGACCCATAGATAAAGAAAAAGTACCGGTTGAAGGTGGCAGGGGTATTTATGCTGTACGGCCTACTACGGAAGGACCTGTTGTTTTCTCAGGTACTATAGGTATTAAAGACCCTAACGGAGATAAGATAAATACGTATCCTTTCAGATCATCTTATATAGCGGCTAAGCCATCGGTAGTAGTATCTCCTACCGAGATGAATGTATTTTACATTGGTGTCCCAAATCCCGTAAGCATTTCTGCGGCAGGTTTTGCTAATTCAGATTTACAACCGTCATGTACAGGCGGTGCCCTTACTAAAACCCCTACCGGCTATGTTGTAAATCTCCCTGTAGGAACTAAAGCCACCCAAAGTGAAAAAGATGGTCCTTTTTGTATGATTTCGGTATCAGGAAAAATGCCTGACGGAAGCCATAAGAGCCTTGGCGAAGCTTCCAAATTCAGGATAAAACGTGTGCCGGACCCTACCTGTTATGTAGCTAATAAAAAAGGTGATATTAATGTATCAAAAGCTGAACTTGGAATAGCTACGCAGGTTCAGGCAAGAATGGAGAATTTTGATTTCAATTTGAGTTATGCTGTTACCTCCTTTGAAATGGTAGTAACTGTTAATGGCAATACGGTTCAAAAAACTTCTAACTCGAATCTCTTTACCCCTGAAATGAAAACACTCATGGGTCAAATAGGACATGGTAGCCATATAATTATTCAGAATGTTCATGTAAGAGGCCCAGATTCAAGACAAATTACCGGTGTAAATATTACTGTAAATTAAATAATATTAAAGAAACCCTATATGAAAACCTCAGCTAAAATTTTAGGTGTATCCTTTTTGGTATTCTTTGGATGGGAGTTTTCTATTGCTCAAGTTACACCTAATAATAATAATTCCAACCAACCTTCAATAACGTCAAGTCCTGCCCAGGGACAAACACCTGGACAGGCGGCATCGCAAGCGCCTATTTTGAATCCGCCTTTAGATGGAGCGTATAATGCAGCAGACAGGCAAACCCGTAGAGTAGTTATGCCTGCCGAAATGAGGATGGCAGATGCTATGTGGCAAACCAGGATTTGGAGAGTAATTGACACACGTGAAAAAATAAATCAACAGCTATACTATCCGCTTCAGGCTAATGGAAACAGGATTAGTCTCTTTGAGTTGCTTAAAGATGCCCTTCAGCAAGGTGAAGTGAGTGCCTATGAATTCGACCCGGTTGATTTGGACGACTGCGAAAAAATACGACTAACTAAAACTGAGGTTGAGACACAGCTTTTTACGGTGGATACAGTTACAGATGAAAATGGAAATCAGGCTATAGTGAAGAATGAGACTGACCCAACCAAAATCAGGGGATACACTATTAAAGAAGATTGGATTTTTGAAAAACAACGTTCCGTTATTGACCCGAGGATTCTTTTTATTTGCCCCAGGGTTATAACGATTAACAAAAATACAGGTAAAGAGGACGAAAACTCAGCCCCAACAAGTTTGTTTTGGATTTATTTTCCGGATATAAGGCCTCTGTTAGCTAAAACCTTGGTTTTTAATCCAAAAAATGATGCAGAATGGCGTACGTTTGATGATATTTTCTGGAAAAGACAATTTTCAAGTTACATTGTTCAACAGAGTAATGTTTTCGACCGGACAATTGGCGCCTATATGAAAGGACTGGATGCCATATTGGAAGGAGAAAAAATTCATAATAGCATTGCCGAAATAGAATCTAATATGTGGTCCTACTAATCACCATGTTAAATATTTATAAATCCCCGGTTTAAAGAGCCGGGGATTTTTTATTTATAGTCCCCTTATTTGTAATTTTGAATCCTGTACTAAAATATATGAACCATACGGAAACAGATAAAGAAGAAATTGTGATTGCTGAGACAAAGCCTAGAAAGGTTTTTGTGGAAACCTACGGCTGCCAGATGAATATTTCAGATAGTGAAATTGTAACTTCTCTTTTGCAAAAGGAAGGCTACGAAAGCGTTCCCTCCCCTGTTGGGGCAGACGTGATTTTAATAAATACCTGTGCCATCCGTGAGAACGCCGAAGATAGAGTAAGGATGCGGATCAGGGATTTTAAATCAGCTAAAAAGCATAACCCCGGAATGATAATTGGAATATTGGGTTGTATGGCGGAACGACTGAAAACAAAACTATTGGAAGAGGAAAACCTCGTTGATTTGGTTGTGGGTCCTGATGCCTACCGTTCTCTGCCGGCATTAATAAGTGATTTGGAAGAAGGCGGCAAGGCTGTAAATGTACTGCTTTCAAGGGAAGAAACATACGCCGATATAAATCCCGTAAGGCTATCGGGTAATGGAATCACCGCATTTATTTCAATTATGCGGGGTTGCGATAATATGTGTTCTTTTTGTGTGGTTCCGTTTACCAGGGGAAGAGAACGTAGCCGTGATCCGGAAAGCATTGTGAATGAAGCTGAATTACTTTTTGAGGAAGGCTATCGGGAAGTTACTTTATTAGGTCAGAATGTGGACTCTTATAAGTGGTTTGGCGGAGGCCCCAAAAAAGATTTTGAAAAGGTGATTCAGGAAAATGAAAATGTAGAAATAATAAATTTTGCTTCTCTGCTTGAAAAGGTTGCCCGGGTAAATCCATTACTAAGGATACGGTTTTCCACTTCCAATCCTCAAGATATGACAGATGAAGTATTGTATATAATTGCAAAGTATCCGAATATTTGCAAATATGTTCACCTGCCTGTTCAATCGGGCAGTAGCAGCATGTTGGAACGCATGAACCGGGGATATGACCGGGAAAAATATCTGCAACGAATAGAGTCCATTCGCAGGATAATACCCGGCTGCGGGATTTCAAGCGATATTATTGCGGGTTTTTGCTCTGAGACTGAAGAAGAACACAAAGAAACTATTTCCCTGATGGAAACGGTTAAATTCGACTATGCTTATACATTTGCTTATTCTGAAAGACCGGGAACCCCTGCTGCAAAGAAATTTAAAGATGATGTTCCAGAAGAAATAAAATCAGAAAGAGTGTGGGAAATAATTGCACTTCAGCGCCAACAGTCCTGGGAAAGTAACAAAGCAGACATTGGGAAAACATTTGAGGTATTGGTGGAAGGACATTCAAAACGTTCTAAAGAACAGCTTTCGGGCAGAAACACTCAAAATAAAGTTATTGTATTTACCGATGAAAAACATAAACCGGGTGATTACGTCCACGTTCTTGTAATAAAATGTACTTCGGGAACCCTTATAGGCGAGGTAGTAAATTGATGAAACAATGACCGTTCAGGAATTAAAAAACAGGTTTAGAATAATTGGTAACTCACCACTATTGGATAGGGCGATTGATATTGCCCGACAGGTAGCTGCCACCGACCTTAGTGTTCTTATTACAGGGGAAAGTGGAACAGGTAAAGAAGTTTTTCCACAAATAATTCACCAGTCAAGCTCACGAAAACACAATCATTATATTGCAGTTAATTGCGGGGCAATTCCCGAGGGCACTATTGATTCTGAATTGTTTGGGCATGAAAAAGGAGCCTTTACAGGCGCACATGATACCCGCAAAGGCTATTTTGAAGTAGCAGACGGAGGCACTATCTTTTTAGATGAAGTGGGAGAATTGCCGCTACCAACACAGGTAAGGCTGCTCCGCGTATTAGAAACCGGGGAATATATACGGGTAGGTTCTTCCAAAGTGATGAAAACAAATGTCCGTATTGTTGCCGCCACCAATGTGAATATGATTCAACTGATGGAGAAAGGCAGGTTCAGGGAAGATTTATACTATCGCCTAAATACCGTTCCGCTTATTATTCCTCCATTAAGGGAAAGAAAGGAAGATATACCCCTTTTGTTCCGGCGATTTGCTTCTGATTTCGCCGATAAATATCACATGCCGCCTATTAAACTTACGCATGATGCCGAACAAATGCTTGTCAATTATTATTGGAAAGGCAACATACGGCAATTGAAGAATGTAACAGAGCAAATTTCAGTAATTGAAAAAAACAGGGAGATTGATGCCAAAAATATTGCGACCTATTTACCCGACAATAGTATAAGTACTTTGCCCGCTTTGTTCCGCCCCTCCGGTATAGGAGAAGGTACTGTACCAAATGAATTATCGGAAAAAGAATTGCTGTATAAAATACTTTTTGAGTTGCGGAAAGATATGATTGACTTGAAGGGCGTTGTTTATGGGTTATTGGAAAAAAATGACAGTCCTGCCGGTAATACCCGGATTTTACACACGTTGGACAATGATATTCACCAGGTGGAAACTGCCATGCAGATAAGTCCTTCGAAACATATCAATATGCCACTTCAGGGGAATAATGTAAAAGATGCCGAAGTGAGTCAGACACTTGATGAGAAAGAGCGTGAAATTATCAGGACAACTGTTGAGAAACATCATGGGAATAAGAAAGCGGCAGCCAAAGAACTGGGAATTTCGGAGAGGACCCTTTTCAGAAAAATAAAAGAGGAACAATAGAAAGACTATAATGCTTAAAAGAATTGCCCCTCTAATCTTATTTTTCCTATTGAGCGCATGCCATGTCAATTATTCATTAAGCGGAGCTTCTATACCTGAATATGCAAAAACTTTTTCAGTTCAATATTTTAAAAGCCAGGCCCAACTTGCCGGGCCAACGGCGTCTCAAGTATTTACCGATGCATTAAGGAATTATATAGCCTCACATTCCCAGTTAAGCCTTGTGACTACAGGCGACCTTGATTTTGCAGGAGATATTTCCAATTACACTATTGCCCCGGTTACGGTTTCTTCTGCAGCACCCGCCCAATCTGCCACTACAAGACTTTCTATATCTGTGGATGTTACTTACACAGACAAGAAAGACCCTAAAAAATGCTTCAACTCTTCCTTTACACGCTATGCCGATTTTCCCAGCAGCCAAAGTATTACGGCTGTTCAGAATGATTTAATTACCCAGATAAATAATCAACTGGTACAGGACATTTTTGATAAAGCATTTAATAACTGGTAACCTCAAACTCCAAAACTATTGAATGTCCTTTTCTTTATAGCAAAACGGGTAATCGGCAAAAAGGACAAGGGCGGTAAAATTTCTCGGCCTACCGTTACTATTGCCATTACAGGTGTAGCCATAGGAATTGCCGTAATGATATTGACGGTAGCTATTGTAGTGGGGTTCCAGATTTCCATACGCGATAAAGTAGAAGGATTTAACGCCGATATTCAAATCAATAAAATGGATAATAATAATTCTATGGAGCCTTCCCCAATAGACCGTTATCAACCATTTTTAGGGGCGCTGAAAAGCCTGCCCGAAGTGAAGCATGTTCAGGTGTACGCCACTAAAAACGGGATAATTAAGACAAATGCAGAGAATGAAGGAGTAATTCTGAAAGGCGTTGGCAATGATTACAACTGGTCATTTATCAGGAAGAATTTAATAAAAGGAAGGGTTCTTCACCCCGTAGATTCAGTTCCTGGAAACGGAATAATATTATCTAAAACCTTAGCTGCTGAATTGGAAGCAGATACAGGAAGCAAGCTGCTGATTTTTTTTATTACCCGGAGCCGGTATGCTGACACGTCAGGGAATTATGGTTACGAACAACGGGTTAAAACATTTTATGTAAAAGGAATTTACCATACCGGGTTAGATGAATTTGACAGGCAGGTAGTGTTTGTTGACATAGGACAAATACAAAGCCTGAACTTCTGGACATCAACCCAGGTAGGTGGCTTTGAAGTTACATGCAACAATTTTAAAAATGTAAACGAAGAGGAATCCTTAATTAATAAAGTAATAGGTCAGGAGTTGGAAGCGACAAGCATTAGGAAAGTAAATTCCGCACTTTTTTCATGGCTCGATTTGCAAAACACAAATGCAGCAATCATCATTTCCCTGATGCTTATTGTTTCCGCCATTGCTATGATTTCCGCCCTTATTGTGTTGATTCTTGAAAACGCCAATATGATTGGTTTGCTTAAAGCTCTTGGTATGACTAACTGGAACATCCAAAAAATATTTATTATGGACGGGGCTTACCTGATTGTTCTGGGGTTATTAATTGGTAACTTGTTTGGCTTATCTCTCTGTTGGTTGCAAAGCCAATATGGGCTGATTAAACTTTCCCAGGAAACGTATTACATTTCACAGGTCCCTATTTATTTAGGTTGGAAATATGTTACCCTGCTTAATGCCGGAGCGTTTATATCATGTATGCTCATGTTAATTCTACCTTCGTTTATTATTTCTAAAATTAATCCGGCAGTTACGTTGAAATACGAATAGGCAAAGAGGTTCCCTATTAATTTTTACTCACTCAACAAATCTTGATACTCCGTATGCTGTTCTATATAAACCCTCGTATAAGGGCATTCCGGATTTACCTTGATATTATTTTCCCGGCAATAATCTAAAGCAAATTTGGTGAGCTGTGCTGCAATTCCATGCCCCCGCATTTCCGGGGGCGTGTAAGTATGGTGTATTATCATCACCCCATGTGATAGTATATACTGGGCATACGCTGATTTCCCGTTTAAATCTATTTCAAACCGGCTGGCTTCCGGAATATGTTTAACAATATAGTTCACGATAAGAGTATATTTATATGAGACGAATTTACTAATGTTTTACTTGCCCGGCATAGTAAAGATAAGATACAAAAGAAAGAGGTAAAAAGATTAGTGTAATTTTGCCCCCTGGTGCATTTAATGAAGCAATTATAAAATTTAAGGAAATGAAATACTACGAAAATATACTCGGTGCAATAGGAAAAACCCCCTTGGTTAAAATCAATAAAATTTCGGCAGACATACCTGCCCTTGTCCTTGCCAAAGTAGAGACTTTCAATCCCGGCAATAGCATTAAAGACCGTATGGCACTCAAGATGATTGAAGATGCTGAAAAAAAGGGATTACTTAAACCGGGCTATACCATTATTGAAGGCACGTCGGGTAACACCGGCATGGGGTTGGCGATTGTTGCTTCCATTAAAGGCTATAAGTGCATATTTACAACTACCGATAAGCAATCTAAAGAAAAATTTGATGCACTCAGGGCTTTTGGGGCAGAGGTTATTGTTTGTCCCACCAATGTTGAGCCGGAAGACCCACGCTCTTATTATTCCGTATCAAGCAGGCTGGAAAAAGAGATACCGCGTTCATGGAAAGCAAATCAATATGACAATCTTTCCAATTCTGCTGCCCACTATGAACAAACAGGACCTGAAATTTGGGAACAGACGGAAGGAAAAATCACCCATTTTATTTGCGGTGTGGGAACAGGCGGAACAATATGCGGCGTAGGTAGGTACTTGAAAGAAAAAAATCCTGCCATACAGGTTTTTGGGATTGATACGTATGGTTCCGTCTTCAAAAAATATAAAGAGACAGGCATATTTGATAAGGAGGAAATTTACCCCTATATAACCGAAGGGATTGGGGAGGATTTTCTCCCGGAAAATGTAGATTTCAGCGTCATTGACCTTTTTGAAAAAGTTACAGATAAAGACGCTGCCATTATGACAAGGCGTATAACAAGGGAAGAAGCCATTTTTGCCGGAAACTCTTCCGGGGCTGTTATGGCAGGCTTGTTGCAATTGAAAGATAGGTTTAAGAAAGGAGATATAGTAGTGGCTTTATTTCACGACCACGGCTCCCGCTATCTCGGCAAGATGTTTAATGATGAGTGGATGAGCGATCGGGGCTTTTTGAGGGAAGCTGAAATTACGGCTATAAAATTAATTGAAAGGCATAAACAGCACCGCCTTGTTACCGTGAAAGATTCTGATACGGTGCATAATGTAGTTTCGGTAATGAAAAAATTTGGTATTTCACAAGTACCTGTCACCGATTCGTCTGATGTGAATTTCATTGGCTCCCTGAGTGATACCGAAGTTTTTATGAAGCTGCTGGAAAACCCTGATTTGGGCACAGGAAAAGTAGCCGGAATTATGCAACCTCCTTTTCCTTTCGTTGACCCTAAAGCTTCTATTAAAGAAGTTTCACGATTGATTACGTCTGCTAACAGGGCTGTATTAGTGAAAGATATCATGGGTGACCCGCATATTATTACCCGGCAGGATATTATTGAGGCTTTCTGCTGAAAAATCTGCCAGCTTTGAGAAGGAATTTCACCGACCAAATCGGACATATTATTACTCTTGATTCTCCTCCCCAACGCATTATTTCACTTGTTCCATCTCAAACCGAATTGCTTGCCTCGCTTGGACTGGAGGAAGAAGTGGTAGGTATAACCAAATTTTGCATTCATCCCGATGAATGGTTTCGGAGCAAGACAAGAGTGGGCGGCACAAAAAATGTAAACTTTAGTAAGATAGAGCAACTAAACCCCGATTTGATTATTTGCAATAAGGAAGAAAATAAAGAAATTGAGGTCAGGCAATTGATGGAAAAATATCCTGTGTGGACAAGCGACATACATAGCCTTGATGATGCCATGGATATGATACACTCTCTGGGTGAAATAACAGGTAAATTAAACGAAGCACAAAAATTAACCCTAAAAATAAGAGACGGCTTTGAAGAATTCAGTAAAAGTAAAATGTCCTCTTTAAGGGCACTATACCTGATTTGGAAAGACCCTTATATGGCTGCCGGAAAAGGTACATTTATTGATTCCATGCTTACCAAATGTAATTTTATAAATGTTTGTGATACTTCCCTAAGCAGGTACCCCGAATTAAGCGCTGAACAAATAAAGGACCTTAATCCGCAAGTTATTTTACTTTCCTCCGAACCTTATCCTTTCGCCGAAAAGCATTTGGCAGAATTTAGTTTATACTTTCCCGGCATTTTATCCGTTCTTACAGATGGAGAATACTTTTCATGGTATGGTTCTCGTTTATTAAATGCACCGGAATATTATAAAAGTTTTATTGAAAAGTATATAAAGTGTAGATTTGCAACCTAATGTATCCAAAGCATTTATGCGGATAAGGAGTATTTTCCTTTTCATATTATTTTTTACTGAATTTTCTTCTCTTTATTCACAGAAAGTAGGGTTGGTGCTAAGCGGCGGCGGCGCCAGCGGAATAGCACATATAGGCGTTATTAAAGCACTCGAAGAGAACCACATCCCTATAGACTATATTACAGGCACTTCTATGGGGGCATTTATAGGCGCTTTATATGCCGCAGGATATACCCCGGAAGAAATGGAGAAAATAGTTCTTTCACCCCAGTTTCAAAATATAGCAAAAGGGGTAGTTGATAATAAATTTGTCTATTATTTCAAGCAAAAAGCGGTGGATGCTTCCTGGATTTCTTTCCGCTTCTCACTCGATACCAGCCTAATAACAAGTATCCCTACCCACCTGGTATCACCTATCCCCGTTGATTTGGAGGTATTGAAATATTTCTCCAGGGCATCTCTTGCTTCAGGATATAACTTCGATAGCCTTTTTGTTCCTTTTCGTTGCGTAGCGGCAGACATCATGGAAAAGAAGCCTTATATTTTTAAAATGGGCAACCTTGGAGAAGCTGTCCGGGCTTCCATTTCATACCCATTCTACCTGAAACCCGTGATATTTAATGATAAGATGCTATTCGACGGCGGGCTCTATAATAATTTCCCATTAGATATTATGAAGTCTTCTTTTCATCCTGATATAACCATCGGCAGTAATGTTTCGGGTAATATCCCTCCTCCAAGCGAGGATAATATTATCTCTGAAATAAAAACAATGCTGATGACCAAAACAAACTACAAGCTTGATTCCGGCATCAATGGGTTTATTATTGAACCCGGTGTGGAGGCAGGTATCCTGTCCACCGACCATCCTATGGCGCTAATTGACAGTGGTTATACTGCTGCTATGAGGGGAATGCCCGCCCTTTTGAAAATGATAAAAAGAAGGACAGATCCGGTTGAAATAGATTCAAAAAGGGAAAAATTCCAGCGGAAAGAGCGCCCCCTTATCATTAAAAATGTAAATATCTATGGACTCACCCAGCCACAAAGCCGCTATATTAAAAGTGTTTTGAAAGGGAATGACGATACACTTGGTGCGAAAAAATTCGAGACCCGGTATTACCGGGTTGCTACCGATGAAAATATACATAGCCTGTTTCCATTAGCTACGTACAATGATTCTACTGGCTATTACGACCTTAATTTGAAAATGAAAAGGGAGAAAAGGTTTTCGTTGAGCTTTGGCGGCGACTTTTCTACCCGTCCTGTCAGCGAAGGTTTTATTGGCTTGGAATTTGATCCGTTTGGAAGGGAAGAATTAAACCTGCAGGGGAATGCCTACTTCGGGAAATTATATACTTCCTTACTTGGCTCGGGAAGATTATATTTTTCATCGCCCTTTCCCTTTTATATTGAATCCGCAGTTATTTATAACAGCTACGATTATTTTACCAGCAGTACCGATTTTTATATTGATGTTACCCCTCCATACCTTGTTACTTATGAAGGCTTTGGGAAACTTGATGTGGGGTTTCCTTTAGGCAATAAATCTAAAATAGAAGTGGGAGGGAATTATACCAATATAAATAATAATTATTATGAAAACCCTAACGACAATATAACAACAAATTCTACTGCAGACCAAACCAAGTTTAATGCCTACTCTGCCATTTTTCGCTACGAATTTAATTCATTGGATGAAAAACAATATGCCAATTCCGGGCATAGAATTATGTTCCAGGCTCAATTTGTTGATGGGAAAGAAGATTTTCTCCCGGGCAATTTAGATATGACAATTGCCCCTCCATCCTTAAACCAGTTACGGTATTGGGAGCAATTAAAAGTAGTATTTGATAACTACTATTTAGGCAAAGGATGGATACGCTTTGGAACCTATTTTGAAGGGGTCTATTCCAACCAGGTAGCCTTTAATAATTACTGGGCAACTATTCTTACTGCTCCCGCGTTTCAGCCTACACCCGAAAGCATGACTCTGTTCCTCCCCAATTACAGGGCTTTTAATTATGCCGCCGGGGGGCCTAAATTAATTACGAGTTTCCATTCTATTTTTGATTTCAGGCTGGAAGCTTATATCTACCTTCCCTACCAGGCCATTGAAGAAGCGAAAAATTACACCACTACGCTGGTTGGTCCATTTGCTGTGAAACATTATGTCGCTATGGCTGCCCTTGTCTATCATTCGCCAATAGGGCCCATGAGCGTCAGCCTGAACTATTATGATAATACTGTTCCCGCAAAAATACAGGTGAGCCCCTTCAGTATCTTTTTTCATGTTGGGTTTGTTATATTTAATGAAAAATCTATTAACTGATAAACCCCCGGATAAATGGGAAAAGTAGTGAAAGCACACCTTGCGTTACTTGCAGTTAACCTTATTTACGGGGCGAATTACAGCATAGTAAAGAAATTAGAAGGGTTTATAGACCCGTTTGCCCTGGTAGTTATTAGGGCAGGGGTATCTATGCTGCTTTTCTGGGCTACCGGGCTTTTTGTGCGTGATAAGGCAATCACTAAGAAAGATTTCAGAAAACTGATGCTGTTAGGTGTTTTTGCAATTGCCATCAACCAGTTGTTTTTCATTAAAGGGCTCTTTATGGGCAATGCAATCAATGCCTCCATCATCATGATATTTAGCCCTATTGTTGTGATATTGATTGAAATACTTTTTTTAAAAGAAAAAGCCCCGCTTATCCGTATCGCAGGTATTATAACTGGTATTGCAGGTGCATTCACGTTGCTCATTTTCAGAAAGCCCGGAACTACAGGTAATGATCTTTTAGTCGGAGATATTTTAATATTTGTCAATTGTATATCCTGGTCCATTTATATGGTAATGGTGAAGCCCCTGATGTTAAAATATAAAACCGTTACCGTTGTAAAATGGATTTTTCTTTTCGGCACTATCTATGTTCTTCCATTCGGCTGGTCCGGGTTGAACTCTTTTAATATGGCTGCGATGGGGGCAACCCAGTGGGCATGTATTGCTTATGTAGTTATCGGCAGCACCTTTTTTGCCTATTTTCTGAATACGTATGCACTCACAGAACTGAGTGCATCTATTGCCAGCACATACATTTATTTGCAGCCCGTAATAGCAGCATTATTTGCCATTGCATTGAATAAAGATACCATAGATGCAATAAAAATAATTTCAGCGTTGCTTATTATTTTTGGTATTTATTTGGTAAGCCTGAGCCGTAAGCCGATTAGAAAGGTTGTGCCTTCTGTTGTTATGGAAGAAGCAAACAACGATATTCCCGAATAGGGATATTCCGGGGCAACCGTAAAAAAAATTATTGGCAAAACATTGCCTGCATCCCTTCCAGTATGGTAACTTTGGAAACGAGAAGATAAATTTTATTTTTCTTCGTGCTTCTTAGTGGTAAAATATTCTCTCTTGTCAGCAATATCAAACATCCCTCACAAACACTTTCTTCCTTTCCCTGATTTCTTCAATAGCTTTTCTTAATTCTTCCCTTATTCTTAGCCCATCATGAATACCTTCTAACGGTGCAATATCTTCCACCCTGTCAGATGAAACAAAAGTAAGATTGGAAAGACCGACCATCCGCAAGAAAAGAGGCTCTGTTAGTGTAATATCTTTTATGCGATAAAACTCCACCTGTATCATTCTTTTGGAAAGAATACCATTGGTTATTTTTAATCTCTCTGTAGTTATTTCATACACTATGCTTTTAGTACCCATGTATGTGGAGAAAGCAAATATGATGGGTATAATAATCAGGAACATCAATTGCCATGCAAAATATCCCAGTGCCAGACAGAGGACAGCAATGAAACCACAGGCAAAGTATCTTTTAAAATTAACCCATTGCGAGGGGCTTCCTTTCCAAATTGTGCTTTCTTCCATACTTAAAATTTGATTAGACAAATATACAAAAGCCAACGGTTAATCCATTTCCTCTCCAAATTTTTAACTTATCTCTTATATCTATTCTATATAATCATTCCCGCGCCAACCGTTTCATTTGTGGCTTCATCAATTAGAATCATGCTGCCCGTATGGCGGTTTTTCCGGTAGTTGTCATAAAAGAGCGGACGAGTGCTGTGGATGGAAATCCTGCCAATATCATTTAGTCCAATATCTTTGTCCTCCTCGTTACGGTGCAGGGTATTAATATTGATTTTATATTGTATGTCTTTAATCACGCAACGGGCATCTTGGGTAGTATGCTTGATGGCATATTTACCGCCCAATACCAATTTCTTTTCATTCAGCCAGCAAATCATAATATCTATATCCCTGCCGGTAATTGATTGGTTATTTTCTCTTACCAGCATATCGCCGCGGCTGATGTCAATATCATCTTCCAGCAGCATAGTAACCGACATTCCCGGCTCCGCTTCTTCAAGTTCTTCATCAGCCGTTTGAATAGATTTTATTTTAGAAACAACTCCGGAAGGTAACGCCATAACAGCATCTCCTTTCTTGAAAATCCCCCCAGCAACTTTTCCTGCATATCCTCTATAATCGTGATGCTCCTTACTTTGCGGGCGTATTACATACTGCACCGGAAAGCGGCAATCAATCAGGTTTTCATCTCCAGAAACATGAATGTTTTCTAATACATAAAGTAACGTGCTTCCCCCATACCAGGGCATGTTTGAAGACTTGTCAACTACATTATCTCCACTTAAGGCAGAAACAGGAATAAACTGTACATCTACAATTTGCAACTTAGAAGAAAATTGTTCATAATCGCTACGTATTTTTTCAAATACTTCTTTTTTATATCCCACCAGATCCATTTTGTTTATGCAGACTACTACATGCTTTATGCCAATAAGTGAAGCAATCAGCGAATGCCTGCAAGTCTGCTCCGTAATACCGTGGCGGGCATCAATGAGTATAAGGGCAAGATTAGCAGAAGAAGCCCCGGTAACCATATTGCGGGTATATTGAATATGCCCGGGTGTGTCGGCAATAATAAATTTACGGTTAGGAGTGGAAAAATAACGATACGCCACATCAATGGTAATGCCCTGTTCACGCTCCGCTTTCAAGCCATCGGTAAGCAAGGCAAGATTTACGTGTTCTTCTCCTCTCTGCTCACTTGTTTTTTTTATCGCTTCATATTGGTCTTCAAAAATAGATTTGGTATCGTATAAGCAATCTGCCAATGAGAGTGCTTTTTCCATCGTCCACACTGCCGGCAGTAAGGAAACGCAATAAACTCCGCTGGGGAGTTGATAAGGTGAGAGGTGAAAGGTGAAAGTTTACTTGTTGCTCATACTTTATTCAAAAATATCCTGTTTTTTTCTATCTTCCATAGCTGTTTCCGAACGCTTGTCATCTGCCCTGGTTCCTCTTTCTGTTATATGCGATGCTGCTACTTCGGCTACTATTTCATCAATGGTAGATGCAGCTGAAAGCACAGCCCCTGTGCAGGTCATATCACCAATTGTACGAAAACGTACTTGCATTTTTTTACTCTTTTCACCTTCTTTCAAATTCAGATAATCTGACTTTGCTAATAGTTGTCCGCTTCTTTCAATTACTTCTCTTAGATGAGAAAAATATAATTCAGGCATGGGTATATTTTCCTCTTTAATATATTGCCAAATGTCCAGTTCGGTCCAGTTGCTAAGCGGAAACACACGAAAATGTTCACCCATATTTTTTCTCCCGTTAAACAAATCCCACAATTCCGGGCGTTGGTTTTTCGGGTTCCATTGCCCGAACTCATCACGGTGGGAAAAAAATCGCTCTTTTGCTCTCGCTTTTTCCTCATCTCTTCTCGCACCGCCCATGCACGCATCTAATTTCAATTCTTCAATCGCATCAAGCAGGGTAACGGTTTGCAATAGATTACGACTCGCATTATAACCTGTTTCTTCCTTCACCCTTCCATTATTAATGGAGTCCTGAACATAGCGAATCACTAAGCGTGCATCCATTTTTTTTGCCCATTCATCGCGATAGGCAAGTGTTTCCGGGAAGTTATGACCTGTATCAATATGCAAAAGCGGGAACGGCATTTTGGCAGGAGCAAATGCTTTTTTTGCCAAATAACTCAACACAATAGAATCTTTTCCCCCTGAAAAAAGCAATGCCGAACGCTCAAACTGGGCAGCCACTTCCCGCAATACGTAAATAGATTCGTATTCCAATTCTTTCAAATAAATATTTTTTGCAGGCATATTATTTCTACTTGGTAAAGATACTGAATACCACTAAACCTGTATATCCTTAATGTTCAATTCCAGCGATTTTACCCCATTCCACTCGGTTTCACGCAGGGAATAACATATTTTGAAGGGCTGGTCTTCTTTTATTAAAGAGAGATATTCGTGCATGTCATATCCAATAGCGGAAAAAATAATTTCAGGGTTTTCAATTTGGGCAATAGAGAGCCTCAAATGCCCATTCCCTACAATTTGTGCAGGTCTTTTTGTAATTACATTTTCAGCCATAAAAACAGGTGTCATATTGCCGGGACCAAACGGAGCAAATTGTTTTACTACTACATTAAACTTAGGACTGATGGCAGAAAATGGCAATGAACAATCAATTTCAATTTCCGGGTTGAGTAAATTTTCGGTAATAGTTTTGCTAACCACCTCTTCAAACAGTTCAGTAAAGGCGGGTAAATTTTCTTCTTTCAAAGTAATTCCGGCGGCATATTTATGTCCGCCGAATTGCTCCAGCAAATGGGAGCAGGAAGAAATTGCCTGGTAAAGATTAAAATTTTTGACGGAGCGGGCGGAGCCTGTAATGCTGCCATTTGAGCGGGTAAAAATTACGGTGGGGCGGTAAAAATGTTTTTCAATCAAACGGCTTGCCACAATTCCTATCACACCCTTGTGCCATTCGGGATTATAAAGAACCGTTGTTTTTTTCTTTTTTAAATTCTCATTGGTCAGAATCATGTTAAGCGCTTCCTGGGTAATAGTTGCATCTACACCTCTCCTTTCCACATTTGTTTTATTAACAGATTCGCCTGACAGCATTGCTTTTTGAGGGGTATCAGCAATTAAAAGTTCTACCGCATTTTTCCCTGTTTCAATTCTTCCGGCAGAATTAATACGGGGTCCAAAAACAAAAACGAGATCAGATACATTTACTTCTCTTTTCAGTTGAGCTAAGCCCATGATAGCCTTAAAGCCCTCACGGGGAGCGCTGTTTAGCCTTTTCAACCCATGAAAAGTAAGAATCCTGTTTTCACCTGTAATGGGAACTATGTCGGCAGCGATACTTAAGGCAACAAGGTCGAGATATTGTTCAATACCTGAAAATGGAATTTCATATTTCAATGCCATAGCCTGCACCAGTTTGAAACCAATGCCACATCCTGAAAGCTCTTTATAAGGATAGTTGCAATCTGTTTGTTTAGGGTTGAGAATGGCTACTGCATCTGGTATTTCATCATCAGGTTCGTGGTGGTCGCAAATAATAAAATCTATGCCTTTCTTTTTGGCATACTCCACTTTATCTTTCGATTTGATGCCACAATCTAAAGAGATTATTAGCCCGAATTGATTATCAGAAGCGAAATCTACACCTTTAAAAGATACTCCATAACCCTCCGTATAGCGGTCAGGAATATAATAATCACACTTCAGACCAAGCCAGCGTAAAAAAGTAAAAACTAATGAAACGGCGGTCGTTCCATCTACATCATAATCTCCAAAAACTAATATTTTTTCACGTTTTTGGGTGGCATCAATAATTCGCTGCACAGCCTTTTGCATATCCTTCATCAGGAAAGGGTCATGTAGAGAATCTAAGGAAGGACGGAAAAAATCTTTCGCCTGTTCGTAATTTTCTACACCCCGTTGCACAAGCAAATTCCCGATAACTTCATTCACCTTGATAGCGTCGACTAAAGTTTTCACCTTTTCCGGAGCCGCTTGTTCTTTAATATTCCACCTTTTTTTCATGAATGTAATTTATGTTTACTATGTCGAATCAATTAAATATTATTACTAAAATAATTATGGTTATTGCCTGTTCATTTTCGCCCCAAACCCCTAAAGGGGCTTTGAGTGGTTCGCATCGTTCTCTATTAAATCTTAAATCTAAATTCTTAAATCAGCACTTCCCTCAGCAGGCTTCCGCTGATTTTATATATTCATTAAAACATTTTTCACTGCAACATCCTTTCCTTTCTTCGGCGCATTTTTCACATTGAATGAATAACGTATGACAAGAATCAAGGGCGCAATTCACCTGCCTGTCGCTGGAACCTCCGCAATGGTAACAATTTCCCAGCACATCTTGTGTGATGCGTTCTCCCATTCTTTCATCAAATACAAAATTCTTCCCTATAAACTTCGACTCTATTCCCAACTTCTCTATTTCCTTTGCATACTGGATAATACCTCCATCAAGCTGGTAAACATTTTTAAAGCCATGATGCTTGAAATAGGCGCTGGCTTTTTCACAACGTATGCCACCCGTGCAGTAAAGCAAGAGGTTCTGAACTTTCTTATCTTCTAATTCTTTAAGCATTTTTGGCAGCGATTCCCGAAATGTTTTCACATCCGGACAGATAGCATTTTTAAAATGCCCCACTTCGCTTTCGTAACGGTTACGCATATCTACAAGCACAGTTCCCGGCTCATCAGACATAGTATGGAAAGTAAGCGCATCCAACCTTTTACCAGTATCGCCCGGATCAAAAGTATTATCCCTTAACCCATCGGCTACAATTTTACTTTTTACTTTTATTTTTAATGCGAAAAAAGATTTGCTGTCATCTTCCACCGCCTGTTTTATAGGTACATCAGTAAAGAGCGGGTTCTTATATAAATGATTAATAAACTCTGTTACAAAATGTTCCGGTACGTTCATTTGTGCATTAATTCCTTCATGGGCGATATATATCCTGCCATATACATTCTGGCTTTGCCAGGATTTATATAGTTCATCCCGCAGCTTTTCAGGCTCCGGAATATAAACATAGCGATAAAAAGACAGCGTAAACCTTCGGAAAGGCTCGGCTGCCACTTTTTTTCTTAGTTCTTTTTTATTAACGCGATTGTAGAGAAACATCTCTATTGGATTCCTATCTGTGGGCAAAGGTACTAAAAACGGAATAGAGATGGGGGATCATGCTCATGAAGGATAATTGACCGCATCATGAATAATATACATAAATCCTTCTCAACGTACTAGTTCACAGCAAAAACTCATTATTAAATAAAAGGATAAAATAATTGGAAAACTTGTTACTTTGCACTTATTATGAGATATAAATGCTATTATAAGGAGTATTGTATATTTCTAACATTTAAATATTTATGCAATGAAAAAGATAGATGAATCCAAAGAAGCTTTTGATATCTATAAAGTGGAGTATAAAAAATATACTAGTGAAGACCTTTCAGAAGCAGACACTAGATCCAAGTTAATAGATAATGTATTATGTAATGTATTGGGTTGGGCTGAAGAAGACATCAGAAGGGAAAAACATTTAGATTCAGGATATTATGATTATAAAATCTCACTACCAGGAATATTTTTTCTTGTTGAAGCCAAAAGACAATTCAATGAGCTAAAATTGCCTATAAATCATAAAACTGCAACAATAAGTGCATTAATGGGAGGAAACGAAGAAGTAATAGAGCAAATAAGAAAATATGCCTATGATGAAGGGGTGTCTTATGGTATCATTACTAATGGATACCAATATAGTGTACCCCAAAATTAGGGCAGGTTGTTAAGGTGGAAAAATAAACCTTAAATTTACCTGACTATGGAAAGAAAACCAAGACGTAATTTCAGTTCAGACTTCAAGGCTAAAGTAGTCATTGAAGCATTAAAAGAGCGGAGCAGTATGGAAGAACTTGCCCGCAAGTATGAACTACATCCTAATCAAATCAGTACCTGGAAGAAAGACTTTTTAGAAAAAGCGGCTACTGTTTTTGAGGACAGCTCAAGCAGGAAAGAAGAGCGACAACAAGAGCAGGCGGATATAGAAAAACTATATGCCCAGATAGGAAGGTTGAAGATGGATAATGAATGGCTCAAAAAAAAATTACAGTAAAACCATTACCGGAGCGCAGAGCAATGATAGAGAAAGATAAGGATATAAGTATACGCCATCAGTGTGAACTTGCCTGTATTCACCGTAGCGGGTTGTATTATAAACCTATGCAGGAGAGCGAAGATAATCTCCACCTGATGCGATTGGTGGATGAGAAGTATCTGCAAACCCCTTTTTACGGAGTGCGCAAACTCACATACTGGCTCAGAACCGAAGGGCATCGTGTTAATGCAAAACGCGTCAAACGACTAATGGACCTAATGGGCTGGCAAACCCTCTATCGCAAGCCCAATACCAGCAAGCCAGGTAAAAGACAGTTAATATATGAATACTTGCTTAAAGGCTTGAAAACCACCCACAGCAATCAGGCATGGGCTGTGGATATAACCTATATTCCCATGCGTAGAGGGTTTATGTATTTATGTGCCATTATAGACCTTCATACCCGGTATGTGGTGAACTGGAGCATTAGCAATACCATGACCTCCCAATGGTGCTGTCAGGTACTTAACGAAGCCATAGAACAATATGGCAAACCGGAAATTATCAACTCTGACCAAGGTAGTCAGTTTACTTCTGATGAATGGTTTAAAGCCTGTGAGGGAATAAAAATAAGCATGGATGGTAAAGGTAGAGCGTTAGATAATATATTTATAGAGCGCTTATGGAAGTCCGTCAAATATGAATGTGTATACTTACATGCCTTTGAAGATGGCGTAGAACTCTATAACGGAATACATCGGTATTTTACCTTTTACAACCATGAACGAATCCATCAATCTCTGGACTATAAAACACCCGCATCCATGTACCCACAGGCAGCTTAAAAGTTATTAACAAATTAACACTTATCAACAAAGAAAAAAGAAGCAAAAAAGAAAATGACAACAACAATAACAAAACAACTTAACTTTGACTTACTCCTGTCCTAACATTGGGGTACACTATACCAATTCATTATAATAAAGGTAGTAAATATTGATAGTAGGCCATGGAAAGGGAATTCATGTTTGATTTTTAATGGCATTGAGGATATAGAAAATAGATTTGTTGAATTTTATGATAACTTATCGAAATTTGGTCTCATTAATAATGGAGGATTTAAATTTGACTTGCCAATCCCATTACAAGAAAGAATAACCATACTGTTTACGCTAATCGATAAGGATAAAGAATTAATTAGAAATTCCATTAGTGCAAAAATTGCTCCATTAATTGAAAAAATTTTCGGAGAGATATATACAGACGAAAGGGAAGACGACATTGATTTTATTAAATCCTGTTTTGTTTATAATGAAGAAACAAAGAAAAATAAAAGCGAAATTGAAAGACTCTTTGCAGATTACGCACCAAAACTTAATAACGTAATTCCTGCTATAAATACAGAAAGTATCTCAGTTCAAATAAAAGATGATATAAATGACGATGAAATTAAACTCAACCAAAGTTATCCCCCAAAGCCAATAATAATTATTGGCTCAAAAGGGGCTGGTAAGACGACATTTATCAATCATTTATTTAAATATAGATTTCAAAATGAAGATATTGGAGACCACTATCCTATATATATTGATTTTAGAAAATTTTTCCAATGGACATCAAATTTTGAACCTGATAGAATTATCGACGAAATAATAGAGAAAATATATGATGGCTATCCAGACCATGAATTGTATAGCTTAAAGGTTTTGAAAAGAATTTACTATACGGAAATACAACGCAACGATGATAGCATATGGAAATATGCGAAAGAACATGATGAACCCCTTTACAATCAGCTATTATCAAGGTTTTTAGACGAATCAAAGAATAAAAAAACAAAACATTTTGAGTTATTATCCAAGTATTTAATCCGAGAAAGAAGAAAAAGGTTAATTATTATTATTGACAATGCGGACCAGTACGATGAACCCATACAAAAAAGTTTGTTTGTCTTTGCGCATTCTTTAATAAAAACAGCATTATGTGGTATTGTTATTTCTTTACGTGAAGGATTTTACTTTAGATGGCATAATTCGCCTCCATTTGATGCTTATGAGAGTAATGTTTATCATATTTCAGCACCAAATTATGGTGAAGTATTACAAAAGCGAATTGATTTTGCAATTAAAAAGTGTACTGAATTACATAACAAACTGAGGGGGCCAAATTAGCGAGGCACTATAAATCTAGAAGTTTCAAGTGAAGATGTAATTCAATTTCTTTCAGGTCTAAGAAGCTCTCTCTTTTATGCTAATAACAATAGGTTGGTAGATTTTTTAAATCATACTACATATCCTAATATAAGGGAAGGGCTTAGATTATTTAAAACCTATTTAACATCGGGACATACGAATGTAGAAGAATACGTTTTGAGAGAAAGGTACTTGAGCGAACAAAATAAACGTCAAGTTATTCCTATGCATGAGTTTATTAAGGCTATTGGTTTGCAAAATCATTTATATTATAATTCTCAAACAAGCTTCATCTATAACCTCTTTGAACCAGTTGCTAATTCGTCTGACCATTTTCTCAAAATCTATTTACTAAGAGAATTAGAACTAATAATTAAACAGTACAATTATAGGGATAAGTACACAACTTATAAATCGATTGTTGATAAGTTTTTCCAGTTAGGATATAAGATAAATAATATTGATTCCGCAATCACTAGCCTTTTGAAAAATTCTCTTATCGAAACAGCCGAACATCTTTCTGACATTGATTGGGAGGGATTAAATGCGAGTAGTAATTTTTGTTTAACAGGGAAAGGAAATTATTATTTGAAAGAATTCTTAATGAGGTTTTATTACTATGAATTGGTGTTACAAGATACTCCAATTTATGATAATGAGACATTTGATAAAATTAAAGCAGCTTTTAATCAAATGTACATTTCTAAATCAGATAAGCAATTTCCTAATCGTTCAGAAATTGTTCAGTCATTTATTGGATACTTAAAAATATCTGAAGCAAAGCAACCCATACAAATTAGAAATGCATTTGGTGAAATAGTAAGTGGTATAAATGTAAATATCGAAAAAGAAATACAGACAATACATTATAAGGTTCAGAAGTAATCTTCATTGTAAGGAGTTACTTACACACCCCTATCTTCCTTCGTATCAATTCAATCTCCGCATTAGAGGAAGTCAATGCAAGAGCATTCTGAAAATATTTTATTGCTTCTTTTTTATTTCCGGCTTTCAAATACATTTCTCCGAGGGAAGTATTGTAATAACAATTCCCTGTAAATCCTTTTATTTTTTCTAATTCTTCAATGGCTTTGTTCATATCCCTCCACTTCGCCCAATAACAATACACCTGTTAATAGCTACCATGGGGTTTTGGGTGCGGGTGAAGAGTGTATTATAAAGCTGCAATATCATATTCCAATTCGTCTGCTTCATACGACTTTGCATTTGCATGAACCGAGGCAATGGATGCTTCAAAATGATATTCGTGAATCGCATCTCCTTTAGCTGCAGCGGGTTAAGGTATTCATTGCCTCTTTCAATCAAAAATGTATTCCATTGTGTCCTGTCCTGGTCTTTCAACAGTACCATAAAGCCTTTGTCATCAAGCCTTGCGCCGAAGCGGGAAGCCTGGTAACACATAAGCGCAAATAGCGCATTGGTATAAGGCTGGTTTGTTTTTGGATTTTCAGTCAAGCAGAATAGTAAGGCGCATGGCCTCCTCACATAAATCTTCCCGTATCAATTTTTCAGGATGAGAGGAATTATACCCTTCATTAAATAGTAAATACAATGCCTTTAGTACGGTATCTAACCTCGCCGGCATTCTATCAGCCCCGGGATAATCAAGCGAAATATGTTCCTCCTTTATTTTTTCCTTCGTGCGATAAAGCCGCTTTTGTATTGTTTCTTCATTGGAAAGAAATGCATTACCGATTTCTTTTGTGCTAAGCCCGCAAAGGGTTTTCAGCATGAGTGTAAGTTGCGATTCTACCGTTATGGACGGATGGCAGCAGGCGAACATCATTCGCAACTGGCTGTCTTTTATTTCATTTTCGCGAAACATTTCGTTCATAGATGGTACAAGGGTATATTCTGATTTCAGCAGGGGAGCAATTTCACTTTCTATTTTGTGTTTTATTTTTTCCCTACGTATTAAATCAATGGCTTTGTTTTTTGCAGTGCGGTAAAGCCATGCCTGTGGGTTATCAGGCAGCTTTGCCGATATTTCCACGTTTCAAGGGCGCGGATAATAGTATCCTGCACAATGTCTTCAGCCTGCTCGATATTGGCAAAACCAAAAACCCTTGTTAAAACGGCGACCATCTTTCCCGACTCATGCCGGAAAAAATGGTCAACCATTTTATTACATCTTCATCTTTGTCGAAGGTGCCTCCAATGCTTACATCTGCATTTTCTGGATCGGACGAACTTCTACCGTACCATCTACCGCAAAAATAGGGCAGCCTTTGGATATTTCTACCGCTTGGTTAATGTCATTGGCATTGACGATAAGGTATCCCCCGACCAATTCTTTTGTTTCTGCAAAAGGACCATCGGTTACAACTTTCTTAGTACCGGAAACTTTTTTACCTGTGGGTTGGAATGGTTCGCCACCCAGCATAGTACCTTCCTGCGATAGCTTTTGCATCCATTCCATCCACTTTTGCATTTGCGCCTGCATGGTTTCCGGCGATACGCTGTGAAGGTGATCCACTCCTCCTTTGAATAAATACATGAACTTTTCCATGATGTTTTTAACTTTTAGTTTTCGTTATTAACTCAAAGTCTTACATCTCCATTTTCTGGATAGGACGTACTTCTACCTTGCCGTTTTCGTTAAAAATCGGGCAGCCTTTGGAAAGCAGAACAGCTTCGTCAATGTCTTTGGCGTTTACAATTACATACCCGCCTACCATTTCCTTAGCTTCCATGTAAGGACCATCGGTTATTACCATGCTTTTTCCGGTTACTTGTTTGCCGGTAGGTTGTAAAGGCTCTGCACCAACCATTACACCTTTTTGGGCAAGTCCACCCATCCATTGCACCCAGGCTTGCATATTTTCCTGTGCTGCCTTTGAATCATTTTGATTGTAGGCGTGATTGTCGCCTCCTCTGAATAGAAACATGAATTTTTCCATGATGTTTTGTTGTTTTAATTGTTTTTGAATTATTGATTTATGAACCTATGACGAGTGAGGTATTGATAACCGGACAAGGCTGCTAAAATTATTTATAACTCATCGCTTCTTGGGTGATATATTTTTTCAGGAAAGCCATTTGCCCTATTTCATAACTTTCATGCTGCGTAAGAAAAGCAACACTGCCGCCATTGGTGTGGTCACCTATCGGGCTTTTAAAATGAGACTCGGCAGCAAGATGCTCCTCACTCACAGACGCTATAGTATTCTTCAATAAGGTCGTGGCTTTATCCCATTCATTCTTCACTTCTTCCAGGGTTGGGTATTTCTCCTCCGTGGTATAAGGCTTGCCACTGCCAAGTATATCATGGTAAGGGTTAATAACGTGTGCGCCCATTATATTTGAAATATTATACCTTGCCCATACCGTATGGGCAGCTATCCAAATAAAAGGATTGTTATGCGCGCTAATTCTTTCTTTTGCCTGTTCTTCAGCTACCCCCGCAAGGGTATTATGGAACAGTCTCGTATTCATGTCCAGCATAATTTCTGATTGATAAATTGATTTTTTCATATTGCTTTATTTTTGAGTGTTATAAAATCGAAATCGTTATTTATACCATTATTGTGATAACCTTAGCGTATGTCAGTTTTGGGTCTTTTCCGGACACAAGATAATGATTTTATATGAAGTAAAGGTTAAATCATAACTTTGAAACTAATTATATAAAACATCACACTTATGATAAATGCCAAAGAAGCAGCTAATGCAGCTATAGAATACCTGAAATCTTTTTATACCGGGGCTAAGAATGTTATGCTCGAAGAAGTGGAGCTAAGTGAAGAAAAGAAAATCTGGAGCATTACCATAAGCTTTGAAAATGTTGACCCTGACGATAAAACCCCATCCAGGATAAACCCAAGAATGTATAAGATATTCCGGATTGATAATACTTCGGGGCAGGTTACCGCAATGAAGATACGGGATTTTAAATAGTCTTTGGGTTTATTTATAAATTACTCGAAGAAAGGCATACGCCACCAAGACACAAAAACACGAAGAAATACACACTGAATTTTTCGTGGTATTTGGTGATTTAGAGTTTTTGTAGCGAGAATTCTCCAAGATTAAATTAGCCCATCCAAATCATTGCCCCTGCCATAACCACCATTAAGAGGTCTTCTATAACAGTTATTGTACTCATAGGCAGGTTAAACACCGCACCTAAACATGCACACTGAATTTTCTTTTTGTTTGCAACACTTTCTATAACGCCTATACTGCTAATACCCATAACGACGACAGTAGTAATATTTGTAGCAAGCGGGGAAAAGTTGGTGGCGTATGCAATTCCCAAGCCAAGTTCTGCAAAAGGATAAATAAATCCCCACGCTCTAATACGCTTGGCAACAATATCATACATGCTATAGGATTCTGCAAAGGCTTTTACATTAATAAGTTTGAAGTAGGAAAAGCACAGAAAAAAACCTGCCATAAAATAACGCATCCAACGCATGGGGGCTACAGTTCCGTTAGTATAAGATGCAATTAAAGAAACTATAAGAATTAATCCAAACAATACAAAAAGGGGTTTGTAAGTTGCTATCCACGATACCTCATTCATCTGGGGAACACTGCTGTCTTCGGAGATATGGTACTTGCTATTCATCCCTATTGCATTTTGTAACTCTTTAACAGACAGATGCTTTTGCATGGTGATGGTGCCGATTTCTGTGTCCTTTGATAATTCCACAGATTCCACATCGGGCAATTTCAAAAGATTGCTTTTAACGGTAGCTTCACAGCCGCTACAAGTCATTCCGGTTATTTTATAGGTGTGAACCATAAATTCTTTTGCAAGTTAGGCAAATACAATTAAGGTAAAATACCGCTCCGGCATATATTATTTTTCCTCTTACTCAAGAAAACTTCCTTATCAAACTTCATATTTGATTTTCTCCATGTATATATCCGATTATAATGGATCTTCCATTCAGTGTTGACAAAGTATTTCATGCCCGAATAGTGGTTGTATGGTTGAGCATAAATAATAATAAGATTTGATGAGGGGTTTGATATTTTAAATAGGCTATCTTTAAGAATGCAATCTGTCGAGTTGTCAGTTTTTAGAATACGAATATTATTTATTGGGTTAAGGTGTGTGTAAGCAGACGTTAAATCCATTGGATATGGGTCGCCCAGATATGTAGTATCATTCAATGGTTTTAAAGTATCAATCTCCTGGTCATTGTTTATGGATATTATTGTATGGGATGCCGATTCATCCATAAACTGAATAATAATTAACTTTTCATTTTTATTAGGTTCCGGTTTTTCATACACAGTATTGGGTTTAAATTCCGGTTTAGCATAAGAATTTAAGGTTACTATTTTTTTGTGTTTAGTCCATCTCCCTGCAATAGTATCTGTACCACCTGCATCAAAAAAACTTCTATAGATAAATGTACTATCCTCTTTAAGCGTTAAATGGACATTACTGAATCCACTACTAAGGGAATAATCTCCGATAACCTTACAACCTGTTGTAAATAAAAACGCAAAAAGTATTAATATATACGCTGTTTTTAACAAAACAGTATTTTTTACTTTTATAAACTTTCTATTTCCCCAATATATAAGCAAACATAAGCGGAGCCACAATAGTAGCATCCGATTCAATGATGAAACGAGGCGTTTTATCACTTAGCTTGCCCCAGGTAATTTTTTCATTAGGTACTGCGCCTGAGTATGAACCATAGCTGGTAGTAGAATCGGAAATCTGGCAGAAATATGCCCAAAACGGGGTATCGGTTCTTTCCAAATCCTGGTAAAGCATAGGCACTACACAAATCGGGAAATCACCTGCTATTCCGCCCCCAATCTGGTAAAAGCCTATTCCTTGTCCTTTGGAATTTTGGGTGTACCAATTAGATAACCACATCATATATTCAATACCCGATTTCACAATGCCTGGTAAAAGTTCACCTTTAATACAATACGATGCAAAAATGTTTCCCATAGTGGAATCTTCCCAACCGGGGGTAATAATCGGCAGGTTTTTCTCTGCTGCAGCCATCATCCAGCTGTTTTTAACATCAATTTCATAGTGTTTTTTCATCACACCTGATAGTAGCAGTTCATACATATATTCATGGGGGAAATAGCGTTTATTTTTAGTCTGGGCTTTTTTCCACAGCTTATGAATATGCGACTGTATGCGGCGGAAAGCCTCCTCTTCGGGGATACAGGTATCGGTTACCCTGTTATACCCATGTTCCAGTAAATCCCATTCTTCGGCGGGCGATAACTGCCTGTAATGCGGAACCCGCTTATAATGATTATGGGCAACGAGGTTCATAATATCTTCTTCCAGGTTAGCGCCAGTGCAGGAAATTATAGAGACCTTATCGTTACGTATCATTTCGGCAAGAGAGATGCCTAACTCGGCTGTACTCATAGCCCCCGCAAGGGTAACCATCATTTTGCCTTTCTTATCCATGTGGGTTATGTATGCTTTGGAAGCATCTACCAACGTAGCAGAATTAAAATGGAGGTAATTCTTTTCAATGAATGTAGTTATCGGTCCTTTTTTCATAAGATGAATAGTTAAATAAATGGATAATAATCCACAAAAATAGAATCTATTCAGTATAGAAGGATATTAATTTTAACAATCCTTTACATGTGTCAATTGGAGGCTTCATGTATCCTTCATTCTGCCACTGTAATTTTGCCTTCAGTTTCTAAACAATAAAACAAAAAATAAAGTCATGAAAAAGTTAAGTTTAATCCTCGCAAGCGCTCTCTTTATCGGAGGCATTTCTTTCGCTTCTCCAGTAGTAAAACAAGATGCTAAAGCTCCGGTAGTAAAACAAGATAAACCGGCTGTTAAAACTCCAAAAGGAAAACCTGTAAAGGCGGCAGCAACTCCGGCAAACACCAAGGGTCCAAAGAAACCCCATCCTGTAAAAGGAACCCCTGTTCAAGGTACAGCAAAGTAAATTTTGCTTCAGTTACAATCTTAAAGAGTTGCCGCACCGTAATGCGGCAACTTTTTTTATTTTTACCCTAAGCCCCTTGATATATAAAACCTATTTATTTGCTCTTTAACATTCCTTCACATCACATCCACGTAACCCTCATGAATCCTTCATTCTGCCAGTATAATTTTGCTTTCAGTTTCTAAACAATAAAACAAAAAATAAAGTCATGAAAAAGTTAAGTTTAATCCTCGCAAGCGCTCTCTTTATCGGAGGCATTTCTTTCGCTTCTCCAGTAGTAAAACAAGATGCTAAAGCTCCGGTAGCTAAGCAAACAGCAAAATCTGCACCGAAAGCTACTAAAGCTACTAAAGGCACCGCGGCAAAACCTGCAAAAGCAGCAGCAGCTCCGGCAAAAAGTATGAAACCTGCTGTGAAACCACATCCTGCAAACAGCGCTCCTGTTCAAGGTACAGCAAAGTAAGCGCTGTTTCTTTGTACATCTAAAGGTTGTTCCGAATGATTTCGGGACAACCTTTTTTATTTGCCTGCATCTTGTCTATTTGATAATGATGGAGTAGGCGATTGGTAAAAATGCTTTTTTTAGACTACTTTTGCAACCTTTTTTGAAAAATGATTTCGGTAAATAATGTGAGTGTTAGGTTTGGGGGCTTCGTTCTATTTGAGAATGTAAGCTACCTCATCAATGATAATGACCGTATAGGACTGGCGGGAAAGAACGGCTCGGGCAAAAGTACCATGCTAAAATTGATAGCAGGTCTGCAAAGCCCCACTACAGGAAGCATTGGCAAACCCAATGGCATTAAGATTGCCTACCTGCCGCAGGATATGGTTCACCAGCATGGTAAAACCGTGTTTGAAGAAGCAGCTACTGCCTTTATAGAAATGCAGCAACTGGAAGCCCGCCTGGTGGAAGTAAATCACCAGTTAGAGACAAGGACGGATTATGAAAGCGATTCCTATTCAAATTTGATAACGGAAGTAACTGATATTACCCACCGCCTTGATATTTTAGGTTCGGGTAACAGGGACGAAGAAATAGAAAAGAAACTAAAAGGACTTGGATTTGACAGGAGTGAATTTAGCCGACCTACCTCAGAACTGAGTGGGGGATGGAGGATGCGTATTGAGTTGGTAAAGCTTCTGTTGCAAAAACCCGATGTTTTGTTGCTTGATGAGCCTACCAATCACCTCGACATAGAATCTATGCAATGGCTGGAGGAGTTTATGGAAACATTCCCCGGGGCGCTGGTGCTTATTTCTCACGATAAAAAATTCCTGGATAACGTAACCACCCGCACCATAGAAATTTCCAATCAAAAAATTTACGATTACAAAACCAATTATAGTCACTACCTCATCCTCCGCAAGGAAAGGAGGGAGCAACAGGAAGCAGCCGCTAAAAACCAGCAAAAGGTAATTGCTAAAACGCAGGTACTTATTGATAAATACAGGGCAAAGGCAAGCAAAGCGGCATTCGCACAGTCGCTTGATAAAGCAACTTGACCGGATGGATATTATTGAAGTGGATGATGATGATACTGCTTCCATTCATTTCAGGTTTCCGCCACCTGCTCATAGTGGGAAAATTGCCCTGACAGTTGAAAATGCCGGGAAAGCTTACGCGGGAGAAACGGATATTTTCAAAAGCAAATTTTATTGTAGAAAAGGGCGAAAGGATAGCTTTTGTCGGCAGGAATGGCGAAGGTAAAACCACCATGATGAAAATGATTGCCGGGCAAACCGAAGCGGAAGGAATTGTAAAATTGGGGCATAATGTGCTGATGGGATATTTTGAACAAGACCAGGCAGAAAAACTCGACCCAAATAAAACTGTTTTCGATACCATTGATGAACTGGCAGTAGGAGAAATACGCAGCTCGCGTACGGAATTTGCTTGGCGCTTTCCTGTTCAGCGGGGAAGATGTAGATAAAAAAGTAAAGGTACTTAGCGGGGGCGAGCGGGGAAGACTGGCTCTTTGCAAACTCCTGCTTCAACCTTATAACCTGCTGATGCTCGACGAACCTACCAACCACCTTGACATACGCTCGAAAGATATTTTAAAACGAGCCCTACTTAATTATGAAGGCACTCTTATAATCGTATCTCACGACCGTGATTTTTTAGATGGATTGGTCAATAAACTCTATGAATTCCGCGATGGGCATTTGAAAGAACACCTTTGCGATATTAATGAATTTATGCGCAAACGCAAGCTGGAAAGGCTTAAGGAATCGAGAGTGAGCACGATAGTTAAGAAGGAAGAGAAAATTATTGCTGCTTCTCCTAATAAATCAAAAGTGGTGGAGGATGAAAGCAAAAAAGTAAAACAATTAGAATCTAAAATAAAAAAGGCGGAAGACGATATTGCTGAGTTAGAGAAGAAGATAAGCGAAACCGAAAAGGTAATTAACCAGCCTGACTTTTACGAAAAAAATACAGATTCCTCAAAAGTGCTATCTGACTACCAATCCCTTAAATCGAGGCTGGAAGAAAAATTCAAAATTTGGGAAGGCTTTTCGGAGGAGCTGAATAGGGTGACGGCGTAGGGAGCTTGGATATAGGTTCTTCGGAGGCTTATTAATAAACAGCTTAAATTAAAATGCTAGTAATCTGATTAGAAGAGGTCAGTTTGTAGCAGTGGAGGATTGAATATAGTATGAAATAATATTTTCCCCACAATGATATAAATAATCATAGGTGATAACTTGAATATGATTAAGGTTAGAGTTTAGCATCCGCAAAGTATCAAACTCTTCATCTGTAAAGGTGTTTGACCGCCCTACGATGATTTTTATTCTAGGTCTAAGAAGCTTAAATTTATGTTGCTTTTCCAAAAGTACTTTATAATCATCTAGAATCTTTAGGTATAACATACATTGTCCAATTACTTTTGAAAGTTCTTTTGAAGGATAATAACTATTATGGCTTTTATCGTATTCAAATAAATGAAATTTAGGTCTTTTAAGTTCTATTAGATCAATGAAACCATCAGTAGTTTCCATTATTAAATCACTTTCCGAATTTATTCCTATTTGCCGTGCAGCATGCTTTTGTATGTACTCAACCCCTAAAGTCCAGGTGTTTTTTTCAATCCAATTCTGAAAAATCTTTTCTGGTTGACCAGCAATATATTCCTTTAAATTTACATAGTTAATAATCGCGTCAGTTATTGTTGTGGTTTCCTCCAACTCAAGCAAATGTTTTAAGTTACTTAACGCTTTTTGATGGCTCGCTTGCTTAATAGATGCCTGTAAGTTTTGAAGTTCACTTTCAGAAAGAACATCTAGTAACAATTTAAGTTTTTCATTTTCATTTGCTTTATCAAGAATCGCTTTAAGCAACGAACTGTCTAATGTCTCAATATATGAGATAATACCTTTCAAGTCTTTCGTTATTTCGATAAATTTAGCTGTATTAGCTTTGGTATTGTCTCTAATAATAGAAATACTTTTTAGATAATTGAAAAGATCTATGCTTTCATTATAGGTTAAAGATTGGGAAAATAAATGAGTAGAATTATCAGGGTTTAATGCGTAAATTGTAAGTTGAAAATCGTCACTATTGGTAATATTATCTTGATCTATACCATTTATATTAATGTACAATTGTACCCCTGGTCTAGATAAAAGCTCTTTTTGAAATTGAACACTCATTATACTTTTGCTATTGGTCTTGAATATTGCTTTGAGTTTGGGTTATATCCTTGCGCAATAGTAAATTGTTCTTCGCCCTCAAGTATTGTGACTTTTTTTATATTTTGTATTTTATATTGTCTCCATGCTGGAAGTGGCTTTGTATCTGATCTGACCCCACCAGTTTTCCAAATATCTATATTGATATTATTTGTGGTCGCAATGAATATTGCATGGGGATTCCCATATCTTAAACCAATCGCTCTATCTTCAGCTTCGTAATCATAGCTTATCGGTTTCCTTAATTCAATGGCTCTCACCAGTTGTTCACGTATATTATCCATTATGTTATATTTTGATATATGAAGATATAAAGTTATAAAATTATAATGACATATAAAGATGCTGCTTTCGATTGGATTAAATTGCAAGCAGATATTAAACTTTACTAATGGGGTATAATCGTTCAAATATTTTCTTCAAGTCCTTTACGCGATGCCCTTATTCTCTGTGAACCTCCGTGCTTCTCAGTGAACCTCTGTGAAACAGAAATTTCTTACACAGAGGAAATACAGGAGAAGGCACAGAGAGCGACATAGCAAAGAATATTCTTAGTGAAACTTTATGCGTATTTTCTTGTGGGCTTAGTGATAAAAATGGCTTAAAAATAAAACCCCGTAACGCAGGTATATTATTTCTACTCAATCAATCCTCTCCCCGTCTTAGCCAGCTTATTTTGAGAGCGCAAATCTTTCACTACAGCATCTAAAATGCCATTGATAAAGGTATTGCTTTTTGGGGAACTATAGACTTTCGATATTTCAATATATTCATTCAAAGTTACCTTAACCGGTATTCCCGGGAATTGCATAATTTCAGTTACCGCCATTTTCATTAATAGCATATCAATGGCTGCAATACGTTCCGGGTCCCAGTTAGAGATTTTATCTTTCAGTATGGCTGAAACACTTACCTCATCTAAAATAGTATGCCTGAAAAGGGTTATCATGTACTCGAAGTCGTCATCAGCTTTATAGAGAGGGAGCAAATCAATATCACCATCTTCCTTCAGCCCTTTAAGGGTTTTAAAAATACATAAAATACCCAGGGTATAATCTCCGGCCCAATGTATATTTTTTTCAAACAGATGCTGTTTTATAGATTCGTTTTCCGAAATGAATTTTTTATAAATAACATGGATAAACTTTTTGCTTTCCTCAAAAGAAACAGCAGCAGCAGCGCAATAAGCCTTGTATTCGGCAGAGGCAAGTATATCGGAATAAATTTTCTTTATGTCGGTGTCCTCATCAATCTCCCACATGATGACCCTTTCTTTTTTTAGCCTGGAGAGTAGGGGCGAGGTGTGAATTTTGAGCAATACCGGGTCGTTAATAAACCGGGTGCTTGGGTTAAGGTCATCGGCAGTGGGCATAAGTTTCTTTTTCCTTTCTTCTATGGTCCTTTCTGCAATGGTACGAAGCTCTTTTAAAATGAGAATAAGGTAGAGGTAAAGGTCATATATTTTATCAACGCTGTTTTTAAGCTCTTTTTCCTTCAGGGGCAGGTCAAAGCGATCGTCGCGGTAGAAGGAATATAAAGCTTGCAGCACTTTTATGCGCAAATAGCGGCGATTAAGCATAATTTAAAGAACGGTTGAGTAGTTATGAGTTATAGGTTATGAGTTATTTGCCAATTTGTGTACATAACAATTTTCGCTTAAACTCATAATTCATAACTTATACTTTTTAGTGGTTTAATTTTATTTTTCCAATAGCTTCAATACGTCTTTCTGCCAAACGGTTAGCAGCAAGATAAGTAGGTATATTTTCCTTAGCCGATACATGGAATATATCCCTGGTAATGGTATATATCTTATCAGTTTGCGAAATAGCACGTTCCCGGTTATAGCTACCTGAAAGTTCGGCATAAACATTAATAAGCCCCCCTGAATTTACTACAAAATCGGGAGCATAGAGAATACCTTTTTTCATCAGCATTTCACCATGCACTTTTTCATCTTCCAGTTGGTTATTGGCAGAACCCGCTACTACAGAACAGGTAAGTTGATTTATACTTGCCGTATTAAGGGTAGCGCCCATAGCACAGGGAGCATAAATATCCATGTTCAGGTCAAATATTTTATCAGAATCTACCACTTCCGCGTTAAATTTGGTAGCTACTTCCTTAAGTTTTTCGGCATTAATATCAGAAATATAAACTTTCGCACCATCATCCACCAAATGCTTTACCAGGCATTCGCCCACATTACCAATACCCTGAACCATAATTTTTTTCCCTGAAAGGTTGTCATTGCCCCAGCGTTCTTTGGCAGCAGCTTTCATGCCGAGCCATACGCCATACGCTGTCACAGGTGAAGGGTCCCCGCTGCCTCCCATATATTTAGGTATCCCGGTAACATGGCGTGTTTCCATGTGGATATATTCCATATCGCGGCTGGTAGAACCCACATCTTCCGCAGTAATATATTTCCCTCCGAGGTCATCAATAAAACGCCCGAAACGCCTCATCAGGGCTTCGGTTTTAATATGTTTAGAATCCCCTATTATAACTGATTTTGCTCCTCCGAGGTTCAGTCCTGCTACGGAAGCTTTGTAGGTCATACCCCTGGAAAGTCGTAACACATCATTCAAAGCATCTTGTTCATGAGCATATTTCCATATACGGCAACCTCCGAGACCGGGCCCCAGGGTGGTATTATGTACGGCTATTATAGCCCTAAGCCCGGTAGCATTGTCATTACAAAATAAAACTTCTTCGTGGTCGAAGGTCAACATTTGTCCCGTAACGCTCCCGTCGGAGTGAGTAACTGTTTTCTTTGCCTCTGCCGTCTCTATCATAAGATTAATAATTAGAAGGTAAAATATCCTTAGTTTTGTAGCTGAGATGAATCGAATTGTCTTTTGCGAGTGGGCAAATATATTAAATATTAGTATTATCCGAAAATAAGGGTGTTTTAGGGCACAAAAGTATGATAGAGGGGGTACCTGTTTATGTTTCAATAGTGTTTGTACTAACTGTATTGGCGACATTAATACTATTTTATCTCGCACTTCAAAATACAACCCCGAAAAACTATATACTACTATGCCTGATTATTTGGTTAATAATTCAGGCAGTAGTATCATTAAAAGGCTTCTATTATACTACCGCGAAATCTTTTCCACCGGGATTTACACTGTTAGTTTTCCCGGCTGTTCTTATCATCCTGGTTTTGTTTATAACAAAAAAGGGCAGAAATTTTATGGATGGTCTGTCACTTGTTAATTTAGCCTACCTGCATATCGTTAGAATTCCTGTTGAAATAGTTTTATACTGGCTCTTTTTATATAAGGCTGTTCCTGAACTTATGACCTTTTCGGGCAGAAATTTTGATATACTGGCGGGTATTACAGCGCCATTAGTTGCCTACTATGGTATTCAGCGGAAAAAATGGAGTAACAAAATCATTCTCGCCTGGAATTTTATCGCTCTTGGTCTCCTTTTTAATATCGTAGTCAATGCTGTTTTATCTGCTCCATTTGTATTTCAAAAATTTGCTTTCGACCAACCTAACATAGCGGTTCTTTATTTCCCATTCGTATGGTTGCCTTGTTTCATTGTCCCTATAGCTTTATTCAGCCATCTGGTGTCAATAAGGCAATTACTTAAACCTAAAATTGCAAGCATTTAATTTCATAACTTTGCTTCTTCATGAAATCGCTTTTCTACCTCAATAAGTATCTCTATAAATACCGGGTCAGGCTGCTTTCCGGCTTGCTTTTTGTATCCCTTTCTGCCTGGTTAAGTGTTTATTCCGTGGGTTTTGTATCACAGAGTGTAGATTGGGTATCTAAAAATGTATCTCAAACCAGTGGTTTTTTGCCTGCCGCTTTCAGCCATCTTATCAAACTGGGACTATTATTTTTTGCATTGACCTTGGTTAGTGGCATCTTTCTTTTTCTTACAAGACAGACAATCATTGTTACTTCCCGCCTGATAGAATATGACTTAAAAAACGAGGTGTTCGAACATTACCAGAAACTGGATTTGGCTTTTTACAAACGAAATAACACCGGCGACCTGATGAACCGCATAAGCGAAGATGTAAGCCAGGTAAGGAATTATGTAGGCCCTGCTATTATGTACACTACCAATACTATTACCATTGTGGCCTTCACGCTGGCATTTATGATAAAGATAAATCTTGTTTATACGCTTTATGTTTTTGCACCGTTGCCCGTTTTATACTTGTCAGTTTATTATATCAGCAACCTGATAAATGACCGGAGCGCAGTGGTAAAACAGCAACTTTCGGTTTTGTTCTCAAAATCGCAGGAAAGCTTCTCAGGCATCAGGGTGATAAAATCCTATATGCTTGAAAAAAGTTTGGGTGATGATTATGAAAAACAATGCCTCGATTATAAAAAGAAAAATATGTACCTTGTGAATGCGGATGCTTTATTCCAGCCATTCCTTATGTTTTTGATAGGTATCAGCCTGGTGCTGATAGTGTATAAGGGAGGTATGGAAACGCTTGCAGGAAAAGTAACCGCCGGAGAGGTGCTGGCATTTGTAATTTATGTAAATAAACTCACCATGCCCGTTGCCAGTGTGGGGTGGATAACATCACTGGTGCAAAGGGCAGCCGCATCTCAAACCCGTATCAATGAATTTTTGAAAACGGTGCCAACGGTAACCAGTGAAAATGAAAATGAAGTAAAAGTGGAAGGGGAATTGGAATTTTCTCATGTATCTTTTGTGTATCCCGATACAGGAATAAAAGCGTTGGAAGATGTTTCTTTCAAAGTGGGCAAGCAGGAATCGTTAGGTATTGTGGGCAGAACGGGAAGCGGAAAATCAACAATAGCACAGCTTATTTGCCGGCTATATGATACCACTTCGGGAGTAATTTGGGTGGATGGAAAAAGCATACGCCAAATTTCCTTATCATCCTTACGGAGCAGGGTGGGGTTCGTGCCACAAGAAGTTTTTTTATTTTCAGATACTATTGCAGCAAATATTTCTTTTTCCACCGATGGAGAGAAAGATGAGTTGAGAAAAAGAGTGGAGCAGTCTGCCAAGGATGCTGCTATTTATGATAATATTATGGAGTTCCGTGATAACTTTGAAACTTATGTAGGGGAAAGGGGAGTAACGCTTTCGGGTGGACAAAAGCAACGGATTTCTATTGCACGGGCTATGTTGAAAGCCCCTAATATATTAGTAATGGACGATTGTCTCTCGGCTGTGGATACGAATACCGAACAGGAAATATTATATAACCTGCAACGCTATATGGAAGGACGGACTACCGTTATTATCAGCCACCGGGCTTCTTCTGTTAAGATGTGTGATAAAATCCTGGTACTTGAAAAAGGCAGAGTAGCTGAATACGGAACCCATGAACAACTTGTTGCACTCGGCGGACATTACCGGGATATGTATGAAATGCAACTGGCGGAGGAATTACAGGATAGTTAGAGATGAGAGGTATTTAATATATGCGCAAAATCCTCCTTCTTTCAGATACTCATGGCTATATTGATGAAGCCATTTGTAACCATGCCGCTGAAGCCGATGAAATTTGGCATGCCGGAGATATTGGAGGAGTAGGGGTATATGATACCCTTGCGAATATTAAGCCCCTAAAAGCTGTATATGGCAATATTGATGACAATAAAATAAGAACTATTTGTCCCGAAAACCAGGTTTTTGAATGTGAAGAAAAAAAAATATGGATAACCCATATTGGAGGCTACCCGCCCAATTACAGCCCTCAGCTGAAAAGGCTTTTACAACAAACCCAACCGGGAATATTTATTTGCGGGCACTCACATATTTTAAAAATAATATTTGATAAGGACCTCAATCTCCTTCACATAAATCCCGGTGCTGCCGGTAAGCAGGGCTTACACTCAGTTCGTACGATGGTACGATTTATAATAGATGGCACTGAAATAAAAAATATGGATGTGATACAGTTAGGGAAGAGAGGGGAGATGTAAATAAGGAATAATGAATAAAATAGATAATAAGTGAATAAAGAATTAAATATGCCCGGAATGAAACACTTCTTTCTATTTCTTGCTGCCTCAATGGTTTTAGTTTCCTGCACGCATAAAGGGAAAATAAAAACCGAACTGGAATCTCTTCATTACAATGGCAAAGTGAAAACGGTTATTTATAAAATATATAAAGCCATTGGCGATTCAGGGAAGGTGGAAAAGGGGAGCCTTATTTCTAAAGTGGTAACAGAATGCAATAGTGCGGGTTATTTTGTTCAACAGAGGAATTACCGGGGGGAAGATAAATTAGTGTACCAGGTAATACGCCAATACGATGCCAGCAATAATTTAATTAAGGAAAATGAGGCAGAACAAGCTATGCAATATATGGCTCCGGAAAACACCATGCCCGATAGCTTTGCCATAACGAAAGACTCTTTATTATTAACACTGGATGAAAAGGGAAATAAAGCAGAAGTCAGGGTAATTGAAAATGGTAAACCGCAATATAGGGATGTCAACACTTTTGATGCTAAGGGAAATATGATAGAGCAAAAGGAATATGCCCCATGGGATACCTTAAATAAAAGGGAGACCTGCCACTATGACGGGAATGGAAATTTAATTGAAAAAGTAGATTTCCGTCCCAATGGTTCCATGTATCTCAGGTACTCTTATCAATACGATGATAGAAACAATATTATAGAATTGGTAACTTATCAAAATGATGGAAAAATTTCTACAAAAGAAACCATGAAATACGATGAAAAGGGGAATAAAGTAGCAGACGTATGTTCTAAAAGTGATGGGACAATAGTTTACGATTGGCAGTATGAATTTACCGCTTTTGATAAAGAAGGAAATTGGATAAGGGAAATAACGGATGCGGGCGGTAAGCCGCAAACCGTTGTAGAACGGATGATAGAATATTATCAGTAGTTTTTTTTGTAGTGCGTATTCTACCCGTACCCTTTATTCCCGGTAATATGTTTAGGATAGATATTCTTATTTCTATTTTTGCAGGATGAAAGTTGCGGTCATAATGCAAAAAGCTTCCCAATGGAGGCAAAAGCTGAAACTAAGCCCTGATAATTTTTTTTTACTGCTCAGTGTTGTTGTAGGTATTGTGGCGGGTCTTGCTGCTGTTGCCCTGAAGCAGGCAACGGGTTTTTTAGAATCCATATTAAAAGTATATGAAACCAGCGGAAATTTTGTGTTGCTCTTTTCTCCTGTAGTTGGCATATTGCTTGCCACTGCCTACACCTGGATTTTTCGCAAAGGTAAGCTGGGACGGGGTATAAGCAATGTAGTAGAAAATATTAATACCAGGGGCGGGTATATGGAAAAAGATAAAATGTATTCGCACATGATTACCTCATCTTTAACGGTGGGTCTTGGCGGGTCTATGGGTTTGGAAGCCCCTATTGTAGTTACCGGTTCTGCTTTCGGTTCGAATATAGCCACGCTTTTTAAACTGAGCGATGAGGAGAGGGTATTGCTATTGGCTTGTGGGGCTTCGGCAGGTATTTCAGCCATTTTTGGCGCCCCTATTGCAGGTGTGTTATTTTCCATTGAGGTATTGTTGAAAAAATTCTCCACCGTACAATTCGTCCCTTTGCTTATTGCTTCTGCCGTTGCTTCGGTTATATCTCAATTGCTATATCATGGCGGGCAAATATTCTATATTTTCACTGCCGGATGGGATGTCAATGCATTGCCTTTTTATCTCGCTTTAAGTATCATTACGGGCTTTTACTCCCTTTATGTGCTGAAGAGTATATCATACTCTGCCAACGTATTGGAAGGAATAAAAAACCCCTATAAAAAAGCCCTCATAGGCGGGCTGGTTTTAGGAGCTACCATATTTTTCCTCCCGCCACTTTATGGAGAAGGCTACCATACTGTGCAGATGTTGCTGAACACAGACTATACCAGGTTATTTGACAGTAGTATTTTATTTAAGTTCCATAATAGCGGTTATGCCTTGCTTGTAATAACTATTGCCATTCTATTACTAAAAATATTTGCCACACAGCTTACCATCAGTGCAGGTGGGAACGGGGGCTTTTTCGCACCTTCCCTTTTCATGGGTTCAGTAATCGGTTTTTTCTTTGTATATACTATAAACTATTTTAATATAGGTAAAATAATGGGAATTGAAAAGCTGAACGAACCTAACTTTATTGCAGTAGCTATGGCAGGCTTGATGAGCGGGGTAATGCACACCCCCTTAACCGCTATATTCCTGATAGCAGAAGCTACCGGGGGATATACATTGCTTGTACCCTTAATGATTGTATCTTCTTTTTCATATCTTATTTCAAGATATTTTCACCCCCAGTCTATTTACATGAAACACTGATCCCTATAGCTCAAACCTTATCCCTGAGTATATTGGAAGTATTTGCCTGGGCAAGCGGTGTAACTACAATATCGCTGATATTTACATTAGCCGGGCGCGATGCGACAAAATAAATTACATCGGCAATATCGGTAGCTGTAAGGGGTCTGAATCCTTTGTAAACATTTTTTGCTTTCTCTTTATCGCCGTGAAAACGCACCACGGAAAATTCTGTTTCTGCCATACCCGGGCAAACACTGGTAACCCTTATGCCATGCGGCAGCATATCTATACGCATAGATTTGGTGAGTGCATCCACGGCAAATTTGGTGGCGCAATATACATTGCCATTCAGGTAGGCTTCTTTTCCTGCCGTAGAGCCAATATTAATAATATGTCCTTTTTTGTTTTTTATCATCATAGGGGCAATGCAACGGGTAACATAAAGCATCCTTTTATATTGGTATCAATCATTTTTTCCCAATCTTCTATATTGCCATCCTGTATGGGGCCGAAGCCGCTTGCAAGCCCGGCATTATTCACCAGCACATCTATATTCTGCCATTGGGCGGGCAGCCCGTAAATGCTCTTTTGGGTTTCCGCATTATTGCGCACATCAAAATTCAGGGTGAAAACTTCCACATCCATATTTTTTACCCAGCTCTTCGGCCACTTTATTCAACCTGTCCAGCCTTCTGCCGGTAATAATTATATCGTACCCGTTTTTTGCAAATTCATGCGCGGTAGCTTCCCCAAACCCTGCTGTAGCGCCTGTAATCATTACTATCTTTTTCATATCGCTTATTTAGCTGCAAAGTTAAAGAATATCCGCCACAGAACTATGGACTATAAACGTATGCATTATCTGATTACAGATTTTTCCATTATATACCCCCCTCTTATTCTAAAGATACCTTTAGAAAACCGGTTGTTTATATCATATAGTTTAAGGTATAAAAGATGAAACAATATATATATTGTAAGGTAGTGTAATAACTTGTTTTAACCCAATCTTAACTGCATATTTTATTATTTGATAGGTTTTGAGTATCTTGGTAGGTTTTTAGGTTTATCTGTGTGTTAAATTTTAATAGTCATTTTGATACGTA
>CAVYDB010000039.1:0-3550 GCA_963767125.1 uncultured Bacteroidota bacterium | reverse complement strand
GCAACGTAATACTGATATTGGAACTATTAATGGTGACTATCTGCCCTGGCAAAACCGCGTAGATATCAGGGTAGATAAAATGTTCCGGATATCTATTAAATCCCATCCCTGCCAGTTAACCATTTTCTTTTCCGCAACCAATTTGCTGAATACGGAAAATGTACTTACAGTGTATAATTTTACAGGAAGCCCTACTGATGATGGGTTCCTTCAATCAGCGCTTGGCAAACAATATACTGCCGGACAGGTATCGCCACAAGCATTTATTGACCAGTATTCTATACAGGAAAAAGTACCAACTTATTTATCATTGCCGCGCCTGGCACGACTGGGGTTGGTATTTAACTTCTAACCGGGGAATGAATAAATTAAGTTGATACTATAATATTAAAAATAAAAATTATGAACATGCATCGTAAAAAATTAATTTCAGCAGCTATCTGCATATTACTGTCCGGCTATGGATATGCCATGGAAAACATAGGCGGCATGCGCCCTCTGAAAACCACCCGTTCGGTAATGGCTTCCGGTTGCTCACAGGATGAAGGTGCGTATGTTTTTAATGTGAATAATGTACGTTGCCGGATAATGGATGAAGGGGATATGTGGTGGAACCCCGGCACAAATTGTCATGCTTATTTTGCACCTGCAAATGGAGTTGTAAGTGCCCAGTTTGCCGCTGCTTTATGGATTGGAGGATACGATGCGGGCGGACAATTAAAAGTAGCAGCAATGACCTACCGCCAAAACGGAGAAGACTTTTGGGCAGGCCCTATTGATACATCTCATCAGTAATTACCATCGGAATGCCTTGGCATGGGATAAAATGTTTTATTGTTACTCGCGCGGAAGTGGAAGCCTTCCATACCAATTATCCGGCAATGGTCCAGTAGCCAATATTCCATCAGATATATTAAACTTGGCCCGGAAGTGGAAATCCAGCATTTTGCGAATCACAACATCTTGCCCCTTATGTCGATGTTGACCAAAACGGTATTATGACCCTCGGAGGGCGACTATCCTGCATTTCGATTTAAGCCGGGAACGGATAATTGCCAAAATGAACTTTATGGTGATGCTTGCTTATGGTGGGTAATTAATGATGTAGGAAATATTCATACTGAAACGGGAGGTGTTCCGATTGGGGTGGAAATTCGTGAGCAGGCTTTTGCATTTCAAACCAACGATGCTATTAACAATATGACTTTTTATCATTACCAGATAATTAACCGTTCAACCTTTTCTTTATATAAAACCTATTTTGGTTTTTGGGATGACTTTGATTTGGGTAATGGCGGCTGATAACTTACAGGTTGCGATGTAGGCAGAAATATGGGTTATGGGTATTGACGGACATGCTTTTCAACGCATGATGGTACGGGGCATTTTGCTTGCGAATACGGATACCGAATCGACCCGGCTGCAGTTGGTGTTGTGTTTTTCCAGGGGCCTAAGCCTGATACGGGCGATACCAGACTATTATGTAAAAAATGGATATATTGGTATGGCAAGATTTGTTTATTATAATAACGACTTTCCGTTCAAGGTAATCCTACTAACCAAACTTCATACTACAATTATCTTACCGGTTTATGGACAGATGGAACACTATGACCTATGGAGGAAACGGTTATGGAGGCAGCTATCCCCTGCGATTATATGTTTCCATGGACACCTGCGGGGGCATTGGGAAATGGAATGCATTAAATACCGATCCTACAGGCTATGGTACGAACGGTATTGCCCAAGCTGAGTGGGATGAAGTTTCTGCAGGAGATGTAGCAATGACAGAAGGTTCCTGCAGTCTGCCGGACCTTTTACTCTACAGCCCGGGGCAGTAAATTATGTTATTGTTGGCTGCGTTTGGGACCAACCGGGAGCAACGGATTGGGTAATACATTATCCTATCGGGTTAATTCAACAGGATGCCGACCTGGCACAAGGTTTGTTTAACAATTGCTTTAAAGTGGTTAATGGCCCCGATGCTCCTTTAGTAACCGTTCAGGAACTTAACCAAGAACTGATACTTACGCTTACCAACCCTATTACTTCTAATAATTATAAGGAGCATTATATGGAAAAATCACCTACTATTTTACCTCCTTTTTACGATACCGACTTTGTTTTTCAGGGATATGAAATATTCCAGTTGATGACTCTTCCATTACCGCATATGAATTGCTGGACCCAAGCAAGGCACGTCTTATTGCACAGTGCGATGTTAAAGATACCGTTTCCCAAATTATTAACTATATTTTTAACAGCAGCCTGAATGCTAATGTGCCTACACTGGAAGTAAGCGGCGCCAATAAGGGTATTGTTCATTCTTTTGATATAAAGAGCGATGCCTTTCAAGAAGATAACCAGGCAAACCTTGTGAATGACAGGCCTTATTATTTTATGGCAATAGCGTACGCTTATAACAACTATTTTCCATATAACCCTAATGGGCCTGATACCAACTTAAGGTGGGGTCAAAAACTCCCATTTTTACAGGGCAGGCTTGGTCCGGGAGGGGGAAGTATTCCTGTATACACAGCTATTCCTCATATAGTGAGTGCCCAAAGTTTTGGAACTGTTCAAAACTCAAGCTATGGCTCAGGGGTTCCTATAACAAGGCTTGAGGGTCATGGAAATGGATATAATACCATTGAGTTAGACCAGAATAGTATTAACTATATTCTTGCCAATGATTCCATGGCACATCCTACATACGTTGCCGGACAAGGCCCCGTTAATATAAAGGTAGTTGACCCGCTGAATGTAGTGAATTCAAACTTTATTATTAAATTCATTCCTGATAGTTTCGGCGTAACAGGCGCTACAGATTGGGAATTGATAGACCAGAATACCGGGGAGGTTGACCGCTCCGACACTAATATCGGGTTTGAATATGAACAGATTTTCCCCCAATATGGTATTTCAATTACCATTCAAAATGTTCCATTCCCCGGTGGTACTAACAACCAGGCGATCGATTCAAGTTCTAATTTGACTTTTGCCAACCCGAACCAAAACTGGTTAAGTGGTATTGGTTCAGTTTCTCCTGCTGTAAACCTTCTTTTCTGGATCAGGTCAGGTAATGTCGGAGATTTTACGGGTGCTCCTACCAGTGACCCTGATGAGGGATTCTCATCTTATCCTGCCAATGAGAATAAAACTACGGGAATATATAGTTATTATGACCCTAACCAATACTATAACCAAATAGTGGCTGGTACATGGGCGCCTTATGGGTTATGTTCTGTTTCTTCTTCAACTCAGGATTGCGATAATGGCCCTGCGTATAGCGCTATCGTGTCACCCCAGGTAAATACTTCGGTTGCCGATTCTATCGGGAACATTGCCAGCGTTGACATTGTTTTTACCGCCGACCAGAGTAAATGGACCCGGTGCGTGGTGCTGGAAGAACAAGATGTACCTACACTTGCCGAAGGAGGTGCTGCTAAACTGGCTATCAGGAAAGCAAGTTCAATCGACAAAAATGGGAATATTGCAGTATCGGGCTCTTCTGCCGAATATAATGACCCTACTCAACCTAACTATATTT
>CAVYDB010000038.1:0-46566 GCA_963767125.1 uncultured Bacteroidota bacterium | reverse complement strand
AAGGTCAGCAGTATAGGGATAAAGGGCTTCTTTTATTAAACGGTTGGTTACATCTTCCCCATAATAATCGGCAGTATCCACAAAATTAATTCCGCGTTTAATACACTGTTTTAATATTTGTAAAGCTTCCGGACGGTTCTTAGGTTCTCCCCAAATTCCTTCTCCTGTGAGGCGCATAGTGCCATATCCAAAGCGATTAACAGTTAACGGACTTTTACTTTTTCTGGCAATGGTAATTTCTCTTGGATTCATAGAATAAATATATAATTAAGATTAAGGGGGAATAAAAAATGAAAGACGGTAAATTAAATAAATTACGCTGAATAATATTCACACCAATAGAATGCTACAAAACCAATTCCTTAAATAAGCGTGCTGCGGTTTCTTCCAAATCATCGCAAAGCCCGGGATGAGGTCTGGTAGTTTGAATAGCAGAGCTTCTTACAGCCGTGAGCCACCTGAAACGGGAAGGCACATCTAGCCCGGCAATAGCACCGGCAGTCTTATCGCCCATCGCTATTTTTTCAAATGATTGTAGGTTCAACCGGATTTGTTCTACATCTAATACTTTACAGAATACTTCCAGCTTTTTTTCGTCCAACTTAAAATGGACTTTAATAAAGTCTTCCTTTTTACAAAAAAGAATAATACCCACATTAATGAATTCTTCCCGCTCAACAACAGGCAAAATACGGATTATAGAATATTCATATAAGTGCTTCTCTTGCATTTTTGGCTTCGTTAATAAAAATTTCAGAATGTTGTAACCGGATAAGCAGAAAATTCAAATATACTTTCCTCAGCGATTCCGGGCTTTCCAGAGTTCCTTCCCAATGCAACCATTCATCAGGAATAAGTGACACAATAGCTTCGATTTTTTCCTCCGTTAAAAGCGTTTTGAATTCAATATCTGTTTCGTTTAATAAAGCAGCATGAGGCAATAGTACATGGTCTTTTATTAATGCAAAAGAGCTTTTGGAATGAGTTTCCCAGGTATTCCATGAATACTGGAAATAAAGGCATGAACCGTGGTCAATAAGCCAAAGCTCATTGTTCCATACAAGCATATTGGTATTTTTAATGGTCCTGTCAATATTAGTAATAAACGCATCGAGCCATACAATTTGAGAGGCTAATTTGGCGTTGGGTTTAGTTACGGCAGGGTCAAATGTTATCGCTCCGGAAAGAAAGTGCATGGCTAAGTTCAGCCCTTTACTTGCTTTTAGCAAGTCTTGTATTTCCTCATCGCCTTCAGTACGACCAAATGCTTCATCCAGGTTCGCAAAAACCAATTCAGGTATTTTAAGACCTAAAGCCCTTGCCATTTCCCCTCCAATCAATTCAGCTATCAAGGCTTTAACCCCATGCCCGTTCCCCTTGAATTTCACAACATATTTAATATCGTCGTCAGCCTCTGCCAGGGCCGGTAAAGAACCTCCTTCCCTAAAAGGCTGAATATAGCGTGTTACGTTTACGGTTCGTAAAGGGGGGATTATTGGTACTTCCACAACGTATTTAATTTATAGGATACAATAGCGAAAATACATACTATTTGCCTGCCGGGGAAGAGGAAATGGATACACCTATCAAATTACCCAATGATAACTACTTACTTACTTTATTTCCCAACCTTATCAGTGGGTCTGAAACGTAATGCGCTCCATGTGTCATCAATAGAAATAGCAGTTACTGTTGTGATATTAAATTCTTCTCCGGTCACACGGATAGTATCCCGGTTGATGTCTGTTTTTATTTTCGATGTCCCTTTTGGGTAGGCAAACCAAAGTACGCTGTCGTGTTCAATATTTTTTAGTTGCTTGTTTAAAAAGTCAAGATATTCTTTGTTGCTATTAATAAAAACGAGGGTATTTGCGCTTTTCTTGTTCTTATCTAATGAGGTTTTGAAACCTTGTTTTATAAATTCCTTTTCCAATACTTCCGGTGCATTAAGGACTACACCAGTATCTTTAAATTTAAGTTTCTTAATTGTTTCTTTCATGATATTTAGTGTTTCAGCTTTAAAAAATATTACCTATTCAAATTTGCGATTGTCTGTTTTCAGTTGTTTCAACATGTGGCTGAATGCCTTTCCCATAACCACCGAGTAAGACTTATCAGAAAAAGTTACGGAGCTTCTATTCCTTCTATCAATTAAAGTCAAATGGAGATTGCTGTCATCGTCCATATCTAAAGAGACCGTATAAAGCATGAGTATATTTTTCAGCTTGGTGGTATTTCTCATCGTTCAAAGGTAGGGGGAAATAGTGAAAGGTAAGGTTGTAAAAACATAAATAAATGAACATTTTGGAAGGAAGTTTACGTTTGCAGGAATGTATGAATAAAGCATAATATTTTTTTAACCGTCTGAGCATCTATAAATCAATCTAATCGCATGAAAAAAGTAATACTGATTACAGGAGCATCTTCGGGAATAGGAATGGAAACCGCCAAATTGCTGGCAGCAGAGGGCTACACTGTTTATGGCGCTGCCCGCAGAACAGATAAAATGCAGGAACTTGGCAAACTGGGAGTTCATCTTCTAAAAATGGATGTTACCGATGAATCTTCTATGGTTGAAGGAGTGAATAAAATCCTCTCAGCCGAAAACCAATTGGATGTATTGGTAAACAATGCAGGCTATGGTTCATACGGGGCATTGGAAGAAGTTCCTCTATCGGAAGCCCGCTACCAGTTTGAAGTGAATATTTTCGGGTTAGCCCGGTTAATTCAATTGGCATTACCCCAAATGCGCAAGCAACATTCAGGAAAGATTATTAATATTTCATCTATCGGGGGGAAAGTAGGAGAGCCGCATGGAACCTGGTATCATGCCACCAAATTCGCTGTGGAAGGATTAAGTGACAGTTTACGGATGGAGTTAAAGCAATTCGGAATTGATGTGGTTATTATACAACCCGGAGCCATTATTACAGAATGGGCTTCCATTGCGAGGAATAATATGATAAAAGTATCGGGTAATGGACCCTATAAAGAATTAGCGCAGAAACATTTTAAGATGTACGAACGTGCGGACAAAACAGGGGGAAAGCCGATAGTGGTAGCTCAAACTATTGTAGATTCTATCGAATCTGCTAAGCCTAAAACCCGTTATGCCACCGGGGGTGGCGCTAAAATGGTTCTGTTCATGCGCCGTATTCTCCCCGATAGAGCTTTTGATAAAGTTATTTTAGGTTTGATGAAATAATATCCGGCTAATTTCCCCTTACTTCTATTTCTTCCACTCCAGCAAATTATCATCGGTATAACTTAGCTTATCATTATCAATAAGCCATTGCACTGTTTTCAGGATTTTATCTTCTCTTACTTGTGTAACGCTACGTATAAGGTCAGAAAGTAATAAAGGTTCCTTATGTAAAGCTGTTTTTAATTGCTCGGCAACAGTTTGGAATTCAAGGTCGCTTAATTCAAGTTTATTTCTTTCAATACATACATCGCAAATGCCGCAACGCACCGTTTCTATCTCCCCAAAATAAGCCAGCAGTAATTCACTCCGGCATTTGTGGGTACTGGTGGCATAATGAATAACCCACTCCATTCGTTTAAGTGCTCTCTCTTTCAAATCGTGATAATGCTGCTTTGAAATATGCAGGTTACTTATTTGGTGGCAATCATCCAAATAAACCAGTTGCGGTTTATCAGATTGGGGGATATATGAGATAATATTTTTTTTATCGAGCCGCTGCAAAAGGTCTTCCACTTCTGCAATAGTAAGCGTGGAGCGTTTGGCAAGGTCGTACTCCCTGATATTAGTATAGTTATCAAACAACCCTTCATAAGAACGCAATAAGAGTTTTATAAAAGCATCATACGCCGGAGCCTCAACCTGGTAGCGGTAAAGGTCTTTCTGGCTGATAAGTATATGAATCTTCGAAGGACGATAAAACGCCTCCGTTAACATCAGGTAATTTTCCTTTTCCAAAAATTTTATGCTATTCAGTACAAGTGAAAACTCCAGGGTATAGGAAGAACAAAAATCATTCAATGAAAAATCAAATGTGGAGCCTTTACCCCCACCCGCAATCATTTTATAATAGGAACATATTGCAGCATACACTTTTTTAATATCGTCTATTGCAGGAAATGAATGCTCCATACTTCTCTCAAGGCTCAACCTGTCGGCATCATTAAACAGCAATACAGCATAAGCCCTTTTGCTATCTCTGCCTGCCCTACCCGCCTCCTGGAAATAGGCTTCGAGGCTAGCAGATAAATCAAGGTGGACCACAAAGCGTACATTGGCTTTATTAATTCCCATACCAAAAGCATTGGTGCAAACAATCACTCTTGTTCTTTCCCTCAGCCACGATTCCTGTCTTTTGCTTCTTTCATCAAAACTCAATCCGGCATGATAAAAATCGGCTGCTATACTTTGCTGTTGAAGCATCGCAGCTACTTCTTCTGTCCTTTTCCTGCTTCGCACATAAATAATTCCAGAGCCTCCCACATTGTTTATCACTTTTAAGAGTCTTGAGATTTTGCCTTCTTCTTTCAGTACCACATAGGACAAATTTTTTCGCTCAAAACTCCTGCGAAGAATATTCTCCTTTTTGAAACCTAATTTTTCTTGTATGTCTTTAGCCACCTCGGGAGTAGCACTGGCGGTAACGGCTAAAACAGGAACTTCGGGAAATAATTTCCGCAACTCCACAATCTTCATGTACGACGGGCGGAAATCATATCCCCATTGGGAAATACAATGCGCCTCATCAACAGCAATCAGGTTTACATTCATCTGCTGAACCCTTGCTATGAAAAGTTCCGTATCAAGCCGTTCGGGGGATATATAGAGCAACTTTATCCCTCCATGAATGCAATTATCTAATATCCTGTCAATTTCACGGGAGGTGAGTGAAGAGTGAATCATGGCTGCCCGGATACCTTTGCGGGTAAGGAATTCTACCTGGTCATTCATAAGGGCGATAAGTGGAGAAATAACTAGACAAATACCTTCTTTTGTCAAAGCCGGAATTTGATAACAGACAGACTTCCCCCCCCCTGTGGTCATTAAAGCCAGTGTATCTTTTCCTTCTAAAACAGAATTTATTATTTCCTCCTGCAGCGGACGAAAATGGCTATAGCCCCAATACCGGATTAGTATCTGCTGAATGGTATCCATTTAAATGAAAAGAGAATGGGCAAATACATATTTTAACAGGGGTTTTGGGAGACTCATATTTATCCTAATAAAAACAAACCTATAATAAGCGCTAAATTTATAAAACCTTTGCTAAGATAGATGAATTTGTGAGCATACTGCATAGGAAATAAAATGGTATTTATAAGAATAAAAAAAGAGCCGCCCTTAATTAAGGGCGGCTCTTTAAAAAGAAGCTTATTAAATTCTTTAATGTATCACCATAAATGGCGCTGTTTTATTCATGTCAGCGCTGCTCATTCTCAGCATATATTTTCCTGCTGGTAACGCAGATACATCTATAGGCATTAACTCTCCGGGATTAACAGTAACCTTTTTAGGTTGCAATGCCAGCCGTCCTATCATATCATATATATACAAGGTATATCCTCCCGTTTTCATCTCATCGGTAGTAATGTAAAGTTTGTCACTCGCCGGGTCAGGATAGAGTTTGATTTCGCTATTACTTGGTTTAATGTTCCCTACTGACGTAACCACTGACTCATGGCGGATATGCACACTATCGCAATTGGAACAGCCATGGGCATCGGTTACACACACCAAATAGGCACCGGGGCAAAGGCTGTCGGCTTCCTGTAATCCCGCACTATCCATAATGGTATTCACAGGGACAGACCAGGAGAACGTGTACGGCAATGTTCCCCCCGAAGCTACTATGAGTGCAATGCCACTGCAACTACCTGTGTCAGGTATTGTATCAGCATAAAATGATAAAATCCCCGGCTGATAGATATAAACAGATGATGTCCCACTGCAACCGGTGTTGTCTGTAACCACAATACTATACACACCTGCACTTAACCCACTGATTGAACTGGTAGTATTACCCGAAGATACCCAGCTATAAGTATAAGGAGCAACACCGCCGCTTACAGAATTAACAATAGCTATGCCATTGCTTTGTCCATTGCAGGAGTCCCCAACGGTTGATATGGAAGGAACTGGCCCGGTACTTGGAACTGCTATTGAAGTTGTAGTGGTACATCCGTTATGGTCGGTGATTGTTACAGAATAGGTTCCTGCAGACAGGCCACTATCCCTTTGCGTAGAACCGCCGCCGGGAGACCAGGAATAAGTATAAGGATACGTGCCTCCGCCTACCATAACTTCAGCGCTTCCATTATTATTACTACATCCGGCTCCGGTTATATAGTTTGCCGAATCGAAATAAATGGGGGAAGGTTGACCGATAGAATCAATGGCAGTTCCGGCGCAACCATTATTATCGGTAACGGTGACTGTATAAGAACCCGCAGATAGACCTGTAGCAGTAATATTAGTACCTCCGGAGGGAGACCAGGAATAAGTATAAGGGGAAACACCGCCACTTACGTTAGTAAGGGAAATACTTCCTGAACTACTGCCAAAGCACAAAACATTGGTAGATGTAAAAGCAAGCGCCAAACCTCCCGTAACTATGACGTCATCCGTTTTACTGCATCCATTCACATCAGTAACCGTTACTGTATATCCTCCAGCCGAAAGGCCTGTAATACCTGCTGTTGATCCGCCCCCCGGTGACCATGAATAGGTAAAAGGGCTTACACCACCCGTTATGTTTACACTTGCTGTTCCTGTACTACTACAAGAAGAGCCGGTAGAATTCGTAATTAATGACAGGGAAGGAGGTCCTACTAAAAACACGCGAACAGCGCTATCAAAATTAAGTGAGTCATTTACATACAAATAATATGTTCCGGGACACAAGCCGGTATTGGTTTGGGTGGTTTCCCCATTGCTCCAATAATACCGGTAAGGTGAAATTCCGCCGGATAAGTAGGCAGTGGCTGTACCATTGCACAAGGAACAGGTTGTTGCATTGGTAACGTGAATTGAATCAATAATAAGCTGGGAATTTGCTTTCATTACAAATAGTAAGAGTGCGAGCATTATTCCGGTAATTCTTGTTTTCATAGCATTGATTTTTTGATTTTTTAAATTAATAGTTTACGTTTTATACCTTTTCAAACCACCAGTACGTATGTTTTCTTCTGAGGGTTGGGTGAAAATAATTTATTACTTAAAAAAGATACATTTCATCCTGGTTTTCTGATAGTTAATCTCCATAAAAAACCCCGGCAAGTAGCCGGGGTTTCTATGATTTTCAGCAATTTGATTAGTTTCCTCCGCCGCCCATATTTTTCTGCATGTCGGCTTGTATTTCTTCTTGAGTCATTAGTTTATAGCCTGAAGGAACAGCAAATATATCGTCAGTGAGCGATTTCTTTTCTACAGTAGTAGCAGTCATTAAAATATTCATTCCCTGCTTTCTCACAGAAAATTCCATTGGAAAACCCTTCAGTCCCTTAAATTGCCCCTCTTTTTCCTCCGGAGAAGGAATATCTGTGGTATAGTAAACACTAGAAGTGAATGGTTGACCCTGGTCATCACTAATTGCTACTTCCGCTTTATGACACGTGTATCCTGCAATCTGTTTTATTTCGTCTGAGTATTTTATCACCGGATCTTTTTCATCCTTCTTCGTTTTATCGTTCTTCACTTGATATTTATTTCCCATTACCTCTTTTAAAACAATCGGATCATCGGGTGTTTTGCGGTCACTAATCACAATTTGTTTATACATTCCCATATCCATCATAGTCTTGGTTTTATCTCCCTTAATATAAACTTTCATTGAGCTGCCTTGCATCATAGATGCCATCTGGGGGTTATCCACACTTATGGAATAAGTTATTACTCCTTCAAAAGTACTGTCTGTAGATGCTTTAGGTACAATAAAGGCTGTTACTGCAAAGCCGATAGTAGCTAAAGAAGCTATTAATCCTATTTTTTTCATGATAATTTGTTTGTTTTTATTGCCGCAAAAATACGATAAATATCTTAATCAGTTTATGTAATCAAACCGTGTATATGGTACTAGTACTTCCGGAATACGGATGCCCTTGTTATCCTGGTTGTTTTCGAGCAATGAAGCCACTATTCTTGGCAATGCCAATGCGCTTCCATTCAGGGTGTGAGCCAATGCGGGCTTATCCTTGTCCCCGCCTGTACCAGTTCGGGCAGGTTTTTTATAACGGAGTTTCATACGGTTACTCTGGAAAGTTTCAAAGTTAGAAACAGAGCTAACCTCCAGCCATCTCTTCTGTGCTCCTGAAAAAACTTCCATATCATACGTTAATGCAGATGCAAAACTCATATCTCCACCACAAAGTTTTAAAATCCTGAAGGGAAGATTAAGGCTCCTTAATAAGCCTGCTACATAATCGCGCATTTCTTCCAATGCCAGGTAGGATTCTTCAGGTAATCTTATCTGTACTATTTCCACCTTATCAAACTGGTGCAGCCTATTGAGTCCCCGTACATCTTTTCCATACGAACCTGCCTCTCGTCGGAAACAGGGGGTATATCCACAGTTTTTAACCGGTAATGTAGCTGCATCCAAAACCATGTCTCTGTAAATATTGGTTATCGGAACTTCGGCAGTGGGAATGAGGTATAATTTATCTTCATTCACAAAATACATCTGTCCTTCCTTATCGGGTAACTGACCGGTGCCAAAACCGGTATCCTCATTCACCAATATGGGAGGTTCAATCTCCATATATCCTGCTTCCTGTGCTTTATCAAGGAAAAAATTTATCAAAGCCCTTTGCAGGCGCGCTCCTTTTCCTTTATAAACCGGGAACCCTGTTCCGGCAATTTTCACACCGGTTTCAAAATCAATAATATCATATTTCTTTGCTAACTCCCAATGTGGTAATGCCCCCTCCCCTATTTCAGGAATGGCTCCTTCAGTATGAACAACTTCATTATCCTCCGGTGTTCTTCCTTTAGGAACACTTGAGTGAGGGGTATTGGGCAATAGAACAGCCTTTGCCTGCAACTCAATTTCAACTTGTTTCATCTCAGCCTCCAACACGCTTATGTCCTGTTTCCACTTACCTGTATTAGCTTTTAACTCATCGGCTTCGGCTTTCTTCCCGGCTTTAAATAATTCTCCTATTTCTTTAGATGCTTTATTTAATTGGGAAAGAACACCATCAAGGTTAGTTTGAGTAGAGCGGCGTTTTTCATCAATGGCTATAATTTCATCAATGATAGATTTTGCATCGAAATTTTTAACTGATAGTCGTGTGATGACTTCTTCCGGATTACGGCGTATGTATGATAATTCAAGCATGAAAACTGTTTTTTTGCCCGGCAAAGATAATAATTAGGGGTAAGGGATAAGTGGTAAGGGATAAGGAATGGGTGGAAAACTATATCAAGCCATATCCACTACTCCTTACCTCTTAACCCTTCTGTTTCTTTCTTCGTAAAGCTGCTAATCCAAATAATTCTTGACCAGCGGAAAGTCACCGGGAACAAGGCCAGAATAAGCGACAGAATAATAAAAACCAATATGAGCGGGGGTAAATCCCACCAAAACATATTCAGGAAATATAGAAAAGTAATTAACGCGGTTTGAAGCCCATACGACACATACATGGCTCCATAAAAATAACCTACCTCACGCTCAAATTTCAACTTGCAATGAGGACAATGTTTGTTCATCCTCAACCCATTTTTTAAACTAAAGGGATTATTATTTTCAAATACCTGACCCACGTTGCAGCGGGGACATTTATTGGCAATAGTTGCGTAAATGATTTCATTGATTCTCCCCATAATTTTAAATTGATAGAAACACCTTTATGCTTGAGATAAAACAGCAAGGTTTGAAATTTTATATAGCAATCTCGCTCCTACATTGGCATCCCACTCCCGCCCGGATGAACCGTTCGGGCTGGCATCTTCGCCGGGCGCAACTTCATTAATATCAAAAGAAATGATTTTCCTTCCCGATTCTACTACCTGTTCAATCAAGTATAGTGCTTCCGAAAATTCCAGTCCTCCGGGTACTGGAGTACCGGTATTGGGGCATAGTTTAGGGTCTAAACCATCTATATCAAAGCTGATGTAAACATTATCGGGAAGTTGATTTATTATGGTCTTGGTAATCTCATGCCAGGAAGAACCCCGGTACATTTTCTCTTTCATCAATTTATCGGAAAATAAACGCAACCTTCCTTTTGAATCATCTATTATTTTCTTTTCCCCTTCCGAAAAATCACGAATGCCGACTTGCACAAGCTTAGTAAGATTTTTAATTTTCAGCGCATTAAACATAATGGAGGCATGAGAATAGGTAAACCCCTCATACGCATCACGCAAATCGCAATGGGCATCAATATGTAAAATGCCAAATGAATCATAGCGCTCGGAAAGAGCCTGCATAAGCCCAAGCGGGGTACTGTGGTCTCCGCCAATCAATCCAACAATTTTATTTTTCTTCAAGAAATTAAGCGACCTGTTTTTAACCCATTTTCTTAATTCATCGCATTCTTTATTTACTTCATCCCTTATTTTTTTCATCGCTGAAGTATCAGCCTTTCCATTTATGAAGGAATCAATATATACTTCTGCTTTTTTACGCAGCGTTGTATTGTTCCTTTCAAAACCCTTTGGAAACTCATCCATAGCAATACCGTTCTTCCAGGCATCGGCTATTTTTTCATCAAATAAATCTACCTGGCATGAAGCATTTAAAATCGCTTTTGGTCCTTTGGAAGCTCCCGTTTTATAGGATACGGTAACATCCCAGGGAACTGGCAGTGCCACCACTTTAGCGGTATTTATTGTGAAGGGTAAACCGAAGAGGGAGCCGGGTGCAGCAGGAGCATCAGGGTCAAAAGAGTTCATAACGTAGAAAGTTTATAAAGTGGAAAGTTATTAAAGTTTGCAAAGTTATTAAATGCACAGGCTTTTTACTTTATAAATTCTATAAACTAAAAAAGTCCCTTCTTCGGAAGGACTTTTTTATTTTTTCAAAAAAAGTGAATTATTTCACTTTGCTTGCTAGCTCAGCGCCAGCTTTGAATTTTACTACTTTCTTGGCAGCAATTTTAATAGCCTTTCCGGTTTGAGGATTTCGTCCCGTTACGAGCAGCTCTTTTTGCTACTGAGAAGGAACCGAAACCTACAAGAGCGATTCTGTCGCCTTTCTTGAGGGCTTTGGTTGCTGAAGTGATAAATCCGTCAACTGCTCTTGCAGCATCAGCTTTGGTGATTTTCGCCTCACCGGAAATGGCATCGATTAATTCTGCTTTGTTCATTTTGTATAAATTTTATTGGTTAATACTTATGCGAATATAGTACATACTCTCAATACACACGCACGTTTCCAAGCTAAAAAACCCCAAAATTGTTGATAAATGGGGTGTTTTGTTAATAACTTGCCCCGAAAAGGGCATTAAACAAGGCTTTTTGCAGTCAATTTTATTCAAACAGTAATCTTCCAGCCTTCTTCTTCCAGCCTGAATCCCCTTAGGAAATCAGCTACAGGCATAGCTTTTCTGCCCTCCAATTGCAATTCTGTAATTTCCAATGCACCATTCATGCATCCTATATATATATGTAAGCCATCTTCTATCAAAAGGTTTCCGGGGGTTAAATCAATACCGGGTGTAAGTATTGAATTAAATATTTTCATAGTAAGTTTCTTACCTTCTTTATTTTCTAACACTGTCCATGCGGCAGGATAGGGGCTTAATCCACTAATAAAATCTGGACTTCAACTGCGGTTTTATTCCAATTAATCCGGCAATCTTCACGAAAAATTTTTGGAGCAGGCTTCAGTAAATCCATCGAAATGTTTTCCTGGCTCTGACCCTGTATAGCTTTATCTGCAATGGCATCCACTGTTTTAACCAATAAAGCTGAACCGATCGTCATAAGTTTATCATGTATAGTTCCCGCATTATCATTTTCTAAAATAGAAACCTTCTCCTGTAATAAAATATCGCCCTTATCTATTACTTCATTAATAAAGAATGTAGTAACCCCTGTTTCCTTTTCTCCATTGATAATAGCCCAGTTGATGGGTGCTGCACCTCTATATCTTGGCAATAAAGAAGCATGAAGATTAATGGTTCCCATTTTAGGCATTTTCCACACCACCTCCGGCAACATACGAAATGCAACTACAACTGCAAGGTCGGGGTTTAGTTCTTTTAACTGCTTAATAAATTCTTCATCTCTTTAGTTTCTCCGGTTGTAAAACAAGCAAATTATTTTTAAGGGCATATTCTTTCACTGCCGATTGCTGTAATTTTAATCCCCTGCTGGCAGGGCGGTCAGGCGCAGTTACTACGGCAATAACTATATGCCTGCTCTTCACCAAGGCTTCAAGGCTTGCAACTGCAAATTCAGGGGTCCCCATAAATACTATTGAAAGACTATTACTCATTTTTAGTATTGAGAATTATTTGTTCCAACTTTTCATTTTCTCTTTCCCACCGGTAGTTTTCCAATACAAACTTATGCCCGTTTATTCCAATCTTTTGCGCTTTATCTTCATGGGAAAGCAGGTCATTAATATATAGTGCATATTCTTCGGGAGTATCAGCAATTAATATACTTTCCCCGTTTTTCGCACTCAGGGCATTATTGGCAAGGGTTGATGTGATACAGGGGATTTTTAATGCCATTGCTTCCAGCAATTTATTTTGCAATCCTATACTCATAAACATGGGTGCCACCAGCATTTTCGATTTACTGAAATTCTTCCGTATATCTTCCACCCATCCGCTTATAATTACATTGGCAGAAGCAAGCGCTTTAACGCGAGCAGTCGGGTTTGTCCCTGAAATCAGGACTTTTATTCCGGGATTTTTCTTTAAAACAATGGGGAGAATTATTTTTACAAGATATTCTACACTTTCAACATTGGGGGGATAGTTCATATTCCCGTTAAAGATAATATCATATTCTTTGGCCGAATCTACAGGCTTAAAAAAAGCGGAATCAACACCATTGGGGATTACAGCTATTTTATTTTTCTCAGGATTGGAAATCAAATCCCGATCTTGCTCGGAAATGATAATTTTATTGTTGAAATAATTGAATATTTCCGCTTCATACTCTACCAGCCTCTGTTGTTCTGCCTTATAAAGTGGCTTACTATAAAATGGTAATGCAGGCAAGCGCCTTTCTATTCCCTTTGAAAAGACATCCATGTAATCAAGGGTTTTGGGGATATTCTTATAGTTCTTCGCATATTCCGAGGTGCGGATTAACTGGCAAAATATATGATCGGGTTTGTATTCAGAAATAATATTATCTATTTCTTTTTGTGCAGCACGGGAATAAAAATATCCTACCTGCCAGGGAATACGGCTGAATGTGGTTCTTAGTAAATTTAAAAAAATCCTGATTTTTGATAACCTGAAAACCTTCACCTTCTTACAAAACTGTTTGAGATGTTTTATATTTTCCCCATCTATATCCTTGTCACTTAATGCATATAGAAAAATTTCATTATTCTTTGCCAATCCTTTTACCTGGTGATAGGCACGAAGTTTATCGCCTTTTTCAAGAGGATAAGGGAATCGTGAAACAAGATAAAGGATTTTCAAGGTCAGTTTTTATTATTTTTCCGATTACTTATTTCTTTATAAAACTCAATAAGTCTGCCTGAAATCTTAGAACTGTCATTCGACTGTTCTATAAACCTTCTCGCATTTTTCCCAAGCCTTTGCTTTAGTTCTACATCAGAAAGAAGGTTGAAAATAGATTCCGTAAATTGTTCCGGTGAATCGGCTACTAATGTATCTTGTCCTAAATTACACTCTATTCCTTCTATTCCTACACCCGTAGTTATTATTGGTTTTCCCATTGCCATCCCCTCAATTATTTTTATCCGGACTCCGCTCCCCGCAAACAAAGGTACAACCATGATGTCATAAGTTTCCATGAAAGCTTTTGCATTTTCAACTTCGCCGTGAAATAGTACACCCGGATAATTGCTGCTACGAAATGATTCCGGCATGTTTCGTCCTGCTACATGAAATTGCACATCGGGAAATTTAGCATGTACTTTACTCCATACGTTTTTCAAAAACCAGTCTAAGCCCTGCAAATTGGGCAGCCAGTCAAGCGCTCCAATGTAAAACAGGGTGTTATTGTTTTTACTTTCTACAGGTGAATATTGTGCAACATCTATTCCAAAGGGAATAGTAATTACCGGGGCTTTGCAACCACCCTGAATTAAATACGCCCGGTCCTGATTTGTTATGGCCGCAATTCCATCGAAATTCTTCACAACCTCTTCCTCGTATTTTTTAAGTTGTTCGGACAATTTTTTTAAATACCATTTCTTAACTCTATTTTTCTCTTCTGAGGCAAGTTTTTGCCATATTTTCCACTCAATATTATGTGCCCTTAGAATTACAGGAGCCTCAGAGTTACTTTTTATTACCGATAAATAAGGCGCGAGGTAAAGTCCTTCCAAATGAATACTATCAAACTTCTCCCGCTTCAGTATTTCAATTAACCTTTTCTCAAACCCTTCAGACTTAAATCTTGAAATATTATACGATTTACCTCTTAAAAGCGCTGACAAAGCAGCTAAAGGTTTTACTGATGCATCTATTTCAACCGTTTCCAGGTGCCTGTCTCTTCTGAATTTTTCCGGTATTGAATCTATCTTGATGAAATGCTTTTTTGTGTTCATAGCAAGCAATGTAACCTCACATCCGGCTTTTAAAAGTCCATCGGTAATTGCATTGATAGCAATAACGCCCCCGTCTTTTTCAGGGTAGGGAATTTTATTGCTGAGTTGTAATATCTTCATTTAGAAAAAATGCGGAAGAATAAAAATTCCGCTCATTATATTTCTATCACGGCACTCACCTCGTCCACATGTCCTCCTATTGGCGGATTCTTTTTAATTACTTCTACAGAAAGTTTGCTTACAGAAGGAAAGGTAGTTTTAAGATTTTCCATAATCCGTCTTGCGACATGCTCTATAAGGTTGGAACGGATACTCATTTCCCTTTTTACAATATCATACACTTCCATATAGTTTACCGTATCTTGCAGGTTATCATTTTGGGCGGCTTTAGAAAAATCTCCATGCAGCGAAATATTCACCACATAATCTCCGCCGATAACAGCCTCTTCCGGCATACAGCCGTGGTATGCATAAATCCGAATCCCTCTTACATTAATAGTGTACACGCTGGTTATTTTGCGGCAAAACTAACTATTAATAGGGTTAAAGCCACCGCATTAATGAGTATTGTAAATACAGATTTCAGAAATTTCCATATCATGGCACAATACACCAACAGGCTGAGCGATGCAATTCCCGCTACTAAGTAAGCCCAGTATTCCTGTTTGTTTATTCCCTGAAAAGATAGCGCCTGGATAGCTCCACAGGTAATAAGAATATGACCGTCCATTAATAATCTCAGCAGGTTCCGGTCGTACTTTTTTCCGTGTTCCGATTGTAGTACAAATATATCATGCAGCAATCCATTGATGATAGCCCAGAGGCCTGCTCCAAGAATGAAAAAGGGTAAAAAAATCACATCACTATTTTAAAGTTGAAATTGGGAGATTTGTATTGCATCATTAATCTTACCCAAATTGGTAACAGCATCTCCATACCCCTTGCACCGGTAATATCTCCCAAATCAATAATGGATACCCATCCAAACGACTTTAAAATATCAGTAACCTTGGCTTTAGCAGCTTCATCATTACCACACATAAAAAGATCGTGGGAGCCTGACAACAAAGCCGGGTTCACCATCACCATGCAATTCATAGTATTCAATGCTTTTACCACTTTGACTCCCGGAAATGTCCGTTGAATTTCTTCCCCTAACGAATTAGTATTACTTAGTGCGGGAATTAAATGCGGAGGCATCCCCTTTGAAAAATCAAGTGAATTGGAGACGTCCACCAAAATCTTTCCATTCAAATTTTCTTCTCCCGCAGCCCTGACAGCATCCATGGTCCCATCTCCTTTTGTGCAGACAAAAATAATTTCCCCAAAAGCTGCGGCATCGGCAAATGTGCCCTCTGAGGCATTCGCCCCGGCTTGGTTCACCCATTTGGTTGCTTTTTCGTTATTGGCAATCCGTGAACCCATTTTTACATCATGCCCCAATGCAACCAATTTGCTGCCTAAAGTGTTTCCCACTATTCCGGTTCCTAACATTCCGATTTTCATACTGATTAAGATTGATTTACTACAAAGATAATTTTTTTATTCTTTACGCTTATATTTTTACAACATATATATGGAATATTTCAATTCATGATTTTACCCAACCTTTTACTTTACCCAAACATCTATGGTAAGAGTGTTAGTTCTCAGTGAACTATTTTATCGTGCAACGGGTTATTCCTGGTGAAGCTTTTCATGTTCGTGGAGGGATTAATGAATCGGGTGATACTTTGGAATAACCTGTTCCGGTAATTGGCATTTATGCTTACTTGCTTGTTTGCTAAAGCAATTTCCCATTTTTATTATCCTTTTTCCGGCAACAAAAAAGGAGGGTGTTTATTCCCTCCTTTTTTTATTTGGTTTTAATCATCCTTCCTCCCGGAGGGTATAACTTACTGTTACTGTTCTTTCACTACTTTCTTAACACTAATTAAGTTTCCGTCCTTATCGGTGATACGGACCAGGTAAACCCCGTTAGGTTCATTGGAAATATTCAGTTGAACCGTAATATCATTTGCACTTATCACACTTATTCTCTTACCGGTATAATCATACACTTCTATTATCATTCCCGATTGTACCCCTGAAACGGTGAACATTCCGGTATTCGGGTTAGGATACAGGTTGACATTATCAATTAACCCGGGACAACAATTAGGTACGCTACCTGAATTATTGTTGTTATCGCCATCCTGAACCGCTCCGGCCGAACAGCTTAATGAGGCTGTGAGTATAGAAGAACAGCCATTATGGTCGTGGATAGTAACGGTATAGTTCCCTGCAGAAAGCCCGGTAACAGTAGCCGTGGTTTTACTCGTCGGGCTCCAGGAATAAGTATATGGTGCTATGCCGCCTTTCACTCCGGCAGTAGCCGTAATTGCGCTACCGTTGCATGTACTCGAACTTATACTGTCTCTGATAGCAGACGGCTGAGTAATGGTGGTGATGGCTGTTGCAGAATTTCCGCAACCATCCTTAACAGTTACAGTATATATTCCGGCTGAAAGTCCGGTTGCAGTTACAGTAGTTCTTCCGCTCGGGCTCCAACTATAGGTATATGGTGAAGTACCATATTTTGCACCCACCGTTGCACTGCCTGTACTTGAACCATTGCATGACACATTAACCTTGGAAGCAGTTACCACGCTATCACGTACAATTAAAGGTTGAGTAATAGTGAATACAATACTATTGAAGCAGCCATTGGCATCCTTTACCTGCACCGTGTAGCTACGCGCAGTAAGTCCGGTGCCTGTAGCTGTAGTGCTCATGCTGGGTGTCCAACTATAAACATACGGTGAGGTTCCACCTTTCACTCCTATTGTTGCGCTGCCTGTACCTGCATAACAGGTTGGATTGGTAATACTTGCAACACTATCCCTGAGGGCAGAAGGCTGGGTCACTACCACAGAAGTACTACTGTTACATCCATTTTTATCTGTCACTGTTACAGAGTAAGTTCCGGCTGATACTCCCGTAATGATATAGTTGGTACCACCACCCGGGCTCCAGGAATAAGTGTAAGGTGACAAACCACCGGCAACAGATACTTTAACCTGGCCATTTGCGCCTCCGTTGCAGCTTATATTCACGGCTACAGTACCTGTGGCTGCTACAGCAAGAGGCTGGGTAATGGTTACGGAAGAAGTAGCTGAGTTACCACAACCATCTTTCACCGTTATTGTATAAGTTCCGGCTGAAAGGCTGTTAGCAGTTGCAGTAGTCCTTCCACCCGGGTTCCAGCTGTAGGTGTAAGGTGATGTTCCGTATTTCACCCCTACGGTAGCGCTTCCGGTGCTTCCTCCGTTGCATAATATATTACCGGTGGATGCGGCTACAATACTGTCGCGTACAGCAAAGGGCTGTGTAATGGTGAAATTGATGGTTGGACCGGTACATCCCTTTGAATCTTTCACCGTTACCGTATAAGTGCCTGCCGCGAGCCCGGTGGCTGAAGCGGTGGTGCTAACAGCAGGTGTCCAAGTATATGTATATGGCGATGTCCCATATTTCACACCTACATTGGCACTGCCTCTGCTGCCATAACAGGTAGGATTAGTGGTGCTAATACTATCCCTGATGGCGAGTGGTTGGGTAATAGTTACCCCTGCCGTTTTGCTGCATCCGTTTTTATCAATAACCGTTACAGTATAGCCTCCCGCGGTAAGACTGGCAGCTGAACTTGTCGTACTGGTATTCGGGCTCCAGGAATAGGTGTAAGGTGATAAGCCTCCGGTAGTTGTTACCGTAGCCTGTCCGTTTGCCCCTCCATTGCAACTTACATTCGCTGTTACAGAAGGTGTAAGCGCCAGTGCTGTTGTTTGGGTAATAGTAACTGATGCTGTTGCACTGCAAGTGTTAATATCCCTGACTGTTACCGTATAGGTTCCGGCTGAAAGGCCACTTGCCGTTGCAGCACTTCCTCCACCAGGGTTCCAGCTATAAGTAAATGGTGATGATCCATATTTCACCCCGACCGTGGCGCTGCCGGTACCCGATCCATTACAAAGTACATTAATGGTAGATGCAGAAACAATACTGTCACGCAGAACAGGCGGCTGTGTTATGCTGAAATTAAGGGTGGAACTACATCCGTTCACATCTTTTACAACCACCACATAGGCACGTACTGTGAGACCTGTAGCCGTGGCTGAGGTACTTACACTTGGTGTCCAGCTATAGACATAAGGCGAGGTTCCCCCTTTTATTCCTACAGTTGCACTGCCCGTTGTAATGGCACAATTAGGATAGGTGATGCTTGCTATACTATCTCTAACAGCAGCAGGCTGCGTAATGGTTACTGTCCCGTTAATCGGGCATCCGTTCTTATCCGTAACCGATACGGTATATGTTCCTGCTGAAATACCGGTAGATAAGAATGTAGTGCTGCCACTTGGGCTCCAGGAATAAGTATATGGTGAAACACCTCCTGTAACTGTTACTTTGGCCTGCCCGTTTGAGCCACCGTTGCAACTCACATTAACGGCAGCAGTAGTTATAGCAGATAAGGCTGTAGGCTGGGTGATAGTGATAGAACCGGTAGCAGAACAACCATTATTATCGCTAACTGTTACGGTATAAGTTCCTGCACTCACTGCATTGATAGATGCTATGGTCGAACTGTTTGACCATGCATACGTGTATGGTGAAGTACCGCCGCTGACAGTCACACTGCCGCTACCATTACTCAATCCGTTACACGTTACACTGCCGCTTACCGTAGTTGAAACCGACAACGAATTAGCCGGTTGCGTAATTGTGGCAGAAGCTGTAGCACTGCATCCATTGTGGTCAGTAGCAGTTATGGTGTAGCTACCTGCACTCAAACCGGTAGCGGTAAGCGTACTTTGGCTATTTGATGTCCATAAATAAGTATATGGTGAAGCTCCACCCGTAGCTGCATTTGCAGTAGCGCTACCTGTGCCTCCATGACAATTTACATTCGTTACTGATTGCATAGTTATTCCTAAAGAGGAAGCCGTTTGGGTTATAGTTGCTGAAGCAGATGCCGTACAACCATGATTATCTGTAACCACAATTGAATAAGTTCCGGCACTCAGGTTGACTGTACTCAGGTTGGTTCCACCGCTATTGCTCCATGAATAGGTATAAGGTGAAGTACCCCCGTTCGCCCCATTAGCAGTAATGGTTCCGTTACCACCGTTACATTGTACATTGTTCACCGAAGCAATGCTTATACCCAATGCTGATGCAGGCTGGGTAACCGTAGCTGAAGCTGTCGCATTACATCCATGGGTATCGGAAACGCTAATGGTATAAACCCCTGCACTAAGAGCAGTTGCATTCAGGCTGCTTCCTCCACTCGGTGTCCAGGTGTAAGTATACGGTGAGGTACCTCCATTGGCAGTATTTGCTGCAATGCTTCCGGACCCTCCGAAACAGGAGATATTCGTGATAGAAACAATAGTGATACCTAATGAAGAAGCAGGCTGGGTAATAGTGGCGGATACTGTTGCATTGCACCCATTATTATCTGTAGCTGTAAGAGTATAGGTGCCTGCACTTAAACCGTTTGCCGTAAGCGTAGTTTGGCTGTTGGCATCACTCCATAAATAAGTATATGGTGAAGTGCCCGATGTAGCCACATTAGCTGTAGCGCTTCCCACCCCTCCATAACAATTTACGTTACTTACAGATTGGAGGGTAATTCCCAATGCCGATACAGGCTGGGTAATAGTAGCGGAAGCCGAAGCTGAACATCCGTGATTATCGGTCACCGTAACCGTATAGGTTCCGGCGCTAACGCTTATCGTTGTCAGGTTTGTTCCTCCATTGCCGCTCCATGAATAGGTATATGGTGAAGAACCTCCGTTCGCTCCATTTGCAGTAACTGTTCCTGTTCCTCCGTTACAGAAAACATTGTTAACGGAATTTATTGAGATGCCAATTGATGCTGCAGGCTGGGTAATAGTCGCTCCTGCTGTAGCCGAACAACCATGACTATCAATAACAGTGACAGAATATGTGCCTGCGCTTAAACCTATCGTAGTCAGGCTGGTTCCTCCGTTTCCACTCCATGAATAGGTGTATGGTGCTGTCCCACCCGTAGCTGCATTGGCGCTAACACTTCCTGAGCCTCCAAAACAAACTATATTGTTCACAGACGCTATAGTTATCCCTAATATGGAAGCAGGCTGGGTAACCGTAGCAGATGCCGTTGCTGTACATCCGTTATTATCAATCGCGATAATCGTGTAGGTTCCTGCACTTACGGTCGCACTCAATGTAGTACCGCCACCGGGTGACCAGGTATAGGTATAAGGCGACACTCCTCCTGAAGCAGTATTCGCTGATATGCTACCTGTTCCGCCATAACAGAGTACATTTCCTACCGTATTGATTGTTATTCCAACCACTGTAGCAGGTTGGGTAATGGTAGCCGAAGCGCTCGCTGCACAACCATGATTATCTGTTACAGTGATCGTGTAAGTTCCCGCATCAAAGGTTGCATTCAGGTTACTTCCGCCTCCTGCACTCCATGAATAGGTGTATGGAGATGTTCCGCCCGTTGCTGCATTGGCAGTAGCACTTCCAAGACCTGAGTTACAGAATATATTTGTAACCGAAGCTATAGTAATACCAAGACCTGAAGCAGGTTGTGTAATAGTTGCCACAACATTTGATATGCACCCATGGTTATCGGTTACGGTAATGGTATAAGTACCCGCTCCCAGACCTGTAGCTGTTAGGTTACTTCCTCCGCTGCCGCTCCATGAATAGGTATATGGTGAGGTGCCTCCAGTAGCTGCATTTGCAGTAGCTGATCCGGCTCCCCCGCTGCACGATGCATTAGTTACTGAATTAATAGTAATGCCCAATGCCGATGCAGACTGGGTAATAGTGGCAGAGGCACTTGCACTACATCCGTGATTATCCGTTACGGTAATGGTATAAATGCCGGCACTTAAGCTTGCCGCAGTTAGGTTAGTTCCTCCATTGCTGCTCCAGGAATAGGTATATGGCGAAGTGCCTCCGTTGGCAACATTGGCGGTCGCTGAGCCTGTTCCTCCATTGCAACTTACATTGCTTACTGAATTGATAGTAATACCTAATGCAGAAGCTGGTTGGGTAATAGTTGCAGCAGCATTGGCAGTACATCCGTGGTTATCGGTAACCGTTATTGAATATACTCCTGCACTTAAAGCACTACTTACCAGGTTCGTTCCACCGCTGTTGCTCCATAAATACGTATATGGTGAAGTGCCTCCGTTAGCAGCATTCGCTGTTGCAGTACCCATCTCTCCGTTACACAATACATTATTTACCGAATTAATCGTAATGCTTAATGAAGACGCAGGTTGTGTTATCGTAGCTACTGCACTGGCCGTACATCCGTGGTTATCGGTTACTGTTACCGAATATACACCCGCAGTAAGGCTGGCACTCGTCAGGTTGGTGCCTCCGCTATTGCTCCATGAATACGTATATGGGGAGGTTCCTCCGGTAGCAGCATTCGTTGTTGCAGTTCCTGTACCTCCATTACATAGTATATTGCTTACTGAATTAATTGTAACACCTAAAGCAGAAGCAGATTGAGTAATGGTTGCAGATGCACTTGCGCTGCATCCATGATTATCCGTTACCGTTACGGAATAAATGCCGGCACTGAGACTTACCGTTGTCAGGTTCGTTCCACCGCCATTGCTCCATGAATAAGTATATGGTGAAGTTCCACCGGTAGCGGTATTTGCAGTAATTGTACCTGCACCCCCGATGCAACCAACATTACTTACTGAGTTTATAGTAATTCCGAGAGTTGATGCAGACTGGGTAATAGTAGCCGCAGCACTGGCAACACATCCATTGTTGTCAGTTACTGTAATGGTATAGGCCCCGGCGGTCAAATTAGATGCAGTCAGGTTCGTCCCTCCGCCATTGCTCCATGAATAAGAGTATGGTAAGGTGCCTCCGGTTGCAGGATTTGCGCTAGCCGTACCTGTGCCTCCATTACAGAATACATTGGTTACCGAGTTAATACTTACTCCTATCGCCAGGGGTTGAGAGATAGTAGCTGCTGCACTGGCGCTACATCCGTGGTTATCGGTAACCGTAATCGAATATATACCTGCACTCAGGCTGGAACTGGTAAGGCTAGTTCCTCCGCTGTTGCTCCAGGAATAGGTGTATGGCGAAGTGCCCCCCGTAGCGGTATTCACAGTAATAGTCCCAGTACCTCCATTACATAATACATTATTTATTGTATTAATAGTTACTCCTAATACAGAAACAGGTTGGGTTATCGTTGCCGATGCATTTGCTGTACACCCATGATTATCTGTTACAGTAATTGTATAAATACCGGCGCCCAGGCTTGAAGTTACCAGGCTCGAGCCTCCGCTATTGCTCCATGAATACGTATATGGTGAAGTGCCTCCGTTAGCAGTATTCGCTGTTGCAGTACCCGTACCCCCGTTACATAATACATTGCTTACTGAATTAATCGTAATACTTAATGAAGATGCAGGTTGTGTTATCGTAGCTGCTGCACTGGCGGTACATCCATGGTTATCGGTAACCGTAACCGAGTAAGTACCTGCACTTAGAGTTGTGCTTGTCAGGTTTGTTCCACCATTATTGCTCCACAAATATGTATATGGCGAAGTGCCTCCGTTAGCGGCATTAGCTGTGGCTGTACCTAAGCCTCCGTTACACAATACATTGCTTACCGAATTAATAGTTATTCCCAGGGAAGTCGGCTGACTGATAGTTACCGTTGCACTCGCGGTACATCCGTGGTTATCGGTCACTGCTAACGTGTATATTCCAGCGCTGAGTCCTGTGCCTGTTGCATTATTTCCGCCATTAGGCAACCATGAATAGGTGTAAGGAGATGTTCCATTGAAGGCAAATACTGTTGCACTTCCTGTATTGCTACCATTACAACCTACATTATTTGAAGATAACACTGTTACAGCCAACGCTGCTGCAGGCTGATTTATGGTGGCAGATACAGATGCTGTACATCCATGATTATCTGTTACAGTAATTGTATAAATGCCGGCACTCAGGCTAGTTGTCGTAAGGTTGGTACCACCGTTATTACTCCATGAATAAGTATATGGTGAAGTACCTCCGTTAGCAGTATTCGCTGTTGCAGTACCCGTGCCTCCGTTACATAATACATTGCTTACAGAGTTAATGGTGATACCTAATGAAGATGCAGATTGTGTTATCGTAGCTGCTGCACTTGCAGAACATCCGTGGTTATCGGTTACTGTCACGGAATAGATACCCGCAGTAAGGCTGGCACTCGTCAGGTTGGTTCCTCCGCTATTGCTCCATGAATATGTATATGGCGAAGTGCCTCCGTTAGCAGTATTCGCTGTTGCAGTACCCGTGCCTCCGTTACATAATACATTGCTTACGGAATTAATCGTAATGCTTAGTGAAGATGCAGGTTGTGTTATCGTAGCGGCTGCACTTGCAGAACATCCGTGGTTATCGGTTACTGTTACAGAATAGATACCCGCAGTAAGGCTGGCACTCGTCAGGTTGGTTCCACCGCTATTGCTCCATGAATAGGTATATGGTGAAGTGCCTCCGTTAGCAGTATTCGCTGTTGCAGTACCCGTGCCTCCATTACATAATACATTGCTTACGGAATTAATCGTGATGCTTAGTGAAGATGCAGGTTGTGTTATCGTAGCTGTTGCACTGGTTGTACATCCATGACTATCGGTAACAGCTATAATATAAGTTCCGGCACTAAGCCCTGTTGCCGTTGTATTGCTTCCGCCACTTGGGGACCATGAATAAGTATAAGGAGATGTCCCGTTGAAAGCAAATGCCGTTGCGCTTCCAGTAGTATTATTATTACATGATACATTCGTTTGAGAAGTCACTATTGCAGATAAGGCAGTTGCAGGTTGGGTTATCGTGGCGGCAGCTGACGCTGTACATCCATGATTATCTGTAACTGTTACTGAATAAATACCGGCACTTAAACCTATTGTAGTAAGGTTGGTTCCACCGCTATTGCTCCATGAATAGGTATAAGGAGAAGTGCCTCCATTTGCAGCATTTGCTGTTGCAGTTCCCGTGCCTCCGTTACATAATACATTGCTTACGGAATTAATCGTAATGCTTAATGAAGATGCAGGTTGTGTTATCGTAGCCGCTGCACTTGCAGAACATCCGTGGTTATCGGTTACTGTTACAGAATAGATACCCGCAGTAAGGCTGGCACTCGTCAGGCTCGTGCCTCCGCTATTGCTCCATGAATACGTATATGGTGAAGTGCCTCCATTTGCAGCATTTGCTGTTGCAGTTCCCGTGCCTCCGTTACATAATACATTGCTTACGGAATTAATCGTAATGCTTAATGAAGATGCAGGTTGTGTTATCGTAGCTGCTGCACTTGCAGAACATCCGTGGTTATCGGTTACTGTTACAGAATAGATACCCGCAGTAAGGCTGGCACTCGTCAGGCTCGTGCCTCCGCTATTGCTCCATGAATACGTATATGGTGAAGTACCTCCGTTAGCAGTATTTGCAGTTGCAGTACCCGTGCCTCCGTTACATAATACATTGCTTACGGAATTAATCGTAATGCTTAATGAAGATGCAGGTTGTGTTATCGTAGCGGCTGCACTTGCAGAACATCCGTGGTTATCGGTTACTGTTACAGAATAGATACCCGCAGTAAGGCTGGCACTCGTCAGGTTGGTTCCACCGCTATTGCTCCATGAATATGTATATGGTGAAGTGCCTCCATTTGCAGCATTTGCAGTTGCAGTACCCGTGCCTCCGTTACATAATACATTGCTTACTGAATTAATCGTGATGCTTAGCGAAGATGCAGGTTGTGTTATCGTAGCGGCTGCACTTGCAGAACATCCGTGGTTATCGGTTACTGTTACAGAATAGATACCTGCAGTAAGGCCGGCACTCGTCAGGTTGGTTCCACCGCTATTACTCCATGAATACGTATATGGTGAAGTGCCTCCATTTGCAGCATTTGCAGTTGCAGTACCCGTGCCTCCGTTACATAATACATTGCTTACGGAATTAATCGTAATGCTCAGTGAAGATGCAGGTTGTGTTATCGTAGCCGCTGCACTTGCAGAACATCCGTGGTTATCGGTTACTGTTACAGAATAGATACCCGCAGTAAGGCCGGCACTCGTCAGGCTCGTGCCTCCGCTATTGCTCCATGAATACGTATATGGTGAAGTGCCTCCGTTAGCAGTATTTGCAGTTGCAGTACCCGTGCCTCCGTTACATAATACATTGCTTACGGAATTAATCGTAATGCTTAATGAAGATGCAGGCTGTGTTATCGTAGCTGCTGCACTTGCAGAACATCCGTGGTTATCGGTTACTGTTACAGAATAGATACCCGCAGTAAGGCTGGCACTCGTCAGGCTCGTGCCTCCGCTATTGCTCCATGAATAGGTATATGGTGAAGTACCTCCGTTAGCAGTATTCGCTGTTGCAGTACCCGTCCCTCCGTTACATAATACATTGCTTACGGAATTAATCGTAATGCTTAATGAAGATGCAGGTTGTGTTATCGTAGCGGCTGCACTTGCAGAACATCCGTGGTTATCGGTTACTGTTACAGAATAAATACCTGCACTTACTCCTATCGTTGTAAGGCTCGTTCCCCCGTTATTACTCCACAGGTAAGTATATGGCGAAGTACCTCCATTGGCAACATTCGCTGTTGCAGTACCCGTCCCTCCGTTACATAATACATTGCTTACGGAATTAATCGTAATGCTTAATGAAGATGCAGGTTGTGTTATCGTAGCGGCTGCACTTGCAGAACATCCGTGGTTATCGGTTACCGTTACCGAATAAATACCTGCACTTACTCCTATCGTTGTAAGGCTCGTTCCCCCGTTATTACTCCACAGGTAAGTATATGGCGAAGTACCTCCATTGGCAACATTCGCTGTTGCAGTACCCGTCCCTCCGTTACATAATACATTGCTTACGGAATTAATCGTAATGCTTAGTGAAGATACAGGTTGCGTTATCGTAGCTGTTGCACTTGTCGTACATCCGTGGTTATCGGTTACTGTTACAGAATAGATACCCGCAGTAAGGCCGGCACTCGTCAGGCTCGTGCCTCCGCTATTGCTCCATGAATACGTATATGGTGAAGTGCCTCCATTAGCAGTATTTGCAGTTGCAGTACCCGTGCCTCCGTTACACAATACATTGCTTACGGAATTAATCGTAATGCTTAATGAAGATGCAGGTTGTGTTATCGTAGCTGCTGCACTTGCAGAACATCCGTGGTTATCGGTTACTGTCACGGAATAGATACCCGCAGTAAGGCTGGCACTCGTCAGGTTGGTTCCTCCGCTATTGCTCCATGAATATGTATATGGCGAAGTGCCTCCGTTAGCAGTATTCGCTGTTGCAGTACCCGTGCCTCCGTTACATAATACATTGCTTACGGAATTAATCGTAATGCTTAATGAAGATGCAGGCTGTGTTATCGTAGCTGCTGCACTTGCAGAACATCCGTGGTTATCGGTTACTGTTACCGAATAGATACCGGCAGTAAGGCTGGCACTCGTCAGGTTGGTTCCACCGCTACTGCTCCACAGGTATGTATATGGTGAAGTACCTCCATTGGCAGCATTCGCTGTTGCAGTACCCGTCCCTCCGTTACATAATACATTGCTTACGGAATTAATCGTAATGCTTAGTGAAGATACAGGTTGTGTTATCGTAGCTGTTGCACTGGTTGTACATCCATGACTATCGGTAACAGCTATAATATAAGTTCCGGCACTAAGTCCTGTTGCCGTTGTATTGCTTCCACCACTTGGGGACCATGAATAAGTATAAGGAGATGTCCCGTTGAAAGCAAATGCCGTTGCGCTTCCAGTAGTATTATTATTACATGATACATTCGTTTGAGAAGTCACTATTGCAGACAAGGCAGCTGCAGGTTGGGTTATCGTGGCGGCAGCTGACGCTGTACATCCATGATTATCTGTAACTGTTACTGAATAAATACCGGCACTTAAACCTATTGTAGTAAGGTTGGTTCCACCGCTATTGCTCCATGAATAGGTATAAGGAGAAGTGCCTCCCGTAGCAGATGCACTGGCACTTCCATTACTTGATCCGTTACAGCTTACATTCGTTACTACTGAAGCAGACGCTGTCAGCGTGGTAGGTTGACTGATAGTTATCGTTGCAGGAGAGCTACAGTTATTAGCATCTCTTACTGTTACTGTATAAGTACCTGCTATCAATCCGGTAGCGGTAGCACTGGTTTGTCCGTTGTTCCATGAGTAGGTATATGGTACTGTGCCTCCCGTAGCTGATGCACTTGCACTTCCATTACTTGATCCGTTACAACTTACATTCGTTACTACTGAAGCAGATGCTGTCAGCGTGGTAGGTTGACTGATAGTTACCATAGCTGGAGAGTTACAGTTATTAGCATCTCTTATTGTTACTGTATAAGTACCTGCTATCAATCCGGTAGCATTAGCACTCGTTTGCCCGTTGCTCCATGAGTAGGTATATGGCACTGTGCCTCCCGTAGCTGATGCACTTGCACTTCCATTGGTTAATCCGTTACAACTTACATTCGTTACTACTGAAGCAGATGCTGTCAGCGTGGTAGGTTGACTGATAGTTACCATAGCTGGAGAGTTACAGTTATTAGCATCTCTTACTGTTACTGTATAAGTACCTGCTATCAATCCGGTAGCGGTAGCACTCGTTTGCCCGTTGCTCCATGAGTAGGTATATGGCACTGTGCCTCCCGTAGCAGATGCACTGGCGCTTCCATTACTTGATCCGTTACAGCTTACATTCGTTACTACTGAAGCTGATGCTGTCAGCGTGGTAGGTTGGCTGATAGTTACCATAGCTGGAGAGCTACAGTTATTAGCATCTCTTACTGTTACTGTATAAGTACCTGCTATTAATCCGGTAGCAGTAGCACTGGTTTGTCCGTTGTTCCATGAGTAGGTATATGGTACTGTGCCTCCCGTAGCTGATGCACTGGCACTTCCATTGCTTAATCCGTTACAGCTTACATTCGTTACTACTGAAGCTGATGCTGTCAGCGTAGTAGGTTGACTGATAGTTACCGTAGCTGGAGAGCTACAGTTATTAGCATCTCTTATTGTTACTGTATAAGTACCTGCTATCAATCCGGTAGCGGTAGCACTCGTTTGTCCGTTGCTCCATGAGTAGGTATATGGTACTGTGCCTCCCGTAGCAGATGCACTGGCACTTCCATTACTTGATCCGTTACAACTTACATTCGTTACTACTGAAGCAGACGCTGTCAGCGTGGTAGGTTGACTGATAGTTATCGTTGCAGGAGAGCTACAGTTATTAGCATCTCTTACTGTTACTGTATAAGTACCTGCTATCAATCCGGTAGCGGTAGCACTGGTTTGTCCGTTGTTCCATGAGTAGGTATATGGTACTGTGCCTCCCGTAGCTGATGCACTGGCACTTCCATTGCTTAATCCGTTACAGCTTATATTCGTTACTACTGAAGCTGATGCTGTCAGCGTGGTAGGTTGGCTGATAGTTACCATAGCTGGAGAGCTACAGTTATTAGCATCTCTTACTGTTACTGTATAAGTACCTGCTATTAATCCCGTAGCAGTAGCACTCGTTTGTCCGTTGTTCCATGAGTAGGTATATGGTACTGTACCTCCCGTAGCAGATGCACTGGCGCTTCCATTGCTTAATCCGTTACAACTTACATTCGTCACAACTGAAGCTGATGCTGTCAGCGTGGTAGGTTGGGTAATAGTTACCGTAGCTGGGGAACTACAGTTGTTGCCATCTCTTACTGTTACTGTATAAGTACCTGCTATTAATCCCGTAGCGGTAGCACTCGTTTGTCCATTGTTCCATGAATAGGTATATGGTACTGTGCCTCCCGTAGCTGATGCACTGGCGCTTCCATTGCTTAATCCGTTACAGCTTACATTCGTTACTACTGAAGCAGATGCTGTCAGCGTGGTAGGTTGGCTGATAGTTACCATAGCTGGAGAGCTACAGTTATTAGCATCTCTTACTGTTACTGTATAAGTACCTGCTATTAATCCGGTAGCAGTAGCACTGGTTTGTCCGTTGTTCCATGAATAGGTATATGGTACTGTGCCTCCCGTAGCTGATGCACTGGCGCTTCCATTGCTTAATCCGTTACAGCTTACATTCGTTACTACTGAAGTTGATGCTGTCAGCGTGGTAGGTTGGCTGATAGTTACCGTAGCTGGAGAGCTGCAGTTATTAGCATCTCTTATTGTTACTGTATAAGTACCTGCTATTAATCCCGTAGCGGTGGCGCTGGTTTGTCCGTTGTTCCATGAATAAGTATATGGTACTGTGCCTCCCGTAGCTGATGCACTGGCACTTCCATTGCTTAACCCATTACAGCTTACATTCGTTGCTACTGAAGCAGATGCGGTCAGCGTGGTAGGTTGACTGATAGTTACCGTAGCAGGAGAACTACAGTTATTAGCATCTCTTATTGTTACTGTATAAGTACCTGCAATTAATCCCGTAGCAGTAGCACTCGTTTGTCCATTGTTCCATGAATAAGTATATGGTACTGTGCCTCCAGTAGCAGATGCACTTGCACTTCCATTACTTGATCCGTTACAACTTACATTCGTTACTACTGAAGCAGATGCTGTCAGCGTAGTAGGTTGGCTGATAGTTACCGTAGCTGGAGAACTACAGTTATTAGCATCTCTTACTGTTACTGTATAAGTACCTGCTATCAATCCGGTAGCGGTAGCACTGGTTTGTCCGTTGTTCCATGAGTAGGTATATGGTACTGTGCCTCCCGTAGCTGATGCACTGGCACTTCCATTGCTTAATCCGTTACAGCTTACATTCGTTACTACTGAAGCAGATGCTGTCAGCGTAGTAGGTTGGCTGATAGTTACCGTAGCTGGAGAGCTGCAGTTATTAGCATCTCTTACTATTACTGTATAAGTACCTGCTATTAATCCGGTAGCGGTAGCACTGGTTTGTCCGTTGTTCCATGAATAAGTATATGGTACTGTACCTCCCGTAGCAGATGCACTGGCACTTCCATTACTTAATCCGTTACAGCTTACATTAGATATGACAGACATTGTAATTCCTATAGCGCTGGGTTGAGTAATAGTTGCTATTGCAGTAGCACTACAGTTATGGGCATCTATAACGGTCATGGTATATGTACCGGCAATAAGCCCGGTAGCAGTTAATGACATCTGACCATTGCTCCAGGAATAAGTATAAGGTAAAGTCCCTCCTGAAGCAGTATTGGCCGTTGCCATACCCGTGCTTCCAAAACAACTTACATTAGTTACAGAGGCAATAGTAATTCCAAGCGCAGATGTCGGCTGGGTAATACTTGCAGACGCCGTAGAAGTACATCCATTATTATCTACCACAATTATAGTATAGGTTCCCGCAGTTACTGTAGCGGTTAGGCCATTACCTCCATTAGGAGCCCAGGTATAAGTATATGGTGAAGTTCCACCTGTGGCAGCAGAAGCTGTTAAACTACCAGTTCCACCGTAACAAGGTACATTAACCACAGAAGTAATAACTATTCCAATGGATATAGGTTGAGTAATAGTATTCGAAGCAGTTGCTGTACATCCATGCGCATCCGTCACGGCAACAGAATATATCCCTGCGGTAAGCGACATAGCAGTAATGTTAGTTCCCCCGGCTGGAGACCACAAATAGGTGTATGGTTGAGTTCCTCCGGAAACTACGGCTGAATCACGGCCAGTATTCAAGCCATTACAACTCACATTAGAAATTATTGATGCAGTAACATTTAAAGTTGCAGGTTGGGTGATGGTTATTGTAGCAGGGGAACTACAGTTATTAGCATCTTTTATTGTTACTGTATATGTACCGGCTATCAATCCTGTTGCGGTAGCACTCGTTTGCCCGTTGCTCCATGAGTAGGTATATGGTACTGTGCCTCCCGTAGCAGATGCACTGGCACTTCCATTACTTAATCCGTTACAACTTACATTCGTCACTACTGAAGCAGATGCGGTCAGCGTAGTAGGTTGAGTGATAGTTACCGTAGCTGGAGAGTTACAGTTATTAGCATCGGTTATGGTTACAGTATATGTAGCGGCTATTAATCCCGTAGCGGTAGCACTGGTTTGTCCGTTGTTCCATGAGTAGGTATATGGTACTGTGCCTCCCGTAGCTGATGCACTGGCGCTTCCATTGCTTAATCCGTTACAGCTTACATTCGTCACTACTGAAGCTGATGCTGTCAGCGTGGTAGGTTGGGTAATAGTTACCGTAGCTGGTGATGTACAGTTGTTTGCATCAGTTACAGTTACAGTATATGTACCGGCTATCAATCCTGTTGCGGTAGCACTCGTTTGTCCATTGTTCCATGAGTAGGTATATGGTACTGTGCCTCCCGTAGCTGATGCACTGGCACTTCCATTGGTTAATCCGTTACAACTTACATTCGTTACTACTGAAGCAGATGCTGTCAGCGTAGTAGGTTGGCTGATAGTTACCGTAGCTGGAGAACTACAGTTATTAGCATCTCTTATTGTTACTGTATAAGTACCTGCTATTAATCCCGTAGCAGTAGCACTCGTTTGTCCATTGTTCCATGAGTAGGTATATGGTACTGTGCCTCCCGTAGCTGATGCACTGGCACTTCCATTGCTTAATCCGTTACAGCTTACGTTTGTTAATACTGAAATTGACGCTGTTAAAGTTGTAGGTTGGCTGATAGTTATCGTTGCAGGAGAACTACAGTTATTAGCATCTCTTACTGTTACTGTATAAGTACCGGCTATTAATCCGGTAGCAGTAGTACCCGTTTGTCCGTTGTTCCATGAGTAGGTATATGGTACTGTGCCTCCTGTAGCAGATACACTTGCACTTCCATTAGTTAATCCGTTACAACTTACATTCGTTATTACTGAAGCTGATGCTGTCAGCGTGGTAGGTTGAGTAATAGTTACCGTAGCTGGTGATGTACAATTGTTCGCATCGGTTATCGTTACAGTATATGTACCGGCTATTAATCCCGTAGCGGTGGCGCTGGTTTGTCCGTTGTTCCATGAATAAGTATATGGTACTGTACCTCCCGTAGCTGATGCACTGGCACTTCCATTGCTTAATCCGTTACAGCTTACATTCGTTACTACTGAAGCAGATGCTGTCAGCGTGGTAGGCTGGCTGATAGTTACCGTAGCTGGTGATGTACAGTTGTTTGCATCAGTTACAGTTACAGTATATGTACCGGCTATTAATCCCGTAGCGGTAGCACTCGTTTGTCCGTTGTTCCATGAGTAGGTATATGGTACTGTGCCTCCCGTTGCAGATGCACTTGCACTTCCATTGCTTAATCCGTTACAGCTTACATTCGTTACTACTGAAGCTGATGCTGTCAGCGTGGTAGGTTGAGTAATAGTTACAGTGGCTGGTGATGTACAGTTGTTTGCATCGGTCACAGTCACAGTATATGTACCGGCTATCAATCCGGTAGCGGTAGCACTGGTTTGTCCGTTGTTCCATGAGTAGGTATATGGTACTGTGCCTCCCGTAGCTGATGCACTGGCACTTCCATTGCTTAATCCGTTACAGCTTACATTCGTTACTACTGAAGCAGATGCTGTTAAAGTTGTAGGTTGGGTAATAGTTACCGTAGCTGGGGAACTACAGTTGTTGCCATCTCTTACTGTTACTGTATAAGTACCTGCTATTAATCCGGTAGCGGTAGCACTGGTTTGTCCGTTGTTCCATGAGTAGGTATATGGTACTGTACCTCCCGTAGCAGATGCACTGGCACTTCCATTGCTTAACCCATTACAGCTTACATTCGTCACTACTGAAGCTGATGCTGTCAGCGTGGTAGGTTGGCTGATAGTTACCGTAGCTGGAGAACTACAGTTATTAGCATCGGTTATGGTTACAGTATATGTAGCGGCTATTAATCCCGTAGCGGTAGCACTGGTTTGTCCATTGTTCCATGAATAAGTATATGGTACTGTGCCTCCCGTGGCTGATGCACTGGCACTTCCATTACTTAATCCGTTACAACTCACATTCGTTACTACTGAAGCAGATGCTGTCAGCGTGGTAGGTTGGCTGATAGTTACCGTAGCTGGAGAGCTACAGTTATTAGCATCTCTTATTGTTACTGTATAAGTACCTGCAATTAATCCCGTAGCGGTAGCACTTGTTTGTCCGTTGTTCCATGAGTAGGTATATGGTACTGTGCCTCCCGTAGCTGATGCACTGGCACTTCCATTGGTTAATCCGTTACAACTTACATTCGTTGCTACTGAAGCAGACGCTGTCAGCGTGGTAGGTTGGCTGATAGTTACCGTAGCTGGGGATGTACAGTTGTTTGCATCGGTAACGATTACCGTATAAGTACCGGCTATTAATCCGGTAGCAGTAGCACTCGTTTGTCCGTTGCTCCATGAATAGGTATATGGCACTGTGCCTCCCGTAGCTGATGCACTGGCGCTTCCATTGCTTAAGCCATTACAGCTTACATTCGTTACTACTGAAGTTGACGCTGTCAGCGTGGTAGGTTGGCTGATAGTTACCGTAGCTGGTGATGTACAGTTGTTTGCATCGGTCACAGTCACAGTATAAGTACCGGCTATTAATCCGGTAGCAGTAGTACTGGTTTGTCCGTTGTTCCATGAGTAGGTATATGGTACTGTGCCTCCTGTAGCAGATACACTTGCACTTCCATTGCTTAACCCGTTACAGCTTACATTCGTTACTACTGAAGCAGATGCTGTCAGCGTGGTAGGTTGGCTGATAGTTACCGTAGCTGGGGAACTACAGTTATTAGCATCGGTTATGGTTACTGTATAAGTACCGGCTATTAATCCCGTAGCATTAGCACTCATTTGTCCATTGTTCCATGAGTAGGTATATGGTACTGTTCCTCCGGTAGCTGATGCACTGGCGCTTCCATTACTTAATCCGTTACAGCTTACATTCGTTACTACTGAAGCAGATGCTGTCAGCGTGGTAGGTTGAGTAATAGTTACAGTGGCTGGTGATGTACAGTTGTTCGCATCGGTAATGGTTACTGTATATGTACCGGCTATTAATCCCGTAGCATTAGCACTCATTTGTCCATTGTTCCATGAGTAGGTATATGGTACTGTGCCTCCCGTAGCAGATGCGCTGGCACTTCCATTGCTTAATCCGTTACAACTTACATTCGTCTCAACTGAAGCTGATGCTGTCAGCGTGGTAGGTTGGGTAATAGTTACCGTAGCTGGTGATGTACAGTTGTTTGCATCAGTTAAAGTTACAGTATATGTACCGGCTATTAATCCCGTAGCGGTAGCACTGGTTTGTCCGTTGCTCCATGAATAAGTATATGGTACTGTGCCTCCCGTAGCGGATGCACTTGCACTTCCATTGCTTAACCCATTACAGCTTACGTTCGTTACTACTGAAATTGAAGTTGTTAAAGTTGTAGGTTGGGTAATAGTTACCGTAGCTGGTGATGTACAGTTGTTCGCATCGGTAACAGTTACAGTATATGTACCTGCTATTAATCCGGTAGCAGTAGCGCTGGTTTGTCCGTTGTTCCATGAATAAGTATATGGTACTGTGCCTCCCGTGGCTGATGCACTTGCACTTCCATTATTTCCATTATTACAAGATACATCCGTATTTATAGCTGTCATAGCTGTAAGAACAGTTGGCTGAGTAATGGTTACAGTTGCAGTAGCAGAGGCACCACAACTATCCTGGGTAGTCACAACATAAATACCTGCACTCAACCCATTGGCAGCAGAATTACTACCTCCAGAAGGTGACCAGGAATAAATATATGGCGAAGTACCTCCTGACGAGGTAGCTGATACACTTCCATTACTTAACCCAAAACAGGTTACATTACTGGTCACATTACCTGAAACGCCTAAAACAGGAGGTTGAGTGATAGTGACTGATGTTGTAAGGCCTATGCTACAAGCATCTGTGACAACAACTGTATAGCTTCCCGCAGAAAGCCCGGTAGCGACAGAATCAAAACTTACATTGGGTGTCCAAACATAACCATACGGGCGCACACCGCCTTTAACACCAATACTTATACTTCCCGTACTTGCCCCACGGCATTTAATATTTACAAGGGATGCCAAGCTGTCATAAAGAGGTGCCGGTTGCGTGACTACGAATGAAACTGATTCAGAACAACCGTTCTGGTCTTGCACACTTACCGTATAGGTACCTATTGTAAGAACAGCAGATGAAGAATTACTCACATTGGGGTTCCAGGTATATGTATAGGGCGACATTCCTCCTGATACAACCAAACTTGCACTCCCTATACCTCCATTACATGAAGGATTAATAATATCAGGAGTAATTTGAATAGCGGCAGGCTCTGAAATGGCAATAGAAGAGCTAAATGTACATCCATTGGCATCAGTTATTAAAACGGAATAGGTTCCTGCAATTAGGCCCGTAGCTGTCGAACTCGTTTGACCGTTATTCCATAGATAGGTATAAGCAATCGTGCCCCCCGAAGCAGTTACTGTTATAATTCCATTGTTTACAACATTGCCGCTCGCTCCATTGTTGGATGAGTTACAGGAAATATTTTGGGTTATAGTTGTGGATGCAGTCAATGCAGCAGGTTGAGTAATCGTTACTGACGCTGTTACAGTCTGGTTGCAATTATCGGTTACTGAAACTGTATAGGTCCCTGCACCAAGACTACTTGCATTGGCATTGTTTCCACCGCCTCCGCTCCATACATAAGTATAGGGCAAAGTTCCATTTGAAGCTACCGATGAAGCGCTACCTGTGAGCGTGTTGTAACAACTCACATTAGTTAATACAGATGCTATTACAGATACTTGTAATGGCTGGGTAATAGTTACTGATGCACTCGCTGTCTGACTGCAATTATCCGTTACGGTTATGGTATATGTTCCTGCACTCAGGTTATTTGCTGTGGCATTGTTTCCTCCGTTTGGTGTCCATAAGTAGGTATATGGCAGGGTTCCACGGTTCACCCCTACGGTTGCACTGCCCGTGCTTGTTCCGTAGCATCTTACATTGGTAGTGGCGGTAATGCTATCCCTGATTGCTGATGGTTGCGTTATCGTTACTGATGCACTCGCTGTCTGGCTGCAATTATCCGTTACGGTTATGGTATATGTTCCTGCACTCAGGTTATTTGCTGTGGCATTGTTTCCTCCGTTTGGTGTCCATAAGTAGGTATATGGCAGCGTTCCACGGTTCACCCCTACGGTTGCACTGCCCGTGCTTGTTCCGTAGCATGTTACATTGGTAGCGGCAGTAATGCTATCCCTGATTGCTGATGGCTGAGTTATCGTTACTGATGCACTCGCTGTTTGACTGCAATTATCCGTTACGGTTATGGTATATGTTCCTGCACTCAGGCTATTTGCTGTGGCATTGCTTCCTCCGTTTGGTGTCCACAAATAGGTATATGGCAGCGTTCCACGGTTCACCCCTACGGTTGCACTGCCCGTGCTTGTTCCGTAGCATGTTACATTGGTAGTGGCGGTAATGCTATCCCTGATTGCTGATGGTTGAGTTATCGTTACTGATGCACTCGCTGTTTGACTGCAATTATCCGTTACGGTTATGGTATATGTTCCTGCACTCAGGTTATTTGCTGTGGCATTGTTTCCTCCGTTTGGTGTCCATAAATAGGTATATGGCAGCGTTCCACGGTTCACCCCCACGGTTGCACTGCCCGTGCTTGTTCCGTAGCATGTTACATTGGTAGTGGCGGTAATGCTATCCCTGATTGCTGATGGTTGAGTTATCGTTACTGATGCACTCGCTGTCTGACTGCAATTATCCATTACGGTTATGGTATATGTTCCTGCACTCAGGCTATTTGCTGTAGCATTGCTTCCACCGTTTGGTGTCCATAAGTAGGTATATGGCAGGGTTCCACGGTTCACCCCTACGGTTGCACTGCCCGTGCTTGTTCCGTAGCATGTTACATTGGTAGTGGCAGTAATGCTATCTCTGATTGCTGATGGTTGAGTTATCGTTACTGATGCACTCGCTGTCTGGCTGCAATTATCCGTTACGGTTATGGTATATGTTCCTGCACTCAGGTTATTTGCTGTAGCATTGTTTCCTCCGTTTGGTGTCCACAAGTAGGTATATGGCAGGGTTCCACGGTTCACCCCCACGGTTGCACTGCCCGTATTTACTCCATAGCATCTTACATTGGTAGTGGCGGTAATGCTATCCCTGATTGCTGATGGCTGAGTTATCGTTACTGATGCACTCGCTGTTTGACTGCAATTATCCGTTACCATTATAGTATATATTCCGGCACTCAGGTTATTTGCTGTGGCATTGTTTCCTCCGTTTGGTGTCCATAAGTAGGTATATGGCAGCGTTCCACGGTTCACCCCTACGGTTGCACTGCCCGTGCTTGTTCCGTAGCATGTTACATTGGTAGCGGCAGTAATGCTATCCCTGATTGCTGATGGTTGAGTTATCGTTACTGATGCACTCGCTGTCTGACTGCAATTATCCGTTACGGTTATGGTATATGTTCCTGCACTCAGGCTATTTGCTGTGGCATTGTTTCCTCCGGACGGCGTCCATAAGTAGGTATATGGCAGGGTTCCACGGTTCACCCCTACGGTTGCACTGCCTGTGCTTGTTCCGTAGCATGTTACATTGGTAGCGGCAGTAATGCTATCTCTGATTGCTGATGGTTGCGTTATCGTTACTGATGCACTCGCTGTCTGGCTACAGTTGTCGGTTACAGTTATTGTGTAAGTTCCGGCACTCAGGCTATTTGCTGTGGCATTGCTTCCTCCGTTTGGTGTCCATAAGTAGATATATGGCTGGGTTCCACGATTTACCCCAACGGTTGCACTGCCCGTGCTTGTTCCATAGCATGTTACATTGGTAGCGGCAGTAATGCTATCTCTGATTGCTGATGGTTGCGTTATCGTTACTGATGCACTCGCTGTCTGACTGCAATTATCCATTACGGTTATGGTATATGTTCCTGCACTCAGGCTATTTGCTGTAGCATTGCTTCCACCGTTTGGTGTCCATAAGTAGGTATATGGCAGGGTTCCACGGTTCACCCCTACGGTTGCACTGCCCGTGCTTGTTCCGTAGCATGTTACATTGGTAGCGGCAGTAATGCTATCTCTGATTGCTGATGGTTGAGTTATCGTTACTGATGCGCTCGCTGTCTGGCTACAGTTGTCGGTTACAGTTATAGTATATGTTCCTGCACTCAGGTTATTTGCTGTGGCATTGCTTCCTCCATTTGGAGTCCACAAGTAGGTATATGGCAGCGTCCCCTGGCTTACACCTATGGTTGCACTGCCGGTATTTACTCCATAGCATCTTACATTAGTAGTGGCTGTAATGCTGTCTCTGACTGCTGATGGCTGAGTTATCGTTACTGATGCACTCGCTGTCTGACTGCAATTATCCGTTACGGTTATGGTATATGTTCCTGCACTCAGGTTATTTGCTGTGGCATTGTTTCCTCCGTTTGGTGTCCATAAGTAGGTATATGGCAGGGTTCCACGGTTCACCCCTACGGTTGCACTGCCTGTGCTTGTTCCGTAGCATGTTACATTGGTAGTGGCGGTAATGCTATCCCTGATTGCTGATGGTTGAGTTATCGTTACTGATGCACTCGCTGTCTGGCTACAGTTGTCGGTTACAGTTATAGTATATGTACCTGTACTCAGGTTATTTGCTGTGGCATTGTTTCCTCCGTTTGGTGTCCATAAGTAGGTATATGGCAGGGTTCCACGGTTCACCCCTACGGTTGCACTGCCTGTGCTTGTTCCGTAGCATGTTACATTGGTAGTGGCGGTAATGCTATCCCTGATTGCTGATGGTTGCGTTATCGTTACTGATGCACTCGCTGTTTGGCTACAGTTGTCGGTTACAGTTATTGTGTAAGTTCCGGCACTCAGGCTATTTGCTGTAGCATTGCTTCCTCCGTTTGGTGTCCACAAATAGGTATATGGCAGCGTTCCACGGTTCACCCCAACGGTTGCACTGCCCGTGCTTGTTCCGTAGCATCTTACATTGGTAGTGGTGGTAATGCTATCTCTGATTGCTGATGGTTGCGTTATCGTTACTGATGCACTCGCTGTCTGGCTACAGTTGTCGGTTACAGTTATTGTGTAAGTTCCGGCACTCAGGCTATTTGCTGTGGCATTGCTTCCTCCATTTGGAGTCCATAAGTAGGTATATGGCAGCGTTCCCTGGCTTACACCTACGGTTGCACTGCCGGTATTTACTCCATAGCATCTTACATTAGTAGTGGCTGTAATGCTGTCTCTGACTGCTGATGGCTGAGTTATCGTTACTGATGCTGTTACCTGAAAAGCACAATTATCAGTTACTGTAACAGAATACACACCCGCACTTAATCCATTTATTGAAGATTGTGTTACACCATTTGACCAGGAATATGCATAGGGTGATTTCCCTCCGGATACCCCTACAGCTGCTGCACCTGTATTTCCTCCGTAACATCTTACATATATGGTAGCAGCTGATATAATACTGTCACGTATAGGAGAATACGGCTGGGGAACATTAAAGATTACCGTTCCGGAACAACCATCATTATCATGTATAATTACAGTATAACTATCTCCTGCAGTAACTATTGCTGAAGCAACCTGTTGCCCGCTTGACCATGAATACGTGTATGGTGATGTTCCACCGGCTACTCCTATGGTAGCATTGGTAGTTCCACCATAGCATAGAGGAGTCCCAAGTACGGCAACACTATCCCTCAATACAGTTGGCTGAGTGATTGTAACCGTTGCCATAGTGCTGCATGCGTTATAATCAGTCACAACAACAGTATAAGTTCCGGCACTTAAACTTGAAGCAGAAAGAGTGGTTTGTCCTCCGGCAGACCAGGAATAAGTATAGGGCGAAGTACCCCCCGTAGCAGCATTAGCTGTTGCTGTTGCAGTACCCCCGTTGCAAAGTACACTAGTTTGAGAGGCGATGGTAATTCCCAATATTGCAGGCTGGGTAATTGCCACATTTGCCGAACTCATACACCCGTGATTATCCGTCACATTTATGATATAAGTTCCTGCTGTTAATCCGGTTGCTGTTAATCCGGTTCCTCCATTGGGTGACCAGGAATATGTAAATGGTGATGTGCCTCCCGTAGCTTCATTAGCTGTTGCGCTTCCGGTGGCGTTTCCATTACAATCTACATTCGTTTGACCGGCTATTGTGATGCCCAACCCTGCTGAAGGCTGAGTAATAGTAACGGTCGCTGAACCCATGCAGCCATAATTATCAGTTACGTTTATAATATAAGTACCTGCTAAGAGACTAGTAGCGATTAATCCGGTTCCGCCATACGGCGACCAGGAATAAGTGTAAGGTGATGTACCTCCATTAGCTGTATTGGCGGTAATGTTGCCATTTGCTGCACCATTGCAGGTTACATTGGTAACAGAAGCAATAGTTATTCCCAATGCAGATGCAGGTTGGGTAATAGTAGCAATAGCTGTAGCTGTACAACCATTATAATCTGTAGCAGTAATAGTATAAGTTCCTGCGCTTACGCCTGATGTTCTCAGGTTGGTTCCGCCGGCAGAAGCCCATGAGTAGTTATACAAGGCGCTGCCCGAAGAGCTTACCTTACGGACTACGTTATTAAATTCGTCTGCTATATAAATATTGTTAGATGGGTCAACGGCTACGCCAATAGGAGAGTTAAATTCAGCTGCTGTAGCGGCTCCCCCGTTTCCACTATAACCGGCTCCCAAAGCATGGTTTCCTGCTACGGTACTGATGTTGCCGGTAGGATAGCTAACCTTACGAATTACGTTGTTTGATACGTCACCTATGTATAAGTTGCCTGACTGGTCAAAAGCAATATTGCCCGGATTATGTAATTCTGCAGCAGTGGCGGCTCCTCCGTCTCCACTGTAACCGGCTCCGAAAGCCTGGTGTCCTGCTACGGTGCTGATAATACCCGAAGTATTCACTTCACGGATTACATTATTATTGGCATCGCTAAAGTACAAATTACCTGCTCCGTCAAATACAAGACTAAAGGGGTGGTTTATTTTAGCAGCGGTAGCGGCTCCTCCGTCCCCGGTATATCCGGCTCCTAAAGTATGGTTACCTGCCACTGTGGTTATAATGCCTGAAGTATTCACTTCCCTGATTACGTTATTGGGTTGGTCTGCGATATACAGATTACCATACCTGTCAGCAACCATACCGGTTGGGAAATTTAATTCGGCAGCGGTGGCTGCTGCTCCGTCTCCGCTGTAACCGGCTCCGGAAGCCTGGTTTCCAGCTATGGTGCTGATAATGCCTGAGGTGTTTATTTTCCTGATTACGTTATTATCTTCGTCGGCTACGTATATATTACCCGCAGCGTCAACACTTGCATTTATAGGGACATTGAATTCAGCCGCGGTAGCAGGTCCTCCGTCCCCGGTATAACCGGTATGAAACACGCCGGCGACAGTACTTATAGTTCCAGATGTATTTACTTCCCGGATTACACTGTGACGCTCGTCATCAATAATTAAGTTACCCGAGCCGTCAACCACTACGCTCCAGGGGTTCCATAATTCTGCAGCCGTGGCTGGTCCGCCATCACCGGTGTAACTGAGGGTACCCGGAATACCGGCAACCACTGTAACAATAGGGAACGGGGTTCCGCCGGTGGCAACATTGGCAAGGGCTGAGCCTGTATCGCCATAGCAAAGAACATTATTTACCGAATTAATGGTTACTCCAAGAGCCGATGAAGGCTGCATGATAACAGCCACTGCATTGGCAGAACAATTATTAGCATCGGTTACCGTGATGGTATAAGAGCCGGCAGAAAGTGATGAAATAATAAGGTTGGAACCATGACCGCCGCTCCATGAATAAGTGTAAGGCAACGTGCCACCAACCGCAGCATTGGCGGTTATGGTTCCGGTGCCTCCCGAACAGGATATATTGGTAATCAAATCTATGCTGATTCCTAATCCACTCGCAGGTTGGGTAATGGTAGCTAATGCCGTGGCTGTACATCCATTGTAATCGGTAGCTGTCATAGTGTAAGTACCGGAGCTAACAGCACTGGTAGTTAAATTTGTCCTCCGGACGGACTCCATGAATAATTATATAGGGTACTTCCGGTAGAACTTATTTTACGTGCTCTATTTCCAGCAGTTTCTACTACATAAATATTACCGGAAGCATCCACCACAGCTTTAGAAGGGGCATTTAATTCAGCCGCTGTGGCTGCAATTCCGATCTCCATTATAAGCCCCCGTTCCATTCCCGGCTACCGTGCTAATGATACCCGAAGTGTTAATTTTACGGAGTCTGTTATTACTCTGGTCTCCAACATAAATATTGCCTGAACCATCTAATTCTACTCCGGTAGGATTATGAATTTCCGCCGCCGTGGCTGCGCCTCCATCCCCGGAGTAGGACCCTGTTCCATTTCCGGCTATCGTACTGATGATGCCCGATGTATTAATCTCACGAACTCTATTATTGTTAAAATCTCCTATATATACATTTCCCAATCCATCTACACATACTCCTTGAGGACCATTTACTTCTGCCGATGTCGCTGCTCCTCCGTCTCCCGAATAAGCCGCCGTTCCATTTCCTGCTATGGTGCTGATGATACCCGATGTGTTTACTTTACGCACTCTATTATTACCATTATCGGCAATGTAAAGATTGCCTGAAGCATCAAATCCTATTGCTATGGGGTGATTTAATTCTGCGGCTGTCGCTGCTCCTCCGTCTCCCGAATAAGCCACGATTCCATTACCTGCTATAGTAGTAATGATACCTGAGGTATTAATCTTACGAATTCTATTATTAAAAAAGTCGTCAATGTAAACATTACCCGAAGCATCTACAGCTACATCCGTAGGAATATTTAAAAGGGCCGCTGTGGCTGGTATATTATCTGTATTATAGCCCAGGCCTCCAGTACCTGCTATAGTACTGATTACCCCTGATGTGTTTATTTTACGAATTCTGTTATTTTGCTGGTCTGCAATGTAAATATTACCGGAACCATCTATCGTAATTCCATAAGGATTAGATAATTCAGCTGCTGTGGCTGCGGCTCCGTCTCCCGAATAAGACGGGATTCCATTTCCTGCTATGGTGCTGATAATCGGAAGAGGGGTTCCTCCTGTTGCATTATTTGCTGTTGCAGTGCCGGTACCCCCATTGCAACTTACATTGGTTACTGAATTCATGGTTATTCCAAGAGCAGTAGCAGGCTGGATAATAATAACAGAAGCCATAGCAGAGCAACTTCTAAAATCAGTTACCGTAATTGTATAGGTTCCGGCGCTAAGACCTGCGGCTATAATACTATTTCCTCCAGCCGGGGTCCAGGAATAATTATAAGGAGAATTGCCTCCTGCGGCAGCATTAGCGGTTATGGTTCCGTTTGATAAGCCATTGCATGTTACATTGGTTGAGGTAGCAATAGTTATACTCAGAGGCGCTGCCGGCTGGGTTACCGTGGCAGAAGCGGTAGCCATACATCCATTGGCATCTGTCACGGTTATAGTATAAGTGCCGGCGCCAATAGCTGTTGTACCTACAGATGTTCCCCCGGAAGGAGTCCATGCATAAGTATAAGGGGTTGAGCCTCCTGATACAGTACTTCCCACTTGCCCTGTAATGCCTCCGTAACAGAATACAGGAGTAATCAAAGAAGGTGGAATAGTTACACCCAGTGCGTTAGCAGGCTGGGTAATAGTAGTAATAGCTGAATTCATACAGCCATTATTATCGGTAACAGTAATAGTATAAGTACCTGCAGAAATACCAGCATCGGTGAGATTAGTTCCACCACCGCCGCTCCAGGAATAAGTATATGGTACCGTTCCACCTGTGGCAGCACTGGCAGTAATGCTGCCATCAGTCAATCCGTTACAGGTTACATTGGTTTGAGAGGCTATGGAGATTCCAAGAGCATCGGGTTGAGTAATGGTGAAAGTAGCAGAAACGCTGCACCCATTGGCATCCTTTACAGTTATGGTATAAATACCCGCTGGGGCACCCGGAGAAATATTGTTTGTGTGAGAGATAATACTCCCTCCTATGCCAAAGTTCCATGAATAGGTGTATGTAGGGGTACCGCCTGTTGCAGTTACAGTGGCTTGCCCGTTACTTCCTCCATTACAGGTTTCATTAGTATTGGTAAGCGAGGTTATAGCTAAAGTGCTTGGCTGGGTAATAGTAACAGAAGCCGTAGCAGAGCAATTATTAAAATCGGTTACGGTAATGGTATAGGTTCCGGCACTAAGGCCTGTGGCTGTGGGGCTGTTTCCTCCGGACGGCGTCCAGGAATAATTATACGAACCTGAGCCTCCCGTTGCAGCATTGGCGGTTATACTTCCATTTGATAATCCGTTACATGTTACATTGGCTTGCGAAGCAATGGTTATTCCGAGCGGCGCTGCCGGTTGGGTTACAATGGCAGAGTTGGTAGCCATGCATCCCATAGCATCCGTTACCGTAATAGTATAAGTTCCGGCACCCACAGATGTTGTAGCTGCAGAGCTTCCCCCGAATGGAGACCATGAATAAATATAAGGGGTTGTGCCTCCTGAGGCAATGCTTATCACTTGCCCCGTAATATCTCCATAACAGTAAACCTCGCTAACCAGGGTAGGTGGAATATTCACACTCAAGCCTGATGCAGGCTGGGTGATGGTTGCCGTAGCAATAGCCGTACAGTTATTGTTATCTGTTACAGTTATAGTATAGGTTCCTGCACTAAGACCGGTTGCCTGAAGAGTGGTTTGGCTGTTCGGGTCACTCCATAAATAAGCATAAGGTGCTGTTCCACCGGTGGCGGCGCTTGCCGTAGCTGAACCCGTGTTATTCCCATAACAGGAAACATTGGTTGTAGAAGTAACGGCAATTCCCAGCACATTAGCAGGTTCGGTAATAGTAACAGAAGCAGTAGCTGTACAACTATGCCCATCGGTTACGGTAATGGTATAGGTTCCGGCACTAAGGCCTGTGGCTGTGGGGCTGTTTCCTCCGGACGGCGTCCAGGAATAATTATACGAACCTGAGCCTCCCGTTGCAGTATTGGCGGTTATACTTCCATTTGATAATCCGTTACATGTTACATTGGCTTGCGAAGCAATGGTTATTCCGAGCGGCGCTGCCGGTTGGGTTACAATGGCAGAGTTGGTAGCCATGCATCCCATAGCATCCGTTACCGTAATAGTATAAGTTCCGGCACCCACAGATGTTGTAGCTGCAGAGCTTCCCCCTGATGGAGACCATGAATAAATATAAGGGGTTGTGCCTCCTGAGGCGATACTTATCACTTGTCCCGTAATATCTCCATAACAGTAAACCTCGCTAACCAGGGTAGGTGGAATATTCACACTCAAGCCTGATGCAGGCTGTGTGATGGTTGCTGTAGCAATAGCCGTACAGTTATTGTTATCTGTTACAGTTATAGTATAGGTTCCTGCACTAAGACCGGTTGCCTGAAGAGTGGTTTGGCTGTTCGGGTCACTCCATAAATAAGCATAAGGTGCTGTTCCACCTGTAGCGGCGCTTGCCGTAGCTGAACCCGTGTTATTCCCATAACAGGAAACATTGGTTGTAGAAGTAACGGCAATTCCCAGCACATTAGCAGGTTCGGTAATAGTAACAGAAGCAGTAGCTGTACAACTATGCCCATCGGTTACGGTAATGGTATAGGTTCCGGCACTAAGGCCTGTGGCTGTGGGGCTGTTTCCTCCGGACGGCGTCCAGGAATAATTATACGAACCTGAGCCTCCCGTTGCAGCATTGGCGGTTATACTTCCATTTGATAATCCGTTACATGTTACATTGGCTTGCGAAGCAATGG
>CAVYDB010000037.1:0-4117 GCA_963767125.1 uncultured Bacteroidota bacterium | reverse complement strand
ATAGCGGATACGATTATTCTGGTTGTCGGCTATATATAAATTTCCGGAGGCATCTACCGCCACCCCGGTTGGAAAATCTAACTCGGCTGAGGTCGCTGCGCCTCCATCACCGCTATAGCTGCCGGTGTTACCCGCGCCATAGCCGTTACCTGCAACGGTAAAAATAGTGCCGCTTGTGTTTACCTTGCGAATCCGCATGTTTGTATAGTCGGCTATATATAAGTTCCCCGACGCATCAACCGCTACTGCCTGCGGAAAATATAACTCCGCTGCAGTAGCCGCTATATTGTCGCCGCTATATCCCGCAGTTCCATTCCCGGCTATGGTTGTAATAATACCGCTTGTGCTTACCTTCCGGATACGGCTGTTGTCGTAGTCGGCAATATACACATTACCCGAAGCATCCACCGCCACCCCGGTAGGCTGATTTAATTCTGTAGCTGTAGCCGCTCCCCCATCTCCGGAATATCCTTGCCCTCCATTCCCGGCAATGGTTGTAATAATCCCCGCTGTGCTTATCTTCCGGACACGATTATTACTCTCATCAGCAATGTAGATATTGCCCGAAGCATCTTTAGTTACTCCGTTTGGACCGTCTAATTCAGCTACTGTAGCCGCCAGATTGTCTCCACTAAAGCCAAACGCCCCATTACCGGCTACGGTTGAAATAATGGCGCTGGTATTTACTTTGCGTATGCGGTTATTGTTTTGATCGGCAATATAGATATTACCGGAGGCATCCACCGCCACCCCTTCGGGACCGAACAACTCGGCAGTAGTAGCTGCTATATTGTCCCCGTTATACCCCTGGGTGAATATGGTTCCGGCTATGGTGTTGTAAAGATAGGTTTGGGCTTGGGAAAATGTGGCTGTAAAAAGAACAACCGCAACAATGAGTAGGAACTTTTTCATACGTAAAAGTTAAAAGAGTTTACAATTATTAAGAAAAATTACACAGGCGTTCCAGGGGAAATACGGTACAAACATAACAGAAAAACATATCGGAAAATAAAAAGGGGTGTTATTTTAAAATTAAAAAGGGAGGAACCCTGTAAAAAGGCGCTATTTAATATAATGAAACATTTTTATGTACTTTCGATTAACTAAAAGCACCCCCTGAAACCCAATAGGGACAACGGCGCCAAGGAAGTTATCAGATAATCAAGAACTTAGATAGGGGAGCAATAGCCGTTTTTAGCCGTTTTTTTTGCATTCACAAACCCACCGGATGCACCCGATATTTTACGCAGGGAAAAAAACCGCCCCGAATTTCTTCGGAGCGGTCTTTTAAAACAAATCTCTTATTGAACCTTCACCACCTTCTTTTGGCTAACCAAATTTCCGTCTTTATCAATTATACGTATTAAGTACACCCCATTAGGTTCATTTGAAATATTTAATTTCATGGTTTGGCCGGCTGCATTTATCAAACTAATTTTTCTTCCTGTGTAATCATATACTTCTATCAACATCCCCGCAGATATACCGGTAATAGTAAATTGTCCGGAATTAGGGTTAGGATATAAGTTAATATTATCGGGGCAGCATTGGTTTAAGCTGTCGGCTCCGCCAGTTAAAGAATTCTTATGTACCGGCTTTCCTGCTAATACAGATGTAGCTGGTTGTGTAATAACGAAAATTACATTATTATAACATCCGTTGGCATCTTTCACCTGAACCGTATAGGTTCGGGCTGTAAGCCCCGTTCCGGTAGCTGTTGTACTTACATTTGGGGTCCAGGTGTAGCGATAGGGAGAGGTTCCTCCGGTTGCTCCTATAGTTGCACTGCCAGTTCCACCATGTATGGTAGGATAAGTAATGCTTGCCACACTATCTCTTAATATAGAAGGCTGGGTAACCGTTACACTTGCAATACTATTGCACCCGTTTTTATCGGTTACGCTTACAGAATAAGTACCTGCTGAAAGACCTGTAGATATATAAGTACTGTTATTATTGGGACTCCAACTGTAAGTATACGGGCTTGCCCCACCTGTAGCTGACACCTTGGCTTGTCCGTTTAAACTGCCATTGCAACTTATGTTGCCTGTCACAAGGGCTGTGGCTGTTAATCCATTCGCCTGTGTTATAGTGAAGACTACATCTTCATAACACCCCTCAGCATCTTTCACCTGCACTGTATAGCTTCGGGCTGTAAGACCGGTGGCAGTGGCAGAGGTACTGACATTCGGGCTCCAGATATAACGGTATGGAGAAGTACCTCCAATTATTCCTATTGTTGCAGTACCCGCAACACTACAAGTAGGAACCATAATACTTGATACGCTATCGCGCAAGGCTGCTGGTTGGGTAATAGTTACTATTGAACTTGCGTTGCAGCCATTTCTGTCCTGAAGGCTTACTGTATAGGTTCCTGCAGAAAGCCCACTTGCAATATAAGTGCTACTGTTATTGGGGCTCCAGCTATATGTGTAGGGAGAATAACCTCCCGTCACAGTCACCTTAGCTTGTCCATTTGAGTTTCCATTGCAGCTTATATTAGCGGTTTCTAATGCATTGGCAGATAATAGAGTTGGTTGTCCTATACCCACCCAGGCACTTGCCGAACAACCTGAATTATCGTTGACGGTAACCGTATAAGTGCCGGCAGACAAACCCGAAGCTGTGGCTGTTGTTTGACCATTGGTCCAGCTATAGGTATAAGGGGCATTGCCTCCGCTTACAACTGCATTTATACTCCCATTATCATATCCATTGCAACTAATTTTTGTAACAACTGAAAAGGTAACATTCATATTTCCAGACTGTGTTATAGTAGCCGTTGCCGTACCAGTACATCCATTATTATCTGTAATAGTTAATACATAAGTTCCTGCGCTTAATCCGGTTGCCGTTAGGTTAGTTCCTCCGCCTCCGCTCCAGGAATAGGTGTAAGGAGATGTACCCCCTACTATTCCTTCGGCTGTGGCTCTCCCGTTAGCCTCATGACAACTTGACGGGATAGTTATTACAGGCGCTGTTAACTTGCGGATACGAGAGTTTTCCAGGTCTGCAAAATAAACATTGCCAGAACCGTCCACTGCAACCCCGGTAGGGGTATTTAATTCTGCTGCCGTTGCAGCTCCACCATCACCCGAGAAACCACCTGTACCGCCTCCTATCATACTATAGCCATTTCCGGCTATAGTCGAAATAATACCACTCGTATTTACCAGGCGGATACGATTGTTATGCTGGTCACCAATATAGACATTGCCCGAGCCATCAACCACAACTCCGGTAGGTCCATTCAATTCCGCCGCGGTAGCCGATATATTGTCCCCATTGTATCCACTGCTTCCATTTCCAGCCATAGTAGTTATAATACCATTAGTATTTACCATACGGATTACGTGCTGGTCAGCAATATACAAATTGCCTGAAATATCTAATTTAACATCGGCAGCGTTTTCCATCTCAGCTGCGGTTGCGGCTCCACCATCCCCGGTTTCACCTATGCTTCCATTTCCGGCTATAGTAGTTATTATACCGTTTGTGCCTACTTTGCGGATACGTCCGTCTCCAAACTCAGCAACATAGACATTGCCCGAGCCGTCCACCGCCAATCCTTCGGGATAAAGTACTCCTGCTGAAGTAGCAGCAATATTATCACCGGTATATCCCTGGGTTCCGTTTCCGGCAATAGTTGTAATAATGCCACTTGTACTTACCTTGCGGATACGGGCGTTTCCGTAATCACTAATATACATATTACCCGAGCCGTCTAATACAACACCCCATGGACTAAATAATTCTGCTGATGTAGCAGCCCCTCCGTCACCACTATAACTTGGGGTTCCATTACCGGCAACAGTGGTAATTACACCGTTTGTATTTACTTTCCGGATACGGTTGTTGCCTATGTCAGCAATATATACATTGCCCGAGCCATCCACCGCAACTCCGGTAGGCAAATATACCTCCGCAGAAGTGGCTGCTATGTTGTCCGCGTTATAGCCCCCAGTTCCATTTCCGGCTATGGTATTAATAAAATAGGTATTTGCTATTGCAGAAGGCTGCGTTATAGTTGCAGAAACGGTTGTGCTGCAATTGTTATTATCGGTAACGGTTAAGGTATATGTTCCTGCACTTAAGCCGGTCGCCGTAACGTTTGTTC
>CAVYDB010000036.1:0-19666 GCA_963767125.1 uncultured Bacteroidota bacterium | reverse complement strand
AAAGCCAATAAAATAGAAAATGCCACCGCAAAAGCCTATGCCTACTGTGGAAACGTAAAACCTTGCTTTGATGAGATAAGGTATCATGCCGATAAGCTGGAACTGCTTATTGATGACTCTATGTGGCCATTTCCGAAATACAGGGAATTGTTGTTCATTAAATAAAATTAATTTTTAAATCCGCGTTGTTTTCTAATTTCTTTATATATTAGCCGCCGCAAAATCAAATGTAATCACTTATGAGAAAATTAAAATCTACTTTCAATTGCTTTCTATTTCTATCTTTTTTCACCCTTTCTGTTTCAGCCCAAAAGGCTTCGTTAAAGCAGGTGATAATGCATTCCAGGGCAAAGAATATTTCGGCGCCGTAGAATTGTATAAAAAGGCTTTATCTCAAAACCCCAAAAAGGATGAAAAAGCCCGTATCATTTTCCAAATAGCAGAATGCTACCGGATGACCGGTCAGGTGAAACAAGCAGAACAGGAATATGCCAAAGCCGTAAAAGCTAATTATGGCGATGCTATAGCTATTCTTTACCTGGCTGATGCACAAATGATGCAGGCAAAGTATGATGAAGCATTAACTAATTACCAGTTATACCAACAGAAGGTTCCTTCTGACCCGAGGGGTACTAATGGTGTTAAATCATGCCAGGTTGCTCAGCAGCTTAAAAGCGCTCCTACCCGTTATGTGGTTACTAATATGGCTCAGTTAAATACAAAATTCGATGATTTTTCTCCTGCTTACTCAGACAGAAGAATGGATGAAGTAGTATTTACCTCTTCCCGCCAGGGTACTACCGGAGATAAAGTAGATGATGGTGACGGACAAGATTTCTCAGATATATTTATCACCAAGTTAGATAAGAACGGAAAATTCAGCACCCCTCTTCCCCTCCCGGCTCCGGTTAATAGTGCTGATAACGAAGGCTCGGCTATTTTTGACAAAGCATTTAAGACTATGTATTTCACTCGTTGCACCGTAGTAAAAAATAAACCTGAGAAATGCAAAATTTATTCCACTGAACGCAGGGGGAATAATTGGACTGACCCTGTGTTGCTTAACTTTCAAATTGATACCGTTACTTATGGACACCCTGCTATTTCCGGAGACGATCAGGAACTTATTTTTTCTTCCGACCTGCAAGGCGGACAAGGCGGACATGACTTATGGCTTACCCGCTATGACAAAAAGACAAAAACCTGGGGAACTCCTGAAAACCTTGGTCCCGGAATAAACACTCCCGGAGAAGAAGAGTATCCTTACTGGCATTCAGACGGCTCACTCTACTATTCCTCTGACGGATTACCGGGGATGGGTGGTTTAGATATCTTCCATGCTGCTAAAACAGGAACAGACAAATGGGGAAGCCCCACCAATATGGGTTCACCTATCAATTCTGAAGGTGATGATTTTGGTATAACATTCGAAGGCGTTAAGGACAGAGGGTATTTATCATCCAGCCGTCCCGGTGGAAAAGGAGCATCCGATATTTATTCTTTCTACCTTCCACCAGTTTTATTTGTAATTGAAGGTAATGTTTACGATGAGGATAGCCACGGAGGAATTTCAGGGGCTACAGTTCGGCTTGTTGGTTCTGATGGGTCAGATGTTTCATTAAAAACGGACGCACAGGGACATTATATGTTTGGAGCAAACGGTGCTAATGACCGTTATATTAAACCCAATACTTCTTATATCATATCCTCCAGCGCTACAGATTTGAAATACCTTGCAAGCGATGATAAGGGCAATGCAACTACAGTAGGAAAAACGGAATCTGAAACATTTGTTCATGATTTCCAGTTGAAGAAACCTTCACCTATTGTTGAGCTTCACTTCCCTGCTGTATTATATAAGTTAGATTCGTCAAGTCTGCAACCTCAATCAAAGGATTCGCTGAATTATCTCGTAAGATTATTAAGGAACAATCCTACCCTTGCTATTGAATTGGATGCTCATACTGACCAGCAAGGTGATTATAACCTAAACATAAAGCTTTCACAAGCCAGGGCAAAGTCATGTGTTAATTATCTTATTTCACAGGGTATTGATTCTGCCCGTCTTACACCCAAAGGCTGGGGATATACTAAACTATTGATTTCAACTGCTACCATAAATAAGGCCAAAAACAAGCATGAAAAGGATTCTCTTTACCAGATTAACCGCCGTACTGTATTCCGTATCCTAAGTTGGGATTATGTTCCGAAAGGTCATGTTCTGACGGCAGAAGATAGTATGAAAATGAAAGCCGGTAATAGCATTAAAGTTAGTGGTCAGGAATCAGATACTTCTTCTGCTCCTGTACCGGAAGAAGAGAGAAATATGGTTCCTCCCGTAAAACAACAACCCAATCAACCTGTTAAACAGGCTCCTCCTCAAAACAACAGCGGCACAAATCCAAAGAAAAATTAACAGACAAACTTTCAATATGAAACATCCCGATTTTATCGGGATGTTTTGTTTAGAAAAGAGACTATGAGTGCGGATTCATCTTATAACAAGCGGGGAGTATCTTCATCAAAAGAAGATGTACATAAGGCCATTTCAAATTTAGATAAGGGGCTTTTTCCAAAAGCCTTTTGCAAGATTATTCCCGATTACCTTTCGGGCGATAAAGACCATTGCCTTATTATGCATGCTGATGGAGCCGGAACAAAAAGCTCCCTGGCATATATCTATTGGAAAGAAACAGGTGATATTTCGGTATGGAAGGGTATAGCCCAGGATTCTATTGTAATGAACACCGATGACCTGTTATGTACCGGGGCGGTAGATAATATGCTTCTTTCTTCTTCTATCGGGAGGAACAAGCAACTTATTCCGGGAGAAGTCATTTCAGGTATTATTACCGGAACGGAAGAATTTCTGCAAAAGTTCCGTCAATATGGTATAAACATCGTATCAACCGGTGGAGAAACTGCCGATGTTGGCGACCTTGTAAGAACCATTATTGTTGATTCTTCTATTGTTTGCAGGCTGAGGCGCAATAATGTAATATCTAATGACAAAATCTCGGCCGGGGATGTAATTGTTGGGTTAGCCTCATTCGGACAGGCAAGTTACGAAGAGACCTATAACAGCGGCATTGCCAGCAATGGGCTTACCTCTGCCCGTCATGATACGCTGGAACATTCTTATTCATCAATATATAAAGAATCATACAATCCGTTGATACCCGACGAATTGGTTTATATCGGCAAAAGGAAGCTAACTGAAAAGATAGATATTACCTGGAAAGATAAGCAATATACCACTGACATCGGAAAATTACTCCTCTCCCCTACCCGCACCTACTTTCCTGTGATGCAGGAAATATTACGGGGATACCGGAATCATATTCATGGAGTAATACATTGCACCGGAGGTGGACAAACCAAAATCCTGCATTTTATTGATAGTCTTCATATTATTAAAGATAATTTATTTGATATTCCACCGGTTTTTCAACTGATACAGGAAAGTTCAAATGCTGATTTTGCAGAGATGTATAAAGTATTTAACATGGGACATCGTTTAGAACTATACGTAGCCCCTGAAGCTGCAAAATATATTATGGAGGTAGCTGCAAAATACAATATTGAGGCAAAGGTTGTCGGAAGAGTTGAGAACATGCCCCAAACCCCTAACGGAGGTTTGAAAGAAAATTCAAGTAAGAAGCTTACTATTTCTACCAATAAAGGGACGTTTACTTATTAGTTGTTAGTAATTGCCTCCTATTATCTGAAAATCACCCCGATTTTTCGTAAATTTGCAACCAATTTAATACCACCGTGCTCGACAAATTAGAAGCCATAGAAGAACGATACAAAGAGATAGAACAGAAACTATCTGAACCTGATGCCTTATCTGATATTAAGCAATTCGCCCGCCTGAATAAGGAATACAAGGAATTAGGAAAGATACATGTAGCCTATCTAAAGTACAGCAACTTATCTGCCAATATAGATTCAGCCAGGGAGATGATGTATAATGAAAAAGATGAGGAGATGAAAGAAATGGCAAAATCGGAGCTTGAAACCCTGACTGCCGAAATGGAAATAATGGAAGCAGATATCAGGGTGATGCTCATTCCTAAAGATCCGGAAGATGCCAAGGATGCTGTAGTGGAAATACGTGCCGGAACGGGTGGAGATGAAGCATCTCTGTTTGCCGGGGAAATATTTAATATGTACCTGCGTTATTGTGAAAAGAAAGGCTGGAAAACAGAACTGCTTGACCATTCCGAAGGAACTATGGGTGGATATAAGGAAGTAATATTTGAAATACATGGCGACAATGTGTATGGCACTATGAAATATGAAGCCGGAGTACATCGCGTGCAAAGAGTCCCACAAACAGAAACACAGGGAAGGGTACATACCTCTGCCGCTACGGTAATCGTTATGCCTGAAGCAGATGAAATGGATGTCGAAATAAAAGAATCGGACTTACGGAAAGATACTTTTTGTTCCGGTGGCAAAGGCGGACAGTCGGTTAATACAACTTATTCAGCCGTACGCATAACCCACATTCCTACGGGGTTGGTAGTACAATGCCAGGACGAACGTTCACAGATTAAGAATTATGACAAAGCCCTGAATGTAATGCGTACCCGTATGTATGAAATGCAGCTTGAAAAGAAACGGAACGCTGATGCCGCCAAACGCAAAACCCTTGTAACCAGTGGCGATCGTTCGGAAAAGATACGGACATATAATTATCCGCAAAGCCGGATTACCGACCACCGGATAGGCTACACTGCCCACAACCTGCAAACCTTCCTCGATGGAGAATTACAGGATTTGCTGGATGCCCTTCAATTAGCTGAAAATGCCGAACGCCTTAAAGAAGGTTATACTGCAGTTGCTTAATGAGCCGTACTTTTTCTCTTAAAGAGCTTGACGCACAGGTAAAAAAGAAAAAATCATATCTTTGTGTAGGGCTTGATACCGATATTGATAAACTTCCCACGCATTTCGCCAAAACACCCGTAGCCGTTGTAAGTTTTAACAGGCAAATCATTGAAGCTACTGCCGACCTTTGTGTCGCCTACAAGTTAAATACCGCCTTTTATGAAGCTATGGGTGCTAAAGGATGGGACTGCCTGAAACAAACCATTGAACTTATACCCCGTGATATTTTTATTATAGCCGATGCAAAAAGAGGTGATATTGGCAACACTTCCAATATGTATGCCAAAGCGTTTTTTGAAGAATTAGATGTTCATGCCATCACCTTATCGCCTTATATGGGTAAAGATTCTGTTGCTCCTTATTATGAGCATAAAGGCAAGTGGGCTATTTTGCTCGGTCTTACCTCTAATGAAGGTGCCAAGGACTTTCAATTAAGGAGGATGAAAGACAAAAAACCGCTTTATGAGCATGTATTGGACACGGCAAAAGATTGGGGAAATAAAGAAAATACCATGTTTGTGGTGGGAGCCACCAAAGCTGAGGCTTTAACAGAAATACGTAAAATTCTGCCAGACCATTTCTTATTGGTTCCGGGTGTTGGTTCACAAGGTGGAGATATGGAAGAAGTAATAAAAGCAGGCGCTACCGATGATGGCAGGTTACTGATTAATGCCTCCAGAAGTATACTATATGCAGGCAATGAAAAAGACTTTGCAGCAAAAGCAAGGGAAGAAGCCTTCAGGCTGAAGCTACAAATGGAAGGCGGAATTAAATAAAGAGATAAGCCCCAATAGCTAAAAAGGACTGTTTAATTTATTATTTATAATTCTAATTAATACCTTTTACTTCTGCCTAAAGTAAATTTCAATAGGAGTACCAGTCAAATCAAAGTTTTCCCTCAGTTTATTTTCTAAGAAACGTTTGTATGATTCCTGAACATATTGAGGGTGGCTGCAAAAAAACGCAAACGCAGGGAATGGGGTTGGTAACTGTGTAATGTATTTTATTTTCACATAACGGCTCTTAATGGCAGGTGGCGGATACCCATCAATAATAGGAAGCATAATGTCATTCAACTTTGAAGTAGAAATCTCCTGCTTACGGTTATTATAAACCTGCATAGCTGTTTCAAGCACTTTCAGCACCCTCTGCCTTTCATGCACCGATGTGAAAACTATTGGAACATCACTAAACGGGGCTAATTTCAACTGGATATAATCTGTAAAATAACCTGTGGTCTGGTTGGTCTTTTCCACCAAATCCCATTTATTTACTACAATAACCACCCCTTTATGATTACTCACCGCAAGGCTGAATATACTCATGTCCTGGGCTTCAAAACCCTGTTCGGCATCTAAAATTAAAATACATATATCAGCCCGCTCAATAGCTCTTACACTACGCAACACCGAATAGAACTCCACATCTTCTTTTTCCTTACTTTTCTTGCGTAATCCGGCAGTATCTATCAGCAGTATATCATATCCAAAACGGGTGAAACGTAAGTCAATAGCATCGCGGGTGGTACCCGCAATTTCGGTTACTATCTGCCGCTCTTCTTCCATCAGGGCATTAATAAAAGATGATTTCCCTACATTGGGTCTTCCTACCACCGCAATCCTGGGCAAGCCTTCCGGATAGTATTCATCTTTCTGGGTAGAGAATAGTTTAACCATTTCATCTAACAGTTCACCTGTACCAGAACCACTTACAGCCGATATGGGGTAAACCTCTCCTAAGCCTAATGAATAAAATTCCGAAGTTTGATGGGACCTTTCGTGATTGTCAGCTTTATTACCTACAACCAATATTTTAATGTCTTTCTTTTTTGACTTACGAAGCATATTGGCAACCAATTCATCAGAGCCGGTTATACCTTCCGTTACATCTAACACGAACAATATAATATCTGCTTCGTCAATAGCCAATTGCACCTGTTTGCGGATACTGGCTTCAAATACATCATCGCTTCCATGAACATATCCCCCGGTATCTATCAACGAAAATTGTTCGCCATTCCACTCCACCCTGCCATAATGCCTGTCGCGGGTTACACCACTGGTGGGGTCTTCTATAGCTTCACGCGTTTCTGTAAGTCGGTTAAATAAAGTTGATTTACCTACATTGGGTCGTCCTACTATCGCTGCTATTCTTGACATTTATTTTAATTTGATGATTTGATAATTTGGAGATTTGGTAATTCATTATCAAATTATCAAATCACCGAATTATTAAATTTGTATTACAGGTATCCAAAATTTTTTAAGTGCATATCACTATCTCTCCAGTCTTTTTTCACTTTTACATCCACTTCGAGGAACACTTTATTATCGAGCCATTTTTCAATATCCTTACGGGCTTCCGTAGCAGTTCTTTTTAAAGCAAGTCCACCTTTACCTATAATAATAGCTTTTTGGGTATGCCTATTCACATATATCATGCATCGTATCCTGGTCAATTTTTCGGTTTCCTGGAATTCGTCTGTTACTACCTCCACCGAATAGGGTATTTCCTGCTGGTAGAACATAAGTATTTTCTCCCGCAGTATTTCAGCCACAAAAAACTTTTCAGGCAAATCAGAAACCTGGTCTTTGGGATAGAACGGCTCTCCTTCCGGCAAATGACTGACTAATAATGCCTTAAGTTCCTTAATATTGAAGTTGTGCAAGGCAGATGCAGCAATAATTGCAGTTGGGTTAACCTGTTCCTTTAGTAATTCCAGTTTCCTTCCTGTTTCCTGCTGTTCGCCGAGGTCTAACTTATTAAGCACTACAATTACGGGCAGTTTTGTCTTTTTTAGTTTTTTAAACAATTCTTGGGGAAAATACTTTTCTTCCACATCGGTTACAGCCATTATAACATCCGCATCTTCAAGGGCCTCCCCTACCCTTTTCATCATAGCCTCCTGCATTTTGTAATGAGGTTTTAGCACGCCGGGGGTATCGGAGAACACCATCTGGTAATCGTCTCCATTGGCTATGGCGGTAATACGATGCCTTGTAGTTTGAGGTTTGGCGGTAACTATACTTAGCTTCTCCCCCATCAATGCATTAACAAGGGTTGACTTGCCCACATTTGGACTTCCTACTACACTTACCCAACCAGATTTAAACATTTGATTTATAAACGGCTGCAAAAGTAAGCTATAATTTAAGGTGGCGTTAAATGATGAAGTATGGACTATGAAGGACAAGTGAAAACAAGGGCATTTATTCATAGCTCAAAGAGTTGTTTTTTTACCTTTGCCGTCCTACGCTAATTTACTGTAAGCACAAACCAATTTGATACAAAAATGAAAACAAGAAATTGCCGGGTACTCTTTTTTTGCTTATTATTACTCGGATATAATTCAGCTATAAACGCCCAGTCTCCTGACATGAAGCTCCCAAAACTTAATTTTACTGTAAATGCCGGGTATGGATTTCCAAATTTAACAGGCTCATCAACTGTTACATCTTTGGGTACAGGCTCCAATGGCGGTAATATTAGCCCCATATACGTTGAAGCGGGTTATAACTACTCACACAAGGGGTTAATATCACTCTACTTTTCTTCCGCTAAAGCCACTACGGGTAATTTTAAATGGTCTGATTCTGTAGGTAATTATAATTATTATTATAATGCCTCTATAGTAACTGTGGGACTATCAACTAAGTATTATTTAGGAAACGCAACCAATTTTCTTCCTTATGTGGGAGGTATGGTAGGATATTACTTTATCAACCTGATTTCCAATGGAGAGTTTCCTCTTACCGGGAGTGTAACAATTTCGCAGGGAGGATTTGCTTACCAGGTATATGGAGGGGTGGTATATTATTTTAATAAATGGCTGGGCTTAGATGCCCGGGCAGGCTATGGCAATACTTATTATGCTGCCGTCGGATTATCGTTTAGGTTTAAAATTAGCCAGAAGCAGTAGGGTAATTGATAAATAAGAATTCCGGGTATCGGATTTTAAATCGAAATTACCATTCATTCTGATATTCAAAATTCTTTTTCATACCTTTGTACTCTTATAAGAATTCCCTATGGCGCTAAGAATAACAGATGAATGTATAAACTGCGGGGCATGTGAACCCGAATGTCCCAATAATGCTATATATGAAGGTGGCAATGAATGGCGCTTTTCTGATGGAACAGAGGTAAAAGGAGTATTTAAAGCTAAAAGTGGCTTAACCACAGATGCCAATGCCCCTCAATCTCCTGTAGAATTAGACCGATATTATATTGTTGGTGATAAATGTACCGAATGTGTAGGTTTCCACGACGAACCCCAATGTGCTTCTGTATGCCCTGTTGACTGTTGTATTGTGGATGACAATAATAAAGAAACCAAGGAAGAATTATTAGTTAAGAAGGGCACGCTTCATTCCTGAAAACTAAAGATGCGTGACATCTCTGGAAAAAAACAAATTGAAAGCTTCATAAATGAAATCGGGAAACAGGTAAAAGTTCCTCTAAAGGTTTATTTTAATGGAGGTGCAACAGCTGTAATGCTTGGTATCAGAGAAAGTACCATTGATGTAGATTTATACTTTGAACCCGATGAAATGCAAATGTATGAGGTGATTCAAAAGTTAAAAGAAAGATTGAATATGAATATTGAATTGGCTGCACCTCACGATTTTATTGCTGCTTTACCCCTGTGGAGAGAGGAGCCTACTAATTACCGTAATAAATAAGATAAGTTTTTTTCAATATGACCTTTATTCTCAAATCGTTTCGAAGATACAGCGTGGATGGAAGCAAGATTTAACTGACGCAAAAGGTTTCTTTAAAAACATAGATGCAGCATTGCTTAAAAAGCTATTTATTGAGGCAAAACCAGGTTTAATAAAATATCCATCTGTAAATGCAAATAAATTAGAAATGAAACTTATTCATTTTATCCGTGAATCAAAAGAAAATAAATAAGCTTCTTCAATTTCCAGGGGGAGAAATTATAAGTAAAGGCATGGCTGATATCCTTCACCATAAGAATTATTGTCTATACGGCTTCACCGCGATTGAATGACCTGGGATTTCATATCAATATAAGCACTTTCGACTATCCTCATTTATTACTGTATAAAAAGCTAAAGAAAAAGTACAAGGATTCTGCTTATGTCCAATACAGATCTCTGATGAACAGGACTGCAAAATTTTGTAATCATTATAAACCTTAACATGTTCCCGGTGTTTGAAGATGTTCTTTATTCCTGAAAATTATCGGGAGATAAGTCCTTCAATTTCTGCTCTAAAGACATCATATCTTTAATCATTACTTCGCGAGCTTTGCTGCCTTCAAATGCACCTACAATTCCGGCAGATTGAAGCTGGTCTATTATCCTGCCGGCACGGTTATATCCTATCTTTAGGCGGCGTTGTAAAAGTGAGGCTGAACCCTGTTGGGTTTCTACTACAATCCGGGCGCATTGGTCAAACATCGAATCTTTTTCATCGGCAGATAGTTCTCCTCCCCCGCTTTCACCGCCTTCTTCTACATATTCAGGCAGATAGAATGCCGTAGAATACCCTTGTTGAGCACCAATGTAGTCGCAAACTTCTTCCACTTCTTTAGTCCCAACTAAAGCACACTGTAACCTGATGAGGTCACTTCCGGTAGAAATGAGCATATCCCCTTTGCCTACAAGCTGGTCTGCCCCTCCCGAATCAAGTATGGTACGTGAATCTATCTTCGAGGTTACTTTGAATGCAATACGGGCAGGGAAGTTAGCTTTTATCGTTCCGGTTATAATATTTACCGATGGGCGTTGTGTGGCAATTATCAGGTGGATGCCTGTAGCTCTGGCTACCTGCGCAAGTCGCTGTAAAGGTGTTTCCACTTCCTTACCTGCTGTCATTATAAGGTCGGCAAACTCATCAATAATTACTACAATATAGGGCAGAAACTTATGTCCGCTTTGAGGATTGAGCCTGCGGGATATAAACTTTTCGTTGTATTCTTTTATGTTTCTCACCCCTGCATCTTTCAGCAACTCCAACCTCTGCTCCATTTCAATACAAAGGGAGTTGAGGGTATTTATTACCTTTTTAGTATCGGTGATAATAGCTTCTTCGGCATCGGGTAACTTGGCAAGAAAGTGCCGCTCTATTTTATTGAAAAGCGATAACTCTACTCTTTTAGGGTCAACTAACACTAACTTTACCTGCGAAGGATGTTTTTTATAAAGTATAGAAACTATAATGGCATTTAATCCCACTGATTTACCCTGACCCGTAGCCCCTGCCATAAGCAAGTGAGGCATTTTAGTGAGGTCAACTACATAAGGGCTGGTCAGATATGGTTTTTCCAAGCCCTAACGGTAGTTCCATATTTGCCTTTTGAAACTGGTCAGAAGCAATAATGGTCTTCATGGAAACCACACCCGGGTTACGGTTCGGCACCTCAATGCCTACTGTGCCAAGGCCGGGCATAGGGGCTATAATCCGTATTCCAAGAGCTGATAAACTAAGAGCAATATCATCTTCCAGGTTCTTTATTTTGGAGATACGGGTTCCGTCTTGTGGCACAATTTCGTAAAGCGTTACGGTAGGTCCGGGAGTTGCCTTTATCTTTTTAATTTCGATACCATAGTGAGCAAGGGTAGCCACAATTCTATCTTTATTGGCAGTAAGTTCTTCCGCATTTATATTTACTTCATCTTTGCCATAATCGGGTAAAAGCTCGATTGGTGGAAATTTGTATGACGACAAATCAAGGGTAGGGTCATAAGGAGAATCCGTTATCTTCTTCTCCAAAGGCTCATCAGCTATTTTGATTTCCGGAGCTTTCTCGATAGAGAATTCTACACTTTCCTTTTCAGTAGGTTCTTTCTTCTCTTTCTTTTTTTCAGATATAACTGGGCTTTCTACTGCAAACTCAATGGTATTGGAAGGTTGTATAACTGGCTCCATTATGGCATTTTTAGATGATTCCATAGGCTGCGCGGGTTCAGGTATTGTTTCCTCTTCTTCTTTTTCCGCAGCTTTATCACTGAATTTGAAACTCAGTAAATTATTCAACAACAGGAAAGCAAGGGCTAAAAAACAAAGCGCAATAATGGTGCCTGACTTACCGATAAGGGTAACCATTTTACCTGAACAAAGCAGCCCTACTTCACCACCCATAAAGTCATGGTCTCCATTAGAAAAGATGAATCCGAGGCAAACAGAGACCCAGATGATGAGAAAAAACATAACACGGAATGTTTTGCCTAAAGGAAGCAGGGAACGTTTGGTTAGCATTTTAACTCCCGTTAAAAAGATAAGGAGTATGAAACCGAATGAAGCAATGCCAAATCCTCCGGTGATAAAGAAGTCGGAAAGGTTTTTACCAAAGGCGCCTAACCAGTTAGCCGATTGCTTGGTGGCTGAAGCATAATCGGTTTGCCAGGTAAAGGGAAAGGAAGCAAAGGCAAGCAACAGACAAATAGAAAACAATATTAGGAACAGCCCCGTAATAGGCGCTATTTTCAGCCTGTCTATATTCTCACCAAACCCCTTAGATACAGGTTTTCCTGCCTGTTTGGCAGATAGCGATGGCTTAGTTTTTACTTTCTTTACTGGTGCAGCCGTGGGTTCTTCAATCTCATTTTTGGAGTTTTCTTCCGGCTTTTTATAACGCTTGGGCATTGAATACAAATTTTGAATGTTTTGATTTTGAACGCTGAATAAAAATACGTTTCAACATCTCAATCTATAACCTATCAAAAGTAGAAAGGATTGGAAAGGCGGACAATGCAAACTACAGATATTTATACACGTTTGCTTGTGGAAAAAACCTACTGCTTTTACGGAGCCAAAAAAACGGCATAAAACGGCGACCACTCCCTTATTTAACTTTCTGATTACCAAATGATTCCTGAAGACCTGTGTACCTATTGGGTTCCAGGGGGGGAATATTTTTAGCAAAATATAGAAAATGCTAAGACAGAATGGAGTAAAGATAATTTACTTATAAACTTTCAATACCATATTGGAATAAAGGTTGGCTATGAATACATTCCCTGAAGCGTCTGTGGCTAAAGCCTGTGGAAAAGCTAACATAGAGGCAGTAGCCGCCACATCATTTTCCGAGATGCCATTTTCCCCATTCCCCGCATAGGTGGAAATAATACCACTTATATTTACCATACGAATACGGCTATTGCTTGCATCTGCTATAAATATGTTACCTGAACCATCTACTTTTACATCCGTAGGCTCATTCAGCTCTGCTGCAATAGCCGGTCCCCCATCCCCGGAATAATAGCCACCTGAAGGAGCGCCATACCCATTCCCGGCAACAGTGGAAATAATACCGATAGTATTTACCATGCGGATACGATTGTTATTGTAGTCAGCAATATAAATATTGCCCGAAGCATCTACAGCTACCCCTTGAGGCAAATTTAACTGAGCTTGCGTAGCCGGTCCCCCATCTCCTAACCCGGTGGTTCCTCCTCCGGCAATAGTCGAAATTATTCCGGATGTGTTTACCTTGCGAACATTATTTATTTCTACTATATATGCATTACCTGAGCCGTCAAATGCTATTCCGAAAGGTACCTTTAATTCTGCCAGGTTGGCTGCTCCCCCATCGCCGGAATAACCATAGGTTCCGTTACCGGCAAAGGTTGAAATAATTCCGGCAGCATTTATCTTGCGGATACAATTGTTTCCATTATCAGCAACATACAGATTACCTAAACCGTCCAATGCTAATCCATAAGGAGCAATTAATTCTGCAGAAGTAGCTTGTCCCCCATCGCCGGTGTAATTAGCATAACCATTTCCTGCAAAGGTTGAAATTATGCCACTTGTATTCACTTTTCTCACGCGACAGTTCTCTCCGTCCGAAATATAAATATTACCTGAACCATCCACAACTACTCCGGTACAGGCAAATAATTCCGCTGCGGTAGCAGGTCCTCCGTCTCCACTGTAAGCGCCGCTGGGGTAATCAAAACCATCACCCGCAACAATAAATATTTTCCCGCTGTTTGTATCAACAGGGGTAGTTTTATTGTTTGAGGTTGTACTTGGAGAAGCCATCTTTTTCTCGCAAGAAAGCAAAGAAGAGACTGCAAGAAATGCCAATAAATACCTCCATTTTATCATAGGTGCAAGTTTGAGACGCTAAGATAAATAAATTAAGGGTGTAAATATTGGAAAATTAGTAATAGTATTTACTTATAAACAATGCGAACGCGATTAAAATATAAATCAGATATATATAAATTCCCGGAACCATCAAGTGTTATTCCAATACCATACCCTATTTCTGATGCATTAGCTATGCCTCCATCGCCCGAAAAACCATAGGCTCCGGTTCCCACTATGGTGGAAATAATTCCGCTTGTATTTACCATGCGTATTCGGTAATTATCTCCGTCATAAATATAAACATTTCCTGTACCGTCCAATATTACATCTGTAGGCTCATTTAATTCAGCGGCAGTAGCTGGTCCCCCGTCCCCGGAATAATAGCCACCGGAAGGAGCGCCAAACCCATTTCCGGCAATAGTGGAAATAATACCATTGGTATTTACCAGTCGGATACAATTTTCAAGGATGTCGGCAATATAAATATTGCCGGAGGCATCCGCCGTCACCCCGTATGGTTCGTATAATTCTGCGGCTGTCGCTGCCCCTCCATCTCCGGTATATCCATGGTATCCATTCCCGGCAATAGTTGAAATAATACCTGCGGTATTTACCTTACGTACATTGCTAAATTCTGCAATATAAAAATTGCCTGAGCCATCAAATGCTACCCCGTATGGTAAACTTATTTCTGCGGCTGTAGCCGCTGTTCCATCTCCAGAGCCACCCGCAGTTCCGTTCCCTGCAAAAGTTGAAATAATACCTGCGGCATTTATCTTGCGAATTCGATTATTAAAATTATCAGCAATGTATAGATTACCTGAACCATCTACTGCTAATCCATAGGGACCATATAATTCTGCGGCAGTAGCTTGCCCTCCATCGCCGGAGAAATTAGCGTATCCATTTCCGGCATAAGTTGAAATAATGCCGTTAGTATTTACTTTGCGTATCCGGAAATTGTTACAATCAGCAATAAATATATCCCCTGCGGCATCCAGAGCAATTCCATTGGGAGCGTATAATTCTGCAGAAGTAGCCTGCCCCCCATCCCCCGTGTACCCCCCTCCATTTCCTCCTGTGTACCCATTACCAACAACGGTAAAAATCTTTCCACTGTTTGCATCAGTGGGTGTAGTTTTATTACTCGAAGTAGTGCTTGGAGATGCCATTTTTTTCTCACATGAAAGTAAGGAGGAGACTGCAAGAACTGCCAATAAGTACCTCCATTTTATCATAGGTGCAAGTTTGAGACGCTAAGATAATTAAATTAAGGGTGTAAATATTGGAAAATTAGTAATAGTATTTACTTATAAACTTTCAATACCATATCGGAATACATGTTGGCTATGAATACATTACCCGAAGCGTCTATGGCTAAAGCCTGTGGAAAATCTAACATGGAAGCAGTAGCCGCCACATCATTTTCAGAGATACCACTGTAGCCATTTCCTGCATAAGTGGAAATAATACCACTTATATTTACCATACGAATACGGCTATTGCTTGCATCTGCTATAAATATATTGCCTGAACCATCTACTTTTACATCGGTAGGTTCATTCAGTTCTGCTGCAATAGCAGGTCCCCCATCCCCGAAATAATAGCCGCCTAAAGGAGCGCCATACCCATTTCCTGCAACAGTGGAAATAATACCATTGGTATTTACCATGCGGATACGATTGTTATTGTAGTCAGCAATATAAATATTGCCCGAAGCATCTACAGCTACCCCTTGAGGCAAATTTAACTGAGCTTGCGTAGCCGGTCCCCCATCTCCTAACCCGGTGGTTCCTCCCCCGGCAATAGTCGAAATTATTCCGGATGTGTTTACCTTGCGAATATTATTGATTTCTACTATGTACGCATTACCTGAGCCGTCAAATGCTATTCCAAAAGGTACCTTTAATTCTGCCAGGTTGGCTGCTCCCCCATCGCCGGAATAACCATAGGTTCCGTTACCGGCATAAGTTGAAATAATTCCGGCAGCATTTATCTTGCGGATACAATTGTTTCCATTATCAGCAACATACAGATTACCTAAACCGTCCAATGCTAATCCATAGGGATATTGCAATTCTGCTGCAGTAGCATTTCCTCCGTCTCCGAAATAACTTGGTCCTCCATTTCCAGCAAAGGTTGAAATTATGCCGTTTGTATTTACTTTCCGTACACGGCAGTTCTCACAGTCAGAAATATAGATATTACCTGAACCGTCTACAACTACTCCCGTAGCAAAATCTAATTCTGCTGCAGTTGCAGGTCCTCCGTCTCCACTGTAAGCGCCGCTGGGGTAATCAAAACCATCACCCGCAACAATAAATATTTTTCCGCTGTTTGTATCAACAGGGGTAGATTTATTATTTGTAGTAGTGCTTGGAGGAGCAACTTTTTTCTCACATGAAAGCAAAGAAGAGACTGCAAGAACTGCCAATAAGTACCTCCATTTTATCATAGGTGCAAGTTTGAGACGCTAAGATAAATAAAATTGGTGATGTAAATATAGGAAAAAATTTCAATTGGTTTGCATAATTACTAAGATTAAAATATCATATCTCTAAAAATCCTTTACCTTATTCAGGTTATTAATATTTATCTACTTTCGCCGCCTTAATCTATTTTTCAGGATGAAAAAAACACGGAGATTTCTTTTGGTTTCAGGCATTTCGGTATACTTTTTATTGAATGCCGGTTGTAATAGTACCAATTCATCTGCTACCCATTTTGAAGGTGTTGTAACCTATACAGTGAGTGCCGGAGCAGGATTGCCGCCCGAAGCAAGTGCTATGTTAAAGAGCATGGAAATAAAAACATTTGTGAAGGGTAACCTTACCAGGAGCGAAGAAAACATAGCCGGAAACAGAAACATTATAATAGCCGACAGTAAAAAGCCAGGCGACCCTATTATGCTGGTGGCTATGATGGGACATAAATATGCTATACGGCTTAATGACAGCCTTAAAAAACTGGCTGAGAAAAATGAGCCCAAAATAGTGTATGATGATTCCCCCGGCGCTACGAAAAAAATAGCAGGCTATAGTTGTAAAAAAGCAACCATTACGGTTATGATACCTCCCAATGACAGCGCTGTAACAAGCGATATGTATTATACCGCTGACCTGCCCTACGCCGACCCGCAGGGGCAGTTCAAAGGGTTAAAAGGTATGCCTATGGAATTCAGTGTGAATATGCTGGGCGAAAATTTAATGGTAACCATAACTGCAAAATCGGTGGAAAAGGAAACCCTGCCCGATAGTCTTTTTACCATTCCCTCAGCGTATAAAGAAATGAGCATTGATGATGTAAAAAAAGACCTGGAAAAAAGCATGGAAAGTGATTCGGCTGCGGGCGCAAAGCAATAGTACAGGGGAGGGTTACCTTTTTGGCTACTGGAGTTTAAAATGAATGGGTATGGTATATTGAATTCTAACGGGGTGCCCATCCTGTTTTCCCGGGGTCCATTTGGGCATTGCTTCCAAAACCCTTATTGCTTCCCTGTTTAAGCCCGGTCCGTTCGATACGCCCCTTTTCAGGGTAACCGTGCTTACCGAGCCATCTTTTTCTATAATAAATGAAGCATATACTATTCCCTGGATACCCAACTGGCTTTCTTCGGCAGGGTAATTAATTTGGTTTCTTAAATATTCCTCAATACTGCCGCCGGGAAATTTGGGCATTTCACTTACCCAAAGCAGGAGTCCATTATCAACATTCGGAATGGGTGGGGCGTTATTCCCGGTACCGGGCAGCAAATTATCGCCTGTTTTACCTTCCCCCGGGGTAGCATTTCCGGGAGTTGATGGTACATCGGGATTGGGCATGATTATAGTATCTATGTCGCGTTTGGTAACCAGGGGAACGGTTTTCTCAACTGTTGGCGGTTTGGGGGGCTTAACATGTGGAGGCGTAACAGGCTTAGGCAAAACATCGGGGTGAATGGCTGTATTAATAGGGCTAATAACCACATCGGGCTTAGTAATGGCTTCGGGAAGTTTAATATTCCGGAACGCATAAGGCGCTACGGCACCTGCGGCAAGAAATAAAATTGCCGATAAAAATGAAACGTAGAGAGCATTAGGGTAACGCTTACGGATGTAAAAAGCTCCGTATTCCTTGTGTCTTCCTTCGAAGACCACTTCATTGCGGCCAATGCTGGTAATGTCTGTCCAGTCGCCGCCTGTGTTGTAACCATTCATAGTGTTGAATTTTAAAGGTTAAAATTAGTGCGGTCGTTTTGGACATGACAATTGGTTTTTAGTAATAACAATAAAGTAAACTCATTTATTGTATGTAACGAAAATAAAAGTTTAAAGTTGTGATTTTGTCTTACGCCACAAAAAAACCCGTTACCCTTGCCAGCCCCACCCCCCTAAAGGAGCTTTGAGTAGCACTATTTAAAGCCCCTTTAGGGGGTTGGTAGCATAAGAAATTATGAATTTAATCAGTCTATAAAGGTTCGGTAGGTTCAACCGTAAGCATTTCAGATAATACGATTGCTTTTTCTTTTACTTCATTAACATCAGCGCCTATTTTATCATAAGCAAGCGCCACAGCCATACGCCTGAAAGGGCGGGTAGTAGGTTTATTAAATATACGGATCTCCGCTTTCGGTTCTTTTAAAATTTCTTCCATTCCGCGAATAAATAGGGTCTCTTCCGTTTTCTTCCGCCAGCACTACAGCGGAAGCCCCTATCCTTTCAAGGGTTATTTCAGGAATAGGCAAACCTAAAATGGCCCGGGCATGTAGTTCAAATTCATTTAGGTTTTGAGTTCCTGCAAGGGTTACCATACCTGTATCATGCGGGCGGGGAGATAGTTCGGAAAAATAAACGCCTTTATCAGTCAGGAAAAACTCCACACCCCAAATTCCGGCTCCGGTAAGTGCTTTGGTAACTTTATCAGCCATTTAGCTGCGCTTCATCTACTCAAATCGTGTGTCACTATATCGCATAGGTTGCCAGCTTTCCTGGTAATCGCCACGCTCCTGCCTGTGTCCGATAGGCGGACAAAAAAAGGTTTTGCCGTTTTTTTGGGTAACAGTAAGCAATGTTATTTCAGAATGAAATTTAATAAACTCTTCAACTATCACTTCGGCATAATCGCCGCGGCTGCCTTCCATAGCATATTTCCAGGCTTTCTCAATATCTCACTTCGTTTTTACCATGCTTTGCCCTTTGCCGCTGCTGCTCATCAAAGGCTTCACCACGCAAGGTATTCCTATTTCATCAACAGCCTGTTTAAACTCTTCTAGCGTTTTTAGCATATCGGTATAGCTGGCTGTTCGTAATTTCAACTCTTCCGCTGCCAGGTTACGAATGGCTTTACGGTTCATGGTAAAGTTTGCCGCGCTTGGCGCTGGGCACAACCTTTATTCCCTGCTTCTCGTAATCATAAAACCGCTCGGTCCGTATGGCTTCTATTTCAGGAACAATAAGATCGGGCTTATGTTTGGCAACAATCTGGTCGAGCGCATCACCATCCAGCATGTTTATTACTTCAAACTCCTGGGCCACCTGCATGGCGGGCGCACCGCATAGCTGTCAACCGCAATTACATACTGCCCAGCCTTTGCAGGGCTATGACAAGTTCTTTCCCTAATTCGCCCGAACCTAATAACAGTATCTTTTTCTCATACGCATATTTATAACAACGGCCTAAAGTAAGGTATTTTATAATGCTGCTTAAAATATGGGGAGAAAAAATA
>CAVYDB010000035.1:0-29933 GCA_963767125.1 uncultured Bacteroidota bacterium | reverse complement strand
GGCGTGATGCACGGCGCGGCCGAGTTGCGGCCGTTGGGCAGCAATCTTCCGCGTCAGGCGGAAGCCGCAATCAGCGTGGAGAAATCCTGGCAGAGCCACGGCGTCGGCTCGGCGCTGTTGCGACACATCCTGCTTGCTGCGCGCAATCGCGGCATCCGGCTGCTGCACATGGCATGCCTTGCCGAGAATCAGCGCATGCAGCAGCTTGCGAGAAAATTTGACGCCGAGTTGTCGTTCGACTTTGGCAATGTCGTTGGTGAAGTTGAATTGTCGCGGCCAACGCCGCTGTCACTGATGCGTGAACTTATGACCGACAGTCACGGCTTCGCGACGGCGATGCTCGATCTGCAGACCCGGATGTTCAGGCCGACCTGAGCGTTCTTTCGGACAGCGGGTAATCGGCCTCGACGATATAGGGGCCGCCGCCAACCGAAGTGCGCGACGAAAACAACACAAAGCGCGAAACCTGGATCGGCGCGGAGCGATAGTGTCCGCGGGCGCCGAGATATTCGGCAACGTCCCAGCTTGAAGTATCGCGCAATCGCGCCAGCGTGACGTGAGGACTGCCTGTGCCGCAAAATAAATCGAGGGCTACGCACTCTTCCCAGTTGAACCGGTTCTGCAAAATATTAAACAGCGCCTGCTTTGCTTTCCCGGTAGTGGGGCGAATGGGCAGGTATTTAGAAGGCACTGCCCTGCCTTTCAAATCTCCTCCGCCTATATACACAGGTATTGCATAAAGAGGGAATAGTAGCGGTGCCCCGAAATATTTTCGAGCATATTGGAAAAAGTGAACCTATTGGCTTTTTCAGCAATACGGACATTTTTCAGGTATTTCCATGCCATAGCGAAGTGATCAGACTTTTCAATTATTTCCCCGTAAAAAAAACAGGGCGAGTCATTGGGGTTGAGTTTTAATTCTTCGTAAACCCACAATACAAAATAGGCAAAATCGTTCGGGGTTTGAAATTGGTAGCGATTGTACAGAAGTAGCTTGCCTTGTCTTATGGCAACCATATCCATATAGCCATCGAATACATAAACATGCACCTCGCTCCGGCTTTTGTCTTTGTTCAGCACCAGCAGGTATTCTACAAAAACAGACGAATGGTGCCTGAGGGCAGCTTGGGGGTATTTGGTTTTCAGAAGGCTATAGTCGTTGGAATCTACCGCATAAATACTGTAACAGTCGTTATTTTTAATAAAATCGTAACAGGGGGTTTCGCCCGGCTTTATCAAATGCTGGTGGCCGAGATAATCTTTTACCGAATCTTTATCGAAAAAAGAAGAAGGGATAAGCATGGCAGAATTGGGTGTAAATACTATGGATGAGGTTAGACACTTACAATTCAAAATTTCTTCTTTCAGGATTTCTTCAAGGGGGTGTTTTTTATCTTCCTTGTCCCACCTGCTAAAGGATGACCAGGAAAGGTATTGCCCGCTATCTTTATCAAGGAGGCAGGCAAGCACGCGGTCTTCCCTCACTTCCACAGAAAGGTGCAGGTTTTTATTGGCTAAGGAAGCCTTCTCAAGTCCGAACCGCTCGGGCTCATAAAGCGATATTAATTTAATCCTTTCCATCTCACAGGCGATAGCCCAAAATTAATAAAAAAAGGGAAACGGGAATAAGATATGAAACATAGGCGACAAAACTCGTTGCTTATCTCTCATAGCTTGTAGTTTACAGCTACCTGTTGTGCTCCATGGTTAAGTATTCTTTATATAAATGGTCGCCTGCCCAGCGTAATGCCCCGGGGTGCATCATAAGTGTCCGGGCGGCAGGACCATGGTTGCGGCACCAGAGTAAAAACCCCTTCATGGCTTCGAGGTGGGTTCTTTCTATTTCATCTAATTCGGGCCAGTTCCGGTGCTGGGCATGAAAAATGGCGAGGTTTTCCCCCGGATGGTCTATAGCCCAGCCTACCAACTCCCGGGAGCGTTCTGGGTGATGCCCATCCCACTCAAAAATATAATGGGCTGCCGGCGGAAATGCTTTTACCCATTCGCCCAGGGCGCGGGAAGCTTCCGGATGCATGTGGGACCACCTTTCCAGCGGTTGGGCGGAAACATTGGCAGCACATACTATAAACATCCCGCACAGGAGTGAATGCAAAAAAGATTGTATTGTTTTCATACTAAGGGCTATTTAATGCAATACTACAATATTTTTTGTGAATATTTAATGAAGAAAAGACAGAAACAGAGATAGGAGATGAGTTATAAGAGATAAGTAAAATACCATTACAGCTTTTCTGCTTATCTCTTATAACTCATCTCTTATCCGTTATATCTCATATCTATTTAAGATAATTAGGTTATTTTTGCCCTTCTTTTAAAGGATGAAGAAAACTTTCATATCTAATCTTATTCTTGTACTTACGCTTAATCTCTCCATTAAGCCGTTCTTTATTTTTGCTGTTGACCGTAAAGTACAGAATATTGTAGGCACGCAGGAGTACGGTGTTTACTTTGCCTTGTTCAGTTTTTCTTTCATCTTTAATGTTCTGCTCGACCTGGGCATAACCAATTTTAATAACCGGAACATAGCCCAAAACTCGCACCTGCTTAGCAAGCATTTTTCCCGGATGGTTATTTTAAAACTGACCCTTGCCTTGCTTTACCTTGCTGTTTGCGCCCTGGCAGGCTTTGCATTAGGGTACGATTACCGGAGAATGAAGCTATTGCTCATTCTCTGCCTGATGCAATTCCTTATCTCTTTTATCTCTTATCTCCGTTCCAATATATCGGGTATGCACCTTTTCAAAACTGATAGTATGCTGTCTGCCACCGACCGGATGATAGCCATAGCAATCTGCGCCCCATTTATCTGGGGACATTTTTTCGCCAAAAGCATTGATATTATGGATTATGTGTATATACAGCTTGGGGCTTACGGTCTTACCGCCCTTATTGCCTTTATCATTGTACTGCGCAAGGCGGGCTTTATTAAGTTTGAATGGAACCGCACCTTCAGCCTGATGATATTAAAAAAGAGCTTTCCTTTTGCACTGCTGGGTATGATTATGTCTTTCTATAACCGTATTGACGGCTCGATGCTGGAAAGGCTTATACATGACAATGGGGCGGAAGCTGGAATTTACGCCCAGGCATTCCGCTTTTTAGATGCTACTAATATGATAGCTGTTCTTTCTGCAGGTTTGCTATTGCCCATTTTCGCCCGTATGCTCAAGTTTAAGGAGTCGGTGGAACCTATTGTGAAGACGGCTTACACGCTGCTGTTTGCCCTTGCCGTAGTGGTAGCCTGCACCTGCTGCTTTTATTCTTCCAATATGATGAAAATGCTTTATACCAATGATGTTACTGAAACGTCTGTTATTTTTTCCATTCTCATGTGTTGTTTTATGGGCAGCGCCACCCAGTATGTTTTCGGTACCCTGCTTACGGCTAACGGAAGTATGAGGTCGCTGAATATTATTGCCGGTTGCGGCTTTGTAGTAAATATCACCCTCAACCTGATACTTATCCCCCGTCTGCATGCATTAGGGGCCGCTATTGCCAGTTTAACCACCCAGTTGGTTGTTCCGGCCATACAGGTATTTGTGGTGAGAAAGATGTTCGGGTTTACCACCCTCCCTAAAATGATGCTTACCCTGCTGCTTTTTTCTACCGGGGAAATAGTGATAGCCTACGTTTCCACCCGCCTGCCCCTTGACTGGAGGGTATCCTTTTTTACCATGCTGGCTGTATCGGGTATTTGGGCGCTGGTGTCGGGTGTGGTGAATATAAAGTCTATGCTGAAAATGGTGAAGGGTTAGTTATTGAGTTAAAAATACGAGTGAAAGATCACCGGGCTTGTTCATATCCTAAAAAAACAGCATAAAACGCCCGCCCCTACCGGATAGTACCCGCCAGAATGCCCGCCTGACCATGCCTTTCGGGCAGGAATCTTTCGGGCTGGATATAGCACTGACCATTCAAACAACTGATTATTAGCCTGCTGCCGGATAGTTATGTCCCTAAAGGGTTTCAGGGTTTTTTTAGCAGCAAATTGAAATGGAAAACACGGTTAAATAATAAATGACCACCATTGTAAGGTGGATTTTAGAACAAGGTTGGCTTTGTAATCGAAAGGGGGAGACAGGGGTTGACTTGTTTTAGCATCCAAGCAGAAAGCCCATCGGGCTGCCCTATTTTTTTTATTTAAGTATGCCAGGCTATTTCAATTCACGCCAGGGGTGACCCTTCTTTACTTTAGGAATGTAACTATGCTTTTCCCAAAGGGATATTTTCATTTGTTTCCCCGCTCACGGCTTTCAATTCCGCCTGCTTTCGGTCTTCTTTGGTAGTTAAATCTATAGCTACCAGCATGGCTATAAAACCCCAAAAAGGTACTGCCGCTTTATCGGTATCGAGAAAGTTATTCATTAACCCATGCACAAAATAGGTAACCAGCCCCAGGAAAATGCTCAGCACTAAAATACGCATATCCCTGTCTTTCAGGGTGTAGAACATACTAAAGGAAATGGAAAATACAGCCACCGCAATACCCATCATGGCTATCATACCCAGTAAGCCCTCTTCGGCAAGCGGGCCCAGGTATTCATTATGGGCATTGCCTCCATTGCCTTCATTGGTGCTTATAATGGTACGCATATAAGAAAGCTGGTACGGGGCATACTTGAACATGTAGGTTCCGGGTCCGAAGCCAAAAACAGGTTTATCGAGCCACATGCGGTAGGCGCAACTCCAGCGGTTCAGCCGCTCGCGATTGGAAGCATCGGAGGAGATATTGGAAATAGACTGTATTTCCTTGCTTACATCCTGCGAAACATCGGTATTGTTTCGCTGCAACTTCATAATAATGCTGGTTTGGTAAGCGAAAAATATGCCTATGCCCACGCAAAAACCGGCTAATATCCAGTATAATTTCACCCTGAAAAGCATCAGGATGAAAACGGCGGTAGCTGCCACTATACTTACCCATGCTGCCCGGCTGAATGAGAATGCCAGTGCAATAAGAAATACGAAAAACAAAACCGCTGCCGCGGTACGCGATGCAGGGCTTGTTTTTTTTACCAGGCATAAGCCGCCAAGAACAGGGATAAACATGGCAAGCAAAGCCCCATAAGCCGTATGATCGTTATAAAAAGGGTTCACAGCCGTATGGGCGCCTTTTTCTGAAAAGTGGGAAGGATAATGGCGAATGAAAGTGTAGATAATAACAATGGTGAAAGCCGAAACATAGAGCCACTGGAAGGAATAGATATTTTTGATTTTTTTGAACAGAAGTACCCCGAAAAAATAAAATACAACCACGCCCCAGGTCCTTTCGAGCAGGTATTTAAAGGACACAAAATACATGGTGCTGGTGAAGCAGGTAATAAGCATCCATATAAGGCTGAGTAAAATAAAAAGGCTTACCGGATGCCCGGTTATTTTTTTATCGTAACCCGAAAAGGCAAGGTGCATGAAAAAGAGCAGCATTATGCCGAACATGATGGGCTCGGTAGGCAGCGCCATCCCTACCCCTATTTCTCCAAAGTTAAGCCCCGGCAGCTGGAAAATATTAATGGATAGCGGGGTGCAAAAAACCACGAACAGCATCAGCTTATCAAGCGAAAATAAAGCCCAGTAAAATATTAAGGCTCCCAGCGGAAGAAGGGCAGCCATAAAACTCATGCCCAGAAGAATAAAAAGCAACTCTATGCCAACAAACAGTATGCTCGCAATATAAAAGATGAATATTTCTTTTTTCCTGACCAAGGCAAAAGGTATTACTGCCCTTCCGAATCCTTTGCCCGGGCCGGCTTTAATTTTTCAGCGCCTTTTAAAAATATAATAGAGAAGAAAAGCGCCCCCAGGCAGGTGCAGAGGATAATAAGCATTCGCAGCGGGTAGGTATAGCTGTCAGGCTTGTAGGGCGTACTTACCAGGTTGCAGTATGTAAGTTGTTTGTTCACATCTTTCAGGGCATCTTCATATTTTGATTCCAGGGTATTATAATCGGTAACTGCTTCATCTATATGCTGGTTTGTTTCCCTGAATTCTATTCCATGTTCCTGCAGGTTTTTCAGCTGCTGTTCTATCTCCGTTAGCTGGCCCGAGCCTTTTCCACCCGTCAATGCCTGGTAATAAGCCCTTGAAATTTCCTTGGTTTGATTGCCATATTCCAGCAAGCCATATTGTTCGCTCAGTATTTTTGACCGGATAGTCATGGAATCAATCTGGTGCTGCTTTAATATCAATTGCCTGTACCACATATCGGCTACCTCCACAAATTGCTGTTTGTGTACGTTCAGCACTTTTTTATTTAACGATTCTATAATATATGCAGCCATTTCATAGGCAGTATCGGGGTCTATGTCATACACGGTAAGTTCCACCGCCCCGAATTCGGTGGGTTTCACACTTACATTATCATCGTATTTATGATATAATTTGCTTAAATAAGGTTTCCCGTTTTGAGGGAAGCCGAAATGCTTTGATAAGTTGAACTTGCTGATTACCTCATTTTTTATATCCACCGAATTAAAAAATTCAATCAACTGTTCGGAAGGGCTTTCATGGGAGTAATCTGATAAATTGGAAGGATATACAATGGCATACGACTTGTATTCCTTAGGCATAAAATAGGCTGAGGAAAAAATAATGGAAAGGCACAGGGCAATAACCTGTATTACCAGCAAGGGTTTTATACGCCTGGCTATCCAATACAAAAAAGACAAACTTTCAAACCGGGGTTCCATCTTTACTTTTTTTTTTATTGTTTCAATGCGGTTTAATAATAAGAAAATAAGGATAGAAAAGAGTAGGGCTGCTAAGGTGCCGCCGGCTACCACCAAGCCCCGGATAGGGAATGTTTTACGGTCGGGCGCTATAGCCTTATCGGCTATAAAAAAGGAAGGTATGGTTTGTTCGGCATTCACCTTGGCTTCCATATACGATGCCCTTGCCTGTTTAAACCATTCATACGAGGCTTCCAGTTCATTGGTAACCCTGAGGAACCCGGTACCATATTGTTCAAAGGTTTTTAATTGGGCAGCCAGGGTTTTCGCTGCCTCTGCATTTCCTTTCACCAGTGCATCGGCATAGCCCGAGGTCAGACCTTTTACCTGGTAAGGGAGTTGGAGCAGCCCGAGGCTGTGGTAAAAATTAAGGGAATCACCCAACACCCTGGCTACAGACACGGCAGAGTCGTACTGGGCTTTCACAATTTTATACGCCGCTACAGCCCTTTCCCGTATTATCTGGCGGATAATGGAATCGGCCAGGTGGGCGGTTTCATTTGCCATATCGGCTGCCATGTGCGGGTTGCGGTCATACACCGTAATTTCCACCGATTCGTACTGGGTTATATTGTACTCAAAAAGGTCGTTATAATATCCTTTGAACAGGTAGTATTTATCCCATTTGTCCTGCAGGCTGTAATATTGAATCAGGTTGAATTTTTTTTCGATGGCATACATCAGGGCATCCGACTTCAACACCTGCAATAGCTGTTCGGCATTGTTATCTTCCCCAAAAGCGAGGAAATCTTTGGTATCATCGGACTGGAAGGATAGAAAGGACCTGGAAAGGTTATTGTTTTGGGAAGGAAAGAGGGTTACGGTAGCCTTAAATTTTTCGGGCAGAACAAGGGATATGATAATGGAACCGATGAGCGCCAGCAAGGTAATGATAAGCAAGGGCTTCCATCGGCTGAAAATAAAAGACAGCAGGTTACCCGAATTAAAAAAGCCTTGATTGTTTTCCTCGCTCATTTCCGGAATCCCAAATTAGTAGGGACGACAAAAGTAAGATAATTATGGTAATGGGGCATTGCAGGTTTTCGAAATTCAAAAATCGGGACAGTAGTTTTGCAGTTTCCACTGAAAGGGAATAGAAAGAACAGTAATTAGTAACCCCTTTGACTATGTTTTATTTAACCGCCTATCCGGTAAATAACAACCTTATTTTGCATTCCCCTACTCCCCTCCCCCATTATCGGGATCCCCTTTCTTAGTTCCTATTTTTTCGAGCCGGGCAAAAACTACGGTGATGATAAAGCCTACTATGCAGCCTACCACTACGCAGGCTACCCGTTGCAGGGCAACTTCCCAACTGTTTGACAGTTGTTCCTGAAACAATACAATAATGGTAGCTGCTACAGCGGTGCGCAGGCTCATTTTCAGTTTCAGCAATATGCCTGCTATAGTAGTGAGGCTTACCCCTATGCAAAGCAGAATAAAATTCGGGAAAGGCAAAAAATAAACCAGTAACCCAATGGCAGAACCTACAAAATTTCCTTCAATGCGGATATAGGCAAGGCGGTTATCATTTTCGGGACTTACAACTAATACTACCGATATTACACTCCAGAAAAGGGGGTATTTCGGAAAAGCCAAATAGAGCCAGTAGCATATAGCTGCACCTAAGGTAGATTTTACTACATATAGCCATTCCTGCTTTGATATTGACCATTTCATCGGGAAGCAAAATTGGTGAAATTCTACCAATAATAAACCCCGCCTTTATATGGGCGGGGTTTATTATATAATACCGGGAAACAATTTGCTGCAATGCAGCTGTTCTTTTATTTTTTCAAGACTACTAATTTGCCTTCTCCAAGTACACTGCCATTCAGTTTCACTACCCGGTAGAAGTAAATACCGGAAGGTTGGGAAGATAAATCAACCTTGAAAGTTTGGTTAGAATTATCGAGTGAAGAATAAATTTTCTCCCCTAACACATTGTAAATATCTACCGATAACTGGCCACTTGCCAGTGGAGATTCTATAGTGAATGTTCCGTTGTTCGGATTAGGATAGATAATAACTCCCCCTGCGTCAGAAGCTATATTATTAATTCCTGTAGCGGAAGGGATATTCACGCAAATGTTATTGGAGCATCCATTAGCATCGGTAACAGTACAGCAATAATTCCCCATACATTGGTTTGCAATGGTATCGCCCGTAAGGCTGCCCGTACCACTATTCCATAGGTAAGTGTACGCTGCTGTGCCACCGGTAACCACCACCCAGGCCGAGCCGGAGCAGGTTCCATTGTCTTCGGTAGAATCTGCCATCAGGCTTAATGCAGCAGGCTGGGTAATAACAATGCCTTCGCTAAATACGCACCCGCTATTATCGGTAACGGTAATGGTATAACTTCCTGCATTCAGATTAGACGCTGAGAGATTAGTTCCGGCGCCTGAACTCCAGGAATATGTATATGGTGAAGTGCCACCTGTTGCCCCGTTAGCTGTTGCGCTTCCGTTACTACCACCATTGCAGCTTACATTCGTTTGAGAAGCTAAGCTTAATGCAAGCCCCGAAATAGATTGAATGGTTGCCGATACGGTAGCCGTACATCCATGGTTATCTGTTACTGTTAAGGTATATATGCCTGCGCTTAATCCGGTTGCGGTACCATTAGTGCCACCATTAGATGACCAGGAATAAGTATAAGGACCTGTTCCACCGGGTGCATAATAGGAAATGGTTGCATATCCGTTTCCGGTATTATTGGCTGCTGCCGCAGTTAATACAGCTCCGTTAAGATAGGAACCGCCGCCGCCGCCGCCGCCGCCGGCTGTACCACGGGTATTATCGGTTCCGCCGCCGCCGCCATTATAGCCGCCGCCGCCCGATCCGGCATCGCCGCCGCCGCCGCCGCCGCCGCCAAAGCCACCATTGCCTCCATTACCAAGGCCCCCAACAAAATATAAAGCTTCGTCGTCTCCGCCGGCTGCTGCATAGGTTCCTGCAACGCTACCACCAACTGTGAGCCATCCTGCACCGCCGGCTCCGGGAGCTGCGCCTGTGCTTGCTGCACCACCATTGCCTCCGGTTCCGTTGGCTGCATTACCGCCTGTTCCGTTAGTAGCCAAATTGGTAGTAAGGTCAATACCGCCTGCTCCACCTGCTCCGCCGGTATAATATGCACTGCCGCCGCCGCCTGCAATGGCAATAAGGCCTGTAGTGCCAGCCGGGGCATGAAGAACTACGTTGGAATCATATACAAATGTACCGCCGCCGCCACCGCCTGGCCAGTCTGCAACACCTGCTACACCTTGTCCGCCAACAGCAACTGAAATAACATCGCCCGGAATAACGGTGCATAGGGCTGTAAACGAAGCCCCGTTGGCAGCCGCATATACCCCCGCATCACTGGTTCCGCTGGCTGCTCCGGCAATATTTACCGTAACGCTGGTAACGCCCGCTGGAACAGTTAAGTGCTGAATAACCCCTGAGTAAGAAAAGTTTTCTACAAACAGAACGTTGGTGAGTGTGGCGCTTGCACTGCCTGAAGCTCCTCCGCCGCAACCTGAGTTTGACAATACAGTATCAGTTAACGTCATGGGCAATGGTTGAGTTACGTTAAGAGAAGCTGTATGTGTACAGCCTGCGTTATCTGTGACGGCAACACTATATGTCCCTGCGCTCAGCCCTGTTACAGTAGCGGTGGTTTGAGCATTGCTCCACTGATAGGTATAAGGAGATATGCCTCCTCCAACACCATTTACGGTAGCGCCGCCACTGCCTGAACCCGGACAACTTATATTGGTTACAGAAACCCCTGTGAAGCCAAACACGCTGAATAATACAGGATTTGAAGCAAAGCCATTGGCTACTACTACTAAAGAATATGTGCCACCCGGTATAGGCGGAACGGTAAAGTAGGCAGTATCTTCCAAGCTATCTGTCATAACTGCCCCTACCCTGTTCCAGTTAGTGGTTTTGGCATAATATACATTGGTACTGTTTGATAAACGGACAATAGGATAGTTGGTAACATTTTGAAGGTCATCGCCATAGCCTGTGCCTTCTGAAATGCCGTTGAATAATTTTCCGGTAATTTTATAGGTAGGGCAAGCATCGGGAAGGATGCTGTTGATAGTAGGTTTTCCCTGTGCAATAGCTGCGCTGCCGGGGGTATAAACCCAGTATTCATTGGAAGTGCCTCCATCCTGGTTAAGTCCCATAAGTACAGTACCATCGGGAAGGTCGAGGAAAGAAGTTTGCTGGCTGATAACTCCTGCCATTTCATCGGAGCCTATGCCGGGTATGGTGCTTGTTACCTGGGTAAAAGCATTGGTGGTGTAATCGTATTCAAGGAAATAGGTGGGTGCCAGAAATTCATTATTCGCACTGGTACCGATAGGCGATACAGCCAGTAAAATATGACCATTCACCATCATAGCGCCCGGAGCATCGGGCTGGGCTACATAGGAACCGCCAATTTGAGGGAAATTGGCAGCAGAAGCCCAGGTGCCGCGGGTTCTTGAATTGCCCGACGGGGTATAAATTACATTGTATTGTGCTGCACCAAAGAAAATAGCTTTTCCGTTAGGCAACAGAAATCCGCCGCCGGCTTCAAAGCCGTATTCGTCAAAAACATTGGTAGGGGTGGCAGCATCGCTAAGCCAGGTGTTTGTTGCCGGTTGAAACCTGCAGGAAGAATCTTGTGCAGGATAATCAGGGTAAGGCATCCCAATAGTGAGTACGGTACTGTCAGGCATCTTAATCCAGGCTGCCTCATCATGGTTTTGAGGTTCTTCGGCTTCGTTTATATAATTTAATGTTGTAGGGCTCCATTGTAAAATACTATTGCAGGGTTGTCCGCCATTAGCCCCTATTTCAGGGCCTTCCAATATATTCCCGGTGTACAGGAGTTCAGAAGGGGCATCATATACATTCCATCCGGCTGGTAATGGCCCGCAAGTTGTCCATACATTGGTTACGGGGTTATACACTTCCCCGGTGGTGCCGCCTGCTCCATATTCTCCGCCCGCAACATATACTTCTCCACTGGGCAATACTTGCGATGAAAAAGCAATACGGTCAAAGTTCATGGAAGCTACTGTTCTCCAGGTACCATTAACATAGCTGCCGGTGGCATCGGGCGTAAGCAAATCCCAGCCTGTTCCATAAGTTCCGCCTACGGAGTTATGGGATAATACGGTTCCGTCGGTTAATAATAACATAACCCCTGCATTTTCATTGGGTGCATTATGGGTTAGCTGGGTCCATGTCCCGGTTTGGGCATTTACTGTGCTGCCGGCTAATAGCTGAACGCCAATAGCTGCTACTGCAAATAAAGGAGAAAGTATTTTTTTCATAATTTTCAGGTGATTATTTGAACTATTTTTATTTAGAACGCGCCAAATGTAATATTAAATTCATGTCTCGAAGAATGATATTTATCACTTTTTTTTAGATTGGTAAAAAAACGGCATAAAACGGCATAAATCCAACTACTTAACATTCAGATTATGAGCCTGTTCCCCAAGACCTGTGTCCCTATTGGGTTTCGGGGGGTGTTTTTAGTTAAGCAAAGATTAGTAAAAAATTACACGATAAATCTATTTTGATACTTTATTTACTTCACTTCTTCCTGTACCGTTAGCCCATTTTCTTTGAAAAATGAATAGAGCGAATCTAATGTTGAGTATTTAGTATATCCCCATTGTGCACTATCAGTACCAGTAAAGCCAATTGGATTATCACAATCCATAGTTGTTAGGGTTATAGTATTATTTGTTGCAATCATTGTATCAGAGAGCATATTTGGGTAGGCTTGTTTACCGAAAATTATATAGTATAACAACAAGTGTAATTCATTTCGCTTTACCTGTAAAATGTTACCAAAACACCTCCCCCCAAAAAGGGGCGGTACATATTTTATTTCTCCACTACTATTTTTCCTTCGCCCAGCATGTTTCCATTCTGTTTTAGTACGCGGTAGAAATAAAGTCCCGAAGGCTGGGAGGATAAATCAACTTTAAAGGTTTGATTAGTAGTATTTAAAGAAGAAAAAATTTTCTCGCCCAATACATTATATATCTCTACTGATAACTGGCTATTTGCAGCTGATGACTCAATTGTGAAAGTGCCATTATTCGGATTAGGATAAATGGTAATTCCGCCTTTATCGGCTGCTACATTCTTTATGCCGGTGGTAATGGGTATTTCTACGCAAACGCTATCCATACAGCCATTGGCATCGGTTACGGTGCAGCAGTAGTCGCCGGTACATTGGTTGGTAATAGTATCAGAAGTAAGCCCACCGGTCCACAGGTAAGAGTATGCAGCAGTACCTCCTGTAACTACCGCCCATGCCGAGCCATTGCAAGTTCCGTTATCTTTGGTAGAATCGGCAAGAATGCTGAGCGCAGCAGGTTGTGTAATAACAACTGCCGCTGTTACGGTACATCCATTGTTGTCGGTAGCGGTGATGGTGTAGCTTCCAGCATTTAAATTAGCAGTAAGGTTAGCGCCGCCTGCGCCGCTCCACAAATAGGTGTATGGTGAAGTACCTCCGGTAGCTGCATTAGCAGTAGCCGTTCCGGTGCCTCCATTGCAACTGACATTAGTTTGTGTGGCAATACTTATTCCGATAGGTGCCGGTTGGGTAATAATGGCAGATGCGGTTGCTGTACATCCATTATTATCAGTTGCCGTTATGGTATAACTTCCTGCAGTGAGGTTAGTAGCAGTTAATCCGGAGCCACCACCCCCGGTCCATAAATAGGTATATGGAGAAGTGCCTCCGGTAGCCGCTCCGGCATAGGCAGAACCTGCACCACCGTTACAGGTAACATTTAATACGGTAAGAAGGCTTATCCCGATGGAAGTAGGTTGGGTGATAATGGCTAAGGCTGTTGCCGTACATCCATTATTATCGGTAGCAGTAATGGTATAGCTTCCGGCAATGAGGTTAGTAGCAGTTAAGCCGGAGCCACCCCCCCCGGTCCATAGATAGGTATATGGAGAAGTGCCTCCGGTTGCGGCATTAACGGTTGCGCTCCCGGTTCCGCCACTGCATAAAGGATTGGTTAAGGTACTCAATGTAATTCCTACCGATGATGCAGCTTGTGTAATAGTAACGGCTGTGGTAGCTGTGCAACCATGATTATCAGTTGCTGTAATGGTATAAGTGCCTGCACTTAAATTGGTAGCCGATAGATTGGTTCCTTCTCCTGAAGTCCATGAATAGGTATATGGAGAAGTGCCTCCCGTGGCAGCGCTGGCAGTAGCGCTTCCATTACCCGCACAGCTTACATTGGTTTGTGCGGAAATAAGCACACCCATAGCAGCAGGCTGGGTAATAATAGCCGATGCGGTACCTGAGCTTCCGCAGGAATCGTGGGCTGTTACCGTGTATGTTCCGGCGCTTAAGCCGCTCACTGCGGCAGTTGTTCCAATTCCCCCGCTCCAGCTAAAGGTGTAAGCACCGCTTCCTCCGCTGGCAGCAGATGAGGCGCTTCCATTATTGCCCCCGTTGCAGGTAATGTTTGCCGATACATTGGCAGAAACGGTTATAGTGCCACCGCCCATAATAACCACTGTTGAAGTGGCAGTACAGTCGTTATGGTCGGAAACCGTAATAGTATAAGTTCCGGCGCTTAAGTTAGATACATTTGCCCCCGTTTGTCCGCCCGGGGTCCAGGTATAGGTCAGCGGGGTCAATCCGCCTGAAGCAGTTACAGATGCTGTACCTACAGGGGTAGAGCAGGAAATGTTGGTAGAATTTACAGTAGATATACCCAATACGGTAAACAATACCGGGTTGGAAGCAAATCCATTAACCACTACTACTAACGAATATGTTCCGGAAGGCAAAGCGGCAGGGGTTGTAAATACGGCAGTATCTTCCAAACTATCAGTTTGAACAGCGCCTATCCTGTTCCAGTTGGTAGTTTTAGCATAATATACATCGGTTCCATTACTAAGGCGGACAAGGGGATAGTTGGTAGATTCCTGCCAATCGTCGCCATAGGCAGCGCCTTCAGATATTCCATTAAATAGTTTCCCGGTGATTTTATAATTGGGGCAGCCATCAGCCAGGATACTGTTTATAGTAGGCTTTCCGGCTGCAATGGCAGCGCTGCCGGGGGTATATATCCAATAATATTTTGAAAGGGTATTGCCGGCCTGGTTCACAGCCATCATTACCGTTCCGTTAGGCAGGTCGAGCATGCTGCACTGGTAGCAACTTTCCCCGGGAATAGAATCACCGCCAACCCCGGTTCCGGGAATAGCGCTTTTCACTTGTGTGCAAACACCGGTAGTGTAATCGTATTCTGCAAAATAAATAGGAGCGTTAAATTCATTGTTGGCGCTGGTGCCTATCGGTGAGCAGGACAATAAGATATGCCCGTTCACCATCATAGCGCCTGCAGCGTCAGGTTGTCCAACCTGTGTACCACGAACCGTTGGGAAACTGCCTGTAGTAGCCCATGCTCCATTGGTCGTATTCCCGGTAGGGGTATAGGTAGCATTGGTGCCTCTCGCACCAAAGAACACAGCTTTGCCATTTGGCAGCATAAAAGCAGCGCCCGCTTCTTCTCCATATACATCATACAGGTTAGTAGGAACAGTGCCATCGGTAATCCAGGTGCTGGTCTGTGGCCGGTAACGGCAGGAAGCTGTGGAAGCTATACCTACAAAGAGGATACTGCTATCGGGTAACTTAAGCCATTCAGCTTCATCGTGATTATACGGGGTAACAGAAATAGGGGCTGTTGTCCAGGCATTGGTAACATTGGAATAATATAAGTTATCAAAGGAAGGGTGTAATCCGTCCTGTACACCTACCAAAATCCTTCCGTCAGGAAGAATCTGGGAGTTGCCGTCATATATATTCTGGGTACTTACCACTGCTCCTGTTAATGTCCAGGTATTAGCTACAGGATTATAATATTCCCCTGCAGTACCACCGGGACCATATTCGCCTCCGGCGGCAAATACTTCTCCATTGGGCATCACCTGGGTTGGGAAAAACAACCTGTCATTGTGCATGGATGCTATGGAAGTCCAGGTGCCATTGACATAACTGCCCGTAGCATCGGGAGTTAACTTATCCCATCCTGTTCCATAAGTGCCTCCGTTGGAGTTATGGCAAATTACGGTTCCATCGGTGAGCAGCAACATACAGCCCTGGTTATTATGCGGGGCGCTGGTAGTTACTTTCGTCCATGTTCCGGTTTGGGCATTCAAAGAACTTATGGCTAATAGCTGACAGCCGATAGTTAGTAAAGAAAGGCGGGATAATAATTTTTTCATGAAAATTTAATTTTTAAATAAAGACTCTTCCATTTGAACGCGCCAAATGTAGGAAGAATAATCCCCCTGAAAGCATGATATTTATCAGCCGGGTAATGATTTTTGTCAGGAGGGATGAATGTCTTTCTTATTCGTTTCCTCCTGCACCGCCAAGCCATTTTCTTTAAAAAAGGAATAAAAGGGATTTTATTTGTGTATGATTATGTTCATGCAAAATAGCATCATAAAAATAGTTTTGTTTCCATATTTTTTAAACCAATGGATTTAAAGTTTAAAAGCCACCTGCCCGCAGTATCTTAACATTAGAAATCGAACCATCCTTTTCAATAATAAAGATAGCATATACCATTCCCTGAATATTTTTTTCTTGTGCCTCAACAGGATACCTAATGCTACAACAAGATACTTATTAATATCTCCTGGAAATTTTGGTTGTAATTGAATATCCACAAACAGGATTTCCTCACCTGTACTTTATTCCATTTTTTCTTACCTTTGCTTCAAATAGGGGAAAATAAAGTATAGAAATATGAAAAAAGTCCTTTTTGTTTTGGTTTATATTATGTGGGCTTGTACTCCTTCTTTTCCCCAGGGTTGCGATTGCTATGTTACAGTGGATAGTACCTACCTGGTAGTGCCATTCACAGCAGGTCCCGATCCCGGGGCAGCCCCTTACTATCCCTGCGGGGAATGTTCGAGCCCCGCTATCAGCCTGCCTTTTAATTTTTGTTTTTATGGCACCGAGTACAATACAGTATATATCAATAATAAAGGAAGTATTTCATTTGTGAACCCGGTGTATAATTATCCTACCACGGGGCTGCCGGAAGGGAACGATACTTTAACCCTGAGCGCTTTTTTAGCCGACATTGATAACAGCACCGATATTTTCGCCATTACATATTATAAAATAACGCCCACCCGTTTGATAGTGCAATGGAACACGGTAGGGTATAATACTTTTGATGATGATTTATACGATAATTTTCAAATTATTATTACCAACGGTGCCGATGCCCTTTTACCGCCGGGTAATAATGTTTCCTATTGCTATTATATTATGGCATGGGGTTCGGGCGATTCTTCCGGGGGATCTATGGGATATGGCGGGGTACCCGCAGTTATAGGCGTGAATAAAGGCGATGGGGTACACTATGCACAGTTTGGGGCTTTCGATTATCCTACGTATACATTCACCAGCCCTTTTGATACTACGAATGGGTATGAATGGCTCGATGATAAATCGTATGTTTTTAATACCTGTGTAACAGGAAATACCATTCCGCCTGTTATTGTAAATCCCGATTCATGCAATAAATATACCATCTGTCTTGGCGATACATTATATTTCAATGCATTGTTTTTATGCCCCCAACACGGACAAACCCTCACTATATCTGATACCTTTCACGGGCTGCGGGGAATAAATACGGTTACCAACCGCTCCGATTCACTGTACCGTATTACAGGCAGGATGGTGGCATCGTTTTTGAGCGATACGGGTACCCATATCATCACCCTTACAGCTACCGACAACAGCACGCCGCCCTTAACTAACAGCCGGGAAATTACAGTTACCGTTCTTGCTAACTGTGGCGATACGGCTTTAGGGGTTACTGAAATTACAAACCCGGGTAACTTCAGCATTTATCCTAATCCGAACGGGGGGAAATTTACAATTCAGTCGTCAGCTGCCGGTAATCAGCCATCGGTAATAGAAATTTATAATGTGTTGGGTGAAAAAGTGTTTTCCAAATTTACAACTGACAATTCACAATTTACAATTGACTTGTCTTCCCGGCCTGCCGGAATGTATTTATACCGGGTAACAGGTGAAGATGGAAGTTTATTGGGGAATGGTAAATTTATTATCCGCTAAGTTTGATATTGGCATAATGAAAAAACAAAAAAAACCAGTAACATATTTAGCCATTAGCTTTTGGCTGATAGCCGTTGGCTTATTTTCCGGCTGCGCGAAAGTAGAAACTACCCGCACCAATATTGTTCCGAATAATACTTCCCAATCAGCAATGGCCTCGGATGAGGCTACCATCAACAGTGAATTTGACCAGGGTGTGGATGATGCCTTAAGCCTAATATGCAACCACAGCGCAACTATACTTCATGCGTTTATTGATACCAGCAGGATAAATTTGGGAGTGATAGAAATATCTTACAATAGCGCCATAGAAGCAGATTTGACAAAGTCGAGGACCGCACAAGATTCTATTCATGTGAAGGTAGTGGGTGGGGTGCCTGTTTCATGGGGAACACCGGGGGCTACGGCATCTGTTACTTTTGGCGACGTAACCGACAATGCTTATGAAGTAACTTATTTAAACAACAATGTTTCCGTTACTCTCACAGGTGAGGCTATCCTAACCAATATTTCAGGGGGATTACTGCAAGACCTTACATCGGGAGATTCACTGGTGGAACAAATACGGGCTACCGTAAACTTTACCTATAACGATAATGCTACCACCGTTCAACTATATACCTGGCACATTAACCAGGTACGTACTTTTATCAAGAGTGATACTACTATCTTCGCCATTACCCGTGGCGATACCACTATGGATGGCTATACTGCCATAGGAACCTGGGGTGTAACACGGTTTGGAAATAACTTTTATACCAATACAAACTCCCCGGTAGTTCAAAATATATCGTATCCGTTTTATTCCTATAACCCTTTAAGCGGTTCAAAAACCATTGAAGGTATCCCACAACCAATCCTTTCTACCTACGGCGTAAATAGCCAGGGCAAAGTTGTTACCAGCGGCAAGCCTTACGGGTTTTTAATAAACTGGGTGAATGGCGTAGCCACTTCGGGCGTCGTTACTTATTATTATTAACCTGCAATAATACCCCTATCAGGGTACGCCAATACCTTATTATTTGTATTGGCTGCAAGCATAACGCTAAATAGTTTTGCACCCTGAATTATTGGCATATCCTTTATATACGGAGAATAAATACCAGCATTTATTTTTCAAACATTTATTGCAAATGGAAAAATTAAACCCGGGAAAAAAACAAAAGTCTGATAAAGTAGTAGCAGGAAAACAAGACAAGGGCATGTCGTTTTTTATACAAATGCTTGCCATTAACAGCGACACCAATATGACCCGTATTTATTCGGCAATAGGAAAACCAACCAAAAAAGAAGGATGCAGTTGAACAATACGGAAATAGGGCCCCGGGTGTTGTCTATCCGGAAGGTAGTGTGGCGTAACGGGGCCTTTTCCATCCGGTAAAATAAGCAGCATATTTTGAAAAAAAATATACGGAAAATTAAAGTCATTATAGCCGATGCTTCTTTCAGCAGCCGGAAAGGGTTTGCTACCCTTATAGGGGAAAACAGCCGTTTTGATTTGGTAGCTGAAACGAGCAGCATGGAGGGACTTACGGGTATTTTACAAAAAAAACATGCAGATGTATTACTGGTGAATTATTGCTGTGGTGTTTGTTTCGCACCGGGCGCCATAAAAGAAACCTGCACCCTTTACCCGGACCTTAAAGTACTGGTGGTATCGCATAAAAAACCCCTCCCGGAAATTGAAAAAATGATTACTATTGGAATTAAAAATTATATTTTACAGGATAGCAGCGGGAAAGAAATAATACAGGCTATTGAAACCTGCGCCGAAGGGACCTTGTTTTTCTCCCGGGAAATTATTGATACTCTGCTGGAGAAAGATTTTAGCGAGAAGAATGTTGATGCCAAACTATCGAAGCGGGAAAAAGAAATTATACAGCTTATTGCCGAAGGGCTTACCGGGAAAGAAATAGCAGAAAAACTATTCCTGAGCTTTCATACCATTCACAGCCACCGGAAAAATATATCGAAAAAACTGCATATAAAATCTAATGCTGAATTGATTTTCTATGCCATGCAGGCAGGGCTTATTTCACTGGGCAGGTGACAGTGCCTGTTCAATCAGCGCTCAAAAAACAACCAGGAAAATACAGAAAATTGAATTTTAAAAGATACTATATAAAACCGGTCTCATACAAAAGAATAAAAAATGAACTTAAAAATAAACTGTGGCAATCTATATCCTCCAATTTTAAAACGGCGGCATACTCCCTACCCGAATATAGGTAACCCCGATTACCTTTTTTACGGTATAGCCCCCTGTTTTAAATACGGTACTTTTGTTTCCTGATTACAGCACTTCATTTTATTTTTAATACCTTTGTTTCAACAGAATCTATTCAAATATAAATTCATAACAGAATGAATAAAAAAACCAGCATACTTTCTTTTTGCCTGGCAACCGTATTATTAATAAGTTGCAAGAAAAGTACCACAACTCCTGCCACCACAGTTAAAACCGCTCCTGGAACTGTACTCAATTCCGAGGCGAATGTGGTTCTTATACCCACTTATGAAACATTGGCTAACGATGCCGCCCTGCTTTCTAACGGGGCTGCCTTACTTCAAACTACCGCCACCCAGCAGAACCTTGTTGCCTGCCGCCAGCTATGGCTTACTGCCGATGCAGATTACGAACAATCGGCAGCCTCTTTATTTGGTGCAGGCGGTGCCTTAGGCGCTGACCCGGCTTCCATAATCAATACCTATCCTATTGATACAGGCGGTATCAATCAGCTGATAAATAGTGCCGTTGTGTTTAACGAAACCTATATTGACAGCCTACCACCTTACCTCACGGGTTTTCACGGGTTGGAGTTTGAACTGTATGGCATCAACGGAAATAAACTGGCAACCCAGCTCAGCCCCCAGCAGCTTGCATATATAGCCGCAGTAGCACAAAGCATAGCAACCCAGACGGCAGATGTAGCAGCAGACTGGAGTACCTCCTTCGTAAGTGACTTTGTAAATGCGGGGAACGGCAGCACCGTATATCCCACACAACGTGCCGCTTTCAATGACCTTACTATGGCCATAGCCAATATAACAGAAACTGATGCCATTTATAAACTGGAAGGTATATTATTTAATAAATCTGTTATTCTGCAGGAATCACCTTTTGCCAATAACTCGGTGGCAGAAATACAGAATAACCTGATAGGCGTATCGAATATTTATAACGGGCAATATGGGGGCGTAACCGGCACCGGGCTCACCGTTTTTGTACACGAGTATGCCGTAAACCTCGATTATAAAATTAAGAATGACATAATTGCTGCACAAAGCGCCGTAGGGAAAATAACCCTACCCCTTTCCCAGGCTATTTACAGCCAAACCACCCAGATAAATAATGCCATTATAGCCTGCGATTCGGTGGATGATGATTTAAAAGTTGATTTGCTCACCTATATCAACACTTACACAAACTGATTTTTATCATGAAAAAATATTTTATTATTTTAGCTACTGTAGCGGTTTTTGTAATCACGATGGGTTCGTGCAAAAAAACCAACACCTCCAGTAATTCCGTTGTTCCTGTCACCACTTCTGAATTATCGGCAGGAGATGAATCTATTTTCGACCTCAGCGCTTCGGCATTTGGTGATGGGTTCCCTGTTATCAGCGATGCCGGCGAACACACCCATGATTACGGGGAAGTTATATTCAATGAGTTTTTCAGCCCTCCCCCCGGGTATGCGTATTCCTATTATACGGGTTTGGGTCCCATTTTTAACAATAACTCCTGCAATGCCTGCCATGGCGGTGTGGGAGAAGGCAATCCCCCGGCAGGGGGTGGGAACCAATTAGTATCAATGTTATTCCGGCTGAGTGTAGGAAATTCAATTACCGCAGGGCCTACTCCTGCACCCGGCTTTGGCGGACAACTGCAAAATAATGCCGTGGCAGGTGTTGCACCCGAAGGCACAGTGAATATAACTTATACCCTTGCGAATTTTACCTTTGCCGATGGTACCCCTTACCAGTTACAAGTACCTGCATACGAGGTTCAACAAAACTATACCACCCTTCCGGCAGGGTTATTAATATCGCCCCGGGTAGCCCCCCGCCTGATAGGATTGGGTTTTTTAGAAATAATGCCTGAGAGTACCATTTTACAAAATGCTACCACGGCTACCGATACCAACCACATAAACGGAAAAGCCAACTATGTGTTTGACTATACCACTAATCAACTGGAATTAGGGAGGTTTGGCTGGAAAGCGGAAGCCCCTACCATAAAGCAACAGTTAGCCGGGGCTTATCAGGAAGATATGGGAGTTACCAATTCTGTTTTTCCGCAGGAAAGCAGTTATGGACAGACTCAATATACTACCTATCCCGGTAACCCAAGCCCCGAACTGCCCGATAGTGAATTGATACGCCAATGTATTTTACGTACAAACTTTAGCTGTTCCCGGCTGAAAGAAACGGAACTGATGCACAAGTTATACGGGGGGCGCAAATATTTAATTCTTCGGGCGCCCAATGCGCTTCCTGCCATATACCAACTATTACTACCCCTTCGGCTTTTACGTATGTTGACCCGCAGCCACAGGTGGCAGGCGATACTGGCCAACACAGTTATACACCCATATACCGATATGTTATTACATGATATGGGAGCAGGTTTAGCCGATAACCGCCCTGCTTTTCTGCCACAGCCAGGCAGTGGCGTACACCCCCGCTGTGGGGTATTGGCTTGCTGCCTATTGTTGACCCTTCGGGACAGTATTTACACGACGGCAGGGCACGAACTATTTTAGAAGCCATTATGTGGCACGGTGGAGAAGCATACAGCGCCAAAGAATATGTACGCAATCTTTCCGCATCAGACAGGGATGCGTTGGTAGCTTTTGTACAGTCGCTATAATCTTTATAAAATAGTATTTATTAATTTCAATTTCGATATGATAAAAAAAGTATTCATTATTTGCCTGGCTATCAGCTTTCAGTTATTGGCAATTAGCAATGTACGCGCCCAAACCGGAACCCTGAAAGGAAAAATAACCGATAGTATTGGCACGCCTGTGGAAGCAGCTACTATTTCAATAGAGAAAACCTAGTTCATTTCATCTACCGATAGCAAAGGAAATTATAAAATAGATAATATCCCCGTTGGCAGCTACCCGGTTATTGTGCAAATTGTAGGCTATAACCCCATGGAGCAGCAGGCTATCATAAGTGCGAGTAAAAGCACTGCACTTGATTTTAATTTACTGCAAAAAGTAAACCAGCTAAAAAAGGTAGATATCATACGTCCGTTTGTGAGCGGACAGGGAATGGGGCACATGCCTGAAACATACCAGGGGGTTGATTATTCCGGCTTGAAAACCGAAGTGCTTGTGCTGGATAGTTTGGATGCCAACAAATCCCAGGATAATTTCCGCGAAACATTGGGCAGGCTGCCGGGTTCCAATTATTCGGAAACCGAAGGGGGGGGGTTTCCATCCAACGGAATTGCTTTCCGGGGATTAATACCTACCCAATCTACCGAAATACAAACCCGCCAAAACGGGTATAACCTCTCTGCCGATGTATATGGATACCCGGAATCGTATTACCTGCCACCACTTATTGCCGTGAGCGAAATACAGGTTATCAGGGGAGAAGCATCCTTGCAGTATGGCCCGCAGTTTGGCGGCGTTATTGATTATCAGATTAAAGACGCCCCAATAGATAAACCGCTTGAAATAGGGCTTCAACAAACTTTTGGCAGTTACACTTTTGCCAATTCTGTTTTAAGCCTCGGCGGAACGTATAAAAAATGGCACTATTACACTTTTGGCGACTATAAATATACCAACGGATGGAGGCCCAATTCCAATATCAATCAAGTATCTGCTTTTGCGAAAGTGGAATATGATGCATCTGACAAGTTTAAAATAAGCCTGGAATATACCTTGTTGCGTAACCTGATACACATGCCCGGAGGGCTTACCGATGCAGAATTCAATCGCAACCCCGACACTTCTACCCGCGCCCGTAACTGGCTATCAACTCCCTGGAACCTGCTGGCACTAACCGCCGATTATAAAATATCGGATAAAACGGAACTGATTTTAAAAACAGTGGGCAACATGAGCGGTCGTTACCTGGTATGGAAAAGCGAAGACTTTGGTACCCAACAACCTGACACCACCGGCGATGCACGAAATGTAGATAAAGAAAACTTTACCAGCATTACCAGTGAGCTGAGATTGCTTACCAATTACAATATAGGGAAAATAAAATCTACCCTTGCCGCAGGGTTACGCTATTTCCAGGGTGGCATGTGGCAGGAACAGGAAGGCAATGGAAATACGGGTAACAACTACGACCTTAACTTAGCGTATGGCACCTGGGGCGATTCCTTGTATTTTACCACTACCAATGTGGCCCCTTTTATTGAAAATACTTTCCATTTGGGTAACCGTTTTTCTATTACCCCCGGGTTCCGATATGAGTATATTCAATCTACTGTAAACGGATATATAACCAAAGAAGTGGGCGATACTGTAAATACAGGTATAATAAGAACGTGGTTTATCCCTGTTGGAGGCTGCGCATTACAATATAGAACAAGCGATTTCACCACCCTTTATGGCAACATAGTGCAGGCGTATGAACCAACCACGTATGAAAACTTAGCGCCCGTGGGCTTTATAGGCGAAATTGACCCTAACCTGCAAGACGTTTATGGCTACAATTCCGATTTGGGGTGGAGAGGAAAAATAGGCAAGTCCTTTAATTTTGATGTGGATGTATTTTACCTGGCTTTTGACCGGGAAATTGGGAATGAAACACGCTATGACATCTCCGGAAATCCATACATATATGAAACCAATGTTGGCAATGCTGTACATAAAGGAGTGGAAACATACCTGGAAGTACACGTATTTAAAATGTTTTCCATGAACCCTAAAATTGGGGATTTCAGTTTCTTTAATTCCTATGCCTATGATAATTCCAAATATGTTTCCGGACCATATTCGGGAAATTGGGAAGAATATGCCCCGGTAAGTATTGAGCGGTTCGGAATAAATTATACCACTACCTTCAAGCTTTCACTTACCGCTTTGTTTAGTTTCACGAGCCAGGCTTATACCGATGCTAATAATACGGTATCCAGTGATAATGCCGAAGTAGGTTTAGTTCCGGCTTACCACGTGATGGATTTTTCTTCTACCTATAGAATTAAAAATTATGCTATTCAATTTGGAGTAAGCAACCTGCTAAATGCGAAGTATTTTAATTTCCGGGCTGTAGAATATCCGGGTCCTGGAATTATTCCTGCACCCAGCGCTAACTTTTATGTAGGAGTAAGCGCTACGTTTTAATACTCAACCCTGCTATTAACTCTCCCCGATCGGGGAGAGTATTTTTTTACCTTTCTATTACTATCTTCCCTTCTCCAACCAGAGTGCCGCTTTCAGCGATAACCCGGTACAGATAAACCCCATCGGGTTGGGAGGAAATATTAATATCGAATGTAGAATTACTAATGCCCGATTGGGAATATATTTGTTGCCCAAGGACATTGTAAACCGCAATGGACACAACATCTTGTGTCCCTATAACTGACAACTGAAAGGTAAGCACCCCGCTACCCGGATTCGGATATACTATTACCTTTTCCCGTCCGACCGAGCCATCCGGGCGGGCACTTTCCCCTGTAGATACCGGGATATTTACGCACACACTTTCCATGCATCCATTGGCATCGGTAACGGCGCAGCAATAATCTCCCGCACATTGGTTGGGTATGGTATCGGTAGTAAGCCCGCTTGGGTTCCAGCTATAGGTATAGGGATTGGTACCGCCATTAACGACAGCCCATGCAGAGCCGTTGCAGGTTCCATTATCTTTTAATGAATCGGCGGAAAGGGTGAGTGCTGTTAAGGGCTGAGTAATTGTAACTGATGTAGTAGCCGAACATCCACTACTATTAGTAACCGTGAGGGTATAGGTTCCGGCGCTAAGCCCGTAGCATTGATAGTAGTTTCTCCATTTGACCAGGAATAGGTGAAAGTGGAATCATAACCTGTAATGGTGTATTCTATTCTCACAAAACCATTTCCTATACCGCTATCGGAAACTTTGGGCAGGGTATCAACAAAGAATGAACCGCCGCCGCCGCCGCCAAGCCCTGCTCCGCCACCATTATACCCCCCGCCGCCGCCGCCTGAGCATTGACCTGAACCACCCATAGCTCCGCATCCGCCACCGCTACCGCCACCGAAACCTCCTAGTCCACGGCTTGGTATGTAAAAATGATTTGCTTCATCGTTTCCTCCATTCCCTCTACCAGAGCCACCGGCATTTTCGCCGTTACTTAACCATCCCCCGCCGCCAGCGCCAACAACATAGGCATTTCCACCATTACCTCCTGTTCCTCCGGTAGTACCCAAATCTGTACCAATGGTAGTGGCATTAGTTACAAGATTTATACCTCCCGAACCACCGACATAATCCCCCCCAAGCCCTCCAGATTGCGAACTGCCTTCTCCACCGCCACCTGCTGCCACCGCTATAAGACCGGCCGTACCGGAAGGATTGTAAAGAACTACCGTAGAGTCATATACCCAACTGGCACCTCCGCCACCACCACCTGCCCCTACATTACCACCTTGTTGCCCAACCACCACAGAGAGAACTTGTCCGGGAATGACAGAGCAAATTCCAATAAAATTGGCTCCATTTCCACCCAACCCCAAAAAGCCTCCACCCTTAGCGCCAGCTATCGTTAGGGTTATAGTAGTGACACCGGGAGGAACAAAAAAATGTTGAACAACTGTATCTGCGGGAAAGTCTTCAAAAAGCGGAACTGTAAGGCTGGCAGAAGCGCTACCGCTGTTGTCGCCCGAACAAAATATATTGTTTACCGAAGCTATATTCACATTAAAAGCAAAAGGCTCTGTGATGATTACATTACATGTTGCCGTACTGCCACAAGAATCGGAAGCACTTACTGTATAGGTACCAGCACTTAAACCTGTTGCAGTAGTAGTAGATTGGCTATTGGCATCGCTCCATTGATAGATAAACGGTGGTGAACCTGCGCTGATACTAACTGCTGCTGCTCCATTACTCTCATTATAGCAACTAACATTGGAAACTACACTTGCCGAAACACTTAAATCAGAAGTTTGAGCAACAGTAAAGGAAGCAGTGGTAGTATCGCCGCATGAGTCGCTTACCATTACGCTGTATGTTCCGACACTAAGCCCACTGTCAGCAAAAGTAGTACCCCCATTTGACCAGGCATATACTAAAGGAGATGTTCCGCTTACATTTGTCAGTATTATGCTTCCATTTCCCCGGCAGGTAACATTGTTTAGTGTATTAGTAAAAGAGATGTCGGTGGAAAAAATTACCGGGATTACGATGGTTATGCTATCATTTACAGAATCTTTCACTGTAATGGTATAGGTGGCTTCACTTAGCCTTGCGGCGCTGGAGCTATCACTCACAGGGGGAGCCCAACTGTAAGAATAGGGTGATATACCACCGCTTGCATCAAGACTTATGTTGCCAGCCGGGGAATTATGACAAAATGGATATGTAACATCTCATTCCGCTTTATGCCATCGGCGCATTTCTCGCGTTTACGCTCTCCCAAGCCGGGATGGTGATGCACTGGAAGCGCAACGGCGGATCCGGCTGGCAATGGAAGATGCTGGTGAATGGGGTAAAGCATCACGGCCACCGGCTTGACCTTGCTGGTAGTGCTGGTGGCCCAGTTGCTGGCCGGCGCCTCGGTGACCGCGCTGCTTGTCCCGCTGCTGATTCTGCTCATGAGCATGGTCAAGCGCCACTATGACCGGGTGGCCGTCACAAACCGCCGACGACTCTCCACTCGATCTGGCCGGCATCGCTCCTCCCTTCGTCATTGTGCCTCTCGACCAATGGAGCCGGATAACCGAGAAGGGAATGCGTTTTGCCTTGGCACTCTCCCACGACGTCCAGGCTGTTCACGTTTTCGGGTGAATGTGGAGAACATGACGAAGCGCTCGACGGTCCTCTGGCAGCGCAATGTGGTCGCGCCGGTTCAGGCTGCTGGATTGCCAGTCCCTGAACTCGTCACCTTGCAGTCCCCCTATCGCTTCATCATCCTGCCGCTAGTGGAGCACGTGTTGAAGATGGAGCGGGACCATCAGGGGCGCACGATTGCCGTCCTGGTCCCGGAGTTGGTGGTGAGGCACTGGTGGGAAAACCTGCTGCACAACCAACAGGCCCAATTGCTGAAGTTGCTCCTGTTGGTCAAGGGAAACCAGGGAATCATAGTTTTGAATATTCCCTGGTATCTGCAGGAAATAGAAGGCTGTTCTACCGCATCTAAAAGGAGAGAACTTCTGATCAGGGGCCAAGGCGGGCGCGGGGTATGATTCGATTGTGGGGCTAAGCAGGGTAACCCGCACTACAGAGAAAATGCTATAGGGAACCGGACACACACGATGGGAATTGAGAACGCGGAAGCCAACTTTACTGGCCCGAAATATACTAGCCTACTCCGGGGAGACCCGGAAAGCCTATCGAGCGATGTTCATGGTTCTACGCATTCTTCGTGAACATCTGTTTCGCGATCACACCGCAGCAATCTCCGACGCACTTTGGCCCGGCGCCCGGCCCGGCCCTGAAACCCACCTTCTTGAAATAGCCTGTGGTCCCGGCTTCTATGCTTGCAGTCTCGCGCAACGCTACCCTGACATTCGGATTACCGGTGTCGACCTTTCCGAGAGATTGCTCTCCCGCGCCAAAGACCGGGCGGACATCCGGCAGTTGAAGAACTGCCATTTCATCAAAGCCAATGTTCTCGCCCTCTCCGAATCGCTTGCGCCGGTGGATGCGATCGTCGCCTCCCGGCTTCTCATGGTGGTGGGGGATCGCGCGCAGGCGCTGCGAGAAATATTCTCTGCTCTGCGGCCGGGTGGCCGTTGCTTTATCGCGGAGCCCACGTCGGCCTTGCGTGCCGCTGCTTCCGCTTTCATGCATGTGGCTTTTCGCCCGCCTGATGGGGGACTGGAGCACCCGGTTCCACGAACCCGGCCGGGCCGCGGTGTTGAACCAGACGAATTCCAGTCCCTGATCGCCTCCCAGCCCTGGAGCACTGTCAGTCTGTGGCAGGATAACTGGTATCAGTACGCGGTGTGCGACCGGAGTTGGTGACGCCCTCGAACAAATCTTGCCATACAAGACACTTCAACCAGGAGAGGCCGCAGGTGTTGGCGAGGGCCGCTGCGCGTTGGCGGTGATGGCCAAGGCTCCGCGCCCGGGCAAGGTAAAGACACGGCTTTCCCCACCGCTTACGCCCGATCAGGCCTCGGCGCTCAACATCTGCTTTATCCGCGACACCGACGGAAAACATTCAACAGGTAACGGAAGCCAGCAACAGCGCCGGGCTCGTGGTCTACACGCCGGTGGGAGATGAAGGCCGCCTTCGACGGCTTCTGCCGGGCGATTTCCAGCTTCTGGGTCAACGAGGTGAGGGTTTTGGAGAGCGCCTTCTTCACGCCTGTGAAGATCTATTTGCCTGTGGATTCGGCGCGCGTATGCCTGATTGATTCCGATAGCCCCACCATGCCTCAGGACGCACTGTTCAGGCGGTTGCCTGGTTCGCGCGAGCGGGAGATCGTGTGGTGCTCGGTGCATGGATGTCTTAATCATCGCCTCGACAAAGATGTACCTTTAGTTCTATCTTCGGGACAGTACGCGGTGTATTCTAAAAATAGGACTCGCCTATTTTCACGACTGCGTGAACTCTCGCACGAGTGTCCAATCTTGTTTATCGGCTACGCTTTAGGTGACGCTCATATTCGTGAGCTTATATACCGACTTGAGCAATCCTCACGCCCTAAGTGGTATATTGTTGATCCCGAGGCGGAAGATGAAGATCAGAAATTCTGGTCAGCAAAAAATATTGATGTGATAAAATGTCGTTTTGGCCAGTTCATGAAGGCGCTTGACGCAAACATTCCGCCGCTAATGCGACTAGGGTCTATTTTACCTTCGAAGATCGCAGACATTCCTCTGCGTCATTTTTACTCAACCGCTTCGGAAAAATCAGA
>CAVYDB010000034.1:0-52839 GCA_963767125.1 uncultured Bacteroidota bacterium | reverse complement strand
CTGCATTTCCTTCATGGGTGCGGAATAAAGGAAAATATAATTCAGTAATATGTATAGCACCATCACGATAACAGTGCCATTAAATAAAGCTTTGGGTACATTCTTCGCAGGATTTTCTATGTCGCCCGCCATATAGGTTGCCGTGTTCCAGCCGGAATAGGCATACGATACATAAATAAGTGATACAGCAAACGAAGACGAAAAAATAGATTGCCAGCCTTCACCGGGAACGGCGCTCTGCTGCGGGAGTAACGAAATGGGTTGGGGGTTACTCATTGCAAAACCTTCAATAATGAAAAAAACAATTAAAATAATTTCGAGGATAGTAAATATGTTTTGAAACCTTGAACTCTGGCGAAGATTAAACGAATGAATGAAAGTTACAAGGGCAATTACTGCGATGGCAAGAAAAATAGGGTTGGCAGAAGGAAAAACCTTATTTATATAAGTTCCTAACGCCATAGCAGCAAGGGCTGTAGGGGCAGCAAAAGCCACAGTAGCTGAAACCCATCCGGATAAAAAGCCTGCAAAGGGGTGAAATATTTTGGAGAGATAATGATATTCTCCTCCTGAGCGTGGCATAGCAGAAGCTAATTCTCCGTAAGACAAAGCCCCGCATAAGGCAATAACGCCGCCTACCAGCCAAAGCATAAGGATACTGAAGCCGGAATGTACCCCCATCAACTGAAAGCCGAGACTGGTAAATACCCCTGTACCGATCATGCTGGCAATAACAATTAACGTGGCGGTATAAACCTTCATTTTCTTCCCTTGCATAAAACCCTGCTAAAATTAAGGTGCAAGTATAGTCATTTTAGGGGCGGAGATTGCCCTTGTTGTTTACAAATAATTCACAAGCTATTAACTATTCTGTTTTGAAGTCTATGGATATAAAGGATCTGTTTCCAGGTTATCCTTCTGAGCCTTACTCATCATCGTCATCATCTCCGGATACAGGCTGTACAAACCCGCTGTGGCGGGGAGATGGCATTGGTAAAGAACCTTTGAGCGCTTTCCAAAGCACTTCATAAAAGCTGCTTCGGGTATTTCATCTTCTTTCCTGAGATTGAATTTATTAGATTTTTTCATCAGTTCGTTATAGACGGTATTCTTTTCATCAATGTCAATATTAGAGTTTCTTGCCATATACGGGAGCGTGTTTGGAGTGTTCATAAAACTTGCCCACATGGGCATAGCTGCGGCATCATACTGGCTCATTGGAGATAAGCCAAGTATAAGTTCAATAGTATGCAGCATGGAAGAGGTGGAATACATGGTATGGTCAGTGTAATGTCTTTTTATAAAAGGACCGGCTACAAAAGCTGGGCTGCGATGGGCATCTACATGGTCGGGACCATTTTGGGCATCATCTTCCAATACAAATACCACGCATTTATCCCACACAGGGCTCTCTGATAAATGTTCTATAAATTTTCCGAGGGCAAGGTCATTATCTGCAATGGCAGCATAAGGCGTAAAAGCCCCTTTGGCAAGTCCACTGGTATGATCATTAGGAAGATAGACAATATTAAATTGAGGAACGGCATTCGCAGCGACCAACGAATCAAAATCTTTTTCCCACACTTTCTCTCTATCCACATCATGATAGCTTAAATCCCAACCTCTGTAGGCGCTACAGGTATGATCAGCCAGGTCTTTCAAAGCTGGCTTTCCGTCATCGCAAAACTCCCCGTAGTTGCGGAAAGAAACGTGATGTTTCAGGCAATTATCCCAGATAAAACCATCTTTGGGCAAAGCTATTTTCCGGTTTCCCGCATAATCATAACTCCCACCCCTGCCTCCATAACTAGTGGGCCATGTTTTTTCAACATAATCATTGGCATAGGCTGCCATGCTCCAGTTATGCCCGTCGGCGCTCACTTCTGCATCCACATAAAAATTATCAAGCAACACAAAATCATCTGCAATAGCATGTTCATTGGGCGTAATTTTTTGAGGGAAGAGGCATAAAGAGGTATCTCCATTCCCATTGGGCATATCGCCAAGAACCTGGTCATACGTGCGGTTTTCTTTCATCACATAAAATACATATTTAATGTCACGCTTAGAGTGAAGGGTAGAGAGTGAAGAGTCAGCCTTAACTCCTTTATAAGGTGTATTGTGATACACAGCCTGTGTATAGTCTGCTAATGTTTTGGTATTCGGCTCGGGAATTATGCTCATGGTTCCGGTAAATAAGCCACCTATATATTGCACTTTATGGGGTTTATTTTTGTCCCCCTGTTTGGCATTAACCTGTTGCTTAGCCCGCAATGGATTAGGTCCCAAAGGATTTGCCATAGAAGAAAAACCTTTGCCATTACTTACCCATATTTTATGGCTTACAACTCTCACGCAAGTCGGGTACCAGCCTGTTGGGATGAATCCTTTTGAAAAGCCTTTCCCGGGTTTACTCACGTCAAATACGGCAAGGCAATTATTATCTGCATTGGCTATGTACAGGGTTTTATCATCTTCACTAAGGGCAACACTATTGGTAGTGCATCCTTCGGGAGAATTTGGAAAAAGTGCAGCATCAAGGGTCTCGAGCACAATGTTTTCAGAAGCCGATATAACGGATACGCTGTTATCATTAGCATTGGAGACAAATAAATATTTCCCGTTATGGCTAAACATTAAGTCATTCGGGTTGCTTCCCACGCTTATGGAGGTTAAAATAGTGTCCTTGCGGGTGTTATAAATTAACACCTTTTCATCGCCCCATATACTGATGTAAAGATTATTATTAGCAGGAGAAAGTGCACAGGTATAGGCTTCGCCGGGTAAAGCAACTTGTTTAATAGTTTTTTTATTATCAAGATTAATTATATAGAGGGAATTATTTTCTTTGGTAACTACATACAGCCTTTTATGTGCATCATCTATACATAAGCCGGTGGGGGAAATTTTTTCAGGCCAGGGTTTTCCTAATACAATACTATCTGACAAGGTTAATTTCCCATTATTGTTGGAATAACAAAGGATTTGGTTCCCGTTTCCTGCCGAGGCATAAAGGGTTTTAGCATCTTTGCTAAAGACAAGACCAAGCCATGCTACTGCTATTTTTACACTATCCGTCCTCTTGCCCGCTTTAGTATCTATCAGCATAATAGACTGGTCGCTCTGCCCGTTATTGGTTACTGCCACATAATTACCATCACTACTAACCGCAATATTTAAGGGCAAATCTCCCAATGGCAATTTATCCCCAGCCAGAGTAAGGCTCCAGCCATTAGGAAGGTTTATCCTGTTTGCTTCTAACTCCTTTAGGGTTTGGGCATTTAAGTTTACATAAAGAAATCCGGTGAACAGACTTAGAAAGATATACGAAGGTAATTTTGTCATAAAAAGGAGTAAAAACCTGGTGTAAAGCAAATATCGTGTAAAATTAGTGACACTATGGGTTGAAGGGATTATGGAATTGTTAAGCCAGTTTAAACAAGCAGCAAATACTGACAATATTTGTATTGCATTTATATTGAAAACCATGCAGATAGATTAAAATGCAGTAATATTGCAGCGTATATACCTTATTTGGCAGGAAATCCATTTGGTACGCTTTTTGAGTACGTAAAGTACAGATAGATTAAAGCAAAATATTATATGGAGCGTCTAAGCACTAAAAATAAGGGAATGTTAGCTATAGAAGTAAGACAACCAAGAAAGGTGGACGTAATACAAGCTGTTCAGGATTATGGCAACCGTCTTTTCGCATTTATCCGCAACCGGGTAAAGAGCGATGAAGATGCCCAGGATATATTACAGGATGTATGGTTCCGCCTTAGCAATGTGAATGAAGCTGAGCCGATAGAACAATTAGGTTCCTGGCTTTTCACCGTTGCGCGAAACAGGATAACTGATACCTACCGCAAGCAAAAGCCCAGTTCGCTGGATGATTTTGTGTATGAAGATGAGGATGGCGAAGTGAACTATAAGGATATTCTCCTTTCCGATTTCAAAAGCCCGGAGGATGAAGAATTGAAAAAAGTATTTTGGGATGAGTTTTTTAAAGCCCTTGATGAATTGCCCATAGAGCAAAAAGATGCCTTTGTGCAAAACGAATTAGAGGATAAAACTTTCCGGGAAATGGCTGAAAAAACTGGAGAAAGCATTAAAACATTAATCTCCCGCAAACGTTATGCAGTATTGCACCTGCGTAAAAAACTCGATTCTCTTTACACTGAATTATTAACACGTTAATTATACAAAAGTCATGAACGAAGAAGAAAAAGGAACAATGGGCAGAGGATGGTACGGATGGTGCTGTGGCAGGCGCTGGTACTTGTTTATACCATTATTTATAGCCTTTGCAGTTGCCATGGTTTTCGCTGTCGGAGGGTTGGTAATGTACCTCTGGAATGCGGTAGTACCTCATGTGTTTACATCTATGGGACCCATAACCTATTGCCAGGCAATATTTATTCTTATTCTCTGTAAAATATTATTCGGAGGAATCCGCAAAGGCGGAGGCTGGGGAGGCAGAGGCGGCCGATTTCATCGCAACAGCCAGTGTAAAGAAAAATGGATGAATATGTCGGAAGAAGAAAGGAGCAAGTTTAAAGAAGAGTGGAAAAACAGGTGCTGCTGAAACAATAATCAATTTTTAGAAAAGGGAAAGACAGAAATGTTTTTTCCTTTTTTTATGGGAGAGAGATAAGATGCAAGCAGATGCAGCTGCATTGAGGGGCTCTGCGAGGAAAACTTCGCTAAAAAACGGCATATTTTTAACGATCAACTACCACCTTCCCCTCTCCAATCAATTCTCCGTTTTCTCCAACAGCCCTGTAGAAATAAACCCCATTGGGTTGAGAGGAAATATTTATCTCACAGGCAGATGATACGCCTCTTCCATTTGGAGGAGGGAGGGTAGAGGTGAAAACTTTTTCTCCAAGAACATTCTGAATTTCTATTGTTTGTGTTCCCGAAACAAGTTCGGGATGACCGAGAGAAATAGTGAACATGCCATTATTCGGATTAGGATATAATTTAAGCTGCCCATTACATGCTGACGAGGAATTAATAGATGTTGTTATACTTGTATCCCTATAATTAAATATATTTCCCAAATACGAATAGGCTTGTTCTGAAGTCATTCCGTAAAGGACATTGTCTAAAAGGGTAAGAGAGCCAAAAGGTATAACACCGATGTAGGAACCGGATAAGCCGGTAAATTCAACCAAATCCCTATAATTCATTCCATTAGTTTGAATTGAAAAAATATTCCCATAGATATCCAGCCCTCCGGATGTCATTCCGTAAAGGATGTTGCCTGAAAGAATAAGGGAACCTGAAGGATATTCACCAATATTGGGGAGAGTGTAGTCGGTGAAATCAAGCAAGTCGTTGAAATTTGTTCCATTGGTTTGAACCGAAAAGATGTTTCCATCTCCACTTATGCCTCCTACAGAGGTCATTCCATAAAAAGTGTTGCCCGAAAGAATAAGGGAACCGGAAGGTTCGGACCCAACATAGGATCCTGAAGAACCAGTAAAATTAACCAGGTCTCTGTAATTTGTTCCATTGGTTTGAACCGAAAAGATGTTTCCATTTCCACTTGTGCCTCCTACAGAGGTCATTCCATAAAGAGTATCACCTGAAAGAGTAAGGGAACCGAAGGGCCACTTTCCGATATAGGAGCCGGTATCGCCACTGAAGTCAATCAGGTTCTTATAGTTTGTTCCATTAGTCTGAACCGAAAAGACATTTCCATTTCCAATTACTATGCCATTACTAATATTGTCTAATCCATTGTAAGCCTCGGTTGTCATTCCATAAAGGGTATCACCCGCAAGAATAAGGGAACCGTATTGAGGGTATCCACCAATATTGGAGCCTGTGTCGCCAGTGAAATCAACCAGGTCTTTAAAATTTATCCCATTGGTTTGAACCGAAAAGATATCTCCAAATCCATACATTCCTCCAATCGTTGTCATTCCGTAAAGGGTATCGCCTGAAAGAATTAGGGAGCCACCGGGATATTCGCCGTTGGCTCCATTGAAGTCAACCAAATTCCTGAAATCCGTGCCGTTAATTTGAACAGAGAAAATAACGCCGTACCCATCATTTCCATATATCCCCCCCTGTTTGGTCATTCCGTAAAGGGTGTCTCCCGAAAGAGTAAAAGAGCCATAAGGGAGTGCGCCAATGAAGGATCCAGAGGTGCCTGTGAAGGTAAGTAAAATACTGTATTGGGCTTTCACAGTGAATAGTGAAAAGTGAAAAATGAAAAGTACAAGAAGTATTTTTTTCATGGCTAATAAATTTCCCACAAATATAATTAATATTTAGATGATAGAAAGAACCCGCCTCTGGCAAATACAGTTTAACGCTCTACTACCACCTTCCCCTCACCAATCAATTCTCCGTTTTCTGCAACAACTCTGTAAAAATAAACTCCATTGGGTTGAGAGGAAATATTTATCTCACAGGCAGATGATACGCCTCCTCCATTTGGAGAAGGGAGGGTAGAGGTGAGAACTTTTTCACCAAGTTCATTATAAATTTCTATTGTTTGTGTTCCCGAAACAAGTTCGGGATGACTGAGCGAAATAGTGAACATGCCATTATTCGGATTCGGATATACTTTAAGCTGCCCGCTAACGGCTGACAAAGCATTGACTGATGTAGTTACAGCCGTATCCTTAAAACTAAATACATTTCCATTCCCATGCACCCCACCTTCATAAGTCATTCCGAAAAGGGTATTGCCTGAAAGAGTTAGGTCGCCTTCCGGCTCATCACCAATGTAGGTACCGGAAGTACCGGTAAAATCAACTAAGTCTATAAAATTCGTTCCATCGGTTTGAACTGAAAAGATATTTCCATCTCCATTCACTCCTCCTTCAAAAGTCATTCCGTAAAGGGTTTCGCCAGAAAGTGTAAGGGAACCCCAAGGGTTATTACCGATGTAAGAGCCGGAAGTGCCGGTGAAATCAACGAGGTCTTTAAAATTCGTTCCGTTAGTTTGAACCGAAAAGATATTTCCATATCCATTTACTCCTCCTTCAGAAGTCATTCCGTAAAGAGTGTCGCCTGAAAGAATAAGGGAACCATTTGGTTCATAACCAATACTGGCACCGGAGGTGCCACTAAAATCAATCAAATCTATATAGTTGGTACCGTTAGTTTGAACCGAAAAAATATTTCCATCTCCGTTTATTCCTCCAAAACCGGTCATTCCGTAAAGAGTATCTCCTGAAAGAGTTAGGTCACCTATTGGTCCTTCACCAATGTAGGTACCGGACGTTCCGGTGAAATTAATCAGGTTATGAAAGTTCGTTCCGTTAGTTTGAACCGAAAAAATATTTCCATCTCCATTTATACCTCCTTCACTGCTCATTCCATAAAGTGTGTCGCCTGAAAGGGTAAGAGAACCATAAGGAAGGTAACCGATAAAGGAGCCTGAGGTACCTGTAAAATGAACCAAGTCTATAAAATTCGTTCCGTTAGTTTGAACTGAAAAGATACTTCCTATTCCAATTCCTCCTTCTCGGGTCAATCCGTAAAGGGTATCACCTGAAAGAGTAAGAGAACCAGAAGGATATAGACCAAAATAAGGACCGAAGCTGCCATTGAAATCAACCAGGTCATTATAATTTGTTCCGTTGGTTTGAACCGAAAAAATATTTCCACCCCCATCTTGTCCTCCATCAAAGGTCAATCCGTAAAGGGTGTCGGCTGAAAGAGTAAGGGAACCCAAAGGACCTAACCCATAATAAGAGCCTGAAGTGCCTGTGAAATCTATTAAATCGGTGTATTGGGCTTTTAGCGGTGATAGCGAAGAACCCAGAACCATGAACATTAGTAGTTTTTTCATAGTTGGTAAATTTTCCCACAAATATAATGTATATTTTGAAATAGATAGAACTTTGATGAAATAGATTTATATTATTTCATATGTTTCTTCTTCGGAATTTTTTGTCCTGATAGATGGGCTTTCCACGGTGTCCAGTAATAATCAGTCCAGCCGCTTTTTATTCCCTCTGCCTGGTCGTCGGGGATATTTGCATGTACCATGTTAAGGATAGCATCATTGCCTTTCTTTTCAAATTGCAACATGAAAATAGAATCAAGGTCTGTTTTCTTCCAGTCGCTTGCCCTCCACGATTGAACAATCAATCTGCCGGGAACCAAATGAAAATTTTTACCTCTAATATAATCGCCGTGAGCGCTATAAGAAGAGCCTTCCTTCTTAGTAATTTTTGCAGGAGCGCCTGTTGTTAATGAATGTAATTTAGAATCCATATACAACTCATAAAGCTGTTCCGGTGTGGTGTTTTTGAATACCACTTTTTGTGTAAGTGTTTTCATGGGTTTTAATTTTTACTGTAAAGTTAAAAAATTAAATACAATGGAACGCAGATGACGCAGATGATTATGATTAACACTGATAAAATCTTTGAAAATCTCTTTAAATCCGTGTCATCTGCGTTCCATTGCATCTAAAATGGGCTGCTTTATTTGCAAACCTTTTATATTTGTCCTACTTAAATAAAACAAAAAGAAATGAAGAATCCCGTTTTATTTGTTCTTGTTTTACTGGTGCGCATTTGCACCGCACAAAATAATTCCTTTGACCAAACACTGCATTTCATCAATTCCAAATTAGTTGACTTATCATGTAATTATTACCAGTACGAGATTTCGCCCGATGAAGGTAAAAAAGCTTCGCAGTGCGTTAATACCATACAGTACAGGGATTCCGTAGTAATAGGGAAAGATGGAGAATTGAGCATTTATGCCCGCAAGAAAGTTACTGTGAGATGCGATGAAAACAAAAAAACAAGGACTGAACATTACTTGTATGTTGTCACTTTTCATGCTGCTGATGTAGATTTTATTACAGACAGCGCCATTCGCAAAGGAAGCTATAAAGACGTTGAATTTGGCGACACAACCTATACCTGTTATGCCTTACCAACAATTTCAATTATAATTCATTCCAAACAGGGGAAAGCTATTTTCCGGAATGATTGGTATGCCGATGACAAAGAAAGTTTATATCAAACCGCTTATAACATTCCTTTCTCAGATGACACAGAGACTTTAATTATCCACTACGACAGAGACAATGATTTTGCGTTGATGAAAGCTTTTAAAGATTTGCAACTGGAGATTGAGGAAAATCCGGGATTACATCAGTAAAGGGAATGGAACGCAGATTGATTATGATTTTAATGGCACACGGATGACACGGATTAAACAGATTGTCACGAATCCTAATCCGTGTTAATCTTTAGCATCGGTATTATCCGTGTGCCATTGTATTTTAAGGCAACCCATAAACATACACTTTGTTATCTGCTCCGGTAAGTAAATAAAGGGAGCCATCGTTTTTCATATCGGCAATGCTAAAGTTTACTGAGCCATGCAAAGGAAAGCCCTGGCAGAGGTTGCCGGTATTATCCCAACAATAAATTTTTTCGTTCTTTGGGTCAATAGCGCCTATTCTAAAGGTATGGTCGGGGTATGGGAATAGCAAAAGTTCATTTTGCATTTCTTCTTTTATCTTCGTATGGAAAAGTTCTTTTCTGTCAGAGGTGTATGCCCATAACTCACCGCTCGTTAAAAATGCCATTCCTTGTTTTCCGGTGCTATCAGTCTGCACAGGCACAAAACCGGGGTTAGCATAATTCTTTTTCAAATATTGAATCGTAGTCAATTCACCTGTCAGGCTTAATTTAAATACTGTTCCCACAGAATCAGCAGCCAATAAATATGAATCTGACAAAGAATTTCCCTGTGTAATATAGAAATCGCGCAGATGCGAAGGGAGCCTGTTATCAAGGTTTAACTTATCGTTTCCTTTTCGGTCGAGGGCATACACTTTTCCGCCATCATCCACAAAAATCAGGTAATCTGCTTTATCAATGCGGCAATAATGCGAAGGACACTTTACAGCTTCCTGCGTTTGCGGTAAAGTCCAGTCTTTAACTGGGTTTCCGCCTATATCATATTCATGAATTTTCAAATCACTGCCCGGCAATAGTAACCTGTAATTCCTGTTATTGTCATAATCTATAACATTCAGCGGGGCAGTTGCGGAATATCTTAATTTTAACGGGAACCCACCTACTCCATTCCCTTTTCTGTCAAGCAATACAATACCGTTAGAGGTATTAAACAAATATTGTATTTTTTTATTTCTGAGCGCATCCACATCAAAAACCGGGCTTTGTATTTCCCCATCTATTCTCTTCTTCCACTCGATACTTCCATTATTATTTATTAAATAAATAGTCGAATTTTTGTCTTCCCCCATCACAAACTGCTCATGGGTATTATAGTCTGATACAAAAGCGGGAGGTGCAGCCAGAACGGTATCCAGCTTTAGCTGCCAGGCGGGGCTAGCTTCTTTCCTGAACATGGGATTCCTTTTCAAATATACATTGGTGTAAAACATTCCCTGCATAAAACTGAATTGAACAGATGCCGCATGAAACTTGCTCAGTACATTTTTATGTTTTGCTATGGCAGCCATATATGATTTCTCCAAATATTTCCCATACACCATTGATGAAAATGCCATATTATTATATATATATATGCCCGATTCGCTTTCTACGTGCTGCTTTATAAAGTCTTTGTAATAAGGGTCTTTCTCCAGCGTATTGTTGGCTTCAAATTCATAGATAAAAGTTTTCAAGGCGCTCATGCTATTAGCAAATACAACATAATTCCCAATAGATGTGAACCAAGATTTAGTAACCCCGCTGAATGTATATCCCAGCAGATTGCCCATAACATTATCGAGGTAGAGGTTACGGATTTCGTGATGCATATAAGTAGAATCAGACTCCCTAATCTTTTTCCTTGCTTTAATAGTATCGGCCAACCTGGAGAGTTTATTCACGGCTTCATGAATATCGGTTGCCTCAATCAGCGTATAGGTATCATTCTGTAAAGTGCTGTCCGAAGGTTGGGTAATCAGTTGCACCGCTTCATTTTTTATCCAGGGATAAAAATATTTTTCGATGTTCAAATCATAATTTCTCTGTATCCTGTCAATCCATTCCGCCCTGTCCCTGTTTTTATTATGCACGCCAATATATTGCATGTAATCTTTATGAAATGTGCCATAGTCACTGAATTCATGGCAAACCATAAATGCCGTGTTGGCAGGTGCTACCGAGGCTACCTTAAACTCCTGCGAAGACTGGCGTTGGAACAGATTGAGAAACTGGCTGCCAGTGCTGTCACAATCGGTAAAGCCTGTCATAATTAGTTCGTCGGGATTTATCGTAATGTCAAGCCCCATCCATTGCCCTAAATCCTGCATGGAAGATAGGGTAAGAAAGAAATTTCTATTGAAGAGTTGGGAAGATATATTGGTAAAAGTCTGGAAATTGATAAACACATTAGCTACTGGCTGTCCTCCCGAAGCATTCAGTACTTTGGTGAAGTAGGCATTATTCAACAGGGAAATACCCGATTCAAGCTGCCGCAATGATTCCTTAATCAGCGCAGGAGCATAAGAGGAAATAAAAATTCCATTATAAATGGTATAATAAAATGAATTGCTTTCATCTAACTTTATGCAATGAATAGTAGTCTCCTCATATTGCAAATTACCGGAGGCATTATTTTGTTTTACAGATTCCAGATACCCTGAAAGACCCGATTGTAAAGCCTCATCAACCACAGAACAAATAAATAAAAAATTAAAGCGGTTCATCCCGTTGATGTGTGCAGAGATAAAGAGGGGCTGGCTTTCCAGGGCATTACCCAACTCGGGATTATCTTTAATAATGGAATCGAGAGAATTTAATTGATGATTCAATTCTGCGAAATAAGGTGTTTCCAACAGGTCGCTCCAAATCTCATTGGTTTGTGAAATATTTTTCCACAAAGGCAAGGTTTTACGGCTCTCAAAAATAAAGGAAGCATCGATGGGAATTGCTTTAATAGCCACATTCGCATTCGATATGGTTTCCGTTTTGGTACGATGGCGATAAAGGTAATATGCACATCCGCAAAGCAAAATAACGATGGATACTATGGATATAATCTTTCTCGCCATTCTCTTGCTTATTTCTGATGAAATAAATCCCATTCTACTAATTTGAAGCTGCGCCTGTGGTGTTCTGAGATTCCATGCTCCTCAATAGCAGCACGGTGTAAAGCCGTTGCATAACCCTTATTTTGGTTCCAGCCATAGCAAGGGTATTCCGTATGTAGTTTATTCATATAATCGTCCCGGTAAGTTTTTGCGAGCACCGATGCCGCCGCAATGGAAGCAAATGTAGCATCCCCTTTTACAATACACTTATGAGGAGTATCATGGTATTTGATAAACCGGTTTCCGTCAATTAGCAAAAATGATGGCTTTATTTTTAAACTATCAAGCGCCCGGTGCATGGCAAAAAAGGATGCTTTTAAAATATTCACTTCATCAATTTCCTCGTTGCTCATAGAAGCTACTCCATAAGCTATGGCTTCTTTTTCAATAATAGTTCTTAGTTCATATCGTACTGATTCAGATACCTGTTTCGAGTCGTTCAGTGAAGGGTGATAAAAACCCTTCGGAAGAATTACTGCTGCTGCAAACACCGGTCCTGAAAGGCACCCGCGTCCGGCTTCATCGCAACCGGCTTCCATTATTCCGCTATTTAAGTAGGGTTTAAGAGACATCCAAATACGCTTTTTCAAAAGATTGCCATGTTAGTTCTGCCGTCCTGCCCCATGAAAAAGATTTGGCTCTCTCTATACCATTTTCTATAAGCAACTGCCTTAACCCTGGGCTCTTTAATACTTCCAGCATCCCATCGGATATAGAGTCCACAGAAAAAGGATCAATGAAACGGGCGGCATCGCCGGAAATTTCGGGCATGGAAGTAATATTGGAGGCAATCACCGGAACTCCCGATTGCATAGCTTCTAAAAGAGGTATTCCAAAACCTTCAAAATAAGAAATATACACCAAAGAAAAAGCAGCGCCCGTCACTTTACTTAATTCATCCACATTTAGCCTACCTGTAAATACAACATCACTTTTGAATTTCATTTCATTGTAAGTCTTTTCCATTTCACTATTTTTAAAATAATGCGGACCTACCAACACTAATTTTAAGGCCGAACCGGAACTTGCTTTTACCCTATCAAACGCTTCTAATAACCGCTTCACATTTTTTCTGGGATGCAAAGCGCTTACATATAAAAAGTATTCATCTCCGTTTGTGTATTTATTCCTGATTTCGCTCTTCTCCGCTTCATCCATCCTTTTATATTGGTTGTCCGCAGCATTATACACCACATCTATTTTATCAGTATCTACCTTGTAATGTTCCGCAATATCTTGCTTTGAAAATTCCGATACGGTAAGTATCCTCTTGGCCTTTTTAGCAAACAAAGGAAAATAATGCCTGTAATACCTGCTTGCCCAGCGGGGCAGGTCTTTCGGATAATGCTCAAAGTTCAGGTCGTGAATAACAGGGATAGAACGTACATTTGCATTTAAGCTTAAAAAACCATCGGGTGAATAAAAAATATCGGGCTTTACTTTATTCAACACCATTGCCACGGAATACTCAAACCACAAATAATACAAAACAGGGTGCCTCGCCTGTGGATATAATGCAATAGGAGTAATATTGGAAGAAAAAATAAATTCCTCATCATACTTTCTGTCAAACAAAAAAAGGAACTGGTGTTCCGGATGATTTACAGTAATCCGCTTCAATACATTGAATGCATGGACGCCAATCCCCTCCATTTTATTTTTGAGCAATAACCTTGTATTTACGGCTATTTTCATTTTTTTATGCAGGACTTAATAGCTTTTATTAAAGAAGAATTTGATTTTATCAGAATGCCCTTCACTCCTACTTTTTCTCCGGCTAAAACATCTCTCTCTTTATCACCAATAAAATATGAAAGCATTGGGTCAATGTTAAACCGGGCAAGGGCTTTTTCTACATGCAGGGAATCGGGCTTACGGCAAAGGCAACTGCCCGTTTCGGGATGATGGACGCAATAATATATTTCTTCTATTTTAATCTTTTCTTTTTTTAGTTCTTTTAGAAGATAGTTGTGTAGTTTCTCAGTATCTTCTATTTTAAAAAGCCCCCTTCCTATACCACTCTGGTTGGAAATAATAATTAACAAGTACCCCGCTTTTTGCAATAATTTCAAGGCTTTAGCAACATCCGGCAGAATTTCAAAATCCTCCATACGAAATGTATAGTCATTTCTTTCACGGTTTAAAACGCCGTCGCGGTCTAAAAATACTGCTTTATTCATGATGTAAATAAAGTTACTATTTGATGATAAAAATCAGGTATAAATGCAGGGTGAAGAATGGCTGTAAACACTAATCCATAGATTCCTCCCCAGAAATGCGCATCATGCCCGATATTTGTTTTGCCTCTTTTTGACATATAAAATTCATAACCCAGGTAGAGAATACCCAATACAAATGCCGGAATAGGTATAGGTATAAACATTAGCCCAAGCATGGCAGTAGGATTAATTAATATGTATGAGAAAAGAACAGCAAAAACAGCGCCGGAAGCGCCTATTGCACTATATCCCGGATCATTTTTATGTTTTTCATACGCCGGAACGGAAGAAACCACTATCCCTCCGAAATAAAGTAACAGGTAAAAATAGCGGGCATGCAACGGAAAGAATTCCGGAAAAATATCCCTTTCTAACCCCACACCAAAACTGTAGAGGGCAAACATATTAAAAAACAGGTGCATGTAATCGGCATGAAGAAAAGCATGGGTGAAAACCGTGTACCATTCCCTTTTATTACTGTTTATTCTCCAGGGATTAAACATATATTTAGCGAAGAAAGCTTTGTCAGTAAAGCCGATAAAGGAAAAAACAGCAGTAAATCCGAGGATATAATAGGTTATCATTAATTACAATTTCTAGTAGAGTATCTGTATAAAAGACGATTCCAAAATTAGTTTTTTTAGACGTACTATGCTTGTATGAAGATATTCTCTTACTTTTGAATTGCTTCATTTATCGTTTATGCAAGAAGAAAAGAAAAAGGAAGTTATAGGTTGGACCGTATTAATTGATTTGCCCCGGCTCAGGTTAAATGGCATTGTTGCTAAAATTGATACGGGTGCAAATTATTGCACCTTGCATTGCCATCATATTGAAATTAAGGAAAAAGAAGGCAAGCAAATTTTGTGTTTCAACTTGCTTGACCCTACTCATCCTAACTACAAAGAGAAATCAATTCGTTTTACTGAATACATTGAAAAATCTATAAAAAATTCTTTTGGCGATACAGAGAAAAGATTCTTAGTTAAGACAAGCATATGGATACACGGGCGCAGGATAAAAACCTGGATAAGCCTCACAGACAGAGGTAATATGAAGTATCCTATGCTACTTGGCAGAAAGCTTTTACGCAGTAAATTTACAGTGGATGTTTCCCTAAAAGAGAAGAAAACTACATAGCAGGCTTCTTTTGTGTTTTATCGTAATCTATGGTTCGAACCAACCCCCCATTCATATTATAAAATTTCCAAACTCCGGCTGGCTTGCCTTTACTGTAAACTCCTTCATACCTTTTTTGTCCGCCATCGAAGTAAGAAGTTGTAACGCCGTCAAGAACCCCATCGGTAAAGTAATCATCACTCCACAATTTTCCGTTCGGGTAAAAGCTCTGGCACTCTCCCCTTCTTCTTCCGCCCACGTAAAAACTTCTTTCTTTGATAACACCATTGGGGTAACGCCTGATTACTTCTCCATCCTTTTTTACACTTGTATCAACCGGCTGTTGAACCCCCGCAACTTTTGAAGTATCGTTTGAAGTTGCATTAGCTGCCGAATTTACAGAGGCAGTATTTGAATGGCATCCATTTAAAATGAAAATCGGAACCAAAAATAGATATGCTGCTTTTTTCATACAATTCATTTGTTTCGCAAAATTACTGGAAATTCTTTTACCATTTATTTATCTCTTTCGGTCACAAACTCTATTAGCTGCCCGAAAGCTGTTTTATACGGCGAATCAGGCAATACATTCAATATAGCTTTAGATTTTTCGCGGTATCCGTACATTTTAGTACGGGCATAGTCCAGTCCCTTCTTTTCTTTTACAAACTCAAATATTTTCAAGGCTGTAACCTTATCCCCGCTTTTATTCTTTACTCCGCTTATGATTTTTTTCTTTTCCAGGTAAGTTGACTGTTCCAGGGCATATATAAGTGGTAGGCTTAGTTTTTTCTCTTTTATATCTGTTCCCGTTGGCTTTCCAATATCATACTCCGTTTCATAATCGAGCAGGTCATCTTTAATTTGGAAGGCGATACCCAGGTTTTCTCCCATATCCCACATACCCTGAACGGTTTTTTCATCAGCCCCTATTGAGGCGGCACCCGAAGCACAGCAGGCAGCTACCAGCGAAGCTGTTTTGTTGGCTATAATTTCAAAATATTCGCTTTCGGTTATATTTAATTGCCGGGTTTTTTGTATCTGGAGTAATTCTCCTTCGCTCATCCTCTTAACTGCAGATGATACTAATTGCAATAACTGAAATTCTTTATCATTTACCGCAAGAAGCAACCCCCTTGACAATAAATAATCGCCTACCAATACGGCAACTTTATTTTTCCAAAGCGCATTAATGGAGAAAGCCCCGCGGCGGCGATAAGTATCATCCACCACGTCATCATGAACAAGCGTTGCGTTATGCAATAATTCAATTAAAGCAGCAGCCCTGTAAGTGGAGTCGTTTATCGCGCCATACAAGCCCGCCGAAAAAAATACCAGCATGGGTCTAAGCTGCTTCCCCCGCCTTTTAATAAGGTAATAGGTAATTTTATCAAGCAGCGGTACCGAGCTTTTCATCGCATCACGGAAGCGCCCTTCAAACTCGTCAAGCTCTTTCCCGATTACAGGACGTATAGTATCAAGGCTCTTTATTACCATTTAGGGGTGTAAAGGTAAAAAATAGAGATAAGATACGAGTTGAAAGTTGAGAATTGATAGTGGAATGTATTGTTAATAGTAATCCGATTCTAAGAACGATAAAATAAATCTATCTGAAGTTTCTATAAAAGTAGTTGTTCTGATTGATTCCTCACGACGTTAGGAATGATTTTTTAAGAAGAGGGATGGGATTTTCACCTCGGGCGAAAACCCCATCCCTCTCTATATGTATAATTGATTTTGTTCATTTAAAACGAGTGAGAAATCTGAATGTTTAAATGCATGTTCGTGCTAACGAAATATGCCTATGAGTATTTTTAAAATATCTTTGCCGCCCATCAAGTCAAGTTTATGCAGAAGATAAAAATAGGTATCCTGAAAGAAGAGAAGATTCCGGTTGAGAAACGTGTTCCTTTCACTCCTTTGCAATGCAGCGAGTTATTACGGGAATATCCCCGACTTGAAATTATTGTTCAACATTCCAGCGACCGTTGCTATACCGATACGGAATATGCCTCATTTGGGCTTCCCTTGTCCGATGATTTAAGCAGTTGCGACATTCTTATGGGTTTAAAGGAAAGGCCAATAGATGATTTCTTTCCTGGGAAAAAATATTTTATGTTCTCGCACACTACCAAGCAGCAGGCCCATAACCGTGAAATGCTGAAAGCTATTATTGCAAAGAATATTGAGTTGATAGACTACGAAAGCCTTACCGATACCCGCCATTCAAGGGTAATAGGGTTTGGGCGGTATGCAGGAATTATTGGTACCTATAACGGTATACGGGGATATGGGATACGCTATAATCTTTTTAATTTGAAACCGGCCTATCAGTGTCGTGATAAAGAAGAGTTATTGGAGGAGATAGAATGGGTAAGGCTCCCCAATATTAAAATATTGCTGACCGGCGGAGGGCGTGTAGCCAACGGAGCTACTGAGGCGTTAGGAATGCTCAAAATCCGCAAGGTTACCCCGTATGAATTTTTAAACTGCTCTTTCCGCGAGCCTGTTTACTGCCAGCTTCAGTCTAAAGATATGTACCTAACAAAAGATGGTTCCTCATGGGATATAAAGAATTTTTATACCCATTCTGAAAATTATGCATCTTCATTTTTACCCTATACCAAAGAATGCGATTTGCTTATTACCGGGCACTTTTGGGATGGAAAAGCCCCAGCCCTGTTTACTAAAGAACAGATGAAGTTTCCTGACTTTCACATTAGTGTGATTGCTGATATAACTTGCGATGTGAATGGCTCCGTTCCCAGCACACTCAAAGCGTCCTCTATATTAGAACCTTTCTATGGTTACAATCCTATGACGGAGCAAATTGATATTCCTTTTGCTAAAAATACCACTACGGTAATGGCAGTAGATAACCTTCCCGGGGAATTACCCCGTGAGGCCTCTGAGGATTTTGGAAAAGAACTTATAGAGCGAGTTATGCCCTGCTTATTTATAGAAGACAAAGAAAGGATGATTGAACGGGCCACCATTACCCAAAGTGGCAAACTAATGCCAGATTATTCTTATATGAGTGATTTTGTGGCGTAAAATGCTGCTTTTTTGGGTATCCTTTTTTAGGGGATATTACCCAAAATCATATATCTTATTTCTCATTACTGAGCTATCGTAAACCGCGCCCTGATAAACGTGGCTTTTTCATCTCTCGGTGCAGTATAGGTATCATTGTCAAGGTCTCGCCCCATACTGGTAATATCTACCTTAGAATAAACATGAACAACCGTATATCCATAATAAGGGCCTATCCAGTCTTTTGGGCAGGGGGCGCCAGCATTACCGCAAACTACCTGCCATGTTTTTCCCTGATGCGGATGCACGGTATCCCAAAGATGAAAATGAGAACAGAAATAGGCATCCGCATTATATTTTTCTATAATAGCCCAGGCGCTGTCCCTGTTGGCTTTAACATCATCTAAGCCAGGTTCAGTGGCATGTGATGTAGGCCAGGCAGGCTTATGCCCAAAAAGAAAAATATGCCTTGCACCGTTTTCATGGGCTTTTTTAAGGTCTTTATCAAGCCAATGGTATGGCACACGGCTCTCACGATCAACAGCATCCGTATTGAATATTACATAATGGTCGCCACCGAAATCGAAAGAGTAGGTAAGCCTGCTCTGGTCGGTCATCAGGCTATCGGTTCCAGGCCGTAACCCAGTATAACGGGGTCCATTATCTCCCGCTATATACTCCTTCATTTCCCGAACAAAAGTCCTTTCGTCCGGGGCATACGCAACTTTACCCGAACCTATTTTTTCGGCTGTTTCATGGTTTCCGGTAAAAGCTACCAGCCTGACACCGGTGGATGCCAGAGGAGATTCTTTATACAGTTTTATCCATGCCCTCAGTTCATTAGCCAGTTTTACCGTGTCTTCATTAGTGTAGCCAAGCACCAGGTCACCATTTATTATCAACATTTTAGGTAAAGGTTTCATTTCAGAAACCTCTTTGAATAATCTCTTTACCTGGTATTCATTAATGGTGTTGTATTCGGGGTGTAAAGAATCGTCTTTAGGCGTTATGCGGTCATCACCTGTAACTACAAAGGTATAGTCGTCAATAACTGGGTTATGGTTACAGGCAGAAAATAAGAATAATACGGAAACTCCTATAAGAAGAAACCGCGATTGGGTAAATAATTTCATTCAAATAATTTGTGCGAACAAAACTATCTCAATGGTATTAAGGAAATATTAATTTAATGTGAATAAATAAAAAGACGTGTCTTTTATTTCTTAGCCTTATTTAAAAAATATTTTTACAACTGAAATACGAAGCCACAAATCCTTCAAAATGTTTCGTATGTATTTTCTTGGCGTTTTTGTTCCTTAGTAGTATGCTTATGGAGTCTAAAAGATTCATGAAGTAGCTTGTCATATATTTGCATAATAAAATCAATAACCATGCCGGACAAATATGAGAGGATGATACAACTGGTAACGGATTTTTTTGATGTAAAAAACGACCCTGACCAGCTTAGTGTGAATGAAGCGGTAATAGAAAAACTGCAAAAAATGCATCCCGCCACCATGGCGGAATATAATGAGGGTGACGGACCGATTGTGTGGATACTTTTAATACCCACGACAGAAGAAGTGATGAAGCGGTTTTTATCAAAGGAAATTTCAGAAACCCAATTGCTTGATGAAACCCCGCTTAATGGGGAATATAATGCGATCTATTTATGTTCGGCATCTGTTTTGCCCGAATACAGGCGTAAGGGGTTAGCTAAAAAAGTGGGGATGGAAGCTATCCGTAATATTATGAAAGAGTATAAAATAAAAGCGCTTTTTTATTGGTCGTTTAGTCCCGAAGGGCAGGCATTAGCTGAAAATGCTGCTAAAGAATTAAACCTCCCTCTTTACAAACGCTAAGTATATGGAAGTAGCCATAATTGGCGGTGGGGCGGCAGGCTTTTTTGCTGCCATTTCTTGTAAAGCGCACCATCCTGAAGCAGGGGTTACCATTTATGAGAAGTCCGATAAACTGCTGGCAAAGGTTAAAATATCAGGTGGCGGAAGATGCAATGTAACCCATGCCTGTTTCACTAATTCACAACTTATAAAATTTTATCCCCGGGGAGAAAAGCAACTTAAAAAAGCTTTTGCCCAATTTACAACAACCGATACAATAAAATGGTTTGAAAGCAGGGGGGTGAGGCTCAAAGCAGAAGATGATGGCAGAATGTTTCCAGTTACCGATTCATCTCAAACAATTATTAATTGTCTTATTCGGGAGACAGAGAAATTGGGCATTGAAATTCTATTACAACAGCCGATAGTAAGCATTGAAAAAGAATCAGATAATTTTAAACTGACCTTACGCGATAAAATAGTTATTGCGGATAAAATAATTATTGCCTGCGGAGGTTCTCCTAAAAGAGAGGGGTTTGAATGGCTTAAAAAATTAGGACATACCATTGAAAACCCTGTTCCTTCATTATTTACATTTAATATGCCCAATGAAGCTATCAAATCATTGATGGGCGTATCGGTTGAAAATGTGAGCGTACGCATACCCGGAACTAAACTGAAAACGGATGGCCCTTTATTAATAACCCATTGGGGTATGAGCGGGCCGGCTATTTTAAAACTTTCTGCCTGGGGTGCAAGGATACTAAGCGATTTTAAGTATCAATTTCCTATTCAGGTTAACTGGCTCGGAGAAATGAATGAAGATGAAGCCCGCCGTGTTTTGGCTGAAGAAATCAGGCTCCATCCCAAGAAAAAAATCAGCAACAGTGATTCTTTTCAATTACCTAACAGGCTCTATTTGTTTTTATTATCAAAAATTGAAATTAACGCTGAAACAATGCTCAGCGAATTAGGCAAGAAAAACCAAAACCGGTTACTAAATACATTGGTGAATGATGAATATAAAGTGGAAGGAAAAACTACTTTTAAAGAGGAATTTGTTACTTGTGGTGGTATCAGTCTCAATGGTATTTTAATGGAGACAATGGAAAGCAAAGTATGCAGGGGAATTTATTTTGCAGGAGAAGTAACAGATATAGATGGGGTTACGGGTGGCTTTAATTTCCAGGCTGCATGGACTACCGGCTTTATTGCGGGGAAGCTAAATCAGGGGCAAAACACTGTTTTGTAATACACACCTTTCATAAATCGCCCGCAATATTATGGACTTAAAACGGTTGTTATACAAGATATGTTATTTTTGTGAATCTGTTTTTATGAATATCAAGATATTGCTGGCAACTATTATTTCCTTTTTTTTAATCCAACCCGTAAGGGCACAGGATACTGTAAAAGTTGCAGGAAAAACGGCTCATAAAAAAACTGTGCATGGCAGTAAAAATAATGCAGGAGATTCTTTAAAAGAAGCCTCTGTAAAAAAGCAGGCATATTTAAAAGATACAACAAAAATCCACAAATCTTCAGTTGTAAAAGTACCAAAATATAAACGTGACGGCTATGTTGCCGTTATGGGAGGAGTAGGATTCCCTGCCGGGGCTTATGCAAGCGGCAATGCAGCCGCAGGTTCTGTTTTCTCAATATCTGCGGGTTTTCCGGGGGTTATTTCCCACTCCGGTTTTGCCTTTAAGTTTGATTATGGAATGAATAGCCTGAACCAGCAGCAATACATAAGCTCCCTTAACAATCAAATTGGCATAAGTAATATCAATTATGCCTTTACCGGTACACCGGAAAAATTCTCAGATAAAACCCTTCTCACTGGGTTGTATATTACGTATCCCGGCAATCACCTTACTATTGATGTAAGAATTTTGGGAGGAGTTATGATGGCTACTTATCCTGCTTATGCAATCAATATTGTGGAACCGGGCGGAGGGGTTATAGGCACTATTAACCAGTTTGATACCAAGGGAACTGCGTTTGCAATAGATTTTGGAATAGAAGCCCGCTACCATGTAAAACCTAAACTTTCCATAATCTTTAGTATGGATTATTTACACGCTAACCCTTCTTTTACAGATGTGGTAACAGGTATAGTTTCCGCCCCAAATGGAATTATTTTACAAGAAAACGGGGAAGAAACCTCCAGCCAGTCATATAATTTATTCAATTTATCACTGGGAGTGGGATACACTATATCTGCCCAAAAGCCAAGTATCCCTAGATAAAGTAAGTGTGCCCTAAAATTTTATGGTTGACTGAACCATGAAAGTCCTGGGTGGGTCAAGCATTCCAGGGCGGTCCATATAAGCCAGGTTTTCAATGTTTTTCACCAAAAAGGCTATCCTGATGGAATTGGTAGCCTGGTAAGCAATATGACCATCAACTATACATTGTCCGTTATTATGAATGGTCCGGAAATCACTTATTCCCGGTATTTCCTCTGCAAAAATCTCGTCAATATTTACCTGGAAACTGGAATAACGGGCATTAAATCCAAAACTGAATTTATGGATAAACATTTCAAATCCGATTTTTGCGGTGTATAAAGAACGATAATTCAGTATTTCCGTTTTTTGTAAGGAATCCTTATAGGTACTTGACAGGCTTGGGTCAGCTTTTTCAATAGAATCAACATTATTTCTCTGAACCACATTAATAGGGTTTATAGCAGTAAATCCACCCATGAAGGTCAACAGGCACGCCCAATATCTTACCCTCTGAATTAACTGATAATTCCAATCCCTGTATTAATGCATTTTCAACGTTTAAGACTTGAACCCTACGTCGTAAATGAGGAATATTTCCCGGGGGAGGATACATCGCCAAAAGTGAAATCAATTAAATTATTAAATACGGTTTGAAAAGCTGCAACATCAACCGATGCAAGCCATGTGCCCACTTTAAACCCCTGGTTTATTCCAACTTCGGTACTGTAGGCTTTTTCAGGTTCAATTCCCGGATTTGGGAAAATAGTGAACCCTGGCAACCTGGGTTCTTATAAATCTTTCTGCAATGGATGGAAACCGTACCCTTCGCCATAAGAAGCCCTTAGGTGGGTATACTTTGAATAACTCATAATTGACACCTGTCCGAAAAACAATAGGGGAACTGGCTATTAGGAATCTTCTTTAAACGTTTCTTTTCGTAACCCTCCTGTGAAAATAAATTTGCCTAATTTTTTTTCCAGCTGTAAGTAGGCTGCTAAATTTGAGCCGCTGTGGTCTCCATACAACTGCGCAGCCACTTCATCGCCACTGGCAACCGCCCCGCTAGTAAGTGTAAAACGGTATTTAAATAGTTTTCTGGTAGGTCAATTCAGAGTATCGCAATTGTGAACGTGAACCCTTATCTGTCTCTCCATAATCTTCGTTATTAGATACAAAATATCTTCCCTGCAAGGTAATCTTGCTTCCATCCGGGGCATAATAATTAATGTAAGGGTCTATGGCCTGTCGCGAAAAATCTTCCCGGAACTATACTGGCATTTTTCCCCGTATCCCCTCCAAAGGGCTGAAGTATTCCATCTTTATCATTTGCCCAGGCAAGAAAAGAGGCTTCATTATTATACATTTCACTCACTCTCAACCCCACTATAAGCCCATCAATTTTTTTAAAACGGTAACGAGCATTTACAGAACCCCGTATTCTTTGACTAATATTGCTCCTGTAAATAGCTTGTTTCATTATAAATATCGCCGCTTGCTATCAAATCGAGCCTGCCAAATTGCTGGCTGTGCATAATTGTAAAACCTTGGAATCCTGGGGCTTGTCCGGCTTTCCAGGGCATAGAATCAATTTTCGGATTGGCGTATATTCCCTCAAAAACATTGATGGTTGTTTGAGGAGTAGGCCCCGGTTCAGTTGTCCTCAAATTAATTATACCGTCTAAGGCTGATGAACCATACAATACCGAAGATGCGCCTTTAATTACTTCCACCTGCTGAACTTCTTCAATAGGGAGAAAATTCCAGATAACATCCGCCGCATCAGCGGTAAGTTCAGGCAACCCGTCAACGAGGACTAAAACACGGCTCCCAGCCCCATAAGTCCAACCGCTTCCGCCCCTGATATTTGCCTGCCCGTCATACGTAATATTCACTCCGGGGACATTGTTCATGGCTTCATCAATTTGTACTGCACCTGTATTTTCTATCGTTTTCGCCTTTAGCACTTCCATAGAAACGTTTTCGCGGGCAAGGTTCTTACCATACATACTTGCACTCACTACTACCGGGTTTATATCCTGGGCAAGGGACTGCATCCGGGCATTTATGGTAATAGTATCATTTTTAGCTGATAGGTGCCGTATGATATTCGTATAGCCAAAATAGGAAATAGTAACCCGGTGTTCACCCGGAGAAATTTTTAATTGATATTGCCCATCCATATTGGTAACAGCAGAATTACTGCTATCAACAGCAATTACCACACCGGGAAGCCTTTCGCCTGTGGCAGAATCATTAATTTCTCCCTTTAATACTGATTGTGCATTAATAAATGAGGTAAAAAAACTTAAAAATGAAAGACAAAACAAGAACAAAGTTTTGGTAATAGTAGTTGCTTTATGCATTTGCTAATGGGGGATTATGAATATTTATAATGCGAACAAATATATAGATTTTATATACTTGGTACATGTGGATAAAATTTCAGCCAGTCTTTTTTTAATTTATACTTCCCGGCACTAAAACTAATAGGGTTAATTATATATAGTTATATTTGCAACCTAAAACATTAATAAACATGAATAAATTTACTCTTTTATCAGGAATTGCCGTGGTAACTGGGCTATTGGCCTTTTTGCCAAAGGCATCTGCACAAATTACGATTGACCAGGCTGATTTGCCATCTGCCGGCTTAAAGGTAGTTGTTGATTCCGATGGCACTGCATTGCCATCCGCAGGAATTGCCAGTATCACCACTGCCCAAAACTGGGATTTCTCAGGCTTACTCCGCCAGAAATCTAAAACAGATACGTTTATGCTTGCCAGCGCTTCGCCTTATGCCAGCGTTTTTACTACTGCAAATCTTTGTGATTCGACATACGGTGGTAACGGCTACAACTTCTTCAATACCAGTCCTACCAATTTATCGGTAGTAGGAGCTGAAGAGATTGAAGCCTTCGACGGGTACAATTTTCAAATTGAGATTAATCTTAATCCCCCATTTGTGCAAAGCGCTTTGCCGGTAACCACTACGACTAATAATATTACAGGAGGAGATGCTTCCGGAAGCCAGACATTTGCTGTAACTTTTTCTGTTATAGTAACAGGCGAGGAATTTGTTACCAACATCATTTATAATGATACAGTGGATGCTTATGGAACTATGGAAATGCCAAACGGCAATTCTTATCCTGTTTTACGCCAAAGGCACTCTGAACTTGATGTAGATAGTATATTCCTTGATATAGCAGGTACATGGACTTATTATGAAAAGCTATTGGAAAATAAAAACCAATATGACTGGTATGCTAAAGGAGTTGGTTTTATTTTAGCCGAAATGGATATGAGTACAACCTGGGATACAGCAGTTGATGTATGGTGGGATACAACCGCACCTGCTCCAGTAGTTTCTAACTCTATTAATGAGATTAGCAATAGAAGTAAGATAAATGTTTATCCAAATCCGGCAAATAGCCAGGTAACATTTATGGCGGTTAATAAAATTGAAATGGAACAATATATAACTATCTTCGACATAACTGGAAGGAATATGAGCCAGGTAGAGATTAAAAATGGCATGGCTATGCTTAATACCGACACATATTCTAACGGAATATATTTATACAAGTTAACAGACAGTTCAGGTACCCTGCTTAACCAGGGAAAGTTTGTTATACAGCACTAAGTTTATACTTTGCGCAAACTAATAATAAAGGCATCCTTTAAAAGGGTGCCTTTTTTGTTTTGAAATGTAATTAGCCCGGCGATAATATTAAATGCCGGTAAATAGTTATTGGCTTCACAGGAATTTTATACATTTGTTTCACATTAACCAGGGGAAAATATGGCTTTTAAAAATATATTGATAGCGTTGGATGGAAGTAAATGCTCTATGAATGCTACAAAAAAAGGAATTGAACTTGCCAAAGAACTTTCTGCGAAAGTGATGTTATTATGCGTGATAGATATTTCTAACGTAGTGGATAGTGCTGCCATGGGGGCGATAATAGACAAGGATGTAGAAATTGCTTACGGGGAAGAGGCAGATAAATTGATTGAAAGGGTGATGAAGAAATATCCCTATGAAAAAATTACCAGCATCACCGAAGAAGGAATTCCCAAGGAAGCCATAAATTCAATTGCTGAAAGTCATAAAGCTGATTTGATAATTATGGGGACACATGGTAGAACGGGGCTTAACCACCTTATTGTAGGTAGCGTTGCCGAATATGTGATAAGGCATTCTAAAATCCCGGTTATGGTTGTTACTTCATCCGCACACTGATAGCCTTTCGGGATAATAGGTGACTGAAGAGGGGTGTATTTTATACAACTCTCGTGAAAAGAATACCAACGTCATAGTCAGTACCAATAAAATTGTTACTTTTGAAGCTATAATATCTGTTCTATGGGTTTTACAATTCATGTCCGGGAAATGGATGCTGCCTTTATTACAAGGGTATTTCTTGGATTAGTTTTTTTTCTACAGGGATATGATAAAGTATTTCGGGTAGGTGTAAAACAAGTAATAGAAACCATTCACACTCCTCTTTCAGAGAAGGGTATCCCTGAATTTATCAGTGTCCTCGGTGTTTGTTTTACATCTTACGTTGAACTTATTTGCGGGGCGCTTCTTATTATAGGTTTCATAAAATACTATTGCCTTTATTTACTGGGGTTTGATATACTTTTTGTATCCATAGCATTTGGGATTGTAGAGCCTGTATGGGAAATGAAACATATTTTCCCCCGCTTTGCCATATTGGTATTTCTTTTGATTATTCCTTCTCAATGGGATGTACTATCTGTGGACTATGCTTGGTCGCTAATCAAATTTATCAAATCAACCTTTTAAAAATAAGATAGAAACGTGAAAAATATACTTGTACCTACCGATTTTTCTGAAGTCTCTGATAGCGCAGTAGATTATGCAGCCGATTTGGCAATGCTTACCAATTCCAAACTGATATTGTACTATGTGTTCACAGTACCCGTTCCTGTTTCCGATGCACCGGTGGTAGCCATTCCTATGGAAGACCTTGAAAAAGAAAACATGAAACTTCTGCACGCCTTAGAAAAAAGAATAAAAGAAAAGCATGGCAAAATAGAAATAGAGTTGCGTACCCAACCCGGCTTTGTAGTAGATGAAATACTTAGTTTCACTAAAAACCATAAAATAGATTTAGTGGTTATGGGAGTTACCGGTGCAGGAAAAGCACCCGGAAGAATAATTGGTAGCAATGCAACATCGGTCATGCACCATGCAGCCAGTCCTGTAATGGTGGTTCCTAAAGGGTATAAATTCAAAAAACCTTCTACAGTTGCGTTAGCTTGCGATTACAAATCTTTTGTACCGGATGAAACCGTAAATAAGTTCAAATATTTTGTCCATTTGTTTCATTCAAAAGTTATGGTGTTTAATGTACTGAAACCGAAAGAACTTGCTACTTATAAGAAAGCCGCAACAGAAGTTAACTTAGAAAACGCCATGGGCGACCTGGAGCATTCGCTTTATTTTCCTGCCAGCGATAACCTGGCACATGAAATTAATACTTTTATAGATAACCACCATGCAGAAATGCTTGTTATGATACCGCATCATTATAGTTTTTTAAAGCGGCTTACGCACCTTAGCGCTACCAAGGAAATGGCTTTTTTGACTCATGTGCCACTATTAAGCATCCATGAATAAAATTTAAACTATGGAAACCATCATTACCGAAAACCAGAAAATAGTTGCCGTTCAAAAAGAATTCAGCACCATGTTTCCCTTTCTACGGTTAGAATTCTATTCTAATCCAAACCGGGGAGTTGGTTCATCTTACACTAAACTCATGAAGCATATCAGCAAAACTATAGGAGAATGCAGGACTATCCACTCTTCAGGGCATGTATCCATTAAGCCTGAGATGACAGTGGGTGAATTGGAACAGGGGTTCAAAGATATCTATGGGCTTACCGTTCATGTGTTTTTTCAATCAGGGGAAGAATGGTTTGAGACTGCGGATATAGATTACTTAACACTGGCTAAAAAGAACCTGGAAAGTAAAAAGTTAAATAATATTGTTGGGGTGATATAGGTTTCAGTGAGCTATTACTTGTTTCTTTATTCCAGGATTACACTTGAATTTGAAACTTTTTATAGTGGGTATCGTAATAAGAATAAATTTGTATGCCGAAACTCAATTTTATAAGCTAAAGTGTACCAAACATTTCTCATATTGGGCGGAGATGGGTATTTCGGATGGCCGCTCGCCATGCGGTTGGCAGTAAAAAACCCGGAAAGTAAAATCATACTTATTGATAATCAATGGAGGCGAAATGCGGTTGCCGCTCAGGGTTCCGATTCCATTATTCCTATTGCCAGCCCCGAATTAAGGATACAAACGTTTGAAAAAATTCACCGGTTGAATAATATCCGCTATGTAAATATGGATATGAACAGCCCGAAGCTTGAAGAACTGATACAATATGAACAACCGGGTATTATATACCATCTTGCCCAGCAGTGTTCTGCGCCCTATTCCATGAAAGGGGAAGAAGAGGCAATGTACACCCTTATTAATAATGAAGCAGGAAATATGCGTTTACTTTGGGCTGTACGGAAACACATACCAGAATCCCATATTATTAAATTAGGCTCATTCGGCGAATATGCCAAGGCAGGAATTGATATTGCAGAAGGCTATTTTCAACCGGAATATAAGGGCAAAAAAGCGAGCGCCCCAATGCCATTCCCCCGCGAAGCAGATGATATTTACCACGTATCTAAAATAAACGACTCCAATTATGTAGCAATGGCTTGCCGCAAATGGGGCTTGAGGATAACAGATGTGATGCAGTCAACCATTTTCGGGAATTTAACCGATGAAATGATGGGTGCCCCTGAGCTTTATACCCGTTTTGATTATGATGAAGCATTTGGCACGGTATTAAACCGTTTTCTTGCACAGGCAGTAGTAGGCTATCCTCTTTCGGTATATGGAACAGGGCAGCAGCGGACAGGATTAATGAGTTTGAAAGATTCGGTTAACTCACTCACAGGGCTTGCCGATGAAGCGCCTAAAGCAGGAGAGCATAAAGTGATAAATCACGTTACAGTTACTAATTTCTCTATTAATGAGTTGGCAGAGGCTGTTCGTTTTATTGCCGGAATGGAAGGTTACACAGTCAGTATTAAACACGATGCGTTCGACCCCAGGATGGAGCGCCAGCACAAGAAACTTGATTTTGGAATCCATACCGATTACATTGATGAAAGGATTGTGCATTCCCCTTTTGCAGACATTATAAGAGAAACCCTTGAACTGATAGCAGAACATAAAGATAGAATTTCTGCTCATGTATTCCCACCCATTATCAATTGGACTGATGATGAAAAGATGAAACAAAAAGTATTGATTCAGAATGACAAAATAATTATAGAAGATAAACCGCTACATGCTATATCGGATGAGGCTTACTGGGCAAAATTCCGCAAAGAAAATTTTCATTCAAAACGGATCAACCTCAATCCAGGTACATTGGGTACCCCATCTGAACAAGTGAAACATGCCCGCATTTTTTCTGCCAAGTCCGATGAAATTGAAGCCCATCCTCTGGGGCTTTATGAATATGGCAGAAAATGCCAGAATGAAATTCAAGCCCTGACAAAGGAAATCTGGAATTCACCCGGCTATTACAATATGGTAGTTCATGGTACATCACAAACCCTTAACCTGCTTGCTCTTTCCATGCTAAGGGCTTTTAATAGCGATGACAAGGGTCCTTATAGAATTATTACTACGAAGCACGAACACCAGGGCGGTATAGGCTGTTTTGAAAATATGCCTGAATACAAGGTGTATTACCTGGACGATAAAACACTGGAAGATAGAGATGCGCTGATAAGGCAAATAGAAAATATCAAACCGCATATTGCGTTTTTCTCACATGTTTATTATGATATCGGGAGCAGCACCCCGTCGAAAGAATGGGCTAAGCTTTTCAAAAAACATGCTCCCACTTGTAAAGTAATTATTGATGCTGCACAATCTCTTGGCATTATGGATTTGCCTTTCGGTGAAGCTGATGTAATTGTAGGCAGCGCCCACAAATGGTTGTTTGGTCCGCATGGAGGTGGATTAATATGGATGAAAAATAATTTCAAAAACTGGATTCATTCTCTCTACTGGAGCGGACATGGCCTAATAGATAATACCGATTTGGAATCATTAAGCATTCCGGGCGGACAAGATTTTATGTTGTACCCTGCCATGCTTGAGGCATTAAGACTATATAAAAGTGTGGGGAAAGACAAGATATTCCAACGGTCTGCCATGCTTGCAAACTGGTTTCATAAGAAACTGACAAATGCATTTGTACCATTAAAACATGACTATGCTTTTCTGAATACTACCTTAAATTCCCCGGTAATTAGTTTAGCATTCAGGGAATTTGATCCCTATCCTTTATATAAATCACTTAATGAGCGCCAGGTACATGTAAAATGTATTAAAGACCATAAAATAGGCGATACTACATATCACATTCTTCGTTTTGGGTTTCCATATTTTGAAACGCTTGACAGGCTTGAATTTGCCATCAATCAAATTAAAACACTTATTGCTGAAACCGAACAAAGGGAACTTAAATTCGGAACCTGAATTTAGATAATAACGGCTGCAATACCTGCTCCAATAAGGAGCAAAAAGCTAATCAGGATTTCTTTCCTCAGCGACTTATCGGAGAGAAAAAGGGCATAAACCATTTTCAATATGTTATTACTTGTTATTGCATTCAATACAGCAAGGCTTATAACCATAGCGTCTAAATTCCATTTGCCCTGGAAAAGGTTAAGTATAAAGGGGTCAATATCCGTTACACCAACCATAAATGCGAGGGTTTGGGCGCCTTGCGCACCATAACGCCCCACCACAAAACCGGTTAAAAGGGCGAACAGAACAAATAAACCCCCAAATAAAACAGCCGTTTTAAACTCAAGCGGGTTTTGATGGATATCGGCTGGCAACGCTTCATTTTTAGTGGTTACTGTAGTTTTTTTAATAAGACTAAAATAAACGGCAATCAAAGTAGTCAGTATTATAAAAACAATAAAATAAGGTAAAAGTTTCATTGCTATCGCCATATTGAAGAAAGCTGCCAGCATAAATAGCCGCAGGTACATCATAGTAATAGCAAGGAACATAGCCGCTATTATCCTGTTTCCGGCTACATTTTCTTTGCTTTTTCTGGCTAATATTACAATGGTAGCAGTGCTGCTATAAAGCCCCCCGAGTATCCCCGTAAGCAGTATGCCTGTTTCCGGAAATACAAATTTCCGAAGCAGGTAACTGATGTATGAAATAGCAGAAACAACTACTATGGCAAGCCCGAACTTGTATGCAGATATATTAATGGCTGCAGAAATGGGTTCATCGGGAAGAAGCGGAAGTATAACCCCTGCTAATACAAGAAATTTGGCAAGAGTACTAAACTCCGTATTATCAAATTTTTGCGAAAACTTAAGCAAGCTTTCCTTTATTTCGGTAATTACCAATACACAAACTACAACCAATAATACCAGCCACTTGGGTTGAGTGTACATAAGTGGTGCAAGTGAATAGGTTATTATTGCAGTTACCAGCGAAGTCATACCGAACATCTGGTGCAGTTTCATTTTCTGGAAATAATAAATACCCAATAACCCCCCAAGTATTAAACCCCCGACAAGAAAGGGCAAAAGGTCCTTGGGGCTGATACAGTATAAAATGAAACCGGCTATACCTATAAGGGTAAATGTCCTGTCAGTTCCAAAAACGGTTTCGGGCACTTCTTTAATAAAGTGCCTCCTCTGTTCCAGCCCTATAAGCAGGGAAAATACCGCCACAAGCAGGAAGCGGATAAGGTCGGGTGGAATATTATGCAGGAGATAAATGTCCATAGTAAGAACAGTAAGAAAATACTAAAGTAAGAAAATTTGTAATCAGTGATAAGGAGTAAGGGATACATAATTTAAGCGGTTGTCTTAATCCTTATCCCTCACCCATACATTTATTCCGGGTACTTCATCTTTAGCGATTTCAGGGTTTTTACAATTTCAGTAGCAATAAAATTATTTCTGTACCATTTATGGTCGGCAGGAACTATAAGCCAGGGAAATTCGGGGCTACAGCGCTCCATTATTTTTTCATACAGGCCCATGTAGGCGTCCCAATTACTTTCTTCCGCAGAATCAGCAGGGTCATACTTCCATTTTTTTCCGGGTACGGTCTCTCGTTTTTCAATGCGCTTTCTCTGTTCTTTTTTAGATATGTTCAAATAGAATTTTAAGATAGTAGTACCGCCATCTGCAAGGGTTTGCTCAAAACTATTGATAATGCCATACCGTCGTTCAATTATTTTCTCATCTATTGTTTTATGTACCGTTGGAACTAATATGTCCTCGTAATGCGAGCGGTTAAATATTTCTATCATTCCTTTAGCAGGCGCATGGGGATGTACCCGCCATAAAAAATCATGGTCTTTTTCCTCGGGCGTAGGCTCTTTAAATGCTTTTACATTTACTCCCATAGGGTTCATAGACGAAAACACATGCCTTATAGTACCATCTTTTCCAGCCGCATCCATGCCCTGTAAAATAATTAGTAAACTATGTTTCTTCTCAGCATACATCAAGTTTTGCAGAGAAAACATTTCCTCTTTAAGGTCCTCTGTTTCTTTCACAGCTTTTTTTCTGTCAATACTTTTGCCGGGTTCGGTTGATTCTTTTGAAAGATTTATCATAGCGTATATAATATACTTACAAAAATAGGTAATTTGAGTCTGAATTACTAAATCGGGAAAATCTTAAATTTCAAATTTTAATTCCTATCTCTCCCTATCTTTGTGCCCTATCCAAAAAATCTATATGGAAAACGAAACCCTTGCCCATCATTTCCCTGTAAAGCTACACCTGCGTTTAGACTGGAGCGAAATGGATTTATTCGGGCATATTAATAATGTAATGTTCTTTAAATTTATTCAGGCATCCCGAGTAAATTACTGGGAACAGGTAGGCTTGATGCGCGATTACTTTAAAGATAAAATAGGGCCTATTCTTGTTTCTACAGGGTGCCAGTTTAAAAAACCTTTATTTTATCCTGATACTATTGCGGTTGAAGTGCGGGTGGAGTTTATTAAAACTACGAGCATTGGTTTGCATCACCGCATTTTAAATAGTAAGGGTGAACTGTCGGCAGAGGCGCATGATGTTATAGTGCTTTATAACTTTGCTAAAAATGAGAAGGTGCCTATTCCTGCGGAGTTGAAGGATGCAATCGGAAAGATTCAGAAAAATGGTAATATAGAAAACCACGCAGGCGCGGAGAATATGGAGAAGCACGAAAAAAATTCATTTTAATCTCCGTGATGGATACTTAGGGGTTATTAACATTTTTCAGTTTATTACTTTTACCCTGTTTATATTTTGGTAATGTTGTGGTAACGTGTACGCCTTATTGGTAGTATAGCTTTGCAGTATAGAAATCAAAACTTACATACCATGAAATCACTATCGGTTAAGTTTTTCAGCAATTTCATTACCTACTTTGCCATCCTGCTTTTCTTTCTCTGCTATCTGATTTTACAAGGGTTGTTGAAAAACCAGTAAAAGTTCATAAGAGCGAAGGATTTTATTTCCCTGCTTATTGACTCTTGGGATTACTGTGTTATTACTGCAACCCCGATTATTTATTGGCGGGCTAATAGATACTATTTTAATACTTGTTTCGGTCGTATCTAATCCTTAGCCCGGAGCATATTTAATGCCCTTGAGTTACCATTAAAACAAGATATTGTATATTTGATACATGAGAATAAAGCTAACCCTTGTTTCTATTTTCTTGTTGGGAAATATTGCACAGGGACAATACATCAATTTTAAAGATACCAATGCATTGGCAAAACTACTATGCAGCCATGCCTGGATATGTTATGATTTGAACCGGGATTTCACATTTTCTGATAAGATTTTTGATAGTATCAGATATTACCCTGATAGGACATGGGGACTATCTTCTCATTCAAAGAATGATACTTCGGATTGTGAAGGCGGTTATTATAAATTTATTGGCCGCTACTGGTATTTTGGAGAAACAGGTAAGGTTTGGAAGAATGATTCAGTTATAGACAAAATAGTTGTGAATGGAAAAGGTCATTTAGCCTATCCTGATTATGGTGAAGGCGGTATGACATTTACCCTTATAGATGGACTTAGATTAAAAAATACCGAAGTTGGAAAGTGGTGTGGAAACATACTAGCTCCTTTCTTAATTTCCGATTTTGTTTGTGCCGGTATAAGCCGGAGATTTTTGTGGCAGGCACCTATTCAATTTAAAAAAAACAAATCGAATAACCATGAAAAATAAATTTATCATCCCCTTGTTCACACTATGTGTTTTTGTTAATATGGTGCATAACTTACACGCACAAAAGGTGACCCTTCTTCAGCTTCATGCCGATAAGAATATTTATCCGCTATCAAGTTATAACCCTGTGCTGCAAGATATGTATTTTGAAAGTTCGAGTGAAGAATTTCAAACTCAGGAGCGTGAAAGGTATTCGGTGGGTGATTATTCCGACAGCAATGTTAGTTTCAGGCTAATTTTAGAACATTCAGTAGATGAGGAAAACGGCAAAGAATCATACATGTTGCATTTGGAACCTTATAAATGCGATACGGTATATGTTGGTCCCTCAAGTTCTTCTGCATATTTTGATAAAAGCAGCCTTATTGTAAGTGTAGTCAACCAAAAATTTATGGTTTCTGTTCTTCCGGATAAAAAGACCCTTAAGGTCACGGATGTTTCGGTGGCGGGTAAACATTTGCCTGTAGACTTAACCTTATTTGACCATAAAATTCCGGAAGATAGATTTCCCTTGCTAAGCGGTGGCTCTCAATCGTTAAGTTCTTTTGAACATCAGCATAAGCTTATCTATATTCACATTTGGGGCTCGCCGGATAATGCTGATAATAGTGTAGACAACATTGATACGCTGAAATCAGTATATGAAAGCTATAAAAATAGCGTAATTTTTGTAAGCCTTTTCCACTACGTCTCTTTTGAACACCGCCCGACAAGGGCTGATACTTTGATGGTAAGAAAAATAATCTCAAATAAAAAGATAGAATGGACCCAGGGTTATTGCGACGATAAGCTTGCAGCAAAATTCTTTGTTAATGGCATTAACTATGGACTACTTTATGACGAAGATGGAAACGTAATAAAAATGATCCTGCTGCCAAAAGATTTACGAGCGTACCTGAGAAAAAAAATTGGACAATAAAAAACCACATCCTATTTTTTGCCTTTAAAAGCAACTACAAAGGCTTCTGAAAACCCGCTTTGCCTCAATTTTATTTGCATAATAAGGGCTTCCTGTTTTACGGTTAAATGCCCGGCGGTATATTATTTAAAGTAAATGCTATACATTTGATACATGAGAATTAAGCTAACCCTTGTTTCTATTTTCTTGTTGGGAAATATTGCACAGGGACAATACATCAATTTTAAAGATACCAATGCATTGGCAAAACTACTGTGCAGCCATGCATGGATATGTTATGATTTAAACCCTGATTTCACATTTTCCGATAAAATATTCGATAGCCTTAACTATTATCCGGACAGGACATGGGCACTATCGTCCCCCGCACCTATCAATGCATCAGATTCTGATTGTGGTCATTTTAAATTTATTGGTAACTACTGGTATTTTGGGGAAAGAGGAAAAGTTTTTAAGAAAGATTCTGCTATAGATGAGATAGATGTCAATGGGAGGGGACATTTAGGTATCCCTGTTTATGGTGAAGGTGGCATGGAATTTACGCTTATAGATGGACTTAGATTAAAAAACTCTGAAGTTGGAAAGTGGTGCGGAAACATACAGGCTCCTTTTTTGATTTCTCATGCAACTTGTGCCGGTATAAGCAGGAGATTTTTATGGCAGGCGCCTATTCCATTCAAAAAAAACAAATCGAATAACCATGAAAAATAAATTTATCATCCCCTTGTTGACACTATGTGTTTTTGTTAATATGGTGCATAAATTATATGCACAAAAAGCGACCCTTATTCAACTACATACAAATAAGAATACTTACCCGATGATGAGTTATAACCCTGATTTGCAAAATATGTTTTTTGAAAATTCGACCGCAAAATTTCAAGCCGAAGAACGTGAAAGATATTGGGTGGGCGATTATTCTGACAGCAATATTAGTTTCAGGCTGATCTTGGAACGAGATATGGGGGAAAACATCAAAGAAGAAGACTATTTGCATGTAGTAGCTTATAGATGCGATACGGTATATGTTGGTCCCTCAAGTTCTTCTGCATATTTTGATAAAAGCAGCCTTATTGTAAGTGTGGTCAACCAAAAATTTATGGTTTCTGTTCTTCCGGATAAAAAGACCCTCAGGGTCACGGATGTTTCGGTGGCGGGTAAACATTTGCCTGCAGACTTAACCTTATTTGACCATAAAATTCCGGAAGATAGATTTCCCTTGCTAAGCGGTGGCTCTCAATCGTTAAGTTCTTTTGAACATCAGCATAAGCTTATCTATATTCACATTTGGGGCTCGCCCGATAACGTTGATAATAGTGTAGACAACATTGATACGCTGAAATCAGTATATGAAAGCTATAAAAATAGCGCAATTTTTGTAAGTCTCTTCCACTACTTTTCTTTCGAACATAAGCCTACAAGGGCAGATACCCTGGCGGTAAGAAAAATAGTTTCAAATAAAAAGTTAGAATGGACCCAGGGTTATTGCGACGATAAGCTTGCTGCAAAATTCTTTGTTAATGGCATTAACTACGGACTACTTTATGACGAAGAAGGAAATGTAGTAAAAATGTTCCTGATGCCAAAAGATTTAAGGGCATACCTGAGAAAAAAAATTGGACAATAAAAAACTACATCCTCTTTTTGCCTTTAAAAGCAACTACAAAGGCTTCTGAAAACCCGCTTTGCCTCAATTTTATTTGCATGATAAGGGCTTCCTGTTTTACGGTAAAATGCCCGGCGGTATATTTGTATGCATTTTTATCCTGGTACATTTCTACGCCCGAAATTACCTTAAAGCGAGGGTCATCTAAGGAAATTGGGGTAGGGGAAGAAAGAATTTGAATTTTATAAATTACTTTGGTGGAATCGTAGGTAGCATTTGTATTAGTATTTACTATAGAATCGGCAGGTGGGGGAGGAGGTGGCTCCTTTGGTTTACCGGGATCAAATAAAGCTCCTTTTTCGAGGCGGCTATATTCTTTTAGGGCGGCATCAGAGCCCTTTGATTTCAACCGGATATAGCCATCATTTGTTATGTTGTATATTTCAATAGAATCAATAAAGTGTGAACCCATTGCCATCGGCTTACTATCGGTTCCCATTTTAAAAATTCTTTCCGAATCTATCAATACAATAGATAGTTTGCGGGTTATTTCGCCCCAGGAGTAGCCTGTGCAACTGGGTATGGTACCGCAGCAGGTACCATTGATCAGCCCAATATCATTTAATTTTCTGCCACGGGGGTCGTAAGTCTGAATAACAGGATACTCCATATCGCCCGAAACCGTGTAAAGAATAGCAGAATAAAAATCGGTATCAATAATTATGCCTACTATTCCCGATGCACCTGGCGGAGCATAGGCTTTAAATGCACTGTCAGATATCCGGAGGGGTAAATTAGAAACCGTATCGTAACAGGCCACCTTATAAGGCAAAGTTAAGTAAGGAATTTGCTTTTTAAATTTATTAAAAGCAATCGTCTCCGAGGTCTGGTTACAGCCGGCTATAAAAGAGCAAATAAAGAGTAGTAGTAATAGCTTCTTCACGAATAAATTAGGTGCAATAGTAAATCTATTTAACAGGTTTGCAAGTGATTTTTGTCACTATTAAGCGTGATTTTTGTCACTATATTGAGATACAGGTTACTGAATAAGTGATGAGTGAGTGAAGCCAACAATCATATCTTGTCCCTTATCCCTCATTTCTAATATCTTATCTCTATTTCTATTGCTTTCCCTATTTTTGAGGAAAATCAAGCCCTTTAATGTCTGCTGTTTTATTTTGTTTTTTTTACTTTTTACTTTTTTCGGTTATTATTCTTAAAAGTGCCTGGTTCAAAGCGGGGCGATTCAGGAATAAGCATTTTTTGCTTGTTTTTTATCTTAAACTTTTGTTTGGCACAGGTCTCTGGCTGCTCTATACGCACTATTACAAGAACAGGGCTACCAGCGATATTTTCAAATATTATGATGATGCGAACATGATTTTTGCTACACTGCATACAAGTGTGAAAGATTATTTCTCACTAATAACAGGTATCGGTGATTCTGATAATCGGTATCAGGCTATTTACCATACTATGAATAGCTGGGACAATGGCTATAATTCCATACTTTACAACAACAGTCATTTTATTATCCGACTAAATGCTTTTTTTCTGCTTTTTTCACATGGGCATTATGGGGTGCATGTCATTTTTATGTGCTTTATTTCTCTCATCGGACTTATGTATATTTATAAAGCTTTTCTGCCTTTTCTTGCAGAAAGAAGTAAAGAGCTTTTTGCCGCTATTTTTCTTTTTCCGTCTGTCATTTTATGGAGTTCAGGAATTTTGAAAGAAGGGCTTGTATGGTTTGCTTTGGGCTTAATTATTTATCATTTCTTCCAATTAATTAACATACCAGTTACCTCTAAAAATCTCATCTCTTATCTCTTGTCTCTTATCTATGTATTATTTGGTTTCCTCATTTTGTTTGAGGTCAAGGCTTACGTCCTGCTTTGCCTGCTGCCCGGTTTAGTTACACAATTACTTATTACAAAAATAAATTTAGTTGGGAGGTTTCCAATTCTATCTTACCTCCTCGTTTTAACCCTATACATCCTTCCCGCTTCTTTCCCGGGAGTTTTTAATCTCCCTTATAATCCCTTACAAATGCTGTCGGATAAGCAAACTGATTTTAATAGGATAAGCAGGGGAGGGATTTATCTTGCCAATGTGAAAGACTCTGCCGATTATGCCTTTGTCCCTGTGGCTGATTCCGTAAATATTATACCCCTGAATGCTTGGTCAGACAGCCTTCTCCATAAAAGAGGGATACAATACCTGGTTAGTAATCCATTTGTGTTCAACGAAACTAAGACCAATCGTAAAGCAGCATTCATGTTACGGAATGGCACCCCTTTTTCCCGCATCACACTTGGCAATAAAGATACTGTTCACACCACGTCCACCGACAGCACCGCCTATTGGATATATATTTATATTGAAACTGCCAATAGCCGCATTTATATTGAACCTATTAAACCCCGGCTTTCAAGCCTTGTTGCACATATCCTGCAGGCTCTTAACGTATCTATGCTTCTCCCTTATCCCTGGCAGCTTCATTCTGCCATGATTTCCATTTATTGTGCCGAAAATATTTTTGTACTCATTTTATTTATCATCGCGCTCTTTTTTATCAAACGCCCACTGCTTCATAAGGATATTGCATTGTTCTGTCTTTCCTATTGCCTTGCAATGCTTGTGTTAATTGGTTTAGTAACCCCCATTTTAGGCGGAATTGAGCGATATAAGTCGGTGGTAATTCCATTTATGTTTATTTTGCTGCTGTTAATAACTGATAAGCCAATGGCAAAAACGAATCATTAATGAGAGAACATTTATTCCGGAAAAAATCACAAGAACAAATACTTGCCCAGCTCGAAGAAGATGAAAAGGGTGCAGGCGGTAACCAATTGAACCGGGTGCTTTCTGTTCGCGATCTCACAGCACTTGGAATAGCAGCCATTATAGGAGCCGGAATTTTTTCCACTGTTGGAAAAGCCTGTTTCTATGGTGGTCCGGGGGTTATTTTCCTGTTTATGATTACGGCTGTGGTATGTACATTCTCTGCGCTTTGCTATGCCGAATTTGCTTCAAGGGTGCCTATTTCAGGGAGCGCTTATACCTATTCTTATATAGCCTTCGGAGAAATAATAGCCTGGATTATCGGCTGGGATTTAATTATGGAATATGCCATTGGGAATATTGTGGTGGCTAATTCCTGGTCGAGCAATTTTACCAGTTTTCTCGATAAAATAAATGCCGGGTTACACCAGCGTTTCCCCAATACTCCCATCAGTCTCCATATTCCCGACTATCTCTCCAATAGCTTCCGGCAGATATATTTGGCGCATAATTCCTTTACCGACCTTACTGCCAAACATTTGCCCGTACCTCCTGATGTATCAGGCATGAATTACCTCTGGAATTCCGCCCCTCATTTGGGTTCTGTGCCGTTCATTATTAATCTTCCGGCTTTGGTTGTTACTTTCTTTATAACGTGGTTAGTGTTTGTAGGTATCCGTGAGTCGCGTACTTCAAGCAACCTGATGGTGGCTTTTAAACTTATTGTTATAATGCTGGTAATTGCCATTGGCTTTTTCTATGTGAACACCGCAAATTGGACACCCTTTGTTCCCAATGGTTTTGGGGGAGTGATGCGGGGAGTATCCGATGTGTTTTTTGCGTATATCGGCTTCGATGCCATATCTACCACCGCAGAGGAATGTAGAAACCCCCAGCGCGATTTGCCCCGGGGAATGATGTATTCACTCATCATTTGTACTGTGTTATATATAGTATTAGCACTGGTTTTAACAGGCATGGTGAATTACACCCACCTGAACGTAGGCGATTTCCTGGCAGCTGCTTTTCATCAAAAAGGATTAAACTGGCTCAGCGGTATTATTGCGCTCAGTGCTGTAATTGCTACTACCAGCGTATTATTGGTATTCCAGCTTGGGCAGCCGAGAATATGGATGAGCATGAGCCGCGATGGCTTGTTACCCAAACGCTTTTCAAAACTTCATCCTAAATATCATACGCCTGGCTTTTCTACTATTATCACGGGTTTCATGGTAGGTATCCCAGCTTTATTTCTCGATTCAGATTTAGTGACTGACCTCACCAGTATAGGGACTCTTTTTGCTTTTGCACTGGTTTGCGGAGGCATCCTGTTATTGCCGCGCACAGAAAAAGAAAAAGGAAAATTTCGTGTTCCTTTTATTGGCGGAAGATACTGGGTAGGAGCCCTGATGGCAATAGTCGGCGGACTTGCCCTTTATTTCAATGCGGCAAAGTGTACCGATTTTCTTCATTCCCGTTCACTGAAGCCGGCAGATGAATTGGTAAACTCCCTGCAACCTGCTGAGGTTTTCACCCTCACTTCGGTGGTGTATAAAACTATTCCTGTCAGTATTCCTGTCATATCAAAAGACTCCCTGGCTAACTATCTTTTAGCCATGGATGATGACCAATATTCAGCAATTGTTAGAAAGTTGAATGTGCCGGAAAATGAAAAATTCAATAGCGGATGGAGCATATTTGCCGGGAATATCACCTTTTGGATATTTGTTTTATTATCCATTGTTATGACTGTTGCAAGTTTCGTTAAAAACTTGTCTCTTATACCCGTACTGGGGCTTCTTTCCTGCTTTTACCTCATTACCGAACTGGGCTTAACTAATTGGCTGCGGTTTATAGTTTGGCTTGTAATAGGCATGGTAATTTATTTCACTTACGGCATTAAAAACAGCAAGCTAAAGTAAGTTAAGATTTAGGACTTTTGGTATAAGATTTAAGAACATAAATCTCCAAATCAAAGCCTATTCGTAAATTTGCAGCTTTGAAACAAAACAAGGAGTATCTCGTATATTCTATCTTAATTTTTTCAGATGCCGGTTAGAAAAATTTTTGGCGCCCTGTTTCTGCTTACTGTATTGAGTATGGGTAAAGGGTTTTGCCAGGGAAAGCAATCGCTTTATTTGTTTCATACCGACAATGTCCCGACACCGCATTCCCTGCAAGAAACCTCCCGCAGGGCATGGAAAACAAGTATTGATGCCGGCTTGCTTTTCGGCTTTGCCAACCCTGTGGGATACAGCGCCAACTATGTGAACGGTATTTCTGCGAAAACGGGCTATACTTTTGGGGTAATTGAGGAAATACCCATTCAACAAAGGTCTTATCTTAAAGTTGGAGTAGAAATAGTGGAAGAGGGGGTCAGCTTTAATTCTTACTTTTTTGCTCCCGGATATTCCTTCCTTTATATCAATAACCTTGAAACATTTAGTCATGATATTGTAATGAATGAAATACATATCCCCATCCTGTTTAAAACCCGCATTGGGGCTATTGACCGGAAAAACCGCAGTGTTTTTATGACGTTTGGAGGGAAATTCAGATACATGTCATATACCAATACATCTGTAACGAATGATGAAACGGGGTATCTTGTATATGAAGGGCAAAAGGATGCCAGTTTTCTTTACCACATGTTTTCTCCTTTTGGCAGTCCCATTGTCGAATTAGGGTTAGGATACCAGCGCGACACCCAAAAGAAGAGAAAAAGGGGCTGGTATATGACCCTCGAATATAATTATGGTATTTCTCCCATCATCTATACCGGTAACAGGGATGGTTCCAATTATGTTGTTTTCCGGTTGAATACCCTGTTGTTTAAAATTGGAAAACTTTTTTAAAACCGATAATGCGGGTTATGAGTTATAAGGTATGAGTTATCTCCTAATTAGGTAATATTATCCTCACTTATAACTTGTAACTCATAACTATTTCTTCGCTTGGCGAATAATAAAAATACTTACAAGAGGTTTTTTCTTTGGTTATTGGCATTAATGCTAATGGTGTCTTTTCTCCATAACTTTGTCGGGGAAACCTATTTTATTCCATCTACTTCTATGGAAGATGAATTAAAGGCTGGCGATTTTATATGGGTCAATAAATTTGTTTATGGCCCGCGTTTTCCGCAAACATTGCTTGCTATACCTTTCACGAGAAACAGGCTTCCATTTTCTAAAACTATTCATTCCTACTTACCATGGATTGAATTACCTTATTTAAGGCTGCCCGGAATTGAAGACATAAAACGAAATGATATTCTTGTTTTTAACTTCCCTGCTGAGGACGGTGTCCCTGTGGATAAAAAGGCAAATTTCGTAAAGCGTTGTGTCGGGTTGCCTGGAGATACTGTTAAAATAGATGACAAGGCTGTGTTCATTAATAAGAAAACGGTTGCCCCTCCACCCGGCGCTAAATATTCATACGAAGTTTTTTCAACCGTTGACAGCCTTTACTCTTATTTGTATAAAAGCTTGAATATTGCTGAAGGTGGATTAATTTCGGCAGATAATAAATACATATTCCTTATGACGGAGGCCGAAGCTGATTCGGTAAGAAAAATGAGCAATGTATTATTAGTAAAGCGTTTGTCGGTGGAGTATGCTACCAATGATATGTTCCCCGGGGGAAGGTTTTCATTCTGGAATAAAGATAACTATGGTCCTGTAATTATCCCAAAAAAGGGGCAAACTATCCACCTGAATATAGATAGCTTGCCCTTATATTCAAGAATTATTACCGACTATGAAAAACATAATCTCGCTATCCGCAATGATTCTGTTTTCATTGACGGACAGTATAGTAAAACCTATACGTTTAAGATGAATTATTATTTTGTAATGGGAGATAACAGGGACAATTCGGAAGATTCCCGTTTCTGGGGCTTTGTTCCCGAAGACCATATAATAGGTAAAGCTTCTTTCATATTTTTATCGCTCAAACAAAACCCGGAAAAACCGGGTTGGAAGGGTTTTAATTGGAAACGTTCCTTCACTTCTGTCAGGTAATAGAATAAATTTGCAGGGTATATGTGTACTATCAATCCATTTCGTGCTTTACGGCCTGCACCCGACAGGGTGGCTGAAATAGCCACGCATTCGGTGGAGCGGTATTCAAAGGAAAAAATAAGCCAAATCCTCGCCCATAACCCTATATCCTTTTTGCAGGTAATTAACCCTATGCAGGCAGGAAGACAAACCGGCGAGGGAGTAAACCAACACCTGCTTGCAGTAAAGCAAAACCTGGATAGTTTTATATCACAAAATATTTTTGTGCGTGATGCATCGCCTTGCCTGTATTTATACCGCCAAATAAAAAACGGCAGGCACCATACAGGCATTATAGGATTAGCTTCGGTAAATGACTATAATAGCAATGTAATTAAAATTCATGAACAAACGCTTGCCCAAAAAGAAGAAAAACTAAAGGAATACCTTGATGTTTGCGAATTCAACGCCGAGCCGGTATGCCTTACCTATCCCCACCATAATGAGCTAAATGAAATAATGGGGGCAAAGACAAAAGAAACACCGGTGTATGATTATGCGGTAGATGGAATAAAACATACCCTCTGGATAATTGATACAGCAGAAGAGATAAAGCACATTCAATATCTTTTTAAAAATATACCTGCTATATACATAGCCGACGGGCACCACAGGGCCGCTTCTTCTGCCAGACTGGCTGAAAAAAGAAAGGGTAATAACCCATTGCATACCGGGGACGAACCCTATAATTTTTTTATGGCTGCCTTGTTTGCCGATGATGAGTTGACTATTTTCAGCTACAACAGGATAGTGGAAAACCTCCATGGACATACCACAGGTTCCTTTTTGAATGAACTGGCTAAAAACTTTAAAGTGTCTATACTTTCTGAAAAAGGAAAAGAACCTGTTCAACGAAATTTAATTTCTCTTTATGTAGATAAGCAGTGGTATAGCATTGCACCGGGCAAACTGAAATACCCGGCTGGCAGCACCGTAAAAAACCTGGATGTTACTATCCTTTCCGATTATATATTGTCCCCAGTTTTAGGTATTGAAGACTTGCGCCATGACAAGCGGATTAAATTTGTACCGGGTATAAAATCACCCGTAGAAATTGAGAAGATTGTTGACTCAGGGAAAGCCGCTGCTGCATTTTGCCTTTTCCCCGTGGCTTTTAATGAGCTTATTTCCGTAGCTGATGACGGGCATGAAATGCCGCCGAAATCAACGTGGATAGAACCTAAATTAGAAAGCGGGTTGCTTATTTATACGTTTTAAGGCGAATCCTAAAACTTTGATCTGCCACCGTGGTGCTGGCGGAACTGGGTAATTTTATAATTCAGCGTAAAGAACAGGAACATGTACGTGTCATTATTATTGGGGTCCCCTCGTTCCTGTCCAATGGCGCTTTGTCCTTTCACAAGCCCCAATACCGGACCCGAAAAATAGGCCGCAATGGGTCCCTTGTATTTCTCAATTTCTTCGGGGTTAAAATATTTTCCGTGTGTATCATCAATATAATCTGTACTCGTCCAGATGCGGGTGGAGCCTTCAAGACCCACACTCCATAAATTATCTATATAGTATTTTATCCCAAACCCGGCAGGAAAACAAAGTGCAAACTGGGAGTACGTAGATGGACCGCCGGGCAACCCTTCTCCTTCAGTACTCAGGGGACGGAGGCTGTACCATTTGCCATCATAATAGCCCTGGGGGTTAAAGTAAAACCCACCTAACCCTGCAAAAAGATAGGCATCTAATTTCAGCGAGCGGGCGCCATGGGCATGTTTTATCTTATAGCGGTGACCTTGCTGGTCATACTGGTAAAAATGGTACTCCATTTGAAGGGAAGGCTCTATAAGCAGGGTACGGAAGTTTTGGTTCCGGTTGAACCGGAAAGAATTACTGCTTAAAGCATCATTCCCATATAGTTCTGCAATGGTAAGGGTGGGCCTTAAAAACCATGCCTTACTAACCCGGTGACGGTAGCCAATAAACCCCCCGTAACGGATAGCCCCCGAATTGAAATCTTTCAAAAAATGAGTTCCAACGCCTTGGGAACCACCTAAATCTCCTAAAAATTGGGAAGGCCCTATTCCGGCAGAATACTCATTTGTATGTTGGGAACTATTATACTCAGATTGGCAGAACACGGCATAGGAAGCCATGCTGCAAAACAGTAAAATGAGTAATAATTTCTTCATAAGCAAGTTATGCAAATGTATGAATCTTTTACTACATACCTGACCGAATAAAACAATTTTCGGATTTTATATGGCAAAATAAAGATAAATTAAATAGTATATATTTTTATTTTTCTGTCTATTCTGTTATTTCATTCATTTTACGGATTATTTCCTCATTCACCAGTTTTTTGTTCTCAAGCGCTATAATATTATCTTTTAATTGTTCCACATTTGAAGCTCCAAGAATAACACTACTTACATTAGGGTTATGCAGGCACCATAAAAGGGCCAGGTGGCTTAGCTTTATCCCCGATTCAGATGCAAGTTTCCCAAGGCTTTTTACTTTCTCCAGCTTTTTTTTACCTTCTTCACCAGTAAGGGAATCTTTTAACCAACTCAAAGCGGGAAGGTTAAGCCGGGACTTTTCGGGGATACCCTCATTATATTTACCGGTAAGTATTCCCGATGCAAGGGGGGACCATATAGTTAACCCAAGCCCCATTTTTTTATAAAGCGGTACGAATTCTTTTTCTACTTTATTCCTATGCAGCAGGTTATACTGGGGCTGCTCCATAACAGGTGCCACCAGCATATATTTCTGTGAGATGGAATGGGCTTCTGATATGGCTTCTGCACTCCATTCCGATGTACCCCAATACAGCACCTTTCCCTGGCGCACCAAATCGGTCATGGCCCTTACTGTTTCCTCAATAGGGGTCTCGGGGTCGGGGCGGTGGCAGAAAAAAAGGTCGAGGTAATCCACTTGCAACCGCTGTAAAGCAGCATCACAGGCTTCCCTGATATGTTTCCGGCTCAGCCCTTTCTGGTTGGGAAGGTTGCCACCCCAAAAAACCTTACTTGAAACAACAAATGTGCTGCGCCCCCAGCCCATTTTCCGCAATATTTTCCCCATCACTATTTCAGCTTGCCCGCCGGCATAAATCTCCGCATTATCGAAAAAATTTATACCCGAATCATACGCCACTTTCATGCACTCTTCTGCGGTAGTATCTCCAACCTGGCTGCCGAAAGTAACCCATGCGCCAAATGAAAACTCACTTACCTTTAACCCTGAACTTCCAAGCCTTCTGTATTCCATAATAAGTATGTTAAAATAACGATAAAAATAGAGTAGCTGTCTATCTCAAAATACAGGGGATGAAAATACGAATTATCCAATATGTGAAAGCCTGCTTTTCGCTTTCCACTCTTCACCTTCGGGTGCCCGGAGAGAGACTCGAACTCTCAAGGATGTAACTCCAACGGCTTCTGAGACCGCAACGTTTGCCAATTTCGCCATCCGGGCTTAATTAACTGAAAAGTGAAAAGTTGAAGCAGACTATGTATTTTACTTTCCACTTTCAACTTTTTCACTTTCAACTTATCTGTGCCCGAAGCGAGACTCGAACTCGCACACCGTTACTGGCGCCACCCCCTCAAAGTGGTGCGTCTACCAATTTCGCCATCCGGGCTGATACAGTTAAGAGTAAAGAACTTTGAGCGAAGAGAGAAGAACTATTGAATGCATTTGAGTAGCACAATATTTTCTTCACTCTTAGTTCGTAGCCTTTAGCCTTTCACTTTTTAAGGGGGTGCAAATATAAGCACAGATTTAATACAGTACCTATACCTGTGCTAATAATATCAATCTGTATAGTTGAGAATCCTGTTTCCTCAAGTGAACGCCCTAAAAAAATCAATTTTAGAGAAGAGCGGGCAGGGCAGCATGAAAAATAATGACTAAAAACGCAATAAGATATAATGTTTATCGTTACCACTATATATTTACTATCTATAACTTATTTTTTCAATTTTTAAATTAGCGGACGTTAATAAATCATTAAAAATTATTATTTTGATAATCAAACAATTAGCAGGCTTCAAAGATATTACAGAGATAAATGGCATTCTTTTATTGAGAGAAAGATTAAATTTGGGACTTGATACTTAAACTTATGGGAAAATACCATCTTATAAGAAAATAAAAAAATATGAATAAACATTACGTTAAAACAGCCCTGGGAGCGATTCTTTTAACCGTTTCGTCCACCATTTTTGCACAAACTGTAGGGATTAATACTACAGGGTCAAACCCCAGTACAAATGCTATTTTAGATTTGAATACAGGTAATACGGGTAATACAGGGTTTTTAGTACCCCATGTTGTCCTTACCTCCCTAACTACTTTTAACCCGCCTATTGTTGGCGCATACACAGCCAATGATGCAGGGATATTGATATATAATACCAGCAGCACTATCGGAAACGGTGTAGGGTTTTATTTTTGGAACAATACCCTTGGCACCCCGGCATGGCAATATGTAGGTAGCAGTGTTAGCGGTACCGGTATTATAAATTACCTTGCCCGCTGGACCCCCACAGCCGCTGCTTTAGGTACCGGTGTGTCCCAGGATAATGGAACAGTGGCGGTTATATCAACTACTGCTGCCGTTTTTGGAACCACTACTGAATTAACTGCTAATGGAAATGCTACACAGATAAATGCAATATTAGGAGCCTCTATAACTGCCGGTGGCATTGGTGTTACCGGTAGCAATACTGCTACTACCGGAACAAGCATTGGTGTGCAGGGTTTTGTAGGTACAGTTGTTGCACCCACTACCGTTGCAGGGGTTTATGGCTCAGCCAGTGCCGCAGGCTATGGTGTACAAGGCGCCCTTTCGGGTGCAGGCGCAGGTGCGGCGGTGGAAGGAGTAAGCACTGCCACCGGCACCAGTGAAATGGGCGTACAGGGTTCAGCTACAGGGGCTGCCACTAAAAATATAGGAGGACAATTTTCGGCGACAGGGGGTACTACTAACTATGCCCTTATAGTACCGGCTGCAAGCGGAAACGTAGGGTTCGGAAATATTGCCCCCGCAGGCTCCGCTATTGTTGACTTTACCAATACCAATGCTACCGGGGGAACCGGCTTACCGATATTATGGCCCGTGAATACGAACACTGCTAATATTGCCAGCCCGGTAACGGGGGAAGAGTTTTATAACAGCACCCTCGGCTGCTTCCAGTTTTATAATGGCACTACCTGGGAACTGGCAGGCTGCCCTTCAGTACTCCTCCCCCAACCCCTACCATTACAGCCAGTTGCTCCGGACCGTTTGGCGGCAGTGCGGTAACATATAGTATTACTGCGAGTGTCGGTACTAATTATGATTGGACTGCCTTTTCAAGTACAGGGGCACCCGGAACTACAGCCAATGGTTTAAATACCATTACGGTAACCTGGCCATCTGGTGCAACTACGGGTACAGTTACTGCTACCGTTTCTAATTTGTGCGGCGTAGCAGCAGCCTCCTTTTCCACTGCCATACATGTGGATACTTTAAGCGGTCCTGACTCGCTTTATTCAGGCTGCTCAAACAGTACTGGGCACTATCATGTTTCTTATACAGGGGGAACTTATGCATGGACAGTAACCCCGGCAGGGAGCGCTACCGTAGCAGGAGCAGCCACCCAAACGGCAACAGTAAGCGGCGCCACCGGAAGTTTTACTATCCAGTGTATTGCAGCAGCGGTGGCTGGTGGATGTACAGTTACGTTAACACAGCCGGTTACAGTAAGCAGTTTGGCAAGTGGCAACGTAGTGAAGCAGGACCAAAATGTTAATAGTGCAGGAACTAACGTTTACACCGTACGACGGGGAAATTACCAAACCAATGGACAGGTAACAATTACTACCACCAATGACAATGATTTTGTGATCTGTGTTATGTCGGGGTATAATTCCAGAGGTACTACCCCTACTAACTATACGGTTACATACACCGGTGCTGGTGCCGGAAATGCAGCTTGGTATATGGATGTCTTTGGACATGATGCGGGAAATTGTTATTCTCCGATTGAAATTTTTACCTTTGTAGCTGCTACTGCAGGCACTTATACTTTAACCTTCAACGATCCCGGTTCATGGGGAGAATGGCAAAACTTTGCTATTGCTTTAACAGGCTTTTGCCTCCCACCAACTCCTGCGAATGATATAATAGATACTGCAGCCTATACTGCCTATGGCATTTATGTTGCCCCTGGCCTCAGTCAAGACTTGCCTAACTATCTCCTTGACCCAAGCACTCCGGGTCATAATGCTATGCCTATCGGCACTTATGCCTTTGTAGCATTATGTGATAAATGGGGAGGATCTGACGGTGGTGGAATTACGTTTGGGTGTAATTATACCGGTATTTATGGGGGACCTACAGAAGAAAATAATGGCTTCCCAAGTTTTTCAAGCACTACTGCCGCCATATTTGGTTGGCCTAACCTACCCGCTTATGCGTTGAATGGTTTTTATATTGGTGGTGCTGACGTAGGATATCCTAACTGGCCTACTATGATTGGTATGGCAATACACTAAAAGATAGAGGAGAGTTTGTTGATTTATCATCCTGAGTTATAATTTTATTACTGCGACCTAAATAGGTCGCATTTTTTTTTATTCACCTTTTAAAAAACCCTGTCTAATAAGTGGTAACGTCCTTTAGCCGTTTTTTTCATCTCGGTTTTTTTCTGTCTTCCTATACGCCAGTATCATAACCATATCTTATACCAGTTTGCGGCTTTGGGGGCAGCAAGAATATCTGAAAAAAGCCCAAACAGGTATATTTCTATAAAACCCTATCTTTGCGTTAAAGTTTAGTATTGTCTTTCGCATATAACTCAACACTTATAACTTGTCGCGCATAGCAGTTTTCCCCGGTTCGTTTGATCCTCTTACTAAAGGGCATGAATCTATAGTGCAAAGGGCGTTGCCTTTGTTTGATTCTATTATTGTGGCAATAGGGAGTAATTCTACCAAGTCTTCTATGTTTCCTATTGAAAAGAGGAAGAATTGGCTTGAGCAAACTTTTGCATCGTATTCCAACATAAAAATAATTGACTATGCCTCACTCACGGTTGAACTTTGCCGCAAGCACGGTGCAACCTATATTCTGCGTGGTTTACGCTCCGTTACCGACTATGAATATGAAAGCAGCATTGCTAAAATGAACCGCTTGATGGAGCCGGGTATTGAAACTATATTTATGCTTGCATTACCTGAGTTTTCCGCAATTCATTCCACTATCATTCGTGAAATAATGAAGCATGGAGGCGATGTCAGCCAATTTATTCCATCGGGTATCGAGCTAAAATAACCATGTCATTTTATAAAATAGTTGTTGCAGCCGGTATTATTCTTTTGCCGGTGTGGCTTTTTGCACAGCCAGTAATTATTGAAGGCTCCGCCCCCAATTACAAGGGCAAAACGGTATATGTATCCGCTTACAAAGATTTTATCACTAATACTTCCGTGCAAGTTGCTTCAGCCCGAATAAATGACAGTGGCAAATTCAACATCCGGATAGATGGATTAAAACAATGTACTTACATCAACATCCATATTAACAATGGTAAGGGAGATATGTATATTATTCCCGGAAATAACTACCGGGTTATTTTTCCCCCACCTGACAGCAGCACTTATCAAAATCCGTATATAGAACATGCTATAACCTTGAATATATTTATTAAAGATACGACCGAGCTGAATAATCTTATCATTGATTTTAACGGAAGACTCAATGATTTTATGCTAAAGAACTACCAGCGCTTTATTAGAAAACAAGCTCCTCCCTATATAGATAGTTTTTACCATGCCATGCTCATCCGTTATAAGAACTCAAAGAACCCTGACTTTTTGGGGTACCTGATATACACTATAGCTGAAATAGAAAACAATATTTTAGAAGGGCAAAAGGCGCTGGGAGAAAAGTACCTGAAAGACAGGCCCATATTGTATCACAATTATGAATATATGCAATTCTTCAACGATTATTTTAAGGACTATATGCATAGCATCACCTTCACGATGAATGGAGGGGATATAAATAAATTTATTACTAAAAGTGACTACCCCGGCATGATGGAGTTATTAAAAATAAATCATTTATTGAGGAATGATTCATTATGCGAACTGGTACTATTGAAAGGATTATATGAACTTTATTATAGCGGGGAATATAACCAGGATGATATAAAAACCTTATTACGTGTTATTGGAAATTCCAGTAAAATAGAGGAAGATAGGGTAATAGCGGGTGACATACTTGCTTCATTTTCAGGGGTTGTGAAAGGCGGCGATGCGCCCGATTTTGCGTTGAAAGATTCTAAAGGCGAGGTAAGCAGTATTCTTGATTTCAGGGGGAAATACCTCTATATTGCTTTCTTCAAAAGTACGAGCAGCGCCTCTGTCAGCCAGATGGAAATTATGCCCGCGCTATATAAACAATATGGAAAGAAAATTAATTTTGTTTTTATAAGTGAAGATGATGATTATAGTGATTTAGTCAACTTTGTAAATGCAAACAAAAATTTTACATGGACTTTTCTGTACGATGAAAAGCATAACCTGATGGCACAATATGACGTAAAAACGCTGCCTGAATATTTTCTTATTAACCCGCAAGGAAAGTTTTTCAGGTCTCCGGCAGACGATCCCAGTCATGG
>CAVYDB010000033.1:0-5122 GCA_963767125.1 uncultured Bacteroidota bacterium | reverse complement strand
ACATAATAAATGGTATCGGTGGTGTAGCCATTGCTCCAATTATAAGTGAATGGACTTGTACCCCCAATAATATTAAGAGAAATGCTGTCGTTACGTTTTCCAAAGCAAGGGCTAAAAACATTGAAACTTAGTGTAAACGGAAAGGGTAAAATACTATATGTACAAGAAAGGCTTACTCCTCTTGAATCGGTTATGATGCAATTATAAACTCCCGAAGTAAGATTGTAAATGGAGCTGGTTGTCGCTCCATTGCTCCATAAATATGTATAGGGCGGTTTTCCTCCTCTCAATGTCACAACCAAAGAGCCTGCAGAGTCATTGGAACAAGCATTATTTATAATTGAGGCATCAGCGCTCATAACTTCCAGTAAATCTCCGTAAGGATGTGTTCCGCTGGTATCATTATAACTGTAGAGCGTAGCTTCCCTTTGGGTGGTAAGGTCATAACTAAAAATTGTACCCCAACCATATATTCCGCCGTAACTGGTGTTGCCATAAAGCCGTCCGTCAGATGCCTGGATAACATCACTATAAGGATAATACCCGGTGGTATCATTAAAATTTATCACTACAGTTTCTGAGTCGGCAGTAATATTGTACCTAAATAATATACCTTCTCCATAGGCTCCTGCGTCATGAGTTGTTCCATATAAGTTACCATCACTTGCCTGCATAAGGCTCTCATAAGGGTGCCCTCCACCGGCACCATCGTTAAAGTTCAGCAAGTCTATCAAAGTATCTGTAATTATATTATAACTATAAAGTACCCCGACGCCGCTATTACCACCTTGCACGGTCAAACCATAGAGCAATCCATTGCTTGCCTGTATCAAATTTCCGCGGGGATAATTTCCATCTGTATTATTAAAGTTAGCAAGCCATACCACTGAATCAGTAGTGATATTAAAGCTAAAAATGGCCCCATACCCTCCTGAACTGGCACTGGTAGTTCCATAAAGTAAGCCATTGTCTGCCAGCATAAGGCTACCGGTAGGGCTATTCCCTAAAGTTGAGCCACTCATTGAATACAGCACTTTCTCTGTATCAGTGGCAGGATTAAATGAAAAAATAGCGCCTTCACCCGCATTTCCTCCAGCATAAGACAGCCCATACATTAACCCATTGGTATCAAGTACCAGGCTACCATAAGGAGTATTTGCATCTGCACCATTGTTAAAGTTATATAAAACAGTATCCTCTTGCGTTGCCAGGTTGTACCTGAAAATGACCCCTCCGCTACCGGAGTTTCCATGTGAGCCTCCATAATTAACCATACCATAAACAAAACCGTCTGTACCCTGTATTAAACTGCCATACGGATAATAACCGTTAGTCCCGGTTAAATTAATCACACCCGAATCACTGTTATTCAAAGGATCAAATACATTAATTGTACCCCCGTTGTTATGGGGAGTCCCTCCCATAAACACTAAGCTATACATTTTCCCAATTACCTGGGCATCGAGGCCTGAATGCCGCCCCGGAACAAATACCAGTAAGAGAAAGTATAGTATATATCGTTTCATCTGTTGTTCCCTGGCTGTTAGTTATGCAAATGTATGAAGAATATGGTAAGAATCTTATAAACGAAAGAAATGAAATTATGGTATAACAAAATCATAAAACCTATCCCGGTAGTAGTAAATGACTGACGTATATCAAAAAAGAAATCTACACGCAAACGAAAGTTTTATAAATTTGCAGCCCTTTTTAGAAAATCATAGGCTGTTAGTTGATGGTTTTTAAGTAAAAAGAAACGTTCTTTGCCAGTGTAGCTCAGCTGGTTAGAGCAGCTGATTTGTAATCAGCAGGTCGGGGGTTCGAGTCCCTTCACTGGCTCTGTGAAAAGCTGATGGCTATTAGCTGATAGTTATTGGCTATGAATCGGGGAGATACCAGAGTGGCCAAATGGGACAGACTGTAAATCTGTTGTCTTACGACTTCCAAGGTTCGAATCCTTGTCTCCCCACTGGAATTGAGTTTATAAAGGGAAAAGTTTATAAAGGGAAAAGTAAAAGCCTGATAATTTTATAAACTTTTACGCTTTACAAACTTTGTAAACTGATTAGCGGAAGTAGCTCATTTGGTAGAGCATCAGCCTTCCAAGCTGAGGGTGGCGGGTTCGAGCCCCGTCTTCCGCTCTTTAATTAGCTAATAGCTAACAAGTAATAGCTAAGAGTAAATGCCCTGTTGGTATTCATTCTTAGCTCTTTACTCTTAGCCCGTAGCTTTGTAATAAGTCAGCCGACTTAGCTCAGTTGGTAGAGCGCGTCCTTGGTAAGGACGAGGTCACGGGTTCAAATCCCGTAGTTGGCTCTTGGGGTAGTATATTTATTACCCCTTTTTACCCCTTTTTCAGGCTAAAATTTACAAGGATGTTGAACAACGGCTAAAAACGGCTATTACTTTGGTATTTAACTAATTGATTGTCTGAATGTAACATACAAACATGTGTGAACCAGCGACTTACATAGGCGTGTATTGTAAGTGTGGGGCAAGTGGCGTGCAAATATAAAACAGTGTTTATAAAACATAAAACTTTATCTTTGATGCCAAAATTAAAAGATGACCGAACTTATTTGGGGAGGGAGGGAAGAATAAAGATGGAAAGAAAGTAACGCCTATAAGCTTTGGATTGCCATTTCAGAACATAGAGACAGAATTAGGTTTTTGCATTCAATACACCGATACATTAGCCAATATCAGAAACTATTACCCTGATTTTATTGCAATAGATGACGATAATACAAATTGGATTATAGAAACTAAAGGCAGAGAAGATATTTAAGTAAACTGAAAGATAATGCAGCAATTAATGGGTGTGACACAGCCTCAGAACTAACAAAAGAAAATTGGAAGTATCTCAAGGTTCCTCAGAAAGACTTTGAGAATTTACACCCTGAAACCTTGAAGAATTAATTGCCGCCATTCATCCGGCAGAGCTATTTGATTAATTTTGTGGCGAAAATATTTCATATTTTGCTCAACAAAAACCACCCCCTGAAACCCAATAGGGACACAGCATTCGGGGAATCAACTCATAACCATGCACTTAAGTAGTCCGATTTATGCTCCGCCCGAATGTCAGCCCGAAAGATTCCTACCCTAAAGGTATGGTAAGGCGGGCATTCTGGCGGGTACCATCCGGTATGGGCGGACGTTTTATGCCGTTTTTTCTTTCTCCCGGGGATAGATGATAAGGCAGGCAGGAGCAAGAGGTTTTCAACATCCTTAAAAAATATTGTTCAAAACCTTTTGCGGAATGAATTTTTTAATACCTTTGCGACCCCAAAAAATAAAATTATTAACTAAACCATCAAAAAATAACCGTTATGGCAAAAGGCAAATTTGAAAGAACAAAACCTCACGTAAACATAGGAACCATTGGTCACATTGACCATGGTAAAACAACCCTAACTGCCGCTATTACAGCCGTTTTGGCGAAAAAAGGATTATCGGAATTCCGCTCTTTCGATACCATTGATAATGCACCTGAAGAAAAGGAAAGAGGTATTACCATTAACACTTCTCACGTAGAATATGAAACAGCTAACAGGCACTATGCCCACGTTGACTGCCCCGGTCACGCTGACTATGTAAAGAACATGGTTACAGGCGCCGCCCAAATGGACGGAGCTATATTGGTAGTTGCTGCAACCGATGGTCCTATGCCTCAAACCCGCGAGCATATCCTGCTTGCCCGCCAGGTAGGTGTACCAACTATTGTGGTGTTTATGAATAAGGTTGACATGGTGGAAGACCCTGAAATGCTTGACCTTGTGGAAGTTGAAATCCGTGAACTCTTAACATTTTATGGTTTCAATGGCGATGCAACCCCGATTATTCGTGGTTCAGCACTTGGGCGCGCTTAACGGAGATGCTAAATGGGAAGATAGCGTAATGCAACTGATGGATGCAGTAGATAGCTATATCCCTGTTCCCGTCCGTGAAGTTGATAAGCCATTCCTTATGTCAGTTGAAGACGTGTTCACTATTACAGGTCGTGGTACAGTTGTTACCGGTCGTATTGAAAGAGGTGTTGTAAACACCGGCGAGGAAGTAGAAATAATAGGGATGCGCGAAGAGAACAAGAAAAGCACCGTTACGGGTGTTGAAATGTTCCGCAAAACCCTTGACCGTGGCGAAGCAGGTGACAACGTAGGTCTCTTCTCCGTGGTATTGAAAAGAATGATGTATGGAGAGGTATGGTTGTTGCCAAACCAGGCAGCATTACCCCTCATACTGAATTCAAAGGTGAAGTGTATGTATTGAAGAAAGAAGAAGGTGGTCGTCATACCCCATTCCATAACGAATATCGTCCTCAGTTCTATTTCAGAACTACAGACGTTACCGGACAAATCACTCTTCCTGCAGGAAGAGAAATGGTTATGCCGGGCGATAACGTAAACATGGACGTAAAACTTATTGTTCCTGTAGCTATGGACAAAGGATTACGTTTTGCAATACGTGAAGGTGGAAGAACAGTAGGCGCAGGACAGGTAACTGAAGTAGTAAAATAAGGAAATAGTTGTCAGTTGTTAGTGAACAGTAGTCAGATTAAACTGATAAGAAATCACTGATTACTAACTACTGACCACTACTTAGACGACTAACAAACGGGTGTAGCTCAATTGGTAGAGTAGCGGTCTCCAAAACCGTTGGCTGGGAGTTCGAGTCTCTCCACCCGTGCAAAATAAACTATGAGTAATAAATTTAGGACATATATAGATGAAGTAAGCTGACGAGCTTATGAACAAGGTAAGCTGGCCTACGGCTGCCGAACTTCAAAGCAGTGCCATAGTGGTGCTTGTTGCACTCATTATTACTTCGCTGGTGATATTCGCAATGGATTTTTCATCCAGCAAGATAATGGGCCTGTTTTACTCCATGTTTCACAAATAATAGCAGCCTTATGAATATCGAACTAAATAAAACAGCAACTCCTGTTACCGGCGCCGGCGGCGAGCATTGGTAAAGAAGTGGTATGTGCTTAGGGCTATCAGCGGGAAAGAAAAAAAGGTAAAACAGCAGATAGAAATGGAAGTAAACCGGCTTAACCTGAAATCGTATATTTCACAGGTGCTTATTCCTATGGAAAAGTACATTCAGATTAAGAACGGTA
>CAVYDB010000032.1:0-36483 GCA_963767125.1 uncultured Bacteroidota bacterium | reverse complement strand
CATCATAAAAATAATTACTGTCCGTTGAAGTTTGTGTAAACGTCATATCATAACTCCACGGTCTTGCCATATACCGATTCCGTTTTATCTTTATATCTGCTTCATTATAAAAACCCACTGAATCGCCGAGGGGGCCGGAGCAATCTTGAAGTCGCCAGTATTTCGTTTGCATTAAAGTATTTCGTGTTTTAAAGTAGCCATTATTCCCAAAATAAATAACCGAAATACTATCATTTCGTGTTGTATCTTTGTAGATAGGAATACTTGATAACTTCCAGTTTACCCCTGTATAGCAATTCCATTTGGCAATGGCTTTTTTCACACAGGCTATAGCGTCCGGGTTATTCCATATACTTGTATCGCACCTCCAAAGTATGCTCACGGTATCATTAGTCATAATTATGTTATCTCTAAACTTCTGTGTGCCATAATACGAGTTTTCTATATTATAATTAATGGTGAGGTCAGAAGAAGAGGTTGATTCCCCGCAAGCGTTATATACTTTAAACGGTCCTGTACCTGGTGTACCCCAATTGTATTTTAATAGAACGTCGGGCATTTTTACTTTTATCAAATTTTCCGACCAATATAAAATATCCACACTATCCAATGTTACCATACGGGGTCCACTATTGGCATTACTAACCTGTATGCTATCTCTTTGATTTCCAAAGCCCCACCCGGTTATAGTTAAAATAGACGAATTGGGAGGAATACTTTTGGCATTTGTTCCGGCATTAATTATGGGAGTAGAGTAATCAATAATTGGCGGGCATGAGCCAGTATAGAAATCGGAAGCCACGAAATCTGCATTATCGTAAATGATAGCGCTATATTCATACGATGTGGTGTAGGTATTATAGGTAGAATCTGTATAGTAGGATTTATTGCCTGCGTAAGAAGTGTTGGTAAAACCAATTTCCCCCGTTTGGCAGGGGTCCTGAATTTGTAAACTTACTTTAAAGAGTACCTGTGGGGTAGGTGAGATTATTGTTCCTCCGGGAGACATATCTGTAGAATCGCCCAACTGAATTTCCAATATAGTATCTCTCGAATTACTCGCCCAAAAATGACTATAATCATTCTCTCCGCTTATATACTGAAAATCGTTTCCGGGAGTAACTACTATATTTGAATAGGATACCAAATCACCATAAAATTCCGCTGTAGTATAATAAATATAAACAAAACAACTGTTAAACCTTGTGCTTTGGTTTGAAGATACCATAACATCAAAATTAACCCAGCTTGGGTCTCCACAACTTGTTTCAGGATTAGTTAAATAATACAATATAGAATTGCCTGAAGGAACTAAGACCAAAGCCGAATCAGCACATCCATTGGCATCGGTCACCGTTACAGTATAAGTTCCCGCGCTTATTCCGCTCATCAATGCACTGGTGCTTCCTCCCGGAGCCCAGGTATAGGAGTATGGCGGGGTTCCCCCGCTGGGTATGGCATACGTGAGCGATGCAATGGTAGTATCATTAAGAACCAGCAGTGCAGGCTGGGTAATATTGGCTGCTACGGTGGCATTACAGCCCCTCGCATCTGTTACCTGCACGCTATAAATTCCGGCGCTCAGCCCACTTGCTAATGAGGTAGTGCCTCCTGCCGGTGTCCATAAGTAGGTATAAGGTGGCAGCCCTCCGCTGGCTATGGCAAGAGCCAAGCCATCAAATCCTCCCGAACAGGCTACGCTAATAGCCCTGCCAATAGTAGCTCCCAAAGGCTTGGATACAGGTTGTCCCACTATGGTTGTATCCATTGCCGTGCATGAGTTATTGTCTGTAACCGTTACAGAGTAAGTGCCTGCACTCAGCCCTGTTGCACTGGCGGTGGTTTGGTTGTTGGCATCGCTCCACAAATAGGTATAAGGGCTTACGCCTCCCGTGGCTATGGCAGAAATAATGCCTGTACTGTCGCCACTGCAATGTACATTGGCAAGCACAGTGTCGCGTACGCTTAAAAGCGGGGGTTGGGTAATGGTTGCAATTACAAAAGCCGTATCTCCGCAGGCATCTTTCACGGTTATGGTATAGGTTCCGGCTGTCAGCCCATTATCAGTAGGGGTGCCTCCTATAGAAGCTGAGCCACCACCGCTTGAGTATGATGCTACTATTCCACCCCACACATATACATACGGGGCAGTTCCTCCCGATGGACTTGTAGTAACAGAGCCGCTGGAATCTCCATAGCAGCTTTCATGGGTCATTCCGGTTATGGCAAGTGATAAGCCGCTTACAATGGCTACCGATGTAGCTGTACTTCCTAAATTATCGGTTACCGTAACGGTATAAGAGCCTACAGAAAGCCCTGTTATAGTATCATCTGTACTGCCCCCCGGGTTCCAGGAATAGGTGTAGGGCGGGTTTCCACCCATTATAATAGCGGCAGCGCTGCCCTGGTACCTGTTGGTACAAGTTACACCCACCACCTGAAAACTATCTACCTGTAAAGGGTCGTAAACAAAAACAACCCCGTCATTACCGTCTCCTCCATCTTCTCCTCCCTGTGATGTCATGCCGAAAAACTTGTGATTATTTTGTGAAAAGGTTATCGAGCCGTAAGGGAATGCCCCCGTTGGTCCGGGAAAATCATAGAGGTCAATATAGTTTGTTCCATCGGGATGGATAGAGAAAATATTTCCGTCAGTATAACTGCCTCCCATCGTTGTCATTCCATATAATACCCCGTTTGAAAGTGTTAAATCTCCACCCGGGTATGCACCATTTGTGCCATTGAAATCAAATAGGTCGGCATATCCTGTTCCTACTATATAAGAAAAAATATTTCCATACGTCAAGGCGCCTTGTCCCGACGTCATTCCCCAAAGGGTATCGCCTGTAACAGATGGCGTTATTGAGCCATAAGAATATGAGCCGTTAGTGCCATCAAAATTGTATAGTACATTATGAGAAAAGGTGTTGGTATTGATAGCAAAAATAGTGCCATAGTTGTATGTGCCTCCCTGTGATGTCATTCCATATAAATGGTTTTTCACCAATGTTAATGAGCCATTGGGGTAAGCCCCGTTAGTGTTATTAAAATTAAGCAAGGTGGTAAAGGCTCCGGTGGTAGTAATGCAAAACAGACTACCAAAGCTGCTGGTTCCCCCGCCTGAAGTCATACCGTAAAGTGTGTCTCCCGTAACAGAACTGATTAAAGAGCCATAAGGCGAAGAGCCATCTGTCCCGCTAAATTGATACAGTTCTGTATAGTTGCTACCATCTTCCGCTATTGAAAATATATTGCCGTTTCCACCCGGTCCGGCATAGGCAGTCATACCATACAACAGGTTTCCCGAAAGCGTTAATGAGCCAAAAGGCTCTGCCCCATTTTCGTCATCAAAATCAAGCAAGTCATCATATCCGCTCGAGCTGATGCAGAAAATATTTCCCAACCCATAAAATCCCCCGTAAGCTGTCATGCCAAATAAACTGTCGCCCGTTGTTGAAAGGATTATTGAGCCATAGGGATTTAAGCCTTGCGGAGAACCGCTTCCACCAAAATTTAAGATTGGAGAGAACTGGGCTTCCACAGTAAAGCTAAGAGCTAAGAATGAAAAGGCAAGAGCGAATAAGAAAAGTAGTTTTCTCATAGCAGGGGATTTTTATTGGGGACAAACATAATAAAAATACAAATGGCTATAACATATATGTTATAGCTATTTATTAACAGTAAGGACTTTTGTCTTTGTGAAAGCACATTATAACAAAACAGTCCTTAAAACATTGGGCAAGAAAATCAAAAAACTCAGAGAAAAGGAAAAAATTTCTCAAACCCAACTTGCTTTTGAATGTGGAATATCCCAAGTGCAGATTTCAAGGATTGAAACCGGGGATATCAATACGACAGTCGGAACATTGACACTTATTGCCAAAGTACTAAATGTTCATGTTAAAGAACTTTTAGATTTCGAGTATTAATATCCGGCTCTACTTCCCCCCAAAGAGGCGATAGATATTTTACCGCTCTATCACTACTTTCCCCTCGCCAGCCAATTCGCCTTTGTCACTTAGTACCCTGTACAGGTAAATACCCTCGGGCTGTGAAGATAAATCAATGTTGAATGTTGAACTATAAATGCCCGACTGGGAATAAACTTGCTCTCCCAATACATTATATACCTCAATATTTTTCACTATTGACTTATCGCTTTTCACTACCATCGTGAACATGCCATTTCCGGGGTTAGGATAAACCGTAATTTGGCTTGAACCCTGTTTTATATCTGTTATCCCCGTCACCACGTTGACACAAGTCGTTTGGATACACCCGTTTTTATCGGTCACCGTGCAGCAGTAAGTACCTTTGCATTGTGACCCGATAACGGCTGTAGTTTGTCCGTTTACCCAGGAATAGGTATAAGGTGCAGTGCCGCCATACACCGATACTCTTGCAGAGCCTGTGCAGCTCCCGGAGTCGGTGGTGGTGGCGCTTGGTGTAAGAATAATGGCAGCAGGCTGTGTAATATTAATGGACGCAGTGGCAGAATTGCCACAGGAATCGGTGATAGTTAAACTATAGGACCCTGCGGTAAGCCCGCTGATGGCAGCAGAAGTAGCCCCATTGCCCCAGGAATAGGTATATGGCGCCACCCCGCCGCTTGGCTGCAATAAAACGCTGGCATTATTATCTCCATTGCATTCCAGGCTTTGTGTTACTGTGGAAGTTACGGTTATATGGTTAAGCTGGGTAACGGTTAGCGATGTAGTAGCCGTGCACCCGCCTTGTTCTGTTACGGTAACGGTGTAGGTACCGGCACTCAGGTTAGCGGCGGTAGAATCTGTCCCTCCGCCGGGCGACCAGCTATATGTATAAGGAGTAGCCCCGTTAGATGCAGCTACTGTGGCACTGCCCGATACGCCGCACGAAATATTGGTAATGGAAGTTACCCCTACCCCGAAAGGCGAAAATAAAACAGGGCTTGAAGCAAAGCCATTAGCCACTACAACCAACGAATAGGTTTGGCCTGCAACGGAAGGAATGGTAAAGTAGGCAGTATCTTCAAGGCTATCGGTTTGCACAGCGCCAATCCTGTTCCACAAGGTGGTGCGGGCATAATATACATTGGTGCCATTGGTAAAACGTACAAGGGGATAGTTGGTGGAGTTTTGCATATCATCGCCAAATGAAGACCCTTCGGAAATGCCATTAAACAGCTTTCCGGTAACCATATAATTGGAACAGCCTTGTGGGAAAACCCCGTCAATAGTAGGTTTTCCATCTGGAATAGCAGTGCTGCCCGGGGTGTAAATCCAGTAGTTATTGGAAAGCCCCCCTTCCTGGTCGAGGGCTACAAGTACGTTACCATCGGGAAGGTCGAGAAAGGTGAGTTGCTGGCAGATAACCCCGGCAAGTGAATCGCCCCCGATTCCGGAAATAAGGCTCCTTACCTGGGTAAAAGTATTGGTGGTGTAGTCGTATTCTACAAAATAAGTAGGGGTATAAAATTCATTCGTGCTTGTTCCAACCGGTGAAACGGCTAAAAGAATATGCCCGTTAACCATCATGGCGCCCGGTGCATCGGGTTGCCCGACATAGGTTCCCTGAATTTGGGGGAAATTGGCGGCGGCAGCCCAGCTACCGGCAGTATGGGTACCCGTGGGGGTATAAATGGCATTGTACTGGGTAGCTCCAAAAAATATGGCTTTCCCATTAGGCAACATCATACCACAACCAGATTCTTCGCCATAGGTATCATAAATACTAACCGGCAGGGTACCATCGGCTACCCATGAATTGGTTTGGGGAATATACCGGTTGGAATTGCGGGAGGCTATGCCTACAAAAAGCACACTGCTATCGGGTAGTTTCAACCATTGGGCTTCATCGTGATTAAGACGGGCAGAAGGAGCTATGCTGCATACATTGGTAGCCGGGTTAAAAAACAGGCAGTCAAAAGACGGGTTGTTTCCAATTTCCGGGCCAGACAATACGGTTCCATTATACAGAATTTCACAAGGGGCATCGTAAATATTCCAGCCGGAAGGTACCCCGGTAGATGTGGCCCAAGTATTGGTAGTGGTATTATAATATTCTGATGTGGTGCCACCGGCTCCATATTCTCCTCCTCCAACCCAAACATTACCATTATTCAGCACGGCAGATGCAAACGCAATACGGTCGCTGTGCATAGATGCAAGGGTAGTCCAGGTTCCGTTTACATAACTTCCCCCGGCATCGGGAGTAAGCAAATCCCACCCGGTTCCATAGGACCCTCCAACATCGTTGTGCGCCATTACGGTTCCATTGGTTAATAATAAAATAGTTCCGGCATTTTCATGCGGGGCAAGGCGGGTTACTTTGGTCCAGGTTCCGGTTTGGGCATTCAAATTGCCAATGGCTAATACCTGGTAGCCGATGGCTAAAACAGCAAGTTTAGAGAAGTATTTTTTCATGTTTTCTTATTAATTCAACCTCATTTTATAGCAAGGTCGCCAAATGTAGGAATAAAATTAGTTACCCCATAAAATCTTTATGTTTCCTGCGCTAGTTTTTTGAAAAAAAACGGCATAAGAACGCTGCCGCTATAAATTTTCGGGGCTGGATTTTGGATCTATTTTTGTTAAATCAGTTACTATTTTGATTACAAGCTAATTATTTTTTATCTCCACCGGGCTTCACAGGGGGCTGAAATAGTATTTTATCTTTCTATCACTATTTTTCCTTGTCCCTCCAGTTCCCCTGTCTCATTTAATACATGGTAAAGATAAATTCCGGCGGGGCGGGAGGATAAATCAATACTGAATGTTGTCTGTTGCCCGCCCATACCGGGGGAAGATGTTCGGGCGGAGATATTGAATTGGGAAAACACCTTTTCACCCAATACATTGTAAATCTCGATGGACCAGTTATTATGGGCGACCGGCAACTGAATTACAAACCTTCCGTTTGATGGATTAGGGTAAACACTTACTTCGCCCGCGTTATCTTCCAGTTCATTTATTGCGGAAGGGTTGAAGGTTAATTTACGGATGCGGTTATTCATCTGGTCCGATATATATATGGTTCCGGGCAAATCAAGACATATATCCAATGGCTGGGCCAGTTCAGCATCTGTTGCCATTCCTCCGTCCCCGCTAAATCCATAATCGCCGTTGCCCGCAATGGTGGAAATTATTCCGGATGTATTAACTACCCTGAGTACACTGTTATCTCTGTCTGTAACGTAAAGTTCTCCGGCTGCATCCACCTTAATTCCGGTAGGGAACCGCAACTGGGCTGCCGTAGCTTGTCCCCCATCGCCGCTATAGCCCAGGGTGCCATTACCAACAACGGTGTTAATGATGCCTGACGTATTAATAACCCTGATGCGGTTATTTTTCCAATCGGCTATATACACATTGCCTGTATTATCAACCGTTATGCCCCAGGGTCCGCTGATTTCGGCCGCTGTGGCTGGCCCCGTATCTCCGTCATATCCATTTGCACCTATTCCTGCAATAGTGGAAATAATACCGGAAGAAGAAATTTTGCGTATCACGAACCCGCCATAATCGGCAGCATAAAAATTACCGGAAGAGTCGCGCGCTAATCCCAGTACGGCGCTTAATTCTGCTGCTGTAGCCGGTCCGCCATCCCCGCTATATCCAACAAAGCCGTTTCCGGCAAAAGTGGAAATAATACCGGCAGTGTTTATTTTGCGTAGTCTGCTGTTATATGAATCGGCAAAATAAATATTTCCTGTATCATCCATCACTATTCCCCCCGGTGTTGCCAGTTCAGCATTGGTAGCCTGTCCGCCGTCGCCATTATAGCCATAGTGACCGGTGCCGGCAATGGTGGTAATTATTCCCGATGTATTTACTTTACGTATTGCACAATTACTGGCATCGGTAAAATAAAGGTTCCCGGAGTTATCGGTAATAATACAGTTTTCGGCATTAATTTCGGCTGCTGTAGCCGGCCCCCCATCGCCGGAATAACCAACAGTATCAATTCCAACAATAGTGGTAATAATTTGGGCGCTAACCGGTGTGAAGTAGAAACAGAATACAGAAAAATAGAGTAGTAGTTTTTTCATAATATCCTATATTTTAAAAATCAGGTGAAGTACTACTTTGTTAAGGCACATCAAAATTAGTAAAAAAACGAATCCATTAAACCAATCAAGAAATTTATTTCACAAATAATTTACATTTTTACTATCTTTTGTTCCGTAATCAAAGTGTCGTTTCCTGCCCCTCTTTTATGCTCCCCCAAGTGGGAGAACAGTTCTTTTACTTTTCTATTTCAATTTTCCCTTCTCCAACCAGAGTAGCACTTTCAGAGATGACCCTGTAAAAATACATTCCATCGGGTTGAGAAGAAATATCAATACTATTATTACCCTGAAGGGTCCCGGTCAATACTTTCTCTCCCAATACATTATAAATTTCAATGTACGAGGACACAATACGTTGTGCCCCTACAAACTGAATGGTAAATTTCCCATTATTCGGATCCGGATAAACTTTCACTTGTTCCCTTTCTCCTTTAACCTCATTAACTCCTGTAGCAGCGGAATTTAATATGCGGATACGGGCATTTCCCTGGTCTGCAATATATACATTCCCCCTTGCGTCTGATACTACTCCTGTAGGTTCAGATAGCTCTGCAGATGTTGCTGGTCCACCATCTCCAGTGAAACCAAAATTGCCGTTTCCGGCAATGGTAGCAATAATTCCGCTGGTATTTATTAAGCGAATAGTAGCTTCGTTTATATCGGCAACATATACATTGCCTACCTTGTCAACCCCGATGCCATAAGGGGTGTTCAGTCCTGCTGCTGTCGCGGGTCCCCCATCTCCCGAAGCTATGGCAGTTCCATTTCCGGCAATGCTTGTAATAATTCCGCCGGTATTTACTTTACGAACATGGTTGTCAATTCTATCGGTAATGTAGGCATTTCCTGAATCATCTATGGCCACACTCGAAGGCTGGTATAACTCTGCATCGGTAGCTTGTCCGCCGTCGCCTGTATAGCCTCCATTGCCTGTTCCGGCTCCATACCCGTTTCCGGCAAAGGCATGTATAATGCCGTCGGTTGTTACTTTACGAACACAATCGTTGGGCATATCGGCAATATATACATTGCCCGAAGTATCTACCGCTACCCCATAAGGCTCGTGCAGTTCGGCAGCAGTGGCGGGTCCTCCATCACCCGACAATCCTGCGCCATAGGCATAGTTTCCGGCTATGGTAGTAATTATTCCGCTGGTATTTACTTTTCGAATTTCATTATTGCTATAGTCGGCAATGTACAAATTGCCAACCTTATCCACCGCTATTCCCATAGGGTCATATAGCTCTGCATCGGTAGCCATTCCCCCATCTCCCGCATATCCAAAAGCTGCACCACCGGCAATAGTTGAAATAATACCGTTGGTATTTACCATACGGATACGCTGGTTATAGAGGTCGGCAATATAAATATTACCTGCTGCATCAACTGCAACACCTGTGGGGCTTTCAAAATTGGCAGCAGTAGCCGGTCCTCCATCCCCGAAAAAGCCGGGACCATCACCGGCAAAAGTATTAATGTCGTAAGATTGAGCGGAGAGCTTGGAAAGTGAGAAGGGTAAAGTGAAAAGCGCGGTGAATAACAACAATTTGTTCATAGGGGTCGGGGTTTAAATTAATAGCTTAAAATACCATCATTTTTCAATTACAACTTTACCTTCCCCCAGCTGTTCTCCCCGTTCACTCAAAATACGATAAAGATACATTCCGGCAGGTTGGGAAGATATGTCAATTAATAGTTGAGAACTGAGCTTTGAAAAGTGAGAGTAAATTTTCTCTCCCAATACATTATAAATTTCAATGTACGCGGACAGAACATGTTGTATCCCTTCCGGCTGAATGGTGAATTTCCCGTTATTCGGGTCAGGATAAACTTTCACCTGCTCACTTTCTCCTTTAACCTCATTAACTCCTGTAGTAGTGGCAACTGTTACGCACACACTTTCCATACATCCATTGGCATCGGTTACGTTACAACAATAATCTCCCGCACACTGCCCGGTAATGGTGGCGGTAGTTTGTCCTGCCGCAGTCCAGCTATAGGTATAAGGGGAAGTGCCTCCAATAACCAGAGTACTTGCCGAGCCATCGCAATTTCCGGTGGTGGCATTTACCGAATCGCCTGTAATACTAAAGGCTGGTGTTTGGGTAATGGCAAACACTTCTTGAACGGAACAGGTCGGTAATATTTCCGAAACTGTTACTGTGTAAGTTCCTGCACTCAAATTGCTTTCAGTTTGGTTTGTACCTCCGCCCGGACTCCAGCTATAAGTAGTGTAGGCTGGATTATAGCCTGTCTGAAAATTCACCGTTGCGCTTCCGTTATTTCCGCCACCGCAACCTGCATTATTATTTATCTGTACCCTGATGCTGATTCCAACTACTGCACCCTGCTGAAAATTGTACACGCAGCCATCAGCATCGGTTATGGTAGCTGAAACCACCTGGGTATTGCAGGAGTAACCACCACCGGATACATCCGAATAGGTATAAGGCGGAGTACCGCCATACGCCATAAAACCCACCATATAGCAAGAAGAATCTGCACATACGTCAGAAGAATTATAGAGTCCTGAAATGGTAAGCCCTGCTGTTAAGACCGGTGGTTCTGTAATGCTAATAGAGGCAGAGCTTGTGCAACTGTTGGCATCAGTAACCGTAACTGTATATACGCCTACACTCAATCCGTTTGCAGAAGTACCATTGCCCAATCCCGAAGCCCAGGAGTATGAATAGCCGGGCGTTCCGCCGCTTACGTTTATCATAATGCTACCTGATACGGCGCCGTTACACCCATTATTCACAGTGGGAGTAATGATAATCGGCGGCGGTTGAGTAATATTATAAGAGTAAGTTGCAACACATCCGCTGGTATCCGGGTTTGTTACCGTTACCATGTAAACGCCTGCACTTAATCCGGTGGCAGTGGCAGTGGTTTGTCCGCCGGGAGACCAGCTATAATTGTAGGTTCCTGCGGTTTCTGCTGTAGCGGTACCATCACTCCCCCCGGGGCAACTTACATTGGTTTGGCTGGGAGACAAATGGTCTCCGTGAGTAACCACAACAGAATCTATTTTTGCGCACCCGTGTGCATCGGTAATCATACAGGTATAGGTTCCTGCCGCCAGGCTATGGAGGGTATCATGTGTTCTTCCATTCGACCATAAATAAGTATAGGGTGCCGTACCCCCAAAGGCAGAATCTCTGGTATATCCCTTGCAATTGCAACAGGTGGCGCATTCTGAAGACACAGAATCACCTATAGTTTCAGGTTGGGTTATAACAATGGTGGCAGTATTGGCGCAACCATTATTATCGGTAACAGTAACCGTGTAATTACCTGCGGATAGCCCGGTGCCTGCGGCCGTAAATTGAGCCGGAATGGTTGACCAAAAGTAGGTATAAGGTACTGTGCCCGTAGTGCCCGCCGCGGTAGCGCTGCCATTGTTGCTGCCATTGCAGCTTGCATGGTTTATGGAAGTTATATTTATGCCTATGGTACAAAAGCTATAACCAAACACTACTCCGTCATTATATACCCCTCCCTGAAATGTCATCCCAAACATCCTGTTCCCGTCGAGGGTTACCGAGCAACTGTATGGGTAAGCGCCATCTGTACTGTCAAAACCCACTATATCGCCATATCCGCTGCCATTGGTATCAATAGAGAAAACTACACCATATCCGCCGGGTCCGGCAGAAGATGCCATTCCGTAAAGCAAGCCGTTATAATACGATAGTCCGCCATGGATGGGCAACATACCACCTCCGGAACTGAAATCATGCAGGTCGAGGTACCCGCTCCCATTGGTATCTACAGAAAAAAGACTGCCATAATTAGTATATGCCCCATAAGTTACTCCATAAAATTTGTGCCCCAAAAGCAGCAAATTACCCAGTGGACCGCATCCGGTGGAACAAGTAAAAGTATATAAGTTCCTATATCCATTGCCGTTGGAATCAATAGAGAAAATGTTGTTGGGGGTCATCCCATACAATACATTTCCAATACGTGTTAAGCTTCCATTGGGATACGCCCCATTAGTATTGTTAAAGTCGAGCAATACTTTAAAATTGTTTCCGGCGGTATCTACCGAGAAGAGAGTGCCTTCATCAGAAGTGCCTGCGGTATAGGTCATTCCAAATAACTGGGTGCCGGAAATTATTAATGAACCATAGGGCCAAGCTCCTGTGGGGATACCCGTAAAATTAAACAGCACTTTAAACCCGCCTCCATTGGTATCCATTGAAAAAACAGTGCCATTGTCAAGCGTTCCACCCCCGGAAGTCAACCCATAAAATTTGCCTCCCGACATCAGTAAATCGCCAATGGGACGCACTCCGGTTGAATCTACAAAATCAAATAAGTCTCTATAGGTTGTTCCATTTGTTTTTATGGAAAAAATGCAACCGTATCCATTCGCCCCTCCGTTTTCGGTCATTCCATATAAGGTATTTCCCGATAGCGTAAGGGCTCCTTCGGGTAATGCGCCATTGAGACCATTAAAATACAGTAAGTCGGTAACCGCCTGTGCCTTTGCAACTCCAGTTCCTATGGCGAGTATAGCAAACAATAAAATGTATATTTTTTTCATATAAAATTATTTTTTTTAGACGTTAACACTAACGGTCTTTTTTATCCTTTTCAAAGATAGTAATAAAAGGAATACATAGAACAAACCAAGAAATTTATTTAACAAATAATTTACATTTTCACTATCTTTTGTTCCGTAATCAAAGTGCCATCCTCATTTTCTATTCGTACCAGGTAGATGCCATCAGGCTGGGAGGAAATATCAATGAGATTGTCACCCTGAACTTGATTCAGGGTCGCAAAATATACCTGCTGCCCCAATACATTAATAACCCTCGCTATAGGTTGGGATGCTGAAACAAGTTCAGCATGACTGAATGTTACCGTGAAAACCCCATTATTCGGATTCGGATAAACTATTACCTCTCCACTTTCTCCTTTTACTTCATTTATTCCTGTGGAAGTAGCAATATTTACACAAACACTTTCCATACATCCATTCGCATCCGTTACATTGCAACAATAATCTCCGGCGCATTGGTTGGTTATGGTATCTGTTGTCAGCCCTCCGGGGCTCCAGTTATAAGTATATGGAGCAATGCCATTGCTTGCCATAGCAGTAGCCGAGCCGTTGCAGTTTCCGCCTGTGGTGGCAGCAGAATCTGTAAGGACGATAATGGCAGGTGGTTCTGTTATGGCAATAACCCTTGTATTAGTGCAACCCGATTGGGGGTCTGTAATAACAATAGTATATGTTCCGGCACTAAGGTTCGTTTCCGTTTGATTGGTTCCCCCGCCGGGGTTCCAGCTATACGTGGCATCATTCAACAGGGTGCTGGCCCAAATAATAACGGTGGCGCTGCCGTTATTGCCACCATGGCAGGTTACATTGCTATTTACCTGCAGCCTTGCAAGCAGCCCCACCGTAAGGCTATAGGGTACACTTGCCATACATCCGCCTGCATCGGTAATGGTTAAGGTCCCGCTTTCATCGTTACAGGCTGGGAAGTCCGGCGGTCCCCCGCTATAGGTGTATGGCGGCGTCCCTCCAACAGGCATAGGAATAAATGAATAGCAAGCGCTGTCTGCACAGGTATTAAGCGGATTATATCCACAGCACCAGGAGGACGAACCCGTTAATGCCGGCGGCTGGGTAAGGGTGACTACCGCCGTAGCTGTACACAGGTTATTATCGGTAACAGTAACCGTATATGCCCCGGCAGATAATCCATTGTCTGAAGCGCCACTTCCGCCGCCCGGGTTCCAGGAATAATTATATCCCGGTGTTCCGCCACTGGCAATCGCTGTAGCTGTTCCTGTCCCTCCATTGCAGGGTATACTGCCACCGGCGTTAACGATGAGCAGGGGAGGCTGGGTAATAGTAAATTCCTCACTAACTATACAACTTGTTGTATCAGTGTTTGTAATGGTAACGAAATATACTCCTGCGCTAAGCCCTGTAGCTATGCTATTGCTTCCCCCGTAGGGAGACCAGACGTAGGTGTTATTTCCGGTGGTAACTACCGCTGCTGTGCCGTTGGTACCGCCATAGCAACTAACGCTGCCCGAGGATGGTGATACCGGGTTGCCATGCGGAACCCAAACAGTATCTGCATGGGTGCATCCTTTGGCATCGGTTACCATGCAGGTATAGGAGCCTCCCGGAACTCCATGTATCGTATCGGTGGTGCTTCCGTTCGACCAGGAAAAAGTATAAGGTGATGTGCCACCATACACCGAATCCCATGCTGCGCCGTGACAGTTGCAGCATCCGGCACATAACGATTCCATCGTATCGCCCACGCTAAGGGGTTGGGTAATAACCACTACGGCGGCATTGGCGCATCCTCCGGAATCTGTAACTGTTACGGTATAACTGCCTGCCGATAGTCCGGTAGCTACAGCCGTAGTTTGAATAGGGTTGGTGCCCCAAAAATAGGTGAATGGCGAAGTACCGCTCAGCGGTGAAACGCTTGCGCTGCCATTGCTTCCTCCATAGCAGCTTGCACCGGATAGCGGGGTTGCCATTACATTTATAGTACAGGAACTAAAACGAAATACCACCCCGCTATCATACACACCGCCCTGGTATGTCATTCCGTACATGGTATTTCCGGTCATTGTAAGGGAACTGCCTGCTAACGACCCGTCAGTAATATTAAACGAAGCTAATACCTGGTAACTGCTTCCATCTGTATCCATGGAGAAAATAACGCCAACGCCTGAAGTACCTCCCTGGCGGGTCATTCCATACAATAAACCCGCTGAATAAGTTAAGGTAGCTCCGTATAAAGGATAGGCTCCGTCGGTCCCGCTAAAGTTATACATGCTTTGGAACCTGCTGCCATCGGTATCAATAGAAAAAATGGTGCCCTCATCTATTGTCCCCCCCGAATAGGTCATTCCATACAACGCCTTCCCGGCAAGAACTAATGTGCCATAAGGAAACTCGCCATTGGTATAATCAAAATCAAACATATCCCTGTACCCGGTTCCATTGGTATCAACAGAGAAAATAGCGCCATAGCCGTACGCCCCTCCATTTTCTGCTTCCCCGTAAAATTTATTCCCCGAAAGTATTAATGAACCATAAGGGTCGCCGCCATCGGTATGATTAAAACTAAACAGGTTAGTAAACCCGCTTCCATTGGTATCTATAGAAAAAATATTGCCATAGCCGTATGTTCCCCCCGAGCGTGTCATTCCAAATAAGCGGGCGCCCGATAGAATTAATGAGCCGTAAGGAGATACGCCATTCGTACTGCTAAAATTATACAGACTTGTAAAATTGCTTCCATCGGTATCTACGTAGAAAATATTGCCATATTGCAAGGGTCCTCCCATCAGGGTCATGCCATATAATTTGTTTCCTGAAAGGGTAAGGTTGCCTTGGGGAAAGGCGCCATCGGTACTGTTAAAGCTATGCACTACCCGGTATCCGGTTCCGCTTTTGTTCACGGAGAAAATGCATCCGTAAAATCCGGATGTGCCTCCATGGTTAGTCATCCCGTACAATACATTTCCATCTGCTGAAAGGGTCAATCCACCCTGCGGAAGGTTGCCTGTGGAGCCATGAAAATTAACTACATCAGTAATTATTTGCGATTTTGCTATTCCTGCCCAAATGCTGAATATAGCAACTAGTAAAATGTATTGTTTTTTCATACAAATCTATTTATCAGGGGGCGATTAAAAGGAACTCATAGGTCATGTCAAAAATAGTTAAAAAGGAATTCCTTAAACAAAACGAGAAAATTTATTTAACAAATAATTTACATTTTCACTATCTTCTTTTGTGCTATTAAACCGCCATCCTCATTTTCTATTCGTATCAGGTAGATGCCATCAGGCTGGGAGGAAATGTCAATGAAATTGTCACCCTGAACTTGTTTCAGGGTCGCAAAATATATTTCTTGCCCCAACACATTATATATTTTAACAATAGGTTGGGATGCTGAAACAAGTTCAGCATGACTGAACGTTACCGTGAAAACCCCATTATTCGGATTCGGATAAACTATTACCTCTCCACTTTCCCCTTTTACCTCATTCGTTCCCGTTGAAACATCAATATTTACGCAAACACTATTCTGGCAGCCATTGGCATCGGTAACGTTGCAACAATAATCTCCTGCACACTGCCCGGAAATAGTTGAGGTAGTTTGTCCCGCGGTAGCCCAGCTATAGGTGTAAGGTGAATTGCCGCCACTAACTATAGCGCTTGCTGAGCCATCGCAATTTCCAGTAGTGGCATCTGTAGAATCGGCTATAAGGGTTAGTGCCGGGGGCTGAGTAATAACAAATACCTCCTGAACTGAACAGACCGGGTCGGGTATGTTAGACATAACCGTTACTGTATAAGTTCCGGCGCTTAAATTTGTCTGCGTTTGATTAGTACCGCCGCCGGGAGACCAGCTATAAGTAGCAAGGTATGGTCCGGTATTTATATTTACGGTTGCGCTTCCGTCATTTCCTCCGTTGCAAGTTACATTATTATTTATTATAACCCGTATGCTAAGCCCTATATATAAGGGGAAATTGATAGAAGCCATGCAGCCATGGGCATCTTCTACCGTTCCGGAAATTGTTTCACCGAAACAGGTGAAAGGATTAAACGATTCGCCGGTATAAGTATAGGGAGGGGTTCCGCCCATTGCCGTTAACCCTATGGAATAACAACCGCTATCGGCACAATAATTTGCAGTAGTATATCCGATGCCGCCGAAAATAGCGGGGTTAATAGTCAAAGGCGGAGGCTCTATAACGGTAATCACCTCGCTATTTACGCAGATTGTTGTGTCGCTATTAGTGTACGTAACTGTGTAGTTCCCGGCGCTAAGTCCGGAGATAGAGCTGGTGGTAGCTCCCCCGGGCGACCAGATGTATGTATAGTTTCCGGCAATAGTAACCCCTGCTGTTCCGTCGTTTGCACCATTGCAACTTATGCTGCTTGTTGAGTTGGTTACATGAGGACCAAAGGTAACAAACACCGTATCTGTTTTGGTACATCCGTTGGCATCGGTTACCATGCAGGTATAAGAACCTCCCGCAATTCCCGTTAAAGTACCCGATGTACCTCCATTCGACCAGGAAAAGGTATAGGGCATGGTGCCACCATAAATGGAATCTATCGCCACCCCGTGGCAGTTGCAACACCCGGCACAGGAGGACAGCATGGTATCGGCTAAGGCAGGGGGTTGGGTGATAATAGCCAATGTTGTTGCAGAACAGCCTGTATTATCAGTTATGGTGATAGTATAAACTCCTGCAATAAGGGCGCTATTGGTTGCATTGGTGCTTGTAGTACCTGAATTCCATTGGTAGGTATAGGGGGATGTTCCGCCCGAAGAAATTACGGCTGTTGCGCTCGCGTCGCTACCTCCATAGCAAGTTACGTTTTGGTTTATGGTGGGAGGGGCTTCAACGAGGGTGCAGGGATTAAGTGTCACCTTGCGGATTACATCATTATCCAAATCTCCAATATAGAGGTTACCGGAAGCGTCAACAGATACCGCAAATGGTTGTTTTAATTCAGCTGTTGTAGCCGGCCCCCCGTCCCCGCTGTAGCCTGCTACATTATTACCTGCTATGGCACTTATAATTCCAGAAGTATTCACCACGCGGATAACATTATTATCAAAATCTGCAATGTAGAGGTTGCCGGAAGCACTATAAGCTACTGCCGTTGGATCATAAAATTCGGCTGCTGTGGCTGCTCCTCCGTCCCCGCTAAAGCCGCGAATATTATTCCCTGCTACCGTGCTTATGATTCCGGAGGTATTCACCCGGCGAATTACATTGTTATTGGCATCTGCAAAACAGAGGTTTCCGGAAGCATCGATAGTTACATTTTGAGGAACATTTATTTCAGCGGCTGTGGCAGGTCCCCCATCTCCGCTGTAACCGGCCAGAAATGAATAATTACCCACCACGGTGCTTATGGTTCCGGAGGTATTCACCATACGGATTATATTATTACCGGCATCTGCAATATAGAGGTTGCCGGAAGGGCTTAACGCTATGGAGGTAGGTGCAAATAGTTCAGCGGCAGTGGCAGGTCCTCCATCGCCACTAAATCCGGCTCCGTATGCATGATTACCCGCTACGGTACTTATGATTCCGGAAGTATTTACCTTGCGGATTAAATTATTATTATTATCAGCAATATAGAGGTTGCCGGAAACGTCCAAAGCTACCCCGTTAGGGCTGTTTAATTCAGCGGCTATGGCAATTCCTCCGTCTCCACTAAACCCAGCTCCGTATGCATGATTACCCGCGACGGTGGTTATAGTTCCGGAGATATTCACCTTGCGGATTACATTATTTACTATATCTGCAATGTAGAGGTTTCCGGATGCGTCGCAAGCTACTCCGTAAGGATCATCTAATTGAGCGGCTGTGGCAGGTCCCCCATCCCCGCTGTAGCCGGGACCTAATGAATGATTACCTACTGCGGTAGAGATGGTTTGGGCGTGAACAGTGAATAATGAAAAGGTGAAAGGGAAAAGTAAAAGTAAAAGTAAAATAAGTAGTTTTTTCATAAAACTCTATTTTAAAAAGGCGTTAACTGAATTCAGGAATAATAAAATCAAAAATAGTAAAAAAAGGAATCCCTTAAACAAAACGAGAAAATTTATTTAACAAATAATTTACATTTTTACTATCTTCTTTTGTGCTATTAAACTGCCATCCTCATTTTCTATTCGTATCAGGTAGATGCCATCAGGCTGGGAGGAAATGTCAATGAAATTGTCACCCTGAACTTGATTCAGGGTCGCAAAATATACCTGCTGCCCCAATACATTAATAACCCTCGCTATAGGTTGGGATGCTGAAACAAGTTCAGCATGACTGAATGTTACCGTGAAAACCCCATTATTCGGATTCGGAAACACTTTCACCTGTTCACTTTCCCCTTTTACCCCACTCGTTCCTGTGGTAGTAGCAACCGTTACACATACGCTATTTTGGCATCCATTGGCATCGGTAACATTACAGCAATAATCTCCAGCACATTGCCCCGAAATAGTTGCGGTGGTTTGTCCTGCGGTGTTCCAGCTATAAGTATAGGGTGAAACGCCCCCGCTTACAACAGCTGTTGCCGAGCCATCGCAATTTCCGGAAGTGGCATTGACTGAATCGGAGCTAAGGCTTAAAAGCGGTGGTTGGGTAATAGCTATTACAGCCGTAACCGTGCATGGACCAGGTCCTCCCGAAACGGTTACCGTATATGTTCCGGCACTTAAATTACTTTCTGTTTGGTTTGTGCCTCCTCCCGGGCTCCAGCTATAGGTTAATGGAATACCCAACCCATACCAATTACCTGTATGAGTGTTTATGGTGGCACTACCATTATCTCCTCCATTACAACCTACATTGCCATTTATCTGCGCCCGTACACTAAGCCCAATATATACTGCAATATCGTTAGAAGGAAGATTATAGGTACAACCATTGGCATCAATCAAGGTAGCTGTATTAAACTGAACAGAAGCGCAGTAGTTTCCTAAAGGCGGAGAAAAGTCAGTAAAAGTATAAGGGGGGGTCCCACCAAATACCTGAACACCCACATCATAACAAAACGAATCAGCACAAAAGTTTAAAGTATTATATACTCCTCCTACACTTAGAAACCCATATAAAGAATCGGGTTGGGAAATAGTAAAAGCAAGGCTACCGGAACATCCTAACGTATCAACATTAGTAACTGTGGCAGTGTAACTTCCTGCCGAAAGCCCGCTGACAGATGAAGTGGTTGCACCACCCGGAGACCAGCTGTAGCTATAATTGCCTGAAACTGAAATACTGGCGCTTCCGGTATTGCCTCCATAACAAAATACATTGGTTTGCGACCCGCTGACAGGCGGACCAAACGTAACAAAAACCGTATCTGTTTTAGTGCATCCGTGGGCATCGGTAACCATACATGTATAAGAACCTCCTGCCAAGCCCGTTAACGTATCGGTTGTGCCACCGTTCGACCAGGAAAAGGTATAGGGCATCGTTCCTCCATAAATGGAATCTATTGCAACACCTTTGCAGTTGCAGCAGGTGGCGCATGATTCTTTCATAACATCGCCCAAAGCAGGGGGTTGGGTAATGGTAACAGAAGCTGAACCCGTACATCCTCCGCTGTCTGTTACATTCACGATATAAGTTCCGGAGCTTAAACCGGTAGCAGTAGCATTGGTTTGTCCATTATTCCAACTATAAGTGTAGGGTGATGTTCCTCCACTTACAAAAACCGAATCAATGCCATACCTACCTCCGTTGCAGCTTATATTGGAAAGTACAGTGGCAGTTACCATTAATACTGGGGGTTGGGTAATAGTTATCGTAGCAGAAGTCGTTAAGCTGGTACTATCAGTTGCGGTTATGGTATATATTCCTGCGCTAAGTCCGCTCACAGTATCTGTGGTTGCACCTGTTGGTGACCATGAATAAGTATAAGGAGGGGTTCCTCCTAATGCCATCACTGATGCAGCGCCATTATTATCTCCATTACAGCTAACATTTGCAGTGATAGCAGTTAGTATATTAAAGGATAAAGTTACCTTCCTTATACGATTATTTGAAAATTCTGCAATATATGCGTTACCTGATAGGTCAACGGTTACTCCCCTGGGCCAATTTAATTCAGCAATCCGCGATGGACCCCCATCTCCAGAATAACCTCCATTCCAAGGAGAGCCAAATCCATTTCCTGCAAGGGTAAAAATAAGGTTGTCGGTAGATACAATGCGAATGCGGTCGTTATCGGCGTCAGCAATTAATAAATTTCCTGTATTATCAATAGCCATTGCATCCGGATAATTTAGTTCAGCTGCTGTAGCTGGTCCTCCATCTCCATCATATCCTCCGTACCCAATACCAGCTATAGTAGAAATAATACCGAGAGAATTTACCTTGCGAATGTTTGTTCCGCCAATATATACATTTCCAAGATGGTCCAGTGTTACAAAGCCTGGACCAGCTATCTCTGCAGCGGTTGCCTGTCCTCCATCACCTGAAAAACCCCCAATGCCATCTCCGGCAAATGTTGAAATATTACCTCCCCGTACAATTCTAAGACGGAGGTTACCTGCGTCAGCAATGTAAATATTGTCTGCTGCGTCTACAGCCACTTTATGTGGGCTATTAAGTTCTGCAGTCGTAGCAGGTCCACCATCCCCGGAATATCCGGCTATTCCATTCCCTGCAACAGTACTAATAAACCCTCCGCTTACTTCGCGAATACGTTGGTTACCTAAGTCCGCAATAAATAGGTTACCATATGGGTCAACCGCTACCCCATTAGGGCCGTTTAATTCAGCATCTGTCGCAGGACCACCATCCCCCGAATAACCACCCGCGAAATATCCATTTCCAGCTACGGTTGTAATAATGCCGCTCGTATTTACCATACGGATACGATGATACCATTGGTCAGCAATATAGATATTGCCTGAAGCGTCTATTGCCACATCTTCAGGGGTATCTAACTCTGCTGCCGTTGCAGTACCTCCGTCGCCTGAATAGCCCGCAACACCATTTCCGGCAAAAGTGGAAATAATTTGAGCGTTAAGAGCTATAAAAGATGCACTATAAATGATACTTAAAATAGCAAGTAGTTTTTTCATAAAACTCTATTTTTCAAAGGCGTTAACTGAATTCAGGAATAATAAAATCAAAAATAGTTAAAAAAGAGAGTCATTAAACCAATCAACAAATTTATTTAACAAATAATTTACATTTTCACTATCTTCTTTTGTGCTATTAAACTGCCATCCTCATTTTCTATTCGTATCAGGTAGATGCCATCAGGCTGGGAGGAAATGTCAATGAAATTGTCACCCTGAACTTGATTCAGGGTCGCAAAATATACCTGCTGCCCCAATACATTAATAACCCTCGCTATAGGTTGGGATGCTGAAACAAGTTCAGCATGACTGAACGTTACCGTGAAAGCCCCATTATTCGGATTCGGATAAACTTTTACGTTTTCACTTTCTCCTTTTACCTCATTCGTTCCTGTAGAAGTAGCAATGGTTACACAAACACTATTCTGGCATCCATTGGCATCGGTAACATTGCAGCAATAATCTCCGGCGCATTGGTTGGAAATGGTTGCGGTTGTTTGCCCCGCTGTAGTCCAGCTATAAGTGTAAGGTGATATGCCCCCGCTAACGATGGCGCTTGCCGAGCCATCGCAATTTCCGGGGCTGGCGTTGATAGAATCGGTGGTAATAGATAGGGCAGAGGGCTGGGTGATAACAAAAACTGCTGAAACATCACAATAGGGTGGGTCATAAGCAATGCTATCTATTAAAGTTACCGTATAGGTACCTGCACTCAAATTTGATACAGTTTGGGTAGTATCTCCACCCGGCATCCATCGGTACCTGTAATAGCCCCCCAACCCCCAGCCCGCTGAACTGCCGGTCAGTTGATTTATAGTTGCACTTCCGGTACTTTCTCCATGGCAGAGTACATTATTGTTGATTCGTACCCTATAACTTGGAGCAATGAATGGTGGCTCAAAATACTCATCATAAGGGCAACCATTTTTATCCGTTATTAATGCATCATCGTCACCATCAAAACAGTATGGACTGAAAGGGTAGCTATAGGTATATGGAGGTGTACCACCCATAGCAGTTGCCACACACATGATACAGAGACTATCTGCACAAAGGTTGACAGTGTTATAGATGCCAGTGACCGGAGTTAAAGTGTATGTTGCGCTTAGCGGCGGGGGTTGTGTAATATCAAAACTGTAAGAAGCTGAACAGCCAGCAGTATCATTATTAGTAATAGTTACAGTATAACTACCTGCAGAAAGATCACTGATAGAGGATGTAGCCTCTCCTCCGGGTGTCCAGCTATAAGAATAGTTCCCATTAATAAAAACGGTAGCACTCCCATTGCTGGATAGATAGCAGGTTAGGTTTGTTTGAGATGCACTGACTGCTTCGCCTTTATGAACAAAAATGGAATCGGTAATACTGCATCCGTTAGAATCCCATACGGTAACTCTGAAGGTATCGGAGCTAAGGTGTTGAAGCGTATCATAAGTTCCTCCATTCGACCACAAATAGGTATAGGGCGATGTACCCCCATAAGCATACACATGGGTTGCACCTTTGCAGTTGCAACAAGTGGCACAGCTGGAAGAAATAGAATCGTGCAATGCAGGGGGCTGGGTGATAATAACCAACGCTGTTGCTGTGCAACCCGTACTGTCCGTTATAGAAACCGTATATATTCCCGCGATTAGATTACTATTGGTAGCATTGGTACTTGTAGTTCCTGCATTCCATTGGTAGGTATAGGGAGGAGTTCCGCCGGAAGAAATTGCAGCCGTAACGCTACCATTGCTGCCTCCGTAGCAGCTTACGTTTTGGTTTATGGTGGGGGATGCTTCGGAGAGGGTGCAGGGGGTCGGTGTTACCCTGCGGATTACATTATTACGATAATCTGCAATGAAGAGGTTGTCTGAAGCGTCCAAAGCTACTCCGATAGGTTCATATAATTCAGCGGCTGTGGCGGGTCCACCGTCCCCGCTGTAGCCTCCGTAGCGGGAGCCGGTACCCGCTCCATACCCATTTCCCGCTATAGTGTTTATGGTTCCGGAGGTATTTACCTTGCGGATTACATTATTTCCTACGTCTGCAATATAGAAGTTGCCGGAAGCGTCACAAGCTACTCCCCAAGGTGCATCTAATTCAGCGGCTGTGGCAGATCCTCCGTCCCCACTATACCCGTTTCCGAATGCAATATTACCAGCTACGGTGCTTATGGTGCCGGCGGCATTCACCATGCGAATTACATTATTATCGTCGACAATGTAGAGGTTGCCGGAATTGTCCAAAGTTATTCCGGTAGGAGCAGATAATTCAGCGGTTGTGGCGGGTCCTCCATCCCCGCTGTAACCTCCTCCGAATGTATAATTACCCGCTACGGTGTTTATGGTTCCGGAGGTATTCACTTTGCGGATTACTTGATTAAATTGATCTGCAATATAGAGGTTGCCGGAAGCGTCACAAGCTATTCCGATAGGATCATATAATTCAGCGGCTGTCGCGGGACCCCCGTCCCCGCTATATCCTCGTCCGAATGCATGATTACCCGCTGCGGTGCTTATAGTACCGGAGGTATTCACCTCGCGGATTACATTATTCACAAAATCTGCAATGTAGAGGTTGCCGGAAGTGTCCAAAGCCACTCCATAAACATCATATAATTCAGCGGCTGTGGCGGGTCCACCGTCCCCGCTGTAACCGGGTCCGAATGCATTATTACCTGCTACTGTACTTATGATTCCGGAGGTATTCACTTTGCGGATTACATCATTAAAAAAATCTGCAATGTAGAGGTCACCGGAAGCATCAAAAGCTACGCTAATAGGACGTGCTAATTCAGCGGCAGTAGCGGGTCCACCGTCCCCGCTGTAACCTTCTCCGAGTGCGTAATTACCCGCTACCGTAGAGATGGTTTGAGCATGAATTAGTGAAAAGTGAAAAGTGAAAAGCGAAAAGTAAATAAGTAGTTTTTTCATAGCGTTCTATTTTTCAAAGGCGTTAACACAGATAGTTCTTTATTAAACCTATTCAAAAATAATAAAAAAAGGCACTCATAAAACAAAGTGAGAAAACTATTTAACAACTATAGCTCTGTAAGAGCGACCTGTTTGTAGAAAAACAAACCAACCCAAATCAGTTTAGCTCCATTGGAGCGACCTGTTAATAAGAAACCGTTATCAGAATAGATAAATTATTTGATAGATTCCTCGCTTCGCTCAATATGACAAATGCAGTAAGTTTCATAGCTCATATTTCATCGTTCATAGTTCCGTCTTTTTCGTACCTTTGTACCCATCAAAAACCATCCCATGACTTACGATATTGATATGATTAAAAAGGTTTACTCCAACCTTCCAGAACGATTAAAAGCTGCCCGCAAATTGCTTGGCAGACCTATGACGTTTACAGAGAAAATACTTTATTCTCACCTTACCGGAAACCTGCCTCCAGCGGTCCCTGCAAGCGCGGGGTTGACTATGTTGATTTTCAACCGGACAGAGTGGGTATGCAGGATGCTACCGCGCAAATGGCGTTGCTGCAGTTTATGCAGGCAGGCAGCAGCAAAGTGGCTGTGCCCAGCACCGTTCATTGCGACCACCTGATTCAGGCTGATGCAGGCGCAAAAGCCGATCTTGAAACAGCTATCACTAAAAATAAAGAAGTATATGATTTTCTTGCTTCTGTTTCCAATAAATATGGCATTGGTTTCTGGAAACCGGGAGCAGGTATCATCCACCAGGTGATATTAGAAAACTATGCATTTCCGGGCGGAATGATGATTGGAACCGACTCGCATACGCCTAATGCAGGAGGACTGGGAATGATTGCTATTGGCGTTGGCGGAGCCGATGCCTGCGATGTGATGGCCGGCTTACCCTGGGAACTTAAATTCCCCCAACTGATTGGTGTGAAACTAACCGGCAAACTGAGCGGCTGGACTTCTGCAAAAGATGTGATTTTGAAAGTAGCGGGAATACTTACCGTTAAAGGCGGAACCGACCGTATATGTAGAATATTTTGGCGATGGCGCAGAATCCATTTCCTGCACCGGAAAAGGAACTATCTGCAATATGGGTGCGGAAATCGGAGCTACCACTTCTATTTTCACGTTACGATAAAAAAATGGCCGATTACCTGAAATCAACCGGCAGGGCCGATCTTGCTGCTCTTGCTGATGGTGTTGCAGAACATTTGAAAGGAGATCATGAAGTCTATGCAAAATCCTGAAAAATATTTTGACCAGGTAATTGAAATTAACCTTTCATGACATTGGAGCCTCATGTAAATGGACCATATACACCTGATTTGGCTTGGCCTATCTCTAAATTTGCACAAGCAGTGAAAGACAATGGCTGGCCCGCAGAACTGGAAGTGGGATTGATTGGTTCCTGCACCAATTCATCGTATGAAGACATCAGCAGGGCGGCATCACTTGCTAAATTTGCTGTGGAACATGGATTGAAAACCAAATCGGAATATACCGTTACTCCCGGCTCTGAACAGGTGCGCTATACCGTTGACAGCGATGGCTATTTGCAATGGTTTGAAAAGATGGGCGGAGTAGTGCTTGCCAATGCCTGCGGACCCTGTATAGGGCAATGGGCAAGGCATACCGAAAGACCCTGAATAAAAAAATTCTATCACTCACTTCGTTTAACCGCAACTTCTCTAAACGAAATGATGGTAACCCTAATACCCATGCTTTTGTAGCATCCCCTGAATTAGTTACTGCGCTTGCCATTGCAGGCGACCTTACCTTTAATCCGCTTACGGATACTATTGACCAATGATAAAGGCGAAAAAGTGAAATTGCCCGAACCTACCGGCATTGAACTTCCTGCCAAAGGATTTGATGTGAAAGACCGGGGCTATCAGGAACCGGCAAAAGATGGCAGCAATGTTCAAGTGATTGTATCGCCCGATTCACAACGCTTGCAACTGCTTGACCCATTTCGCTGCATGGGAAGGTATTGACCTTGAAAGATTTGAAATTACTTATTAAAGCAAAAGGCAAATGCACTACCGACCATATCTCAATGGCAGGCCCCTGGCTCAAATACCGCGGACACCTGGATAACATATCCAACAATATGCTGATTGGTGCGCTTAATTCTTTCAATGATAAAACCGATTCCGTTAAGAATGAACTGACCGGCGAATATGGCGCTGTGCCCAATGTACAAAGGGCTTACAAAGCAGCCACATTGGCACGGTAGTGGTAGGTGATGAAAACTATGGCGAAGGCAGTTCCCGCGAACATGCCGCTATGGAGCCGCGCTTCCTTGGGGTGAGTGTTATTTTGGTAAAATCGTTTGCCCGTATCCACGAAACCAACCTTAAAAAACAAGGTATGCTGGCGGTTACTTTTGCCGATAAAAATGATTATGATAAAATACAGGAAGATGATACCATTGATATACTTGGTTTAACAACGTTTCACACCCGGCAATACCTCTTAGCAATGGTTCTTACATCATAAAGATGGAAGCAGCGATGAAATAAAACTAAACCATAGCTATAATGAAAATCAAATAGAGTGGTTTAAAGCAGGTGGAGCATTAAATATCATTCGTTCGCAGGTAAAAGCATAAAATGAATTAAGAAGTATGATTTAAGAAGTAAGATTTAACTACTCACTCCTAAATCATACATCTTAATTCTTATATTTTAAATTAAATGGTTGTTCGAATTGTTAAAATGGAATTTCAGGAAGCAAAAGTTAGTGATTTTATAAATTTATTTAATTCTGTTCAACAATAAAATAACCGGTTTCGATGGTTGCGAGAAAGTAGAATTACTTAAATCGGTAGATTCCCCTTCTACGTTTTTTACTTACAGCACCTGGAAATCGGAACAGCATTTGGAAAACTACCGCAACTCAGAATTATTTAAACAAACCTGGACAGAAACAAAAAAAATGTTCAGTAATAAAGCGGAAGCATGGAGCTTAACTCAATCAGGAATGGTAAATTAGGAACCGGGGAAAGATATGAATGGCAAAGGCGGAGTTATATTTGTTTTATTTTTAAACCGTCATTTTAATATTTGATTAAGCTGATGTCCGAAAAAAATAAAACCCCCGAAGAAATTCAAGCGGATATATCCGATGAAAAGCTGAATGCATTATTTGAACTTACCAAGTCCATTAACCTGAATGCATCCATAAACGCCCTGCTGGATATTTACAGGGATGTGCTTGAAAATAAGCTGAACATTGGGAGATTAATGCTCTTGAGCTACGATGGCAATTGGAGGTGCATACTGAGTTATGGCATTGCACAAGACAGGCTGGAATTTGCTATTGAACGTGGCAAAGGCTATTCAAACATAAAAGAAATTACCCGTGTAGATACAGATGCCTGGCCCGAACACGGGGAACTGGATATTATTGTCCCGGTGAATCATAAGGAAAATGCACTGGCGTATGTTTTTTTAGGGGACCTGAAAGAAGGCAAAAAAGGAACAGGCTCTGCGCTGAAACACTTACCTTATATTCAAACCCTCACTAATATTTTGGTAGTAGCTATTGAGAATAAAAAATTAGCCAAAGAAAATATCCACCAGGCATTATTAAAACATGAGTTGGATTTGGCAAAAGAAATCCAATCTATCCTTGTGCCTTCCGTGCTGCCGCATACCGACGAGCTTGATGTAGCCGCTTACTATCTGCCTTTCCATGAAATAAGCGGAGATTATTATGACTTTATTCCGTTAAACGAAAGTGAATTTGCTTTTTGTATTGCCGATGTTTCGGGCAAAGGTGTGGCAGCTGCGTTGCTGATGAGTAATTTCCAGGCGAGCCTGCATGCCCAAATAGAGCAGACCAATTCCCTCACCGACTTAATTACCCGCCTGAATAAAAACGTAATGGATACAGCGAGAGGCGAGAGCTTCATCACTTTTTTTATAGCCAAGTTTAACCGCCATACACAGATGCTTCAATATGTGAATGCAGGGCATTACCCCCCTGTGCTTTATATGGAAAATACGGTTACTTTACTAAAATCCGGAGGACCGGCATTGGGTATGGTTTCTGAAATGCCTTATCTGAAAGAAGGGATTATATCCATTGCAACCCCGGCATCGCTACTGTCTTATACCGACGGTATCACCGAGCTGGAAAATGAAAAAAATGAAGAGTTCAGTATTGACAGGCTCACCGATTTATTTGTTACCCTTTCCAATTCAGGATTTACAGCCAAACAAATAAATGATAAAATTGCTGAAACATTAATGGTTTACAAAGGCAGCAAGCAATACCTTGACGATGTAACCCTGCTTTCATGCCGCATCCTGAAACGCTCCCAGTTGGCGCTGTTCGGCCAGGGGTGATACAGTCCTCTTACAAGTGTGGTGAATTGTGGGTTGTTGGGAAGGGCGGCAAAGCTATAAGGGATAGGTCACCTCAGTCCTTCACAAACTCCAAATGGTACTCTTTTTGTCCTTCGGTGGCGCGGATAAAGTAAAGCCCCCGGCTGAGGCGGGAAGTATTCAGGAGCAAATTATTTTCGCCTGTCTCTATAGTATTCATCGTAAAAGAATCTACTGTTCTCCCTGTAATATCTATGATATCTATGGTTAGCGGGTTTTCATCGGTAGAAATATAAATTAGGGTAGCATCGCCCCTGATAGGGTTAGGATACACATTGATAGAAGGGTTTTGATTATTCCCTATAAAAACGGCTACCGGGTCGAACACCGCCGAGTTTCCATCCACATCTATTTGTTTTAAGCGGTAATATGAAACGCCCGGCACAGGATGCAAATCAAGGGCAGAATACGATTTTGAAAAGGGGGTGGTGCCGGCGCCCGGAACACTTGCCACTTCTTCGTAATTAATTCCGTCTGTGGTTTTTTCAACCACAAATTCCGCGTTATTTAATTGCGATGCTACTTCCCAATTAGTTAAAACTGTATTGTTCTGTTCTATGTAGGTGGCGGTGAAAGAAGTTAAGGTAATGGGCAGCGGCGTTACAGTAGTATTACCAAATTTAGCAACAAAGACAGCATAAGTAAGCATAGCATTATAACTTGTTAAGTATGCCCCCGGTGTGACTATGCCAGTACTGCTATTAGTAAGTCCTGTGATATATACATTGTTGTTCACATCCAATGTAATTGCAAATCCCTGCTCTTTTCCTGAGCCCCCAAAATAAGTCCCCCAAAGCTGGGTAGAATTAGATGAATTGAATTTGGCTATAAAAGCATCAAATACCCCTCCCGCATTATTAGTTTGGTATCCTCCTGCTATAGCAATACCGGAGGAACTTGCTGCATCACCCACAATATATATATTACTACTGGTATCTAACACAATGCCATTTGCTTCGTCAACGCCGCTACCCCCAAAATAGGTACCCCATATCCGTGATGTGCCTGTCGGATTAAATTTGGCAATAAAAGCATCACTGTCTCCCCCTAATGTAGTTTGGTGCGCCCCGGTGGTAGCTATGCCGGAAGTACTGGACGTCCATCCTGTAATATACACATTATTGTATTTATCTACAGCAATTCCTGTACCTTCCTCGTTACCTCTTCCTCCGTAATAAGTACCCCACACTAAGGAAGACCCTGTGGAATTAAATTTAGCTACAAAGGCATCATTAGTGCTATTGCCACCGCCAGCCTTACTTGTTTGGTATGCTCCCGCTGTAGCTATACCAATGGTATCGTCAGCATATCCTGTAATATATACATTATCGGAGGCATCGAGAGCAATACCCTCACCAAAATTATGTGCAGATTGCCCATAATAGGTACCCCACACTATATTCCCAGTTGCATTAAACTTGGCTACAAAAGCAGCCGGGGAACCACCCCTGGTTGTCTGATATGCTCCTGTTGTAGCTATACCAGAAGTACATACGGCACTTCCGGTAATATATACATTACCACTTGCATCAACAGTAATACCATTTCCTCCTTCTTCAAGCATTCCATAATATGTACCCCATAAAAGTGAAGTCCCTGTAGAGTTAAACTTGGCTATAAAAGCATTCTGATAGACACCTATGGTTGATTGATAGGTTCCAATAGTTGCTATGCCTGAGGAACTAGTAGTGTTTCCAGTAATATATATATTACCCATTTTGTCAATTGCGATACTGGTTGCGAAATCTGCACCTCCTCCTCCATAGTAAGTACCCCAAATCAGGGAAGAGCCCGTAGAATTAAATTCAGCCATAATAACATCATAATCAGCCATATATATTGTCTGGTATGCCCCTGTTGTTGCGATGCCTTTTTTACTAGCGGTGTATCCTGCAATATATACGCTATCGCCCTTGCTCAGGGCAATAGCATATCCATAATTTACGGATGAATCCCCCAAATAAGTAGCCCAGTTAAGGTTGGGTATGGGGTCAATAATCAAGTCGGAGGAGGGGCTCTGCTGCAAGCTACTAAAAGAGGGTACCGAAAATCCATACGTATCATTGCCGAGGGCATCATAGCCAATTTTCACTGCCTGCCCTGTATTTTTTATGTAGCTATAGGGTATGTTTTCAGCCAAATCTCCGGCAGAAACATGTACTATCAATTGCCCATTTTTGAGCCCTACTTTATTGGCTCCTTTGTATGCCAGTCTAATATCGGCAGGATTTCCGCCGGGGTGTACAATAAAATTATACTCCACTGCGCTTGTCTTTGTTTTTCCATTAGCAGCAGATACATTTTTTCCCGGCGGGGAGGCAAAAAATTCAAGGTCTATATGCGGATAAATATTTTTATATGTCACTTTTGTATAACTGTGTACATTGCTTACGCCTCCCTTTGGGGTTCCGGCAGTAAGGTAGTTGTAGTAGGCTGCCGATTTTCCCTCCGCTTCCATTACAGCCCCGGGGTTACACCCATCTAACTCAATATCCACCCTGTGAAAGTGCCGTTTAAATTTAGGGGGAGGCGGCCTCATACCATCCTTTCCGGGATTGGGAAAAAGCAAGGAAGCATAATTTTCCGAAGTATCTTTTTCATCGGTATAAGTATCATAGCTAAACCCTGTTTGCCTGAGCTGCACATTAAAGCCGGGGCTGCAAAGCAGGTATTTTACAGCCGGGTTGGGCTTGTCATTTTGGTCCATTACCTGCCCTTTATTTTCATAAAAGCCATTGGCGCTTATCGGGTAATTGAGCGCAGTGTTTGACTGTGCCGGCATACCTATTGGCAACAGGAAAACCCCTGCAAAAATAACCCACTGATATATCAGCCATATCCTTCTACGACCCGGTATTGCTATGTCAGGTTCATTACAGGGAACTGGGCCAGCGTTTGCGGAAGGATGACAGTGAGTTGATCGAGGTTTGAAACCAAACCGGCAAGTTGATCGGTAACGGCGTCAATGCCGTCCAGTGTGTCAAAAAGAGATCTCACCGAATAGCAGACCGGGATATTGACGCAATGCGGTTCCCAGTACAGATAATTTCTGAGCGGTCGGAAGAAATCGTCGAAATCCGCGATATGATCCCGTAGTTCGTTTGTCGTCTCTGCCATGTCATGAGTTTTGCTGACCATATCCTGCGTGGTGGCCACCATTTGTTTCATGGAGATTACATATGCTCATGATCCCGATCATTTCCGTGAGCATATTTGCCTGCTGCAGCATATCCGCCATGCGGGCCTTCTGAAAAAACGTGAATTGTTGCTGGCCTGCCTGTTGCATGCTGAGCATGATACGGTATCGACGTGTGCGCGATCGGTGGTTCCCTGCGGCGTGTTACGGCCTGTACCCTGGAAATGCCCGGAACGGCGAGCACGCCCTTGGCGAGTTTATTCAGTACCAGAAAATCCGCAGGATTTCGCAGATCGTGATCGGCCTCGACCAGAGATTTCGGGGACATCATTGCCGACGGCGGAAAATGTCGCTGCTGCCGCCGCATTTCCCTGACTGGCGGGAATGTCTTTGGGGATGATATTTCTGGTCGTTGTAGCTGGGTTTGTATCCACGGCAGCGTCAACAGCCCGACCAGCGCGACCGCCAATGTCGCGACGAGGATGGGCGCCGGCCACCGCACGATCGCCGTGCCTATCCGCCGCCATCGCGCGACCTTGATCCTCCGCTTGGGCTCGAACAGGCCGAACCGGCCGCCGACCGCAATGACCGCCGGGAACAGCGTGAGCGCGACCGCGACCGCGACCAATACGCCCACCGCGCAAGGGATGCCGAGGGTCTGGAAGAAGGGCAGCCGGGTGAAGCTCAGGCAGTAAAGCCGCCCCGGCGATCGTCAAACCGGAGGCCAATACGACTTTGGCGACCCCGCGGTATGTGGTGTAGTAGGCGGTTTCCCGATCCTCGCCGTCCTGGCGTGCCTCTTGATATCGCCCGATGAAGAATATCCCGTAGTCCGTTCCGGCCGCGATCCCAATGGATACCAACAGATTAACGGCGAACGTGGTGAGGCCAATGATCTCGTGATGGCCGAGGAGTGCCACGATTCCTCGAGCCACCTGCAATTCGATTCCGACCATGAGCAGCAAAAGTATTACGGTGACTATCGAACGGTAGACGAGGAGCAACATGCACCAAAATGACCCCGAGGCTTACCATCGTCACTGCGGATCAGCGTGTTATCGCCGCTTTTGCTCATATCTGCAGCGATCGCGCCGGCGCCGGTGACAAAGGCCTTGATCCCGGGCGGCGCGGCGTCCGGTCGACGATGCTGCTGGACGGCCTCCACGGATTCGTTGCCCGGAGTCTGACCAGCCTGGCTTGCCGGCGAGTTCCAACTGGACGTAACGGCCTTGCCATCCGCGCTTTGCGCGGCAGCCCGCGTTAGTCGGTCGCCCCAGAAATTGTGGATTTGCTCTGACGTGCTTCGAATCGTCTTGCAGTTGACGAATCAAGCGGTCGTAGTATGGGTGAGCATCGTCGCCGAGGGGTTGCTGTCCCTCCAGGACGATCATCGCTGCCGATTTGCGGAATCGTCTTCCTGGAAGTCCTCGGTCTATGCGTTCGTCCCCCGCAGCGACGGCGCATCTGTGGGGTTCAGCGATACCGCATGCTCTTTTTCGACCTTTTCGAGCGGGGGGACAGCAGTATTCACGCCGACGATGATCGCCAACCACCCAGGATGATGAGCACCGAAAATCGGTGGATCGTCCGCGCCACGAATGGCCGAGTGTCGTGGCGGTCGATCTTTGCTCATGCGGCCTTCAACATGGCAGGCGGCAAATGCGCGCACTTCGTTCGAGGTTTTCTCGGCTTGACCACGCCGTCCACCGCGATGCGGCAGCCGATACTGTCACTATCGCCCTGGGCCGCGACATTTCCGCCGGCCGTCGCCGCGGTGATCGGGAATTCCAGCGACCACGGCAGTCGCCGCTCCTCATGACGGGGTTACCGTTGCCGTCGAAATAGCTGATGTCGGCCACGGTTCCCGGTGGTCCGAGACCTCGTACCTCATGTGCTTGGGGTTGAACGGCCTGGTGTCGTCGTTCTGGTGTCGGCATACGAGGCGCGCTTCTCGGAGCCGAACACGCCGTGCAGCCGCGCACCGTAAATCCTCCGCCAGCCACTACGGCAGCTATGACGAGCGGAATCCATAGCCGCTTCACAGTCCTGAAGACCCCAGTGCCCCGATTGCGACGGCCCTTTCGCGAACTGCCTGGGGCGTCCTCTGCGGGGGCGCCGCCTGGGCAGCGTCGCTGCCGCCCCGCGATGGCGACGTCGGACCGATCTGGTGCAACGTCGGGCACACTGCCCTCAACCACCGCTTTCACCCCTGTGCACCTTTCCGCCTGTTTCCGGTTTTGGCGTCGGCCAACCGGTTGCGCACTCCGCTACACCGCGAGCCGCGCGCCCTCACGCTGCCCGGATGTTGTGGACGTCACGGTCACCGCATACGAGCGGCGCCTCGGATGGCGCGACCGATCTGGACGACACTTAACCATGCTTACGGCCTCCATATTGACGCTTTCGCAACTCAATTCCGGATAGTAATGCATAGCGCGCGAGGTGGAAGCGCCGACTGTCGCCCAGTTCGGCCGCGAAGTTGCCGCAACTGGGAATCCTCACCGAATGCCGGCGGTGGTCACACTGCTGCGGACGCCCATTGCCTGTTCGCGGACCGGCTCCGTCTCCACCGCCGCAATGTTGCTGCCTGCGCGCATCGCTGTGGCTTTGCTGAAAGTGCGCTGGCGCGACGTTGCGGCCACCCGAAACCGACCGGATCCGCGACTGCTAGTCAATCTCGCCGGTGAGGCCGAATTCGATTAATGTACGGCCAGCTAATTCGCGTAAGGCGGACTTCGTCGTCATAGCGCCTGGCTGGTAAGCGCGGACGCAGATGCCGACCTGGTTGATCTCCGTCGAGGTGCCGACGAAAACCTGCAGTAGGCCGCCCGTTCTCTCCAGCCAGCCTCGCGTGACGTTCTGACTAGCCCCGCGAGCGAACATCGCGGCGCAGAGCGTGCCGTCGGGCCGGATCGCCGCCGGGCCCCGTATCGCCTAGATTTGAAAGACTGCGGGCTGATCGGGGTCGCTGACCGCGTAATCGATCAGATGCCTCCATGCCCGTGTGGGTGTGAAAGGGGTCAGTGGCACCAGTTCCGCTGATTCATCGGGGGTGTCCTGGGCGGCCTTCAGCGCTTCTTCGATCGCGGCGTGCGCTCCCGCAGATCGGACGGCACCCCTGTCGGTCGATGCCGACCCGCACGAAGGAGACCGCGACCGCTCGCGCATCGTCCATGGTGCGGGTGTTGACAGTGAGCAGCATCTTGACATCATCGGCATCGCCATGCGGGCGTCCCATGTGCTTGTCGAGTCTCGCGGTGAACGCCGCGGCGAGCGCGCTGGCCGTTCCGCCAAGGGCCTCCGCCCGGGAATTCCAATTATCCAACTTCAGTCGGATCCAGATGTTCGGCGCGATGACGAGGTCGTCTGCACCGGTGGTCGGCGTGACGGTCGGCAGCGACGCCTGCGCCTGCGAGTGCGCAGTGTCCTGCTGGCGGCGTCGGGCTTCTTTCGCCGCCGCGACGAACGCCCGCGCAACTTCGGGACATCCCGTGCGGTTTCGCCGGCGTCCTGTACCAATGCCCGTAGGCGGGGAGCGGGACCGTGGCAACGGGTAGCCGAGATCGCGCGAAAGGCCTAAAAGCGCCTCGGTCACCGCGACGGCGGCACCGATGCCGTCGATGACATAGTGGGACAGCACCAGGCTGATCGCGGTTGAGCCATCGGTGAGGGGAACGACACTGATACGCCAGCCGGGTCCCGATTCCGGATCAATGGGTAGTTGTGTGCGTTCGTCGAACCAGTCGCCGAGTTCAGCCCGGGGACGAGCGACCAGCTATATCGAGTTCTGCCGGCCTGGTCCGATACCACCGCCACCGGCCGAACGGAAGCGGCGACCGTTCGATAAGCCTGCCCATCATCCCTTGACCGAGTTTGTCGCGAAACCGCTTCAGCCCGTCGATGTCGACCGCGTGCTGATAAAGCCACCCGACTTGCATCACTTCTTTCTGACCGGCGGCGCGGTGGCCCGCATAGAAGGCTTGGTCCATCAATACGAGCCGGTTATCAAGCCGGGCATCATCATTGGATGCGCGTGCAGGACGGTCCTTGATTGTCACTGATGAGCCTCCGATGGCACAGGGTTCGCCCGCGGCTCCCTATGGCGTCGGTGTCGACGGGGCGAACCGATTTGACACGAGCGTCAGAGTAGCCCACCCGCTGTTCCGATTCGGCAAGGTCGGGAGCTCAGATTTTCGGCCATGCGTGCCGCCGACAGCACGTTGCTCAATACCCTGGCGGACTAGTTGTCGGAACCCTATTCTGCGGCGGTGACGAAAAGTCGGCCCAGTGCCGCGAACGGTGCTCGCCCCGGTGGCACTCTTCCTGTTGGGCAATGGCCGGTCCGGCACATCGGCGCTAGCGCGGGTTCTTTC
>CAVYDB010000031.1:0-104472 GCA_963767125.1 uncultured Bacteroidota bacterium | reverse complement strand
ATATTAACGGTATAGTTGTGGTATGTACTCATAGGCTGTAATAAAAAATCCAAATATAAGTGAAAAGGATAATGACAAATAATGAATAGGTTGGAAAGTTTTACCTTTGCAGCATAACACTATTTACATGATTCACAGGGAAGGATATAAACTTATTACAGGCTTTTTTATTTTGTTAGTATTACTGAACGGTATTATAATTTATCTGGGACCACCTGTCTGGTTAGTTTATATACTGGCTATTCTTTCCCTCGGTTTCTGGATTCTTATCATACAGTTTTTCCGCAATCCGAAACGCAATACACCTGTAACGCCCAAGTATATTATAGCTCCAGCTGATGGCAAAGTAGTGGTTATTGAAGAAACGGAAGAACCAGAATATTTCAAAGACAAACGTAAACAGGTGTCTATTTTTATGTCGCCCCTGAATGTACATGTAAACCGTTTTCCGGTTGGAGGAACTGTAAAGTATGTTAAGTATCACCCCGGATTGTACCTTGTGGCATGGCACCCGAAATCATCTACCGAGAATGAGCGGACGACAATAGTAGTTAAAACAGATAACAATGAAGAAGTATTGTTTCGGCAGATTGCAGGAGCAGTGGCACGTCGTATAAGATATTATTGCAAAGAAGGTGACGATGCAGAACAGGGAGGCGAAATGGGTTTTATTAAGTTCGGGTCAAGGGTTGATATTTTTTTGCCGCTGACAGCTAAAGTGAATTCAAAACTGAATGATGTGGTTGTAGGAGGAGAGACTCTTATCGCAGAATTTTAAAATGAAACGTAATTTCCTTTTTATTCTGTTTTTTATTGGAATTACTTCGGTATTTGCACAGCAACATGCTACCTGTAGCGATGCTATAGCTGTCACTACCTCATCTTACGGACCTGTAGTTGCGGAGAGCTGGGCTGATTCTTCGTTGTGTATGCCCAATAATGAGACTATGTATTTCGGCAAAATACATAAAGTGGTTTGGTTTTCATTTATTATTCCTTACGACACTGCTTTAACTTTCGATATAGTATCCGTTCACCCGGGAGATGATTTTGATTTTATGCTTTTCAAAGCGGACAAAGGAGATTTTTGTGCTAAAGAAGAACAGCGAAAAATAAAACCGATACGCACCAATTTTGCAAAGCCTAAAAAAGGAGGTAATGCAAAAACAGGTCTATCGGAGAAAGCAAAAGATGCATTAACAGGTCCGGGACTTAATTCCCAATATAGTTCTGCCTTAAAGGTAAAAAAGGGAGAGAGGTTTTATTTGGCTATAGATAGTTATTCCAGTTCAAAAGGGTTTGTGCTGAAACTCCATTTGCATTTAAATGTAAAAACAATAGAAGAAAAACCAACTATAGATACTTTGCCGGTTAAAGCCCAGAAAATAGTAGCAATTTCCAAACCTAATTTTTTTATTCATGTGTTAGACAGCGCTAACCATCCCATCAAGGCAAGCCTGATTATTGATGGCTTTCAAAAGAATAAATCCATTAAAGTAGATACGGCTAATTATTTTCTCCGGCTGAATAAAGAACAAACTATAAAAATCCGCGCGAATGCAACGGGTCACATGCCTTACCAGTCGAGTTATTCAGCTACGGGTGATACTTCCTCTGTTACATTTTGGATACGCCTACAACCCATAAAAACAGATGAAAAAATAACCCTGAAGGATATACAATTCCTGCAGGATAGCCCTAATATACTTGCTATATCAAGACCATCCCTCGACTACGTGCTTCAATTTTTAGTGAATAACCCGAGGGTAAAAATTATTATTAAAGGATATGTAAATGACCCCCATAGTTCATGGTCTAAGGACTACGACCAGGATTTATCGGAGAGAAGGGCTGATGCGGTAAAAAAATATCTTTCGCTGCACGGGGTGAGTAAAGACCGGATGGAATCTGTAGGGTATGGAAGAAGCCAAATGCTATATCCGCACCCTGCCAATGAAGATGAAGAAGCGGCTAATAGAAGGGTGGAGATTGAGATACAATAAACAAAAATAATTCTTAAAATAGGTATGTTTGTAATTGAATATTTTCCTTTCTTCGTATGAAATACTTATTTGAAATTGACAACAAGAGCAAAACAGGAAAGAACTTACTTCCTTTGTTAAAGGATCTTTCAAAATCATCCAATGGGATAGATTTACTTTCTGAAGAAGATGCCGAAGACCGTGTTTTATCAATGCTTATAAAAGAAGGGCTTAAAAGCGGAATTGCTCCTAAAAAAAGAGTATTGACAAAACTGGGTATTAAATGAATGTAGAGTTTTTAAAGAATTTTGAAAAGCAAAATGATAGTATCCGCGATTCTAAATTAAAGGATGAAATAGCAGGTGTTGTCTGCTTTTTGATAAATGTAATATTGAAAGAGTAAATTTTACTAGTAAGATGCACAAGGAGTTATTTATACGAAATATTGTTACATTTTGCTTTGTTCTGATAGGCTATTCAAACCTATATGCGCAAAATATGAATATTGATTCGCATCCAATAACTTTAGTTGATAGTAATAAAATATATGCCGCTATTCAAAAAAAACCCCAATTTTCCGGCGATATTCAAAAATGGCTTTTAAAAAATACAAATTACCCCCTACATGCAAAGAATAACAACATTCAGGGAATAGTGTTTGTGAGTTTTGTAGTTGAGACAGATGGTAACATTTCCCATGTTAAAATATTAAAAGGAATTAACAGGGATTTAGATAGCGAAGCTATCCGGGTAACGTCTAAAATGCCTAAATGGATACCCGGAATGCAAAATGGACATTCTGTAAGAGTAGAGTATGATGTACCCATACGTTTTATACTCCCAGAAGATGGAAACAACTCACTCCAATTTCCTTATGACCTGAGTGATTGGATTTCAGAGCAGGTTAATTATCCTGTAGAGGCTTCAAAGAAAAAAATAGAGGGGGAAGTATTAGTGGGTTTTACTGTTGAGAAGGATGGTTCAGTTTCACATATAAATGTTCAAAAGGGTATAAAAGGTGGAGCTATGATGGATAAAGAAGCTGAAAGAATTGTGTCTGTTATGCCTTTATGGTGTCCACGGTTTCAGGATAACAAACCCGTTAGCACGGAACTCACAGTTAAAATTATATTTAGAATAAAACGTGATTCTATTTCAAACGCTCAAAACATGAATAGTAATTTGGATATAACAGTGGCTGATACTGATAAAGTCTTCTCTGCGGTTCAACAGATGCCAAAATTCATGGGGGATGATATTGGGATATGGCTGACAAACCATATTAAATACCCGGATGAGGCAAAAAACGCAAACATACAGGGAACTGTGTTTGTTTCATTTATTGTGGAAAGGAATGGTTCCGTCTCAAATATCAAGATACTGCGTGGAGTAGAAGGTGGAAAAATGCTGGATAATGAAGCTATAAGAGTAGTTTCATTGATGCCCAAATGGATGCCCGGAATGCAAGATGGAAAACCTGTCAACGTTCAATATATGCTGCCCATACATTTTGCATTCAGATAATCTTACTACCCAAGTTATGATTAAATTTCCTCTTTTGTAAAAAAAGCTTACGCCAGCACCCCCCTCGAAATGACAATCTTCTGCACCTCGGTAGTGCCTTCATATATCTGGGTAATTTTAGCATCGCGCATCAGGCGTTCTACATGGTATTCTTTCACGTAGCCATAGCCTCCATGTATTTGTACAGCTTCCACCGTGGTGTCCATAGCTACTTTTGAGGCGAATACTTTTGCAATAGCTCCAGCCTGTGTATAATCTAAGTGACGGTCTTTTAACCAGGCTGCTTTCAGGCAAAGTAAACGGGCGGCATCAATCTGGGTAGCCATGTCAGCTAATTTAAACTGAATAGCCTGGTGTTCACTTATTTTTTTCCCAAATGCTTTTCTTTCTTTAGAATATGCCAGGGCCAATTCATAAGCCCCGGATGCAATACCTAATGCCTGTGAAGCAATACCAATGCGTCCTCCGCTCAGGGTTTTCATAGCGAACTTAAACCCAAATCCATCTTCGCCAATGCGGTTTTCTTTGGGTATTTCCACATCCTGAAACATGAGTGAGTGAGTGTCAGAACCACGAATACCAAGCTTATTTTCCTTTTTCCCAATTTGGAAGCCGGGCATGCCTTTTTCAACTATAAATGCATTAATACCTTTATGTCCCTTATCCGGAAAACTTTGCGCCATTACAAGATATACCGATGCTGAGTTGCCATTGGTAATCCAGTTTTTAGTGCCGTTTAAAATATATTTATCGCCTTTAGGTATGGCAGTTGTATGTTGTGATGTAGCATCTGAGCCTGCTTCCGGTTCCGATAAACAAAAGGCTCCTATTATTTCTCCTTTTGCCAGCGGAACTAAATATTTCTGTTTTTGTTCTTCGGTTCCATACTGTTCCAATCCCCAGCATACAAGCGAATTATTTACCGACATTACCACAGAAGCTGAAGCATCTACCTTTGAAATTTCTTCCATTGCAAGTACATACGAAATAGCATCCATACCGCCGCCGCCATATTGGGGGCTTACCATCATACCAAGAAAACCCAATTCCCCTAATTGTTTTATTTCTTCTTTAGGAAATTTTTGATGTTCGTCACGCTCTATCACGCCCGGTTTCAGCACATCATTAGCGAAATCGCGTGCTGCTTTTTGTATCATTAAGTGCTCTTCGGACAGTTGGAAATTCATATAATTACTTTATTTATCTTTTGGCAAATATAGATAAAAACCGTATTGGCTTTTGTTACCCCCAATATAGGGTTTGAACGTTTTGTTCTACCTATAATCTGATAGGATAAAGAGGAGCTTCTATCTATATAGAAGAATCGAAAGCTATTTTAATTATTTTAGGGAAATCCGCAAGTGTTGAAAAAATGCTTATAATTTGATTACCGTATTCCAGTTATATTTATCGGGGGCCTTGCCCAGGCGAATATCCGTAAGCAGGTTTTTAATACGCATCATAACTCCATTTTCGGGTACAGGAACACCATAATCTTTTCCCTTTATATCAATGCTTTGAATGGGGCTGGCAACAGCGGCTGTACCGGTACCAAATGCTTCATTCAATATATTTTTTTCTAAGGCGGCTTCCAATTCCATTGCACCTATAGTGCGTTGCTGGGTATGGATACCCAATTCATGCGCGAGTGTGAGAAAAGAATCACGGGTAACCCCGTCCAATATTGAATCAGATAGCGGAGGAGTGACTAATACCCCGTCAATAACAAACATCACATTCATAGTGCCTGATTCTTCAATATTCAATTCAGGAGAACCATCTGTCCACAGCACCTGGTCGAAGCCCTGCATTTTAGCAAGATGGGCAGGAAAAAACGAAGCCCCATAATTACCTGCACATTTGGCTGAGCCTGTTCCGCCTCTTGCAGCACGTACATAATGGTCTTCTATTTTTACGCGCAGGGGCTTATTGTAATAAGGTCCTACCGGACCTGAAAACACAATATATTTATATTCAGCGGAAATTTTCACACCAAACCGCTCTTCCGAAGCAAAGGTAAATGGGCGAATATAAAGAGCAGCACCTTCGCTATTGGGAACCCAGGGTGAATCTAAACCGATGAGCTTGATGAGCCCTTCTTCAAAAAGGCGGTATGACATGAAAGGCATGCACATACGCTCAAGTGAGCGCATAAACCGTTCATAATGCTTTTCAATACGGAAAATAGAAACATTGCCATCTTTCATACGGAAGGCTTTCATTCCTTCAAACACAATTTGACCGTAATGCAGGGCTAAAATGGTGGGAGTAAAAGATATTTCTCCAAAGGGTTCAATGTGAAAGTTGTTCCATTCTCCATCTTTATAATCGGAAATAAGCATGTGGTCGGCAATAATTTTCCCGAACTCAAGGTTATTAAAATCTACTTCCGATATACGGCTCTTATTAGTCTCTTTAACTTTTATGGTTTCTTCAGTTATCATATTTATGGTGATTTATTATAGGATGCAGTATAACACTCAATAGCAGGGTATAATGCATGAATAGATAATTTCCCAAACATAAGCATAATTTTATGGATGCACTATGAAAAACAGTCCAAATAGGTTATTAATTGCCCCATTCCATATAAGTTGATTATTTTTCCTTACCTTTACCTCATTATAAACCAACGCATTTACTAACATGATTTTAATTTCTTTCTCCATTGCATTGATTGCAATCGTTTTTGGAGCGAAGCTACTCGCCCAGTCTCAAAAAGACAATTTAGGCGCTCTTTACAAATATCTTGCCTGGTTTATTATCGCTATGGGATTCCTGGTATTAATGTGCGATGGAGCCAGAGGACTGATGAGGATGTGCCACATGGGCAATAGAAGAATGGTGAATAAAGAAATGATGATGGGAAGAGGCGATGGTATGATGGGTGGTCCTATGTGGATGATGCATCACCGCGGAGGTAATATGAATTGCTGCGAAGGGATGATGAACTGCGGAGGTAATAATAATTGTTGCAATGGAATGATGAATTGTGGAAGTAATAACGGTTGCTCTGATGGTAGTATGAATTGCGGAGGAGATGATGAATGTTCCGACGGAAAGATGAATTGCTCCGATGGAAAAGGGATGAGTTCCAGTTGCCCTATGATGGGGAAAGCGAAGATTAAAAGCGACAGCGGGGAATCCAAAAAATAGACATTATTATACGTTAGAATTTGAGATGCGAGTGCGAAAAGCATAGAGGTTTATAGCATTCTCGGGGAAAGAGTGCTTACTGAGAACCTACCTTTCCCGCAGGGTAACACAACTTAGTTAATATGTATAACCAGGCGAACGGGATGTATTTTTACCGTGTTATTACAGAGAATGAGGAATTGATTGGGAACGGGAAGTTAATTATTGTGAGATAAGAATTTTATTGATATTTTTTATAACCTTGTACTCCTATTTTTAGTGTATGAGAAAGTTACTGTTACTTACTGTCATTTGCTTTCCATTTTTTATTCATAGCTCTGCCCAAATTATCACCACCATTGTCGGGAATGGCATAGGTGGTTTTTCAGGGAACGGAGGACCTGCCACAGCTGCAGAGCTTGACCCGTACGGCATAACAGTGGATAAAATAGGGAATGTGTACATATCCGATAACGATTCCTGTGTACGCAAAATAAACACATCAGGTATAATTAGCACTTTTGCTGGTAATGGGGTTAGGGGTTATTCCGGCGACGGAGGACTTGCCACAACCGCAGAACTTAAGGCTCCTCAAGGCTTGACAACTGATGGTATAGGGAATATTTATATTGCTGATACGTATAATAATAGAATTCGGGAAGTGAATACTTCTGGTATAATAAGCACTTTTGCCGGTAATGGATTTAATAGAGTGGGAGGATACGGAGGTTATAGTGGAGATGGAGGACCCGCTACGGCGGCAGAGCTTGATGAACCATATGGTATCGCAGTAGATAAATTAGGAAACGTTTATATAGCAGATACTCATAATCAAGTGATACGAAAAGTAAACACTTCCGGCATCATCAGCACTTTCGCAGGCAACGGATATGGAGCAGGCTTAATGAGTGGTGGCGGCTATTATGGAGATGGTGGACCCGCTACAGCTGCAGAGTTTTTTCTTCCGAACAATGTTGCGATAGATAATTTTGATAATGTTTATATATCAGATTATGATAATCACCGCATCCGGATAGTTGATACATCAGGTATCATTAACACATTTGCCGGTGACAGTGTTGTTGGCTACTCTGGTGACGGAGGATCAGCTACTACTGCTGAAATTTATACGCCTCTTGCAGTAACGGTAGATGATTCGGGTGTTTATATAGCAGATGATAATAACATTCGGAAAGTAAATCCTTCTGGTATTATTAGCACTTTTGCAGGTAATGATAGTATTATTGGCTTTTCCGGAGACGGGGGACCTGCCACAACTGCTGAACTTTCCTATGTTACTGGTTTGGCATTAGATACTTCCGGCAACCTATATATAGTAGATGATGGCAATGCTCGTATTCGAAAAGTATGGATGGTTTTAGCTGTTTCAGATAATTCCATAACCGATGTAAATTGTAACGGAGAAAGTAACGGAAGTGCAATTGCTATGGCAAGCGAAGGTTTACCACCTTACACCTATTCCTGGTCAAACGGTGCGACCACTTCTTCTGTAAGTAATTTGAGTGCCGGAACATATACGGTCAATGTGGTAGATAGTGAAAATATAAAAGGTTCTACCATTGTTATCATTGCGCAACCTCCGCTTTTAACTGCATCTGCCAACGTTATTACGAATGTTATTTGTAATGGAGCCAATAGTGGCAGCGCTTCTGCAATAACAACTGGAGGTACAAGCCCTTATACCTATTTGTGGAGCGATGCTAATAGCCAAACTACAATTTCCGTTACCGGATTAAGTGCCGGAACCTATACTATAAACATTACAGACAATAATGGGTGTATATCCCCTGCTACCGTCATTATTACTCAGCCAATGGCTTTAATAGCATCAGCCAATGCCATTATAAATGTAAATTGCAACGGAGGAAATAACGGCAGTGCTTCAGTAACTGTAAGTGGAGGAACAAGCCCCTATAATTATTTATGGAGCGATGCCAATAGCCAGGCTACCATTTCTGCTTCGGGGCTAATTGCAGGAACTTACACAGCAACTATTACCGATTATAATGGTTGTAGTATTGTTTCTACTATTACCATAACTCAACCTACTGCCATCAGCATGACTGCGGATTCCATAAATGTTACAGGAACTTGCAATGGTTCTGCATGGGTGGTTGTAGGCGGAGGCACACCTTCATACTCTTATCTCTGGATGGGAGGTCTTACATCAGACACGATAACCAATCAATGTATAGGCGATTATTGTTGCACTGTTACCGATGCCAATGGATGTATAGATAGTTTATGCACGACTATTGAGTTAGCTACGGGAACGAATGAGGTAAAAGGGGAAAGTGGAGAGTTGATGGTTTATCCGAACCCGAATAATGGTACATTCACTATTGCGCTCAGTCATCCAGAACTTGCCCGCCCGGATGAATCGGTCGGACGGGTTTCGGGATCGCAACCTAAACTGAAAATATATAATGTTTTAGGGCAACAGATATATTTTGCGACCCTGAATCAAGTTCAGCCTGCCCGAACTGGTACAGGCGGGGGTGACAATCTCATTGACCTTAGCGATAAACCCAATGGAATATATCTTTATAAGGTTTTTAAGGAAACAGGAGAGTTGGTTGGTGAAGGGAAAGTTATTATTCTAAGGTAGAATATACTTCGGAATCACCAACATAATTGGAGATTTTAAAATCTATTGATTATTAGCAACTTATAAATCTACGACCTGCTTAATTAAGGATTGAAATCGTGGGCTGGAATTTAATACGGATAAATAATGAAAACGGTTAAAACCATTCATAAATAAATTGCCGTATTCTTGTACCCGCGATTAAAATCGCGGGCTAATTACGCACTGCGTTTACTCCCGCTTCTGCGCGATTGCACATCTATTGGAGTAAGAGTAACATTTTTAGCTGCAACACTGCCTGCATTAATAGCACGTTTCTTTGCCTTACGGTATAGATAATCGCCTTTTACTTTCCGGGCAAAACGAGATAGGTTGGTATCGGGGTGAGCAATTATACGGCGGATATTGAAAATATCTTCATGAATAGCAAGGGGACCAACTACAGTAGCAATACCATATTTAAACCCTGCCTTTTTAACTAATTCTTTTACCGTTTCATTTACCGAACCATAAGGATATGCGAAGGCGGTGACTTTTTTCCCAAGAATACCTTCGAGAGTTGTGCGAGAGCCTTCTATTTCTTGTTTGGCTTCAGCCACTTCTACTTTAGTAAGGTCCACATGATTCATGGTATGAGCGCCAAATTCAATTCCGTAGTTGCTCATTTCTAAAATTTGTGTCCTTTCAAGCAAAGGGAAGGTTCTGCCTTCATCCAAATAATCCCAGGTGTTTTCTTTTTTCCCGGTTACCATAAATATAACAGCCTTAAAATTGAATTTTTTAAGCATCGGGAAAAGGAGCGTGTAATTATCCTCATACCCATCATCGAAAGTAAGGATAACATATTTTTTATCCTTATCGAAACGGTCAATCATAGAAAGGTCTTCGAACGAAATAGGGGTATAATTATTTTTATGCAAATATTCGAGATGTGCCTGTAATTGCCGGGTAGTTACATAGGTACCATGTTTTCCAGCCAGCGATGGGTCATTTATTACCCGGTGATAAAGAAGTACCGGTATTTCATATTTTTCTCTCGAGTAAATGCTTTGATAAATGTATTCTATCCGGTCTGTTACCTTGTCTAAGTTAAATGAATTGGAGATAGCAGTATATAGTTGCTCCGGGATTTTTTCCATTTGTAATCCGGCCGTAATATCTTGTCCCAAATGAGAAGTATCCCAGGAACCGGATTCAGCAATATCACCGAAATTGCTCCGTAAAACAGTCTGGTAATTATCGGTAGTTACCAGTCCTTCGTAGGTGGCTTCCCCAAAGGCAATGGTAGGTTTACCCATCATAAGACTTTCAATGGCAACCCTGCCGCTTCCGATAACAACGGAAGAATTAGCAATCTGGTCACTTACCTTACCAACAAAGCCCGACAAGGAAACCCGTTCTTTGAATTTTTGAAACCTGTCAGGTATTACCATCCCCCCAACTACATTGATTTTTATAGAAGGGTCAATAGGGTTTTTAATGCAAATTTCTTCCAGCACTTTGTATGCTACATCTCCCTTAGGTCCCGATAATCTCCCGATTATGGAAACAGTAGGGAACTCTGGTTTAGCAGGAATATGGACCGGACTGTAGCGGCTGCTGTCAACACCGTTTCTCAGCACTTCTATTTTGTTTTCGTCCCAGTGAAGTTCTTTAATAATCTGGTCTCTTACATTCTCGCAAATAGCAAGGCTATATTCTCCATAAGCGGGAAATAATTTTTTGCTCAAGTGAACGTGGTGGTGACCATGAGCAGTATATATCATTGGAACTCCGCAGAGCCTGGAAGCAATATAGGCGAGCTTGCATGACACCCGCGAATGCGAATGAATAACCATAATATTATTCTCGCGGATAATATTTATAAGCTTTAAAAGATGTTTCGCCTGGAGATGTAATTTCCGTTTATTAAGCGGAAGGGGTATGTACTTAGCTCGGGTCTGAATTTTAAGGGTGTCGGAAACTATAAATACGTTGTGCCCTCTGTCAATCAATTTATCACTAATGGAAGCTGCATATACCTCTGCACCTGTAACCTCAACCTGTGATAAAACCATTAAGATGTTCATTCTCTCTTGCTTATAGACAATAACCCACCAAAGGGGAAATTATTATATTCTGACTTCTATTTAATTATTCCAAGTCCAACTAATATGCCTCTTTGTCTCCAATGAAACTCATAGGCTAAAAGGTCAATTCCTTATTAAGGGCTTCAAATTTATGAAAAACCTGTAACTTATGCGTTAATTCTTACGAAAAATCTTGAAAAATATACTAATTACGTACGTTTAGAGACAAAAATATAAATTGTACTCCACTATTACGCTCCAAAAGCCTATTGCGGGATTTTCTGTAAGTTTGTCTCACATAGTATAAGAAGAATGAAAAACCATGTTTGAAAGTAAATACCAACCACTGGCAAGTAGAAAAGTCTTTATGACAAGACTGATGAGAATGTCTGCCTTTGCCTTTTTAGCCATTATGGTTTGTTTGCTTATTGGTATTTTAGGCTATCATTATATAGCCCATCTCATTTGGATTGATGCCCTCCATAATGCCTCCATGATATTATCGGGTATGGGACCGGTTGCTAATATTGATAATGTAGCAGGTAAACTCTTTTCGTCGGCTTATGCTTTATTCAGCGGGGTGGCTTTCATTACTAATATTGGTATATTTTTGTCTCCCGTAGTACACCGGTTCATCCATATAATTCATATAGATAAAAAAGAAATAAAATGAAATACACTAAAATTCCTTCCAAATTATTTATTGATAACCGCAAGCGCTTTGCAAAAGAATTAAAATCAGATTCGTTGGCTGTGTTTAACTCCAATGATGTTATGCCCTCGAATGCTGACGGAAGCATGGGGTTCATGCAGGACACCGACTTATTTTATCTATCAGGAATAGACCAGGAAGAAACCATACTTCTGCTTTATCCCGATGCAAAAGATAATTCTATGAAGGAAATACTTTTCCTTCGTGAAACCAATCCGCATATAGCTACCTGGGAAGGGCATAAATACACCAAAGAAGAAGCCCGTGAAACTTCAGGAATACAGGAAGTGCGCTGGTTATCAGAATTTGCAGCCACATTCAGGTTGCTAATATCTCAATGCAGAAGAGTGTATTTAGATACGAATGAACATACCCGTGCGATAGTGGAAGTGGAAACAAGGGAAGCCCGTTTTGTAAAGTGGTGCATGGAAAAATATCCTGTGCATCGCTATGAAAGAAGCGCTCCTATTATGCATAAACTCCGCTCCATTAAATCGGATATTGAAATTGACCTGATAAAACATGCCTGCTCAATAACCGAAAAGGGATTTCGCAGGATATTGCCATTTATAAAACCGGGAGTTTGGGAATATGAAATTGAAGCAGAACTGATTCACGAGTTTGTGCGTAACCGCTCCAAGGGATTTGCCTATACTCCTATCATTGCTTCGGGAGAAAATAGCTGTGTGTTGCATTATGTTATCAATAACCAGAAATGCCAAAACGGAGATGTAATTTTATTGGATGTGGCAGCCGAGTATGCAAATTATAACTCTGATATGACAAGGGTAGTACCCGTAAATGGCAAATTCACCAAGAGACAAAAAGAGGTTTATAATGCAGTATTAAGGGTGATGAAAGCCGCCCGGAAAATGCTGGTGAAAGGCAATAATTTTGTGAAATATAATGCTGCCGTAGGCTCATTGGTGGAAGAGGAATTAATCAAATTAAAGGTTCTGAACTTAGCCGATGTAAAGAAGCAAGACCCTAAAAATCCTTTATACAAAAAATATTTTATGCATGGCACTTCACATTTTCTTGGGTTGGATGTCCATGATTTAGGCTCATTCCAGGCAAATATGCAACCCGGGAATGTATTCACCTGCGAGCCGGGAATTTATATACCCGCTGAAAAAATTGGTGTACGAATTGAAAACAACATATTAATTACGGAGAAAGGAAACGTTGACCTGATGGAAAACATACCTATTGAGGCAGATGAAATTGAAAGTTTGATGAATGCATGAAATTAAGATTTATGATGTAAGATTTATGATTTGCGAAAGTCATTGTAAATCTTATTTCTTAAATTCTAATTCTTAAATCGGATGATAGGTTATTCCACATTTAAAAACGCAAAAATTCGTTACTCCGATGAAGGGGAAGGGCGCGCCATTGTATTGATTCATGGCTTCCCGGAAAACCTACAGGTATGGGAGGAATTTTCAATAGAACTTGCAAAGCATTACAGGGTAATTGCGATTGACTTACCCGGTTTTGGAGAAAGTGAATCTATAGGCTATGTGCATTCCATGGAACTGATGGGACAATGTATTTATGAGGTAATGCACCACTTGAATTTACGCCGGTATATTTTGGTTGGGCATTCTATGGGAGGCTATGCAGGGCTTGCTTTTGCCGAACTTTATCCCGATAATTTAAGAGGGTTGGTATTATTTCACTCTTCCTCATATAAAGACACTGATGAGAAAAAAGCAGACCGTGACCGTAGCATAGAAACGATAAAAAAGCGCACCAAAACTTTTCTAAAAGTATTTACTGCTAATCTTTTTGCCCAAGATAAGAGCCCATATCTAAAAAAAATCCAGGTGATTGCCTCCACCTCCACTGCACGAGGGCTTGTAGCTGCTACCGAAGGAATGAAAAACAGGAAAGACAGGGAAATTATTTTGCAGTTTGCCCAGTATCCTGTGTTATTTATTTACGGTAAGCAAGACAAAATTTTGAATTGGGAAACCATGCTACCACAAACTGAAACCCCTGCCGACAAAGAAGTATTATTATTGAAGAATGTAGGCCACATGGGTATTTACGAAGCCAAAGAAGAAACCCTGAATGCTATTATTAAATTTGCAAACAGGTGTTTCAGGTTGCCTGTGGAATAATTAATCTGCGTAGGAAACAGTTTGAAACCGTTCCAAAAAATGTTGAGATTTGTCGTACGTCGTAGGGAATAGTTTGAAATCATTTCATAAATTGGCACAATAGACAAAGTCTGTGCTTGAAATGAGGATTATTGTATTGATATTCAAAAACTTATGGGTGGATTTTATTTTTATAGATATATGATGACTAGAGAAGGGGGCCAAATTGTAAAATAGGTCTCGAAAAACCCTACCATCCTGCATATTGATGTAAAGTGTGCTAAAATTGATTTCTTAACCAAATATATAGCTCAACGAATGCTTTTACGATAAAGAAAAAAAGATTGTTTCTTCAAGGGGAAACAACTTATTCCCATTTTATATTATTTCACCAGATTATAAGTCTTTCATACCCTATTATCCCTGCCAAATATGGCTTACCTATTTTTCGTCATTTTGTGGTAACAATTGTTTCTTATATTTGTGTACCGTTTCCCGGTAAAAAAATGAACTGCAAAGTAGAATATTTGGGCAGTAAAAATATTGCTGATTATAATAACGCTCAAGCTTCTACTGGAAGTGAGTTTTAAAAATATACATGCATTAAATAATACTTATAGCTGCAACATTATAAATATTATTTTACAATAAAACCATACTGTATTGATGATGAAAACCATACGTACTCTATTAAGTATCCTGACAATTGCCATTTCGCTGCCTCTTATAGCTGCCGGCGGTAATCGCCCTGTACCGGTTGATTCAATGACCCAAAATAGGATTGCACAATGGATGCACGGTAACGGAGGGTTAAGTTTTCTCGAGAATAAAGGGCAAATGGCAGATATGCAGGGTAAACCCGTAAAGGATTTATTATTTAGAGTCAGCGGACAAGGAGCAGATATGTATGTTACCACCACCGGTTTGAGTTATATATTCACCCATAAAGTTATTTTTAAAACCGGGAAACCCGGTGAACCCGGAAAAGCCGGGGACAGTATAACAGGAGAATATTGCCGGGCAGATATGCAATTGGTGGGTGCCGATATACGAAAAGAAAACATTGTAAAAGAATATGAAAGTTTTGACTACAGTAACTATTACCTCGGAAACTGCCCTGATGGAATTTTATTTGTACACAGCTATCAAAAAATAACGGTGAAGAACATATACCCCGGAATAGATTGGGTGTTGTATACCTCAGCATTGGCAAATAACAGTGTCTCTCAAATAGCCGGTTTACAATATGACTTTATAGTACACCCCGGTGCTGACCCATCACTTATAAAACTGAAATACAAGTGGGCTGATAAACCGGAGATGAAAGTTGACGGCTCGCTGAAAATAAATCTCCCTTTGGGTGAAATATTAGAAGGCACCCCGGTCAGTCACACTATTGCTTCCTTAAATATACTCGATAAGCAAATGGCTGAAGTAATTACAGGATATACTATTCACGATAATGAAGTATGCTTTACCCTCGGTAATTATAATAAAAATGAAACCCTCGTTATTGACCCTTCTGTTGGGTGGACATTACATTGGTCAACCTACTACGGTGGAAGCACAATGGATGAAGATGAAAGCATAATGAGCGATGGCAGCCATGTGTGGGTGTCAGGAAATTCCCAATCAAATAATTTCCCAACCGTTAACCCCGGTGGTGCCACTTATTATCAAGGCACATTAACCACTGCCACACAAAATGCAGTTATTCTGTGCTTCACCCCTGCCGGTGCTGCTGTTTGGGCAACCTATTATGGTGGAACCAACAATAATGAGAGCGACGACGGGATGTCAATTTCCAGCGATGGAACCAATGTATGGGTAGCGGTAGAGGTGAAAAAAGGGGGAGGAACTTTTCCAACTGCAAACCCTAATAACTATACTTGGTACCAAACCTATAATACTGTAACAAATACTACCGGTTTGCTTGGTACAGCCCCTGCCAGTGGCAATAATGTACCAACCACTTGTCCTGCTGTATTGGAGTTTAATACTGCGGGTGTAAGGGAATATGCCACTTTCTTAAGCGGAACCACCGGTGGAAAGGATTATCCCGCTTCCATTTGGGATGATGGCACCAATGTTTGGTTTGTAGGGTATTCAACTACAAACAATTTTCCTGTGCTTTATTCAGCAGGATATTATAACTCCTCATCCTGGGGCGGCTCTCCAATGATTGCCGAATTTTCAGCAGCTTCGGGCAACCTTTTGTGGTGTACCCTTTGGGGAACTATGAACGGAACCAGCGGACAGGCAACTTCCGTATGTAGTGATGGGACCAATGTATGGCTAACGGGGAAAGACCTTGGAGGGTTACCTGCCATTAACCCGGGCGGCGGCGCTTATTATGCGGCTACTGATCCATCCACTACTAATCAGGATGTATTTATAGGAAAAATTAATATAGCTACCCATAATAATGTTTGGGCTACTTATTTTGCAGGAACCCCAGTTAATAATGATGCTGCGGGGCAGGGCATTTACAGCAACGGCACAAACGTATGGGTTGTAGGATACACAGATGCAGCAGCAGCAACTTTCCCTACTGTGACCCCTGCCGGAGCCTATGCCCAGGCAGCAAACGGTGGTGGCCCGGAAGATGCTTTTGTCTCGGAGTTTGATATTAATGGAGTTCAAATATGGGCAAGCCTATATGGAGGAACCCGTGAAGACGAAGCCACTAGCATAAGTGTTGATCCTAATTCTGATGTATGGGTTGCCGGATATACCAAGTCAAGTAATTTCCCCCTCCAAAATCTTGGTTGTTCTTATAATCAATCGTCTCTGGCGGGGAATCAAAATGCATTTCTTTTGGAGTTCAATGGAACAGGTGCCAGTTTATGGGCAACTTATTTTGGTGGAGGAGGCAAGGATGAAGCATTCTCTATTTTCAGTACGGGTAGCGATGTATGGCTTTCGGGTGAATCAAGTTCAGCTAATTTCCCTACAGTAAATTTTGCAGGAGCTTATAACCAGGCTGCCAATGCCGGAAATATAAATGGTTTTATTTCCAATTTCGAACCGAGCTTGCCTTTAACTGCCACTATGGGAATACCAACAGATGAGCTATGCAATGGTGATAATGAAGGTAGCGCCACTGTAACAGTTACAGGCGCTACGGCTCCACTTACCTATTCCTGGTCGGCTTCCGGAGGTACAAATGCCATGGGAACAGGACTTAGCGCAGGCACCTTTACTGTTTACATTACCGACGCAAACGGTTGTAAAGATTCATCTATGGTTACTATTACCCAACCTCCAGCTATGGTTGCTGCTTTTGGAAGAACAACCAATGTTTCCTGCGCCGGAGACCAGGATGGTAAAGCTACAGTGGCTTCTGTTTTAGGAGGTACATCCCCATTCACTTATATATGGTCACCTTCAGGCGGAACAAATGCCACAGGAACCGGATTTTCAGCCGGAACTTATACCGTTACCGTTACTGATAATAACGGATGTACGAGCACCTCCTCTGTCACTATCACGCAGCCTCTTCCTCTTTCCGTAACTGCTGCCAGTAGTGGGGCGAAATGTTTTGGTTATACTAATGCCATTGGCACAGCAACTCCATCAGGAGGCACCCCCCCATTTAATTATGTTTGGGACCCGGGTGGAATAAGAGGTAACCCCGGTCGGGGATTAAGTGCAGGAAATTATACTGTTACCGTTATTGATTCCAACGGGTGTACTGCCTCTGCAACAGTAGTAGTTACCCAACCCGAACAAACCGTTGTTGGCTTTACTACCAGTGTTACCGGGGGCTGTTCACCACTTTGCATTCAGTTCAGTAATGCAACACTGGGTAATACGGCAGGTATTTCATCGTTTCTATGGACTTTTGGTGATAAAGATACCTCCCATGCAGAAAATCCAGTTTATTGTTATGTAAAAGGAGGAGTATATTCGGTTGGGTTAACCGTTATTTCAGACACCGGTTGCAGCGCTTCGCTGCAAATAGCAAATTTAATAAGCGTCTATACTTCCCCGGTAGCGGCATTTGCAATTTCCCCGCAACCAACAACCATACTTTCCCCCACCATTCAGTTTACCGACCAAAGCCAGGATACTAATAAAATAGCTGTGTGGGCGTGGACATTCGGAGATGCCAATGATTCGATAAACCAGCAACAGAACCCGGTGCATACTTATGGGGATACTGGGAGATATTGTGTTCAATTAGCTGTAACAAATGAGATAGGATGTTCCGATACAATAACAAATTGCCTTGTAATTGACCCTCTTTTTACGCTTTATATTCCCGATGCTTTTTCTCCTGACGGGGATGGATTAAATGATGTATTTATGGTAAAAGGGAAGTATGTGAAGGGGTTTGAAATGGATATATTCAACCGCTGGGGAGTGGATATTTTCCACAGCGATGATATTAATGAGGGGTGGAATGGGGTTGCTAAAGGTGGCTCTGCTATTAGCCAGGCAGATACTTATGTATATAAAATACTTGTAACCGATGACCAGAATAAACAGCATTCCTACGTGGGAACAATAGTTTTGGTTAAGTAATTTGCTTACCTTTGGAATAATGAAAGCCCTGTCCACCATATTTCTATTCTATTTTTCTTCACTCATTGTAGAGCCAATGGTTACTTTAATAGATAATGGACTTACGAAAGAAAAAGAAGTTTGTACAATGGCTTGTTGCCAAAAGAGTACGACAGAAAAGAAACACCAAAAAAAATTGCCCTTTGGATGTTGTAATAACGATATGTCAAATCCATTTGCCCAATACTGCTGTTGCACAGGGTTTGTTGCAGTTCAACAGTATTCTGTTGTCAGCATCGAATCAAACGAATCTAACCAACTCTTTACAGATACAGGGATGTTAATCCCCAATTATTATTCGAACTGCTGGCATCCGCCCGAATTGGCTGCTTGACCTGACACGGCTTTAATTTACAGAATAATAATTTTAAATTTTTTTATCAATGAAACGTAAAATTTTAATGGCAAGCATAGCTATGCTAATTTCCATGGCTGCCATTGCCGGCAACAGCACAAAAGATAAAAGCTGTTGCACAAGCGGAGCCACTTGCGTAAAAGCATGTTCTTCCAAATGTGTTTGCAACTCGAAAAAATGCACTCCTGCTACTTGCAAGTCAAAGACCTGCAAGTGCAATAAAAAGTAGCATTTGGCTGTAAACCAAAATAAAAAGTCCCGGCCTTATAGCCGGGACTTTTTTATTTTCTATCGGCATTATTCACCTACTTCCAAATCCGTGCTTCCTGCAAGCGTATGGTTTCGTGGAAAAAGTGGCGTGTGCTTTTTTCAAAAGCATCGGTATAATCGGAAACGTAAAAGTGGTGTACAGGATTTTTTTTAGAAGGATTCAGCATATCATTCTTTTTCAATAAAACATAAACCTGTTCAGCCACCTCCTTAGAAGCATCAATAAGCGGAATTTTGTTTTCATAAAATTCTTCTATTTCCATTTTAATAAGAGGGAAGTGGGTACATCCGAGTATAAGCGCATCAATGTTTTTAATTTTTGGGCGCGATAAATACGAATGAATAATACTGCGGCTTATTTTATTATTGAAAAACCCTTCTTCAATCATTGGAACCAATAGAGGAGTAGCAAGCCCGTGTACTTCTTGCTTACTGTTTGCCCTTTTTATTTTACTGGCATGGATACCCGATTTGATAGTACCTTTAGTGGCAATAACGCCGATCCTTTTCAGCCCTGTTTCTTTAGAAATTTTTTGAACCACAGGGTCAATAACATTCACTACCAGGGCCCTTTTCCCCACAAAATCTTTTACAGCTTCGTAGGCAAGCGCCGAGGCAGTATTGCAGGCAATTACAATCATTTTGCACTGATTATCGAGAAGAAATTGTGCAATGCGGATAGAGTAATACTTTATGGAATCGGGGGACTTATCGCCATAAGGCAAGTGGGCAGTATCTCCGAAATAGATAAGTTTTTCCTTAGGAAGTTTTTCCTTAATGGCCCTTGCTACAGTTAAGCCACCAATGCCTGAATCGAAAATACCGATAGGCTGATTGTACCTATTGGGTCCAGATTCAGGCATATATGCTTACGTTAAAAATCTTACTTAGCTCCGGTCTTTTTAGGCTTAACTCCAAGTTTATCTGCCACCATTTGATAAATGTCGTCTGCATCTTCAGAATAAATAACCACCCCCGAACTGGTGTCAAATACATAGTTATAATGGTGTTCTTTAGCCACACTGTTTACAGCATCTTTTGCTTTAGTTATTATAGGCTTGGTGATAGAATCATTAAATTTCTGCAAATCTTGCTGGGCTGTATTTTGAAAGGACTGGATACGCTGACCTAATTCTGAAATTTCCTGTTGTTTCATATTTTTGTAAGCATCCGTATAGGTTTTTTCGTGTGCCTGGTAATCCTGCACTTTGTCCTGGTACTCTTTATTCATTGATTCAACTTCCGATTCCAGCATCTGGTAATGGGTTTGTCCTACTTTTCGTGCAGAATCCGATTCAGGCATAGAGCGTAAAAGCGAGTCCAGGTTAATGTGTGCCAGTTTTTGGGCCCCGGCGGAAAAAGTAAAAAATGTTGTACCTGCGATTAATAATGTACTTATTGTTTTTTTCATGGAAGTGGAATTGATTTATTGATTAATGATAATATTTTGATTTTTTAGGTTGATTATTATTCTTGTTATCTGTTGTACCCGGGTTGATACCCATATTTTTCAGCACCTCGTCGCTTTTATCATATTTCGGGTTGGCATAAAGCATATTTACATCGTTGCTCGACTGGTCAAAAATAATGGCGAGGTTATCTTTTTGTGCTAAATCCTGAACGGCATTATATACCTTGTCCTGTATAGGTTTAACCAGCTCCTGGCGCTTCTTGAATAAATCGCCATTAACGCCGAAACGTTGTTTTTGCATATCTTTTACTGCCTGCTCTTTCTGCTCTATTTCACCCTGGCGCTTTTGTTTCATTTCATCAGTAAGCAATACTTCATCGGACTTATAAGCCTTATATAGCTGGTCAATTTCTGAATATTTAGCTTCAATCTCTTTTTGCCATTCAATTGAAATTTGGTTTAGCTGGTCCTGCGCAGCTTTGTATTCCGGTATTTTAGATAAGATATATTGTGAATCAACGTACGCAAATTTTTGGGCAGACGTATTAGCTAACATTCCGGTAGCAAAAACGGCTGACAGTAGAAGATTTTTTGTTCATCCTTGTTTTCATTTTAATTGCAATTTACGTAATGCTTTTATCAAAATAGTCTGCGAAATTAGTATTTTTTATAATTCCCCCAAATTTGCTCCAATAGTAAATATAAACTGGCTCCTTGCCATATTCAAATTGCTGGGTACATCATCAAATCTCCATCCATAATCAAACCCAAGTAATCCAAACATAGGCAGGAAAATCCTAACTCCTGGTCCGGCAGCCCTGTATACCGAGAAAGGATTGAATTGTTGTATTGAAGCCCAGCTGTTACCCGCATCACAAAATGCTAAAATATATACAGTAGCCGATGCATTGAGGGAGATAGGGTATCTTAACTCCAACGTATATTTTGATACCGTAACGGCACCGGTGGCTGGAGACAAAGAACCATCATCATAGCCCCTCATGGCAATTATTTCTCTTCCATCTATAAGTGAGTAGCCGGTTAAGCCGCTACCTCCCATATAAAAACGGTTAAAAGGACAATAGCCCAATTCAGGATTATAATAATTCATTAACCCGAACCCGCAATATGCATATAGCACGAAGTTATGGGCAAGCTTTCCTTCCGATTCCTTATTCGCCCAGTTCGTCATATTAGTGTACCAGGCAGACGGTAAACTTATATTTTTGGAATTCGAGAAACTTATATTTCTGTTCAGGTGTTTCATCGCAATACATTTTGATGGAGAATATATGACCATGGTGGAGTCCATTCGCCCGAGAGTTTAATATTTGAACCGTAGGTGGGATAAATATTCGGGTCGGCTGAATTTCGGATTAATTGCAACTTGTAGCTGATACTATTGGCATAGCCGTTAGCAAAAATAAACTCGGAACCATAATTATTCACCGTATAATACTGATAGTTTAAGTATCCAAAAAGGGTGAAGTAATCATCCGGGAATTTCAGTGGAATTCCATACCCCACAGAAAGCCCTTTAATATTGATAGATTCCCTGTCCGGATCACTGGAAGCTAATCCGTTACTTTCTGTAGTGGTAAAAAGAGTTACGCTGAGTGAATTGGGTTTATGCCCGCCTACCCAGGGCTCTACAAATGTAAGATTGACAGATTGATAGGGTAATCCATTGGATTGGAACCTAAGGCTCAATTCTTCACCGTCACCTGTAGGTATAGGTCTCCAGGCATCTTTATGGAACATATTGGCAGCAGAAAAGTTTTTAAGGGTTACCCCCGCTGTGCCCACAAAACCTAAGCCGCCCCCCCAGCCACCTGAGAGTTCAATTTGGTCGGATGATTTTTCCTGAACACCAAAATTAATATCAACGGTTCCGTCTTCGGGGTGTGGAACAGGGTTTACGGTCATTTTTTCAGGGTCAAAATAGCCTAATTGCCCTAATTCACGTTGGGTACGAATAATATCGGAACGACGGAAGAGTTCTCCGGGCAAGGTTCTTAACTGACGCATAATAACCTTATCGCTTGTTTTATCATTTCCGGTAACCGTAACATTGTTTATTCGTGCCTGGTTGCCTTCATAAATGCGCATTTCAAGGTCTATGGTATCGTTATGAACATTAATTTCAACCGGGTTCACCTGGAAGAAAAGGTATCCGTTATCCATATATAAAGATTGAACATCGGTACCATTCGGATTCATGGTAAGGCGTTCATTCATAAGGGTGGCATTATAAATATCGCCTTTATTAATCCCTAAAATATTGGTTAAAAGCTTGTGAAGGATACTTGGAATTTCCTACCCAGGTAATATTACCAAAATAATACCGGTGTCCCTTCGCTCAAGGTTATTTCAATACTGACCCTGTTAGGAACCTCTGATTTATATATAGTGTCTTTTACAATTTTAGCATCCCTGAATCCTTTATCATTATATACCTGTATTATCTTATCTTTATCAGAAGCATAATTATCCGGTATCAGTTTTGAAGTATGAAAAATACTGTAAAACCTTTTCCGGTGCGTGTCCTTCATTGCCCTGCGCAATTTACCGGAAGAGATATTGTGGTTGCCATTGAAAATTATATCCTCTATCCGTATTCTTTGCCCCCTGTCAACCTTTATGTAAAGTATAACAGAATTGGAAAAAGTGGTATCGGGTTTCTCATCTATATCAAGCTTTACATTATTATATCCATCATCTGTAAAATGTTTTATAATCGTTTGCCGTATATCCGCAAGCAGAAAATCGGTAACTACTTTTCCCCTTACCAGTTTTATTTCATCCCTTAATTTATTTACTTCTCCCTTCTTCAACCCTATAAAGGTAAATTTTGACAACCTGGGTTTCTCAACAACCGAAATAGTAAGATAGATCTTCTTTCCTTCAATCTTTTCTGCATATATCTGCACATCTTCAAAGAGACCCTGCTTCCAGATACTTTTTATGGCATCGGTTATTTTTGAACCGGGCACTTCAATTTTGTCTCCCTTGGTAAGCCCCGATATAAGCAATAAAACGCTCATATCCATGTGTTGGGCGCCTATTACTTTGGGTTCTTCAGCTATTTCATATTCTTTCGGGGTTACGAAGTTTAACTTATTTGTGTCCATAGCCATAATAGACTTTACCACGCCGATTTTTCCGGTATCCACCCCGTTTTTATAGGATTGTTAGCTGCATGGGCAGAGTCATTTCCTCCAATTTTTATTTGTGCCGGATGAATAAAAACTAACCAGGCTAAAAAGGGAGAGCAAAAAGATTCTTATAGTTCCGTTGGGCATATTTTATTGTATTATTTCAGTCAGTTGTTCACTTGTTTTTCCAAATCTCCTTTCCCGTTTCTGGTAGTCGGCAATAGCTGTATAAAAATCTTCTTTTCTGAAATCGGGCCAAAGTTTTTCGGTAAAATATAGTTCGGAGTAAGCTATTTGCCAGAGTAAAAAATTGCTGATACGGTGCTCGCCACTGGTGCGGATAAGCAGTTCGGGGTCGGGATAGGGGGCAGTGTTGAGATATTGGCTGAATAATTCTTCATTAATAAGGTCAGAAGAAATTTTCTTACTCTCAATATCTTTTGCCAGAGCACGCACAGCATTGATTATTTCCCATTTTGAACTGTAACTGAAGGCAAGAATAAGCTTCATCCTTTTGTTAGACGAGGTTTTATCTATTGCCTTCATCAGTTCACGGTAACATGCTGACGGGAGGCTTTTCAAATCGCCTATGGCATGCAGGGAAATGTCATTCTCCATCAGGGTTTTTATCTCCTTATTGATAGTGAATACCAGCAACTCCATCAACCCATTGATTTCATCTTTAGGTCGGTGCCAGTTTTCGGTAGAGAAAGCATAGAGAGTGATATGCTTAACTCCCAATTCGGCGGCGGCTTCAATAGTTTCACGCACTGCCTTTACGCCGTTCCTATGCCCAAAAAGCCTGTTTTTACCTTTTTGCTTTGCCCAACGTCCATTCCCGTCCATTATCACTGCTACATGATTAGGCACAAGTTTCTTATCTATTTCAAATTCCTTCATTATGGTTTTGGGGAAGCAAATGTAAAAAAGGCTGCAAAAGTACAAAAGCTAACTTAAAACGCCCTGTTTTATTGTTAAAAAAGATTAATTGGGATGAGCGATAGGTGATAATGGGTAAGTCAAAATCATGAATCATGAAGGGCATACATATATCTCTTATCTTACTCCTAAACACTACATAAAAGAAACGGCTAAAAACGGCATAGAGTTGCCTATGTAACTAATTGATTACTTGAACTTATTGCGTAAACAATTGCAGGACAAGGAGTTAGGGGGTAATTTTTCGGTAGCTAATTGCAGTGAAAAATGCGACACTATACAATTTTAAGTGTTACCCTCTTCCTATTTTTCTATTATCACCTTTCCTTCTCCAATTAAATCCCCATTTTCACGCAAAACCCTATAAAAATAAATTCCATTGGGTTTATCGCTAAGGTCAATGAGATTGTCACCCCCGCCTGTACCAGTTCGGGCAGGCTGAACTTGATTCAGGGTCGCAAAATATATCTGTTGCCCTAAAACATTATATATTTCTATTGTTGGTTGGGATGCCGAAACCCGTCCGACCGATTCATCCGGGCGGGCAAGTTCGGGATGACTGAGCGCAACTGTAAATATCCCTGTGTTCGGGTTCGGATAAACTTTTACCTTTTCACTTTCCCCTTTTATCTCACTTTCCCCTGTGGAAACCGGAATATTCACACACACACTTTGCATACATCCGTTGGCATCGGTTACGGTGCAACAATAATCGCCTGAGCATTGGTTGGTAATGGTATCGGTAGTAAGCCCGCTTGGGTTCCAGCTATAGATATAGGGGTTAGTTCCTCCATTAACTACAGCCCAGGCAGAGCCATTACAGGTTCCAAGGTCTGCTGAAGAATCGGCTACAAGGGTTAGGGTGGTTGGCTGGGTGATAGTAATACTTGCAGTTCCATTACACCCATTATTATCAGTAACAATTACAGTGTAGGTTCCGGCGGATAGCCCTGTTGCAATGGAATTGGTTTGGTTCGAGGCATCACTCCATTGATACTCATAGAAACCTGAGCCACCTGAAGCACTTGTAAATAAAACGGCACCTGAATCTCCATTGCACTTTACGCCGGAATATTCTGTAATAGTTGGAATAATAGCAGAGGGTTGGGTTATAGTGACAGATGCAGTTAGTAAACAACCGTTACTGTCACTAACAGTAACAGTATATACCCCTGCACTTAAGCCAGTTGCAGTATCTTTCGTTTCGCCATTCGACCATAAATACGTATAAGGGGAGACACCTCCGACAGTATATGAAATAGTAACAAAGCCATTTCCGGTATCTGTTGCAGTAACAATTGGGGAAGTATTAATGTAATAGGAACCGCCTCCACCACCTTCGCCACCACCTCCATTATAACCTCCGCCGCCGCCACCCACACCCCATATATTTTCTAAATCCGTAGACCATCCGCCTCCGCCTCCGCCTCCACTTCCTCCATTACCTCCGGAAAAACTAATAACCATAGAAAAATGATCGGCTTCGTCTCTGCCTCCGATACCAGTAGTATCACCCCAGCTTTTTCCGACACTAAGCCATCCACCACCGCCTCCATAGCCACCACCGCCTCCACTTATGGAAATATTCCCTCCATTACCTCCTGTGCCTCCTGCACCCTCTGGAAGAATTGAATATGGAGTGTAGGTTATAGCGGCATTAGTGATAAGATTTGTCCCTCCCGGCTCACCAGGATCTATAGTCAAATTTTCAGAATTGGTTGCACCCCCGCCTCCACCTGCCGCCGCCGCAATAAGTCCCATGGTTCCGGATGGGCTATAAAGAACGACAGTGGAATCATACACCCAACTGGCTCCGCCACCCCCACCGGACCCTCCAAGAGTGCCTCCTCTTTGCCCAACAACAACAGAAAGTATTTCGCCCGGAGTTACTATACATTGTCCCTGAAAGGATGTCCCATAACCTCCAAGTGTATCTCCGCCCTGCGCTCCGCCTATTTGAATGGATATTGCATATATATCCGGTGGCACGGTAAAATGCTGCACAGCCGGTTCAAAGGAATAGTTCCTCGTAGCGGTATAGCCTCCGCTTACCTCTATTGTTGCGCTGCCGTTAGTGCCCCCGTAGCAAGATACATTATAAATAATAGTTGCAGAATCGCTAAAAGGATTCGGAGAAGTAAGAGTATTCGATGCCAATCTGGTACATCCTGTGTTATCGGTTACGGTAACTGTATAGTTACCCTCGCTTAGCCCGGTTGCAGTATCGGTTGTTTGGTTATTTATATCACTCCATTGGTAAGTGTAGGGAGGTATACCTCCGGTAACCGATACCGATATGCTACCCGCGTTTGCTCCATTGCAATTATTGATTGGGTTAAGAATAAAAGTAGTCGCGACAATAGCTGTAGGTTGGGTTATAATAGCAGAATCTCCCACAACGCAGCCGTTATTGTCGTAAAGATATAGGGTATAAGTTCCGGCACTTAATCCTGATAAAGTATCGGCAGTTACCCTTTCAAATCCATATCCCTGTTCTAGCCAATTCCATCTATAGGTGTATGGCTGTGTGCCACCGCTTACACTTGCAGATACACTACCACTATCAATTCCATTGCAATGTAAATTTGCAATGATAATGGGAGATACGGTTAATAAGTTAGGCTGAGTAATAGTAACCGATGTCACCACCAAGGTGCCACATGCATCAGTTACTGTTATAGTGTAATTACCGGCGCTTAATCCTGTCGCCGTAGACGTAACTTGACTGCTGTCATCATTCCATTGATAGGTAAAAGGTTGTGCCCCACCGATTACTATGGCTGTCGCGCTTCCATTGCCTGAACCATAACAACGGAGGTTGGCTATGGAACTTATAGAAACTTTTAAGGTATCCGGCTGGGTAATAACAACCGATGCCGTGGCTGTAGCGCCGCAAGAATCAGAAACCGTTACCGTATATGTTCCCGCAGTGAGCCTTGTAATAGTATCTGTAGTTGCTCCGGTTGACCAGGAATATTTATATGGTGAAGTACCACCGGGGTATGAATAGGTAATACTTACTGAACCATTGCCCATATTGTCAGCCGTATCTTTTCCAACCAATATTCCATAAAGGTAAGAGCCTCCTCCTCCTCCCGAGGAACCATATCCGTCACCATCTCCGCCGCCGCCGCCATTATATCCCCCCCCGCCGCCGCCGCTAGAGTAGTTTCCACCCCCTCCGCCTCCGTAGCCTCCTTCATCATAAATGCCATTATACCCAAGGGCAATGTTAAAGCCATTAGCTCTGTCATTTCCTCCTTTTGCATTAGCAGCGCTGTCTCCATTACTAAGCCATCCTGCACCTCCGGCACCGGGATAAACACCACTGTTGCCGGCACTTCCGCCATTGCCCCCTATTCCTCCAGGGGCACTGCCAATTGTCCCACCTCCCGGAGTGGTTGAATTATATAGTATATCTGTACCACCTGCACCGCCGGAGTATTCAAGAGTTGCAATTCCGCCGCCGCCACCTGCAACCATGAGTAAGTTACCCGTATTGGAGTCATATACAAAACTTCCTCCACCGCCACCACCGGCGGAGGAACAACAATCATTTCTGATTCCCTGACCACCCACAACCACTGAGAGAATATGTCCCGGTATTACGGCGCATATACCTGTAATAGAAGCGCCTGCACCTCCATAGTTCCCTGCCCCCTGAGCCCCAATAGCTGTAATGGTGGCACGGGTTACATGGGGTGGCACATACCAGTGTTGTATACTTTGTTCGTAAGAAAAAGTAGTGGTATCGGGAACTCCGCCAATAACTATAGCTACGGCGCTCCCATTACTGAATCCATCGCAACTTGCATTGGTGTCTGCAATGGATAAGGTTAATACCGGAGGTTGGATGATAGTTACCGGAGCGGTTGCCGAGTGCCCCGATGAATCGGAAACTGTCAAGGTATAAGTACCTGCATTTAGCCCGGTTGCACTAAAGGTCGTTTGGCTATTTGCATCACTCCACAAATAACTAAAACGAGAAGCCTCTCCACAAGTTACTGAAGAAGCGATTCCATTAGTTCCCCCATTACAACTTACCGGCTTAACTTGATAAGCAAATATAGTTAATACGGAAGGAGAACCAATAGTAGCGGAAGCAGTTGCCGAAGCTCCGCAGGAATCTGTAACAACCACAACATAAGTACCAAGGCTAAGCCCCGTTGCAGTAATAGTGGTTTGGCTGCCGGCATCACTCCATCTGTAAATGTAGGGTACTGTTCCCCCTGAAGGATTCACGATGGCTGCCCCTTCGCTTAGTCCAGGGCACGTTGAGTCGAGAATACTTGTAGAAACTGTTAGCACAGGTGGCTGGGTAATAATTATAGTAGTAGTGATGGTAGAATCTTTAATGTCGCTTATAGTAACAGTATAAGTTCCGGCACTCAATCCGCTAATAGTAGAATCAGTTCCTCCCCCCGGTGACCAGGAATAGGTGTAAGGTGCTTCAGGCGGAGTTTCGTATGGCGTTACTGTGACGTCCCCATCCCTGCCGCCATTACAACTTTCATTAGTAAGGATACTTATTACAAGAGACAAGGAGTTAGTTACCTTTCTAACCATATTATGTCCGTCATCCATAATATACACATTGTGTTTCTTATCTACTCTTACTTCATAAGGTGAAGATAGGTAGGCAGCAGTTGCCGGACCACCGTTTCCCAACCCATAGCCATTGAAAGTTCCTGCGATGGTATTAATTATTCCGGATGAATTTACCACACGAATTAAGCCATGGGTAAAATCAGATAAATAGACATTCATAGAATCGTCTATTGCAACGTCATAAGGCGAATATAGTTCTGCATCTGTAGCGGGTCCGCCATCGCCGTTATAGCTATTTGGGTAACCATTGCCGGCAAACGTAGTTATTATGCCAGCAATATCTATTTTGCGGACTCTGTTGTTATATGAATCTCCAAAGTAAACATTGCCCAATGTATCCACTGCAATGCCAAACGGCTCATCAATTTCTGCTGCTGTGGCAGGTCCCCCGTCACCGGAATAACCTGCAGTAGTTATTCCTGCAATGGTGGAAATGATACCTGATGCATCCACTTTCCTTATACGGTTATTGCCCCATTCTACTATATATACATTACCGGCATGGTCGGTTGCTAATCCAAACGGGTAATACATAGATGCACCTGTGGCAGGTCCGCCATCTCCATACCCATCATTTCCTGCATTGCTTCCTCCCCCTGCAAATGTACTGATGATACCTGCCTTATCAATTTTTCTTACAACATTATTCCATTGATCAGCTATATAAATATTTCCGGTATCATCAAGTACTACACCTATAGTATTTGATATTTCTGCCGCAGAGGCAGGTCCTCCATCGCCGGAGTAACCCTCAATCCCATTTCCAATTATGGAATTAATAATCCCTTGCTTATTTACTTTCCTTATACGGTAATTATGTCCATCCGTTATATAAACATTTCCTGTATCATCCAAACCAATGCCATAAGGAAAAAAGAATTCAGCAGCAGTGGCAGGTCCTCCGTCTCCACTAAATCCACTGGCTCCATTACCCGCAATGGTGTTGATCACTTGCGCATAACAAGTAGTGAAAAAGGAAAAGTTCAACAGAAAAACTGAAAAAAAAAGTAGTTTCTTTACTCCCATGGCGTTACTTACAAAAAGTAAAGATAGGGATATTTTTAAATCAAATGAGAAAATGTGTATGGCAAATGCCATGTGGTAGTATTGCAAAATACAAACACCGCAAAACAAAATCTGTCCCTATAAAGGCCGTATTTTATGGCCTTTGCGTGTATTTTCTTAGCGAACTTTGCGCCACCTTAGCGGGCTTTGCGTGAACTAAATTTATAAAAGCCTCACGCAAAGTCCGCAAAGAAAATAATTATACGTTCACCATAGCAGCCTTTGGTTCGGCTTCAAGCACTTCAGCATTGGCACGGTTAGCATATTGCTTAAAGTTTTTGATGAACGCAATGGCAAGGTCATTGGCTTTGGCATCGTATGCATCCTTATCTTTCCAGGTGGTCTTTGGGTTCAGTATTTCAGTAGGAACGCCGGGACAAGTGGTTGGCATCTGCAGGTTGAAAATAGGCAAGGTTTCAAACTTCACCTTTTCCAACGAACCATTCAGAGCGGCAGTAATCATGGCACGAGTATAGGAGAGTTTCATGCGGCTTCCCACTCCATAAGGTCCGCCAGACCAGCCGGTATTTACCAGCCACACATTTACATGGTGCTTTTCTAATTTTTTGCCAAGTAATTCAGCATATTGTATAGGATGCAGTGGTAAAAATGCTTTTCCGAAACAAGCTGAGAAGGTAAGCTGTGGCTCGGTAACGCCCATTTCAGTACCTGCAATTTTTGCCGTATAACCCGAAATAAAATGATACATAGCCTGGGGAATAGTAAGTTTTGAAATAGGAGGCAATACTCCATACGCATCACAGGTCAGAAAGAAAATATTTTTAGGTATGCCGCCAACTGAAGGCTCAACCGCATTATCAATATGATGAATGGGATACGCAGCACGGGTATTTTCGGTTACGGAGATATTATCGTAATCTACTTTAGATGTGTTATCAAAACATCGAACATTTTCTAACAAGGTGCCAAAACGAATAGCATTGTATATTTCCGGTTCTTTTTCTTTGGAAAGATTTACGCATTTTGCATAACATCCGCCTTCAAAATTGAAGATGGAGTTATCTGACCAGCCGTGTTCATCATCACCAATTAAATTACGTTCAGGGTCAGCAGAAAGGGTTGTTTTACCTGTACCTGAAAGTCCGAAGAAAATAGCAGTATCGCCACTCTTACCAATATTAGCAGAGCAGTGCATAGACAGTACTCCCTTTTCAAGTGGCAGTGTATAATTCAGCAACGTGAAAACAGATTTTTTTATTTCGCCTGTATAAGATGAGCCACCGATAATGATTTGCTTATCGGTAAAATTCAGCATGGTGAAATTGTGCTGGCGGGTACCATCTTCCTTGGCATTCGCCATGAATCCCGGAAGGCAGATAATATGCCACTCAGGAGTAAAAGTTTTTAATTCATCTATAGTAGGTCTCAGGAATAAATTAGTCGCAAAAAGATTGGCCCAGGGGGTTTCTGTAATCACCCGCACTTTTAAGCGATACGCAGGGTCAGCACAAACAAAAGCATCATGAACATAAAGGGTTTTTCCTGTTGCATAGTCGGTCATCTTTTTACGCAGGGCTTTAAATTTATCCGGTTCAAAAGGGAAGTTTACATCGCCCCACCAAACGGTATCTTTCGTAATGTTATCTTCCACAGTGAATTTATCTTTAGGGGAACGTCCTGTAAATTCTCCTGTATCAACCATAAGGGCTCCGCAATCATTAAATGAGCCTTGTCCAAGCCGGATAGTTTCTTCAATAAGGCTGGCAGGCGAAAGATTCCAGTAATACATTTTCTTTCCCTGAAAAGCCTAATCCGGTTAAAGATGCTCCGATTCGGCTTAATTCCTGTTGTATGCTTCATGTTTCTATTTTAGAGGGTTGTGTTTTGGTTAAAGTTTAATTCTGTTTTAATATTGTAAAGAGCAGAATATTTCTCTTTTGCATAATCCATAAAATAATTGAAGTTCAAGTTTTTCTCCTGTAACTTTCTTGCATAATTCTTCAGCTGAATAATATTTGCCATGCCGGTGTATTTTTTCTCTTAGCCATTCTAATAGCGGGAGCAAATTACCTTTTTCTATATTGTTTTCAAGTGACTTAATTTCTTTTTTAGCAGTTGCAAAAAACTGGGCGGCATAAAAACTTCCCAATGAATATGTAGGAAAATATCCAATGCTTCCGTGAGACCAGTGTATATCCTGCAACACACCCTGCGCATCATCCGGAACTTTCACGCCTAAATATTCTTTATACTTGGCATTCCAGTATTGCGGGCAAATCCTTCACCTGTAATTTTCCTTCCATCAATGCCTTTTCTATTTCATAACGGATAAGGATATGGAAATGGTAGGTAAGTTCATCTGCTTCGGTACGGATTAAAGAGGGGGTAACAATGTTCGCTGCTTTATAAAACTGTTCTACTGTTACATCCTTCAAATTTTCAGGATAATATTCCTGAAGCTTTTTATAGTTGGCTTTCCAATAGGGCAGGCTTCTGCCCACCATATTTTCCCAAAGCCTCGATTGCGATTCATGGATGCCTAATGATATGGCTTCGCCCGATGGCAAACCATATTCGCTTTCAGGCAACCCTTGTTCATATAGCCCATGCCCCCCTTCGTGGATGCATGACCATATCATAGATTTTAAATTATCTTCTGATATTCGGGTGGTTAACCGTACATCCTTAGCACTAAAACTGGTAGTAAACGGATGTGCCGAAATATCCTGGCTGTCCGGCATTAAAATCAAAGTGCATTTGCTTGAGAAGTTCCATACCATAATCCCATTGTTTATCTTTAGGATAATGCAGGTACATAAACTTATCGTCATTCTGTTTGGCAGCAGCAATCTTTTTTACAAAAGCTACTAGTTGGCTCCTGACTTCTTTAAAAAGTATATCAAGGTCTTCCACCCTTGCTCCCGGTTCATACTGGTCGAGCAGGGCATCGTAAGGATGTTTTTTATATCCAAGTAACTCAGCTTCTTTACGTTTCAGGGCAATCATCTTAGTAAGATGAGGGGCATATAGACTTAAAGTTATTTTCCTTTCTTGCTTTTTGCCATGCCTGGAAACATTCTGATGTGGTTCTGCTTAATAACTCAACAAATTCCCGGTTATATTTCTTTTGCTTTTTATAATCTTTCAGGGTTTGAGCGATGTTTCTTCGTTGCTTTTCAGTCAGTTTCTTATTGTTCTTATCTAACTTTTTAAGGATTTTACCAAACTCTTTATCTGTAAACTTTTCATGCACCATACCCGATAAGGTAGCCATTTGCTGTGCCCGGAATCCGGCTCCTTTTTCCGGCATATAAGTTTCCTGGTCCCAGCTTAACAAAGCAATGGAATAGCCTATGTCAGCTATTTTGGTAAGTCTTGATTTATATGCTTTGTACTTCATTGTATATTAAAAATTAGAGCCAGAAACCGCAAAGAACGCAAAGAAACAATCCGCCAAGTGCGCAAAGTTTAATGCATCTAATCCTTTGCGGACTTTGCGTAAGTCTTTGCGAACTTTGCGTTTAAATGTACTTGTATCGTTCATCTTATTATCAGTTAGTTGGAATATCTTTCTCTTTGTATTTAAGTGCTGAAATAAATAACATAAACCATGCCGCAATAAAACATAATCCCCCAAGAGGAGTAATAGGACCTGCCCAATCGGCATTAAACTTTAATAAATCTCCCAGCACAAAGAGGTATATAGAGCCTGAGAATAAAACAATTCCAGCCATTAACAGGTACATAATGGGTTTAAAATACATGGCAAATTTAAGCTGAAGTGCGACAATTGCTATTATGGCAATAGAATGCAACAACTGAAAATTCACAGCCGTTTCATACGCATGGAAAATCTCCTTGCTTATAAAGCCTGAATCCACATCTTTACTTAGTACATGGGCACCTAAAGCTCCGAGAATCACCGCTATACAGCCCGAAATACTTGCAAACACCGTTGCCTTTTTCCGCATGGTTTTTACATTAGGGGTGCAAAGATAAAATAAATAGCCAAAAACGGTGGCAGGATATTATGAACAGGGAGGGAAATCAAATGTAGAATATCGAACACCGAATAATGAAGGAAGAAGTGACAGGCAAAACCGATGACATGTTTATTCATATCTTTACATTCTAAATCAAATGCTTTGAGGAAGCTACAAATACTCTCTTTTTTTTCACTTTTCACTCTTATCTTTTCACCTACTTATGGGCAGAGTTGGCTATGGGGAAGGGATGGAAATGCAACTAGCATTGGATGGAGCGATAATTATTCTATTGCAACAGATAGGCATGGAAATGTCTATACAGCCGGAGTGCTCGGGGACAGTAGTATTTTTGGTAATGATACACTTGCAGGTCCCATTCCATCAGGAAGTATTATGGTAGTTAAGTATGATGCTAATGGAAATGTAAAATGGGGTAGGACCTCCGTAAATTCTGGTAGCCCTTATGAAGGGGTTGGACAAAGCTGTATCACAGCCGATTTAGATGGCAATGTATATGTTTGCGGTGGTTTTGATGATACACTTTATTTCGGTTCGCAACGTTTAATTTCTGATTTAAACATCAATGCATATTTGGTGAAGTATGATTCAATTGGGAATTTTATTTGGGCGAAACAGACAACTACTTATTCCAATCTTGCCAATGCAAGACCGGGATACACAATGGTCGCGGATAAAGATGGAAATATATACCTGAGCGGGACTCTTGTAGATACAGTATACTTTTCAGGTACTGTTTATTTAGTCGGCAAAAGTTACGGAGACGCATTTTTGGTAAAATACGACCCAAATGGGGATATTATTTGGGCGAGGCAATCAACAAATAAGGAATATGGTGTAAGCTCAAGTGGAGTGGCAATAGATGATTCTGCACATATTTATATGGCTGCAAGAGCTTATGATTCTTGTCATTTCGGGAATTTTTTACTGGCAAGGAGTTCAGCAATACTTGTTAAATACGATTCTGCAGGAAACGTATTGTGGGCAGTGGAAGCTCAGTCCCCTTATTGTCAATTTGGAAGTATTACATCAAACGCTAAGGGGGAAATTTATGTTTTAGGGGGGTTAGGTGACACTGCCATCTTTGCTTCCGATACATTACTTAACCTACAGCCACTAAGGTTTCACTCGAATGGAGAACTGTTTATTGCAAAATATACCACAACAGGAAATCCAATTTTTGGGAAGGAGATAACAATACTCGATACAGATATATGGTCCCCCAATTCTATTTCAGCAGATTCCTCAAATCATATCTATCTATCATTTCGACAAGAAAGCTCCTATGAGCATCCAAATACATATGCAGAAGTAGAATTTGATAACGACACTTTCGCTTTATCAAGTGTTTCATTTGCTGCAATTTTCATGCAATTAGATACAATGGCACATTTATCGGGTGGCTCACTTGTTCCTGTCAACTGGGCAAATAATATAACTTCGGTAACTACGGATGTAACGGGACAATATGTTTATTTCGACGCAGAGCTGGGCTCTGAATGTGTTTTTGGCCCGGATACCGTCGGGCCTGTTATTCCTAACTATACTCAATATGCGTTTGTTGCAAGGTGGCAACAGGTTAATTCAGTCACAACGTCAGGGAATTCAATTACTGCTAAGAATGGGGTATCCCTTTTCCCTAACCCCAACAATGGCAAATTCACTATTCAGTCGTCAGTCATCAGTGGTCAATCTTCAGTGGAAATTTATAATGTGTTTGGAGAGAAAGTGTTTACCTCAACCTTGCCCCAAACCCCTAAAGGGGCTTTGAATGAAATCAACTTAGCATCCCAACCCTCCGGCATATATTTATACATAGTTATAAAACAAGACGGAGAGTTACTCGGCGAGGGAAAAGTAATAATTGCGAAATAGGAAATGAGACGCTCTCCTTTTTGGGGAGAGTAAGCCCGCCCGTACCGAATGGTACCCGCCAGAATGAACCTTTCGGGCTGGCATTCGGGCGGGGAGTGGGGCGAAGGAAAGATTGGAATCGAAAAATAGGAACCGATACGCCGCCCCCTCTTGGGGGAGGAAGGGTAGGGGTAAAAACTTTCCCACAGCATCTTTTTTTAGTATAGCTTTGAAATGTCATTCCCTCCCGTATGCGCATTGTCCATTTATCGCTTATAAATTTCAGGAACTACCACCAAATCAGTATAGATTTCTCAGGTGGAATTAATTGCCTGTTGGGCATAATGGGGCCGGTAAAACCAATTTGCTCGATGCCATTCATTACCTTTCTTTCTGCAAAAGCTATTTCAATTCCTTCGATAACCAGAATATTCTGCACGAGGAGGAGATGTTTGTAATTCAGGGTTTGTTTGAAAAGGAGGGTAACAAAGAAGAAATTTATTGCGCCCAAAAACGGAACGAACGCAAACAATTTAAGCGGAATAAAAAAGATTATACCAAGCTGTCAGAACATATAGGGTTGATTCCTGTGGTGATGATAACGCCGTTGGATGCCGCCTTGCTATACGATGGCAGCGATATGCGCCGCAAGTTTGTTGACAGCATTATTTCGCAGGTGGATAGCCATTACCTGAATGCCCTAATAGAATACAACAAAGCACTGATGAACCGCAATGCCACTGCTTAAACAGTTCCAGGAAAGCAGGACTTGGGATGATACACTTATCTCAATGTATGATAGCATTTTGGTAAGCCGTGGTAAAGAAATCTTCAAAAAAAGGCAAGACTTTACAGAAGAGTTTTCTCCTTTATTTATTGAAGGCATATACTGGAAATTTCAGGCGAACAGGAAAATGCCCATGTAGAATATTCCTCTAATCTAAGTGAGGGGGACTTTGCCGAATTATTGGCTCATGCACTCCCAAAAGACAGGGTGCTGACCTACACCACTACAGGTGTACACAAAGACGACTGGATATTTTGCATGGAGGGTAAGTCATTAAAGAAATTTGCATCGCAGGGACAACAAAAGTCTTTCATTATTGCATTGAAGGTTGCACAATTCCGCTACCTGAAAAAACAATATGCTTCCCCTCCTATACTTTTACTGGATGATATATTTGACAAGTTAGATGATACCCGTGTAAATAGCCTTATCGATTTGATTTGCAGCAATGAATTTGAACAGGTCTTTATTACCGATACCAATTTGCAGCGCATGAAAAAGCTCCTTGAAACAAGGGAGAAAGATTACAGGCTGTTTCCTATTTCTTCGGGATTAGTTCAGGAGACTGAAATAGTAGAGCCCGCGTGAAATACCAATGCCACAGATTCACAGATTAAAATACAAGTATCCCAATAAAAATGAAATTAATAATCTGTGAATCTGTGGCAACTTTTAAATAATTAAATGAGAAAGACCAATACCCAAAAGTTAGGCGATGCCATAAAAGAAATGCTGCACTATGAAGGCATTGATGAAAAAATAGATGAACATCAGCTTGTACGCTGCTGGGAAAAAACAGTAGGTCCTTTAATATCCAAACACACTACCGAGATTTATATTTCCGGCAGAAAACTTTTTGTAAAAGTAGATTCCTCACCCCTGAAACAGGAACTGCAATACTCCCGCACCAAACTTATGAAAGACCTGAACGAACAGGTAGGTAAGGTGGTGATTGAGGAGATAGTGCTGAAGTGAGAATAAAATATAATTTCATACATTTGTAATCATTATCGCTTCCAATATAATGAAAACAACCGGTATCAATAAAGTTATTGAGGATTTCAATTCCTTAGTCTTAGCTGAAAAAGAATTCACGCTGGATATTATCCATAAGATGACTATTGAGGCGAAGCGGGAAGCCCTTGCAAAAAATGCAAAAAAAGCTGTACTAAACCTGCAAAAAGGAAAAGTAAAAAAAGGCTCTGTTAAAGACCTTTATTCAGACCTGGAACGTGATTGAACTCACATGGGATTCCAACTTTAAGCGTTCTTATAAAGAGCGAATTCGTAATAACCCCCGACTTAAAAAGAAATTCTGGGACACTATGGAAATGTTCAGTCTCAATCCTTTTGATTCAGGACTTAGAACCCATAAACTTTCAGGCAAACTAAATGGATTATGGGCTTTTAGCGTTGCCAATGATTGCAGGGTGATTTTTAAGTTTTATGACAATAATGAATCCGTTTTATTAATTGACATTGGCACCCATGAAGAAGTGTATTAATTATCTGAACGAACAGGTGGGTAAGGTGGTTATTGAGGAGATTGTGCTGAAATGAGGGGGATTCGATTTATTATATCGCCTCTGGATTGCTTATTAATCGCTTTAGTATTGACCAGTATTTACTTTGTTGTGCGGTGTGAGCATTTAAAGTAGCCCCTAATTTCTTCACTAAATCAATGAACTTAACGTAAAATAGATTCAGAGCGTCATCAAAAAGATTAGAAGTAGCGTCAATTCCTAAATCATCAAAACTTAACGTAAATCCTGTGTTAGAATTAAAATCTACTCCAATATTAATTTGCTCATTCAGGATAACATTGCCTATTCCTTTTGGCTCAATGATATTCGTTGGATATACAAAAGAATAAGAAGTTAGTTCTTGGCGCATAATTACGCTTCTTAATTTACTATCACCGCTATCTCTTTTTTGAGCAATTACATTTTCCAACACACCAATTTCATCAGATGTGATTTTTTTGACAGGGATTAATTTAATTTTTTGTTCATTTTTTACCCTATTCAAGTACTTTCTTTTAAAGGTTTCTTTATCATAATACCCAATTTTATAGGAACTCTTATTTGTTTTCATATTAATAACGGGACGAAATATCTCTTCAATCTCCTCATCAGTGTAGTTTTTCCTGTACTGTTTAATATTATCGTCTGTCAGATCTTTAATAAAAATTTCATTATGATAATTTAATAAAATGCTGGATTTGAGTTTTGTAAAATCCTTTTCTTCCCCAATACGAACAAGGTAATCAGTTGCTAATGAAAATTTAAAACTTCCAAAACCTGCATTAGTCAAAACAGGTTTAATAATTTTTTGGAAATCTTTTGCAGCACTTTCTTCTTTTTCAGGGTCAGTAAACTTCTTACTATAAAAAGTCTTGTATTTACTTTTTGAATACGCCCTTATGGATTTCATATAATTATCAGCAAAATTGGAAATCATTTCCAAAGTAACTACTGTACTATATTCAGGGGATTCAGGCTCAATAATATACGAAATACTCCGTTGGCGGAGTTTGTATATATATTCAACGTTTCCACTTATCTCTTTAGAGTTAAAACTTTTTAAGGATAAGCAAACTTCAAGAGCATCATAAAGCTGAGATTTTATTACAATATCTTTTGTATTAATTAGTCCATGGAAAATGTATTTTTCAGCATTTTCAGCCAGTCCAGCTTTTAAATTTAAAAAAGCAGCACTTCTTATAATTATTGAACGTGTAGGTTCTAAATCAGGTTTGTCAAAATAAAAATCAGCAGCTTTACTTTCCAAACTCGCAGCTTTTTCATAAAATATTAAAGCACTGTCTTCATCCCCCTTAATTCTCGCCTGTTTTGCAAGAAAGGAATTTTCCATTGCTTCTTCATGTATTTCAATCGGCTTCATACGTGTATCTCTTTAATTGTAATAGGACTTTTGAAGATAGTCACAATTACAGATGTCTGTTCATCTTTTCTCGTTCCCTTTTCAATTTGAGTATGTTTTGCTTTTATTCTATATGTGCCTTTATTACTGCTCTTTTCCTCAATAATTCCTGAAACCTCAACGTAATGACAACCTATGTAAAAATTATCGCTTTCAGGTCTATTATTTTGAAATCCCCAGTCTACACCTTCTCCGATTTCACTTTGATTGGCATAGTGATAATTAAGTAAAATTGACATAACAAAGAATGCTAAGGACTCTGCACCTTCTTTTGCTATGTCATTTTTTTCTTTATACCCACCAGGTTCAAAATTAGAATCCCACTCAAGGGTGCAATTTATTTCTTCCCCATCAATATTAAATTCATAGTCCACTTTGGAATCATTATGGAATTTATTTAATGCAACTGCTGCCCATTCATTTTTTACTTTAATTAATGTCTTCGAAACTCCTGTGAGAGAGTCTAAAGTTTGATTCAAATGATAATGAGGTTTTAAATCAATTTTTTCGGTATCAGCAGACATAAAAAAAAGTTTGGAAAAGATTCGCTAAGTAACAAAATAATATCGTACAATGCCAAATACTAAATGGAAGTTTCAAAAATAGATTCTTTTACACAAATATAAAACTCCGGATGTAATGTTCGGAAAAACCAATAACTTCTTCCTGTCATCGTTAATGTATTTAAGTAGCTGTTCGATTCATACTAAGCCTCCTCTTATTATCTTTCCCTCAAACCTCAAAGTTTAAGCCAATTTTAATAGCCACATCTTTAAATCCATGATAAAATTAATCCCCACTAATTCAGTCCTTTAGCCCCAATTCCAAAAAATATTTTCCTTAAAATGTAATTCGTAACTTTAAAGTTACATATATTTGCGTAACTTTAAAGTTACATAATATGACCAACACAATTAAGCACACATTCTTTTTCCCGCATCCGGCAGAGCTGGTATGGGATTATCTCACCAAGCCCGAATTACTTGAACAATGGCTTATGCCAAATGACATTAAACCGGTGGTAGGGCATAAATTTCAATTTACTTCAGCCCCAAAACCGCAACTGAACCACGATGGGCATAATTATTGTGAAGTATTGGAAGCAATACCATTCACCAAGCTTTCTTACTCATGGAAAGCAGGACCGCGACCGGGGGTAACTAATGTGGATACGCTGGTGACATGGACACTCACCCCAAAAGATAATGGAACAGAACTGAATTTAGTCCATTCCGGATTTAAAGAGCCTGAAAATACCGACCTGTACAATGGTATGAATGAGGGCTGGGTTAAACACGTAGGAAAAATTTTAACGCTTACTAATTCGTAAATAAATAAAACAAAAATGAAAAACACAATTCAACACACATTCTTTTTCCCGCATCCTGCCGATATGGTTTGGGAATACTTAACCAAGCCGGAATTGCTTGCCAAATGGCTAATGCAAAACAACATTAAACCTGTTGTGGGGCATAAATTCCAAATCACTACAAAACCTATTCCAAGTCTCGATTTGGATGGAATATTTCATTGTGAGATAATAGAGGTTAGTCTAAACAAGAAATTATCTTATTCATGGAAAGGTGGTCCTGAGCCGGGAAAAACCAATATGGATACTTTGGTGGTCTGGACCCTTAATCCAAAGGATAATGGAACGGAATTAAATTTAGTCCACTCCGGATTCAAAGACCCGGATAATAGCGCCCTGTATGATAGCATGAATGGAGGTTGGGTAAAACAAACCGGAATAATGTCGGGTCTTTTAAATACCCCGAAAAATGCATAACCAACGTTTAGATGCCTTCCAGGTAATAGCCGACCCAAGCCGGAGGCAGATACTATACATGCTTTCTAAGAATAGCAGCACCATTAATTCATTAGCGGAAAATTTTGACATGAGCCGCCCTGCTGTAAGCAAACATATTAAAGTGCTTTACGAAGGTGGCTTTATAACCATTGAAGATAAAGGCAGGGAGCGCTATTGTAACCTGAATAAAGACGGGTTTAAAGAAGTGAAAGAATGGCTGAATTACTTCGACAACTTTTGGAAAACAAAACTGGGTAAACTGGAAATCCTATTGAATAAAAACAATAAAAAAACGAAAGGAAAATGAAAACCGAAAATTTCCACTTAATAATGAAAGTTAATGCTTCCGCAGAAGAAGCGATGAAAAAAATCAGTCAGGTAAATCTATGGTGGGCAAAGAATTTTAAAGGTACTTCCGAAAAACTGAATGACAAATTTACCGTTCATTTTGGCAAAACTTTTGTAGATTTTCAAATCAGTGAATTAGTGCCTGGCAAAAAAGTAGTTTGGAAAGTAACCGATTGCAATTTGCATTGGATAAATAATAAGAAAGAGTGGAACAATACCGAAGTTGTTTTTGAACTTTCGGGAAAGGGCAAAGCCACTCAAATAGATTTCACTCACATTGGTTTAGTACCCGGAGTGGAATGTTATGAAGATTGCGAAATAGGATGGAATGGGCACCTTGCAAATAGCCTGGTAAAGCTTATTAATGAGGGCAAAGGAATGCCGGAATAGTTTTTAATAAGCCCGGGGTTGAGAAGATACTGCTCGCGGAAAACAGCCATCGGAAACATCTAAAGCTCGCTTGTAAAACCGGCTTTTAGTTTATTTCCTCTATTATTCGACCAACATTTTCTGAGAAATGAGGTTTTATTTGGTTTTAAAAAACTAAGTTTGAGTCCTATTTACAAAATTGGTATGGATAATTCAGAAAACTCCAAATCCCCTGAATCATCAGAAAATAAAAACGATAATTTTGATTTGGATATAGGTACTGACAGGCCTGTACTATGGGGCTCCTTTTGTTTTATTCTGGGTCTTTTAGGATTAGCCTTTTCTATCTTTTCCGGATATTATGATTTTGAAAATTCCATCCCTTTGTTTGGGACTGTAATAGCGGGGATATTAATTGGGGCTATATCTATTCTCATAATTATATATGGATATAGAGTGATGAGAAAGGATTTATAAAACGTCTTATTCCTTCTCCACATAAAGCTTAAACCCTTTACCGTGTATGTTTATAATTTGCACTTTCGGGTCTTCTTTCAGGTATTTACGTAGTTTGGTAATGTAAACATCCATGCTGCGGCTATTGAAGTAGCTATCATTCTGCCAGATAGCTTTCAGGGCAAAGTTCCTATCGAGTACATCATTATGATGAAGGCAAAGCAATTTTAATAACTCTGCTTCTTTAGTGGTTAGCTTTTCATGCTTGCCTTTAAATTCAAGGGAGAGGCTTTTATAATTAAAATGAAAAAGCCCAATCTGGAATTCTTCTTTTTCTTCGCCAGCCGGTTTCATACGGCGCATTACAGCATAAATACGCACCAGCAACTCCTCTGTATTGAATGGCTTGGTAATATAATCGTCTGCGCCTTTATTGAATCCTTCAATTATATCCTCTTTCATAGATTTTGCAGTGAGGAATATTATAGGCACATGGGCATTTAGCATCCTGATTTCTTTGGCAAGGGTAAACCCGTCCTTTTCGGGCATCATAATATCAAGAATGCAGAGATTATAAGTCCGTTTGGAAAAAGCGTCGAAAGCTTTTTTGCCATTATCGCAAAGTTCTACATCAAAGCCTTTGGCAGTAAGGAAGTCCTTCAATAAAAGCCCGAGACTTTCGTCGTCTTCTGCCAGTAATATTTTTGTTTTTTCTTCCGGTGTTGCTATCATGTTCTAGGTAAGGTTATTAATAAAAGGCAAATATACAACGAAGGTGCTTCCCTTACCCGGTTCACTTTGTACATCAACATACCCGCCATGTTTTTCAACCACGGCTTTTACATAGCTAAGCCCAAGCCCAAAGCCTTTCACATTATGGACATTTCCCGTTGGCACACGGTAAAAGGTTTCAAATATCTTTTTCTGGTCTTCTTTCTTGATTCCTATACCGTTATCATGAACAGATAGAGAAAAACCATTATTATCACTTTGGGTAGAAACCCTTATTTGAGGGTTTTCTTTGGTGTATTTCAGGGCATTATCAATCAGGTTATAGATAATATTTCCGAGGTGCATGCGGTCGGCAAAAAGAGCATAACGCTGCGCTTTCAATTCTGTTGTAACAACAGCCCCTTTATTTTGTATTTGAAGGGTAAGGCTTTGAATAACGTCCGTAATAATCTGGTGAATATCGCATTCCTGAATTTTAAACTTTAATTTCCCTTTGTCAAGAACAGCCGCTTGCAGAACGTTTTCCACCAACCCGGCCAGCCGTTTATTTTCATCCCTTATAATCTGCAGATATTTTTCAACCGCTTCCGGGGTTTTATCAATGGTTTTATCACTCAATACCTCTCCTGCAAGACTTATGGTGGATATGGGGGTTTTAAATTCATGGGTCATGTTATTGATAAAGTCACTTTTTATCTCCGATAGTTTTTTCTGTTTAATGATGGTGGAAATGGTGAAATAAAATGCCCCGATGATTAACATAATCAGCACAATAGAGCAAAGTAAGGTTATTTGGACACTATTCAGGTTATAGCTCCTTTTTGTAGGAAATATAAGGGAAAGAAAGCGGGGTGGAATAAATACGTTTTGAGGGAATATGTTTACCTTATACGGTGATTGCGTAAATTCCTCGTTCATTCCCGCCTTGGAATAAATAATTACCGTGTCGGCGGAGGAATTAAGAATAGCAAACTTGAAGGGGATATGGATATTCTTGTCATTCAATGCTTTAGTAACGATAGAGTCTATTTGGGCTGTATCTAAATGGGGGCTAAAATCATGATATACATTAACACTTACCAATTCGTCAAAAATGTCATTCATTACATCGCTGCGGTGTGTGAGAAACTGCTGCATTTTTCTATCTATGGAATCAGCATTCTTACCTTCAAACTTAACACCCACTCCAAAATCGCTTTTAGGCATAGTATCGTGGGCATAATAGCTATTGCTTAGTTTACCGGTAACCACCCCGTTAGAATCAGTGGTTAGTTCTTCCACTATCTTTACGTTATAGTCGTTATTATGGGTAATAACAATCCCATTCCTGTCACGCATAGTATCTTTTGATATGCGGTTTCCTCCCGGTTGCATACTATCTGTATTGGAAAGCCATCGGATAGCCTGCTTGCGGAAATTGAATTTTTGGGTGAGTTTCGCTGCGGTGGAAGACTTCTCTATCCGGTAAACCACGTCGTTCATGGCATCTATCACATCCTGGTCAAAGTGCTTCTCTGTCACACGGATAGTGTTACTAATCCAGTATATTTGTACCCCTATGAGGGTTAACAAAATGAATCCTACAAAAAGGCTTAGGAACAGTAAATTACGCCGGTTCATACTTGCAAAGATAAATAACCTCTCTCCAATCGGCTATTTAGACCGAAAAAATATTACCTTTGCGCCCCTTTAAAAGAAAAAATGACTGTCCCGGTAAAATTTTTCGCAGGTAATTCAAGCCATGAACTTGCCAATAAAATAGCTGCAAGCTATGGGCAACCTCTTGGTAAGATGACCTTTCTGCGCTTTAGCGATGGGGAATTTGAGCCTTATTACGAGGAAAGTATCAGGGGCAGTAATGTATTTCTTATTCAATCTACCAATCCGCCAATAGAGTATTTTTTTGAATTACTCCTTATGGCAGATGCTGCCAAAAGAGCTTCTGCTAAACAGGTGGTGGCGGTAATGCCTTATTTTGGGTTTGCACGCCAGGACCGAAAAGACAGGCCACGGACTGCTATCGGAGCAAAACTGATGGCTGACCTCCTTATGACTGCCGGGGTCACCCGTATTATCACGATGGACCTCCATGCCGACCAGATACAAGGCTTTTTCAATATTCCCGTTGACCATCTTTATGCATCGTATATTTTTATCCCTTATATAAAAGAGCTTAACCTTCCTAATCTAACTATGGCATCTCCTGATGTGGGCGGTTCAAAACGTGCCAGCGCTTATGCCAATTACCTGAAAACAGAAATGGTAATCTGCTATAAGCAACGTTCCAGGGCAAATGTGGTTGATAAAATGACTGTTATAGGCGATGTTGAAGGCAGGGATATTGTATTGCTCGATGATATAGTTGATACCGCCGGTACGCTTACTAAGGCTGCCGATATGTTAATGGCTAAGGGAGCAGCCAGCGTAAGAGCCCTATGTTCTCATGCTGTTCTTTCTGGTAAGGCGTATGAAAACATTGAGAAATCAAAACTATTAGAGTTAATAGTTACCGATACTATAGCCCTAAAAAGCCAGAGTCCTAAGATAAAGGTTTTGTCAACTGACAGCCTTTTTGCAGATGTAATAAACAAAGTCAATAATTTTGAATCAATAAGTTCCAAATTCGTTTTTTAAATAAAGACATAAAATCATCATTCCATGAAAACACTATCTATAAGCGGTAACCTGAGAGAAACAACAGGTACAAAACAATGCATAATCATTACGTAAATCTGGCAACATCCCATGTGTATTATACGGAGGCTCAGAACAAATGAGTTTTTCAGTTAATGAAAAGCAATTTTCAAAACTGTTATACACTCCCGATGCATACCTGGTAACATTGGATGTAGATGGTAAACAAGCTAAAGCAATTGTGCAGGAAGCCCAGTTCGATAAAGTAACCGATAAAATCCTGCATGTGGATTTTATGGAAGCTGTTCCCGGAAAGTACCTTACCGTTAAAGTACCCGTTGTTACTCATGGTTCACCATTAGGAGTAAAAAAAGGCGGTAAACTGCAAACTAAAATACGCCGTTTAACTGTAAAAGGACTTGTGGATGATCTTACCAGATCATATTACCCTTGAAGTAGGTCATTTAGAGTTGGGAGAATCTATCCTGATTAAGGAAATGAAGAATGATAAGTTGAAATTTCTTGACCCACAGAATGCTGCCGTTGTAACTGTGCGTATTACCCGCGAAGCTGAAGCTCCTGCTGCCACTACTACAACAACTACTGCCGCTGCCGCTCCGGGTGCTGCTGCTCCTGCTGCGGGCGCTGCTGCCCCTGCCGCTGCTGCCAAGAAGGAAGACAAGCCGGCTGCTAAGAAATAGTACGCGTGATTTGATAATTTGGTGATTTGATAATTTGATTATGATGCGATTCATTCTCCTTCCATTATCAAATTAATGAACTCCTTTCTGATAGCCGGGCTTGGTAACATTGGCGATGAATACGAAGGTACCCGCCACAATATCGGATTTGATATAGTAGATGCCTGCGCTGCAAAGTGGAAATCATCATTCGATGTTAACCGCCGCTACGGTTCCATTGCCGAACATTCCTTAAAAGGGAGAAAAATCACTCTTCTTAAACCTTCCACATACGTTAATCTGAGTGGCAAAGCAGTACGTTATTGGCTACAGGAGGCAAACGTACCCTTGCAGCATCTCCTGGTTGTTCTGGACGACCTCGCACTTCCTTTTGGCACTTTACGGATGAAAGCCTCCGGAAGCGATGGGGGACATAATGGGCTGAAAAGCATTCATGAAATTATACAAACTACTAACTATTCCCGGCTGCGTTTTGGAATTGAAAATAAATTCCCCAAAGGCGGGCAGGTGGACTATGTATTAGGTAAATGGGATTTTGAAGAGCAGAAAAAGCTACCCGAATCTATTTCAAAAGCAGTGGAAGCTATAGAATCATTCTGCCTGATAGGGTTGGAAAGAACTATGAATATATATAATACGAAAAAGGGATAAGTAGCAATAGGCTATCGGGGAATCCATTCCCTTCATTTATTCATATATTTCATTGGTTATGATGGCTTAACATTCAAATTACATTGTGATTCTATTTTTGGATGCAAGAAAATAAAGGCTATGGAACATTATCGTTATATAGCGAATATTTTCAGCAGATTATATGGCTGGAAAGAAGCTATTGTCAAGAAATGAATCCAATGTAATACCTCTTTACCCGAATAAGAAGTATTTAGGGGAGAAGAAGAAACTATCGGGAACATTTGCTTTTCCTGTATTTATTTTCATCTCCTGTTTTATACTTTATGCCAACACCCTCCATAATGGATATGCACTGGATGATGGCATTTATACCAATAAAAATGATTTTATCATAAAAGGGTTTTCCGCCTTCAAGGATATTTTCGATAAAGGCTCTCTGTATGGCTTTGATAAGACCCCGGACACACAATACCGTCCGCTTACCTTGCTTAGTTTCATGGCAGAAACTTCCATTTTTGGGTTAAATCCCCATGTAAGCCATTTTATTAATGTATTGTTTTATGCTTTTACCATTGTCCTGCTCTATTTCTTTTTGCAAAAAATACTAAAAAATTATAACCGGTCTATTATTGTTGCCGCCACATTATTATTTGCCTTTCATCCGATACATACAGAGGTTGTAGCGAATATAAAAAGCCGTGATGAGATACTTGGTTTTTTATTCGGGCTCAGTTCTTTTTATTTCATCATTCTGCATTACGAACAAAATAAAGTCAACTACTATTTTTTCTCGCTTATCGCATTTTTAGCAGCCATTTTCTCCAAAGAAAACTGCCTGACATTTGTATTCATTATTCCTTTGCTACTCTATTTTTTCACTTCACTTGAAGTAAAGAAAATTGCCATAAAAACTGTTCCCTATTTTGTGTTGGTTGCTTTTTATTTGATCATCCGGAATATCGTGTTGAAACAACTGACTTTTAGCCATCAAATACCTGTGATGGATAATGCGCTGATGTCTGCCGGTAATGGTGCAGATAGAATAGCCACCAGTTTTGTTTTAATGGGCAAGTATATTTACATGACCATTGTCCCCTACCCTCTTAGTTGGGATTATTCCTATAACCAGGTCCCTATTGTTTCTTTAGGGAACATTAAGTTCCTGTTATCATTTTTGTTTTGTTTAGCCCTTGTTGGGTATATGCTTTTAGTATTCAGGAAAAAAATAATCTTTGCTTTTTTAATAGCACTTTTCTTTATTAGCCTTCTATTATCCTCTAATCTTATCGTACAAATTGCCTCCACTTTCGGAGAGCGGTTTCTATATGTGCCTTCGGTTAGCTTCTGTATAGCTTTGCCTGTCATTTTATCAGGAATATGGAAAAGAAAAATAAATTTTTATGCCCCTGTAATCTGCCTGCTTATTATTTATACCCTTATTGTTATTCCCCGGAATAATGACTGGAAAAATAACTATAATTTATTTTCTGCCGGAGTAATTACATCACCTAATAGCGCCCGCACACATTTGTCCCTGGCTCAGGAATGCGGGGAAGAACTGAAACAGCTCCCTTCCAATGAAGAGCAGCAGAGGCTCTATAATTTAGATGTTGGGGAAAGTTATCGCGCTTTATCAATTTATAATAAATACCCCGAAGCCTACTATAATCTGGGTGAATTATATATATCTTCCGGGCTGAAAGATAGCGCCCTGCTTATGTTTCAAAAAGCTGTTTCGATCAAGCCTGATTATGCCCAGGCTGCGAATAATTTAGGAGTATTATATGCCCAAAAATCAAACTATAATGAAGCTATAAAATGGTTTGGCATTGCATTAAAGTCAGATTCAACTTTGCCCGGCTTGCTGCTTAACATAGGAAGTCTGTATCAAAAGGCGGGTGATGTAGATAGAGCAGCCTATTATTATGCAATTGGCTTGAAAATAAATCCGGAAGATGCGGATATTAAAAATAATTTATTTATACTTTACTATAATTCCGGTAAAGATTACTTTAATAAAAATCAATACCCACAAGCCCTAAATGCATTTATAGAGGCAGACAGATACAATTCTCAATCTACAGAGGTTACCGGATATTTGGGTGCTCTTTACCAGTCGGGTGGTAATTTTGCCAAAGCAGAAGAATATTACAGAAAATCACTGGCAATAAATCCTACTAACTCGTCGGTTCAAAGAAATTTGCAAATGGTGATAGAACTGCAAAAAGACCCCGCACTTTAGTAACAAAGAACTAAAAGTGCATGGCTATACAAAAAAAGTTCCATTTATAGGGCGGGCTAAAAGCACGGAAGAAATACCCCAAGAAAGAAAACCATCATGCTTATGTTTTCACAGCACCGCATGTGATAAAGGGCATCAATTATAAATTAAGTAAAATAAAAAAACCCCGGTATTTCTACCGGGGTTTTAAAAGTGGGCAACAACATAACTGCCCGAACGTACTTCGGTACGGGCAGGCTCTACCGCTTTTTGGATCCCGCAGCATTGCAGGACGATGGCGGTTTTAACTTCTCTGTTCGGAATGGGAAGAGATGAACTCCGCTTCTATAATCACCCTACAATAACTGATGAGGTAATTTTCAATATTCTAAAGGTTCCTGGCTGGTATGCCTAACACGCATAATATGAATATAGTTTGAGATAATTCTATATGTAATACGATAATGATACACTGAAAACGCTCTAAACGCAGGGTCGCTATCAGTTCGGAATCTGTCGGGTTCAAAAATTAAAGGATTTGCCGGAAGTGACTTAATTATTTTCAGAATTTCCAATTGTACTTTCTTTGCACCTTCCGGAGATTCTTTCTTTAAGTATTTTACAACAATATTAAAATCTATAATAGCTTCATTATCCCAAACAATTTCATACTTACTTTTCACCATTTTGCCGATTCCCTTTCAACATCCTCATGCTTAACAAATTCTCTTTTATTAAAACGATCAACGGCAGCATCAAGTTCTTTGTTATATTGCTTGATGCTGATGCGCTTAGTTTTCTTTTCCGCACCAAAAAGCATTTTTACTTTTTTTAGTAAAGCCTCATTTTCTGTTTTTAACAGAAGTTCCATTATTTCCAATTTTTCAGCTTGAATATTCATAAGGTGAATTTTATACAAAGGTAGGGTATTTTGGGGTTTTCTTTAATTCTACTATTGCGACAGATAGTGCCTCAACTAGGTTTAGTCTCTTTTGAGTCATCTTCAATAAATTCGGAATTGCCTAGTATTCTTCCCATGTAATTAGCAGTCCCATATTTTCTTCTTATTCGTTCCGCAAGGATTATTCCAATTGTTGCTCCTAATATTAAGAATATTATTGATAGTAAACTATTTTTAGGATTATTAAAATAAACCGTTATGGAAGCTAACGCGAAAACTAAGGATGGTGAAAAGAAAATTAAAATCCAGTATATTATTTCCATTATACTGTCGAATGCGCTGCTCTCCCTTTCCGTTGCATGAATATTTTTACTTTCTGTTAATGTAGATACTTCCATTTTTGGTAAACTCTTGCCACAGCTTTTACAGTATTTGGAATTACTCAAGTTGACTGTTCCGCAATTCATGCAGGTATTTGTTTCCATATTGTAAAGCTAAACAATTTCACAATGGAATTAAGTAAAATAAAAAAACCGGGGTTTCTACCGGGGTTTTAAAAGTGGGCAGCAACATACTCTACGGCCCTGATTGGCGGCAAACAGGTTTTGGGCAGTAAAATTATTTTGCTTTATGTAAACGCTGCTTCTTAAAATAAGCCTTTAACTGTTCAAAATCCATATCAGCAATTTCCAGGGATATTTTGTCCCGGATTTCTCTCATGCTTTTAACAGCGTCAAAAGTCCTTTTCTGCTTTTTTGATTTTATTTTCATATTATACAATTTCTTTGGGTGAACGAATTTCAAGACTTGGATACCCATGACGAATATTTACTGAGTTATATCCCCTTATACGATAAATATTCACAATGTGCCTGAAATTCCAACTGAGCAATATGCAAACAATCGTTCCGGCTTGTTTTACCTACTACATTTTCAGCAATATATTCATCAGCAAGGTGAACTGAATCTTGGGTGATTTCAACGTATTCAATAAGTTCTTTGGGTAAAGAACTAAAGAAATCCCTTATCTCTTTCCTTGCTTTAGACAATTCACTTTCAGTAATTTCAGAAATAACAACTTTGATTTACTCCAGCTTTATTTTCTCAAAGAGAATGGTAGAATATTCCTCAAACTCAATATCAAACACGCCACCGATTACTGACGTATCAATATAAAATCGTTGAATCATAATCCCACAAATTTAATGAAAATACTGGCACAGCCAAAATAAAAAAACCCCGGTATTTCTACCGGGGTTTTAAAAGTGGGCAACAACATACTCTACCGCTTTTTGGGCAGTACCATCTGCGAAGGCGGTCTTAACTTCTCTGTTCGGAATGGGAAGAGGTGAACCCCGCTTCTATAGTCACCCTAAGATGGCTAATGGCTATCAGCTAATGGCTAACAGCTATTAATAAGTTCGACATAAAGAATAAGAAAATACAACAAGACCATCAGAGGCCAGTATAAAACAAATACTGCTCAAAAGTCTACGGGTTATTAGTACTACTCGGCTTTGCCATTGCTGACTTTACACCTGTAGCCTATCAACGTCATCATCTTTAACGACCCTTAAAAGAAATCTTATCTTGAGGTGGGCTTCGCGCTTAGATGCTTTCAGCGCTTATCCCTTCCAGATATAGCTACTCTGCGATGCAGCTGGCGCCACAGCAGATACACCAGAGATCTGTCCAACTCGGTCCTCTCGTACTAGAGTCAGCTCCTCTCAAATTTCTAACGCCCACAACAGATAGGGACCGAACTGTCTCGCGACGTTCTGAACCCAGCTCGCGTGCCACTTTAATGGGCGAACAGCCCAACCCTTGGGACCTTCTTCAGCCCCAGGATGTGACGAGCCGACATCGAGGTGCCAAACCCCCCCGTCGATATGAGCTCTTGGGGAGGATCAGCCTGTTATCCCCGGCGTACCTTTTATCCTTTGAGCGATGGCCCTTCCATGCGGAACCACCGGATCACTATATCCGCCTTTCGGCTCTGTTCGGCTTGTCTGCCTCACAGTCAAGCACCCTTATGCTATTGCGCTCCACGTACGGTTACCAAGCGTACTGAGGGTACCTTTGAAAGCCTCCGATACTATTTTGGAGGCGACCACCCCAGTCAAACTATCCACCAAACACTGTCTCCCGTGGTTACGGGATTAGACTTCAAATAAACGAAAAGTGGTATTTCACTGTTGACTCCACCACGGCTAGCGCCGCAGCTTCAAAGTCTCCCACCTATGCTACATATCATTCACCCAAAGACAATGTTAAGTTATAGTAAAGGTGCACGGGGTCTTTCCGTCCCGTTGCAGGTAACCGGCGTCTTCACCGGTATCACAATTTCACCGAGCTCGCGGTCGAGACAGCCATCCAGTCGTTACACCATTCGTGCAGGTCGGAACTTACCCGACAAGGAATTTCGCTACCTTAGGACCGTTATAGTTACGGCCGCCGTTTACTGGGGCTTCGATTCAAAGCTTTGCCTTACGGCTAACCTCTCCTCTTAACCTTCCAGCACCGGGCAGGTGTCAGGCCTTATACTTCATCTTTCGATTTTGCAAAGCCCTGTGTTTTTGTTAAACAGTCGCTAGATGCATTTATCTGCGGCCCGCCTTGCGGAGGGCACCCTTTCTCCCGAAGTTACAGGGTTATCTTGCCTAGTTCCTTAACCGCGGCTCACTCGAGCACCTCAGGATATTCTCCTTGACTACCTGTGTCGGTTTGCGGTACGGGTTGCTGTTACCTGAAGCTTAGAGGTTTTTCTCGGAAGTCTGATTAGGGTCATTATCCGCTTGCCCGAAGGCTCACGGTACTATCGGCTTCAGCACAACCGGCGGATTTACCTACCGCTCGTATACCTTTGCTTTTTAACCTCCTATTCCGTCAGGAGGCAGACCTTTCACTACTCCGTCACCCCATCGCAGTAAAGCAAGTACTGGAATATTAACCAGTTGTCCATCGACTTATCCGTTCGGATTCGCCTTAGGCCCCGACTAACCCTGAACCGATTAACGTTGTTCAGGAAACCTTAGTCTATCGGTGTGCGGGTTTCTCGCCCGCATTATCGTTACTTATGCCTACATTTTCTTTTCCAAACGCTCCAATATCGCTTACGATACACCTTCTGCGCCGTTTGGAATGCTCCCCTACCACTAACGCATTGCTGCGCCGTCCATAGCTTCGGTAGTATGTTTTATGCCCGTTTATCTTCCACGCCCAATCGCTCGACCAGTGAGCTGTTACGCACTCTTTAAATGAATGGCTGCTTCCAAGCAAACATCCTGGCTGTCAGTGCAATTCGGACCTCGTTAGATGCAACTTAACATACATTTGGGGACCTTAGCTGATGGTCTGGTTTGTTTGCCTCTCGTCCCAGGACCTTGGCGCCCAGAGACTCACTCCTGATTATATGTCGTAGCATTCGGAGTTTGTCAGGGTTCGGTAGGCGATGAAGCCCCCTAGCCCAATCAGTAGCTCTACCTCTACGACAATTCAATCAAGGCTGTTCCTAAAAACATTTCGGGGAGTACGAGCTATCTCCCAGTTTGATTAGCCTTTCACCCCTACCCACAGTTCATCCGAGAACTTTTCAACGTTCACCAGTTCGGACCTCCATCCCGTGTTACCGGAACTTCATCCTGACCATGGATAGATCACAAGGTTTCGCGTCTACCCCCACTAACTGATATCGCCCAGTTAAGACTTGCTTTCGCTTCGGCTGCTTGCGTTCACGCAATTAACCTTGCTAGTGAGGTGTAACTCGTAGGCTCATTATGCAAAAGGCACGCTGTCATCCCAATAAATGGGACTCCAACTGCTTGTAAGCGTATGGTTTCAGGTTCTATTTCACTCCTCTGTTCGAGGTTCTTTTCACCTTTCCTTCACAGTACTTGTTCGCTATCGGTCTCTTATGAGTATTTAGCCTTACCGGATGGTGCCGGCAAATTCCCACAAGGCGTCTCCGACCCCGCGGTACTCAGGATACTACTAGGTAGTAAATGAAATTCGTGTACGGGACTATCACCTTCTATGGTGTTTCTTTCCAGAAACTTCCACTTTCCATTTACAGTCCATATTGTAGTCCTACAACCCCTACGTGGCCTTAACCACATAGGTTTGGGCTGTTCCCCGTTCGCTCGCCACTACTTGGGGAATCACTATTTGTTTTCTCTTCCTCCGGGTACTTAGATGTTTCAGTTCTCCGGGTTTGCTCTTTCGTGATACACCTTCAACGTGCCGGGTTTCCCCATTCAGAAATCCTGGGATATAACGGTTATTCGGCACCTCCCCGAGGCTTATCGCAGCCTATCACGTCCTTCATCGCCTATAAGAGCCAAGGCATCCACCATACGCCCTTAAGTAACTTTCTTACTAAAATTTGTTTTACAATGACCTCTGTTATAGATCATTGTTGTATTTTCTAATTCAATATGTCAAAGAACGCTCGCTAAACTATAACAACAGGTTAGCGTTGTGGATAATATCGGAGTCGAACCGATGGTCTTTCCTGACTCTAAATGTCAGGATTGCTCTACCTTTGAGCTACTTTCCTATTTTCTATTTCAAAGTATCAATTCTGCACGTTCGCAGAAATATTGTGGAGAATATCGGAGTCGAACCGATGACCCCCTGCTTGCAAAGCAGGTGCTCTAGCCAGCTGAGCTAATTCCCCAAACGAGTTTTCATTTACTAGGCAGTACCTTTATTACTCTGCTGTTAGTAGTCCCGGGCAGATTTGAACTGCTGACCCCTACATTATCAGTGTAGTGCTCTAACCAACTGAGCTACGGGACTGTATTAGGATAGACCCGCTACAATACCCGCTGTGCCCGTTTAGGTTACAGGGTTATCTCGCATTGGGAAATGTGAATAAATTCATTAGAGTAATTAAAGAAGTAAGATAGCGGAACGAAACGAAATCAATTCGCTCTAAAAAGGAGGTATTCCAGCCGCACCTTCCGGTACGGCTACCTTGTTACGACTTAGCCCCAGTCATTGGTTTTACCTTAGGCAACGCCTTGCGGCAATCAACTTCAGGTACTCCCAACTTCCATGGCTTGACGGGCGGTGTGTACAAGGCCCGGGAACGTATTCACCGCGCCATTGCTGATGCGCGATTACTAGCGAATCCAACTTCAAGAGGTCGAATTGCAGACCTCTATCCGAACTGAGACCGAATTTAGAGATTAGCATCCTGTTACCAGGTAGCTGCCCATTGTTTCGGCCATTGTAGCACGTGTGTAGCCCTGGACGTAAGGGCCGTGATGACTTGACGTCGTCCCCACCTTCCTCACTGCTTACGCAGGCAGTTCCACTAGAGTCCCCGGCATTACCCGCTGGCAACTAATGGTAGGGGTTGCGCTCGTTACAGGACTTAACCCAACACCTCACGGCACGAGCTGACGACAGCCATGCAGCACCTAGTTTCGTGTCCTTTCGGAAAGCTCCCTTTCAGGAGCGGTCACTAACTTTCAAGCCCAGGTAAGGTTCCTCGCGTACCATCGAATTAAACCACATGCTCCTCCGCTTGTGCGGGCCCCCGTCAATTCCTTTGAGTTTCAATCTTGCGATCGTACTCCCCAGGTGGATTACTTAACGCTTTCGCTTTGACACGTACGCTAACGCGCACACATCTAGTAATCAACGTTTACGGCGTGGACTACCAGGGTATCTAATCCTGTTTGATCCCCACGCTTTCGTGCCTCAGCGTCAGTTGTAGTGTTGTGAACTGCCTTCGCAATGGGTGTTCTGTGTCATATCTAAGCATTTCACCGCTACATGACACATTCCATTCACATCCAATACACTCAAGAATAACAGTATCAATGGCAGTTCTATAGTTAAGCTATAGGTTTTCACCACTGACTTGTCATTCCGCCTACGCACCCTTTAAACCCAGTGAATCCGGATAACGCTTGGATCCTCCGTATTACCGCGGCTGCTGGCACGGAGTTAGCCGATCCTTATTCTTACAGTACCATCAACCCTCGTAGAAACAAGGGGTTTTTTCCCGTACAAAAGCAGTTTACAATCCGTAGGACCTTCATCCTGCACGCGGCATGGCTGGTTCAGGCTTGCGCCCATTGACCAATATTCCTTACTGCTGCCTCCCGTAGGAGTCTGGCCCGTATCTCAGTGCCAGTGTGGGGGTAAATCCTCTTAGAACCCCTACCCATCGTAGCCTTGGTGAGCCGTTACCTCACCAACTAGCTAATGGGACGCATGCCCGCCCTTAACCGCCGGAGCTTTAATTGCAAAGTGATGCCACTTCGCAGTGTTATGGAGTATTAATCCCGATTTCTCGGAGCTATTCCCCAGTTAAGGAAAGGTTACATACGTGTTACGCACCCGTGCGCCGGTCGCCAGCATGTATTGCTACCCCTGCTGCCCCTCGACTTGCATGTATTAGGCCTGCCGCTAGCGTTAATCCTGAGCCAGGATCAAACTCTCCATTGTATGTTTGAGTTTATCCTAACTCAATGCATTCCTGCATTGTTATAGAAATTATTTCTGGAATTGACTTCTAATTGCTTCACCTGAATAAAACCAGGTGGGCAATCTCGCCCGCTATCTTTATCTTCTTCAATACTTCAAAGAACTTTTCTGTATATTAACTCCCGCATTGCTGCGGGATTTTACATTCTAATTCTGTTCCCTCTTTTTTTTAAAGGGCTGCAAAGATACACACGTTTTTGATTCCTGCAACATTTTTGTGAAAATATTTTTTTGAACCTCTGCCCCATTCCAACTTTTCCCACTTGGGGAAAGCGCTACAGTGTGCAGAGTTCAAGCTATTTTCGTGTGTATTTTACCCCTTTATTTCTAAGAACGTTTTCTTCAAAAGGGACGCAAAGATATATGGATTTATGGTTCTACAGTACATCCATTTTCATAATTAATTAACATGGGCTGTTAATGTGCTATGAATCAAGGCTATAAATTATAAACCGTAGCATCGAATTTTATTGATACATCAAGGTATCTTCATTTTTTTTCTACCGGAACAAGCGTGACGCTTGTATCAGGCAGATACTTGCCATTGGCATAGTTTAACAGGAACAGGGCGATACTGGGGGGCTCTATATTTTAATGTATATCATGGTGATACCTACGGTTCTCACGCCATTCATGCCCATGCGCATCTTTATAATACCAAAAACTATCTCGCTGATAGTATCCGCCTACAGGCACTTCATAAGCAACACAGCCTTGTATTAAAATTGAACCCAATAAGCATACTCCTATAATTAGTGTTTTCATGTTGTTTTATGGTTGGTTCAACCATAAAAGTATGCCAGGGAAGTGGTATTTTTTGCTTATTTCTTTTAACGGCTGAAATCCATAGTTCAACTGCCTGTATTGTTCTTTAAAATCGGCGTGTAGTAATTGGGATGATGCTGAAAAATAAAAGGAATATGCGTGAGGCTTGTTGCGGGCGGGAAATAAAGATATAGTTAAATATATAAACAGCTACCTAACCTTACTGGCTTTTGCAAATTCTTCATTTACAAAATTTTGCTTGAAATCTTTGGAACTTATCACGGTATTGAACCCCCCAACATCCTCCCCTTCATGCCTGCTGATACCTGTATACTCTAAACTTGCATCTCCACCGGGTAATGTGTAGCTGTTCCGGGCGTTGAGCTTGTCGAAACGCCATGTTGTACTTCGGCTTTAGCGGGGGTGGCTTCGACAGTATTAGGGGTGGCTTCGACAAGCTCAGCCACCGGGTTATCTGTAGCTGTGACGGGCGTTGAGCTTGTCGAAACGCCATGTTGTACTTCGGCTTTAGCGGGGGTGGCTTCGACAGCATTAGGGGTAGCTTCGACAAGCTCAGCCACCGGGTTATCTGTAGCTGTGACGGGCGTTGAGCTTGTCGAAACGCCATGTTCTTGTGCATTGTCATTTCCGGGCGTTGAGCTTGTCGAAACGCCACGCTGAGTATAATTTCGAGAAAGTTCGGGTAACTTATTATATTCACCGCTGATTAATGCTTGCTTCTTTTTTCTACTCCACCCTTGTACTTGTTTCTCACGATAAAATGCCTGGTCAATTCTTTCAAACTGCTCATAGTAAACTAACTTAACGGGTAAATGTTTTTTAGTAAAATTTGCTCCTTCCCCGGCTTGATGTTGCTGCATTCGCAAATCAAGATTATTCGTGCTGCCGGTGTAATATGCACCATTTCCACATTCCAATATATACATCCATCCTTTTGGCATACTATGTTATTTCCGCAAGATTTAAAAAATGAGTAACGGGAAATTCCCGGTAAGGGGCAGGAATAAAAACGGGTTCTCCAATATCGGAAAACAAATTATTGGCATCGTTATCATATTCCACATTTTTAGATAGTTCCAAAAATGTAAAATCCCTTCTTTTCATGTTGCTGCCGTTCACCGCCGCCCACTCCGAAAAAACAATAGGTTCTTCTTTACCGTCAGCAGATTTTAAGGTTAAAGCATCGCCCCATAAAATGTTTCTGCTTAAAATAAATTCTGCCGTTATCAGGCATTGGGGCTTATAGGTTTTTTTATAGAGTGTTCTGTATTGTAAATTAAAATCGGATAGTAACCGTGCCCGGCAACTTTTAACATTATCCTCTAATTTATCTACCCCGTAGATGCTGGATAGGGCTAATATGGCGTAGCGTTCATATTCCAGTTGGCTTTTGGCATAGCGGCTTTCAACCACTTCCAACTTCCTATGTAAAATTTCAACCAAAAAATTACCATCACCGCAGGCAGGCTCTAAAAACCTAGAATCAATTCGTTCCGTTTCTTGTTTCACTAAATCAAGCATGGCATTCACTTCCCGTTCGGCGGTAAACACTTCGCCATGTTCGGTAACCCGTTCTTTTGACTTAACCTGGCTTTTGTCTGCAATATGCAAAGTTTCTTTCTCCACTTTTTTATTGGCAGTGGCAAAGATAACAATGTTAAACTTCCCTTGAATTATTTTTATTATTTGACGGTCTTTTTACTATACTTTGCTCAACTAAAAATGCCACCGAAACCCCTTGACTCGCAACACTTTACGAGATATGCGCAGACAACCAGTTACTTATAGTGACCACGCTATGCCGTTTTTTTTCATTTCATAAAAACCCTTAAAAAATCCAACCCCAACGATATTTTAAATTCATTTTGCTGTTCTTATTATAAATTCTCCTTTTTTATAAATTTGTCCTCATAACGTAATCTATGAAAACTCAACTAACAAGCCTGTTTGAATATGAGAAGTGGGCAAATGCAAGGATATTGGATTCGATTGCCCAATTGGAAGAGCCCGATGAAAAATGCATTGACCTGGTGTCGCATATATTGTTAGTCCAAATGGTGTGGTATGCAAGAATAGAGGGTAAAGCGGCTTCCCCGGTTTGGGGTATGAAACCTTTGAGCGTATGCCTGGAAATGTATGCCATGAATAATAAAATACTGGCTGCTTTTATTGCCCGGCAAACAGAGGATTCATTAAAAAGAGAAGTGGAATACAAGAACAGCAAAGGAGATACATTTAGCAACACGGTTACTGAAATTTTAACGCATCTGTTCAACCACTCTACATACCACCGGGGGCAGATTGTTGAAAGATTGAAAGGCAAATTGCCTGCAATGCCAGTAACGGATTATATTGCGTTTGTGAGGGAGAAATAAAAGGTCTCGCAAAGACGCAAAGACCGCTAAGGAAAACTGTTTTGCTTTGTGCTTTGGCCTCTTTGCGAGAAATTATTTTTATACTGTATTTTCGCAAAAGATATTAAAACTGAATGGCATTTTATGACCTTTCCCCTTCTGAGCGTTCCGAACTTGTTAATAATATAAGCCAGTCGCTTTACTCCGACATAATTAAGGGTTCTTTTTCTTCTTTTACTATTCATTTTAATGATGAAGACACGTACATCCGCAAGATAGCTTATACAGCCATAGGAAGAATATATTTTTCTACTCCATCTTTACATGGAAAGGTACTTGATATGCTGGATACTCTTTTCATTAGTGATGCGCATCATATAAGACAGACCGTAGTAAATGCTGCCGGGGAAATAGGGAAGAAAGATTTTGAGAAGGTGGCCCGCTTATTTGATAAAGGGTTATTCGACAGCCACCACACTGTGCGCAATGCGGTTATAGGCTCTATGAAAAAGATGGGAGAGATAAACCCTGAACCTATTTTGGAATGGGCAAAGAAATATCTTCATCATCCGGATAAGGAGATACGGAGGGAAATTTGCCATGGAATAGAGTTACGGGGGAGAAAATACCCGCACGATATTTTACCCATGTTAAAGGAATTGCAATTTGATGAAACTGCCCGTGTACGGAATACCCTTGTTCATGTACTCGGACAGATAGCCTATAAGGAAGGTTGCCTGGCCAAAGTGATAAACGATTTAAAAACCTGGGAAAACAAGGAATTAGTGAGCGATGCGATAGATGAAATAATTGATGTGCATGGCAGGTATAAAAATTTCTCGGCGCTTAGCCAAAAGGAAGCGATAGACTATATTCAAGGGCATTTATTGAAATTATAACCCGCTCTCTTCATCTAAATACGATTGAACTACGTCAATAGCATTATCCAGCACATCACTTAAAGCAGTAACAAAAGTACCTGATTTAGCAAGTTTGAGCGCATGTTTCAGGGCTTCTATTTCTTTAGGAATATATTCATACGACTTGTCAGGGCTAACATCTTTAATTCCTTCTACCAAGAGGCTTACAATTTCATCCGCTTGTCTTCCCCGCAAAAATTTATCCTGGCGGATAATGATATGGTCAAACATTCTTGCCGATATTCTGCCAAGCTCCCTTATATCACTATCGCGGCGGTCACCGGTGCCGGTTATTATTCCAATTTTATTGGGTGAATCTATCGTAGATAAAAATTCCCGTATCCCGTTAAATCCATCAGGGTTATGAGCAAAATCTATCATCACCTTATATTCCTTGAAATTGAAAATATTCATCCGCCCGGGTGTCTGTGCAGATGATGGGATAAAGGTTTCGAGACTTAATCGTATATCTTCGATTTTAAATCCATAAGCAAAAGATGCAAGCGTTGCTGCCAGCACATTGTAAATCATAAAGGTTACCCTGCCGCCAAAGGTTAATGGAATGGTAGTTACTTTTTCCACCCTGAATTTCCACTCGCCTTTTTTAATAGTTATGTAGCCATTTTCATAGATGGCTGCAATACCTCCCAGTTTACAATGTTCAACTATCACCGGGTTGTTTTCATCTAAACTGAAATAGGCAATTTTACAGGTTACATTTTTACTGATGCTAACGCAATGCTTGTCATCAGCATTCAACACAGCATAGCCATCGGGTTTTACACTTTCTGCCACCACTCCTTTTACCCTTGCCATATCTTCAAGGGTATTAATGTCAGACAGTCCCATGTGGTCTTCCTGGATATTAGTTACCACAGCTACATCACATCTTCCGAAGCCAAGCCCTGCTCGTAATATTCCACCGCGGGCAGTTTCTAATACGGCAAATTCAACAGTAGGGTCTTTCAAAATAAATTCTGCGCTCATAGGTCCGGTAGTATCGCCCTTACTCATCATGGAATTTTGAACGTAAATACCATCGGATGTTGTAAATCCAACCCTATACCCATTATTTTTTACAATATGTGCAATCAGCCGTGTGGTAGTGGTTTTTCCATTGGTGCCGGTGATGGCAATAATAGGAATGCGGCACGATTTTCCGGGAGGATACAGCATATCCAATACAGGCGCTGCTACATTTCTTGGTAATCCAACTGCTGGGGCAAGGTGCATCCTAAAACCCGGGGCTGCATTCACTTCCAGCACCACGCCTCCAATACTTTCCAATGGCTCACTCAGGGTAGATGCCATAATATCTATTCCGCAAATATCAAGCCCGATAACACGGGATATACGCTCACAAATAAAAACATTATGGGGATGAACGGTATCGGTAACATCTAACGAAGTGCCGCCGGTACTAAGATTGGCGGTACTCTTTAAGAAGCAGACTTCATCTTTAGGAAGAATAGTTCCGAGGGTATAGCCTTTCTTCGCGATCAAATCAAGTGTATCGCGATCAACAGTAATTTCAGTTAATACATTTTCATGCCCGTATCCTCTGCGTGGGTCTTTGTTTTCTTTATCTATGAGTTGCTGAATGGTTAAAACCCCGTCTCCCTTTACATGGGCAGGTTCACGCAATGCAGCAGCAATAAATTTGTTGTCGATTACCAAAACTCTAAAATCATACCCTTTTATAAATTTCTCCACTATTACCCTGCGGGAATATTTTTTAGCATGTTCCATAGCAGATTTAGCTGCTTCCAATGTTTTTACATTAATGGAAGCGCCTTTTCCGTGGTTACCATCAAGGGGTTTAAATACAAGCGGGAAGCCGACCTTATCTATTGCCTCCATTAATTCTTCTTCATCTACAATACACATTCCTTTAGCTACCGGAATAGCAGCATCCATTAAAATTCGTTTTGTTTCATCTTTATTACTTGCCAAATCAACCGCAATAGAACTGGTATTGGCAGTCATAGTAGCGCGAAAACGTACCTGGTTTTTCCCATAACCTAATTGAACCAATGACGCGCTGTTTAAGCGAATAAAAGGAATATCCCGCACCACAGCTTCATCTACTATGGAAGCTGTGCTTGGACCAAAGCGTTCATTCTCGCGTATTTCACGCATGGCACGGATGTCCTTTTCCAAATCATATTCCTCTCCTTTCACAAGAGCTTCAGCAATTCTTACAGAAGCCTTTGCAGCATAAGTGCCTACAGCTTCCTCCAGATAGGAAAATACAATGGTATATACCCCAACTTTATTGGTGCTTCTTGTTCTTCCAAAGCCGCATTCCATTCCGGCAAGGCTTTGTATTTCCAGTGCAATATGCTCTATCACGTGCCCCATCCATGTTCCTTCACGAACACGGTAAAAAAATCCGCCCCTGAAATCTTCTGAGCAACGGTGCTCTATCATAGTCGGAAACATTTTTTCCAATCGTTCCGGGAAACCGGGAATTTTATTCGTCGGCATTTCTTCCAACTCTTCAATATCCAGTTTCATCACAATAAGTTTACGCCTGCGGATTGACCAGTAATTGGGTCCGCGCATCACTCTTAGTTCTATTATTTTCATACTACTTTTTTATGGGGTTCGTATAAAGTCTATTCTGGCAAATGTAATTATTTATGGGAATGGGCTGCAAAAGCTAAGTCAATCCCTGAACAAAATATTTATTTCTACCTTTGGCATGTGCAACCAAAACATACATATCTGCTTGCCATTCACGGCGGAGCCGGAACAATACTGCGCGGCCTGATGACGCCTGAAAAAGAGAAGGCATATAAAAAAGCATTACTGGATTCCCTTATTTCGGGAAATAAAATTTTAGAGAAAGGCGGAACAGCTATGGATGCTGTTGAAGCAGCCATTGTCAGTTTGGAAGATTCTCCTTTATTCAATGCCGGGAAAGGAGCAGTATTCACCCATGAGGGGAAAAATGAAATGGATGCTTCGGTAATGAGCGGAAAAGATTTACATGCCGGTGCTGTGGCGGGAGTGCATAATGTGAAGAACCCGGTGAAACTGGCAAGAGCGGTGATGGATAAATCTTCTCACGTATTACTTGCCGGTGCAGGAGCAGAAGAGTTTGCTAAAACTGTAGGGGCAGATTTTGAAAAAGATGAATATTTTTTCTCCCAAGAAAGATATACCCAATTAATTGAAATCGGGGATAGTGATAAGGTACAAATGGACCATTCCGGAGATAAAAAATTCGGGACAGTTGGGGCTGTAGCACTAGATATTCATGGGAATTTAGCTGCGGGAACTTCTACCGGAGGAATGACTAATAAGAGATTCGGGCGAGTGGGAGATACCCCTGTTATTGGCGCCGGAACCTATGCCAATAATAAAACCTGTGCCGTATCATGCACAGGGCATGGCGAGTATTTTATCCGTTCGGTGGTGGCGTATGATGTTTCCTGCTTAATGGAATACAAAGGGCTTTCGCTTAAAGAAGCCTGTGATATGGTGGTAAACAAAAAGTTAGTCGAGATAGGCGGTGAAGGAGGCCTCATTGCTATTGACCCTAAAGGAAATGCCGAACTTGTATTTAACTCGGAAGGTATGTATAGAGGATTAAAGAGGGAGGGAGAAGACTACGAGGTAGCAATTTATAAGGACGAGTAAATTATTTCTATTTCGCCTCCAGAGCTTCCGCTAAGCCTGCAAAAAATTTACGTTGGTGCAGGTAGTAATAATTACCTTTAGCCATTACATGCACAATAAGGTTTTCAATAGAAATAGGAGAACCTTCTTCCAAATCGGCTATATTGGAGTGTCGGATATTATGCCCGTCAAAAATCAAAATAAGTCCTGAGCCTATAGCTTCCATTTTGTTAGCTTCTTTAATAACAACCCCGGTATCTTCGCCCAATCCTATACCTATACATCCCGGGTTGCTGGCTACTGCCTGGGCCAGTCTTCCAAAACGTCCGCGGGTAACGAAATGGGAATCAATAATTACATTTTTTATAAGCGCCAAGCCGGTAGTTATTTTTACTTCTCCTTTTAATAATGCTCCCTGGCTGCTTCCCTGGTATATCATGGTATTGCTCATGGCCATAGCGCCTGCGCTTGTTCCGGCAATTACAAAATCCTCATGCTCGTAACGATCATGAAGCAGATTTATTAATTCTGTTCCGCCAAAAATCATGGCGAGGCGAGATTGATTCCCCCCTGTAAACATTACTGCGTCAGCTTTTTTTATTCTTTCAGCATATTCGGAGATAAGAGTGTCCTCTCTTTTTTTAATGTGGAGCACACCTACATTTTTACATCCCAACTTTGAAAATGCTTTTATATAATTCCGCCCTACTTCTTCAGGAATTACCGATGCAGTAGTTATAACTTCAACACGTGAATCAACTCCATTAGCTTCAGAAAGGATATGTTTTAAAATACCATCCTGAAAAAAACTGAAATAATTTTTAGGTTCAAAATTCGGTTCAATTCCGGTGCCTTTGTCTTCACTTCCTCCAATAGCTATAAGGGTTCCTTTAGGAATTTGCATTAGTATAAAATTTATTCAGGACGCAAACATAGTTTAAACAGGGATAACAAATAATTAATACTCCGTTTATTTTCAACAATTAGCGAATAAGTTAAAGGTTCTGCCTTTTCCTTATTGATATTGTTACTATGGTTACCCCTACCCTCTTACCTATTCCTTATGTTGTAGGAAATCACCGGGGCTATTCAATCTTAGAATTAGCCATCAAGAAAGCCTCAGAAAGTTAGACTAATAGATTAGTTACTTCGATAGATTGCGCCACATAAAATTTATAGTCCTGCTTTATTTTTATGGGTCAGGTAATTCGATTTAAATATTTAGGGATGTTCAATTTATCGGGGTTTTCATCCCCCACTTTATTTTCCCCCAAATTCTATCATATAAAAAATACGCAATACTTGTGTATATATTGCTGACCAACATAAACCCAAAAGCTACCTTCACCTGCCCGGTAAAAATATAAACCGTAGTAAAATCAAGTATTATTATTAAAATCCTATAAAAAACCGTTTTCACTACCGAACGTTTCATGGTTTCTTTTTTCTGTTGTTTTACATCGTTATTAGCGCTTTCCATATTGTTTATTTTAATGGGTAAAAAAGAGTTTCAAAATATAAAAGTAAATAATTTACGCTCTGATTTTTACACGTTTTTATAAAAATAGCCATTTTTATAAATTCATAATATGCTGTTGACTTTACATGAAAAAATGATGACTATTTGAGTTAGCCTGATGGGTCAACTGGTTGGAATTTTTATATTTGCAATAATTTGAAACTTATTTGGTTTATACGGTTATGCTACCCTAACTGTGGAAATTATGATAAAACGAGAATTCAATTTCTTTGTGCTAATTGCCCTATTATGTTTTGTCACCACTAAGCTTTGCCCCCAATCTTATACAATTTCAAATGTTGCCGGGCTAAGAACAATTGGGTATTCAGGAGATGGAGGCCCGGCAACGAATGCCCACTTATATAATCCGATAGCAGTTTTTGCAGATAATTCGGGTACTATTTATATATCAGATTGGGCAAATTCCAGGTTGAGAATAGTTACTTCCACCGGTATAATTTCAACCATTGCAGGGAACGGTGTTTTTGGCTTTTCAGGTGATGGGGGCTCGGCCACCCTGGCAGAATTAAATGGACCTATGGGGATTTTTACAGATGCTTCAGGCAATATTTACCTGGCTGATGTGGGTAATGAAAGAATCCGGAAAATTAATTCAAGCGGAATAATCAATACTATTGCGGGTAATGGAACCTATGGATTTTCAGGAGATGGGGGGCTTGCAACTTTGGCTGCATTTGAAGACCCGGCCGGGGTTTGCGGAGATGAATCGGGGAATATTTTTGTGGCAGATGAATTTAATTACCGGGTACGGAAAATTAATTCAAGTGGAATTATTTCAACTATTGGCGGGTGCGGTGCGCGGGGATATGCAGGAGACGGAGGCCCTGCCACCCAGGCAGAGTTTTATTATCCTTCGGGGGTAGCAGCAGATAATATGGGGAATATTTTTGTAGCAGATGAAAGCAATAACTGTGTCCGGCAAATAAATTCCTCGGGTGTTATTTCTACTATTGCAGGTAATGGAGTTGCCGGGTTTGCAGGAGACGGAGAACCTGCCTTTCTTTCTGAACTCTCAAACCCGGCAGGAGTAACAACAGATAACAAGGGGAATATCTATATAGCTGACGGGTTTAATAGCCGGATAAGAAAGATTAATAACACAGGGGTTATTTCAACTATAGCCGGCGATGGAATTGCCGGCTATACAGGGATAGGCGGAGCAGCTGCACTTACAGCACTTTACAATCCTGTTAGTATTGCTGCAGATACATCGGGCAATTTTTATTTAGCTAATGAATTCAGTAACTATGTCCAAAAATTAACTCCCTCGGCTGATGCTTTTACCCCGGCGTTAGTAACGATATTTCCTAACCCAACCCCTGGCATATTTTCCATTAAGATAAGTAATTTTCAGGCAACTCTCCATCTTCAGCTCTATACTATTTTAGGGGAACGGATTTCCTCATTTGATTTGGACAAGGAGGTGACTTTATTAAATTTAAGCAGTTACTCTAAAGGGGTTTATATTTATAGGATTATTTCATCTGATGAAAAAATATTTGCAACAGGGAAAGTAGTCCTTATTTGATTTTATTTATGGTATTTGCATTCGCGTGGTTTATTGCCATACAGCTGTCCAATCTATGTTGCAGAATATTGACTTTGGCATCTTCTTCCTTAACAGCTTCTATAAGTAGCCCCACAAGGTTGCCATACGCAACTGTTTTCATACCATCGGTTGTGGTGGTTACTACTTCGGGCACAATTCTCTCTACAGACTGGGCAATTAATCCCATTTTTGTTGAAGAAGGATTGGGTAGCTCCTGACCCGATGCATTAGCAATTACAGACGATGGCTTTAAATTATAAGTCACACCCTGAAGTTTCAATACTTTATCTAATGCATGATCTATTTCGTGTACATTTTCCTTTAAGGTAGAATCACTCATAGTATTCCAGCCATAAGAATATGCCTGGCCATTCCCATATACATAAAACTTATCCTGGCTATTATATTTAACAGTCCACGCTTTTGTATTTGTATCATTCAGCCAGTTTACTCCGGAATAACCTGAACCGGAGGTATAATTGGAGTAAACATCAAACGGGTTGGTGTTTAAAGTTCCTGTCACCTGCAATCTGTCCCCATTGTCAGATGTTGAACCCATAAGTACATTATCAGCAGGTGTAAGCCGCATGGTTTCCCTGCCTGTATTTGCAAATGCCAACATATCTAATGAGGGGTGAAACATCCCGGTAAGAGTATCTCCCCACCAGGAATAATCGGGTAAACTGTCGGATGAAAAAAAATTCAACCCCTTAATATATGCTGAAGATGTAATTGCCCCGGTGTTCTTGGAAAACATCGTATTACCGCTCACCTGTATCTCAGTATATGCAGGAGGTTGTATGATGCTGCCAATAGACAAACTACCATTAGAGTAAAGCTTTAACTGGGCATTTAGCCCAAAGGACATAAATGCCAACATGCAGGCAATTACAGGTAAAGCAGTTTTTCCGCAAGGCAAATAAGTTATTTTCATTTGTTTTAAAAATTAGATATGATTAGCTCACCGATATTTTTTAATTGCAGGGAGTAGGTATTAAACCCAGCTCACTTCCCAATGGAGCAGTAAAAGTTCCATTAATGGTTATACTGTTTACCGCCCTGAAATATTTTACATCTGTAGTATTTAAGGTAATCGAATCTGCACCATTTCCAAAGGTAATATCCGACTTAACTGAAAAAATGTATGCCGCAAGGTCTGTATTACTTAACATTAAGGAACTGGAATTACAATCTTGCTTTAATGTATAGTACCTGAAATAATCTACCAGGTAATATTGCGGAAAGGGAATATTATTACAAAAATGTACAGAAGAATCAGAAAGCTGAAGATCAATGACAATTTTCTGTGGATACATAATCATTGTAGGGTTATTGTAGTTTTCAAAAAAAGGGACATCATCAAAAAAAAAGATGATCGAATTCGAGGTCCATTCTACTGCATATTTATGAAAATCAGCAAATAAAGGGACCGTACTGACGTATTGGCCTTGAGCAGGTTTATATGAGCCGCAATGCCCGTTTTGATACCACCAGCCGCAAACATTTGTATTCGCATTGGCATACTGTGTTCCGGAAGGTTCGAGAATATCAATTTCATTATGTATTAAAACGCAACTGGTATCCAGTTGTACATAAGATGTCCAAAACGAAGGCCAGAATTTCTGTCCGCATGGATTTCCATTGCTATAAAACCCCGGTAATTTTGCATATATCTCGAAGTATCCATAGGAGTAATTCGAGGAGTCAGTAATTATTCCACCTGTTGCATAAGTTTCCCGGTTGCAAGGAATGGGCGCATACCCGGGGCCATCAGCGCGTAATTTCAATAGCCCCCCCGAATCACCAGCATTTCCTCTTTCAAACGCGGTGCCTCCACCATAATTACAACAATCACCGCTTGGGCAATCAAATATGTGCCACTTGTTTCTATTTATTGTATCCGCATTAAATTCATCACTTTTCACAGTGTCTAATTGCCAATTCAAATCATTCACCGGGGTTTGACATTGCATTGTAAGAGAAAGACCTATAAAAATGATTGACGAGATAATATTATTCATCTTAAATACTGCCACGATACTCTAACGGGTTGAATAGCATAAAATTGTATGCTTATATTTTGCCGGCATATAAAGCAATTATTTTATATACAGCGCCCTCAATTTTTCATATTTCAAATACGTAGCCCAGGCAGAGAGCCTGCATATCTGCCAACCGGCTTGCCCGTCTAAAAAGCCAAGCCTGATAAAATAGTCTTTGATGAATTTAAAAACAGGGGCAAGAAATAGTTTCCATACCGGCGCATGTTTACCATTGTCAAATGATGCTTTTGCATTAATGGTGGTAAAATATTCTATCTGTTTATAATGGTCTTCGATGGTATAATAGCTGTAATGCAGAATATCTCCCTTTAGTCTGCCGGTGGTAGCTCCTGCTTCTAATTCAAATTTGTCATGAGGATTTATCCCACCCCATTTTCCTTTCCGTTTATCAAATAACCGGAGTTTGCGGTCAGGATACCATCCGCAATGCTTTATCCAGGAACCACAATAATTGGTAAGACGGTTCATTTCATACCCATCCTGTTTCCAGTTTTCTTTTGCTTCATTAATACTTTTTTTTAAGGTGCCGTCCAGGGCTTCATCTGCATCGAGAGAAAGTATATGCGGGTATTCTGAGAGGGTTATAGCATAAGCCTTCTGCTCAATATGCCCTTCAAAAGAATGCTGAAAAAATCGTACTCCTTTACTTCTGCATATTTCTTCTGTCCGGTCAGTTGAAAAGGAATCAACTACCACAATATCGTCTGCTATACCTCTTATAGAATCAAGGCATCTGCCAATATTCTTTTCTTCATTGCGGGTTATTATTACTACTGAAATCTTCGGCACTACAAAATAATTTCTTCAACAAATGTATCAAATTGACCCCGAACACCTGTTTAAATTATCTTTGCTTATAAATGGAAACAGAAATACAAGTTTTAACGGCTGATATTATGAAGGGTGATAAGAAAGCCCTTGCGAGGGCTATAACGCTTGTGGAGAATGAACTATCGGGATATGAAGAAATTTTGTCGGCTCTGAAAACGGAAAAACAGGTTCCGGTAATTGGCATTACCGGTCCACCAGGGTCCGGGAAAAGCACACTTGTTAATAGTCTTATTCGTACTCTATTAGAAAAATCAGCTAAAAGTATCGGCGTTGTTAGTGTTGATCCAAGCTCTCCGGTTCATAATGGTGCTATACTTGGTGACCGCCTTCGTATGAATGAGCATTTCAATAATCAACAGGTATTTATTCGTTCATTGGCTACAAGGGGTGCTTTAGGAGGATTATCTGCAAAAGCCATTGAAATAACTGAATTGATGCGTAGCGCCGGATTTGATTTTATATTGGTGGAAACAGCCGGAGTGGGACAATCAGAAGTAGAAATTGCCGGACTGGCAGATATTACCCTTCTTGTTCTTACACCCGAAGCTGGGGATGAAATACAAGCCATGAAATCAGGAGTAATGGAAATAGCAGACATCTTCGTAGTGAATAAGGCAGATAGGGATGGAGCAGATGAATTCTCGAAAAATCTTTACCAAACAATACCCTTAAGCGCCGGTAAAAATGCATCAATCGTACGGACACAAAATTTTGTGTCCGTATTAAAAACTATTGCTACGCAAAATGAAGGAGTGGGAGATTTAGTGGAAGCAATATTACACCATCTCAAGCATAAATCAATTTCAGACAAAAGCAATTTATGGGCTGAAAAGGCTTATCGCCTTATTCTTAAAAAGAGGATGAAAGATATTAGTAAAGAAAAACTGAAAGAAGAAATTGGAAAAGAAATAAAAAAAGAAGAAGAATTCAATATCTATAATTTTATTAATAAATATTGAGTTTCTGTTTGACGTATGAAAGAAGAAGCAATAATAAAAAATATTTCAAAGTACATCACACTTGATGAAGATGAGACGAAATATTTTATCAGCATTCTGCATTACAAAAAACTGGAAAAGGGAAAGGTTATTTTAAAGTATGGTGAGATAGCCAAAAGCCAGTACTTTGTTATTGATGGTTGCCTCCGAAATTATTCAATTGATGAGGATGGAAAGGAACATATCATAGCTTTTGCGCCCAAGGACTGGTGGATTTCCGACTTATATAGTTATATAACTGAAGTTCCGTCAGAATATATTATAGATGCCCTTATTCCTACCGAAGTAATTGAAATATGTAAAACGGATATGGAAGAAGTGTATGCCCGCATACCCAAGTTCGAACGATTTTTCAGGATTCTTTTTCAGAACTCTATCGTGAATCAAATGCGACGCATAAGGCAGGTGCTCTCAATTCCGGCAGAAGAAAGATATAAGGTATTTATTAAACAATACCCGGGCATTTATGAGCAAATACCCTTGAAATATATTGCATCGTATTTAGGCATTTCACCCGAATTTTTAAGTAAAATAAGAAATAAAATTGCGCATGCCTGAATTTCTTAATGTAGTTCAAGATGTGTATAAAAACATTGCTATAATTTTGCAGCGCTAATTAAAACCTCAAAAGATGTTCAAACGAATAATAAATACACAAGCGCTAATTCCTCCTGCTATTACTCGTATTTCATTGGGCTGTGTAATATTTATTCATGGAGCGCAGAAGATGCTGGGATGGTTTGGCGGCGGAGGCTTCAGCAATACCATGCATAATTTTACCGAAGGCGGATATATGAGTTATATAACGGCGTTGCTTGTTATACTTATAGAATTTTTTGGCTCGCTCATGCTTATTTTCGGTGCATTAACAAGAGTTGCAGCGCTTGGTATTTTCGGGCTTTTTATAGGTATTACATATAATGTCTCCCTTGCCAATGGCTTCTTTATGAACTGGAGTGGAAATAAAAAGGGAGAAGGCTTTGAATATGATATTCTAGTAATGGGCATGGCTCTCGCTTTAATAATCGCCGGTGGGGGATGCCTTTCTGTTGATCGTAAATTTTCATCTAAATAATAACCTTTAATTTTGAAACTATGAGTACCTGGAAAATTGACCAAGCACACAGCCACATTGAGTTTAAAGTAAAACACATGGTAGTATCAACCCTGGGCGGACACTTCGGTAAGTTTGATGCAACTATGGAATGCGGCAAAGATGACTTCACCGATGCCCACGTAACGTTTGAAGCGGATGTTGACAGCATTACTACCGGGCAGGAACAACGGGATGGGCATTTGAAGTCAGATGACTTCTTTAATGTTGCACAATATCCTAAACTGAAATTTATTTCAACAGGGATACACAAAACTTCCGAACATGATTATAAACTTACCGGAGACCTGACCATACGGGACAAAACAGTACCTATTACCCTTGATGTAAACTTGGGAGGGATAGCGCAAAATTTCAGTGGACAGACATTTGCAGGCTTTGAACTTAATGGAAAAATCAGCCGCAAACAGTTCGATTTAAAATGGAATGCAGTTACCGAAGCGGGAAGTGTTGTAGTGAGTGATGATGTAAAACTGCACATAAATGTAGAAATGGTAAAGCAGGGTTAACACCTGCATTTTATATTGAACGTATAAATACAGAGAGGCACATATTTTTTATGTGCCTCTCTTTTTCTTTATTGTAGAGGCTTTCGGGGGATATATAATTTTCATCGGGAGGTTTTTTTGAAAATATCCTGCATCTATTCTGAACTAAAAATCAAAAAGACCTGAAATATTTTTCTCTCACATTCGATTTTCATACTTTTCTCATCTGAAAATATATTATCCTGTTCTATAGTCAAAACTATAGTTTTTAAAGGTGTTTCAGAAGGTTTTATATTTTTGATTTAACAAGATTAAAGAAAATATTTTACGCTTATGAACATCTGCATGTTAAGAAAAAGCTATATGATGTATTATTTTTAGTTTAAATATTGTCGTATTTCGTATTCATAATTTAAAAACTTCAACATCATGGCAACAAAAAAAGCAAAGAAAGCTGCTCCAAAAAAGAAAGCAGCCGCAAAGAAACCTGCAGCGAAGAAAAAAGCTTCGAAGAAGAAATAGGTTGAAAAGGGCTCCGAAAGGAGCCTTTTTAATTTTTGCTTTTTGTTATATGCCTATGAAATCCTGCTCCAGTCGCCTCTTTCATTATCTGTCTGCCTGAGCTGTTCCGCAAGTACGCGGTGTTTCTCCAACGCTAAATTTTTATCTTCCTGTAAAATTTCCGATGCAATAATTCTTGCTTGCCTGAGAAGGTTGCTGTCTTTTGCAAGGTTGGCAATTTTCAAATCAAGTATGCCGCTTTGTTGTGTACCCATCATATCGCCGGGACCACGAAGCCGTAAATCTTCTTCTGAGATTTCGAACCCATCGTTAGTTGCTACCATTATATTTATTCTTGCTTTTGCATCTGCGCCCCGTTCATACGGTGTCATCAATATACAAAAGCTCTGATGCGTACTTCTACCAACCCTTCCGCGAAGCTGATGCAGTTGCGATAAGCCGAATTTTTGGGAGCTTTCAATTAATATAACACTTGCATTCGGAACATTTACTCCCACTTCAATTACGGTTGTTGCAACTAATATTTGTATTTCATTCGCAACAAATTTTTTCATCGTTCGTTCTCTATCTGCAAACTTCATTCTGCCATGCATCATCCCTATAGTGTTGGATGGAAAGGCTTTTTGAATTTCTTCATATCCGTGTACCAGGTTTTCAATATCTGAATTTTCCGACTCCTCGATAAACGGATATATCACATAAGCCTGCCGCCCCTTTTGTAATTCTTTTTTAATAAATGAAAATACTTCGCTCCGTTTTAAATCAAACTTATGTATCGTTTTGATAGGTATCCTTCCGGGAGGCATTTCATCAATCGCAGATACATCAAGGTCTCCGTAGAGTGTCATGGCAAGTGTGCGCGGAATGGGCGTTGCAGTCATTACCAGCACATGCGGAGGCATATCATTTTTCTGCCAGAGCCTTGCCCGTTGATTCACACCGAAACGATGTTGCTCATCAATTACAACTAACCCTAAATTTTTAAATTTCACACGGTCTTCAATCAACGCATGTGTGCCAACCATTATTTGTAAATCACCATTTTCAAGTTCACCGTGTACTATTTTTCTTTCAGATTCTTTGGTCGAACCTGTAATTAATGCAATCCTGACCGGCAAATCTTTTAAGAATTCTTTTAGCGTGGCAAAATGTTGTGTGGCAAGAATTTCTGTGGGAGCCATCATGCAACATTGATATCCGTTATCAAGAGCTATCAGCATACAAAGCAGGGCAACTAATGTTTTGCCGCTTCCCACATCTCCCTGTAACAAACGGTTCATCTGCTTTCCCGAGCCGGTATCAATCCTGATTTCACGTATCACTCTCTTTTGGGCTTCTGTCAATGGAAATGGAAGATAGGAATGATAAAAATCATTTACATATTTATCTACTTTTGAAAATATAAATCCTTTTACAGTCACTTCTCTTTCTGTTTTATTTCGTAACAATCGAAGTTGCAGGTAAAACAATTCTTCAAACTTCAGGCGGAACTGGGCTTGGTTTAATTTTTCAATACTCGTGGGCAGGTGAATATTTTTCAATGCCTCTTTTCTGGGCATCAGGCGCAGCTTTTCAATCATGTAAGGAGGAAGCGTTTCTATAATTTCCTCTTCCACTTTTGAAAGAAGTGTACGCTGCAATTTCACTATACCATTGGAATCAAGGTTTTTTGTTTTGAGGATTTCTGTACTGCTGTATACAGGCTGCAAGCCCTTCACCATCTCTAAATTTTCTTTGGTCATTTCCTCCATCGAAGGATGGGTAATAGTAAGTATTCCTCTAAATACATTAGGCTTTCCGAATACGATGTACTCTACATTCGGGCGTAAATTTTTACTTACCCAGCTTACTCCCTGGAACCATACCAATTGTATTCTGCCGGTGTCATCTTCAAAATCCACTTCCATTCTCTGTTTGCGTTTTGGTCCGGCTATTTCAACATGGGTAATTTTTCCGCAAATCTGGATATAGGGCATATCCGCATTCACCTCATTTATTTTGTAAATGCGGGTGCGGTCAACATAGCGGAAAGGATAAAAATAAAGCAGGTCTTTAAAAGTGCGGATATTTAACTCCTTAATTAAAGCTTCTGCACGCAAAGGCCCCACGCCCTTTAGGTATTCTATCGGTGTGTCAAAAACAGATGTGGGTTTTGTTGTAAGCGACAAATTAATGGTATAAAGTAAAATATTTGAAAACCATTTAAACGCAAAGGTCGCAAAGATTTACGCAAAGTCCGCAAAGGTTCAATAGCTCATTTTCACTTTTACTGTTGTGGTTTCTTTGCGGGCTGTTTCTTGGCGTTCTTTGCGGTTCCTGTATTAGATGTTCCAATACTTGTTACCATTTTTTCTCCACAATATCTCTCGCATGATAGGTGATGATTAGCCCTGCACCGGCTCTTACAAAGGCATGCATATTTTCCATCACCACTGTTTTTTCATCCATCCATCCCTTAGCCACAGCAGCTTTTACCATAGAATATTCACCCGATACATTATAACAAGCAATGGGCAAATTTGTGTTTGCCCGGAGGCGGTTTATAATATCCAGATATGCGAGAGCAGGCTTCACCATCAATATATCGGCTCCCTCATCTTCATCCAACATAGCCTCTTTCATAGCTTCATTCGGATTGCGAAAATCCATTTGGTATGATTTCCTATCACCGAACTGGGGAGCAGAATCAGCTGCTTCGCGAAACGGACCATAATAAGAGGAAGCAAATTTTATAGAATACGACATGATAGAAGTATTCTCAAAATCATTCTCGTCAAGCAGGTTACGGATAACTCCTATTCTGCCGTCCATCATATCAGAAGGGGCAACCATATCGGCTCCGGCTTCTGCGTGGGTGAGCGCCATTTTAGCTATTGCGTCCACCGATGAATCATTATCTACATATCCATCGTGAATAATGCCGCAATGCCCGTGAGAAGTATATGCACAAAGGCATACATCGGTAATTATATAAATATCATCTTTGAAATTTTTCTTTAATAATTTAATGGCTTGTGCGACAACCGTATCTTTTTTATAAGCAGATTTTCCTTCCTCCGTTTTTTCTTCTCCACTTCCAAACAACAGAATTTTGTTAATACCATTTTTCAATCCTTTCTCCACATCTTTCAACAACGTATCAGGAGAGAAATGATGAATGCCGGGCATAGAGCTAATAGGCGACTTGATATTTTTACCTTTCTCAATAAAGTAAGGATAGATAAGTATATCGGGATGGAAACGAACTTCGGCAGTCAGGTTCCTTATAATGGAATTTTTTCGTAATCGGCGTGGACGGTAAAGCATAGCTAAAAGATTAGATGTGCAAAGATACGCCTGAAAGGGGAAATAAAGATACTTTGCTTATTAAATCCAGAAACCACAATGACTGAAGAGAAAAGACTCGCAGAGGTCCGTAAAGAATAAGAAATATTTAGTTTGTGTTTAAAAAATAGTTGGCTTAAAATCCTTATAATTCCCAATATCAGTGATGGATTTTTGAATTCCATTCACTGCTATTGTCAATTGATCAACATAGGTCGCAAAAAGATACTTGTAAATATTTCGGATATTCTCCTTTTTTAAAAAGGCATATCTACATTGCATAACTAGTTTAAGTAACTCCATAGCTCTGAAATTATCTGGCATTCTTCTACATAATTCACGAAGTGGCGAAATTAAATTATCCATCATAACATATTTATCGACTGGATCATCTTTTTTTTCCCAAGCGGAAAGAATAAGATCGAACTCTTTCATGAATTCATCATCATTTTCATTATGTTCATAGTAACGAATAAATATAGTGTTCATATTAAATTCAGCAATCTTAGAAGCATTTTCATTAAATTTTTCATCTGTCTCCAATGTGGAATCTAAGAAGTTTTGATAAGAGAGTCTCCACTCATTCGCAATAGTCCGAATAGAAGTAATATTTATTATTAAATCTTTATATCTAATTATAGCTTGTTCCTTGTCTTTAGCTGATTTGTAAAATACAAATATTTTAAATAGTTTTTCATTGGGAACTGAATCAATATTATATGTTGTGAAATTACTTGATGCCCCAATTATGAAGCTTCTGTCAACTCTTTCAGCTAATTCATTACTAAAACGTTTGAATTCAGTCAACTGCCTCTCAGTCGCACTTATAAGTATATCAACAAGTTGGAGAAAATAAGTTTTTATCTCTATCAATAAGTCGAATTCCTTTCTTTGATCATTTTTTTTGTTTAACCAAAGACCAAGAATGAAAATACCTATTGTAATCAGCGCTGTAAATATGGTATCAATAGAGATACCTAAGAATTTATCACTACCGTTTTTGCAACAGCAGCAATAATAAGGAACCATATAGTTACAATCAATCATTATTATGTACAAATGTAGCAATAATCAAAGTCCGAATTAAATACTAAATATCGCCTGCAATAATCCCACCTCATCAAAAGAAGGAACGAGGTAAACAGATTTTATTCCAAACTGTTTTAGGGTATGGGATGTAGCATCGCCCATCGCAATTATTTTTTGGTCGGAATTTAGTTTCTTCTTTTCAAAAAAAGCTTCCACATTCGATGGGCTGGTAAATAACATAATATCGGCATCAGGAATATCTTCAACCGGCTTTTGTATAGTTTCGTAAACGGTCAGATCTCTTGTCTGTCCCTTGTTTATAAACTGTTGTTGTATAGTTCTCATGCTATCCTTAGCCTGCGGAAACAGCACTGGGGAAGACTTTACGAGGCTTGCAAATTGTTTTCCCGTTAAACGGGTATCTGTGGAATACCCAATAAACTCAGCTCTCTTACCGTAACTTCTAATGGCAGCAGCGGTAGATTTTCCAATAGCCCCGATTTTCAGGTTTCCTATCTCCGGCTTTTGTTCAAAAAAATATTTTACGGCATGTTTGCTCGAAAAGAATATCCAGTCTGCAATGGGAATACGGCTAAAAGGAATTGGTTTAAATTCTATAAATGCCCTGCCCGAAACCGTATATTTATTTGCTTTCAACACCCGGCTGAAAAAATCATCATCTCGTACATCTCTTGTTATAAAAACAGATACCGGTTTTTCTGATTTTATTTTCTTCGCCACTTTCTCCGCCCAGGTTTCAGGCTCATAAGTGTGAAAATGGTAGTAGCGGGGATAGTCTTTTTCAGTGGGTGCATAAGTAGCCCAAGCCTTGAAAAATTCCTTATCATTTTCATCCCTGTGTTGCTCACAATAGATGCCTAAAGGCAAATTACATCCCCCATCAAAAAGGCTAAATATTTTGCGTTCGACAGATACAATTTTCTCTACCTCTGAATGATTTATTTTTTGCACTATAGCCTGCATATTTTTATCACCTTCTCTTATTTGCAGGGCAAGTACACCCTGTGCAGGAGCCGGGACTAATTCCTGGGGAGAAAACTTTTCTATATGAAAATCTGAAATGTCTAAGCCCAATCTTTCAATGGCGGCAGAGGCTACCATGATGGCATCGTATTTTTTATCCCTGAGTTTTTGCAAACGGGTAGGTACATTTCCCCTGAGTTCCTTAATGTCAATATCCGGTCTGAAGGCATGCAACTGTACCTTGCGCCGGGTGGCAGAAGTACCGACAATGGCTTTGCTCTTCAAATTAAATTTCCGGCTGGCATCGGTACAATCTTTCCGGATAAGCAATGTTTCAGAAGGGTCTTCACGATAAGATACTGCCCCAACTTTCAATCCTTTTACGGGGGTTGTAGGCAGGTCTTTATAGGAATGAACCGCAAGGTCAATTTCCTTTTTCAGTAGTGCCTCTTCAATTTCTTTGGTGAAAAAGCCTTGTCCCTGCATGGCTGAAAACCGCTCTTCAGGTTGCTTATCACCTTTTGTCTTGATTATCTTTACTTCAACCTTAACGCCGGTTTTTTCTAACTCACGCGTAATGAAATTTGCCTGCCAAAGTGCCAACTCACTACCCCTCGACCCTATTATTATCTTCTTCGCCATGATGCAAAGTTACCTAATGTTTGACATTATTGTGCAACTTGTGTTCAGTCATGCTGAACTTGTTTCAGCATCACAAAAAAGGATAATTTTACGTTTTCTTATGAAATGGTCTAAAATGTTAAAAACAGGTTATGTTTACATCATGACGAATAAGTGGCGAACAACATTCTATATTGGAGTGACTTCGGATTTAGCCAAACGAGTTGCTGAACACAAGTCTGGTAAAGGTTCAGTATTTACTGGTAAATATAATCTTACTGATTTAGTTTATTATGAGATAATACACGATATGAAGCAGGCTATTCTTAGGGAAAAGGAATTAAAAAGGTGGCATAGAGAGTGGAAAATAAACCTTATAAAGAAATTAAACCCGGAAATGAAAGATGTTGGTGAAACCGGATTACAATGGTTATCTTAATACTACCCGATAGCCCTATGAAACAAATTAATCGTTGGCAATTTTAGCTTAACGTGGATATATTTTGAAAAGCATGCAATGAGTAGTAATAAAAATCATCAAAGGACAGGTATTAGTAGTAATAGTAAAGCCGGGGAAGATTTCGAGAAAATTGCAAAAGCATATCTGGAGAAAATTTTAAAAACTCCTCTTGAAAAGGATATTGCTCTTGAACTAGGACACTTGTATAAGAATCGTCACCGGTTTGATTTTGGGATAAAGGGTAAGAGAAATTATATTATTGAATGTAAATCTCATAGGTGGACACAGGGTGATAACTCACCAAGTGCCAAACTTACAAATTGGAATGAAGCTATGTATTGTTTCCATTTGGCATCATCAAAATATAAGAAGATTTTTTTTATCGAAAAGTCCTATAACAGAAACGCGGACTCGACTTTAGGAAAGCACTATATTCATAGATATAAACATCTGATACCCAATGGTGTTGAGATTTGGGAATTTGATTTAGAAACAAAAAAGCATAAAATTATCACATAACTTATTTTGGGATGCTGAAACAAGTTCAGCATGACTTCACACTCGCCATATCAAACCGTTTTTATTAACCTATGAACTCAAAAGCATTTAGAAAGATTATTCAAAAAGGAATTCCGGACATATTACCCGAAATGCCCGTATATGATGCGACAATTAACCATGCGCCCAAGCGAAAGGATATTCTGACTAAGGAAGAAAAAAAATTGGCAATTCGGAATGCATTGCGTTATTTTCCAGCAAAGCACCACGTTAAACTTGCGAAGGAGTTTGCTGATGAATTAAAGAAATATGGCAGGATTTACATGCATCGCTTCCGCCCGGAGTATAAGATGTTTGCCCGCCCTATCAATGAATATCCGCATCGTTCCATTAAGGCTGCTGCCATTATGCTGATGATTCAAAATAATTTAGATGAAGCGGTTGCACAGCATCCCCATGAGTTGATTACGTATGGCGGCAATGGAGCAGTTTTTCAAAACTGGGCGCAGTATATCCTCACCATGAAATATTTGTCAGAGATGACAGATGAACAAACTTTGGTAATGTACTCAGGGCATCCGTTGGGACTTTTTCCTTCTTCTAAGAATGCTCCGAGAGTGGTAGTTACAAACGGGATGATGGTTCCGAATTATTCCAAACCCGATGATTGGGAAAAATTTAATGCCCTGGGAGTAACTCAATATGGGCAGATGACAGCCGGTTCCTATATGTATATCGGTTCGCAGGGTATTGTACATGGAACAACCATTACACTCCTTAATGCGGGAAGAAAAATCAAATCTGCCGGAAAGGATGGTAGTCTGGCGGGAAAGATATTTGTCTCCTCGGGCTTGGGAGGTATGAGCGGCGCTCAGCCTAAAGCTGCAGTTATTGCAGGAGCTATAGGGGTTATTGCAGAAATAAATCCGAAGGTAGCAGAGAAACGGCATAAACAGGGATGGGTGAATGAAGTTCACACCGACCTTGATAAATTATTGGCGCGAATTAAAAAGGCAGTAAAAAATAAAGAAGCTGTTTCGTTAGCATATCAGGGAAATATAGTTTCGCTATGGGAAAAACTGGCAGAAGAAAAAATGAAAGTGGAACTCGGCTCCGACCAAACTTCTTTGCACAATCCTTTTGCGGGGGGGTATTACCCTGTTGGATTATCTCTTGAAGAGTCCAACAAATTAATGGTTTCAAACCCGGAAGAATTTAAAAAGAAAGTATATGATTCGTTGAAAAGACAAGTAAATGCTATTCGCAAACTGACCGATTTGGGAATGTATTTTTTTGATTATGGAAATGCCTTTTTATTGGAAGCAGGAAGAGCAGGAGCAAACATTTTCCGCCCCCAACCCCCTAAAGGGGGCGAGGGGGGTAGCATTTTCATTTACTCTTCTTATGTGGAAGATATAATGGGTCCTATTTGTTTTGATTATGGCTTTGGACCTTTCCGCTGGGTGTGTACTTCCTGTAATCCAAAAGACTTGGAAATAACTGACGATATTGCTACTAAGGTATTAGAAGGTCTTTACAAAAAAGCACCCGCCGAAATAAAACAACAGTTAAGAGATAATATACATTGGATAAAACAAGCGCAAAAAAATAAATTGGTGGTGGGCTCACAAGCCCGTATTCTATATGCTGATGGAGAAGGCAGGAGGGCTATTGCCAAAGCCTTTAACAAGGCAATCAGAGAGGGTAAATTATCTGCACCCGTTGTGCTGGGGCGTGACCATCACGATGTATCGGGAACGGATTCTCCTTACAGGGAAACGGCTAATATATACGATGGTTCAAGGTACACAGCTGATATGGCTGTGCAGAATGTAATTGGTGATTCTTTTCGGGGGGCAACGTGGGTATCTATCCATAATGGAGGCGGAGTAGGGTGGGGAGAAGTAACGAATGGTGGATTTGGCATGGTTCTTGACGGCTCGGCTGATGCTGACAATAATATAGAATCTATGCTTTTTTGGGATGTGAATAATGGCATTGCCCGCCGTGCATGGGCAAGGAATGATGGGGCTATATTTACGGCAAAAAGAGAATTAAAGCGGGCTAAGAATTTGCAGATTACGTTGCCTAATAAGGTGGAGGATGAATTGCTGGAGGGGTTATTTTGATAAAATACAATGGAATTCATTTCTGATTAAGAGAGTATTCAAATTCTGCCTGATAAACTATTTTGGGGGAATTCCAGTAGTTTGAAGAGTATGAAAAAAAACGGCATAAAACGACATAAAGATGCCTATGTAAGTTATTGATTAGTAGCCTACTATTTAAATAGGGCTAATGGCCAGGCAATTGGGGAAAGGCTCTTCTGATCAGATTATAGTTTTTTTTCAATATGACATTTAGCTCGGAATTGTCTTTGAGCTGCTTATTACAAAAACATTCATCACTGTATATTCACTCGTGTTTTAAATACCCAAGCCTATGGTCTTTCCGGCTCAATTTCATTACTTTTGATTTTTTTGAGTACTCACTTCATTCGCAACAATATACTGTTCATTATGGGAAAAATTTCTAAAACATGTATTTTAGCCATTAGCTTCCAGCTAATATCCTTCAGCTTCTTGTATGCCCAGACTGGTACCTGGACAGCGGTGCGGGATACTGCCCCTCACCTTAATTATGGCGTATGCCTGCTGATGACAGACGGCACGGTGATTTGCCATAATAAAAATGGGGGAACCTATGGAAGTGGTTGGGACAGGCTTACCCCCGATGCATCGGGAAGTTATGTAAACGGCACCTGGGATACTATTTCATCTATGCATTATGACCGCCTGTTTTTCTCATCACAAGTATTGCCAAGCGGTAAAGTTTGGGTTGCAGGAGGAGAGTATGGCTCAGGGGATACTGCCGGAGAAGTGTATGACCCTTTGGCTAATTCCTGGTCCCCCTGTCATGGTATCCCTTCCGGATGGAACCTTTACGATGCCAATTCAGAGCTTCTTTATAACGGAATTATATTGGAAGGCCCCCAGATTGGGTCCCAGCCATCTTATGATTGCCTTTTTGTTAACCCCTCGGATAATGAATACTCTATTGCTCCTACAGCCCCTTATAATCATGATGAGGCCTCCTGGCTGAAGTTGCCCGACAGCAGTGTACTTTTTGTCGGAATTGGCTCTGACTTGTCTGCCCGGTATATACCTCAAACTAATACCTGGATACATGATGCTGTAGTTCCGGGAAACCTTTATGACCCCTATGGGGAAGAGGCAGGGCCGGCGTTTTTACTCCCCAATGGACAGGCACTGTTTACAGGAGCCACGGGTTTTAATGCTATTTATACCCCATCGGGTAATACTACTCCCGGCACTTGGGCTGTTGCTGATAGCTTTCCGATTATTAACGGCCTGCGAATGTGTACCCCTGATGCATCGGGGGCTATGATGGTTAACGGGCATATCCTTATGGCTGTTTCTCCCCTTGGCACAAGTGCTAATGATGAATTCCGGCACCCTACTTACTTTGTCGAATACGATTATACTACCAATACATTTACCCAGGTGACAAGCCCTGTTCCGGGGTTCGGTACCGATTCTATTCCCGGTATGGCATGTTATCAGACACAAATGCTCGACCTGCCGGATGGCAATGTCCTTTTATCGGTATGCGAAACCAATCATTCCAAACAGTATTATGTATATACCCCCGGGAGCCCCCCTATTCCAGAAGGAAAACCTACCATTGACAATGTTATACATATAAGTTGCAACAACTATTATATTACCGGGAAATTATTTAACGGCATTTCCGAAGGGGCGGAATTTGGCGACGACTGGCAAATGGAAACCAACTATCCCCTTGTCCGCCTTACTAACGGAACGAATGTATATTATGCCCGAACAAGTAATTGGAACCGGATAGGGGCCGTACAAACCGATAGCCTTGAAGATACTGCCTACTTTACCCTCCTCTCCATTCCCGGCGGAACTTATTCCGTAGTAGTAGTAGCCAATGGCTTTGCTTCTAATCCCATTACACTTACTACTTTTGGAGTAGCCATTTCTGCACATACTGATTTAAGCGCCTGCAACACCGGTACTGGTAGCGCTACTTCGCTGGCAGCCGATGGTATTCCACCTTATACCTATTCCTGGTCGCCAAACGGTGGTACTAATCCTTCTGCATCCAATCTCAGCTCGGGAAATTACACTATCACAGTGAGCGATAGTACAGGTTGCTCCGCCTCAGCCACAGTGAATATTACGCAGGCAGCCCCACTGACAATGTACACTACTGTTTCAGAAATTACATGCAGGGGGCTTATCAATGGTAGTGCTAAAGCATGGGTAAATGGCGGGACAATGCCATATACCTATTTATGGAGCCCTGGCTCAAACACCAACTCATTATACAGTGGGCTAAGTACAGGAACGTATACCGTTTTTGTTACCGACTCCTGCGGCAATTCAGCCACAGCAACCGCAGTAATTATACAGCCGGATATATTTGGCGTTTCAATTGACTCTACCAAAAATGTGCTTTGCTATGGGGGCTTTACCGGTAAAGCATACACAGACGTGTCGGGCGGAAGCCGCCCTTATACTTATTCCTGGAGCGGCGGCGGCGGCACCAATGCCAACGCTACTACATTAAGTATAGGCATCTATACAGTAACAGTTACTGATAGATGCGGGAATTCGGGTACTGCAGAAGCCCATGTTTCTGAGCCGGCTGCCATTGTTAATACTACAATTACCTTCAATGAATCGCCGGGCGGGGGATGTGATGGAGAAGCCGTTATTATACCGAGCGGCGGAACGCCACCGTACACCTATTTTTGGGTGGGGAGCGCACAAACTACCGACACGATAAAAAACCATTGTGCTGGAAGCTACTGTTGCAGGGTAACCGATAACCAGGGATGCTCTCAGGAAACATGCGTAGATATTGTTTCCGGAATTGAAAATATAGTTTCGGCAACAGATGGTGTTACTATTTATCCGAATCCCAATAATGGTACATTCACCCTGTATTTGCAAAATGAAAGCAAGAAACCACAAATAGAAATTTACAATGTGCTCGGCGAAAAAGTTTACCGGTCTGAAATAAATACAAATACCACTCAAATAAACCTGGCGAATAGGGCAGCAGGTCTCTATTTTTATAGAGTATTGAAAGAAGATGGGAGCGTTGCAGGAGAAGGGAAAATTATTATTGAATAGAGGGTATTTTGCCTGATTAAAACTATGAAAATAAACGTAATATATTTTTAATATATAATTTTCACTATAAAAAATAATACGGTATGGATACCAAGTTTAAGTCATTTAAAGAATTTTACCCTTTTTATCTTCAGGAACATTCCGAGGTTGTTTGCCGCACACTGCATTTTGCAGGCACTTCTCTTGGTATTATTTTCCTGGGAATAGTGCTTGCAACCTTCGATAATAAATGGTGGGCTTTTGCCGCCCCGCTTTGGGGGTATGCATTTGGTTTCGCAGGACATTATTTTTTTGAACATAACCAACCGGCTACTTTTAAAAACCCATTTTACAGTTTTGCTTCAGACCTGCTTATGTTTGCCCAGTTACTCACAGGGAAAATAAAATTCAAAGGATAAATAAGACTATTCTTGAGTATTTATAGAGAAGTCTTTTTACTATTAGATTTTCTAAGTAATAGCTTTCGTTGTATATGTAGCGAAGCCCTTGCTTTTCCTGAGTTATCGGGCAGAATTACATTGCCGGACAAGAGATGGGCCGGTTTGGCGGATCTTAAAGATACTGTAGTTGGTAATTTACTATTCACGGTTACGGCATCCTCACCAACGCTGCTTTTTTGCATAGTGGAACATCCAACCAAGTAGAGAATCGGAGAAAATAATAAAAAAATTAGAGTCAATTTTTTCATTTTTCACGAGAAACCATTCAACTCTTTCAGCAAAGATATTAAATATATTACACGGTCTACACATCTGCATAAATTTATTTCTTCTCTCTTCAGAAATAAGTGCAGACCTCCTAATATATTTAGGTTTAACTTTGAATCTTCAAATAATAAATATGCTACTTCTCGACGGCGAACTTATTACCAAAGGACAGTCCCTGTTTTTCCTGATAATTATGAGCTTGTTTGCAGTATTGATGATAGTGCTTTACAGGCAGGATTTTAAACGCGATGCCAGCTATTTTAAAGGCACCTGGAAAATATTTGTGGGCATTATTTTAGTCTTTGCCCTGTTTTTTATGATTGTAATGAGCCGGAAATAAAACTTTATTCCGGATTTTTTCCGAAAATATCTGCAATTGTTCTTGGTCTTTCACTGCCATGCCATTTAAAGTCGCCTAACAAGAATTCCATCGGTTTTACATCCTTTATAGGAAACAAGGTAGCATCGGGTTTTTGCAAAAAGGTAATGCTGTTTATCTTATTGTTAACAATAAAAAGGATCATGTTGCTGCAATCGGCCCTGTTCGCGCCAAGTATAGCCGTATTATTATCGGTATATACATAGTAAATTGTCTGGGCATTTCCCATCACATTAACTTTATAAATTTTATTATCTCTGAAATAACCTTTCATATTTCTGCCTTTTATCTGGTTATATTGCAGGGTATCGGAGCCATGAAAAAATTTGTGTGCAGCCAAAGAATCGCGATGAGAATGGGAGCTGTCTTTACCTAAAGAAGTATGAAGGGCGGCACTGTCTTTTGTAGGGCCGTCTGAAGAAAGAGAATCCTTACGGGCATATAAGTGCGTGGCTGAATCAGCTTCCATTAACTTTGATGCAAGCGTATCTTTTGATGCGATGAAAGAATGCCCCCGCATATCCAGCACATCCATTTTTTTATTTCTCATGCGCAGTTTCATGGTGTCTGCTGTAAGCTGGTTAACATCGGTCCATAGTATGGGAGAATAATACATGCGCATGATGGAATCTTTTTCATCATAAGTTAAAGAATCGCATTTACCCTGCAAATCTTTCTTAAAAAACTTAACATGGTGATATGCCAGCATCAGTTTGGGTTTCCCGGTTTTATTGGTGTCGTTCATAGAAATATTTTTTCCGAATAAAGTATCCCCGTGCAGGTGGAGGGTATCTTTATTATACACCTGCAATAACAACGCTTTGCAAGTAGCAAGCATAGTTTCTTCGCTCCCGTTATATTCAGCATAGTCACCTTTTAAAATTATATTATCTGCGGTATCCACCAACGAAAAATTATTCAATATTTGCCCATAATCTTTTTCTCTGTCGTAATAAATCTGCTCACCGCTAAGGCTATCTCCTTTCTTATTAATAATATAGGGTTTCCGTGAAAACTGGCAATAATTATCCTTTGTATTATAATAGCCTTTCTCGCAATACATAAAATTGCTTTTACTCGTAATTCTTGTAGGCCCTATGAAAAATGCGGTACGGGTATCCGGCTCATACAGCATAGTATCGCAATGAATAACATATTTGGGATTAGTAAGGACTACCTTATTTTTAAAAAAGCAGGTTTTTTGTTTTGTATTATAAATCCCGAGGATACTGGTAAGTACGTTATTGGTGTCAACAATAGTTCCCCCATCCCAGTAGTTCACCGTATGGGTGCCAATGTTATATAACAAGTGTTTAGTGGTTAAGGTCATTTTCTTCCTGATACACCTTATATTTCCAAATACTTCAGCTATCCGTGTTGCGCCATTATAATGTAGAGAGTCTCCGTATAAATCCATCGTATCTTTCCGTGTCATGTGGACATGGCCGAATGCACGGAATGAATTATCGGGGAAAGAATACGCGCTGTCAGAAAAAAGCGCCGTGCTGTCATCGGCAAGTTCTACATTGCCAATAAGCCGCTGGGCTCCATCTCCAAGCCGTTTGTCATATTCCCCGCTATTGGCATGAACCAATTGTATAGTATGCTTTTGTTGTGAAATGGCAGTGGAATAACAACCAAGCAGGTAACACAATAAAAATATCTTTAATGCAAAAACAATAGATTTATTTTCAACTTTCATGCGGTGTAAATCACCTGATGAGCGTCTGGTTTCTTTCTGGTCCCATAGAAATAAGTTTTATAGGTACTCCCACCGATTCTTCAATAAAAAGGATATATTGTTTAAGTTCTTCCGGCAGTTTATCATAGGAACTAATATCATGTAATTTTTCCCCACCCTTTAAATTTTTTATAAACAGGCTTTAGGTCCGGAGAGCCTAAATCATAGGGCACCTGGTCGGTTTGCCGGTCACCAATAATATAATGAGTGCAGACTTCTATTTCTTCAAAATCATTTAGTACATCGGTTTTCATCATATTCAGGCAGGTAACGCCATTCAGAATAATGGCCCGCTTTAAGGCAGGAATATCAAGCCATCCGCATCTTCTTCTTCTCCCCGTAGTGGAACCAAATTCCTTGCCTACAGTACACATTTTATCGCCCATTTCATTCAACTGCTCAGTTGGAAAAGGACCTGAACCTACGCGAGTGCAATATGCTTTGAATACCCCTACCACATCGCCTATAGCAGATGGCGCTAAGCCAAGCCCGATGCAGGCTCCGGCACAGGTGGTAGATGAGGAAGTAACAAAAGGATACGATCCGAAATCAATATCAAGCAATGAACCCTGGGCGCCTTCTGCAAGAATTTTTTTCCCTTCTTTCAAAGCATCATTCAATAAATATTCGGTATCGGTGCATTGAAGGCTCCGGATAAAATCAATACAGTTCATCCATTTCTTTTCATCTTCCGCTAATTTAGCCTGCATCATAAGTAAACCAGGTAGCGGTAGACAAGTATATGCTTATGTTTTTCGACTAAAAAACCATACCGTTTATTAAAATCAGGTTCTAAAATATCCCCGATGCGTAAGCCATTCCGTCCGGTTTTATCCATATATGCCGGGCCAATCCCCTTTAATGTGGAACCAATTTTTTCTTCTCCCTTTTGCGCTTCCGAAGAAGCATCGAGCAATCGGTGGGTAGGCAATATAAGGTGGGCGCGGGTAGAAATAACAAGTCTTTTGCAAATTTCAATTCCCAGGGCTTCAATTCCTCTCACTTCTTCCAGGAAACTAATCGGGTCAATAACCACTCCATTGCCAATTACATTCAAAATATTTTCATTAAAAACACCGGATGGAATGGTATGGAGCACATATTTGGTAGTACCTATTTCCAGTGTATGCCCGGCATTGGGTCCTCCCTGAAAACGGGCTACAATATCATATTTTGGGGCAAGCACATCCACTATTTTGCCTTTGCCTTCATCGCCCCATTGCAAACCTAATAAAATGTCAACTTTCATGATTGAAAAAAATATTGCTCAAATTAAATGAAATATTGCTTATTCTGCTTTAAGCCTTTCTATAGCTTCATCTACCGAGGGTAAAATATGAAATATGGTATCCAGCTTGTAACACTACTAGCAATTCTCTCACTCTTGGGAGAAAGGTTGCAAACTGATACTTCTCCGCCTGCATTACGGGCTTTGGTAAGTATGCTTACCAATACATTAAGTCCGCTGCTGTTCATATATCGCAACCCCGAAGTTCAAGTACCATATTCTTTTTGCCGGCCAAAATTAAATTATCTAACTTGCTCCATAAGCCCTGAAGCCTGGGTTTTATCAATTATCTCACCTTCCAGTTTAAAAACGGTAATTCCTTTTTGCATGCGTTGTGGTATAACTAAATGTCATTTGGCCTTAATTAGTCGTGCAATATAATACACTTTTAATAAAGCACACAAATTTCTGAATAATTTTTCACAAAAATACCAATTGCTTGCTATCCGTTACTGTAATAATTTCATAGGAATTATTATGAATATTTTTTTTCTTTAAAACCAGGTGCCCTGCAAGATTAACTCCGCTTATTTCAGCTTTTATTGTTTCCCCATTTAGGGAAAAGTCGCTCCAAATGCCTTTCCTGTAAAGTAAATTAGAATATGCCCCGTCTATTTGCTGGTAACTTAGCTGCACGTAAATCAAGATACTGCTTTTCAATGAAAGAACAAAGTTGCTTTAAACAATCTTCCATGTTAAACTCCTTGCCGGTAAGCATTTTCAAGGATGCAGGGTTGGGAATAGAGGGGTCAAAAATCACTTGGTTAATATTTAAACCAATGCCAACCACCGAATATTTAATAGTAGATTGTTCAAGAACATTTTCAATGAGGATGCCTGCAATTTTGCATTTTTTAACATAAATATCATTTGGCCATTTAATCTTAACATTAGCATAATCTTCCATACAATGCGATACAAACCCGGCAATACCCAACGCAATAGCCTTAGTAAGTTGAAACTGCTTATCAATGGGAAATGAAATGAGGCTGCAAAATGATGGAAAAGGTAAGATTGGCAACGGGGTTCACTATGCCAGGCGCTGCCCCGCTGACCACGACCGGCAAGACTGTTCCTTAGCCCAAATAAGGTATCCTTCGGCAGGGGGAGATTCTCGGATAAGGTTAAGAGCGTAACTAGTTAGTAGAATCAACCTTGTCTAAGAATTTTAATTGGATGCCCTATGAATAAAGTTTCGAGCCTCATTTTGAAGGATAAAATTACTAACTTTGCAGTTTAATCATAACACCTTTTCAAATTATAAAATAAAATCACAAAGAGAACCGCAGAAAAGAATGCATAAAACAGGTAAAAAAATAAGTCCTGTTCAGTTGAAAGATGCTGTTATACGCAGCATGGCAGATAAAAAAGGGAAAAATATTGTCTGCCTGAACATGGAAAAAGTATCAAACAATATTTGTGATTTTTTTGTGATTTGTGAAGGAACTTCATCCGTACAGGTAAAAACGATAGCAGAAGCAGTGGAAGAAGAGAGTTTATAAGTTGACGGGAGAACATGCCTATCACAGCGAAGGACAAGAGAATGCGGAATGGATTTTGCAGGATTATGTAGATGTAGTAGTGCATATATTTCAGCCCGATACCAGGAGTTTCTATAATCTAGAAGGACTTTGGGGCGATGCGGAACTGGAAGAAGTTATGGTTGAACCGGAATACAAACGAATGTAAACAATGAGCGAAAACGAACAAAAACCTCAGCCACCACCACCGGCTGATAATAATAGCAATAATCCGCTGAAGAAGTTTAAAAAGCCTCTTCCGAATAAGCCTTTTAAACCCAAATTTAATTTTTACTGGGTATGGGGTATCATCCTGCTTGGATTGATTATGACAGAAGTTATTGGCAATATGAATGTAAATATCCAGGATATAAGTTTCCCCAAGTTTGTGGAAAAAATTTTAGCCCCGCGATTATGCATCCAGAATTGTAATTGTAAATAATGATGAGGCAGACATATATCTGAAGCCCGATGCACTTTCACTTGCCCCAATTTAAAGATGTTGCCCATAACCCGGGACCACAATATGATATTAAAATCATCAGCGGAGACAGTTTTATGCAGTTGCTCAACGATGCTCAAAAAAACTTTCCCGATACCGAAAAGATATATCCTGAAAAAGATACCCGTACCGATTGGGGCAATTATATCCAATGGTTATTGCCTGTAGGAGCTATGGTGCTTCTTCTTATGTTCTTTATGAGAAGAGTAGGCGGTGGCGGTGGCAACCAGATTTTCAGCATAGGCAAATCAAAAGCCACTCTATTTGATAAAGACACGAATGTAAATATTACCTTCAATGATGTGGCAGGCCTGGAAGAAGCTAAAGTTGAAATAAAAGAGATTGTGGAGTTTTTAAAAACCCCGCAGAAATATGTTGCATTGGGTGCTAAAATTCCTAAAGGAGCATTGCTGGTGGGTCCTCCCGGAACCGGAAAAACCCTGCTTGCAAAAGCTGTTGCAGGTGAAGCAAAAGTTCCTTTCTTCTCTCTTGTCAGGTTCCGACTTTGTGGAAATGTTTGTAGGCGTGGGTGCTTCCCGAGTACGAGATTTATTCCGCCAGGCAAAAGAAAAAGCCCCTTGTATCATTTTTATTGATGAAATAGATGCTATTGGAAGAGCAAGAGGCAGGAATGTAGCCCAGGGCTCTAATGATGAAAGAGAAAATACCCTGAACCAGTTGCTTACCGAAATGGATGGGTTTACCAATACCAGTGGCATCATTATTCTTGCCGCAACCAACCGTGCCGATATTTTTGACCGTGCCTTATTAAGACCCGGAAGATTTGACAGGCAGATATATGTGGATATGCCGGACCTGATTGAAAGAAAAGAAATCTTCAAAGTCCACCTGAAACCGTTAAAAACAGATGGCTCATTGGATATTGATTTTCTTGCCAAGCAAACGCCCGGGTTTTCCGGAGCCGATATTGCCAACGTATGTAATGAAGCAGCACTGATAGCTGCCCGCCGTGATAAAAAATTGATTGAAAAACAAGATTTTCTAGATGCTGTAGATAGAGTAGTTGGTGGATTAGAGAAAAAGAACAGGCTTATTTCGCCTATCTGAAAAGAAAGTAATTGCATTCCATGAAGCAGGGCACGCCTTAGTTAGCTGGCTGCTGGAATACGCACACCCACTTGTGAAGGTAACCATTATTCCCCGCGGAAAATCATTAGGGGCTGCCTGGTATTTGCCCGAAGAAAGACAAATTACCACAGCCGAACAAATGATGGATGAAATGTGTGCTGCATTAGGCGGCAGGGCAGCAGAAGATGTGATGTTTGGTAAAATATCAACCGGTGCGTTGAGTGATTTGGAAAAAATCACCAAGCAGGCGTATGCCATGATTATGTATTATGGCTTGAATAAAAAAATCGGTAATGTAAGTTTTTATGATTCTAGCGGAAATAGTGAATATACTTTTACAAAGCCTTATTCTGAAAAAACAGCCCAGTCTATTGATGAGGAAGTCACTCATAATGATTGAATCAGCTTATATCAAGACCAAAGAATTAATAAAAACCCATAAACCCAGCTTATTGAAGTTGCCCAGCAATTGCTTGACAAGGAAGTTATTTTTAAAGAAGATTTGGAAAGGATTATTGGAAGCTCGTCCCTTCGAAAAAGAAGAATACCAGCCTATGTCTCAACACAAGAAAATTTTTGCTAATGGAGCGCCTCCCGCAGAAAAGCCGACTAATGGAGCTACGAATGGTGCGGAAGCAGTAAAAAAAGCTCCATTGATAGTGATGGAAGAAAAAGAAGCCACGCCGGAAGATGTTAAGCAACCCGATACGCCTGAAGAGAAGAAAAAAGAAGAACCCGGAAAAGAAAATAAAGCAACTGAAACCCCTGTGGAACCTGCAAGCCCTACTACCCTATTCGAATGAAAGAAAACACTTCACGGGAGGAGGTTCTAAAAGCAGTGCGTAAGGCGCTAATTCATAAATCGGAAGTGGATTATTCTTCCGCAGATTCTGATACGGAGATATATACTTCACCCGAGGAAGATTCACTGGAACTATTGTTTGCTAAAATTTTCAGTTCCCTGAAAGGGAATTTTATTTTTTGCGAAACAAAAGATGATTTCCCAAAGATTTTAGCTACCCTTATAGAGGAAAATAAATGGAATAATATTTTTTGTGCCGAACCGGAAATTGCGCAATGCTCGAAAAGGGCAAAATTCATTTTCTTTCAAATGAAAAGGATTTTCTTTCCTGCAATGTGGGTATTACGCTTTGCGAGTTTTTGGTAGCAAGAACAGGAAGCATTATTGTAAGCTCGCGCCAAAAAGCAGGCAGGCGGCTGCCGGTTTATTCCAATATTCATATTACTGTGGCTTATACTTCGCAATTAGTATATAACCTGAAAGATGCTTTCAGGGAGTTAAAAAAGAAATATGAACCGAATTTTCCTTCCCAGGTTACTACTATTACCGGACCAAGCCAAACTGCCGATATTGAAAAAACATTGGTGCAGGGCGCGCATGGCCCAAAAGAAATTTTTCTGTTTTTAATAGACGATAACACTTAAGGTTTTACCACTTGAGTAACTTCCTGAAAAGAACCCTTACCGGAGCCATTTTTTTGGTGGTTATGATAGGTGGAATTGTACTGGAATCTCTATTCTCTCGAAATTTTTTTTTTGATTATTGCCATGCTTGGGCTCGATGAATTTTATAAACTGCTTATTAAATCGGGTAGCGAGCCCCAACGCAAATTAGGATTGCTTTGCGCAGCAGTAATATTTTTATTGGTTACTATTTCAGCTTTGGTTGGTGAAAAGGCGGTCTTATATTTGTCTTTTGCTCTCTTATCCTGTATTTTCTTTGCTGAATTATACCGTAATAAGCCAATCCCTTTTCAAAATATTGCATATACCGTTATTGGTATTGTTTATATAGTTATTCCCTTTGCTTTGTGGGTAAACTTTATAAAAGGATATTCTTTTGATACGGGTAAATATAACCCCCATTTATTGCTTGGTTATTTTTTCCTTCTGTGGACAAATGACACAGGTGCATATCTAGTGGGTATGGCTATTGGGAAACATAAACTCTGGGAACGTATTTCCCCTAAAAAAACATGGGAAGGCTTTTTCGGCGGTTTAATATTGAGTATTGTTATCGGATATGTAATTTCTTTGTTTTATCCTGAATTGCACTATATTTTATGGATGATTATGGCAATACTTGTCAGCATATTTGGTACTATGGGCGATTTGGTAGAATCATTATTCAAAAGAAGTATCAATATTAAAGAATCGGGAAGCATATTACCCGGACACGGGGGTATTTTAGACCGGTTTGACGGGGTTTTTCTTTCTACACCTTTTGTATTGGTATTGCTGCAATTGGTGCAGACAGTAAATGCACTTGTAAATTAATTTTTTTATTTATTTCACCCCCTACAAATCATTGTAGGTGGATTACTGTATTTTTAAATATCAAAAATGCAAAATAAATTTTCTGTTTTTGAATTAGTAATGTGTCTTTTCACTAAATTTGCATAAGTAAGTAATACCTTTTTCGAGTTAACGCCTTTAAAAAATCAAAATATTATGAAAAAACTACTTATACTTTTCGTCATCCCCCTTAGTTTGTCACTTGTTCATGCACAATCGTATAATATATATACTATAGCTGGGAATGGCACCGGGGGATATTCGGGAGATGGTGGTACTGCCACTGCGGCTGAATTATTCGGACCCCGTGGGATAGGAGTGGATGCCTTGGGCAATATTTATATTGCTGACAATGGAAACCTGGTTATTCGTAAGGTAAATACCAGCGGAATAATTACTACTATAGCCGGAAACGGGAGTAGTTCAGATACTGCTGGTCTTTTCATCGGGAATGGAGGCCCGGCTACTGCCGCTGAATTGGATGGTCCCTGGGGAGTGGCACCGGACGGCTCCGGCAATTTATATATCGGCGATATTTACGACGAACGTGTTTTAAAAGTCAATACCAGTGGCATCATTTCAGATTTTGCAGGAGGAGGTTCAAACCTCGGAATTGATGGGTGGGGAGATGGAGGACCTGCTACTGCCGCAGATGTAGACGCACCTATGGGGGTGGAGTTAGATGCTTACGGCAATGTGTATTCAACGGATGACGATGGTCGAATCAGGGAGGTAAATACCAGCGGCATTATTAATTGCATAGCTGGAATAGGGTATAGTAGTGGTTTTTCAGGGGACGGAGGTCCGGCTACTGATGCAGAGATAACTAGCCCGACCGGAATTGCATTGGATGGCTTTGGAAATCTATATATCGCAGATATCTATAACAATCGTATCCGGAAGGTAAACACTAATGGAATAATCTCAACCATAGCCGGAGATTCTACTGATGGCTTTTCAGGAGATGGGGGAGCTGCTACATTAGCTGAATTATCACGACCTACCGGTGTGGCGGTGGATGCCATAGGCAATGTATATATTGTAGACTGGCTCAATGCGCGGATACGTATGGTAAATACCGGCGGTATAATTTCTACCATAGCCGGACAATCAGCCGGGGGATATTCAGGTGATGGAGGACCGGCTACTGCTGCTGAGTTGTCTCCCTGGGGAATTGCACTCAATGGTTCGGGCAATATTTATATTGCTGATTATGGCAACAGCCGGATTCGAATACTAATCCCAACTTCTGCTACAGGAATAAATAAGCAGGATATTGAAGAGGAACAAGTCAAAGTTTATCCGAATCCTTCCAACGGGGTATTTACAATACAAATAAAGAATAAAGAGATAAGAATGAATAATTTGGAAGTGTATAATACACTTGGTCAAAAAGTATACAGCTCTATCCTCCCTCCCTCCGGGGGGGGATCAGTCGTCTATCCACTAAATTTATCCTCGCAGCCTAACGGAGTTTATTTATACAGGGTGCTTGATGAGAATGGAAGCCTTGAAGGGGATGGAAAATTAATCATAGAAAAATAGAAATAAATATTTTATTAAAAATTAAAATTATTGAGTATGAAAAAACTACTTGTTCATTATTCGTTCCGCACGAAAAACACCCAAATTAAAAATATGTTTTGTTTGGCAGTAATTTTCATTTTTAACTGCTCATTTCTTTACTCTCAACCCTATAGCATTGCTACCTTCGCGGGGAATGGATACACAGCCACTCTTGGGATGGGTGGTTTTTCCGGGAACGGAGGGCAGGCTACTGCCGCAGAGTTGAACCTGCCTGCGGGTGTAGCGGTAGACCCCTCCGGAAATGTATATATAGCCGACCAGTTCAATCAGCGTATCCGTATGGTGAATACGAATGGCATTATTACCACCTTTGCTGGGAATGGATATAATACGGGCTCAAGTGGTGGCTATAGTGGAGACGGAGGAAATCCTACTTCAGCAGAATTAAATTACCCAACCGGGGTTGCTGTGGGACCCGATGGAGGATTTACAGCGGTCTATATTGCAGACCGTTATAACAATCGTATCCGTCAGGTATATGATGGTTTTATTTTTACCCTTGCCGGCAACGGATTTGATGCTGATGGAGGAGGTGGCTATTCAGGAGATGGGGGAGTAGCTACTGCAGCTGAATTGTATCTTCCCTGGGGTGTGGGGGTAAGCAGCACAGGCAATGTTTATATTGCTGACTCATACAACAATGTTATTCGAGAGGTAAAAGACCCGACCCTTACCGCGATTGTAACTTTCGCCGGAAATGGTTCTGCCAATTTTTCCGGCGACGGAGGTCAAGCTACAGCAGCGGAAATCAGTCGATCACAGGGAGTTGCAGTAGATGGCTCGGGCAACGTATACATTGCTGACGGAAACGGACGTATTAGAAAAGTAAATACCGCCGGAATTATTTCCACAGTAGCCGGGGGTGGAACCTCGGGGCTGGGAGATGGAGGACCTGCGACAGCCGCAGAGATTGATGCCTATGGGTTAGCGGTGGATGCCCCGGGCAATATTTACATTGCTTCATTTAATGATAATCGTATTCGCAAAGTAAACACCAGTGGTATTATTTCTACCATAGCCGGAAATGGAACCGGAGGCTATACGGGTGATGGCGGTCCGGGTATTGATGCAGAAATATGGGGTCCTTCGGGAGTAGCCGTAGATGGCTCCGGTAATGTCTATATTGCCGATTATATTAACAATCGTGTCCGTAAGTTGACACCAATAACTTGTGCTCTTTCAGAAGGCACTCCTACTGTAAATCAAAATGTACTGTGTAATGGAGGCGCTAACGGAAGTGCAACGGCTGCCATACCCACAGGAGGTTTATCACCGTATACATACCAATGGAATTCCGGAACTGCAAGTACTACTTCTTCCAACAATACCCTTTCAGCGGGAACCTACACTATAACTGCAACTGATTACAATGGATGTTCCGCTACTGCATCAGTCATTATTACTCAACCAGCTGCCTGGGGACTAAACATAGTATCAGTAACTAATGTATATTGCTTTGGAGGTACAGGAAGCGTCACAGCAGGGGCTGCTACCGGAGGCACTTCACCTTATACCTACTCCTGGAGCGCGGGAATAGGTACCAATCTTACCATAACGGGCTTGAGTGTGGGTACCTATACCATCACAGCAACAGATAATCTTGGATGCACAGCCACAGCTTCCGCTAGCATTACCCAGCCTAATGCTTTGAGTGTCTCTACTTCCATAATTACTAATACGAGTTGCATCGGGGCAAGCATAGGTAGCGGAAGTGTGAGTGCCAGCGGTGGAACTACACCCTATACTTATAGCTGGTCTAATGGTGCAAGTGCTGCTACAATTAGCGGTTTATCTGCCGGAAGGTATGCTATTAGAGTAAGTGATAACAATGGATGTTCAACCACGGGTTTTCTGTCCATTGGGTTAACCGCTACTGCTCTTGTGGTTGATAATGTAAGTTGTTATGGAGGTTCAAATGGTGAGGCAAAAGCAACAAGTAATGCCGGCTCAAGTCCATATACTTATTCCTGGAACCCCAATAATAATACAACCTATTTAGCTACAGGACTATCAGCCGGGACCTATTCGGTTGCAGTTACCGATAGAAATGGCTGTACAAGTAGCGCTTCAGTAATCCTTACCCAACCTGCACCCATTAGAGACAGTATAGCAAACATCACTTATCCCAACTGTATTCTGCCTACGGGTAGTGCAACTATAGGTGTAAAAGGAGGAACATCACCATACATCTATATCTGGACTCCTAACGTAAGCACTACTGCTACAGCCACAGGGCTTAGCGTACGCAGTTATGCTCTGCAAGTGAAAGATGCCCATGGCTGTTATAACACCCTTACCATAAGTATAACAGAGCCCCCTGCCTTGCGGGACAGTGTAGTGAGGACTTCAACTGTAAATGTAGCTTGCGGGCTCAGTAATAGCGGCAGTGCTACCTTGGGTGTGAAATATGGAACATCACCATATACCTACAGTTGGGCTCCCAACACAAGCAGCAGTGCCGCTGCAACCGGACTTTCTGTAGGAACATATACTGTAACAGTCAGAGATGCCCATTCATGCAGCGCTACAGCCTCAGTCATAATTTCCCAATCTCCCGGCTTAAGTCTTACTACTATTGTAGCAAATAACATAAGTTGTAATGGAGGAGCAAATGGGCAAGCTAAAGTAACCGTTAGCGGAGGAGTCAGCCCCTATACATATTCCTGGAGTCCTTCTAACAGCACCACTTATTTATCTACCGGGCTTTCAGCCGGAAGCTACCACGTAACTGTTATTGATAAGAATGGCTGTACCAATAGTTCTGTAATAACATTGACACAACCTGCACCAATAAGAGATAGTGTGGCAAGCATTACGTATCCCTCCAGCCATGGAGGAACTGGCAGCGCAACCATAGGAGCAACAGGTGGAACCCCGCCATACCGCTACATTTGGACTCCCAATGTGAGCTCTACCGCTACTGCCACTGGTATTACTTCAAGAAGCTACACCGTACAGGTTAAAGACGCCAATGGATGCTATAATAATCTTGTATTCTCTATAACACAACCACCCGCTGCAATCGGACTTGAAGTGAAACCTCATAATGATAAGACGTTGGGCAACGAAGCAGAAAATGAAATACAGTGTTGTCCGGATGATAATATCAACTTATTCCCTAACCCGAATAGCGGGCTATTTACCATTTCAGGAATTGAAAAAGGAATGCTGATAGAAGTGTATAATTATACTGGGAAGAAAATCAGTTCTGTAAATGGTGATAATGAACCCGTGCAACTAAATATCTCCAATGAACCGAATGGGATTTATTTAATCAGAATTACCGACAAAGCAGGGAACCTGGTGGGGCAGAAAAAAATACTGAAAATAGAATAGCGGTTATTCCACCGTTACCGACTTAGCCAAATTTCTGGGCTGGTCAACATTGCAGCCACGCATTACGGCTATGTGGTAAGAAAGTAGTTGGAGCGGAATTACAGAAACAATAGGAGCCAGGTGCTCATCCGTTTCAGGTACTTCTATTACATAATTGGCAAGTTCTTTCACAATAGTGTCGCCTTCCGTTACTACGGCAATAATATTACCTTTTCTTGCCCGTACCTCCTGTATATTGCTCACAACTTTTTCATAAGACGGACCTTGTGTGGCAATTACAACAACAGGCATGTCTTCATCTATAAGTGCAATTGGGCCATGTTTCATTTCGGCGGCAGGATAGCCTTCCGCATGTATGTAAGAAATTTCTTTCAGTTTTAATGCCCCTTCCAAAGCTACCGGAAAGGTATATCCCCGTCCCAGGTAAAGGAAGTTGCGGGAATCTTTAAATATTTCGGCAAGGGCCTCAATTTCTTTATTTTTTTCTAATACCCTTTGTACCTTGTCGGGAATAGAATCCAATTCCTGCAGCAGTTCATGAAACTTAGATGTAGCTATGGTACCTTTAGCCTGGGCAATCTCCAATGCCATAAGGGTAAGGATAGTTATCTGTGAGGTAAATGCTTTGGTTGAAGCTACGCCTATTTCTGGACCTGCGTGAGTATATGTTCCGGCATGGGTGGCTCTTGGTATAGAAGACCCTACAACATTACAAATGCCAATTATAGTAGCCCCTTTCGACTTAGCTAAATCAATGGCGGCAAGGGTATCAGCAGTTTCCCCGGACTGGGAAATGGCTATTACCACATCATTTTCATGTATCACGGGATTCCGGTACCTGAACTCCGATGCATACTCCACTTCTACCGGTATCCTTGCTAAATCTTCAAATAAATATTCTCCTACCAGGCCTGCATGCCAGGATGTACCACATGCCACTATAATAATGCGCTGGGCATTGACAAAGGTTTGCTGGTATTCCGATATTCCGCCTAATTTAACAGAGGGTTTATTCAAACTCAACCTGCCACGCATACTATCTCGGATAGAACGGGGCTGTTCATATATCTCTTTCAGCATGAAATGAGGATATCCACCCTTTTCAAGGGCCTCAAGGTTCATCTCAAGCTCCTCGATATACGGGGTAGTAGTTTGATTTTTTATAGTTTTAATGGTGAATGTGCCGTCCTTTTTAAGAACAGCAAATTCTTCATCTGCAAGATAAACTACATTTTTTGTGTATCCTACTATGGGTGTAGCGTCAGATGCAACAAAGAATTCCTTCTCCCCAATTCCTATTACCAACGGGCTTCCTTTTTTGGCAGCTATAATTTCGTCGGGGTCATCTTTTGATATAACCACAATTCCATACGCTCCTATAACCTGGCTCAATGCTATGCGGACGGCTTCAGCCAGGGAAACGCCTTCATTATTTTTAATGTCTTCAATAAGATAGGCTAATACCTCGGTATCTGTTTCACTCTTAAATTTATAATTCCTTTTTTTTAGCTCCTTTTTAATAGAGAGATAGTTCTCTATTATGCCATTATGAATAATGGCAATGCTACCCGATTGTGAAAAGTGGGGATGGGCATTGATATCATTTGGTTCGCCGTGTGTAGCCCAACGCGTATGTGCAATTCCAACTGTACCAGAAAGGTCTTTTTGCTGAACAAACTCCTCTAATTTAGATACCTTGCCCTTGCATTTATAAACATTCAGGTGGTTGTCTGCAACTAAGGCAACCCCGGCACTGTCATAGCCCCGGTATTCAAGACGGTGCAATCCTTTAATAAGTATGGGGTAGGCGTCTTTTTCTCCGATGTATCCGACTATTCCGCACATAATTTTGATTTATTTTCTACTCAGGGTTGTTTTAAAGGCGTATAATAAATTTTCAGCTTCATCCGCTGATTGGTAGGTACCTCACCATGCTGGGCCCCATATAAAACAACACGGTTGGGTGTATTTCCATAAGCGCCAGGCGCAATAAATAATCCTCTGTCGGTGTCCTTTCCATCTATTACATCTTGGATATATTGAGTAATAACAATGGGATATGTATAATTAAACCCATTATAATACCCCCCGTAATAGGGTTCGGACAAATCTGGTAAATCATACGGCTGCCCTGCAGAGTTTGTTCCGACAAGTACAAGGCTTGAGGGAGGTAAAAAAGGAGCAGAAGCATCTTGCGCATCAACCGATAAGTCTATTTCCGCTTCATTGATCAGCACTGGCCTTAACTTTGACCAGTTTTTGTAAAGATTAGGGAAATTTATTCTTCCGGTAACGCCCCCCATACTTTGTACATAAATCAAATTATTGGCAGGAATGGAATCATGTTTCCCTGAGGGATGAACATTATAAAAAGCCGATGTAGAATAGTTTTTATCAATATGTGTAAACCAGGTTGCCCCGACAGGAAATATGGCGGGCTGTTGAACGGTAGTGGGTGAGCTTGAATAATGATAGTAGAGGTAAATACCCGCAAAGGAGCCATTTAGATTTATATACCAAATTCCGCCCTGACCTGGAAACTGAAAGGGGTTTGAAACTGTTATATAGAGCCCTTTTACCAAACTGTCGAATGAAGGATAATAGTAGGTGCTTTTATTGGTAGTAGCAGAAACAATATACTTCATCCAACTATTGCTTAGGCGTATTCTTATGGAATCATTTATTTCAGGGTTTGGGGGAGTCACCAACTGCATAGCAATAGGTACCGGGCCAGATTTAATAGAAGTATCTGAATAATAAGCTTTTCCCGATACTAAATAATTTTCCAGGGTATCAACCACAACAGTTTGAGGGTCGAGATTGCCATAATAATTACCGTTCCCAATATAAAAAGGTAATATCAGTATTGCCGAATCAACCGTTCCACTATCTGCCCAGGGGGCTACAGTGCCTGATGGAGAGGACACTAATGTATATATGGAGCTTTTTGCCTGTCCGAAAATAGGGTCACTATAGCTGCCAAGCATTGTTGGATTTGCGATTGTAGTTATAACAGAATCCTTTACATACATTGATGTAAGGAGCGTAGTAGTATCTGTTTGGTAGGCGCTTATCAAATCATTTTTGGGCAATACGTTTGCACCTACCCCACCTGTATCTTCCTTGCAGGAATCAAGAACAGAAAAGAGGCCTATGATAAGAAAAACTACAAAATATGTTGCAAACCGGAAAGTTACAGTCAACCCTTTATTCATCCACCAAAGCTTCTTCCAGTTCCATTATTTCATTATAAAAGTCGGAGTAAGCATCGGCATAATCCTCACCTGTATGTTCCAAAAGGGGCTTTCCAGATTTTACGGCATATTTAACAATATCTGTATCTAATCCCGGTTCGGCTTTTACAATGGCATCTGCCCAGTTAATGGCAAGCTTATTGAGACTATTGTGACTCGGGGCTTTAATAGCTGCTAAATCCCCGGCTTCTGCATTTTCCCATACGGCTTTATGCGCCATATTTTTATCTAATGGACCTTCAAATTTGTCATTATAAAGAGAATATACCACTTTTGAATTTTCAAACAGGGGATCTTCGAGGCAGGCTTTCTTAATATATAAAGGAAGCAAGCTCGTAAACCATCCGTGACAATGAATAATATCGGGGCTCCAGCTTAATTTACGCACTGTTTCGATAACACCCCTGCAGAAGAAGATACATCTTTCATCATTATCGGCAAAAGGCCTGTTCTGTTCATCGCTAAAAGTAGCCTTTCGTTGAAAATAATCTTCATTATCAATGAAATAC
>CAVYDB010000030.1:0-34265 GCA_963767125.1 uncultured Bacteroidota bacterium | reverse complement strand
AGCAACTTACCAAATACACCTGAAAATAGAGGTGAAACTGAAAAGTATAATAACAAAATAAGCCGGGAAGATTTTACTGCCATGTTGAATGAAAATGACGGAAATTTTGAAGACACCGCTAAAGCTATTGCTGCAAAATACAACACTCATTATACCAGGCAAGCAGCCGAGGCTATGGCTAAAAGGATAAAAACTGAGGAAACAGAGGAAAATGAAGAATTGATAAGGATGGCTAAAGAAGTAGTAAAGCAAGCGCTCAAGCAAAACGCTGACGAGAAGATGAGGCTACGTACTGCTTTCTCTATTCTCAAAAATCCTAAAAAATTTACCTGATGATTGCTATGAAAACGCTCCTTTCCCGGTCAACATTTTACTTTTGTAACTGCCTTATAACCAAATACAGTTTTATAAAAAAACGCATTTGTCAACATTTTTAATCCGCGCTATTATTTATGAGAAAACTCTTCCTTACACTCTTAGTTCTTAGCTCTTCACTTTTCACTCTCAACGCCCAATCCTGGCTATGGGCTAGGCAGGGAAGAAATGGAGGGACACGTATTTATAATAGTTGCCTTTCTGTTGCCGAAGATAATTTACATAATGTATATGAAACCGGGTTTTATTCTAAAGATACCCTGATTTTACAAAACGATACATTATTTGCCTTAGCAGGAACAGGGGAACAGGCATTTTTGGCAAAATACGATGAAAATGGGAGTTTTTTATGGGCGCAACAGTCTGCCACAAGTGCAAATGGATATGGACAATCTTATCATGTTACAACTGACGAACAGAATAATGTATATATCGCGGGGCTATTCAAGGACAACATTTCTTTCCAGTCCTATTATTTGCAATCACCTCCCCGTGCTACTTGCGATATGTTTTTTGTAAAATATAACCCGAATGGAAATGTACTGTGGGCTAAACAATCAAAATCTTTAGATATTTATGCTGCTTCTGCCGTGGAAGTACACGGGAGCGCAACAGATAATTACGGTAATACATATATTACAGGTTTATTTACAGATACGGTTTCTTTCGGTCCCGATACCTTAAGTAATAATGGGTATTCCGCATTTTTCCTTGCTAAATATAATTCTTCAGGCAACCTGAAATGGATTAAACATGCCAACAATATTAGTCATTCTGCGGGTTCGGGAGGTTCTTCAGTTACTATAGATAATTCCGGTAATATTTATGCAACCGGTTCATTTGTCGATACTATTGCCTTTGGGTCTGTTACACTTCCCTGCCAAAATTATAACGATAATGTATTTATAGTAAAGTACGATACAGGTGGGAATGTAATATGGGCAAAGCAAACTTCCACTCCAAGTAGCTTTTCTTCCGGTGCGGGAGGCGGGATTTGTACTGATATAAATGGTAATATATACATATCAGGTCGCTTTTGGGATACCTTATATATTGGAGCTACTACCCTTATTAACCCTAATAATGAATGGTACGATGTTTTTTGGGCTAAATATGACAGCAGCGGTAATGTGCTTTGGGCTAAACAGGCATATCCTATGGAAAACCCTCCGGTTCAATGGGCCTCCACTTCAATAGTTACCGACTATGCAAAAAATCTATACTTAGGCGCCTTTAGTGGTATACAAAATATCGCAATTTCCCAGCAAGCAAAAGCAATATTTGGAAATGATACCCTACAATTAGCAAAAGTTAAGTCAGCTTATGTGCTGGTTAAATTTGATTCAAGCGGTAGCAATGTTATGTCAGCATCTATTTTCCCAACAGGAGGTCAGTCCGATTATGACCCGTTTGTAATAGATTCATCAGGTTGCTATGGTTACCTGGGTGGAACTACCTACGATACAACTGCCATTTTTGCTAATGATACAGTAGGTACAGACACGGTAACATTCTGGACCTTTGTGGCAAGATGGGACTGTGGAGACATCACGAGCGCTAATAATGTTATTGCTCAAAAATTTTCGGTAAACTTATATCCCGACCCGAATGAAGGGAAATTTACGCTTACTGTCAGTCATGCTGAATTGGTCTCAGCATCCCAACTGACACTTGAAATATATAATATGCTTGGAGAAAAAGTATATGGTGGAATCCTTCGCTCTGCTCAGGGTGACAATCTCATTACGCTTACTAATCAACCAAACGGAGTTTATTTCTACAGGGTAATTAATGAACAGGAGGGTTTGATAGCTTCCGGTAAATTTATTATACAATGAACAATAGAATAATTTTGATACGACACGAATTTCCGCCTTAGCTTGGGGTGGTATAGTACAGTAATCATTCTATATTGTCGAATGAAACTCTTAAATTAGTTCTTAATTATTGGTAATAAAAACAGAATATTACCAAAAATAAAACAAAAATTATGAAAACAAAAATGTTAATTTTAGCTTTTCTCGGCTTAATGTTTGCACTGAAAAGCAATGCTCAATTTAATTGGCAGTACAATGCTCCTACATTTATAGGCACTGATGGGATTCTTCAAACGAATTGCGGATGTAATACCTTTTTTGGGAATGGAGGCACTCAAATGACTTTAGACCCAAATGGCCAGTTAGGCATAGGCACGACGACCCCTGCCTTCCAGCTTGATGTACATGCACCCAATGTTATTGGGCAAGGTATAAATGTATTTAATGCCGGACAGAGGGCTGGTTATAGTATAAACGGACAAATGTTCTTGTGGTATGGCAAATCAGGGAATAATACAAATATATTTTCTGGTGTAAGGGCAGGAACAAATACAACTTCCGGGTATAATGCATTTTACGGATATTATGCTGGAAATACAAATATTAAAAGCCAGTATAATACATTCATAGGCTTTCTCTCCGGATTTAGTACAAACGGATTAACGGGCGCAGATGGAGACTATAATACGTTTGTAGGAGAAGGATCTGGTTATTATAATGTTACGGGGCAGGCAAATTGTTATTATGGTCCATTAACAGGCTACAATAATAGGAAGGGTAGTGCAAACAGTACTTTTGGTGACCATTCAGCCCAGGATGTTGGTGGTGATTTAGATAGCAATAGCTTCTACGGGTTTGAAACAGGATTCAATATGACAACTGGAAATAGCAATGTATTTGTAGGAGATAATAGCGGATACATGACAGGCAATGCAACCACAGGCTCAGATAATACGTTTGTAGGAGGTTTCGGCGGAAGTACACAACTGAACCCCGGGGGCTACTATAACGTTACATTAGGGTATGGAGCCGATGCATACACGGGTATCTCATCATCTCCGGGAGCCATTAGCAACGCTGCTGCAATAGGGGCTGAAGCCCTTGTTCTGAATAATAATCAATTTATCATCGGAAATACTTCTCAATTATGCGGAATGGGCATGTCTACCGACCCTACCGGACCCATGGCAAACCTGGAAATTCAAACCGATTTAGACCAGAATGTTCCTTTGGCTTTTCCATTCATTGGGAATGGGTATTGGAACACAACCAATCATTATGCTAATACTATCATTAGCACCGGGTTTAGTGGATTAAAGTTTCGCGATTTAACTTCCCAATCCACTCCGGTTGATCCTTCAAGCGCTAACTTTGATCCTACTACAAATCCTTATCCTACAGGGTTACTGTCAGTAGATGGTGCAGGAAATGTAATTTATGTTCCTGCAAGCTCTATTATTGGTAATTGTACTGCACCTCTAAACCCGCCACCCGGAGTTGCTAATGACCCTGTTATTGACTTACAGACAAATACCCATAATTTTTGGTTTGAGGGTAATAGTTCCTCATCATTTGATGTGAATGATGTTCTTATTGGCTACTCATGTGGGTTTGGTCCTATTCCTGCAAAACTTAATGTGCGACAATATACTGGTGTTCCAGCCACTTCTAATTTACTTCAGCCAAGTATGGGGCTTTATGTTGAAAATGATGATGTAAGAAATTACCCTACTACTGGAACAGGGCTTTCCATTCCAACAATTGGAATAAAAAGCTATATGCGCCCTCCAAACCCTGCAGTAACGTGTAAGTTTCTTAACATTGCTGGTTGGTTTGAGGCGCCAAAGGCAAGTTGTGGTGGTCCACCCCAATATGCATTATTCGTACCCCGAGGCGGTGGGAATGTAAGTATCGGTTTCCCATATTGGAACTTTTGGACTCCCCCTACAACTAATCCAGCTTTATTATGGGTAAATGTAGGCATTACTACTCAAGCAATGTGGTATCCCTCCGATTCAAGTATTAAAAAGAATGTAACTCCATTTACTTATGGTATTAAAACCATCCGCAACCTGAATCCCGTCTCCTACAATTATAATGGAATAGGTGGCTTCGATACTAGCAACAGATGTATTGGGTTAATAGCTCAAAATTTAATGCGAAATGAACCTATGGCTGTAAAACCTATAACCATAACTAAAGATTCTTTATCAGGAGATACCGAAACAATTGAGAATATTTATGAACAAGCAGTGATTTATACTGCGATTAATGCCATTAAGGAGTTGGATTCAACCGTTTCAAGCAATAAGCATACTGATAGTATCATACAGCATAATCAGCAAAATACGATAGACAGCCTTGTAAATGCCTTGCAAGGCATCCAAACCTGCCTTACCACCCTTTGCAGTAATAACCATTCGCCGGTTCATACTAACGGAGGTAATGGAAATGCGGGCGATAGCACTACCGCCATTACCAATGTACAAAGTATAATGCTTTCAGCATCTGCTAATGCTCCTTTGCTGTATCAAAATATACCTAACCCCTTCAGCGTAGGCACTAAAATAAACTACTATCTGCCCGAAGGCACTATTGGGGCTACCCTTGTATTTTATGATAGCTATGGCAACCAGATGAAAACGGTGGAACTAAGCCAAACAGGTAATGGCACTTTAAACATCACCCCCGATAACCTTACGGCAGGTATTTATTCTTACAGCCTTATTGTAAACAACACCGTAATAGATACCAAGAGGATGATACTACAGAAATAAAGAAAATATACCTAAATGCACAACACTAACGCTTCCCCCTTCGGGGGGAAGATGGTTAGGGCTGCACAAATGTAACACTTCCCCACTTGGGGGGAAGAAGGTTAGGGGTTTCCGGTTATTTTACATTTTGAACAATTTATTATTATACTTAGCTATACTAAAAACACCCCCTGAAACCCAATAGGGACACAGCATTCGGGGAATCAACTCATAACCATGCACTTAAGTAGTCTGATTTTATGCCCCGCCCGAATGTCAGCCCGAAAGATTCCTGCCCCAAAGGTGAGGTTAGACGGGCATTCTGGCGGGTACCATCCGGTAGGGGCGGCGTTTTATGCCGTTTCTTTTAGTGTGGTCATTGTTTCACCCATTCACTCCGTTAGGTTTTAGCAGTTCGAGAGTTTCAAGATGACATGAGATTTTTTTACCCGCAATAGCCGGATTCGCAATCACTTGATTATAGTAAACTATACGCTTCCCCTACCCCGGAGAAGATGGTTAGAGGTAAGCCGCCAGCACCTTCGCCCTCGCTTCCCCAAAGCCTATTCTCAGGTTATTTTTTTGGCAATACCCTTTAATAATAATGGTATCGCCATCATGCAAAAATTTGCGTTCTTCCCCATTTGGCAGGGTAATAGGCTTTGAGCCATTCCACGTAAGTTCGAGCATAGAGCCGAAAGAATCAGGGGTAGGTCCGCTAATAGTTCCCGATGCCATTAAATCTCCCACATTAATATTACAGCCATTAACGGTATGGTGGGCCAACTGCTGCTCCATAGTCCAGTAGAGATATTTATAATTGGAGGTAGATATTTTAACGGCTTCTGTTTTTTCGGGTTGCAGCCAGACTTCAAGCGTAATATCAATAGCACTGTCAGGGCGGGAACGCTTTAAGTAGTTGAGTACTTCCGGTTCTTGTTCCGGAGCATTAGTTCTGAAAGGCTCAAGGGCTTCCATGCTGACAATCCACGGGGAAGTGGTGGAAGCAAAGTTTTTCGCTAAAAAAGGACCTAAGGGAACATATTCCCAACGCTGAATATCCCGGGCAGACCAGTCGTTAAATAAGGTCATACCAAAAATGTACTCAGTAGCTTCTTGCGTGGTTACCGATTGCCCCAATTCGGTAGATTTACCAATAATGAATGCCATTTCCAGTTCAAAGTCAATGGCTTTGGAAGGAGAAAACATAGGTTTATCAATCCCTGGAGGGGTTACCTGCCCTTTAGGACGGTGGAAATTTTGTCCTGAAACCATGATAGAGGAAGACCGCCCATGATAAGCTACGGGCAAATGCAACCAGTTTGGAAGCAGCGCATTTTTAGGGTCGCGGAACATAGAACCAACATTGGTGGCATGTTCCTTACTCGAATAAAAATCGGTGTAATCACCAACTTTAATGGGCATAAGCAATTCCACATCGCTCATACTGTAAAGACATTCTGATATGGCTTGCTTATTGTCTCTTAATTCAGCATTGTCATTTCTTAACAGCACTTTTATTCGTTCTCTAACCAGTTTCAAGATAGGTTTACCAAGCGCAATAAAATCATTCAGATAGGGCTTTTCAAAAATGCCATCGGGCAAGGAAATATCTTTAAAAAAACCGAAGCGGTGAAGTGAGGATATATCTAACACATTATCACCTATTGCAATAGCGACAGAAACCCTGCCATTATTTTGTTTTATTATTCCCAGAGGCAAATTATAAATAGGGAAATCAGAGTTTTGGGGGATTTTTATCCAGGAACTTAATTCAGAATCTTTTGTTGTTTCCATTTTTGGTTTATGAGAGGCACAAAATTATGTTTATTATCAATCTTTTCTAAAAAGTTACTTTTACTTCATGAAAAAATATGTTTAATAACTATCCGGCTGATTTATATCATGGAGGCTAATTCCATATATACATAGCTTGGGCAATTAATAGGACAAATTTACAAATAGATAAAGGAAGTGTGCGGAATAACAGGGATAATAGCAAGCTCTGAGGAAGCTGCTAAATATGTAAGTGTTATAAAATCGGCTACTCTGGCTCTACAGCACCGGGGACCTGACAGCTATGGCACATTTTCAGATTTTAATGCTCTCCTGGGTCAAACCCGCCTCTCCATTATAGATACCAGCCATGCATCTGACCAGCCTTTTTATAGCGCCGATGGCAGGTTCGTGATGGTTTATAATGGGGAAGTGTATAATTTCAAAGAGCTTCGGGAAGATTTATTTAAAAAGGGCGTATCATTCCGGACTACGGGAGATACCGAGGTCCTTCTTCAACTCTTTATTCATGAAGGAGATAAATTTCTCGATAAAATAAATGGTTTTTTTGCTTTTGCTATTTATGACAATCTTCAAAAATCTTTGTTTATTGCAAGGGATCGGTTTGGAATTAAACCGCTTTTCTATTATTCCGATAAAAGCAAATTCATTTTTGCATCTGAAATGAAAGCCTTGTTTAAATACCCGTTTGAGAAGAAAATAGATACCACTTCCCTCACAGAATACCTTCAACTAAATTATGTTCCTGCCCCCAATACTATGATTGAGGGGATAAAGAAATTCCCGGTGGGTCATTCAGCAAAAATTAATGCTACCGACCGTAAAGTTTCATTTGTGCCATATTGTAAAGAACCCTATTTTGAAGGGAATGAAAATAAAAATATTACCTATGAGGATGCAGTGAAAACATTTTATACCCTGTTGGATGACTCTGTTCAAAAACGGCTAATTGCCGATGTTCCGGTAGGTACCTTTTTAAGCGGGGGCATGGATTCATCAGCCATAACGGCCCTTGCATCGCAGCACAAGGAGAATATCATGTCCTTTTCCATAGGATATAAAGAAGAGCCGTTATTTGATGAAACCCGCTATGCTGAAATGGTAGGTAAAAAGCTTGGAACAGACCACCATACGTTCCGGCTTGATAATAGCGACCTCTTTAATGAATTATATAATATATTAGATACATTTGGAGAGCCATTTGGCGATTCTTCCGCTATACCGATGTATATTCTCAGCAAGAAAGCAAGGGGACATGTAAAGGTCAGTTTATCCGGCGACGGTAGCGATGAACTGATGGGAGGATATAATAAACACAAGGCTGAATATAAAGTACGGAACTCAGCCTATTTTAAAGCATTGGTTCCGGGAGTTTCCCCGCTTTTAAAACTAATGCCCCATTCACGAAATACGTTTATCGGCAATAAAATAAGGCAAGCCATAAAACTTTCTGAAGGGGCAAAAATCAGTTCATCAGACCGATACTGGGCATGGGCTTCTATTGCGGGTGCGGATAAAGCCTCAAGCCTGATAAAGAAGAAAAATGAAATCACCGCAACACAATTTGAATCAAGAAAAAAGAGGCATCTTTCAACCCTTGATAATAACTTCAATTCACTATTATTTACCGATGTGAAACTGGTGTTGCAAAATGATATGTTAGTAAAGGTTGACCTTATGAGTATGGCAAACAGCCTCGAAGTCCGGGTCCCGTTTCTTGATTACAGGCTTGTGAATTTTCTATTTTCACTGCCTTCAGAATATAAAATTGGAGGCAGATCTCAAAAAAAGATACTACGAGATGCTACGTCTCATTTGCTTCCAAAAGAGATTATTACCAGAAAGAAACAAGGTTTTGAAGTACCTTTGCTGAAATGGTTTAAAACGGGCTTGAGGGGTTCTATCGAATCAGTTTGGCTATCGGATGAGTATATAGAAAGCCAGGGTATTTTTGATGTGGAACAAATCAATGCGCTTAAAAAACAATTATATTCTTCCAGCCCGGGCGATTCAGTTGCCCGTGTATGGGGGCTAATCGCTTTTCAGCACTGGTATAAAAGAAATATGGAATTAATATCATAAATAGGGATGTTCAGAGTTTTCAGGCTCATTAACCGGTTTAACCTCGGAGGCCCAACCTATAACGTAACCTACCTTACCAAATTCCTTTCACCTGAATTTGAGACTCTGTTAGCCGGAGGGATGAAGGATGAATCAGAGGCAAGCTCCGAACATATTCCCCAGCAATATGGATTGAAACCCTTGATTATTGAACAGATGAAGAGGTCTATAAATCCGGCTGACGATATAATTGCGTATCAAAAAATAAAAAAAATTATTCGGGATTACAAACCACATATTGTTCATACACACGCTTCCAAAGCAGGATTCCTCGGTCGAATGGCTGCCATATCTTGCAAAGTTCCTATCATAGTACACACCTATCATGGGCATGTTTTTCATTCCTATTTTAATACCATTCAATCTTCGGTTTATAAAAATATAGAAAGATACCTTGGGGCAAAAAGTACCGCCCTGATAGCTTTAAGCAATATACAAAAACAAGAACTTTCTCAAATTTACAAAATAGCGCCTGCTGAAAAATTCCATGTAATTCCCCTGGGCTTTGACCTGGAGAGATTTTGGACAGATAAGGATACAAAACGGGAAATATTCAGAACAAAGTATGGGTTAGATGATGATACAGTGGCAGTGGGGATTACTGGAAGGCTGGTACCCATAAAGAATCACACTTTTTTCTTAAACTGCTTCAAAAAGGTATTGGAAAGAACTGAAAAGAATGCAAAGGCATTCATTATCGGCGATGGTGAGCTAATGAAAGAGTTAATAAAGCAGTGTATAAAGATGGGGCTTTCATTTTCAACACCTGAAAACCCCAATCCAACAGCTAAAATTATTTTTACTTCCTGGATAAAGAATATTGATACTGCTATGGCAGGGCTTGATATTGTTGCGCTTTCATCGTTAAATGAAGGAACCCCGGTAAGCCTAATAGAAGCCCAGGCAGCAGGGAAGGCTATCGTATCTACTTTGACAGGCGGCATAGAAAATGTGGTAATCTCCGGTGAAACGGCCCTTCTTTCTCCAGTAAATGATGGCACTCTCTTTACAGAGAACTTGTACAATGTGGTGAATGATGCTGAGTTACGGCAAAAACTTTCGAAACAAGGACAGATTTTTGTATCTGAAAACTTCAATTACAGAGCCTTGGCAAATAGCATGGGAACCCTTTACAAAAAGCTCCTGAATGATAAAGGTATCGGTAAAATTGAAAATTAGTACCTTTGTAGCTTATTTTTAAATCATTACTCTTTATTATGCGGAAAATATTCTACCTTTTTGCTCTTGCTGCTTTGGCTGGTTGCCAAGGTTTGTATCCAAGCTATATGTTAAAAACCCCACGTGATTTTCATTTCGACCAATTACACGATTCTGTTACGGCTGTAAACTATAAAATATCGCCTAATGACTTTCTGAATATGAGGCTGTTTTCTCAGGATGGCTTTCATATTATTGATCTGACAAACATTGGCAACAGTTCGGCAGGAGGAGTTGGGGTCAACTCTATTGCAAGTGCTGTTAATACCAGTATCGATTACCTGGTTGAAACAGATGGAACCGTAAAATTACCCGTAATAGGCAGGACCCAAATAGTAGGCCTAACACTCCGTGAGGCAACTGAAATGCTTGAAAAAAAATATTCTACTTACTATATTAAACCCTATATTTTACTTAATATAGATAACCGCAGGGTTATTGTATTTCCAGGTGATCCGGGAACTGCAAAGGTTATACCCCTTGTTAACAATAACACTACCTTATTAGAAGCGCTGGCATTGGCGGGTGGATTAACAGAAGACGGAAAAGCCAAAGAAGTAAAACTGATAAGGGGCGACCCGGCAAAACCTCAGGTTTACCTTATTGACTTATATAACATTAATGGTATTCAGGCAGGTAATACTATTCTGCAAGCCAATGACATAGTTTACGTTACCCCTCAAAGAAGACCTACTCTTGCCCTTCTTGAAAGGGTAACACCTATACTTAGCGGATTAACCACCATCTTACTCACCATTGTGTTGATCCATAATACAAAGTTTTAAATAATGGCATCTGACGAACGTGAAAATATTTCTCAACCTGCCAAAAAGAAAAGAAGCAATAGAATTTCCATCCTTAATGAGGAATTTGACCTTTCGCTTTTTATACTTATTTCGCAGAAAAGATGGAAACTACTCGTCAGTATTTTTCTTGTATCCATTATTATTGCTGCAACATACCTTCGCTATGCCCAGCGAATTTATGAGGAGAAATGTATCATCCAGGTAAACTCTCAAAATACTGCCAATAAAGTGTTGAGTCTTTCTGCCACTTATGGTGGGGAAAGTGAGAACGAGGCAGAGGCAGTTGAGTTTATGCGATCGAGGTTATTTCTGGGAAGGGTTTTCAGGGTATTGCCCATGTCTATTTCATATTATACTGAGGGTACCTTTAAAAACAATGAGAGATACCTTACTTCTCCCTACAGCGCGGATGTAGATAGTATTGCAAAAATAAAATTGGCAAGGATTCCCATCTATATATATTTTACCAGCCTTGCAGGGGGTAAATTAACATTTACTCAGGGACGAGGGCATAAATATTCCTATCCTTTCATTACAGGGCAATGGTGTGAAACCCCTTTTGGGAAAATAAATATCAAAATTATTATTCCTTCCGAAGTATCCAAATCTATTCAAACGATTAAAAAAGATGCTGATTTCTTTCAGATAAATAACTATAATGATATTACAGCGTATTATGCCTCCCAAATAGCTGTGAAGATATTAAATGCAGATGCTAAAACCATTCAAATTTCCTGCCGTGACGAAGATGATACCAAAGCTGCTGATATTGTAAACGTTATAGGTAATCAATACATTGCTGAAGTGTTACGAAAAAGGAGGGAAAGCGATGAAAGTATATTAATTTTTATTAATGAACAGCTTGATACAATATATAGCCGGATAAGAGAAACTGAAAAAAACCTGGGTGATACCCTGAAGAGGTACAAGAACGGACCTCAACCCCAGGAAGTATTGCTTAATGCAGATGTCTCTTATCTTGCTTCATTGGACAACAAGGTATCGAACCTTGATATCAATGAGAAACTGTTAAACGATATTAGTCAAAAGGTAAATGACGAAAAAGATATCAATCCTACAGAACTTATTACTGAATTAGGGGCGGTAGACGGCAGTGCGGCACTGAAAAGCAATGTGGATATATTAAATGAGTTGCTCAATCAAAGGCAATCCGCTCTTTTTGATGCTACCGATGCCAATACCAAAGTGCAGGTGCTTGATTCGCTGATTAGGAACGAGAAAACTGTTATTATTAAATCATTTGATTTGTTTCATCAGCAATTAGAATCAATACGTAAAGATTATGTTGCCCAAAGGGATGAAATGGAATCTAAATTTTTGACCCCTGCCGCAGTCCAGAACTTAGAAAAGCTAAGGCTACAGAAGCAAGCCATAATTGATGAAAAATATTATGACATGATGCTTGAGAAGAAAGCTGAATATGCTATTTCAAAAGCCGGTTATGTGCCGGAAAGTGAAATTCTTGAAAATGCGATACCGAACTGGATACCTGTCTCTCCAAAAAAATCGGTTACTGTTGCTATTGCGTTGCTTGTTGCTATTGCTATTTGTATTGTATTACTTGTAATTATTTATATGTTTTATAACAATATAACATCTATTTATGAAATTGAAAAACTCACTGAAAGCCCTATCACTATATTGGGAATAATTCCTAAATATACCAAAGAAATACCCGCTTCACAAATTATTGTTAATCATAATCCTAAATCAATTCTGGCCGAGTCTTTCCGGTCAATCAGAACAAATTTGCAGTTTATTTCCAGTGAAACTGAAGCCAAGGTTATTTCTATCACTTCTACTGTATCGGGTGAAGGTAAAACATTTGTATGTGTAAATTTGGGCGGTATTATAGCCTACTCGGGCAAAAAAGTAATAGTGCTCGACCTGGATATGAGAAAGCCCCGTATCCACACCGCATTTGGGTTAGACAATTCCAAAGGCATGAGTACCTTGCTTATTGGCAAATATAAGGTGGAAGATGTGATTCAAAAAACCGAGAATGAAAATCTCCATATTATAACTGCAGGTCCCATTCCCCCCAACCCATCAGAGCTTGTTATAAGTAAAGTAATGGATGAAGTTCTGGAGAAACTTAAATCCATGTACGATATTATTATTGTAGATAACCCACCGGTAGGTCTGGTTACCGATGGAATTTCAATGTTACAACGAGCAGATTATCCCATTTATTTGATGAGAGTTGATTACTCCAAACGAGAGTTTATATATTTTGTTGACAGGTTATATTATGAAAACCAATTTCATAAGTTGTCTATTATTTTAAATGGGGTTGATTTCAGGAGACAAAAATATGGATATAGCTATTACAAATATGGTTACTATGGCTATGGATACGGATATACTTATGGTCATGGCAACTATTACGAAACATAAAAAAAGATGCAGGTTTCAACCACTTTTATTGAAGGGCTATTGGTAATAGAACCTACTGTTTTTGCAGATTCCAGGGGCTTTTTTTATGAACCCTACAATAAAAAAACTTTTGAGCAAATAGGAATTGTCGAAGATTTTGTGCAGGATAACCAATCCTTTTCCCAAAAGGATGTAATCAGGGGTTTGCATTTTCAAAATCCACCATCGGCCCAATCAAAATTGGTAAGGGTTATTCAGGGATCGCTCTGGGATGTAGCAGTAGATATCAGGAAAACATCGCCCACCTATGGAAAATATTTTGGCCTTGAACTGAGTGCAGAAAATAAAGTTATGTTTTATATACCTAAAGGATTTGCCCATGGTTTCCTTACCCTTGCAGATGATACGATGCTGTTATATAAATGTTCCGATTTTTATAATAAAGCATCTGAAGAATCCCTTATTTGGAGTGATCCCGAAATAGCAATACCCTGGAATGTGACTAATCCGGTACTTTCCGATAAGGATAAAAACGGGAAAAAACTTAAAGATTTTATAAGCCAGTTTTAATCCCCAATTTGAGATAAATGCTCAATCTTCCTTTGTTTTATTTCACCTATTTTACAGTGGTTTTTGTACTTTCTATCCTCATGAATGGTTTGTTTTTGAGGTTTTCAAAAACCCTTGGGGTAAGAAAAAGCGAAGGCGCTATCCGCTGGAGCGATGTTTATAAGCCAGCCCTGGGTGGAATTACTTTTTATATTGTATTTTTACTTTCCTTAATAACGTATTCTCTTTTTTTTAATTCCTCGGCATTTTTAATGCACGCCGAAGTATTAGGATTACTTGCCGCATGTACCGGGGCTTTTCTTATGGGGCTTGCTGATGATGCTTATGATACAAACCCGGTTTTGAAATTTTCAACACAGGTGTTTTGCGGAATAATTTTAATTTATTCTGGTATATATATTCAAGTATTTTCAAATATCTATTTGAATTATTTTGTAACCATGCTTTGGGTAGTAGGGCTTATGAATGCTATAAACCTGCTTGATAATATGGATGCTATTGCCTCTATTATAGTATTGGGAGCGCTTTCCACAATGATTTCTATAATCCTTATTGAAAAAGCGCTTACCACCGTATTTTTTATACTTATGCTGGGCACATCATCTTGTATTGTAGCATTCCTTTTCTTCAACTGGCATCCATCTAAAATGTACATGGGCGATACGGGAACCCAGTTTCTCGGGCTTTTAATGGCTGCATTAAGCATACTTTTTTTGTGGAATGCTTCCTCATCTTCCCTTGTTTTACCTCCTGAAAAACGGATACTTTCTGCTATTCTTACCTTTTCACTTCCCATTATTGATACTACTGTTGTTTTCTTTAACCGCCTGTTAAAAGGTACTTCTCCATTTAAAGGTGGTAAAGACCATACTACACACCACCTTTATTACCTGGGACTGAATGAAGCTCAAATAGCAGTTTTGTATATTATTTACACCGGAATCTGCCTCTCATGCGTGGTGGTAATGAACAAATATCTTTTAGAATGGTCTAAATTATATTCCCTGATAATGACACTTTTTTTCTTTCTTTCGTTAACTGCATTCTTTATTATAACAAGGATAAAAAAGCAGCGTAGTACAGATATATAATTTACAAATGCTAAAACAAGTTAAAAATATTTTTCCCGGGGCAATTCTTTTTGTTCTATTGGTGTTGATTCTTGAATTATTGAATTTTTCGACCAGCAGTAACAATGACGGAACGAACTTTAATCAAAGTTATAAAGTTCTTCCGGTTCCGCTCCCCGATAGCATGAATTTTGCCGGAGAACCTGTACCTATGAACCACTTTGGGGTAAGAGAAAACCTGGAACAGGAGATGCTCATAAATATTTATTGGCAATCGCAAACCATGCTGGAACTGAAGCGGGCTACCCGCTATTTTCCGGTTGTTGAGAAAATATTAAAAAAAAATGGGATACCGCAGGATTTCAAATTCCTTGCCATGGCTGAAAGTGGCTTTGCATTAAAGGTTTCTCCTGCCGGCGCTGCCGGATTCTGGCAAATTGTGAAACCAACCGCTATTGCAAACGGTTTGGAAGTTAATAAAGATATTGACGAAAGATACAACCTTGAAAAAAGCACAGAAGCTGCTTGCCGTTATTTTAATGAGGCATATAAACATTTTCATAACTGGACTTTAGTGGCAGCCTCATACGATATGGGTATGGCGGGTATTGCAAAAGCTATGGAATTTCAACAACAAGATAATTTTTATGACTTAGGATTAAATTCTGAAACTGCAAGGTATATATACCGGGTTCTTGTCCTGAAAGAAATTCTCTCCAGTCCTGAGAGGTTTGGTTTCTTTATAAAACATTCCGATTTATATCCGCCGATTCCAACGATCGGTGTCTATGTAGATAGCTCCATTTCAAACCTGGCTCAATTTGCCCTTAACCTGCATGTCAATTATCGTCTTTTGAAAATATTAAACCCCTGGCTTTTGACATCGAGTTTCTCCAACCCACAAAAGCAAACCTATATAATTTATCTTCCTAAAAAGGATGCAACTTATACAGATTTGGGAGAAAATATAGTTTATACTGATACAAATAAAATGAACCAATGCCTGATTGATACTTCAATGGATGTACAAAATCAATGTACTTCTAAAACCCTTGTTCATTTTGTAAAAAGAAATGAAACAGTTGAGATTATTGCTAAAAATTACCATGTCACTAAACAACAGCTTTGCTTATGGAATTCTCTTAGTGATACAATACCCTTGAAGCCAAATGATGAACTTATAATTTTCAAGGATGGGAAATAAAAATTAAATCTGGATAGGGGTAACACGTTTGGATAATGCCCTAAAATACTATCGCCTGTGGGAATAGTTCTAGCATTCAATCACAATTGTTTATCCTGCAACTGCAATTTTAAACCTCATTATGCCAAAAGATAGAATTAGCATATTATACAACACCAGAGCTGGAGTAATAGTTATTTTATTATTCATTCTTTTCTCTTCTTGCCATCATAATCCCTTAGATATCAGTGTTTCAGGTATAAACGTTTCGCCTGTGAAAATTGAACGCCTGGAAAAAGATATATTTTCCATGTCCCCCGATAGTATTAATAAATATACCCCGGGGATGTTGAAAAAATACGGAAGCTTTTACGCTAATTTTGTAACAGGGTTCATTAATGATGCGGGAATTATGGATTCCACGTATGCTGCCGGATTGAAACGCTTTATTAGTGACCCGGATATGCGAAATACATTCGACAGTTGTGAAAAAATTTATCCTGATTTATCCTTCCTGGAAGATGGATTAACAGATGCCTTCAGGCATTTTCGTTTTTATTTTCCTGATATGCCTTTGCCAAAGGTTTTAACGGTTATGAGTGGTTACAATTATGGACTGATTTACTATGATTCGACTCTTGCCATCTCCCTGGAAATGTATCTTGGAATGAATAATACTTATTATACCATGCTGCAATTCCCACACTTTAAAACCATGCACATGACAAAAGATTATATACTTAGCGATGCGGTATATGGATGGTTGGAAAGTATATTCAAACCTAATGAAGATAAAAATGATTTACTCAGCCAAATAGTACACGAAGGCAAAGTTATGTATGCACTGGATGCTATGCTTCCAAAGGTGAATGATACCATCAAAATTCATTATACAAAAAGAAAACTGGCATGGTGCAAAGGAAATGAGTTTAATATGTGGGCATATATTATCCGTGAAAAATTATTGTACACAACTGATCTGTCAAACATTGCAAAATTGACGGATGATGGACCATTTACTTCTTATTTCAATCACGATTTAAGCCCGTCTCGAACAGGATTCTGGATTGGCTGGCAGATTGTGAGAACCTACATGAAAAATAATCCGGATATTACTTTATCTCAACTTATGGCTGAAAAAAGTGCAGATAAAATTCTAAAGGAATCAGGGTATAAACCGGAGAAATAAATGAAGAACGTTCGCCCCAAAAAGCGTTTAGGTCAACATTTTCTAAAAGATGAAAATATAGCCGCTAAAATTGCAAATACGCTGGAACATTTTACAGAAAAAGCCCTTGAAATAGGTCCCGGAATGGGCAGTCTTACAAAATATTTACTGAAAGATTGGGGAGAAAATTTGTGGGTATCAGAAGTAGATGATGAGTCGGTAAAATATCTGAATATTTATTTTCCTGGATTAAATCCACATATTATTCATGGGGATTTTTTAAAACTTGACCTTACAGCAGTTTTCAAGAAGGAAAAGATTTCTCTTATCGGAAACTTTCCTTACAATATTTCATCTCAAATACTTTTTAAAGCCCTTGATAACCGTGATATGGTTGTGCAAATAGTAGGAATGTTTCAGAAAGAAGTGGCAAAGCGTATATGTTCCCCCCCGGGAAATAAAGAGTATGGCATTTTAAGTGTGCTGATACAGGCATATTATCAAACAGATTACCTATTTGATGTATTGCCCATAAGTTTTAACCCACCCCCGGCAGTAAATTCAGGAGTTATTCGTCTGCACAGAAAAAAGAATCTCTCGTTAGGATGCAATGAAGAATTATTTAAGAAAGTAGTAAAAACAGCATTTAACCAACGTAGAAAGAAGCTTTCCAATGCCCTTTCAGGAATGACGGAAGGCAAAAAAATCATGGGAGATATAGGGCATTTAAGGGCCGAGCAACTATCTTGGGAAGACTTTGTAGAGTTGACGAACAGTATGGAACGAGTATAGATTGTTATCTAAATGTTAATTTTGCCGAACAAAAAAATACTTAATACGAATGGCTACAGATAATTTTCAGGGACACGATTACTACTTAATAGATGAACTGCTGACAGATGAACATAAGTTGATAAGGAATACTGCCCGGGCTTTTGTAAAAAAATCCGTGAGTCCAATTATTGAAGAAGCCTGCCAAAAAGCAGAATTTCCCAAGCAACTTATTAAAGGGCTTGCTGAGATAGGAGCGTTTGGTCCCACTATTCCACATGAATATGGAGGTGCCGGGCTTGATTATATTTCATACGGCATTATTATGCAGGAAATTGAGCGGGGAGATTCGGGGATACGCTCTACCGCCTCTGTACAAGGCTCATTGGTGATGTACCCGATTTATGCTTTTGGCAGCGAGGAACAGAAAAAGAAATGGCTTCCTTTGCTGGCAGCCGGAGAAAAAATAGGGTGCTTCGGTCTTACTGAACCCGACCATGGATCTAATCCTAATGGTATGGTAAGTAAGATTGTTGATAAAGGCTCTCACTATTTATTAAACGGGGCTAAAATGTGGATTTCCAATTCACCTATTTCAGATATCGCCATAGTATGGGCAAAAAATGAAGAAGGTGTTATAAGAGGAATGATTGTAGAACGTGGGATGGAAGGTTTCACTACTCCCGAAACACATAATAAATGGTCTTTACGGGCAAGTGCTACGGGTGAACTGGTATTTGATAATGTAAAAATTCCAAAAGAAAATATTTTACCCAATGTAAAAGGTTTAAAAGGACCTCTTTCCTGCCTGAACATGGCAAGATATGGTATTTCATGGGGTGCTGTTGGTCCGGCATTAGATTGTTATGACTCTGCTCTGCGCTATTCCAAAGAACGTATACAGTTTGGCAAGCCTATTGGTGGTTTTCAGCTTACACAGAAAAAACTGGCAGAAATGATTACTGAAATTACCAAAGCACAGTTACTATGCTGGAGATTGGGAATGCTTATGAATGAGAAGCGCGCTACCCCTGCACAAATATCTATGGCGAAACGAAATAATGTAAATATGGCATTGCAGATTGCGAGAGAAGCAAGACAGATTCACGGAGGTATGGGAATAACAGGCGAATACCCCATCATGCGGCACATGATGAACCTGGAATCGGTAATTACTTATGAAGGCACTCACGATATACATCTTCTCATTACCGGGATGGATGTAACAGGTATTTCAGCATTTGAATAATTTTTATGGATGACGTGAAGAGGCTGTGTTCTGGCAAAAAAACGATTTCCCTGGTTATTTTGCTGTCCTATTTCTTTACGATACATGCACAGCCAAACGATTTGAAATGTGAAAACATTTTTAGTAAGATGTTTGAAGCCACTAAAAATGTAAAAACATTGAGGTATAATCTCTATGCTGTCGAACGAATTGATAATAGGTTGGTAAGCACCCATTCTTTAGTAAAATTAAATGTTTCTCCATTTAAGGCATACTATAAGGACATTGAAAAAGGGATAGAAGTACTATGGGTAGATGGTCTGGAAGATGGAGATGCCATAGTAAACCCCAATGGAATTCCCTGGGTAAACTTACACCTGAATCCATCAGGGAAGTTAATGCGGAAAGGGCAACACCAGACTATACTTAGGTTAGGGTACGCTTATTTTGGAGATGTACTTTCTCACTCCATCGCAAAGTATTACGATATTTATAAAAACTATATTTATCTGCGAAATGATACCGTTTGGGATAATTCTCCCTGTTATAAGGTAGAAATCAATTTCACGCAATATTCAAATATACCTTATACTGTTACAAAAGAAGGTGAAACGGTTTCAAAAATTGCTTCCCAACATTTTTTGAATGACTATGAAGTTTTGACACTAAATAATATTGCCTGGTATGAGGACAATTTGAAAATAGGGCAACAACTTCTTCTGCCTGCGGCGTATGCAAAACATGTGGTCTTATTTGTTTCAAAAGACAGCTATTTACCTATATTAATAAGGGTTTATGATGATAAAGGACTGTTTGAGCTATATGAATTTTCGAACCTGCAAATAAACCCCACCATTCTTGATTCTGAATTTACAGAAAATTATCCGGGGTATCACTTTTAGAGGCAATAGTATTTATTCTATACTTGTTTTTTTAACTTTGTAGTATATTTAATTTCGATGTTTCCGGCAGATAAGGCTTTATCAGACTCGTTACAAAAAAGAGAAGACCAGGACTTATTGCGTAAGCTTTCGCTGGTGAACAAGCGTATTGATTTTACATCCAACGATTATCTTGGATTTGCCAAATCGGGAGAGCTATATCGAATGATTGAGGAAAAGATGTCGAAAAACAAGAAGTATGTCGGCTCTGGGGGTTCCAGGCTTTTATCAGGCAATTCTATCGAAGCTACGGAACTGGAATTATTACTTGCAAAATTCCATAATGCGCCGTCCGCTTTAATCTTTAACTCCGGATATGATGCGAACATCGGATTGCTTTCTCCTATCGCAAAAAAGGGCGATACTCTCATATATGATGAATTGGTTCATGCTTCTATCCATGATGGAATAAGACTTTCAAAAGCAGATAGCTTTTCTTTCCGCCATAATGATTTGGAACATCTGGAAGAGAGACTCAAAAAGTCAAGCCACAATATTTTTGTGATAGTTGAATCCATTTATTCTATGGATGGAGATTCAGCACCATTAAGGGAAATGGCAGATTTATGCAAAAAATACAAGGCAAATCTTATCGTGGATGAAGCGCATGCAACGGGTGTATTTGGCAATGGCTTAGTCCAACAATTAAAGATAGAGGATGTGGTTTTTGCAAGGGTTCATACATTTGGCAAAGCCCTCGGCTGTCATGGCGCTGTAGTGTTAGGCTCAACCGTTTTGAAAACCTATTTAATAAATTACGCCAGGTCGTTTATTTATACCACAGCCTTACCATTGCACAGCTTAATTAGTATAGAATGTGCATATCTTTTGCTCGAAAAAAGTGAGAATGTTCAAAATGCCCTGCATGAAAATATTACTTCCTTTAGAAAAAAAATAAAAGACTCCAAAAAATACCATTGGCTTGATAGTTCCAGCGCTATCCAAAGTCTGGTTGTGCAGGGTAATAGTGAAGTAAGAAATTTCTGCGAAATTATACGGGCAAAAGATATGGATGTTCGCCCCATCCTGAGCCCTACAGTCCCTAAAGGCAAAGAGCGAATCCGGGTATGCCTGCATTCATATAATACAAAAGAGGAGATAGATTTGCTATTTGAAGTTATTGAGAAAACATAACATGAGAAAAATATTCATCACCGGTATAGGCACCGGCATTGGTAAAACCATCGTATCGGCTATTGTTACTGAAGCATTGCATGCGGACTACTGGAAACCCATTCAGACAGGCTCCGATGAAGGGAAGGATTCGGATATGGTGAGAAAATTAATCAGCAATAGCAAAACAAAAATCCATCCCGAAGCTTTTTGCCTTTCCAAACCTGCATCTCCGTTTGCGGCTGCCGAAGAAGAGGGAATAAAAATCGAAGTAAAAAATATTTCTATACCCAAGACAGATAATATACTTGTAATAGAAGGGGCAGGTGGGCTTATGGTTCCTATCAATGAGAATGTGTTAATGATTGATATGATAGAGCAATGGAATACTGAAGTTATTCTCGTTTCCCAACATTATCTGGGAAGTATAAATCATACCATGTTATCATGCATGGCTCTTGCAGAGCGGAATATAAAGGTACTTGGAATTGTTTATAATGGTGAGGACAATTTAATGGCAGAAAAGTCCATATCCTCGCTTTATAATTTCCCGGTGATAGGAAGAATTAAACCCGAAAAAGAATTTACTTCCGAAAAAACTTCTGAATACGCAAAAAGGTTTTTGTTATGATCCTTTTTTCCTCAGTATCCTTATTCTCGCTTTAATACTGGGTATATTTTCCCTGTCCATAATTTCAAGAGTATCTGTGAAATCCTTTTTTAATTCCGCATTTTGTTTTTGAATATCAAACAAACTCTGGAGAGAAAGAACCCGCACTATTCTGCTTTCATTTTTGTTTTTAGCCCATAAGGTAAGCATATCCCAAACCTTCCCCGTTTCTTTTTTATTCAATTTCAAACGTGAAACTAACTGAGCCAAGTGCCATTTTAATTCTTTATGCTTAGCTGAATGAAGTAATTTGAGTAATTCCTTTTTATGGAATTTTAAACACCCCGGGCGAGTCGTAGTAATCTTTTCAATTGCATCTATAGAGCGCATCGCCACCAAGCGGTCACTATCAAACAAACTATTGAATAATTCATCAAAAGACTTTTGGCTAGTGACTTCACTAATAACAATTTTTACTTTACCAACAGAACGCAGGTCTCCACCCTTGAGTTTAGTTGAGATTGTGACCATATTATGAATGCACCAATTACAAAATTACCTTGATAAGAAATTCGATATACCCTCCTCAAAAATTCGGTTTCAGCAAATACTTGCTATAAAAATCATCTATAATTTTCACTACCTCATCGGATGTATCTACTACATGAAATAGATGCAGGTCGTTTTTATCCGCGTTTTCCTCTTTTTCAATCATTGTTTCTTTAATCCAGTCTATCAAAGGTGCCCAGTATTTTTTCCCAACCATAATGATTGGGAAGTTTTCTACTTTATTGGTCTGAATAAGGGTAATAGCTTCAAATAATTCATCAAGTGTACCAAATCCCCCCGGAAGAACTACAAAGCCCTGGGCATATTTCATAAACATTACCTTCCGAACAAAAAAGTAATCGAATTTCAGCAGTTTATCCAAGTCAATAAATGGGTTTTCAACTTGTTCCGTGAGGCAGTGTAATACTTAGCCCTACAGAACGCCCACCGCCTGCTTGTGCACCTTTATTGGCAGCTTCCATAATGCCGGGTCCTCCGCCTGAAATTACGCCATATCCATGGCGCGTAAGCTGAAAAGCAATTTCAGTAGCTAGTTTATAATATTTATGCCCTGATTTTGTACGGGCAGAACCAAAAATAGAAACACAAGGACCTACCCGTGCCATGGTATCAAAACCCTGTACAAATTCTGACATGATACGAAATATCTGCCAGGAATCGGTGGCCTTTATCTCATTCCAGGATTTTTCTTCAAAGTTTACTCCGTTCTTTTTTTTTCTTGCCATAAATCCAATTTTATTACTCCAGTTCTTTGTCTAAGTATACGGAAGTCAGGCTCTTTTTGTTTTTACTTACCTTTTCAGGAGTACCTTCCACAATAATTTGGCCGCCTCTCATTCCTCCTTCAAGACCGAGGTCAATTATATGGTCTGCAACTTTAATTACATCCATATTATGCTCTATCACAATTACTGTATTCCCGAAGTCAACCAATTTATTCAGCACATCAAGCAGCAGGCGTATATCTTCAAAATGCAAGCCGGTAGTGGGTTCATCTAAAATATAGAGCGTATTTCCAGTATGCCTTTTTGAGAGTTCCGTTGCCAACTTTACACGCTGGGCTTCACCACCCGATAAGGTAGTGGACGATTGACCTAATGTAATATACCCTAATCCAATTTGATTAAGGGTAGTGATTTTTTGAGAGATAAAAGATATTTCAGAAAAGAAATCTACCGCTTGTTCAACCGTAAGGTTTAGTACATCATTAATGGATTTGCCTTTAAAACGAACCTCGAGTGTTTCCCGGTTGTATCGCTTCCCCTTGCAGGTATCGCAGACTACGTAAACATCCGGCAGAAAGTTCATTTCAATCTTTCTAAGTCCCGCACCCTGGCAGGTTTCACATCGTCCCCCTTTCACATTAAAGGAAAACCTTCCGGGCATATATCCCCTTATTTTTGCTTCAGGCAGAGAGGCGAAAAGATTACGTATGTCTGCAAAAAGATTGACATACGTAGCAGGATTAGAGCGGGGTGTACGCCCAATAGGGCTTTGGTCAATCTCAATAATTTTATCAATATAATTTATGCCCTGTATAGATGAATAGGGTAGCGGATTTGTTTTAGAATCATATAATTGCTTACTGATAATCGGGTAAAGAGTTTCATTAATCAGAGAAGACTTTCCGCTACCCGAAACACCCGTAACACAAATCAGTTTCCCAAGCGGGAACGATACATTTACATTTTTGAGATTATTCCCTTTAGCTCCTTTCAGAACAATTTCTTTCCCGCTACCCTTGCGGCGGGTTTTGGGGATTTCAATTTTTTTTGCACCCGAAAGATAATCTGCCGTAAGAGTTGGATGTTTCAGAAAATCATCCGGAGCGCCCTGAGCGACTATATTACCACCATGCATCCCTGTCCCGGGACCTATATCTATTATCCAGTCAGAGGCAAGCATCATATCTTTATCATGTTCCACGACAATGACGGAATTACCTACATCACGCAAATTTTTCAGCGCATCTATTAACTTGTGGTTATCGCGCTGGTGAAGCCCGATACTGGGTTCATCTAATATGTATAATACTCCCACCAATCCAGAACCAATTTGTGTGGCAAGCCTTATTCTCTGACCTTCACCACCTGATAAACTTCTTGCACTACGGTTAAGAGTAAGGTAATCAATACCCACATCTAATAAAAATTTGGTTCGGGTTTTCAATTCTTTCACCACATCTTTTGCAATGGCTTTTTTCTTCCCTTCTAATGTTGATTCAAAATTTACTATCCAATCATATAAAACACGGGTATCAAGGTTTGCCAGGTCTGCAATGTTTTTATCTTCTATTTTAAAATATAGCGATTCTTTTTTTAGCCTTGCCCCATTACATTCGGGGCAAACAGCCTTATTCATAAACTCAGCAGCCCATTCAGATATGCCAGGGTTGTCGGTATCTCGTCTTTGGCGGTCAATAAAATTGATAATGCCTTCAAAACTCAATGCATACGAATGTGCGCTGCTTTGAAAGTTTTCCCTAACTTTTAATATTTCATCTGTACCATATAGAATAGCGTGTACGCCTGCCTCCGGAATTTTATTTACTGGCGTATCAAGGGTAAAACCATGCCTGTCAGCAATAGCTTCCAACTGGTGAAATATCCAATTGTCTTTTCGTTTTCCCACCGGGGCAATAGCTCCATCATTTATGGATAAGTGAAGATGCGGAATTATTTTCTTTTCATCAATCTGTAGAATCTCACCTAAGCCGCTGCACTTGGGGCAGGCTCCGTAAGGTGAGTTAAAGGAGAAAAGATTGGGTGCCGGCTCATCATACGAAATTCCCGAAGTGGGGCACATCAGGAAACGGCTATAATGGGAAATTTTCTTCTCTTCATCTAACACCATAATCACTCCTTTGCCCTGTTTCATAGCCAAACCTACCGATTCAATAATGCGTGATTTGGAAGCATCGGAGACATCAATCCTGTCAATCACCACTTCAATATCATGGATAGAATACCTGTCAGCATGCATACCCGAGCGCAGTTCTTTCATTTCCCCATCAATCCGAACCCGGGAGAAGCCACTTTTACGGAGTTGTTCAAACAATTCCCGGTAGTGTCCTTTCCTCCCTTTTACAACAGGAGCCAGCACTTGAATTTTCTTTCCGTCGTATTTTTTAGCAAGCAATTCAATAATCTGCTGCTCTGAAAACCGCACCATTTTTTCACCTGTAATATAAGAATATGCCTCTCCTATTCGGGCAAAAAGTAACCGCAGGAAATCATATATTTCTGTAATAGTTCCAACCGTAGAACGGGGATTTCTACCTACCGTTTTTTGTTCAATAGAAATAACAGGGCTTAATCCTTCTATTTTATCTACATCGGGACGCTCCATGCTTCCCAGGAATTGCCGGGCATACGCAGACAGGGTTTCAATGTAGCGTCTTTGCCCTTCAGCATAAATAGTGTCAAATGCAAGAGAGGATTTTCCGCTACCGCTTAACCCGGTAATTACGACCAGTTTATTACGGGGAATTATAATATTTATATTCTTGAGATTGTGTTCTCTCGCCCCTACTATCTCAATAACTTCTTCGCCAATAATATCTTCTGTTTCAGTGGTCAGCTTCATAAAATCTTCAAAATCGCCTTATGGAAATTAAAAAGTTTGCAAAGTTACTCCAAATAAACCAAAGACTCTTTAAAAGCCAGGTCCTTCAAGTTGTATAAAAGGGAAAAATATATGTGTATTAACTTTACGACCTAAAGGTCATCGCTTTAATTAAAAAATTACCCCAAAACCTTCAATTTTGCAAACTTTAGCAAGAGCTGCTTTTTTTCTCCATTGGCAAACATTACCATCGCTTTGCTGTTGGGATATATACCCTCCACGCTAAGCACTTCTCCTTTCCCGAACCGCTCATGTTCCACATACATTCCGGCTTTCAAACTATTCAGGTGAGAATTATCCATCGGGAGACTTGTCTGCCTCGCTTTGTTCATGCTCACCAATTTCTTTCCGGAAATGGAAGGAGGAACCATAACCACCGGAGCAGGCTTTTTAAAGGCTGATGGAGTTCTTGAAAATACATGTTCGCTGGCTTCTTCCCTGTAAGAAAGATTTGCCAGGCATTCTGTTGGTATCTCTTCAAGGAAGCGGCTGGGTTCATTGCCCTGGGCAGTTCCATAGCGGTAGCGGCTTATGGCATAAGTAAGTACCACCTGTTTTTTGGCACGGGTTACAGCCACATAAAATAATCTTCTCTCCTCTTCTAAATCTTCTCTTGATGTCAGTGCCATTTGCGAAGGGAAAAGATTCTCTTCCAACCCGCCTATATATACATAGTTAAACTCCAATCCTTTAGCGGAATGTATCGTCATCAGCAATACCTTGTCATGGTTTTTTTCATCGTCTTTGTTGCGGTCTTCATTGGTAAGCAAAGCCACATCTTCCATAAACATACTTAGGGTAGGAATAATGTCCAGGTCTATTGGTTTTTCTGAAAAATCCTTTAACCCGTTCAGCAATTCCTGTATGTTTTCCATACGATTAAAGCCTTCCGGGGTGCGGTCCTGCTCCAATTCACGCTTAATGCCGGTAGTGTAATAAATATAATCACCCAACTGGTAAGCTGTGTAGTTGGGGAGCATTGCGGCAAAGCTCTTTATCATATTTACAAACTCCGTAATCTTTTCCGTTACACGGGGAGAAATTCCGAGGTTAAAGTCTTTCAGGTTATCTAATACCAGCCAAATACTAATGTCGTTATCGGCAGCAGCTACAATCATTTTATCGAATGTGGTGTCGCCAATTTCCCGTCTTGGATAATTGATTACACGCCTCAAGGCTTCTTCGTCATGCGGATTTATAGCTAATCGGAAATATGCCATCAGGTCTTTTACTTCCTTGCGTTGATAGAAAGAAATTCCACCATAAATACGGTATGGAATATTCAGTTTGCGCAAGGCTTCTTCAATGGGGCGTGATTGGGCATTGGTACGGTAAAGTATAGCAAACTCACTATTGGCGGCATGTTTAGATACCTTGAAATCAAAAATAGATTGAGCTATTTGCCTGCCTTCATCTGTATCACTAAAAGCCCGCATGAGTTGAATTTTTTCTCCTTCCCCGTTAGAAGTCCATACTGTTTTTTGAAGTTGGTCGCGGTTTTTTGCAATTACTAAATTAGCAGCATGTACAAGGGTTTTAGTGGAACGATAATTCTGCTCGAGTTTAAAAACCTGTGTATCGGGATAATGTTTCTGGAAGTTTAAAATATTCTGAATATTGGCTCCCCTAAAGGCATAAATGCTTTGGGCATCGTCACCTACTACGGCAATATTCTGGTGGCGGGCAGCCAACTGCCGCAGTATCATATATTGGGAAAAGTTGGTATCCTGGTACTCATCTACCAAAATATATCGGAACATATCCTGGTACTTCAGCAACACATCAGGATGGTCGCGAAGCAGCATATTGGTTTGGAATAACAGGTCATCAAAATCCATAGCGCCGGACTTGAACAGTCGTTTATTGTAAGTTAGAAATATATGTGCAAAATGCTCTCTCCGGGCTGCTTTGTCTTCGGTTATATATTGTGTATCGTTAGCATACGTTTCTGCCGAAATAAGCATATTCTTCATCATGGAAATACGCCCCAGCAGAGAGGAAGCCTTGTAAACAGAATCATTTAATCCCAATTCTTTAGTGATACTTTTTATGAGAGATTTTGAATCATCAGTATCATAAATGGAGAAGTTAGAAGGATAGCCTATTTTTCCTGCTTCCCGCCTGAGAAGCCTTGCAAACACCGAGTGGAAAGTGCCCATCCAAAGGTTGCGGGCTTCGCCTCCTATGAGCTGTATAATTCGCTCTTTCATTTCGGCGGCAGCTTTATTAGTAAAGGTAAGGGATAGCACCCGAAAGGGGTCAACACCTTGTTTTAACAAGTAAGCAATACGGTAAGTAAGTACACGGGTTTTACCCGAACCAGCCCCTGCGATAATCATCACCGGTCCTTCGGTAGTCTGAACTGCCTTACGTTGTTCTTCGTTAAGCTCTTCTAAAAAATCAATGTTTCCAGTTTCCATTAAGTGCAAAGTTACTCCTATTGAGGCAGACGATTAGGGGTGTTGATAATTTTTGAAAAACACCCTTTCCCTTACCTTCCCCATTTGGGGAAGGCGTAACATCAGCTATTTCTGAACAATAATCTATTAAACCCGCCAGCTTTGGGTTCCGTAATAACTTACTGTTTGCAGAAACAATGAAATATAGTGAATTGATCACCGTAGGTGCGAACTGCTATAATTACAGGTCACTCTCATCGAGCTAAATATCTATTTACTTGGTGGAGAAAAATTCATTGCAGCATCACTAATATACAGTTTGTATCTTGATACTGGTTGCCCCTCCAGTTTGATGTTACTCAATACTCCTTCCGATGTTCCTATCCAACCTATCGTTCTTTTAAATTCTACCATCGGTATTTCCTTTGTCGGTACTATATATTCAAAACAAAATATCTGGGTTTCTATTTTATTTGTTGCAGTGATAAATAGCGTATCGGTGCTATTATTATATGGTATAATCGAATTAAGTCCATGTTTCATGGAAAGTGGACGACCGGGCAAAACTATCTTCAATCCGGTGAATTCCTTTACACTATCCAAAGCTGCTTGCTTATCAATTTTTTGTTCATTCAGCAATCCTGATTCTGAGATGATAAACATATATCTCAATTTTTCAGCATCCCGGTCATTTATGTTAACACCTGTATATCTTTTAAGAAAAAGCGATGTCTCCTTATTTGCACTATCCCAGTTTTCGTTATCAAGGTTCTTAAATAATTTATTCCAATCGTCGTCAGTAAGGGAAGGTTTTTCCTGAGCAAACCCCAAAAATGGTAATGCAATAAACGCTACACATAGAATCCACTTCATAAAATTATTTATTTAATATTGTTTTTTCATTCTTCATATCTATCGACCACTGATGCAACACAAAAATAGTGGAAGCAAAAAGCAGGAAAGCACCTGTTTGGTGCAGCACACCAAGCACTACCGGAACAGAACATATTAGAGTAAATATTCCAAGGAGGAATTGCACAAGTACCATTCCCACTAAAAAATTCATACCATTTTTTTGTGTTGGTAATAGTTGCAACTTTCGTGATTTAAACCATATCAGGCAAACAAGCAACACTACTATATAAGCATTGTAACGGTGTATAAGTTGTACCCCTGCAATTCCATCTATAAAGTTGCGCCAGAGTGGAGACAGGGAAGTTACTTCGGGAGCTATCCAGCTGTTCCCCATTTTGGGCCAGGTAGGGTCAAACTGCCCGGCATGAAGCCCTGAGGTAAAAGCCCCATACATAATTTGTATAAGGACAAAGAAAAGCAACACGTAAGTCCAGTTTTTTAAAGACCTCACTCCCTCTCCTCTCCTTTCCGAAGGAGAGGAGAGGGTGAGGTTTAGGTAGATTAAATCAAGGGCCACCCAAAACCCATAACCAAAAGTGATGAATGCGGTAACAAGATGTGCAGCCAAAAAATAATGGCTCACGTGAGGTACATCCTGCAAGCCGCTTGCTACCATATACCAGCCCAATACTCCCTGCGCCCCGCCCAACCCAAAAATGATGAGCGTTTTCCACAGGAGTTTACCTTTCAACCAGCCTTTGTAAACAAAAAATGCAAATGGAATAATAAAAACCATTCCTATCATGCGCCCTATAAGACGGTGAATAAACTCCCACCAATAAATATGCTTGTAATCTTCTAAGGTGAAATAGCTGTTTACCTGCTTATATTCCGGGGTTTGTTTATAGTCATTAAAATCTGATTGCCACTCTTCATCTGTATGGGGTGGAATGACACTTGAAATTTTCCATTTCGCCATAGAAAGCCCTGAATGGGTGAGACGTGTAATTCCTCCCACTATCACCATTGCCCAAATAAGTATGCAGCCTGTAAGAAGCCATATAATAATTGGACGCGAGGAATTCATTATTGAATTTTTTTGCAAATGTATATAACAGGGATAGTTATGTGAGGTAATGCTTGTCGGTATTTATGAGCTAAGAAATGTTTAAAATCTGCGATTCGCTTTTGCCACAAAAACACTGAATCACGAAATCTCATCCCTCAGGTATCCATTCGGACAAACCTTTAGAGTGCCTTTTCTTAGTGCTTTTGTGGCTTAGTGGCATCTGCCTTTGTCTGATCTCAATTTCTTATACTAAAAAAGCCCCACAGATTTCTCTGCAAGGCTTTAATCCAAGTCCAGTCACCTTTATTTCTTTCCTACTGTACTATCTGCCGGAACAAAAATCATGGAGATAGAATTTACACAGTAGCGTGTATTCTTATTCGTAAAATGTTCCCCTTTAAATACGTGTCCAAGGTGGGCATGGCAATTGGCACATTCTATTTCCACCCTTTCTCCGTCAGGATCGGGCTGGCTTAATACGGCTCCGGGAATGGCATCATCAAAACTGGGCCACCCGCATTCGGAAGGGAACTTATCGTTAGAGGTGAATAATGGTTTCCCACAGCGCTTGCAGACATACACTCCTTTATCGGTTGTGTTGGTATATTTTCCGGTAAAAGGGCGCTCGGTTCCCTTATCCACTATTACATATTCTTCTTCAGGAGTCAGCTTCCTGTATTGGCTGGTTTGTGCGCCTGCCGGCGGATTGCTTTGGGTGTTATCCATAGTTTTTGTGTTTTGCTGCGAACATGCATTTAGCGCGCATGTCAACAAGGTTAATACTACCAATTTTCCTTTCATAGGTTATTTGTTTAGGCAATTTACGATAATAACCAATCGCAGGATTTGAGATTTTACAAATTATTCAGCATTTAAACTTTTTTAACATCCCGATGATTTTCCAGTATTATCTTTTCAAGAGCATTTACCCATTCGTCATTATCATTCAGACTTTCGGCAAGGTCAAGAGATTCTCCTCCATTTTCTTTAAAAAGCTTTGCGTATTCTATCTTCACTTCATAGATAGTCTCTAAACAATCTGCTACAAAAGCCGGGGAAAACACCAGCATTTTTTTCGTTCCTGAATTGGCTTTTTCTATAATTATCTTGTCCGTATATGGTTTTATCCAGGGGTCTTTGCCCAGCCTCGATTGGAAAGAAGAGCTAAATGTTCCCGGCTTTAAGTTAAGTGCAGTGCTTAATAACCTTGTAGTATGAAAGCAAGCTGCCCTATAACAAAAATAATTTTGGGAAGTAAGTGCACTACAACAACCGTTGAGAACACATTTCATATTCCTTTCATCCGATGCTTTTTTGATATGTCTTTCGGGTAAACCGTGATAACTGAACAGGAAATAATCATACTCCTCCAACTTGTATTTCTTCTTCCAGATTTTGGCAAAAGCTTCTATAAATAGAGGATTATCGTAGAATGGTCCGGTAAATACAAACGGAGGTATAATATCTGGCTTTTTCAAGAGCTCCAATACTTTTTCCACCGATGAAGATGTAGCTGCAGCCGAATACTGGGGATAAAGTGGTACTATGATAATTTTTCCTACTCCTTCACTCTTCAGTAGTCTATTCAAGGCTCCGGATACTACAGGTTTTTGGTAGCGCATACCCAATTCCACCACAAAATCATCACCCATTTTCTTTTGTAGTTTTGTTTTCAGGTTCAGGCTATGGATAAGTAATGGTGAGCCTGTTAATGGTTCCTCTGGAGTGGATTTCTTCACCCATATCTGCTTATATTGTTTAGCTGATTTTGGCGCCCGTGTTGGCGCAATAACAAAATTCACCAGCAACATTCTTTCCAAATAGGGTATGTCTATTACTCTCGGGTCGGAGAGAAACTCCCGCAGGTACTTCCTTACATGAGCCGTCGAGGGACTCAAGGGAGTGCCGAGGTTTAAAAGAAGGATTCCGGTCTTTTGGGATAGGCTCATTTTCGGATTGCAAATTTACGATTAGATGTTTAAAGATGAGCTATGCCCGGCTGATTAAATTTAACCTGTTAACATATTTTGGGTAAACCCCAACCATTTGAAGGGATATAAAAAAAACGGCATAAAACGCCCGCCCGTACCGGATGGTACCCTCCAGAATGCCCGCCTTACCATACCTTTAGGGCAGGAATCTTTCGGGCTGACATTCGGGCGGGGCATAGATCGGCCCATTTAACTAATTGATTGTTAGTTGATTCCCCGGATGCTGTGTCCCTAAAGGGTTTCAGGGGGTGCTTATAGTTTAGCGAAGTGCGTTAGGAAATTAATCAAAATACAAAAAAGATCAAAGAGGCGCAATAATGGCTGGAGAGCGTTTTCCTCAAGGCGCGCAAAAAAGCCCCCTACATGGACGAAGATTTGGCCATGTAAAAAATAACGGTAATTTTATATTCTGTAACTGAATATTATTTATATTTGAAAACGAAATAAAACTCGGGCATTTATAGATAGGTTTTTGCTTAGACACTTTATTTAAGATTCGACCTGGCCTAACTATAAGCCCACCAAAGGTAGCAGTAGTTTTTAACCGCCTGTTCTCTTACACGGGTGGTATAATGTAAGGTCGAATGGAAGCAAGTAGTAATAATTTTTCTATAGTCCTGTTGGATGATGATGATGCCGCCATGTTTCATTTGAAACAACTTGTTTCGAATACAAAAAAGGCGGACATTATAGCTACATTCAATGACCCGATAATTTTTATGAGGGACCTCCCCCAACTTCATTTTGATTTGCTCATGCTTGATATTGAAATGCCCGGAATGAACGGGAAAACAATAATAAAACGGGTAGGTAAGGAACACTGCATTGTTGTCACAGGATCGAAGCCGAGGTATGAGGAAGTTATAAAATGTCACCCTATAGATATACTGATTAAGCCTGCCACCGAGTTACACCTTCAAAGGGCATTGGAAAAAGCAAGGATAATACTTGCACAGCCATTGAGAAGCAAGGAATATTATGCCTTTCAAACCGCGGGAAGTTCCGATAAGATAAATATTAAACAGCGCAACCCAGCCATGCCGTAGATTTTCGAGAACGTGCGAAGCACGACGATATCCTTGCCTGCTTTGACCAGGTCGACGACTGACGGCGCGTCACAAAAATGAATGTAGGCCTCATCGACAACGACGACCGCATCCTTGGGCTTGTGATCGAGTAAATATTCGATATCGGAATAAAGTTAGTAGTGCCGGTCGGATTGTTCGGCGAGCAGACATAAAAGACGCCGGCATCGGGAGCTGCGGCGATCATCGCCTTCACATCATGAGCGTAAGTTTTGGTCAGCGGAACTTTGATGACTTTCGCGCCGATAGCCTCCGCGTGAAACATGCCCGCTTCGTAGCCGGGATCGGCGGTAACGTCGCTATGCTGCGGTGAAGCGAACACGCGCACGGCATGATGCAGGGGTTCGCTCGATCCGGGATAAACCAGAACCTGCTGGACGGTAAGGCCGTGGGCTTCGGCGAGTGTCTTAGTCAGATCATCGGTCAGCCAGTCGCAATAGCGCCCGCCATTGGCTACGATGGCGCCCGCAGCCTCGCGCGCGGCAGGGCACGGCCCCAGCGGATTTTCATTGGCCAACTATGTGCGATGGCATTTTCGCCACCAACTATACGAGAGGAAGTAAGAGTTACATCGTTCTGGCCACAACCACACGATGCTTTCTTGTCACATGGAAAAACTCTCACTGGTTTTATGCTATCAGAATTTAATATAGATTCGATCCAATCAGAATATGTAGCTAGTTTTGTAAAAACACCCAGACCACCAGACATCCCACAATATGATGCAATAC
>CAVYDB010000029.1:0-50330 GCA_963767125.1 uncultured Bacteroidota bacterium | reverse complement strand
ATTCTTTAACATCATTTTCGGTATAATGTCCGACACCAAGAGTGAATAATTCCATCACTTCACGGGCAAAATTCTCATTGGGATGTGCCTTTTTATTTTGCTTATTATTCAAATAAATAATCATGGCGGGGTCTTTGGCAATGGCATGTAACATATCTCCAAAGTTGCCGAGGGCATATTTTCTCAAGGTATTATTCTGTACTTGCATAAGATATGCCAAAGGAGTAGAAGTAGAAAAATGGTTATGCCAGAAGAAAGTCATTTTTTCACGTAAAACAGCTTCGGTATAAGTCATCTTAAAGAGCCATTCCCCATTCAGTTCCTCCATTTCGCCAAATGATTTCAGCAGCAGTTTTATTAGCTTGAAACCACCTGCACCATTCTTTTCCTCATTTTCTGCAATGGGGTAGGGGAGGTAGTTAATATCCTTATAGTCTTGCGATGTGGTAAAAAGCCTATCAACGATAGAAGAAATAGGAGTATCGAGCAAAAAATTAACCCGGTCAGGTGTTTCACCAAAACCGGCTCTTAAAAAAAGGTGCTGTATTTTCTTTTGTTCGGTTGCCATTTTCTCGTATAGACTTTATCAGATGATAAAAGTAAAACGGGAAAATGAAAGTAATATGAAGCCTTCACCTTGAGGGTAATTTAATTCACCACAATTTTCTTTTCCATTTTCTTTCCATTCCGATCTATTACAAGAAGGTAAACTCCCTTGCCATATTGGGAAAGATTCAGGGTGGCGGAATATTGTCCGGCAGTGTTTGTATTATCTGAATAAACTTTTTGCCCCATAATATTGTAAAGTGAAAGAGTGTACTTTCCGTCGCTGACATTCAACATGAAATTTATAGTTCCATTGGTAGGGTTAGGATAAACTTTTAATCCATTCTCAGCAGTTGATAAAGTATTTATTGTGGTTGGAATATTAGGCGGTGATTCCCAAGCCCCTCTCCCATAAGTGGCGGCAATTAAATCACCGGAGGCATCAAATTTTAAATCGTTCACCATAACATCAGGCAAGCCTGTATTATAGGGAGTCCAGCTATTGCTGATAGTATCCCGGTAATAAATACCATCATCCGTTCCAACATAAACTCCTTCGTTACTGTTATTCTGGCTCAATATACAATTCACAGGAAGATTAGGCAGTCCTAAGGAAATATTTTGCCATGTAACTCCACCGTTGAATGTTTGAAATACTTTAGCCGTATCTACATATCCTGAGAAAGTAACCCACGCATGATTATAATTGTTTTCGTCCAAAGAAATTCCGGTTAACCACGCTACACTTACGGGGAGATTGGATGTAATATTTTTCCAGTTTGCACCCTGGTTAGTGGTAAGGTAAATAGAATCATTTGATGCAGTATATAAAACCTGGTCATTCACCGGGTCAACAATAAGTGCATAAATGTAGTCAGATGAACTGGAGAAAGGACTGATTTGTGCCCATGTGTTACCCTGGTTGGTAGTCATCCATACATTCACAAAACCTGCAAAAAGGGTGTTGGCATTTAAGGGGTCTTGCAGCCAGCGGGTCAGCCAGGGTCCGTTTTCTGAGATATTGTTGGTGATATAGTTCCAGGAAGCACCGCCATTGAAAGAGTTATAAAGGGCTCCATCTTGCGATGCGCTATACATGGTATTATCATTACTATAATCAATAAAAGGGACCATGCCATCGCCACCGTTTGTTTCCACCCAGGGAATGCCGGTTAAATTGGTGCCATTATCTTGCCAGCCTGAAATCCATAAACCCGATGTGAGGTTGGAAGCCCCTAACGCATATATCTCCGCAATTTGAAGATTATTACTTATATCGGTATATGCATTCCCTCCATTAGTAGCTTTAAAAACTCCGCCATTGCAGGCATCAAACCAAGAGGCGCCGCTGCCAGGTGTAAATAAAATCTGGTGTGAATCGGCATGAGCATAAGGGGCGCCGCTGCCTGTCCATGATGCGTTAATGTTCCATGTAACCCCACCGTCAGTTGACATATAAACATCCACGCCGCCTGTGAGAATAGTATCCGCATTGGTAGGAGAAACTGCTAATGGCAACCCATACCAGGCATAAGACATTCCCAGGTCTCCCACACCGGAATTTGCCTGTTGGGTAAAGGTTAATCCCCGATTAGTGGAACGATACAATCCATAAAAACTGAGAGTATTGGCATCTTCAAAAACCACATAAACATAATTGGAATCGGCGGGAGAAACTGCAATGGTAGCTCTTGCTGTAAGACCGGCTGCGGGCAAGCCATTAGTAATTTGTGTATAAGTTATGCCTCCATCGGTAGAACGATAAAACTTTCCATCATCTGCCGCTGCATAAACCGTGTTAGGATGGAAGGGCTCCATTTCTACAGACCTGAAATCGCTCGTATCTTCCTGGGTCCAGGTGGCGGCTGCATCAGCAGAATAATACATGCCGCTTGATGTTGCAGCTATTATGATATTCGTGTTATTTGGATTTAATGCCAATTCAGAAACCGTACCAAAAGAGGGGCCCGTGCTTGCCTGTGTATAAGACAATCCGCTGGGGTTCCAGGTGGTTCCACCGTCTGTAGATTTTAATATTCCAATGGTGGAAACAGAATGAAAATCTCCGCCCGGACCATCACAATCGCCTGTGGCAACGTACATGGTATTGGGATTTGTCGGGTCTATGGCAATATCGCTTGTCCCAAGTTCCGGAAGATTGTCCGTGTTGGTTGACCAGTTTGCTCCTCCATCGGTACTTTTCCATAAACCTCCTGTAGGCGCACAGGCATAAATGATATTGTTATTTCCCGGATAAAAACGGATTTTATTTACCCTGCCGTCTCCACCATCTGAGGGAACGCTTGCATTACCCTCGTATGTCCAGTTAGGAGATGACATGAGGTTTTTAGGTTTGTCGGAATGTTCCGTTTTTTTTCCTGAAAGTATTTTAGTGTATTCTGTTGAAATAATAGAAGGGTCAGGGTAATTTCCGGTAGGGTAGGTGCGGGGTTCCATTAAATATTCCCAGCGTTTAAATTGTTCATAGGGACCGTCTTCTCCTTCCCGGTTTAGATCATTAAGCGAGTTATTTTTATACGTAGAGTACCACTTATAAAATGCATTCTGTACGTCGTGAATATTGGCTTTTTTCTCTTTCATCATCCTTACCCAATCCTGGGAAAGCAGGGGGGTGGTAAACGATAAAAAAATAAGTAAAGAATAAAAATTCTTTTTCATAGGTTTGATAGAATTGGTATGGTTGTACAATAATAGTCAATTATTAAGTACAAAAGCAAAGTGAAAAAGATACAGGTGTATTAAATTCCTCTATTTTCGCAGTAATAGAATAAATATGTTTGTCATAAATAGATTAAAAAGTGCAACGGTTCTGTTAATGCTGGGATTAATCCCTCTTTGTTCTGCATTTAATCTGAACTTATCCGGTAAAAAAACTGGAGCCGATAATCAATCCCCATTTATTGTTGTGCTGGGAATTGCCCAGGATGGGGGTATCCTCATGCGGGTTGCAAAAAGGCTTGTTGCAGAAAATATTACGAAGGCAAAGAAAAGCGCCATTATGTATCCTGCCTTGCTTTAGTTGACCCTTTAACCCATCAACGCTGGTTTTTTGATTGTACACCCGATTTCACTTTCCAACTGCATGAACTGGACAGTATTTACCCGGTAGAAGGCAATGACATTAGCGGTATTTTTCTCACCCATGCCCATATTGGGCATTATACAGGTTTGATGTATTTGGGAAGAGAAGCCATGAACACCAAAAATATCCCGGTGTATGCCATGCCGAGGATGCGGGATTTTCTCCGAAACAATGGTCCCTGGAGTCAGTTGGTGAATATAAAAAATATAGACATCCATGATTTAGCTAAAGATAGTACCATCCATCTGAATGAAAGAATATCTGTTACTCCTTTCATAGTGCCTCACAGGGATGAATATTCTGAAACAGTTGGGTTCAGAATTTCTACCAAAAAAACGAATGTGATTTTTATACCCGATATTAATAAATGGGAAAAATGGGGCAAGGATATTGCTAAAACAGTGCAGCAAAATGATATATTATTTATTGACGGAACATTTTTCAAGGATGGGGAACTTTCAGGGATGAAGATAGAGAAAGTGCCGCATCCGTTTATAGAAGAAACCATGAGTCTTTTGTCTAATCTGCCAGACAAGGATAAATTAAAAGTCCATTTTATTCACATGAACCATACCAATCCTGCATTAATAAGAGATTCGGCTGCTATAAATGAAATTGAGGGAAAGCATTTCCAAGTAGCGAAAGAGATGGAAAGGTTTGAACTAAGATAAATACCTTTAAAGCAAAAATAAAGATAGGATAAAACCAAGCGAAGAATCTTCAGAAACTCCTCTAAATTAGTAGCCTGAGATCATTTTAGCGGCAAGTTTTTTGCAACTTCAAAGAATAGATAGTTTAGGGGCTTCATTTGTGGACTTTGCGTGCTATTTCTTAGAACTTTACGTGAAATATATTTAAAAGGCTTCATATAAAGGAGGCAAACTTATAAAAGCCTTAATTGGCTCTTTATTACATCTCCCATTTTTTTGTCATCTTTGCATTTCCATTTGACCTTATGCCTGAAGATAAATCTAAAGATAAACAGGAAACCATACTTATTCTTGATTTTGGTTCTCAATATACCCAGCTAATTGCCCGCAGGGTAAGGGAGTTGAATGTATATTGTGAAATTCATCCGTACACAATGGCAAACAGCCGAAAGTTAATGGATAATAGCTACAAGGGCATAATACTTTCCGGTAGCCCCTTTTCGGTGTATGATGTAAATGCTCCGGAGGTTAACCTCGATGAGTTGAAAAACCTTTCTCCTGTTCTTGGGGTTTGCTATGGCGCCCAGCTTATGGCGCACAAATGGGGGGGGAAAGTAGCCCGCTCTAATATGCGGGAATATGGAAGGGCTAATCTTAATATTATAAAAGGGGATGATGAGCTATTGAAGGGCATTAGCCCTAAGAGCCAGGTATGGATGTCTCATGCCGACACTATTTCGGAATTACCTAAAGGCGCTGAACTTATTGCCCGCACCGAGAGTGTAGAGTTAGCCGCTTTCCGCATAAAAGGCGAAAAGGTTTATGGTATCCAGTTCCATCCGGAGGTTTTTCACACCACTGAAGGTGCTAAAGTATTGAAGAATTTTGTGGTTAATATTTGTGGTTGTTCTCAAGCACTGGACCCCCGGGTTATTTATAGAATCCACCATTTTGGAACTACGTAAGAAAATAGGGAAAGATAAAGTAGTGTTAGGACTTTCCGGGGGAGTTGACTCGTCGGTAGCAGCAGTGTTGCTTAATAAGGCAATAGGGAAAAACCTCTATTGTATTTTTGTAGATAACGGACTTTTACGTAAAGGAGAATTTGAAGGTGTATTGCATTCATACCGGGATATGGGGCTGAATGTAAAGGGAGTAGATGCTAAAAATGACTTTTATGCCGCCTTAAGAGGGATTGAAGATCCTGAAAAGAAGCGCAAAGCCATCGGACGTGTTTTTATAGAGGTTTTTGATACGGAAGCCCACAAAGTTAAAGATGTGAAATGGCTTGCACAAGGCACCATCTACCCCGATGTAATAGAATCGGTGAGCGTAAATGGACCTTCCATGACTATCAAATCCCATCATAATGTAGGTGGTCTTCCGGCAAAAATGAAACTGAAAATAGTAGAACCGCTGAATACCCTATTTAAGGATGAAGTGCGCAAAGTGGGAAGAGTATTGGGGATAGATGAAAACATAATAGGCAGGCACCCTTTCCCGGGTCCCGGCCTTGCCATAAGGATTTTAGGGGATATAACCCCGGAAAAAGTTCGTCTGTTGCAGGAAGCCGATGCTGTTTTTATTGATAATCTTATTTTACATAACCTTTATAACGAGGTATGGCAAGCAGCTACCATTCTTTTACCTGTTCGTTCGGTCGGTGTAATGGGCGATGAACGCACATACGAAAATGTAGTAGCGCTAAGGGCAGTAACCTCCACTGATGGTATGACTGCTGATTGGTGCCACTTACCTTATGATGTTCTTGGAAAAATATCGAATGACATTATAAATAAAGTAAAAGGTATAAACCGAGTAGTTTATGACATTAGTTCTAAACCCCCTGCAACAATAGAATGGGAATAAATGATCGAGAGTTTTTTATGTTTAAAGTTTATAGGATTTGTTCTCCGCTTGCTTTACAAACTTTGTACTTTTTAATTGTATTGCTTTTCGTTGCTGTTCCAAACTTTACTGAAGCCCAAAGCAATTCCAATGATAGCCCAGTTACCATTAATGGTAAGAAATATTATAAACACACGGTTCTGAAGGATGAGACTATTTATGGTATAGCCCGGGAATTCCACCTGCAACCCAAAGATATTGTGCTTGAAAACCCTTCTGCTATCGACGGGGTAAATGCAGGTGATGTTTTATTGATTCCGACTATTGTTGCTAAGCCAGGTGATACTGCTACAATGGCAGTAAAGCCTCCGGCAAAGCAAGAGCAGCCGAACCAGCCGGCCTATATTTATCATGAGGTGATAAAAAAAGAGACTTTATACTCCCTTGCGAAGAGAAATAACACTACTGTAAGTATTCTGGACAGCCTTAATCCCCAGCTTGCGGGAATGGGGTTAAAGTTGGGGCAGACTATCCGTATCCCGGTCGCAATGACTCAACCGGTAGGTGGAAATATATCAAAAGAAAAAAAACAACTAAAACAAGATTCTGTAAAAGTTGTTTCGCAGATGGCTATACAAGGAACAGAAAAAAGCAATGCCAATAACGAAAAAGATGCATATAAATTACTTGTAACAGAGCAAATTCATGGTGATACATCGAAAGGTATAAGCCCTTCTGTAGATACAGGCAAAAAACTGAACCGCTATAATATAGGGCTTATTATGCCTTTTGCCAGCCAAGATATTGACAGTATCCCTTTGACCCATCTGCTGGATGGAACAGGACAGGTTCCTTTCGCGACCCGTATTTCGGTTGATTATTATCATGGATTAACCCTGGCCCTCGATTCGCTTGCTAAACGGGGATTTAAGGCAAATCTTTCTGTATTTAATATTTTGATGGGTCCCGACAGTTCTTACAATGCAACTGATTTTATCGTAAAAAACCCTGAACTGCTTGAAATGAACCTTATTATAGGCCCTGCCTTTCCGTCTAACTTTAAAAGAGTGGCAAAAATTGCAGCTCTGCACCATATCGCTATAGTATCTCCTCTTTCGGGAGAAATCAGCGTAGTTGATAAAAACCCATTTACAAGTAAGGTAATGCCTTCCGCTATTACCGAAACAGAAGCTGAAGCAGAATATATTGCAACGCATTACAACCATGCCAATTTTATAATTATACATAATATGAATGCCGGAGATGAATACTATAACACTTTTAAAAGAGCATTTATAAGTGCCGATTCAGCTAAGGGTGGAGCAGATTCCCTTATAGTTTCAGAAAGCGCCGGGGGCATGACGAATCTTAAGGCAAAAACGGTGAAGAATTCTGTTAATGTAGTTATTATGCCTTACGAAGGGGCATCCTTTGTGGCAAAGTTCGTAAATGAACTCGCTAATGCCAAATTTGCAGATGATAATCAGGTAGTTTTATACGGAATGCAAAATTGGGCAAATAATGACGCTTTACAGCCCATTAATTTAGATACCCTGGATTTTCATTTTCCTTCCAATGAATTTGTAAACTATGCTGATGCAAATACCCGTAAATTTATCATAAAATACAGGGGCAACTATCTATCAGAACCAAGTTACTATTCCTACGAAGGTTATGATGGAGGAATGTTTTATGGTAATATGCTACAAGCCTATGGAACAGATATTCAGAACCACCTTGGCGATTTTAAAGTAAGGGGCTTGCAAACATCTTTCAATATGGTCCGAAGTAGTCCTGAAAATGGGTACGAGAACAAAGGGGTTTATATAATAGAATATAAGAACTTTACCGAGAAGATTATTTTACAATAAAAGGACAAGGCACGCAGTCTATTTAATTACTTATAATTATTTTATACGCTTTATACTGAACAAAAAGACTACCTTTCGATTTGTTGTAATGTTCAAAATTTTGTAAGTTTAATACCGTATTTTCCGAATAGCCAGACTCACTATTTATTCATTATTAAAACAGATATTTATATCTTTAATATATTCAATAATTTTATGGAAAAATGTAAAAGCTTCATACTACTAGCGGGGATAACATTAGTTTCATTTGTTTTCCTAAGTTCGTTCCAAGGTTTTACAAAACAAACAAATAAAGATCCCCTGTCAGGTTGGGATAAAAGTATACTGCAACAAGCCAATACGGCTATAAATTTTCCTACTCTTTCCGACGAAGAAAAGAAACTTATTTTCTATTGTAATCTCTGCCGCTTAAAACCCAAATTATTTTGCGAAACTGTGTTGGCAGATTATCTGAATACGCACCCTGATAAATCTGCCCAAATCGCAAGTCTGAAAAGAGAGCTCAATAAGGATAAAGCGTGTGGGGTTTTAAATCCGGATAAACAATTGTGCGTTATGGCACATGATTATGCCTGGAAAATGGGGGAGGAAGGAAAAGAAGGCCACCTTGATTTTCAAAAGCGCTTTAAGCCGGTGCTTAATCGTTATACCAGGGTAGGGGAGAATTGTGATTATGGATACAAACTTGCCATCGATGCTTTAATGCATCTGCTTATTGATTCAAGTGACCCGGTAAATCTGGGTCACCGTAAAAACATATTAGATGCAAACTTTACTGCTATCGGGGTATCATGCCAACCGCATAAAACCTATCAATGGAATTATGTAATGGAGTTTGGTGGATAATACCCTGTTTATCTTGAAGGCAGTACCTTAATCTTGTTTTTCCATTTAGTATCATATTCCACCATTACTGTTTTTTCTTTTTCCACTGCTTTAGCCACTTCGTCATTCAGCATTTCTATGTTTTCCATTTGCAGGTTAGTAGGCCTGGCTTCCTGGAAGCAAACCGAACCATATACTTTGGTTATTTTTTCCCTCAATCTCTCTTCATCGGCAAAAATTGATGTTTTAGTGGAAGCCATTATCCTTCCTTTAAAGGCTTTCAGGGTATCTAAAAATATAGTCAGTTTTTTATCTGATTTGTCGTTGGCAATCATCGCATTTACCGCATCAATAGTTCCATTGATACTATCGGCGACCGAAGCCAGTTTTTCATGCATTTCCATACATTTCAAAGCTGCTGCGTACTGCGCATTGCGGTCATCGTCGGTCATTTTTCCATTATTGTTAGCCACTACATTTATATTTTCGCTGTAAGTAGAATCGCCTACATAAAGTTTTACGGTATATATACCCGGTAAAACCATAGGGGCAAAAAATCCCCCCTGGTCAAGTTTAGTGCCACCCGAAGCCGTTCTTGGACCTGTAATGCGTAAGTCCCAGGTAACTTTATTCAGTCCTTTTCTCTTGGTACCCGGTAGCTCCTTAAGCATTTTACCATTGGCATCAAAAATTTTAAGTGATACATCTCCGGTCATGACACGCTTACGGAAATAGTATTCGATAGGGGGAATTTCATCGGAGTTTTCACAAACCCATCCATCATGCTCCGGAAACCCTCCTTCATATTTTCCATACGTAAGTTCCAATTTATTCATAGGATAGAGATACACATCACTATTTGCAAGCTGAGTGGACATATTACGAATAGGAGTAATATCATCTACTATAATTATACCCCTTCCGTAGGTTCCAAGTATCAGGTCGTTTGTGCGGGGGTGTATTTGAATATCCCTTACAGGAGTATAATCGGGAATATGGTTTTTCATTCTGAACCAATCGTCTCCCCCGTTAATGCTGCAAAACAAGCCCCTTTCAGTTCCAAGAAATAAAAGATTTTTATTTTTCAGATCTTCTTTTATTTTATGTGCAAAGCCGGTAAAGTCTGCACTGTTGAGCCTTGTCCATGTTTTACCAAAATCAGTTGATTTGGCAAGATAGGTATCAAAATCACCGTACATGTGGTTTTCGAAAGTAGCATAAATAGTGTTCTTGTCAAACCTGGAAGGCTCAATACTGCTTACCCATGACTGGGCAGCAATCCCACAAGCCTTTATATTATCAGATACATTGGTCCATGTTTTTCCTCCATCGGTAGTAATTTGAAGGTTGCCATCATCCGTCCCAACAAAAATATAATTAGCATCAAGCGGGCTTTCGGCAACAGTAAAAATGGTGCAATGGTTTTCAGCAGAAGTATTATCAGCACTTAAGCCACCCGATTCTTCCTGTTGTTCCTTCTTCTTATCGTTAGTTGTTAAATCGGGAGAAATACGCGCCCAATTTCTTCCCTGGTCCATAGATTTATATAGGTATTGGGCGCCCATATATAAATCGTGAGAATTTGCTGAGCCTATATATATAGGGGTATTCCAGTTCCAGCGTAACTTATCTTCATTTTTTGTTTGAGTAGGTTGTATATCCACCGTCAACCCGGTAAAAAGGTCAATACGGGATACATTTCCCCCCTGATATTCTGCATATACGGTATTGGAATCATTTCTGTCCGGTTGGGCCCAGAACCCATCTCCGCCATATAAAGGCCTCCATCTGCCATTGCTTATTCCTCCATAATATTCCGAAGGGCCCATCCAGGTTCCATTGTCCTGTAATCCGCCGTATACGTTATAGGGTTCCCTCATATCATATTGTACATGATAGAATTGCCCTACCGGGATATTTTGAATGAATGTGAAAGTCAGTCCTCTGTCATTGCTTAGAAACACACCTCCATCTGTTCCAAGCCATACCTGGTTGGTATAAAGAGGGTTTATCCAGATAGCATGGTGGTCACTGTGAACCCATCCACCTTCATCGCTTGCATCAGTAAAGGAAAATCCTCCATCGTCGCTTACTGATAACTGAAACGCAGGACGGTAAACTCGTTTATCATCTTTAGGGTCAAAAGCAATAGTGCTAAAATAAAAAGGGCGGGCCTCCACATTAAGAGTTGAGGCTTGTTTACTCCAACTTTCCCCTCCATCCATACTCGAAAAAAGGCTTGTTTCTTTAGCTTCAACAATGGCAAGTAAATGTTTTGGGTTAGAAGGGGAAAGGGCAAGAGCAATACGACCAAGTTCCCCTTCCGGTAACCCTTTGCTGATTTTTATCCAATTTTTTCCTCCATCTAAAGATTTATACATTGCGCTACCTTTCCCTCCGGAATTGAAAGCATAAGGTTTGCGGCGAAACTCCCACATCGTTGCCACTAAATCATCAGGGTTTTGAGGATTCATTACTATGTCAGCACACCCGGTTTTTTCATCGGTATATAAAATTTTTTGCCAGGTAGTTCCCCCGTCGGTAGATTTATATAGCCCCCTGCTTTTGCTGTCACTCCATAATGGTCCCGGAGCTGCAACATAAATTATTTGTGGATTGGTCGGATTGATAAGTATTTTACTAATATGTTCAGTGCTGTCAAGCCCTATCTTAGTCCAGTTATCCCCTCCATCAGTGCTTTTATACATACCATTACCGTAACTTACAGTATTACGCATATTACTTTCCCCTGTTCCCACATATATTATATTCATGTCATTAGGATCCATAGCTATTGAACCTATGCTTTGACAATATTTATCAAATACAGATTTAAACGATGCACCTGCATTGCTCGTTTTCCAAACCCCGCCATCAGCCGAGCCTACATAAATGGTTTTGCCGTCTTTAGGGTTGCCAACAATAGCTGTAATTCTCCCGCTCATGGTTCCCGGACCAAGCCAGCGGGCTTGCATTACATCAAAGGTACCTGAATTAATCGGGCTTTTTTGCTGAGCAAAGGCATCAAAAGTTATAAAGGAAAGTATTAAAACTATAAAATCAGGCTTTATAAACTTGAAAGCTTTACGAACTGGTATTGTCTTTATCATGGCTGGTATTTCTAATTGGTATGAAAATACATTCTAATAAAAGAGCGTTGGTAATTACGCAATGGAAGAAAATAAAGCCCCCTATTTTCCAGCTACTTTTGTAGCAGGGCTGAATATTTTATTATCCATTGGTGCATTTACCTTAATAACATAGCTTTTCAGTTCCCCCTGACCTGATGAATTGGATTCCATTGGAAATATATATCCGTCAGCGGTTTTTTTATAATCACTCCTCGTTTCAGTGCCTTCCACCACTTTACCATTAATAGTCCTCTTGTCTTTTACCTGAATTACAAAATAGGTGTCTGGGTCAATAAAATAGGTTTCAGATGCACTATCGCTTATAGCCACTTTTATTTTGTAAGATTCGGAGCCTTCGGTTTCATCTTTTCCTTCGTAGGTCACTTTATAGCCTTTGTCCTTATAATTTACAAACGCATCGGTAACATAAAGTTGTTCCTGCCCTTTTTTTACTTCATCTGCAGTTACAGGTTCCGGCACTGTTTGCCCCTGGAATGGTGAAAAATTCCACCCCGAATCATTTCTTAGAATTGAAAAGCCTGTCATACCATTGAAAGCAAACTCGGCACGCTGGCATTTTTTATTAACGAGCCATAATTTCACCGGGATTTTTATTCCCTGAATAGTATTGCTATCCTCTTCATAAATAGAATTAATGGAGTTTAATTTATCCATTCCTCCCATGGCATCAATATTTTTATTTATAATTTCATCAGCTGTTTGGGCCTGCATATATAATGAAGCACCTAAAAATGCAGTTATCAGGGTAAGTGTTTTTTTCATAGTAGTGGGAAATTGGTTAAAAGTATTTTACAAATGTAGAGTATTTAATTTTAGTGGGACCAGCTTTAACACACCTTAACACTTGAGCAGGAATAATGGGAAATTACTTATCTCGAACAATTCCCCACCTAACTCTTAGTAGTAGCTGAAATTGAAAAGTTACACCAGACGGTTCAGCCTACTTATATTTTTACTAAGCGGGTTACAAAATATAAAAACCCAACCCCAAGAATAGTCATAAAAGTGACTAAAAATCCGGGATGCTTTTCCCTGCTTTCAGGTAATAAATCGCTTGCACCAATGTATAGAAAAAAACCCGAAAAGATAGCAAGTAGAATACTAAATAGGCTGTCGGGTATTCTATAAAAAAGCGTGGTTAATACCCCTATTATTGGCGCCACAGCATCAATAACCAACCAGGTATAAGCTTGTTTGTTTTTGCCACCGTCCTTCAATATTACACTTACTGTATTTACCCCATCTGCAAAATCATGGGCTATTACTGCCACGGCAATTAATATCCCAATAGAAACAGATACCTGGAAGGAAACCCCAATAGCAATGCCATCTAAAAAGCTATGGATAGAAAGGCTTCCTGCTCCTATTGTACCGCGATTATTGTGGCTGTTCTCCTGCGGATGTGTATGTAAAACGGAGAGCCTGTCTAAAATGGTATAAAACAAGAACCCTGCTGCAACAACTGTACTTATAGTACCTATACCGTATTGTTTTTCACCCAATGAAAAAGATTCAGGTAACAGGTCAAAGAAAACAACGCCAATGACTGCTCCGGCACTAAACCCCAAAATAACGGCAAGGTTGTTTTTAAATTTTATTGCCAGTAAGCCCCCTACTAAGGTTGATAAAAAAGTAACTATGCTTACAAGAATAGGTATCACAAATGACTTTTGATGGAAGACAAATATAGAGCGAAAAATTAACTGGCTATTCTATTTGCTTTCTATCTTTTTTAGCTTTGCACAAATAAAGAACTTATGAAGTCAGGCGTTTTCTTAGTCTTCATTTTTCATTTTTCATTCTTTTGTTTTTGCAAAGGGCAGGTTAGCATCAGCTATTACAAAAATGAAGCTAATATGAACGACTCCCTGATGGCTGTAACTATTCTGAATCTCGATTCGAATTTTGTTTTTGTGCAGGGCGGTACTTTTAAAATGGGCTTGCCCGACACATCGGATGTGGAAGGAGGTGATATTGAAATGCCCCAACATAAAGTTACTGTAAATAGTTTTTTTATTCTTAAAACCCAGGTTACACAAGCGCTTTGGTATTCCATTATGGATACAAATCCTTCGGTTCATAAGAATTGCCTTATGTGCCCGGTTGATAATGTAAGTTGGTTTGATGCACAGAAATTTATCAGCAAACTAAATACGCTTACCCAAAAACACTATCGCCTGCCCTCTGAGGCAGAATATGAATATGCCGCCGGAGGAGGAAATAAAAGCCGAAACTTGAAATATAGTGGTAGTAATAGTATTGAAATGGTGGGATGGTTTGTAGATAATTCTAATGGGAAAAGCCATCAGGTAAGCCAAAAAAAACCAAATGAGCTTGGTTTATTCGATATGTCGGGCAATATTTGGGAATGGTGTTCAGATTGGTTTCAAATGTATTACTATAAAGTAAGTCCTCCCGATAACCCGCAGGGACCTGCTAAAGGAGAAAAAAAAGTTCTTAGGGGAGGGACATGGATAAGCCTTGATGAAGGCTGTATGGTTACTTCCCGTGGTGGTTTACAGCCAGACCGAAAGGATAAATATACAGGATTCAGGCTTGCCAGGGACCCGTAAATTATATGTGTAAATGTTAAATTGGTAGCTGTAAATGAATCTCATTATATTAATAGATAATTCTATATTTGCTAAAAATATTTAAAAGGTGAACTCATTGATTCTTAATAAATTTTCAAAGCTGGAGGAGTCACGTCTCTTGCTCATAGAAAGACTTAAAAAGTTTTCCGGGGAAGATTTAGAGACCCCGCCTTTTACAGGTAAATGGTCTGTTTCACAAATATTTTACCACTTAAATAAAGCTGAAAGCTTATCAGTTTTGTATGTGAGTAAAAAAAGATTGGATATTAAAAATCTAAAGAAAACAGGACCAATAGAGCAAATTAAATTGATGGCTTTAGAGTTTCGATTTATATTACCCATTAACATAAAAGCCCCGGTAAATGTGTTAGGAGATGTTCCTGAAAAAGTTATTTATGCTAATGTAGTTGCCAATTGGAATGAAACAAGAGGTAAGCTAAAAGAACTACTGGAGTCATTGCCAGATGACATGTTATACAAAAATGTCTTCAAACAGCCTGCTTTGGGGAGGCTCAATATTTTTCAAATGCTTGATTTTATGCAATCGCACTTTAACAGGCATAAAGGGCAGGTTGAAAAAATAATAAGGGGGAAATAATTAAATGGCTTTACTTGTTAATAAATAACGACTGTTGTAGAAAATTTGCAAAAGTTTCCTAAATACCTTCGCAGGATATGCGAAGAATAAATTGTGAAAGTTATTGTAACAGCAGCCCTGTAATATTGGCAATACAGGGGTTTGCCCAAATTCTGCCCCCTTTTCAAAACCCTCAATGTGAGCATTGGGCAGATTCTGTATTACAGACTTTAAGTCCTGATGAAAGAATTGGTCAGTTATTTATGGTAGCTGCTTATTCCGATACTTCTTCCAAACATAAAGATGACAAAGAAAAACTAGCAAAACTTATTAATGAACAAAAAATTGGTGGGTTAATATTTTTTAAAGGCACCCCCGTCCACAAGCTGAATTTTGTAATTATTATCAATCTATTTCCGAGTTCCAATGCTTATTGGTATGGATGCCGAATGGGGACTTGCCATGCGGCTGGACAGTGTTCCCCGTTTCCCTTTTCAAATGACATTGGGTGCGATGAATGATACATCCCTCGTTTTTAAAATGGGTGCGGAAATAGCTAAGGAATGCAAACGGCTTGGAGTGCAGGTAAATTTTGCTCCTGTGGTGGATATAAATGATAATCCGGATAACCCTGTAATTGGGATGCGTTCTTTCGGGGAAGAAAAAAAGCATGTAACCGAAATGGGTATTGCCTATATGCATGGACTGCAAAGCCAGAATGTGCTTGCCTGCGCCAAACATTTTCCCGGCCATGGAGATACCAAAACAGATTCACACCTTTCGTTGCCTGTGGTAGACTATCCCATAAGCAGGCTTGATACCCTTGAATTATATCCATTTGAAAGAATATTTAATAAGGGGATAGGCTGCTACTATGGTGGCGCATCTTTATATTCCTGCGCTCGATTCAACCCCAAACAGGGCTTCTACGCTGTCATCTAAAATAGTGGATAGTTTATTAAAAAAACAACTGAATTTTCAGGGACTTGTATTTACCGATGCCCTGAATATGCAAGGTGTTGCTAAGTATTATCCGCCCGGGTGTAGTAGATGTAAAGGCTTTGATTGCGGGGAATGATGTATTGCTTTTTCCGAAAATGTGCCAAAAGCTATTGAGGAAATAAAAAATGCTATCAAAAAGCATGAAATAACCCAGGAAGAAATCGATGCCCGTTGTCATAAAATATTAATGGTAAAGGCTTGGACAGGGTTGAATCATTATAAACCAATTGTTATTGAAAATCTGGCAAAGGATATTAACTCCATTGATGCCGATTATATTAACAGGCTTATAGCTGAGAAGACAATTACGGTTCTTTCTAATAAAAATAATTTATTGCCCCTGAAGAGGCTGGATACTCTGCATATTGCATCTCTTATGATAGGAGATTCCTTGCAGAATGTGTTTCAGTCGAGGCTGAGCAATTATGCTACAGTTGATAATTATAATATGAGTCTTTATAGCTCCGATAGTATATTAAATACTATTTATCAAAAATTAAAAAACTATAATCTTATCATTATTGGGCTTAATCATACCAAAAGGTCATCCACAGGATACATTTGGAATTACAAGAAATTGCCATTAAAATGATTGATACACTTGAAAAAAAAACTGCCGTTGTACTCGATTTGTTTTCCGATCCTTATCATTCTTTCCTATCTTCCACAGGCTTAAAATGCTGATGCTCTAATTATGTCGTACCAGAGTACTCCCTATATGCTTGACTATTCTGCCCAACTTATTTTTGGCGGAATAGCGGGGATAGGAAACTTTCTGTTATCTGCATCCGATTATTTTAAACGGGGAGCAGGAATAAAAACACCCAAAACAAGATTCGAATATACTATTCCGGAAGAACTTGGTATTTCCTCCGACAAAGCTTTCCACGATGGATGCTATTGCCAATTCAGGAATATTAAAAAAGGCGTATCCGGGCTGCGTTATATTAGCGGCGAAAGACGGAAAAATATTCTATTATAAAACCTTCGGGACTCAAAACTATAATGACACTACAAAAGTACATTTAGATGATGTGTATGACCTTGCATCGGTAACTAAAATTGCTGCAACAACTATTGCTTTAATGAAACTTACAGATGAAAAGAAAATAGATATTCATAATACGTTACCCTCCATTCTCCCTCAAGCAACAAGAGTAATAAGAAGAAACTAAAAATAGAGGATATTCTTGTTCACCAATCCGGGCTTAAACCCGACATTTTTTTCAACAAGGAAACTATGAATGGGAATGTATTGCGCAAAGGGTTGTATGCAACGGATTCTTCAGCACAATATCCTTTTCAGGTAGCTGCACATTTATTCATCAGGAAAGATTATCGGGATACTATTTTAAAAGAGATACTGAAATCATCCATAGATAAAACTCCGGTATATAAATATAGCGATTTGGGTTTCATTCTGATGGGGTATGCTATAAAGAATATTACCGGAGTCTCAATAGATAAATATTTAGAAGATAACTTTTATAAACCCATGGGATTAAGAACAATGGGCTACCTTCCACTTAGAAAAATACCTGTTTCAAGAATTATCCCGACGGAATATGACAGCCTGTTCCGCAAGCAATTATTACGGGGTTATGTACATGACCCTTCAGCAGCTATGTTAGGCGGAGTGGCAGGACATGCGGGGTTATTCTCAGATGCTATTGACCTTGCTTCACTTATGCAAATGTTATTGCAAAATGGTACTTATGGCGGCGAAAGATACCTTGATAGTGTTACAATAAAGAAATTTACTTCTTGTGTATATTGTAACATAGGTAATCGCCGGGGTTTAGGTTTTGACAAGCCAGAAACAAGTGGCAAAGGGGAAAGCCCTGCCTGTCTTTCTGCCTCACCCGAAAGCTATGGACATTCGGGGTTTACAGGTACCTATGTTTGGGTTGACCCTAAATATGGAATTGTCTATGTTTTTTTGGCTAACCGGGTTGCCGGAGGCTCCACTGATAATAAGCTTGCTAAACTTAATATTCGCACCGATATTCAACAAGTGATATATGATGCAATTGGACTAAAATAAAAAGCCCCACAAAAATGCGGGACTTTTTATTAGATACTATTTTATTAATTGAGTGCAGCTAACTGAGATTTAAAATCAGCCGTTGTAGTAGCGGTCATAGAGAAATTTACAGTTTGATTAGCACTTATAGTAATAGGGGTGAAAGAGCTATAAACTGCTCCACCCTTTATACCGACAGCCACAACAGTACATTGCAACCCAACAGGGGCATAGTTATAGGGAAAAGCATCTCCGCTGCCATTATAAACATGAACCATAGCATTTATACTTTTAAAAACCAGGAACACATAAGTATCATAATTTGCCGGGTTATCAGATTCCTTTAAGGTTAAAACAGTTTGGGGATAAGCTGAAAAATAAGAAGGATTATCACTGTTGCACCAGGTCCCTGAATCTACAGGTTCATTAAATGTATACAGAGAAAATACGTAATTTGCAATAGTTGGTATTGAATATCCGTCAGAATCATTAACGCCCCATCCTATCGTATCATTAACCGGTTTAAAAAATGCGCTCATGCCGGAATCTAAAGGCGCTGAATTAAGGGGTTGTTTAACTGTTATTACATTCACAAGGTTAACAGCCGTGCCGCCTGAAGTAGCTTTAATAAAAAACTCTCCTCCGGATTTTAATGGTGCCCCCGTGTTCATATTGGTGGGTATATTGGAGAGCAACATATCGCTTTTTTGGTATATATCTCTAAAATTGATGGTAACAGTACCTGTTACAGTTTGCCAGAGATTATTATCAAAGGCATTGGCTGGTATAGTTACTTGCGTACCCTGCGGCGTTGTAAAGCTGCCCCCTGCTGAACCGGTAACAGTATAGGTTTGCATAGCCACCCCATTCGTGGCAAAAAAGTTTGCCATAGAAGTATAATTGTCAGTGTTTGCAGTAGTTTTAGTAGTTGTAGTAGTAGGCTGAGTGGAGTCCTTATGGCATCCCATAACTACTGACAAAACGAATAGAATAACCCCTGCTGTTTTTTTTAAGTTTGTTTTCATTAATTGATTAATTTTAAGATAAGTTATTAACTTTGATTTTCTGCTTTTATTATACCCTTACGGCATAAAATGGCATAAGGTTGGGTAAGAATAAAAATATAGCCATGTTGGTTGTTGTTCAACAAATTTCTGATAACAGGTACAAAAATCTATAATACCTAGATAGAAATAGGGGACAATTATTAAACTGCGGGTTTGACCTATTAAATGACAGTTTTTGCCTGTTTTTGGGTAAAGTCTCTACTTCAAATTTTACTCTATGCCGTTTTGTGCCGTTTCTAAATATGATGGCTGAAAAATCAGGTGACGCAAAATCCCCGGGAATAATAAAGAGTATAAACTATTGTATTTTTTATTAAAGTTAGATTATATGTTAGGAGCCTCTGAAACCCAATAGGGACAAAGGCGCACGGGGTATTGACTGACAGTCAGTTGTTTAGGTGGGGGAGTAATAGCCGTTTTTAGCCGTTTTTGTACCTGTCATTTAGATTCCTTGACCAAATCCTTTAGGTCATCCACATTCAGAGTACCCTGGTTTTCATGCTTGGCAGAACCCATATTCTCCGAACCAAAATCGGTGCCTGATATGGCATCGAAGCTGCCAATATGATTGTCCATAGACCTTCCTGCTTCTTTACCTTCATTGGCATCAACTATCACAGTTTCTACCGCTCCTCCCGCTCTGGGAACAAAAAGAACCACTGCCGTATTCGCTTGTTGGTTCACAATGGCTGAGTCAATAGAGCCTGCGCTTACAGCTTTATATGGATAGGGATATGATTTTTTGAAGTCATCGTCACTTAGTTTGCAACGTGAAGATTCAAACTCCAAAGTCATGTTAGAAAGATTCTTGGCATTGTCCTTATACATCTTGTTAACTTCATTTTCACTTTTCCCCGCGCTTTTAAGGCTCATGTGCAGTTGAATAGCTTTTAAGGCATATAGTATTCCGCCCGGAGTGATGAATACCGAAGGCAGATACACCCCATAAACCGGGTCCCTGAATGGTTTATTATCTGTAAGCCTTACACAGAGGGCAGTTTGGGCTATATCTCCCGGACTCAAAAGGGAGCTTTTGCCGTCTTTCATCCGTAACGTATTCTGTAGAGTAAGTTTATAGCCATAGTTCGCAGTGAACTTAGTATCTTCGAGATAGGCATAGTTAGTGCTTTTAGCTTTTACAAGAGAATCTACCTGCGAGCGGGTTTTAAATTCTACCTTACTGCTAAATGTCCAATATTTAGGCATCAGCTGCGTCATGGTGCTGTTGTAGGTTTTTATCTCATCGGCATAAAAAGCCTTTTCTTCATCATTCAAAACCTTTAGCAAGCCCGGGTCGGCTTCTTCCACTACTACAATAAGTGTCCGGATTTTAACCTCATCGGTCTCATCTTTTTTACTTGAACCCATTTGCCCAAAAGCCAGGGAGCTAGAGAGCATAAAAAGAAAGGCAAGTTTTTTCATAGTATATAATTAGACCTCAAATGTAAAAATTATATTTCAATACAACCGCAAAATGAATCAATGGTTGAATAAATTGAATTTATTCCATGTTTGTGCCAATCAAGGAGTGGGCATAAATATTGAAATGGTTACAATTGTTATTTGTCCGCGCTTTTATTTTCTCCTGTTCTGTTTTTTAAAGGCAAGGAATAGTAAATGATTCGAATCATTCAGAAATGTATTCATAGCAACGTGTATTCTCCTTCCGCCCTTTTTTACTAATTTCGCAAACCTTAAAAACAGTTGTCAGTGTTCAGTTATAAGATTTAAATACTAACTAACAACTTATAACTGAACACTTACAACTGATAACTGAACACTGTATTATGGTTGACATAAAATTCCCCGATGGAAGGGTAAAGCAATATCCCGAAGGCATAACGGCTATGGATATTGCCAAAGAAATAAGTAATTCGCTGGCTGCGAAAGTAATTGCGGCAAAGGTAAATGGGCAAGTGTGGGATGCCTCCCGTCCAATTCGTACCGATGCTCAATTGGCTCTTTTAACTTGGGATGATGCCGATGGTAAATCAGCCTTTTGGCATTCCTCTGCCCACTTGATGGCTGAGGCATTGGAAGCCATTTACCCAGGAACCAAATTTGGGATTGGTCCTCCTATTGAAAATGGCTTTTATTATGATATTGACACGGGTGACAAGATAATTTCTGCCGAAGACTTCAAGAAGATAGAAGATAAAATGCTGGAGCTTGCCAAACAAAAGAATGCATTTTATAAGGGAAGATGTTTCGAAAGCAAATGCCATAAAATATTTTACAGAAAAAGGCGACGAGTATAAATTAGAACTGATAGACGGGTTGGCAGACGGAAGCATTACCTTTTACAAGCAAGGTAATTTTGTTGATTTATGCAGGGGTCCGCATATCCCAAATACCGGTTTTATTAAAGCAGTTAAACTACTTGAATGTTGCCGGAGCTTATTGGAGAGGAGATGAAAAAAGAAAACAACTTACCCGTATTTATGCTATTACCTTCCCTGACCAAAAACAACTTGACCGAATATCTTACTTTATTGGAAGAAGCCAAAAAGCGTGACCATCGCAAACTGGGTAAGGAATTGGAATTATTTACCTTTTCAGAAAGAGTGGGGATGGGTTTGCCTTTGTGGCTGCCTAAAGGCACTGCTTTACGTGAACGTTTGGAAGGCTTCATGCGGAAAGTACAAGCTGAAATTGGATATGTGCAGGTGGTTACTCCACATATCGGGCATAAAGACTTATATGTTACATCAGGGCACTATGAAAAATATGGGAAAGATTCTTTTCAACCCATAAAAACCCCACAGGAAGGGAGAAGAGTTCTTTCTTAAACCTATGAACTGCCCTCATCATTGCGAAATTTATAGCAGCTAGCCAGCATTCTTATAGAGATTTGCCTGTCAGACTTGCTGAGTTTGGTACGGTTTATCGCTATGAGCAAAGTGGAGAATTACATGGGCTTACACGTGTGCGTGGCTTTACGCAAGATGATGCCCATGTATTTTGCCGCCCCGACCAGGTGAAAGAAGAATTTATCAATGTGATTGATCTCGTGTTGAAAGTTTTTAAAGACTCTTAGATTTTCAAAATTATACCGCTCAAATATCACTTCGCGATAAAGAAGACCGTAGCAAATACATTGGTTCTGATGAAAATTGGGAAAAAGCAGAAAGCTGCCATTATAGAAGCTGCCGCTGAAAAAGGTTTGAAAACAACTGTTGTATATGGTGAAGCAGCTTTTTATGGTCCTAAGCTTGATTTTATGGTGAAAGATGCCCTTAATCGTTCATGGCAGTTGGGTACCGTTCAAGTAGATTATAATTTGCCGGAGCGTTTTAAGCTGGAATATATAGGTTCCGATAATGCCAAACATTGCCCTGTAATGATTCACCGCGCACCCTTCGGTTCATTGGAAAGATTTATTGCTGTTTTGCTGGAACATTGTGCCGGAAATCTCCCATTGTGGCTGGCTCCGGAACAGGTTGCCGTATTACCGATTGGAGAAAATCAGGTAGAATATGCAAAAAACGTGTTGCAATTACTAAAAAAGTACGATATTCGCACCCTCTTTGACGAAAGGAGTGAGAAAATCGGCAAGAAAATACGGGATGCTGAAATGAAAAAGATACCGTATATGTTGGTAATCGGGGATAAAGAAATACAGGAGGGAAAAGTAGCAGTTCGCAAGCATGGCGAGGGAGACAAGGGTACTATGATGACAGACGATTTTATCACTTTAATTAACGAAGAACTAAAGAAAGATATTTAATAACTAACAAAAACAGGAGGACTTTATAGCAACACAGTATAGTCAGCAGCGCCCATCAGGAAGGCGCAGATTAGAGCCCGAACATCCCATAAACGGAATGATTCGTGCCAGGACGGTAAGGGTAGTAGGAGATGGAATTACACATGGGGTTTATACCATTGACGCAGCCTTAAAGATGGCAAGAGATGCAGGGCTCGACCTGGTTGAAATTGCTTCTAATGTTGACCCTCCTGTTTGCAGAGTAGTTGATTATAAAAAATTCCTTTACGACCAGAAGAAGAAACAAAAAGAAATAAAAGCCAAAACCGCTAAAGTTGTTGTAAAAGAAATACGATTCGGACCACATACAGATGAACATGATTTTAACTTTAAGAAAAACCACGCTGAAAGCTTTCTCAAACATGGAGCAAAGGTCAGGGCATTTGTGTTTTTTAGGGGAAGAACAATCCTGTTCAAAGAACAAGGAGAAGTGCTTCTCCTCAAATTCGCCCAAGCGCTTGAAGAAGTTGGAAAAGTGGAGCAACTCCCAACTATGGACGGAAAACGTATGAGTATAATATTATCACCGAAAAAAAGTAAATAACTGACACTATAAATACTAACAAAACAAAATGCCAAAAGTAAAAACCAATTCAGCCGCTAAAAAGAGATTCAAATTTACGGCAAGCGGAAAAATAAAGAGGAAACAAGCGTTTAAAAACCATATCCTCACCAAAAAAGCTAAAAAGCGTAAACGCCATTTGACAGGCTTAGTGACTGTCAGCAGCGCCAATATGGATAAGGTAAAAGCACTTCTCGGTGTCTAAAAAATCTTAAATCTTAAATCATAATTCATAAATATAAGAAGTCATGCCACGTTCAAGTAATTCAGTAGCCTCTAAAGCAAGAAGAAAAAAAATACTAAAAAGAACCAGAGGATATTGGGGCGCTAAAAAGAATGTCCTTACCATAGCTAAAAATACCCTCGAAAAAGGATTAGCCTATGCTTACCGCGACCGTAAAACTAAAAAACGCAATTTCCGTGCGTTATGGATTCAACGTATTAATGCACAAGTGCGTACTCACGGACTTACATACGGACAGTTCATTAATAAAATGAACACCAAAGGCGTATTACTTAACCGTAAAACATTAGCTGACCTTGCCATGAATCACCCGGAGGCTTTTGCTGCTGTGGTGAAAAAGGTGAAGTAAGCAGATATAATCTATAAGATATGAGCGAAAGTCCTACAGAAATGCGGGACTTTTTTGTTTTGCAATTATATTTCAATAAATATACTTCTTAGGATAATAGGCACATTTCAAGTGTTTTAAGCGCATGTGCTTAAAAATATGACATCCCGAGAATGTTTCCATTACCAAAAAGACCAAAATTATTTTAGTGATAAATCTAAATCTGTTTCCTTTTTTCAACATAATAAAAAGCCCACGATTTTAATCGCGGGCTAATTATTGTTCATTTATCGTGAGCAATAGTTACATGGCATGTTCCATCGTCTTTTCATCAATAGTAACGCCCAATCCTTTGGCTATGGCGGCTCCCAATTTAGCATCAGCCCGGAAGAAGTGGCATAGTTGGCGGTTAACTATCTCATCTTTCTTTTCTCCTGAAATGCCGCTCATAGCGCCTACAATATTGGACACCAGATTATGACGGTCATAATCATTCATGGCTTTGGAAAATAACCAGCCTGGCTGGGTATAGTGGTCGTTTTCGCCTTCGCCGTTGCGGTCGTACCAATCGGCAACCATGCTGTCTAACTTCATAGGCTGTTCTTTGTAGGCTTCATCCCGGTAGATGTCATCAAAACTGTTTGGTGAATAGTTAGGAGAATCTTCCCCATTACCATTTACGGTCATGTGTCCATCCCTTTCATAGTTAGAAACCATATAAGGACATTTGTTTACAGGGATTTGCTCATAATTTACTCCTAAGCGGTAACGGTGCGCATCAGGGTAGGAGAGGAGACGTCCCTGCAACATTTTATCAGGCGAGTAACTGATTCCATCTACTACGTGAGCCGGTGCGAATGCACTTTGCTCTACTTCGGCGAAATAGTTTTTAGGAACTTGGTTCAGTTCCATTACCCCCACATCTATCAATGGGAAATCAGCATGAGGCCATATTTTAGTCAGGTCGAATGGGTTAAACCGGAATTTCTTTGACTCTTCTTCAGTCATCACCTGTATTTTCAATGCCCATTTTGGAAAATCTTTTTTGTCTATGGCTTCCACCAAATCGCGTTGGGAAAAATCCGGATCTTTTCCTTTCATTTCCGTAGCTTCATCATTGGTAAAGTTTTTAATACCCTGCAAGGTTTTAAAATGGTATTTCACCCACACTTTTTCATTTTTTGCATTTATCATGCTGAAGGTATGAGAGCCAAACCCATCCATGTGACGGTGGCCGTAAGGAGTTCCGCGGTCACTCATTAAAATCATAACCTGGTGAAGGCTTTCCGGATTTAAACTCCAGAAATCCCACATCATAGTAGGGCTTTTGCAATTGGTGCGAGGGTCTCTTTTTTGGGTATGAATAAAGTCTGCAAACTTTTTTGGGTCTTTAATAAAAAACACCGGAGTGTTGTTTCCTACTAAATCATAGTTCCCATCTTCGGTATAGAATTTAATAGCAAATCCCCTCGGGTCTCTTTCGGTATCGGCGCTTCCTTTTTCGCCGCCCACGGTTGAAAAGCGGATAAGCATTTTTGTCTGCTTGCCGATTTTATTAAACATTTTCGCACGGGTGTATTGGCTAATATCATGAGTAACGGTGAATGTTCCGAACGCGCCTGTGCCTTTAGCATGTACCACACGCTCCGGAATCCTTTCCCGGTTGAAGTGTGCCATTTGCTCATGCAGTACAAAATCTTGCAATAATAAAGGACCACGTGCTCCTACGCTCATACTATTTTCGTACTCTACGTAAGGTCTTCCCGATGCGGTGGTGAGTTTCCTGTTTTTTTTCTTTTCCTGTTTCATGTTAAAGCATTTTATATGTTAGATATTTTTGTGTCGTAGGGCAAAATTAGGAAATAATTTGACTCGGGTTTGTGATAAAAATCACAGGGGATTTTTGACCCTTTAAACCGGCTACAGAAAAAAAACGGCATAAAACGCCCGCCCGTACCGGATGGTACCCGCCAGAATGCCCGCCTGACCATACCTTTCGGGCAGGAATCTTTCGGGCTGACATTCGGGCGGGGCATAAATCCGACCACCTATATGGCTGATTGTGAGACAATTCCTCGAAAGTTGTGTCCCTATTGGGTTCCAGGGGCTTATAATGCACTTGCAATGCAAGTGTGGGGTATGTAATTTGATAAGGTACGACCCCTTATTATGAAGCGCATTTTTACACAATGATTAAAAAATATCAGCGAAAAGAAATATATTATCTATCTTTGTATAAAGCTTTACTGTTCTTGAAAGTGGGCGTAACAAGCGGTACACGCAACTTGAAAAAAGGCAGCGCAGCTTTAAGCCTGGTGGTAACGTAATGACACTCTCACGGGTTTTAGCCCTGACCTGGTAATTTGATTAGCTTTTTATTTCTTAATATGTCAGCAATAGAAGGATACATATTTTTTGTAAGCTTTGCTATTTGGGTCTTTTTTACCCAAACAGCTTTTTCAATGCCTTCTTCTTTTTGAGGTTTGGTTGCCTTGCCACCGGAATAGGACATTTCAAACCATTTTGTTTGTTTGATATTTAATTTCCTCTGTAACTCGTAAATGTGATATGTTTCCTGCAATAGGCTGACGATTTTCAATCCCTTAATACCGCATTCTTCTTCCACTTCCCTTTTTGCTCCGGCTTTAGCCGATTCTCTTTTTTCGAGTTTGCCTTTCGGTAAATCCCATTTTTTATTCCGGAATATGAAAAGATATTCCCCGGATTTGTTTTTTACCAATCCGCCGCCCGCCTTCACCAGGTTGAATTGAGCAAGAAGTTCTTTTAAAATTTTTTTGGCATTGCCATTGATATACACAGTCTTTAGTTTGCCATTCTTTTTAAACCTTTTCCAGATAGTAGAAACGCTCAATTCGGGGTAGGAAAAAATTTTAACTCCTTTGCTTTTGGGTTGAATATTCTTTATTCCTCCAAACAGAATAACTCTGTCGTTATAATAAACTTTATACATTTGCAGTATGATTAATAACAGGGATTCAGCCCGCAAAGTTGCCGATTTTTTACTACAAATCAAAGCTGTGATGCTTCAACCCGATAAGCCCTTCACCTGGGCTTCGGGAATAAAGTCGCCTATTTATTGCGATAACCGTAAAACACTTTCCACCCCAAAAATACGAACCTACATCCGCCAACAGCTTGTTACCGCAAGCAACGACCAGTTCGGCAAGCCTGATGTTATTGCAGGTGTTGCTACTGGTGGTATTGCTCATGGGGTATTGGTAGCCCAGGATTTAGGATTGCCTTTTGTATATGTTCGTAGCGAAGCTAAAAAACATGGGGCAGGAAACCTCATTGAAGGGGACATTGAAGCAGGCATATCTACTGTTGTTATAGAAGACCTGGTATCTACCGGAGGTAGCACTATCAAGGCTGTTGAAGCCCTAAGAAATGCAAAATGTGTGGTGAAAGGAGTAGTTTCTATTTTCAACTACAATTTAAAGGCTTCCGAAGAGAATTTTAAAGCTGCTAATGTAACTTGTGTTTCACTTTGTGATTATCCAACCCTGGTAGAAAGAGCCGTTGAAACAAACTATATCACCGAAAAAGACTTAAAAACATTAGAGGATTGGCTGAAGAGCCCTGAAACCTGGAAGAAGTAAATTATTTTTTATTCTTTATTACTTCACGGTAAAGATTTTCATACAGCGGCAATATCTTCTCAATATCAAATTTATCTGCTTGTTTTTTAGCATTCTGCCTGAATTGTTCAAGTCTATCTTTAGACTCTAAAATATGAATGGCATTTTTTGCCATATCCTGTACATCGCCGACATTACTTAGCATTCCTGAAAATCCCTGTTCATTAATTTCAGGTAGTCCCCCTGTATTGGTTGAAATAACGGGAACTCCGGCAGCCATAGCTTCGAGCGCAGCAAGCCCAAAGCTTTCTGTTTCTGAGGGTAATACGAAAAGATCGGCTATGCTGAGGTAGCTACCCGGTTCGCTTACTTTCCCAAGAGACGTAATTTCGGAGCAGGTATCCAGTTCACGGCAAAGTTTTTCAATATTGCTTCGTTCTGGTCCGTCACCAATAAGAATAAGGCGGGAAGGAATCTTCTTACGGACTATATCGAACATTCGTAATACATCTTCCACCCTTTTTACTTTGCGGAAGTTAGATACGTGCATAATTATCTTTTCATTGTCTCCGGCATATTTTCTGCGGGTTTCAATGGAATTAGGGAAAACATAATCTTCCGGACAGATAAAATTCGGGATTACATCTATTTCTCTTTTTACACTCCTGAAATATTTATAGGTATCTTGCTTCAGGCTTTCTGATACTGATGTAACGGCATTCGACCTATTGATTACAAACGAAATGGCTGACTCGAAAGAAGAATCTTTGCCAACCAGTGTTATGTCTGTCCCGTGAAGAGTTGTAATAAAGGGCAGATGAATATTTTCATCGGCCAGAATTTGTTGAGCCATGTAAGCCGCCGCCGCATGAGGAACCGCATAATGCACATGGAGTACGTCTAACTTTGCATACTTGGTAACTTCCACTATTTTATTGGCAAGGGCAAGTTCATAAGGAGGGTAATCAAATAAGGGATAATCGGAAACTGTAACCTCGTGATAAAATAAGTTGTTGGTAAAAACATTCAGCCGCACCGGTTGGTCGTAACTGATAAAATGAATTTTGTGTCCTTCGCTGGCAAGCGCCTTGCCAAGCTCGGTGGCTACTACTCCGCTTCCGCCAAATGTGGGGTAACATACTATTCCAATGTTCATATATTTTTATAGGGGAAAGGCTAAGATAAGACTATTTATTTGAAGTGATTTAAAAGACGCCGGGCAGGATTATTTACTCTATTTCATTTTCTCCAGTCGAATCCGACACTATTGAGTTTTTCTATCCTGTCTTTAGTTAGTGCTTTGCTTTCGCGGGCGTAATGTCTTTTCTGAATATTAACCCAGGAACCCAGTTTTTGAGTTAATCTGCTCTCGGGTACATTACAATGACCAAATTTTATCTTGTATGCCTTTAATTCTGCGAAATGGGTTTCCCATTGCATCTCATTAGTATTCCAGGGGAAATTTATGCTATTGAATAGTTTTATTCTTTCTTTTGATAATAATCCTCTCTTCTTGAGTTGCCGTTGGTTTCGCATCCAGAAAGAGAGTGGTTTTTCCACCTCTGACTCTGTTGGTGTACGTTTATGCGCTTTCATGAATAGTTCAAGTTCATTAAAATTATGCCACCAAAATTCTTCATCTGTCCCCGGTAATCCTGCTTTGGCTATTGCATTTCCGAAATTACCAAATCGTACCTCATACAGCCCTTTCTTATAGTTGCTATATAGTTTCAAATCATTTAAGGAGGGGGTTCTTCCTAATTTTTTGTGCAGCTCTTTTAATTCATTAATCAACATATTATCACTGGTTTTGTTTCTCACTATTTCTCCCTGTTTATAAGGATTTGTCCAGCTAAAGCCTATATTATTTAGTTTTTCAATTCTTTCAGCGGTTAAAGAAGGGTCTTTTATTTTAGCTAAATCCCTTTGGCGACGAGACCAAAAAGCAAGACCTTTATATTTTCTGTCTTTTTCGGAATTAGATACATTAGCATGCCCGTGCTTTTCACTAAAAAGTAAGAGTTCCTTAAAATTCTTTTGCCACCAGTCGTCCCTTGCATCCCAAATAAAACCACTTTCATTTAATTGCTTTATTCTGTCTTTTTTTAATACACCATGCAAGTTATCATTTCTCTGTGTTTCTACCCAATAACAAAGAAAACTATATTTTGTATCATTTGCAGAAGGGTACTTTTTAAATTTGCTTATAAAGTCTTTTAACTCTTTTAACCGTTTGGCAAAATATATATCTTCATATATTCCTTCCGGCGGATTCCAGTCAAAACCAATTATATCTAAGCGCTTTATTCTGTCTTCGGTAAGGCGTTTAAGCCCCTTAGCTTTTTCTTCCCTTATATGTCCGCACCATTTCCATAGGGCTTTATTATCTGTTGAACTAACGTACGAATGACCGTGTGTATGCAGGTATTTCTCCATTTCAGCAAAATGATTTTCAAACCATTTATCCAGTACATTCCAGGAAAAACCAATGGAGTCTAATTTTCTAATCCGGTCAGGGTCATATTCAAGGGGTCTGAATTTTTTCCATTTTCTTTGCCAGCCACACCAGGTGGCAAGTTTATTATACTTTTTTGCATTTTGGGGTACATCACAATGCCCATATTTCTTCTTGAACTTTTTCAGTTCAAAAAACTGCATTTCCCATTTATGGTCATTTATTTCTTCCCGTTTTCCCATGGTAGAATCTTCTATATTCCTGCATCAAATATAGCCCGCAACTTTATATGTAATAAAACCCACCCATTCATGCAGTAATACATCCCAGCCTTCTATAGCCTTCACATTGGGGATAAATAAATGGTCAGGTACAAATTTTCTGGGACCGGAATATCTGTCTGCACTATAGGCAGTAATATTTGGTATGCCCGCTTTTTTAAAACAGCGGATAGCACGGGGCATGTGGAAGGCAGAAGTAATGAGTAAATATCGCCCGTTTTTATTCAAACTATCTAAAATGGGTTTGGCGAAGGTAGCGTTTTCACGGGTATTTTTCGAATATTTTTCTATCACTATAGATGTATCGGGTATCCCAAGTTTAAGGAGGTAATCTTTTAAAATTACAGACTCTAACACATCTTTCTCAATGATGCTGCCAGAGCCTCCGCTTAGAAAGATTCTACGGATTTTTCCATCTTTATATAGGCTTACTGCCTGCATAATCCTGTCCACTGCCTGGTCAAATTGAGGACGTACAAAAGTAGGGTCATAAGCAATCATTCCACCTAATACTATTCCTGCATCATATTTATATTTCAAATCACTTTCCGGTATGGCAGGTGTTTCATAAGGGCGCATAAATTCATCTAATATAAAACTATTGGAGAAAAAGTAAAAAACTATAAATGTTACAATAACCAACTTACGCTTTTTTCGGGCATCCTTTGTTAACATTGCCCACAGAAGCAGTGCGGCAATCCATACCATAGGGGTTATAATGAAACTTAATATTTTAGAGATAATAAAAAACATACTTAAATTAATCTATAGTTCTTGTATTCCCCCGGTCTCCAGCCTGTTTTTATTTCTATAAAACGGACTATACTCTCTCTTAGGTTAAGATTTTTTTTACGTACATCAAAATCAAACTCCCAGTGCTGTTGTTTAATTCTATCCAGCATCACTTTTGGATGCGTACCTTCAAATTTTTTTAATGCACATACTACCGAATAATCATATTCGGGGGTTTCTTTCAGGTTTTTCTCTACAGAATCTTCCTGGTGCCAGAGCCTCGAAAAGGCGTTTCGTTTGGTCTGTTGAGTAGCAGGATGCTTTACCCAACCATAATGGTACATATTTGCACCGGAATTTTTGACTTTCAATTTACAACCCCCTTTTAATAATTCTTCGTCTAAGGGATTTAATTGGTCATAAATACGAAACCCTTGCGCATCACGGAAAGACCGGATGTGTTTATTATTCCTTATTATACGAATTTCCCTTCGGTACCAAAGCCTCGAATCTTCGAGGAATGAATAAGAACCATAAAAATGCCGGTAGTCAAAAAGCAATCCTTCTACATTTTTATCTTCTTTCCATTGTTGCATTGCGGCAGTAATTACAGGGATGTCATTCTCATGGATCACTTCATCAGCCTGTATATATATTACCCAATCTGATTCAGGAGAAATTTTGTCAAATGCTTTATTGGTTTCTTTAGCAAGCAATAAACCGCCTTTAGCTATAGTATCATCCCAAACACTTTCCACAATTTTTATTTTGGGTGACCCGATGCCTTTAATTAATTCAAGGGTAGTATCTTCTGAATTGCCCACGCTTACTATCACTTCATCGCAAAGCGGAAGAATAGATTGTATAGACTCCACTACCGGGAAATCATACTGCAGGGCATTCCTGATAATGGTAAACCCGGATACTTTCATTTCTAAACTCCCGTATAGTTAAAAGGCGTAATCTTTTTTAATTCCTCTTTTATAGAGTCGCTCACCTGTAAAGCATCAATAAAATCCTCCATACTCTGTTGGGTAATAGTGTCATTGGTACGGGTTAGGTTTTTAAGTGCCTCGTAAGGAGCAGGGTAATTCTCCCTTCTCAGTATAGTTTGAATTCCTTCCGCTACCACCGACCAGTTATTTTCAAGGTCTTTCCTGATAGCAGTTTCATTTAAAATAAGCTTATCAAACCCCTTTAATATAGATTTGTAAGCTATGAGTGAGTGGGCGAATGGAACCCCTAAATTACGCAACACGGTAGAATCGGTCAGGTCGCGCTGGAGGCGGGAAACCGGAAGTTTGGCTGCAAGATGCTCAAATAAGGCGTTAGCCACACCAAGATTTCCTTCTGCATTTTCAAAATCAATAGGGTTAACCTTATGCGGCATAGCGGAGGAGCCTATTTCACCCGCTTTTATCTTTTGCTTGAAATAATCGAAGGATATGTATGTCCAGAAATCCCTGCAAAGGTCAATGAGAATATTGTTGATGCGTTTCATGGCATCGCATAATGCTGCAAGACCGTCATAGTGTTCTATTTGGGTAGTATATTGCTGGCGGTAAAGCCCCAATTCATCATGCAGAAAGCGGTCGGCAAATTCTTTCCAGTTAATAGAAGGATAGGCAACGAGATGGGCATTAAAGTTCCCTGTTGCTCCACCTAATTTTGCCGATATAGGGATTCTTTTAACTACATCTGTTTGAGAAGAAAGCCGCTCCACAAAAACCATTATTTCTTTGCCGAGTCGGGTAGGGGAGGCGGGCTGTCCGTGAGTATGGGCAAGCAAAGGGACATCCTTCCAGGTTTCAGAGAGCTTATTAAGAGTACTTAAAATATCCTCCAGCGAAGGCAAAAGCACGTCTCTTTTATACTCTTTCAACGCAAGGGGAACGGCGGTATTATTAATATCCTGTGAGGTAAGCCCGAAGTGAACAAATTCTTTATATTCAGTCATATTCAGGCTATCCAGTTTACCTTTTAAAAAATACTCTACCGCCTTCACATCATGATTGGTAATTGCCTCTAATTCTTTAATGTGCCTGGCTTCTTCCTGTGTAAAATTATTGTAGATATTACGGAGATTGGCGGAAACGGTGGTCTCATCTATATCCTCTAATTGGGGCAAGGATATACGGCATAATGCCAGGAAGTATTCCACTTCCACCCTAAGCCTATAGCGAATAAGGGCATATTCGGAAAAATAATCACCTAACATTTCAGTAGTTTTCCGGTATCTGCCATCAATAGGAGATATAGCAGTAAGGGCAGTTATTTCAGGGACGTTTGTCATAAATCTTGTCTGTTTTTGCCATTGGCTGATAGCTGATGGATAATAGCCGTTGGAAAGATTCAGCTAAATTACAAAAAGCGGGTGAAATGATTAATGAAAAGGTAGCTTTGAGGAATATTTCTACATTTGCAATCGCCTCAAAAACATTAAGTGGATAAGAAAAAAGTAGTTAAACAAGCGCTCAAAAAGCCTGTAATACCTGATAAGCCTAAACGAGACTACTATCTAATTCTCCTTTGGATAATGATTGCCATAGTCAGTATTATCCGATACAGGCTTGCTGATGTTCCTTTTGAACGGGACGAAGGAGAATATGGGTATATAGGAAACCTGTTTTTGCATGGAGTGGCTCCATTTAAGGACGCCTATTCCATGAAACTACCCGGAACCTCTTTTATGTATGCCATTCTAATGGTTATTTTCGGGCATACAAGCTCCGGGGTTCATACGGGGCTTGTTTTAATTATCGCGGCTGCAATGTATTTTTTCTATGCTGCTTTCAAAAAACTATTCACACCTTTTATAGGTCTTGCAGCATCAACCATTTATGGATTCATGGCTATTGGTTTCGTTTTTGATGGTTTTGCTGCACACGCAACACATTTTATTTGTTTTTTTACTTCTGTAGCCTTATTCTTTCTTGCCGATTTTATGAAGTCTGGCAAAATGCTGAAAATTTTTCTTTGCGGCCTGATGCTTGGCATGGCTTTTATCATGAAACAACAAGCCGTTTTTCTTATATTATTTGCAGGCATCTTCCTCCTGGTTTATTTAATAGTACAGAAAAAGGAACGTATTTTAAATATAATCAAAAAAACTTCATTTTTTAGTGCCGGAATTTTTACTCCTTATTTAATCGTTATTCTAATTGTTTTACTTACCGGTGAGTTTAAGGTTTTTTGGTTATGGACGGTACGATATGCATCTACCTACGAGGGGGTGAAAAGTTGGGATATTATAGTAGCGCTGTTTCATAGTTCCTTTGATGGAGATTGGATGATATATAATTATTTTTGGCTGATGGCATTAGCGGGACTATTGGTTTTATACTGGACTCCATATACCCCCATGCAAAAAGTATTTGTTGTTTTATTTTTTATTGCCTCTGCCTGCGTGGTAAGTGCGGGGTTTTATTTCAGGGCGCATTATTTTATTGCTATTTTGCCTGCTACCGGGTTATTGGGTGGAATATTTATTGAGTTTGTGATGCAGCAAATTCAACAGAGAATGAAAATAACTAAGCTCCAATATGCACCGGTGGGTATTCTCTGCGTAATTGTTTTATATGCAATGTACGATAACAGGCAATATTTTTTTAGTTTATCCCCGCCTGTTGTGTGCAATATGACCTATTGGGGAAATCCATTTAACGAAACCCCTGAAATTGCAAAATATATAAAGGCAAATAGCAGCGATACCGATAAAATTGGCATTTTGGGTTCAGAGCCTGAAGTGTGCTTTTATGCCAACCGGGCTTCTGCTACGGGGTATATATATACATATCCATTAGTTGAGAACCAGCCTTTTAATAAAATTATGCAGGAACAAATGATTGCAGAAATAGAAAAAAGTAAACCTGCTTATGTAGTTTTCTGCAACATTGCCTATTCATGGCTCCCTCAGCCGGGAGTACCCCAAATATTGTTTCAATGGGCAGATAAATACATAAATGCAAACTATTACCCTGTTGGGTATGCTGATTTTTATAACGATGCTAAAAACAGGGGATGGTATATGTATTGGAATGATGATATTAAAAACCGTATCGGGCAACCCGTATCGTCTATTACCGTTTTAAGAAAAAAACCTGAAAACAAAATATAACGAGTCTATTTAGCCCGATAGGTTTTAAGTTTTTTTTGGAAAATATTTTTATACATTGATTTGAAATAGATTATTAATCTGCGTGTTATTTAAGATCAACAACTCTATTAAACTTTTCCGGGCTTAATTATTTAAAAAACTTATTGAATAATTTTAGAGAATAACTATTCTCGTTAGATTTCGTTGAACTATATAGGTATTACTTACCCGTTTGTTTGCTAAATTTGCAGTTTCAAATTAAATTATTTTAAGGCTAATACCTTGAAATATAACATACTATGAAAAAGCTACTGATTTATTTTTCATTTTCTTTTTTTCTTTTATCATGCATTAAAGCCCAGACTGCATATACTAAGAATACTCCGGAAAGCAGCCATGACAATATTCAGGGAATACTGTGCAGCCTTTCCGAAGGCGCGCCGGCTTTGAATCAAAATGCGAGCTGCTACCTGGCAAGTAACGGGAGTGCAACAGCTGCCATACCAACCGGGGGTGTTGCTCCATATACCTATCAATGGAATTTAGGTAACACCAGTGCCAGCAGGACAAATAATGCTCTTTCTGCCGGAACATATACTGTTACAGTAACAGACCATAATGGTTGTACAGCAGTGGCTTCAATTACTATTACCCAACCTAAAGCATGGGGCGTGACTATAGTTTCTATTAGCAACATTTCGTGTTCCGGCGGCAATAATGGAATGATAGCTGTGAATGCAGCCACGGGAGGGGTTCCGCCATATACCTATTCCTGGAATGGGGGGATAGGAACAAACCTCACTGCAACTGGTCTTTCTGCCGGCACTTATACTTTAAGTATTACCGATACTCATGGATGTAATACTACCAATAGTTTCACCATTACACAATCCCCTGTTTTAATTGTTACAACTACTGTAACAGTAAATACAAGCTGCCAGGGTTCAAATGTTGGTAGCGGTAGTGTCTCTGCAAGTGGAGGCACATCTCCTTACACCTATATTTGGTCAACGGGTGCAACTACCACTTCTATAAGCGGGTTATCTGCAGGTACTTATACCGTAACAGCCAATGACCACCATGGTTGTTCGGGTACCGGTTCTTTATTTATAGGAGTTGCTGCCAGTGCCATTACCGAGGGTAATATTACTTGCTTTGGTGATTCAGATGGACAAGCTAAAGTATCTGTAACAGGGGGAGGGGCGCCATATACCTATTCCTGGAGCCCGAATAGCAATAGCACTTATATATCAACCGGGTTATCTGCCGGGACTTATACGGTAGTAATTACGGACCGCTTTGGCTGCACCACCACCTCATCTACCACCATTAGCCAGCCTCCGGCAATCAGGGATAGTGTGGCAAGTATTACATATCCCAGCGGGCATGGAGGAACAGGTAGCGCCACCATAGGAGCTGTAGGGGGTACGCCTCCCTACCGGTATATTTGGGTCCCCAATGTAAGTAATACTTCTATGGCTATTGGTATTACAGCGCATACCTATACGGTGCAGGTTAAGGATGCTAATGGTTGTTTTAGCAATGTCACTTTTGTTTTGACCCAACCGCCCGGTGTTCTTACAAGTACAGAGAAATATCTTAACAATGGTCAACAATCTAATGGGGAAGAAAGTATTATTGAATGTAGCCCCGATGAAAGTATATATCTATTATATCCTAATCCTACTACAGGACAGTTTACCCTTGAAGGGTTGGAAAAAGATATGACAATAGAAATATATAATTATACCGGAAAAAAAATTGGTGCTTACTTAGTTATTGGGCAAAATATAGAATTTAATTTATCTGATGACCCTGATGGAATTTATTTAATTATGCTTATTGATAAAAATGGGTGTTTAGTAAGCAGTAAAAAGGTTTTAAAAATCCGGTAAGGCAGTTCTGTTGCATCTATTCAAATATTGGGGACACTTGCCCGCACTTCCTTGATTTTTATTGTTTTCCGTTCATTATAAGGCAGATAGCCCTTTAATAGTGAAAAAATGCTGTAAATCAGGGTTTCGTGAATGGTTTTCTGTTAGGTTTGTAAGGTTCATTTTAGGAAGTCTATTTTATTATTAACTAAATCGTTAATTTATTTATCAAAAAAATTATGAAAAAACACTTATTCCCACTGGTTGCATTAGCTGTTTGTTCCCAGCTATTGGCTTTTACTTGTTTAAATGCGCAAACCGGAACCTGGACCAAAGTAGTAACCAATGCCCCCGACAATAATCAAGGGGTATTGCTATTATTGACCGACGGAACTGTAATTTGCCACAACTCTGTTGGAGGGACTTACGGAACAGGTTGGGATAAGTTGACCCCAAATGCAAGTGGTAGCTACATTAATGGAACATGGTCAACTATAGCATCTATGCATGGTGACCGCCTCTTTTTTTCTTCCCAGGTATTGCCTAGTGGAGAAGTGTATGTTGCCGGTGGCGAATACGGAGCAGGTGGTACTACAGGAGAAGTTTATAACCCGGTAGCTAATACCTGGACAACTTGTGGAGCTATACCCACCCATTGGAATATATATGATGCCCCTTCGGAACTTCTTTATAATGGAAATGTGCTGGATGGACCTGAAATAGGTGCAAGCGGAGGACAACCCTGCAACAGTATTTTACAATGGAACCCTACTACCTTAAATTATACTACTGAGCTTAAGGAACCTGAAAACCACGATGAAGCTGCCTGGGTTAAGTTGCCCGATAGTACTGTGCTTACCATAGGAATGCCGTATCCAAAGTTTCCTGCAACAGATTCTTCCTGTAGGTTTCAACCGGCCACCAATACCTGGCTTATTGATGCAATGACCCCGACCAATGTATATGACGAATATGGCTTTGAATCTGGCGGAGCCGTTCTGTTACCTAATGGAAAAGCCATTTTCTTCGGTGCAACACAATATAATGAAATTTATACCCCGTCGGGTAATTCAAGGACCCGGGGAACCTGGGCTTCTGCTGCCAATTTCCCCACCATTGGAAGTTCTGTTGTAGCACAACCTGATGCCCCATTGGCTATGATGGTGAATGGGCATATTTTGCTGGCAGTATCACCAGTTGGTACCAGTGCGAGTAATGAATTTCTTACCCCAGCCTATTTTTTAGAATATGATTATACCACCAATGCCTTTACCCAGGTAACAAGTACTATTCCGGGAATTGGGGCTGATGACCTTGCAGGGGTCCTTTGCCAGCAAGCTTCTTTTCTTGACCTTCCGGATGGCACCGTACTTATGGGTATTAACCAGGATGGAAATACGGTTTCAAAAGAATACTGGGTTTATACCCCCGGAAGTGCAGCCATAGCACAGGGAAAACCTACAATTAACAGTATTATTCCAGATGGTTGCCCTAATTATAAAATTACAGGCAAATTATTTAATGGGATTTCAGAAGGTACGGGCTTTGGCGATGACCAGCAAAACTCAACTAACTATCCCCTTGTGCGGCTGACCAATGGAACCAATGTTTATTATGCCAAAACCACTAACTGGAATAGGGTAGGCGCTGTTCAAACAGATAGTTTGGAAGATACCGCTATTTTTACTCCTCCTGCAATGCCCGGCGGAACATATTCACTGGTGGTAGTAGTAAATGGTTTTGCTTCAAACCCAGTGTTGTTTTCTGTTTTTGGTGCCTCTATATCTTCAAAAACGAGTACTTCCTGCGGTGGAAGTTCAGGTAGTGCAACAGTGAGCGTAATAGGCGGGATTTCACCCTATACCTATTCCTGGAACCCGGGCGGAGCGTCCGGTGCAACAGCATCTAACCTGAGCGCAGGCACATATACGGTTACAGCAAAAGATAATAATGGCTGTTCTGCCACAGCCTCGGCTACTATTACCCAATCGGGGGGCAGTTTTAACGTAACCGCAAGTGTAACAACCAATGTAGCATGTAATGGAGGAAGTACCGGTAGCGCTTCGGCAACTGTTTCAGGGGGAACATCGCCCTATACCTACTCCTGGACGGGAGGAAAAACCACTTCTTCTGCTACCGGGTTAAGTGCGGGAACATATACCGTAACTGTTACTGATAATGGATGCAGTGTTAGTGCAAGTGTTATCATTACCCAACCTGTAGCTATTAGTATCACTAAAACCGTAACCGCAGCGACATGCAATGGCGGAAGCACAGGTAAAATTGTAGCAACCGTTTCGGGAGGAACCTCTCCATACACCTATTCATGGTCTCCATCGGGTGGCAGTACAGCTACAGCCAGTGGGCTGAGTGCTGGTACTTATACTTTACATGTTACCAGTAATTTGGGCTGCACAGCTACTTCGAGCGCCACTATCACTCAGCCCGCAGCTATGACAACTACTAAAACGGTGACGGAGGTAACTTGTAATGGGGGAGCTACAGGTAAAATTGTAGCAACCGTTTCGGGAGGAACTTCCCCATATACCTATTCCTGGTCACCCAGAGGCGGAAGTACAGCTACTGCCACCGGGCTAAGTGCTGGAACCTACACCCTGTTAATTACCAGTCATGCAGGTTGTACTGCTACTACTACTGCAACTATTACCCAACCGACAGTTTTGAGTGGCCGTATAAGTTCAAGCACATGCAGCGGCAGTAAAGGTTCTGTAACTGTTGCAGGTTCGGGAGGAACTTCCCCATATACTTACTCCTGGAATCCGGGGGGTAAAACTACAGCAACTGTAACCGGACTTTCTGCAGGTACCTATACTATTACATTACACGACCATAGCGATTGCTCTGCATCGGTAAGCGTTACTATAACTTGCGCTGCAGCAGCACCTGACATGGCTGGTAATGTTAATACGTTGGGGAGCCAATGCTGCGCAGATAATACAAACCTGTATCCTAACCCCAATAGCGGAGAATTTACCATAACAGGTGTAGCCGCCGGAATGTTGATTGAGTTGTATGATTATACAGGTAGAAAAATCAGCGCTATTAGTGCTACCAATGAGTCTATGCAATTTAATATATCAAACCAGGCAGATGGAGTTTATTTAATCCGGATAACTGACAAGGACGGAAACCTGGTGAGCCAGAAGAAAGTGGTGAAAATCCAATAAGTATTTTTAAAGGTTAATTAATAAACCCCGGCTGGCTAATATGCTCATTAGTCTGCCGGGGTTTATTTTAAATAAGCATGGTGTATCTTGAACAAGTAAGCATTGGTAAAGTATCAGTCGGCTGCGTTTAGAGATATAAAAATGGGTTGAGATAATTAACTTGTTATGTATGCTGTACTAAGTTATTGTTAATACCATATTAGGATTTGTGTATTAATTGGTGAAGAGAATTATTTTCTGTCAGATTCAGAGGTGCATATTATTCAATAGCTACAATTTGCTGCAATTGAGTAGTTTATTCAGGTACTAAAATAGAACAGTCCCACATTTCTGTGGGACTGTTTTCTAAAGTTAATAATAATATGGCTTAGTAAAACCTCTTCTTGCTTTTACCGGCTCTTGATTTACCCGGAAAATGTTTCCTTAAATGAGAATGTAAGGTAACATATTGTAATTTAGGTAAATGATTCTTTTGAAGCCAACGGTGCAAATCAGACAATTTTTCATTCGGTTTAACTTGAAGGCGCTTTTTAATAGCATTATGCGTATCTTCATTAATAACCGTTCTGAAAGGACCTGCCTGGCTTTGGCGCACTCTTGTCCAAACCACCTTTTTTGTAAAGTTCAAGGCAGTTCATAATACGCATGAAGGAACTTCCGGTTTCGCGGGTAATATCTCCAATACCGTTAATTTTCCTTTCTTTCACCATAATCAGGATTTGAATCCGGGGCTTAATCCGTGGCAATGCCAACCTGTAAGCTTCTTTCAATTCGGCAAGTGATTCATTAATTTGCGGGAGTTGATTTAATCTCAAATCACGGATTTCTTCACCGAAATCTTTCCGTGCATATTTATACAAGGTAGGAAGGCTAACCTTTAAACCATGCTTTTTTTGCAACCATTTGTGCAATTCTTTGTAGCTGGTAGGTTCTCCGCTTTTCAGCCTGGTTTCGAGGTCCTGACGTACTTTTTCTGGCCATAATAAACCTTCGGTGTCCCTTATCTTGAAGTTGCATTAGAGCTTTCAACCCGCCTTTATCATACAATTCACTCCATTTAAGAATAGAACTGTAGCTGGCACCGGCTGCCTTGGCTATGTTAATTCTTGTAGCGCTGCGCTCTTTTTTCAACGCCAATAACATTTTAATCCTGGGTTTCAGGTAAGGCTTCACTTCCTTAAGTAAAGACTTAAGTTGAGGAAGCTGCTCGGTTACTTTAGTTTCTAATAGTTTAGTCATGCTGCAAAATTAATACATATTTGCGTAATATTGGATATTTATTTTACAAATTTTTAACATCTATTAACATGAAAATTTTTTGGGTTGTCATTAATTGCTCATATCCAACCCAAAACACCTTATCATTGAAAAAAATAATTAATTATTTTTTTTTATCTTTGACGGCTTTATAAAATGAAATATACACTTCTCTTTCTTTCCATTGTTTTTGGTGTTATTAATGCCAAACCTGTCTTTTCGCAAGATATAAATCCATTTTATTCCGATGAAAATAAATTTTTTATCGGATTTCAGCTTTCAGGCGGATTTCCTGTTGGTGGGTTTTCTCATGCAGATATTAATTTTCCCTGCAATTCTACGGTAAGTACAGGTTCTGCTTTTGAATTTTCTTTAGGGTGTAAATTAAATTCGCAATATGGTATAACCGTACTTTTGTCAGAAGGTTTTTATGAATTAGACCCTTCCAGTGCCGGGGCTTTTCAACTGGTAAGTGACAACAGGGGGTTATATCAAAGCGCATCTGTTTTAAAAAACGGCCAATTTGTTTCACAGTCGGCATTAGGTGGTGGTTTTTATGATTTACCTATCAACAAAACCGGGAATATATTTTTAAGGTCCCGTATTTTACTGGGTGTGTTAGGTTGCAATGTACCAGAAATAGAAGTAGTAGGAAAGCATGTTCCCGGGAATTCCGACAAAAATGGAAACAGCATAGATACAGTGGAAACCTGGGATACTCCAAAAATTTATGCCTATTCTCTTTCTTATAGGATAGGTACATCTATTCACTATTCCCTTAATAAAAATTTTGAAGTTTTTCTAAGCCTCGATTACCAGGGTGGCAGCTTGACTTATACAGATACTCCGGTTACTTATAACCTTACTGTCAGCACCACTAATAGTGGAACAGGGATAAATACAACCCTTACAAACTCAACTCACTTATCAGAAGTTAATCCACGTGTTTCATACCAGGCAGTTAGTGTGGGATTAGGGTGCGAAATAAGATTTTAGAAAAATAATATTTCTACAACCCCATTTTCTTTCTTATATCAGCAGGAATAGCATTCTTATTAACCATTATACTGGTTGTTTTATAAAGAAAGTAAGGCGAAGAAACATAAAAATATCCTTTGCAATAGTTATCTGTTCCCCAACTATTTTTTACAATGTAAAACTCATCGCCATTTTGGTCTTTAGCCATTCCTGTAATTTGCATGCCATGGTCGTCGGTAGTGCTTAAATTGTCAAATGCCTCCTGGCGCATTTCCTGGGTAATTTCCTTTTGAGGTACAGGATTCATAAATATAGAGTCTCTTGCCGGATTTTTGTCTGAAGATGCGGTCATATTGCCCATATCTATTTGCGGTACTATGGCAATGCTGTATTTTTTTGCGGAGAAACCGGGTTCGCTTACATCGGCTCCCCATTCTATAGTGTACCCTGTTTGAATAGCATTATCGGCTATTTGATGCAATTCATCCAAAGGCACATTATACACTTCTCCTGCTGCCCAGTTGTCGGGTACTTCTAATATAAATTTCGACCAGAACGGATGATGTGTAAAAGAAGTTATCTCTACGTAATCATCGGGGTTTATTCCCAAATATTTAGCATAAGACTGGGGAGTATATGTTTTTCCTTCATACGTAAATTCAGATGGGGGAGTACCCATATATCCATCTAAAGCACCTTGATATGCCTTGAACCAATTAGGGTTTAATTTGCCATTGGGTAACTTGTTCATCTCATCTAACATAGCTTTGAGCACCCCATCCATTTCTCCCATCTCAGGTTTAGATTGTCCATCTTTAATTTGCTCTTTCGGTAATCCGATATATGCTTCAGCAGGTACTATTCCGAATTCGCGAACTGTATTAATAACGTCATGTGGCTCGCCTCCCTCACCAAATTGGGCATGTCCCTGGAACCGCATATAGTTGATTGCTTTTAGCAAATACATGTTACGTACTACAAACATTTCAGAAAGACCAATATTGCCTTTTCCCATTCGCATTAATTCCGATTCTAAAAAAGATTGGGTGGAATAACACCAGCAAGTACCCGATTTGTTTTGATTCTTTACGCTTGAAGCACCATTATCTTTTATAATGGTAAACTGGTACTTACTTCCCGCTTTGTTAGTAAGTGGTAACTCAGGGGTATTGTCTTGTTTCAGGGTTGTTTTAGGTATTTCCTGTGCGCTAAGGGCCAATACCCATGTCAAGCCAAGAATAGATAAAATTGTTTCTTTTTTTAAAACCATAAAGGTAAGATTAAAGTTTACTGATAGGCTATTTATAAAGTGATAAACAAAGCTTTGTTCCTCTTTTTTTCTTATCCGTTAAATTCCTGGCCGTAGAAATAATATCTTCGGTACTATATCCGCACTCCTTATAAAGTTCAGGCTGGGTGCCGTGTTCTATAACTTTATCAGGGATACCAAGCCGCACCACGGTTGAATTATATTTATTATCGGACATAAACTCCAATACTGCACTACCCATTCCACCCATCAGGCAGCCATCTTCCACAGTTATTATTTTATCAAAATTTTTAAATACCTCATGCAGCATATCCTCATCAATAGGTTTTACAAAACGCATATCGTAATGAGCGGCACTGATTCCTTCATTCTCTAATAGTCTTACAGGCATCCAAGGCAAAATTGCCCGGATGTCCTATGGTCAAAATAGCAATATCATTTCCATCTTTTATCTTTCGTCCTTTACCAATCTCTAATTCGGTGAAAGGTTGTTTCCAGTCTACTAATGGCTCCATTTCCGCGGGGATAACGGATAGAGAATGGGCTTGTTACCTTATCTAATTGGGCTGTGAACATCAGGTTTCTCAGTTCTATTTCATTCATGGGAGCCGAAACAATCATATTGGGTATGCAGCGGAAATAAGCCAAATCAAAATTACCATGATGGGTAGGACCATCAGAACCGGCTACTCCGCCTCTGTCTAAGCAAAAAATAACTTTCAGATTTTGTATTGCCACATCATGTATTACCTGGTCATAAGCCCTTTGCATAAAGGTGGAATAAATATTGCAAAATGGAATTAATCCGCGTGTAGCAAGCCCGGCAGAAAAAGTAACAGCATGTTGCTCTGCAATACCTACATCAAATGCCCTGTCTGGCATAGCTTTCATCATAATATTGAGAGATGAGCCGGTAGGCATGGCAGGGGTTATACCCATAATTCGGGGGTTTTTTTCTGCCAGTTCTACAATAGTATGTCCAAACACATCCTGATATTTGGGCGGTTGGGGCTTTGAGGAGGAAGATTTAACCAATTCCCCAGTAATTTTATTAAATGTGCCGGGAGAATGCCAAAAAGTCTGGTCTCCTTCTTCTGAAAATTTATATCCTTTTCCTTTTAAAGTTAAGCAGTGCAATATTTTAGGTCCCGGTATTTTTTTCAAATCTTTCAAAACCTTAGCCAGATGGATTACATCATGCCCATCTACCGGACCAAAATACCGGAAATGTAAAGACTCAAAAAGATTACTTTGTTTGAGTAATGAAGACTTCACAGCATTTTCTATCTGGGCTACTATATCCTGTGCATTAGGTCCGAACTTACTTACCTTACCAAGTAATTTCCAAACCTCATCCTTTACTTTATTGTAAGTTGGCGAAGTTGTCATATTGGTTAAATACTCCCGTAATGCGCCTACATTGGGGTCAATAGACATGCAATTATCATTCAGCACCACCAAAATATCGGCTTTGGAGGTTCCGGCATTATTCAAGCCTTCAAAGGCAAGCCCGGCTGTCATGGCTCCATCGCCAATAACAGCTATATGTTTGCGGTCAAATTCTTTTTTGTATTTAGAGGCTACTGCCATCCCCAAGCCTGCTGAAATAGAAGTGGAAGTATGTCCTACACCGAAGGCATCATATTCACTTTCCTTTCTGTTAGGAAAACCGCTAATGCCTTTGTAAAGGCGGTTAGTATGAAATGTCTTCCTTCTGCCTGTTAATATTTTATGCCCATACGCCTGGTGACCGGTATCCCACACCAATTGATCGTAAGGAGTATTAAAAATATAATGAAGGGCTACGGTTAATTCCACCACTCCGAGGCTACCCCCGAAATGTCCGCCTTTTTCCGATACAAGGTCAATGATAAACTGCCGCAATTCTGCACAAACCTTCGGTAAATCCTCATATTGCAATTTACGAAGGTCTTTAGGGAATTCTATGTTATCAAGATATTTGTTTTCTGCCATTAGAAATTACGCGGTACTTATTCAACTTTGCAAAGATAGAATAATTTCCACCAATTTCTTGCCGGTTTTATCAATTATCAAAAAGGGGAAGTTGTGCGTCTCCCGTTTTAGCTCTTGGCTTGTCTTTTGGCTTAGCTATTTTTTTAGCCGGAGGTTTTACTGCCGGTAATATTTTATTTGCCTTTTGGGCTTCTTCATAAGGAGAATCAATACTTTCTTCAAATTCAGCAGCATTCTTAATTTCTTCCGGAGCCTCGGAATTTTCAACTGGTGGGTTCGGGTCAGCTAACAACAGTATTCCTTTTACTTTATTTAGATTAACCGGTTTGCCAAGCGCTTTCATTCCCATAACCGGAATTTCGGCAGTTACATTAATAATTTCATCCGGAAATTCTTTTCCCTTATCTTTATTAAATTTAACTTCGGCAATTACATATTCTTTATCAGAGACTGTTTCCAACACAGAGCCTTCAGCTTCTGAGATGAGAGAAACCTTTTTTTCTGATTCTTCAGGTAAAAACCGTTTGATATAATACTTCTTCTTTTCGCCTTCCCAGTAGATAACAGTAATAGGTTTTTTTTCCAATTTGGTGATAAGCACCGTATCTTCAAAATGGGTAGTAAATTCAAAACCGGAGGTATGAAAGTTGCCATCCTTGGTTACAACAAGGATTTTATCTTCCCCTGCAAACTCACCCAGGTAAATCCCTCTTTCTTCTGCATTCAGTCGTAGTACTGTATCATCATACCAAACCTTTTGGGCAGTAAGGGTAGAAATTCCTTTTTCCTTTATAGTTACCTTACGGACAGGATACTTGGTGAGTATATTTCCCATAGCATCTCTGCCTTTAATAGCCATTTTGGCAAAATCCATGTCAAAAATTTTATGACGTGCCGATGAAGTTGCTTTTAAATTAACCGTCACCACTTCTGCTTCTCCGTTGGGGTTAGCCGTAAAGTACAGTATTTCTGAATTAGGGTTTCCACGGGTAAGCATATAGTCTTTGTCCCTGATAACAGAGGTTACAGCAAACCGTTTTATCATGGTATTGCCCCTTGCCCCGTCACGGTATATAAGGTTATATATTGTTCGCTCATCATTTCTTTTGAACACGTTTATATACAATACACCTTTACCTACAAATGTTTTCTCTGAAATTTTTGTAACTAATAATGTACCGTCCTGGCGTATAACAATTATATCATCAAGGTCGGAACAATCGCATACAAACTCATCTTTTTTTATGGCATATCCTGCAAAGCCTTCTTCACGGTTCACATAAAGCTTTTGATTGATGGCTGCAACCTGTGTAGCTACAATAGTATCAAACGATTTAATTTCTGTTTTACGTTCTTTACCGGCTCCGTATTTTTTCTTTATTTCCTTAAAATACTCAATAGTGTATTCAACGATATTTTCCAGGTTATTCTTTACAACCTTAATTTCCTCCTGTATGGATTTCATCAATTCATCGGCCTGAAAAGAATCGTATTTAGAAATCCTTTTAATTTTTATGTCGGTAAGCTTAATGATATCCGCTCTTGTAATTTCCCTCGGAAACTTTTTACGGTAGGGCTTTAATCCTGCTTCTATAGTGGTAAGCACATCTTCCCATGTTTCACACTCTTCAATATCGCGGTAAATACGTTTTTCAATAAATATCTTTTCAAGAGAAACATAATGAAACTGCTCTGTCAGCTCAGCAAGCCTTATTTCAAGTTCCGTTTGCAATAGCTTTTGGGTGCGTTCTGCCGAGAGCCTCAGCATTTCACTTACCCCAAGAAATCTGGGCTTATCACCATCTATTACACAGGCATTTGGGGAAATTGAAACAGCACAATCGGTAAAAGCATAAAGTGCATCAAGCGTTTTATCGGGGGAGAAGCCGGCAGGCAGATGAATGATTATTTCCACATTTTCTGCTGTATTATCCTCGATGTTTTTAATCTTTATTTTCCCTTTCTCATTCGCTGTAACAATAGAATCAATAAGGGAAGAAGTAGTACAACCAAATGGTATTTCAGTTATTACAAGTGTCTTTTTATCGGTTATATTTATTTTAGCGCGTACACTTATTTTTCCTCCTTTTATTCCATCATTATAATTGGAAAAGTCAGCCATTCCCCCGGAAGGGAAATCAGGTAATATATGTGGTTTCTTGCCTTTTAAAACACCAATTGAAGCATCTATCAATTCCAGGAAATTATGAGGAAGTATCTTACAGGCAAGCCCTACTGCAATACCTTCAGCACCTTGAGCCAGCAATAAAGGAAATTTAACAGGCAGATAAACAGGTTCTTTATTACGCCCGTCATAACTGTTTTGCCAAACGGTGGTTTTCTCATTAAAAACAACATCTAAGGCGAATTTCGATAAGCGGGCTTCAATGTACCTCGGTGCAGCTGCAGAATCACCCGTTAGTATATTTCCCCAGTTTCCCTGGGTATCCAGCGCCAGTTCTTTTTGTCCAAGCTGAACCATAGCATCACCAATAGATGCATCCCCATGCGGGTGATATTTCATGGTATTACCTATAACATTGGCTACTTTGTTGTAACGTCCGTCTTCCAGTTCCCTCATGGAATGAAGGATACGCCTTTGCACCGGCTTCAGCCCATCTTCAAGGGCAGGTACAGCACGCTCCAGTATTACATAAGAGGCATAGTCAAGAAACCAGTTACGATACATTTCCGTAAGATGGATAACTGAGGATGAACCATTCCCATTATGGTTTTCATCAGTCGTATCATCAGGGGTCTTATCTATTGTTTCAGCCACTTATATTCAATTTTAAATTGGAACCCATATTACATGGACTCCATTTGGACGGACGGCAAAAATAAGCCTTTGCTGATATACGATATGGAGTATAGCCTACAAGATATGAACTTTATAAAGTAAATTATTAACTACTTTAAAAAATGGTTAATGCAATTCTCATTAAAGTATGGCTTTATGAACTAAGAAAGCTAATAAGTACCTGAAATCTATCTCCTATTACTGGTATATCTAAGTATACAATTAAGCAATTTAAAGTTTATTATATATTCATTTTGAGGTATATAGCCCCCATCATATATTAAGTAAGTGAAGCCCCGTTTTTTATAAGCCATTTTCAATTATGTTTGTAACATATTTCCTCGTCGCGCCTGTTTATTTTTCTTATGAATAATAATTCCTTTAAAATTTGCTTTATGAAAAAACTACTATTTATCTCTGCGGTTGCTCTTTTAACAGCTACTCTTTCCCAAGCCCAAACCTATTTCATCTCCACCATAGCAGGGACCGGAACCGGGGGGTACAACGGAGATGGCATTGCCGCTACCGTTGCGGAACTGAATGAACCCACGGGTATTGTGACGGATGTTTCAGGTAATGTTTATATTGCTGACGCAAACAATGTACGCGTCCGCATAGTAAATACCGGCGGAATTATTTCAACCATAGCCGGTGATGGAAGCGGAGGTTATTCTGGGGATAATGGACCGGCTACCGCAGCGGAATTAGCTCAACCTAACGGAGTGGCGAAAGATGCTTCAGGCAATCTATATATTGCTGACTTTTTTAACAACCGTATCCGGATGGTAAACACCTCCGGTACTATTACAACCTTTGCCGGTAATGGGTACACCATTGGAGGGGGAGGACCCAACGCAGGTGGATATTCCGGGGATACAGGACCGGCTACAGCTGCAGAGTTAAATAACCCTACCGGGGTGGCTGTGGATGCTTCCGGTAATGTATATATTGCTGACCGGCAAAACAACCGTATCCGGATGGTAAATACCTCCGGTACTATTACAACTTTTGCCGGGAATGGAGTGGGAAGTTATTCCGGGGATACAGGACCCGCTACGGCAGCCGAATTATGGCATCCCCAGGGAGTAGCCGTGGATGGGTCGGGGAACGTGTATATAGCTGACCTTATAAACATGCGTATTCGCAGGGTAAACACCGGCGGCACTATTTCTACGGTGGCGGGTAATGGCTATGGCGCAGGTAATGTCGGCAGCTATAGCGGGGACGGAGGAGCAGCTACGGCTGCAGAGTTATATGACCCAAGCGGGGTGGCGGTAGATGCCTCCGGAAATTTATTTATTGCCGACAACCTAAATTACCGGATTCGCAGGGTAAATACCATCGGTATTATTTCTACTATTGCCGGAAATGGAACCTATGGCTTTGTGGATGATGTGGCGGCAACCGCCGGAGAGTTATATAACCCTAATGGGGTGGCGGTAGATGCTTCAGGCAATATATATATTGCTGACGTTTTCAACAATTGTGTCCGGCAATTAACCCCTGACTGTACCCTTTCCGAAGCGTTACCAGTCGTAAATCAGAATGTAAGCTGTACTGGCGGGAACAATGGAATGGCCACAGCAGCCGCACCCTCCGCCGGCGCATCTCCATATACTTATTCCTGGAGCGGTGGTTTAGGTACTAACACCACCATTTCCAATGTGA
>CAVYDB010000028.1:0-9837 GCA_963767125.1 uncultured Bacteroidota bacterium | reverse complement strand
AAGGAAAGTTAACAATTAGCTAATAGCTATTAGCCAATAGCTGATAGCCAAATATAAAAGAACATGGCAAAAGAAGTATCAGGACTCGTAAAACTCCAGATTAAAGGAGGAGCAGCTAACCCCGCTCCGCCAATTGGTCCCGCATTAGGTGCCAAGGGAGTAAACATTATGGATTTTTGCAAGCAGTTTAATGCTCGCACCCAGGAACAGGCAGGAAAAATATTGCCTGTTATCATTACCGTTTATTCCGATAAGTCTTTTGACTTTGTAATTAAGAAGACCCCTGTGGCCGCTCAAATTAAGGAAACTCTTAAATTGGAATCAGGCTCGGCAGAATCAAACAAGAAAAAGGTTGGAAAGATTACCCGGGAGCAAATGAAAAAAATAGCAGAAGATAAAATGCCTGACTTGAACTGCTTTACCCTTGAATCGGCCATTAATATGGTAGCCGGAACAGCAAGAAGCATGGGCATTGAAGTAATTGACAAATAATATAATATTGGTATGGCAAAACTCACTAAAAAAAGAAAAGTAGCATTATCAAAATATGATGTTGCTAAAATGTATCCCATTGTGGATGCAGCTAAAATATTGAAAGATATTTCCAGCACTAAGTTCGACGGTTCCGTTGAAATGAGTGTAAAACTCGGTATTGACGTTAAGCAAGCTAACCAAATGGTTAGGGGTACTGTAAGTCTTCCGCATGGAACAGGAAAAACATTAAAAGTTCTGGTTCTTTGCACTCCTGATAAGGAAGAAGAAGCTAAAGCTGCAGGCGGAGATTTTGTTGGGCTGGATGAGTTTATCACCAAAATTAAAGCCGGTTGGACAGACATGGATGTGGTAATTGCCACCCCTTCTGTAATGGGAAAAGTAGGTGGACTTGGTAAAATTCTCGGTCCCCGAGGATTAATGCCAAACCCTAAAATTGGAACTGTTACCCAGGAAGTTGGCAAAGCAGTGAAAGAAGCTAAAGCGGGTAAAATAGAATACAAAGCCGATAAAGACGGTATTGTTCATGTTGCTGTTGGTAAAGTTTCTTTCGACAGCAATAAAATAGCCGACAATGTAAATGAATTTATTCAAACCATAGTAAAGGCAAAACCGGCTGCATGCCAAAGGAGCTTATATCCACAGCATCTTTATGTCTTCTACTATGAGCCCAAGCATTCAAATAGAAACTAAATCGTTAGGATACTAAAACCGCTAATAGGTAATAACTAAAAGCCAAAAGCTAAAATAAAATGAACAAGCAGGAAAAAAATCAAAAAGTAGACGAATTAACCGCTATTTTGAATGAAAATAAGAATTTTTATCTTGCCGATACTTCTACTATCACAGGTATTAAAATCAATGCTTTCCGCCGGATTTGCTATGAGAAAGAACATAAGTGTTTCCGTTGTGAAGAACACCCTTCTCCGAAAAGCCATGGAAAAATCGTCCAATGCAGAAGCTTTTGCTCCATTGCATGATACCCTGGTAGGCAATACTGCCATATTATATTCTGAACAGCCAAGTGAACCTGCAAGAGTTATAAAGCAATTCAGGCTGGAAAACAGCAAACCTACTATTGAAAGGTGCATTTATTGAAGAAAGTATTTACCTCGGAGATGAAAGCCTTGAAGCCCTTAGCGCACTCAAAACCAAGAACGAACTTATTGCCGATATTATTGCCCTTCTTCAGTCACCTGCCAAGAACGTTATTGGCGCTCTTCAGTCAGGCGGACAAAAGCTTAGCGGCATAGTGAAAACTCTATCGGAAAGAGAAGAAAAGCAAGCATAAGCCCTATTTCAAGTATGATTTATTTAAACCCTGACCCAGTAGGTCAGGGTTTTTTATTTGCTTGCCATACTTTTTTGATAATTCAAAAATAACGGCTAAAAACGCCCGCCTGACCGGACGGGCAGGGCTATTACTCCCATAGATAAGTAATTGGTTGCCAGTTAATACTCATGTCGCTGTTGTCCCTATTGGTTTCAGAGGCTTTTTAGTTAAGCAAAGTGTAATGGTTTTTATTCCTATCTTTACATTTTAAATCTATCTGTAGGACTTTATGTATATTGCCTAAATGTTGATAACAAAATCCAATATAGGGGGAAGTTGGTTATAGATAAATGAGTAAAAGAAGAATATTAGTAGTATTGTTTTGTGCTTTTGGTAACATATTAATTGCACAGAACATTCAATTTAATGAAGCCTATCAAGCCATTCCAGGTTTATCTGCCATTTCATTTAATATTCAAAGTGCAGGTTCGGGATATATTATATATGGGGCAACCATTGACTCAAATAATCACCAGGACCCCGCCATTGTAAAAATAGACAGCGCTGGAAATATCGTATGGCAAAAGTCTTACTATAAGTCTGGGTACGATTTTGTTCCGCTTGAATGTGAGAATGAATTGGGAGTGGTTGTTCCCTGGGGCGGAGGGATGGAAGTAGTAAGTTGGGAAAATGACACATCTGCCTCATGTACCGATTGGAGTTTATATCGGTTTGACGGGAATGGAGATACACTGTGGACAAAAAATTACCGGGATTCTGCCGGTATTGTAATAGACCAGATTAAAATTACCCGGGAAAAGAAATATGTAATTTACGGAGAGTGGTATGATTTTGTCAGCATGTGGTATGCCCTGAACACATTAGTTTTAACCAAAACAGATACGTTGGGTAATAGAATATGGACAAGAACCTATCATGCCGATTCTAATCATCAGCGGTATCCATCTGGCATGGATACCTGCCGCGATGGGGGCTATGTGCTTTGTGCGTTTGATATTGATACCAATGCAAGCATTTCAAGGATATTTTGTGAAGATGGCAGAATAATGGTGATGAAAACAGATTCAGCCGGCAATGAGCAATGGACAAAGTATATTCGCGATACCATGTGCAACGTGCGTGCGTTTTCCATCAAAGCCTTAAAAAATGGGGGGTATGTGCTATGCGGTTACTGGGACGACAGCCTGAATTGGAACGGAGATAGCCCCTATTCCATAATGTACATGAGCAAATTAAATGACTCGGGTAACCAGGTTTGGAGCAAAACTTACAGAGCGCACTGGACTGGTGAAGGCTCGGTTTTGCTGTATAACCTGAACGAATTGCCCGATGGGGATTTAGTTGTTTGCGGGAGCGATGTAACCGATGATTCAGTAGGATATGCAGGTATCATTATACGAACCGATTCAAACGGAAACCAAAAATGGTATCGCCCATACGAGAAATTTTTCCCTGGTGATAACGATTATTTAACCGACATACAATTAACCCCGGATGGAGGCTATATTTCCTCGGGCTGGACATTCAGTAATCCGGAGGAAATGTGGGTGGTAAAAACCGATAGCTTAGGCTGCGATTCAGGCTGCAATGAGGTAACGGGAATAGCGCCATTAAAAATAGGAAATGGACGATTAACCATCTTCCCAAACCCCAACCAAGGTAAATTCAGTATTCAGTTATCAGTGGTCAGTGGTCAGTCTTCAGTCGAGATTTACAATGTGTTGGGAGAAAAAGTGTATTCCAAAAACTATCCGCCATCGGCTAATAGCCAACATCCATTTGAAATTGATTTGAGAGGGCAGCCCAACGGGGTTTATTTGTACAGGGTTCTTACCGAAAACGGGAATGCTATTGGTGAGGGAAAAGTGGTAATAACGAAATGAGCATATAAACCCGAGTCCGGGTAAAGCAGCGAAAATGCCAGTGTAATTCTAAAAGTGAAAATAGCCGCTTAAAAACGGTATAAAGTCCCTATCTGATTTGTTGGTTTTATAATAAAAGTTTAATTTCTATTACCTATAAATCATCAAAAAGGTTATCTTTGCGCCGTAATTTTTTTCAACGCCTATGAAAACAATCTTTACAACAGTATTGTCATGTCTTTTATTTTCTGCAATCCAATCTCAGCAAACGGTTGGTATGTTTGATAATAAACCCGGGTCGCTTGACGGATATGTATTATTTTCTCCGGAGTATTCCGACACCACGTATTTGATAGATAAATGCGGCAGAAAAATCCATGAATGGTCAAGCAGCGCAATTCCGGGGCTTTCGGTTTACTTGCTTCCCAACGGTACTTTATTCAGAACCGAAAATGTTGCCAATGCAGTCTTCAACGGCAATGGTTCTACCGGTGGACGCCTTGCTAAATACGACTGGAATAGTAACTTGCTATGGTCTTATACCCTTTCATCGGACAGTGAAACGCAAGACCATGATGCATTTCCTATGCCTAACGGGAATATATTAGCCATAGTATGGACTTATATTGATTCAGCCACAGTGAAGGCAGCGGGAAGAAATCCTGTTGGGTTAGGACCCGACCTTTGGGGGGCTAAGCTGGAGGAGATTCATCCCATAGGAACCGATTCGGGAGTGATAGTATGGGAATGGAACGCATGGGACCATTTGATACAGGATTATGATAATACCAAGCCCAATTATGGGGTAGTAGCCGACCATCCTGAGCTATTAAACCTGAACTACCTGGGAATAAACACCAATGCATCGAATGACTGGTTGCACATGAACGGTGTCAGTTACGATTCGGCGCTCGACCAGATAATTTTTAGTTTTCGTAGTCTCTCCGAAGTGTATATTTTAGACCATAGCACCACTACTGCCGAAGCCGCTTCCCACTCAGGCGGAAGGCATGGCAAAGGCGGCGATTTTATGTATCGCTGGGGCAATCCGCAGGCGTATGATAGAGGAACCGCAGCAAACAGAATGTTTTATACCCAGCATAACCCTTCGTGGATTCCTGCCGGCTATCCCGATTCAGGAAAAATAATACTGTTTAATAACGGGTTGGGAAGACCGGGAGGCAATGCTTCATCGGCAGATGTTTTTACTCCGCCTATAGATTCAGCAGGTGATTATACCCTTGTTTCAGGACAAGCGTACGGTCCAACATCTGAGTACTGGAGTCACATGGCTACTGTTCCCGGTAATTTGTTTTCCATGGTTATGGGAAGCGCCCAAAGGCTGCCCAACGGAAATACATTGATTTGTGCTGCCACAACCGGGCATTTCCTTGAAGTGAGCGACACCACGCAAGATTCTATTTGGGATTATATAAACCCGGTGGATGCTGCGGGTCCCATTGCCCAATATACCGTACCCACCACCAATGAATCATTCCGGTGTACATTTTATTTGCCTACTTATAGCGGATTTGCGGGGCAGACTCTCACCCCCGGAAGCCCCATTGAATTAAACCCTATCCCCAATACCTGCGGGAATATTGTCACAAATAATATGCAGGTTAATATGGCTATTACGAATGTTTCCTGCCATGGGGGCAATAATGGAGTAGCAGTTGCCGCTGTAAGCGGTGGAGTATCGCCATATACTTATCTCTGGCAGCCAGGCGGAAATACTTCCAATAGCCTTGGCGGACTAAATGCCGGAACATACACTCTTACAGTAACAGGATTCAACGATTCAACCACTACTGTTTTTGTTACCATAACCCAACCGGCAATCTTGAATCCATCGGGTTATGTTATTGCTAATGTGAGTTGCAACGGAGCCAATAATGGCATTGATTCTGTGTCGGTGAATGGAGGTACATCCCCATATACTTATCTTTGGAGCGACGCAAATAGTCAGACCACAGCCACTGCGGTGGGGTTAAGCGCAGGAACTTACACGGTTAATGTTTCTGATTCATGTGGAGGTTCTGCAACAACATCTGTTATCGTAACCCAACCTGTAATATTGAACGCATCGGGTTATGTTATTGCTAATGTGAGATGCAATGGAGCCAATAATGGCATTGATTCTGTGTCGGTGAATGGAGGTACACCCCCATATACTTATCTTTGGAGCGACGCAAATAGTCAGACCACAGCCACTGCGGTGGGGTTAAGCGCAGGAACTTACACGGTTAATGTTTCTGATTCATGTGGAGGTTCTGCAACAACATCGGTTATCATAACCCAACCAACAACACTTTCTATGGTGGCAGATTCTTCTGAAGCTACATCAGGGAATTGTGATGGTTCTGCCTGGGTGGTAGTCAATGGCGGCACAAGCCCTTACACCTATTCATGGACCGGAGGACTTACTACCGATACCATATCAAACCAATGCGCAGGAGATTATTGTGTGATGGTTACTGACTCTAACGGATGCTTTGACAGTATTTGTGTTAACATTGATGTTACAACAGGAACGAATCAGTTAAAAGGCGAAAGTGAAAAGGTAAAAGTGTATCCGAACCCTAATAATGGCATTTTCACTATTGCTCTTGGTCATGCCGAACTTGTTTCGGCATCCCAAACTATGATTGAAATTTACAATGTTTTGGGTGAAGTTGTGTTTTCAAGATCCCTGATTTCTAATTCTCAATTCCTGATTAACCTAAGCGGACAGCCTGATGGGGTTTATTTGTACAGGGTTCTTACCGAAAATGGTACTTTTATAGGAGAGGGGAAAGTGGTGATAACAAAATAAGTCTGCTACTCTCCCGGCAGGCACTGATTGCAAATCAGCGCGTACAGGGGACTTTAAATCTGGATTGGCTGTAGTCTTTGATGAAAATCATTATATAAAGGGATGCATTGATAAAAGGGGTATTGGGAAGATTAATCTTGAAAAATAAGTTATTATGAAAACAGACGAATATTTGGAGTTTTATTATAAAATGAGTGGCGAAATAATTGCTCATATAACCTCACTTGAATATCAAACTACTATGATGATTGCGAAACATTTTTGTTCACCACATAGAGATGAACCTCGCGCCTATGCTATGGCAAGAATAGATGAAGTGATTTTTGTATTATCTGAGAATATCCGAAGTTTTACGACCAAATTGCAATTATTAGATTCTATCTTAAAAACTCATTACAGTCCATTTTTTATTAATCACCCTGAGTTTGTTGCGCGCCAAGAGCGCGAAGGATCCGGGGTCGGTCTCGGTGATGATGAACGGCGCGCTGCGGCTGCGCTGATTACCCAAAACCCACTCGACGTAGTGGGTGACGCTGAGCCGGCGTCGGCGGCTCGAGCGGTTGGCGATTTTGAGCCGCGCGATCTTGATCGAGTCATCGAGCGGCACGAACTGCAGAAGCTCCGATGCAATGCCGCGCGAGACGTGCTCGAATCGACTGTAGCCGAAGCCGTGACGCACCACGTAGGAGGACGTCGGCTCCCGAATAGGCAAAGGCGTCGCGCTCCACAGGTCGCCGCTGTCCTCGTCACGCAGGTACACGACCTCCGCAGGTGCGTTGCTCACTGGATCGTTGGACCACGGGGTGAGCTGATTCTGCTGCGCATTGATCGACCATGTGGTCCCGGTGCCGTCGGCGGACACGAGGAAGCCGAACTGCGCATTGGCGATGACGTTGGTCCACGGCGCCGGCGTCCAGCTACCCTCCTGGAGCCTTTCTGAACTGCCGGTTAAGTATCAGGAACCCGAAGCCCCCGCCGCCGCAGAAACCGATCTCGTTTCCGCCTAGACAGCCTTCACTAGAAAAGTGCAGTCACAACAAAATGCCGGTCCCCGCGAGGGAACCGGCATTGTTTTTTGCCTATCTTCTGAAACTACTTGTGATGTTCCGGAGGAGGAGACGACCGTGGTGCCGAACGCTCCTCATGTTGGGGCTGCGGCCGCGGCGCTGATTCTCTCGGCCGCTGCTGTTGCCAGCTCTGGAACTTCTGCTGCTCGCTCCGCTGCGTATCCGGCCGGTCCTGCACTGGAGGAGCCGACCGAACCAGCGGCCGCGGTTGCGGCTCCTGCTGCTGGTAGTTCGGCTGCTGTGGCCGCGCCTGGTTGTTTGGCTGCTGGTATCCAGGACGCGGAACATTGCTCTGATACTGCGGTTGCGCCGGACGTTCTGCCTCGTAACGCGTTTGCGGTTGTTGCACATTTCCGCCGCGCACTTCCGGCTGCTGAACATTGCTGCGTGCCGGTTGCGGAACCGAAGCGCTCTGTTCGGTGCGTACGTTTACCGCTGGCCGTGATTGTCCAAACGGCGTCCGCGGAATCGTCGGAACCCGCGTCGCCACCACCTGCCGGTTCACAACCGTCGCCGGTGGCTGGAAGCGTGCCGGAGCGCCCGATCCCATTACGCTGGTTCTGGCCGGTTGTTCTTCTGGACGGTAATTCACCTGCGCGGATGCCAGTTGCTTCTCATCCACCCGCACAAAGCTCCGTCCTACCGGGCGTGAATTCACAAACGTGTCACGCGGGACCGCCGTGACAGCATTGTTGACCCGCTGGTTAACGTACGTGATGCGAGTGTTGTTGACCGTCGTCCGCGAGTTGTAGACGTTATAGACATTCGTCACCTGCGTGACATTGACCCGCGTGTTGGTAATGTTCACGCTATTCACGTAGACGCGGCTGGTGCGGTACCAAGGCATGTAGACTTCGCCCGGCGCCAGCGGAAACCATCCCACTCCCGGGCCGCCGACTCCAACGCCAATGTGGAAGCCGCCCCCGCCGACGAACGCCACGAGAGCCGGAGCATAGACCGGGCGTACGAATACACGTCCCGGCACCCAGAACCAGCGGTTCGATACATTCGCCCAGCGTCCGTAGTGGAAGGGCGCGAATCCCCAGGGTTCATCCTCCACCCAGGTCCATCCCCACGGCGCGATCCAAACCCAATGTCCGTAGCGATACGGCGCCCAATCCACAGCAACCGAAGACGGCGCCCAGACGGCCCCATACCCGGCCTGATAGCTCCAGCTTCCATATTCATCGAGATCCTGGTATCCGGTCATTTCATCGGACACGTAGTTCGCACTGTCGCTGCGATCATCCGCTTGATCGCGTCCTGAAGACCAGCCGTCAAAATCATCGTTTCCCGGTAATTGCGCGATCTCGTGGTCCAGCTGATCGGTACCAGAAAATTTGGCCTGCTGACCGGCAACCACCATGTAGGAGTCGCCGCCGCCGGTTGCTTCACCGCGTCCCTGCCAGACCGCCACATTGGTGACGTTCCCGTCCGCATTCACATCAAGGCGGTATTCGCCGGTTCTCTGCAGATTGAATGCGAGATTCGGCGTGTCGATTTCAAAAGTGTCGCCGTCGTCCAGATGGCGCACCCGCACAATCAGCGATCCCATGGATAACTTGATTTGAGTGGAGTGGTCGTCGAGATCGAGAAACGTGATGCTGGTTTCCGAATCCATCCGCAAGGTGGTCGATCCGATGTGCAATTCGGCGCGCGAATCTTTATCCGCCCAGAGATTGTCGCCCGCGGTTAACGGACGGTTCGTGACCGCCTGTACCCAGTCACCCTGCCCGCTCGGCTGAAATGAAATTGAGCCTGAGGAATACGCCAGTTGAGCCACGCGTCCCGGAGGATCCTGCGCGGGCTGCTGATCGTTTTGATCTTGCCCCTGGCCGTCCTGCGGAGGGCCCTGCTGATCCTGTGGAGGTGGTCCTTGAACGTCCTCTTGCGCATCAGGCGGCGCATCCTGCCCCGAAGCAATTTGCCTGGTAAGCGGTGAGAACACAAGTCCCGCAAGCATGACCGCAACGGCAAACACCTTGTTTGTTTTCATAAATTTTCCTGGAAGCGGACGCGAGACGCACGAACCGCTTCTCCGACTGCTTCTAAAGATACTTAAACCCGCACTCAGTCCGGAAGTTCCTATCTATAAACCCCTTATTCACTAGGACTTCGGCTGCTTGGATGCGTAAAGTTGAGCAAGGGACGATTCTGCTCGTAGCGGAACCTACCGAATCTCTCGGATTGAGGGCGTACCCAGCCGATTGCCAATGTGGGGTTGGGTGCCCGTTTCAATCCCGACTTTGGCTTGGGCGGGGATTTTGCGTGAGGCTACCGCTTTTGGCTCCCACGCTTCTAAACTGG
>CAVYDB010000027.1:0-4860 GCA_963767125.1 uncultured Bacteroidota bacterium | reverse complement strand
TTAACAGGCCTCCTTTTTTTATTTTCCAAAAAAAACCGAAGTTTTTATCGGTTAAAGCCGTATTCCACATTTAACTTTATACTGATAAACTGAATGAAAGTTTTTTTACATTTGCTCCCCTGTGAGAATCTAACTAATTATTTACTTAAAATCTTTATCATTATGAAAAGGCTACTGATAGCGTTATCTTTGGTTTTAGGAATAAGCAACTTGTCAGCCCAGTACACCGATTTAGTTGATTTTTCGGGGACAGGAGGCTCCTTTACAGGGCAATATCCTTATGGCGGTGCTTTAGCGTCCAGCGGTAATGTACTTTATGGAACCACCTGGTTGGGTGGGGGCGGCGCCGGAAATATTTTTTCAGTACATAAAGATGGCAGTAATTTTAAAAACATTGTCAGTTTTACCGGTTCTGGAGGCTCCTATCCCGGAAGTGAACCGGAAAGCTCGCTTTTATTGGTTGGAGCTGTGTTGTATGGTACTACTATTACAGGGGCAGGATCAGGTTGTGTATTTTCTGTAGATACGGATGGAACCAATTACCAGGTACTAGTCAGTTTTACGGGTACTACCGGCTCTCATCTGGGTGCCTCACCCAGCGGAGCATTAATTATATCTAATGGGGTGCTTTACGGAACGGCAAGTTCGGGAACAGCGAGCGGTCTGGGTTGCGTTTTTTCTGTGAAGACTGATGGCAGCGATTACAGGGTATTGTATTCCTTCACAGGCCTCACAGGTGCTCATCCTAACGGGGCATTAGTTCAATCGGGGGCTGTTTTATATGGAATGGCAGTACAGGGAGGCTTTTCCAGCATGGGTAATATTTTTTCAATTGATACGGATGGTACCAGTTTTCAGAATTTAATTGGTTTCACTGGTTCATCAGGTTCCTATCTCGGAGATGCACCCTATGGCTCTTTGATTTTATCGGGAGGTGTGTTATATGGGTTAACCACAGGCGGCGGCATTTTCAATGACGGATGCCTGTTTTCAGTCAATACGAACGGGACTAACTACCAGGCGCTGGTAAGTTTTTCAGGAACTTCCGGTAGCTTCCCGGGCAACGAGCCTAATGGCTCTCTTACTTTGTCAGGAGGAATTTTATTCGGTATGACAGCATCGGGGGGCTCCGCTAATGATGGCTGCATATTCTCTGTGAATACCAATGGAACCAACTACCATGACCTGTTTAATTTTACGGGGAGTACAGGAAACTTTGGAAATGAACCACTTGGTGATTTGCTGTTGCAGGGAACCACATTTTATGGAATGACACATGAAGGTGGACCGGATAATGACGGCAACGTGTTTAGCTATGGGCTTCTATCTTCTGCATCGGTAAGTAAGCAAAATATAAGTTGTTTAGGTGGGAGTACTGGCAAAGCAACCGCGAGTCCCTCGGGAGGCGCAAGCCCCTATACGTATAGCTGGAGTGATGCAGGTAGTCAGACAACCGCCTCGGCAACGGGTCTTTCCGCCGGAGCCTATACTGTTGTTGTGCATGATGTAACAAACATCAGTGTTACCGCATCTGTTACCCTAACCCAGCCTTCCACATCTATTGGAGGCATATCCATTGCTTCTGTTTCTTCTGTAAGTTGTTCGGGCATAGCAACTGTTACTGCCAATGCAGCTACCGGTGGCACACCTCCCTATACTTATTCATGGAGTGGAAATAATGGCACTAATCTTATCGTAACTGGATTGATTCCCGGAACCTATACGCTAACGGCAAAAGATAATAATGGGTGTAGTGCAACCCAGCAAGTAACCCTTACTCAACCTGCTATCATTGGTGTAAAAGTGGCAACTGTTACCAATATACTTTGTTCAGGAAGTTCAGGCATCATTGTTGCAAATCAGGCAACCGGCGGAACATCTCCCTATACCTATTCCTGGAGCGGTGGAGGCGGAACAGGTCTTACGGTATCTAATCTTAGCGCCGGAGTTTATACAATAACAGCAAAGGATATAAATGGCTGTTTGGCTACTGCTTCTGCCACTGTAACCCAGCCAGCCCCTTTAACTATTACCATAGCAGGTGCATTTCCTGACCCATGTGATTTTAACGGGACTATTGAAGCTAACCCGGCTACGGGCGGTACAAGCCCATACACCTATTCATGGGCTCCTTCGGGAGGAACAGACCTCGATATTTTTAATACATCCGCAGGTTCTTATACCATTACCGTTACTGACCTTCGCGGTTGTACCAATACTGCTTCGGTGGGTCTTTCACCGGGAAATCCCCCTCCTTATGTTAGCGTAAATACAGTTAACAATATCAGTTGCTATGGAGGGACAGGAAGCGCATCTGTAAATACCGATATTTTGTCATATAGCGGCGGAAGCCTTTTTTGGCAGCCTTCGGGTGGAAGTGGGCTTACAGCCACCGGGTTAATCGCAGGAACATATACTGTTTATGCCCAGACTAACGGAATGGGTTGTTCTACCTCATGCACTGTTACTATAACCCAACCGACACCTTTAAGTATTTCAATAGCAGGTGCATTCCCCGACCCATGTGATTTAAATGGAACTATTGAAGCTAATCAGGCTACAGGCGGCACAAGCCCCTATACTTATTCATGGGCTCCTTCAGGAGGAACAGACCTCGATATTTTTAATACATCCGCAGGTTCTTATACCATTACCGTTACTGACTTTCGCGGTTGTACCAATACTGCTTCGGTGGGTCTTTCACCGGGAAATCCCCCTCCTTATGTTAGCGTAAATACAGTTAACAATATCAGTTGCTATGGAGGCACAGGCAATGCTACTGCAAATGCAGCTACCGGAGGAACTTCCCCGTATACCTATTCCTGGAGCAGTGGAGGCGGAACAAACTTAGTTGCTTCAAATCTTTCAGCTGGAATTTATACCATTACCGTAACCGATAATAACGGATGTGCTGCAGCTGCTTCAGCTACGATAACAGAACCGTCACCCTTGGGAGTAGTAACATATACTATCAGCACCATAGCAGGAACCGGAACACTGGGTTATAACGGAGATAACATAAGCGCTACCTCTGCCCGTGTGAATAGCCCCAACGGAGTTACTGTGGATAACTCCGGCAACATTTATATAGCAGATTACGGTAATAATCGTATCCGCAAGGTGAGTACCGGGGGTATTATTTCAACCATAGCCGGAAACGGAACCATGGGCTATAACGGAGATAATATAGCGGCTACATCGGCAGAGTTATTCGGTCCTACTGAAGTTGCCATTGATGGCTCGGGCAATATTTATATAGCCGACTATGAAAACAACCGTATCCGCGAAGTGAATACGGCAGGAATTATCTTCACAATAGCCGGAACCGGAGCTGATGGGTATAATGGCGACAACATAGCAGCTACCGATGCAGAGTTAAATAATCCTACCGGGATAGCCCTGGATGGCTCGGGCAATATTTATATAGCCGACGAAGACAATAATCGTATCCGCAAAGTGAACGGCGGCGGAATTATTTCAACTATTGCAGGAACGGGGAGCGCGGGCTATAACGGAGATAATATTGACGCTACCTCGGCACAGGTAAATAACCCTTATGGTGTGTCGGTAGACCGCTCCGGTAATATTTTTATTGCTGACCAAAACAATAACCGTATCCGCAAAATGAATACCGCCGGGGTTATTTCTACCATAGCGGGAACCGGAACCTTCGGATATAGTGGCGACAACTTAGCGGCTACCTCCGCGGAATTAAATAATCCCACATCAGTTTCGGCGGATATTTATGGAAATATTTATATAGCTGACCAGCACAACAGCCGTTTACGTGAAGTGAATACAGGCGGTGTTATATCAACGATAGCCGGAACCTTAACATCGGGTTACAACGCAGACAATATAGCTGCTACTTCGGCAGAATTAAATCTCCCTGCAGGGGTAGCCCTGGATGGCTCCGGTAATATTTATATTGCTGATACTTATAATCACCGTGTCCGCAAAATTGTACCTTACGTCGTTGTTTCTATAACCAATACCAATGTAAGTTGTGGCGGGGGAAACAATGGCAGCGCCACCATTACAGGTTTATCGGGGGGTACAAGCCCCTATACTTATTTATGGTCTAACGGAAGCACGGCGGCGGTGTCCACATCCAACCCCACAGGTTCAGTACTTAGCGCAGGCACGTATTCGGTAACCGTAACCGATAACCACGGATGCACTGCTACCGGTTCGATAACTATTACTCAATCTCCATCCTTCCTGGGAATAACTGTTGCATCCACAACTAATATTTCCTGCTTTGGAAGTACTGCCAGTGCTACAACTAATATTGCCACCGGGGGCACATTGCCTTACACGTATTCCTGGTCTGCCGGCGGACAGAGTAATCTTACGGCAACAGGTCTTGTTGCCGGAACCTATACCATAACTGTGAGAGATAATGGGGGATGTACAGCTTCGGCTTTCGCCACCATAACCCAGCCGCCGCAATTGGGAATAAGCATTGCATACGTAACCAATGTGGGGCGTAGTTCATCATTCGGCAGTGCCACAGCGAATGCAGCCACCGGAGGAACTCCACCATATACTTATATTTGGTTTCCTTCGGGGGGAATCAACCTGACTGCTTCCGCATTAAGTGCGGGAACCTATAGCATATATGCTATAGATAATGCTGGATGTTTTACCCAGGCTTCCGCTACTATCACACAAAGTTCCAGCCCATTATCTGTTTCAGCTTTTATAACTACCAATATTACATGCAATGGAGGAAATAATGGCGTTGCAAGTGCCACCGGTAGCGGGGGTACGTCGCCTTATGCCTATTCCTGGTCTAATGCTGGTTTTACTTCTTCCATCAGCGGATTAAGCGCTGGTACCTATACTGTAACGGTAAAT
>CAVYDB010000026.1:0-4860 GCA_963767125.1 uncultured Bacteroidota bacterium | reverse complement strand
TTAACAGGCCTCCTTTTTTTATTTTCCAAAAAAAACCGAAGTTTTTATCGGTTAAAGCCGTATTCCACATTTAACTTTATACTGATAAACTGAATGAAAGTTTTTTTACATTTGCTCCCCTGTGAGAATCTAACTAATTATTTACTTAAAATCTTTATCATTATGAAAAGGCTACTGATAGCGTTATCTTTGGTTTTAGGAATAAGCAACTTGTCAGCCCAGTACACCGATTTAGTTGATTTTTCGGGGACAGGAGGCTCCTTTACAGGGCAATATCCTTATGGCGGTGCTTTAGCGTCCAGCGGTAATGTACTTTATGGAACCACCTGGTTGGGTGGGGGCGGCGCCGGAAATATTTTTTCAGTACATAAAGATGGCAGTAATTTTAAAAACATTGTCAGTTTTACCGGTTCTGGAGGCTCCTATCCCGGAAGTGAACCGGAAAGCTCGCTTTTATTGGTTGGAGCTGTGTTGTATGGTACTACTATTACAGGGGCAGGATCAGGTTGTGTATTTTCTGTAGATACGGATGGAACCAATTACCAGGTACTAGTCAGTTTTACGGGTACTACCGGCTCTCATCTGGGTGCCTCACCCAGCGGAGCATTAATTATATCTAATGGGGTGCTTTACGGAACGGCAAGTTCGGGAACAGCGAGCGGTCTGGGTTGCGTTTTTTCTGTGAAGACTGATGGCAGCGATTACAGGGTATTGTATTCCTTCACAGGCCTCACAGGTGCTCATCCTAACGGGGCATTAGTTCAATCGGGGGCTGTTTTATATGGAATGGCAGTACAGGGAGGCTTTTCCAGCATGGGTAATATTTTTTCAATTGATACGGATGGTACCAGTTTTCAGAATTTAATTGGTTTCACTGGTTCATCAGGTTCCTATCTCGGAGATGCACCCTATGGCTCTTTGATTTTATCGGGAGGTGTGTTATATGGGTTAACCACAGGCGGCGGCATTTTCAATGACGGATGCCTGTTTTCAGTCAATACGAACGGGACTAACTACCAGGCGCTGGTAAGTTTTTCAGGAACTTCCGGTAGCTTCCCGGGCAACGAGCCTAATGGCTCTCTTACTTTGTCAGGAGGAATTTTATTCGGTATGACAGCATCGGGGGGCTCCGCTAATGATGGCTGCATATTCTCTGTGAATACCAATGGAACCAACTACCATGACCTGTTTAATTTTACGGGGAGTACAGGAAACTTTGGAAATGAACCACTTGGTGATTTGCTGTTGCAGGGAACCACATTTTATGGAATGACACATGAAGGTGGACCGGATAATGACGGCAACGTGTTTAGCTATGGGCTTCTATCTTCTGCATCGGTAAGTAAGCAAAATATAAGTTGTTTAGGTGGGAGTACTGGCAAAGCAACCGCGAGTCCCTCGGGAGGCGCAAGCCCCTATACGTATAGCTGGAGTGATGCAGGTAGTCAGACAACCGCCTCGGCAACGGGTCTTTCCGCCGGAGCCTATACTGTTGTTGTGCATGATGTAACAAACATCAGTGTTACCGCATCTGTTACCCTAACCCAGCCTTCCACATCTATTGGAGGCATATCCATTGCTTCTGTTTCTTCTGTAAGTTGTTCGGGCATAGCAACTGTTACTGCCAATGCAGCTACCGGTGGCACACCTCCCTATACTTATTCATGGAGTGGAAATAATGGCACTAATCTTATCGTAACTGGATTGATTCCCGGAACCTATACGCTAACGGCAAAAGATAATAATGGGTGTAGTGCAACCCAGCAAGTAACCCTTACTCAACCTGCTATCATTGGTGTAAAAGTGGCAACTGTTACCAATATACTTTGTTCAGGAAGTTCAGGCATCATTGTTGCAAATCAGGCAACCGGCGGAACATCTCCCTATACCTATTCCTGGAGCGGTGGAGGCGGAACAGGTCTTACGGTATCTAATCTTAGCGCCGGAGTTTATACAATAACAGCAAAGGATATAAATGGCTGTTTGGCTACTGCTTCTGCCACTGTAACCCAGCCAGCCCCTTTAACTATTACCATAGCAGGTGCATTTCCTGACCCATGTGATTTTAACGGGACTATTGAAGCTAACCCGGCTACGGGCGGTACAAGCCCATACACCTATTCATGGGCTCCTTCGGGAGGAACAGACCTCGATATTTTTAATACATCCGCAGGTTCTTATACCATTACCGTTACTGACCTTCGCGGTTGTACCAATACTGCTTCGGTGGGTCTTTCACCGGGAAATCCCCCTCCTTATGTTAGCGTAAATACAGTTAACAATATCAGTTGCTATGGAGGGACAGGAAGCGCATCTGTAAATACCGATATTTTGTCATATAGCGGCGGAAGCCTTTTTTGGCAGCCTTCGGGTGGAAGTGGGCTTACAGCCACCGGGTTAATCGCAGGAACATATACTGTTTATGCCCAGACTAACGGAATGGGTTGTTCTACCTCATGCACTGTTACTATAACCCAACCGACACCTTTAAGTATTTCAATAGCAGGTGCATTCCCCGACCCATGTGATTTAAATGGAACTATTGAAGCTAATCAGGCTACAGGCGGCACAAGCCCCTATACTTATTCATGGGCTCCTTCAGGAGGAACAGACCTCGATATTTTTAATACATCCGCAGGTTCTTATACCATTACCGTTACTGACTTTCGCGGTTGTACCAATACTGCTTCGGTGGGTCTTTCACCGGGAAATCCCCCTCCTTATGTTAGCGTAAATACAGTTAACAATATCAGTTGCTATGGAGGCACAGGCAATGCTACTGCAAATGCAGCTACCGGAGGAACTTCCCCGTATACCTATTCCTGGAGCAGTGGAGGCGGAACAAACTTAGTTGCTTCAAATCTTTCAGCTGGAATTTATACCATTACCGTAACCGATAATAACGGATGTGCTGCAGCTGCTTCAGCTACGATAACAGAACCGTCACCCTTGGGAGTAGTAACATATACTATCAGCACCATAGCAGGAACCGGAACACTGGGTTATAACGGAGATAACATAAGCGCTACCTCTGCCCGTGTGAATAGCCCCAACGGAGTTACTGTGGATAACTCCGGCAACATTTATATAGCAGATTACGGTAATAATCGTATCCGCAAGGTGAGTACCGGGGGTATTATTTCAACCATAGCCGGAAACGGAACCATGGGCTATAACGGAGATAATATAGCGGCTACATCGGCAGAGTTATTCGGTCCTACTGAAGTTGCCATTGATGGCTCGGGCAATATTTATATAGCCGACTATGAAAACAACCGTATCCGCGAAGTGAATACGGCAGGAATTATCTTCACAATAGCCGGAACCGGAGCTGATGGGTATAATGGCGACAACATAGCAGCTACCGATGCAGAGTTAAATAATCCTACCGGGATAGCCCTGGATGGCTCGGGCAATATTTATATAGCCGACGAAGACAATAATCGTATCCGCAAAGTGAACGGCGGCGGAATTATTTCAACTATTGCAGGAACGGGGAGCGCGGGCTATAACGGAGATAATATTGACGCTACCTCGGCACAGGTAAATAACCCTTATGGTGTGTCGGTAGACCGCTCCGGTAATATTTTTATTGCTGACCAAAACAATAACCGTATCCGCAAAATGAATACCGCCGGGGTTATTTCTACCATAGCGGGAACCGGAACCTTCGGATATAGTGGCGACAACTTAGCGGCTACCTCCGCGGAATTAAATAATCCCACATCAGTTTCGGCGGATATTTATGGAAATATTTATATAGCTGACCAGCACAACAGCCGTTTACGTGAAGTGAATACAGGCGGTGTTATATCAACGATAGCCGGAACCTTAACATCGGGTTACAACGCAGACAATATAGCTGCTACTTCGGCAGAATTAAATCTCCCTGCAGGGGTAGCCCTGGATGGCTCCGGTAATATTTATATTGCTGATACTTATAATCACCGTGTCCGCAAAATTGTACCTTACGTCGTTGTTTCTATAACCAATACCAATGTAAGTTGTGGCGGGGGAAACAATGGCAGCGCCACCATTACAGGTTTATCGGGGGGTACAAGCCCCTATACTTATTTATGGTCTAACGGAAGCACGGCGGCGGTGTCCACATCCAACCCCACAGGTTCAGTACTTAGCGCAGGCACGTATTCGGTAACCGTAACCGATAACCACGGATGCACTGCTACCGGTTCGATAACTATTACTCAATCTCCATCCTTCCTGGGAATAACTGTTGCATCCACAACTAATATTTCCTGCTTTGGAAGTACTGCCAGTGCTACAACTAATATTGCCACCGGGGGCACATTGCCTTACACGTATTCCTGGTCTGCCGGCGGACAGAGTAATCTTACGGCAACAGGTCTTGTTGCCGGAACCTATACCATAACTGTGAGAGATAATGGGGGATGTACAGCTTCGGCTTTCGCCACCATAACCCAGCCGCCGCAATTGGGAATAAGCATTGCATACGTAACCAATGTGGGGCGTAGTTCATCATTCGGCAGTGCCACAGCGAATGCAGCCACCGGAGGAACTCCACCATATACTTATATTTGGTTTCCTTCGGGGGGAATCAACCTGACTGCTTCCGCATTAAGTGCGGGAACCTATAGCATATATGCTATAGATAATGCTGGATGTTTTACCCAGGCTTCCGCTACTATCACACAAAGTTCCAGCCCATTATCTGTTTCAGCTTTTATAACTACCAATATTACATGCAATGGAGGAAATAATGGCGTTGCAAGTGCCACCGGTAGCGGGGGTACGTCGCCTTATGCCTATTCCTGGTCTAATGCTGGTTTTACTTCTTCCATCAGCGGATTAAGCGCTGGTACCTATACTGTAACGGTAAAT